>NZ_JABFVK010000043.1 GCF_013362815.1 Hamadaea sp. | reverse complement strand
TGACCTCCTTCATACCGGCCCGAGATCGTTCTTCGCGGTGGCCGTGATCGTTCTTCGCGCTGGCCGTGATCGTTCTTCGCGCTGGCCCGTGATCGTCGGATGCCGACAATCAATGCACGATTCGTGCCTCGATTGTCGGATGCCGACGATCACTGCAGTGTCGGGTGCTCCAAGATTGTCGGCATCCGACAGTGATGGCGGCAGGCAACCCAAGAAGGCGGGGGGCCTCGCCCGCCACGGCTATGGCGGCCCGAGGCGGTCCCGCAGACGTCCGAGCGGCGGCAAGATCAAGTGCCGCTGGCCAGCGGATCCGACGGCCAAACGGAGATCATGTTCCCTTAGTCAGCGCCAAGGGGCCTGTTTTCCGCTGGAAACCGGCTCATGATCTCCAAATTCGGGCTCTCGACGCTGACCACCGGCACATGATCTTGCGACTAACCGGAGCGGTCAGTTGATCAGGGTCATGAGGTGTTGATCAGGGCGCTCGGGACACGACACGCCGGTTGATCATGGCGATAAGTTCATGATCAACGGGGGTGAGCCTGGGCGCGAGGCGGGCCCGGCGCGAAAGCGCCGAGCCCGCGAAGCGAGCGGGGGCCCGCAAGGACGGGGTCACCGGGAGGCGAGCAGCCGCCGGGGGTTGAACCGAAGAAGGAACTCGCGGAACTGGCTCATCCGGTGAACGGTCCGGCTGAGCAGCTCCAGCATCCCGGTACGCCACCGAGCCAGCACCGACGGCGGCATGATCACCGCGAGGATGCGCGTACGCCGGTCGGACATGCCGGCGAGGTGCCGCCGGATGAGTCGCAGCGCTTCCGGCAGGGCCTGCGGATCGAGCGGGTTCCGGGCGTACCGGGCTCGTTCTTCGGCCAGTCCGAGTCGTTGCGCTCCGTCGGCCGCGGCCGAGTCGAGTTCCTGTTCGGCGATGAGTCGCCGGGCCACCGCGCGGGGAGTCTCCGCGGGGTCGGCCGGAACCCGGAAGTCGACCAGGGTGTCGAGCAGTTCGTCCCAGGCGTCGTGGGCCAGTGAGCGGGCTTGGTCGGCGCTGGTGTCGGAGATGACGACCATCGTCCCGGCCGGGGCGACGTCCAAGTCCGGCGACGGCTTGCCGTCGGACCGGGATCGACGCGTACGCAGCATGCGGCGGCGTACGCCGGGCACGCTGAGCAGCAGCACCAGGAGAACGACCGCGCCGAGGAGATACCAGGGCCATACGGGCGTCTTCTCGATCGGCTGGCCGTCCGCACCGAACTGCAGGTCGGGATCGTGGTCGGTGGGGTTGCGCTTGTCGATGTCGTCGCCGGAGCCCCCGCCCGGTCCGGCGCTGAACGACGGGTTCGCCGTCGGCCCGGTCGTCTGGTTCGGGTCCGGGGCCCACGCGGAGGCGACCGATCCCGCGACGTAGGTGCTCGGCGTAGCGTCGAACGGCACCCAGCCGAAGCCCTGGAAGTAGACCTCGGTCCAGGCATGCAGGTTGCGGTTGGTCAGGGTGAACGTGTACTGCCCGTTCGCCACGTGCACGTTGTTGCCGCGTGCGAAACCGAACGCGACCCGGGCCGGGATGCCCGCCGTACGCACGAGCCAGGCCATCGCGGCGGCGTACTGCTCGCAGAAGCCCGTCTTGTTGTTCAGGAAGTCGACGATCTTCTGCCCGGACGTGCCCGCCGGGGCTTCCAGGCTGTACTTGAACCCGTTCTTCGAGGAGAAGAAGTCGTAGATCGCGCGCACCTTCTCATACGGCGTCTTGGCGTTCTTCGTCAGCTCGTCGACCTTCTTGCGGACCTCCGCGACCAGCGGAACCGCGGTGAACTGCCGTCGCATCGCGTTCTCGGCCGACAGCTCGGGGGCCTCGTTCAATTCCTGTGGCGTATAGGTCGAGCGGACGTAGTCGAAGTCGTAGGAACGTCCGCCGGCCCGGGATCGGAGCGAGAAGACGACCCCCATGTTCTGGTCGTAGGACCAGTCCGAGCCGATCCGCCGGGTCTGGACGGGCTCGGCGTACACGGGCAACAGGGGCATGTCGAAGCCCTTGGAGACCTCGACCGTCGCCGAGTACTTCTCCCGCGTCACGCCGAACGACGGCCGCTGGTACGGATCGGGCAGCGGGTTGCCGATGCTGGTCCCGCTGGGCGGCCGGGTGCCGAAGCCACCCGAGCTCAGCTCGTCGGCGACGCCGAACCGCAGGTAGTACGGGTTCGCGTCGGTCGTGGTGACCTTGACGAGGTCGGTGACGTCCTTCTGGTTCAACCGGCCGCTGAGGTCGGCGAACAAGTCCGTCTGGCCGACGCCCCGGCCCGTGCCCTTGCCGGCGCCGCCCGAGCCGTTCGCCCCGAACTGGTCGAAGAAGCTGGAGCTGAGCTGGGGGATCAGCAGGGGGATCACGATCGCGACGACCACGCCGACCACGCCCAGCCGCCGGCCGGCCGAGGCGAGCGGGGACGGCTCCCAGACGTCGACGTCGCGGCCCTCCCCGGTGAACCGGCGGCCGAAGCGGCGTACGCGGTCGACGTTGTCGCTGACCAGGAGCCACAAGTACGCCGCGGCAGCGAAGACGAACGGGACGACCGCGACGGAGTCCGGGTAGACCGCCACCGGCACGGCGTAGATGGCCAGCATCGGCAGCCCGGTCAGGGCCGGCCGCCGCATCGCCACCGTGAGCAGGTCGTTGATGATCGCGACCAGCCCGATCCCGAAGACCGTCAGGAACAGCAGTCCGTCCAGGTCGGGCACGGGTACGCCGTTGTTCTGGATCTGCGTCCCGGCGGTGGACAGCAGCGACGAGAAGTACTTGACCGTCGCCGGGGTCGGGATGATGCCGAGCAGCGAGTGCCCGTTGGAGAACAGCAGCGTCAGGATGATCACCAACGCGCCGAGCATCCCGAACCCCTGAGCGGCCGCCCGGCCGCGCAGTGCGCGTACCCCTGCTGCCGTCGCGGCGATGACCCCGACGGCGAAGGCCGATTCGATCAGCCAGGTCCAGGACTGGAAGATGCCTGCGAGCGGCGTGGCCGCGAGCAGGGTGGCCGCCGCGGCGACGAAGCCGAGGTGACGACGGTTGGTCACGAGAGCACCAGCCTTTCAGCGGTCATCGGCGGCCCGTCGTGGGCAGGGCGGTCTCGGCCAGCGCGGCCCGCCAGGCGAACCCGGCCGAGCCGCGGCCGGCGTGCGGCCAGAGAGCGGCGAGCTTGGCGCCGTGTTCCGCGCCGACGACCCGCCATCCGTTGTGGAGCAGGGCGAGCGCCGCAGCGGCCCGGTCGCGGTCGGCGGTCGTGCGGGCCTCGGGCGGCAGGTTGAGCCAGGTCGAGGCGTCGATCGCGAACGCGACACAGGTGGTGCCGCTGGCCCGCAGCCCGGCGAGGATCTGCGTCTCCGCCTCGCCGATCTGGCCCAGGATCGCGATCACCAGACCGCCGTCGGACCGGCGCTTGGCGTGCTCGACCAGGGCGGCCAGGGTGGCCCGGTTGCTGGTCTTGACCTCGGCCAGCCGGTCCATCAGGTGCGCTTCACCGGCCGCGTCGTGCGCGTCGACGTCGATGTCTCCGTCGGAGACCAGCCGGATCCGGTAGCCCGCGTCGCGCAGGTGCATCGCGATGCTCGCGGCGGCGGAGACGGCCCACTCGAAGCTCGCCGTCGGTCCCTCCCCGCGATGGGCGGTGGCCCGGGTATCCAGCAGGATCGTCGCCCGGCTCTCCCAGGGCTGCTCCTCCCGGCGCACCATCAGCTCGCCGACGCGCGCGGTCGAGCGCCAGTGCACTCGCCGCAGGTCGTCGCCGTGCCGGTACTCCCGGGTGGCCGCATCGTCCTCACCGTGCACCGACACCGAGCGGGCCCGTGAGTCGCCCGAGCCCGCGAACTCGCCCGCTAGGCGTACCGAGGGAAGCGGCACGACCTGCGGGATGACCACCAGGTGGTCGGTGCTCGGAAAGGACCGGGTCAGCTCGCACAGCCCGAACGGGTCGGTCATGCGGATGGCGAGCGGGCCGACCTCGTACCGGCCCCGGGTGTCGGCCGGAACCGTGTAGGCGACCGAGCTCGCCTGGCCCGCGCCGAGCCGTTCCAGCACGAGCCGCGGCCGGCTGCCCAGGGCGTACGGGAGCCGGTCCTCCAGCAGGAGGGTCCCGGTGGGCAGCCGCGACATGTTCGCCAGCCGGAGCACGACGCGCGAGCGGGAACCCACCGGCACCCGGTGCGGCTCCACCGAGCGCGTGCACGACAGCTTGTACCGGGCCCGGCCGACGTAGGCCGCCGCGAGCAACGGCAGCACGGCCAGCAGGGCGGCAACGCGCATGAGGTCCCGCTCGCCGAGGATCAGGGATGCGAGCGCGGCGGCGGCGGCCGCGGCGAAGAACGCTCGCCCCCGGGTGGTCAGGCCGCTCAGCGCCTCGCGCACGGCGTCATCGCCTCCGCTCGAAGGCCTGCGTGCCCTGCCGCCGCTCGCTCGGCACCGGCAGGCGGTGCACCAGGTCCGCGACGATCGCATCAGTGGTACGCCGAGAGAGCTGAGCGTCGGCGGTGGGGATGATCCGGTGCGCCAGGACGGGCACCGCGAGCGACTGGAGGTCGTCCGGCAGCACGTAGTCGCGGCCGTCCAGGGCGGCGATCGCCTTCGCCGTCCGCAGCAGTTGCAGGGTGGCCCGCGGGGACGCGCCCAACCGCAGATCGCCCGACTCACGGGTGGCGGTCACCAGGGAGATCGCGTAACTCTTCACCGCTTCGGAGACGTGCACTGCGCGTACCGTGGAGATCATCTCGCGGACGCGCGCGGCGTCGGAGACCGCGGTCAGATCTTCCAGCGGGTCCTGCGCGGAGTGGACGTCGAGCATCGCGAGCTCGGCACTGGCGTCGGGGTACCCCATGGCGATGCGGGCGGTGAACCGGTCGCGCTGCGCCTCGGGCAGCGGGTAGGTCCCCTCCATCTCGATGGGGTTCTGAGTCGCGATGACCATGAACGGCGTCTGGAGCGGGTAGGTGACGCCGTCGACGGTGACCTGCCGCTCCTCCATGCACTCGAGCAGGGCCGACTGGGTCTTCGGCGAGGCCCGGTTGATCTCGTCGCCGACGACCAGGTTGGCGAAGACCGCGCCGGGCTTGAACTCGAAGTCGTGGTTCTCCTGGTTGTAGACGTTCACGCCGGTGACATCGCTCGGCAGCAGGTCAGGGGTGAACTGAATGCGCCGCACGGAACAGTCGATCGACCGGGCCAGCGCCTTGGCCAGCTTCGTCTTGCCGACGCCGGGGACATCCTCGATCAGCAGGTGGCCCTCCGCGAGCAGAACCGCGAGCGCGAGGCGGACGGTGGCCGTCTTGCCCTCGATGACCTGCTCGATGTTGGCGACGATGGCTTCCGCCGCCGCCTGGAAATCTTCGGCCGACAGAGCGGGGTTGAGCTCCTCGCGGCCGCCGTCCCACGACCCAGGTGTCAGGGGGTTACGGGTGGTCAACGGGCCTCCTCAAGATCGTGACCTCCGGTGCGTCTGTAAGACGCCCATGCCCCGCCTGTGGGTTGCAGGCCCGCCGTCGGCGAGGCGGCACTGGTTGTGTGGGAGAAGTCTCCCCGAGTTACTTGCTCCCGGCAACAAAGTGCGCTACCCGTTCGACGCTACCTCGGGTGCGGCGGTACACTGCGGGACATGGGCCGGACTTTCGAGCTCCTTAGCGAGCCGTGCTGACGCAGCAAGCAGCGTGAGCACGGCGACCCCTCCTGCGTGAGGGGCTTTTTTGTGCCTAAGTGTGCCCGGCAGTCGATAGACAGAGGTGAAGACGATGAGCGAGGCGGACACCCCCGCGTTCCGCTACACGGCGGCGCTGGCGAACCAGATCGAGAAGCGCTGGCAGGACTATTGGGCGGCGAACGGCACGTTCCACTCGCCGAACCCGGTCGGCCCGCTCGCCGATCCCGCCCACCCCCGGTCCGGCGCCGACAAGAAGTTCGTGCTGGACATGTTCCCGTACCCGTCGGGCGCGGGGCTGCATGTCGGGCATCCGCTGGGCTTCATCGGCACCGACGTCTTCGCCCGGTTCAACCGGATGGCCGGGTTCAACGTGCTGCATACGATGGGCTTCGACGCCTTCGGCCTGCCTGCCGAGCAGTACGCCGTCCAGACCGGTACGCATCCGCGGGTGACCACGGAGCAGAACGTCGAGCGCTACCGGGCGCAGCTGCGCATGCTGGGCCTGGGTCACGACGAGCGGCGCAGTGTCGCCACGACCGACGTGCCCTTCTACCGCTGGACGCAGTGGATCTTCCTGCAGGTGTTCAACTCCTGGTACGACGAGGCGGCCGGCAAGGCCCGCCCGATCGAGGAGCTGGAAGCCGCGTACGCCGCGGGCGAGCGCCCGACGCCGGACGGCCGCCCCTGGGCGGAGCTGACCGTGCAGGAGCGCCGCGCGATCATCAACGAGCACCGGCTGGCGTACGTGTCGAACGCGCCGGTCAACTGGTGCCCCGGGCTGGGCACCGTCCTGGCGAACGAAGAGGTCACCGCCGACGGCCGTAGCGAGCGCGGCAACTTCCCGGTCTTCAAGGCCAACCTGAAGCAGTGGATGATGCGGATCACCGCGTACGGCGATCGGCTGATCGACGATCTGGACACGCTGAACTGGCCGGAGCCGATCAAGCTGATGCAGCGGAACTGGATCGGCCGCTCGACCGGCGCGCACGTCGACTTCGCGTCCGACGCCGGTGCGATCAAGGTGTTCACGACTCGTCCCGACACCCTGTTCGGCGCCACCTACATGGTCCTGGCTCCGGAGCACGAGCTGGTCGACGTGCTGGCCCCGGCGGAGTGGCCGGAAGGCACCAACCCGAAGTGGACCGGTGGCCACGCCACCCCGGCCGCGGCGGTCGCGAGCTACCGGGCATTCGCCGCTGCCAAGACCGATGTGGAACGCCAAGCGGACGCGAAGGAGAAGACGGGCGTCTTCACGGGGGCGTACGCGACGAACCCGGTCGACGGCCGCCAGGTCCCGGTGTTCATCGCCGACTACGTCCTGGCCGGGTACGGCACGGGCGCGATCATGGCGGTGCCGGGACAGGACGAGCGGGACTGGGCCTTCGCCGAGGTCTTCGAGCTGCCGATCATCCGGACGGTGCAGACGCCGGACGGCTGGGAGGGCAAGGCGTACACCGGCGACGGCCCGGCCATCAACAGCGCCTCCCCGGTCAGCACCAGCCTGGACGGGCTGGGCGTGGCCGAGGCGAAGGCGAAGATCATCGAGTGGCTGGAGGCGAACGGCCACGGCACCGGTGCCATCACCTATCGGCTGCGGGACTGGCTGTTCAGCCGCCAGCGGTACTGGGGCGAGCCGTTCCCGATCGTGTACGAGGTGCTGCCGGACGGCACGGTCAGCGACGAGCCGATCGCGCTGCCCGACTCGATGCTGCCGCTGGAGCTGCCCGAGATCGACGACTTCTCGCCGAAGCTGTTCGACCCGAATGACGCGAACACCTCGCCGGAGACGCCGCTGTCGCGTACGCGTGAATGGGTGGAAGTAGAGCTGGACCTGGGCGACGGCCCGAAGCGCTACGTACGCGAGACGAACACCATGCCGCAGTGGGCCGGTTCCTGCTGGTACCAGTTGCGGTACCTGGACCCGACCAACGCCGAGGCGTTCGTCGACCCGGCGAACGAGGCGTACTGGGTGGGGCCGCGCGAGGGACAGGAGTCCGGCGGCGTCGACCTGTACGTCGGCGGCGTCGAGCACGCCGTCCTGCACCTGCTGTACGCCCGGTTCTGGCACAAGGTGCTGTTCGACCTGGGCAAGGTGTCCTCGTTCGAGCCCTACCACCGGCTGTTCAACCAGGGCTACATCCAGGCGTACGCCTACACCGACGAGCGCGGCGTCTACGTCCCGGCCGAGGAGGTGACCGAGGAGCACGCCGGCGTGTACGTCTGGCAGGGCGAGAAGGTCGACCGGGAGTACGGGAAGATGGGCAAGTCCCTGAAGAACGTCGTGACGCCGGACGAGATGTGCGCGCAGTACGGCGCGGACACCTTCCGCGTCTACGAGATGTCGATGGGGCCGCTGGAGGTGTCGCGTCCCTGGGAGACCCGGGCGGTCGTCGGCGCGCAGCGGTTCCTGCAGCGGGTCTGGCGGGCGATCGTCGACGAGGAGTCCGGCCAGGTCACCGTGGTCGACGAGGCCGCCGACGAGGCGACCCAACGGCTGCTGCACAAGACCATCGCGGGCGTCCGGGAGGACATGTCCGAGCTGCGGTTCAACACCGCCGTGGCGAAGCTGATCGAGCTGACCAACGGCATCACGCGGCTGGAGCACACGCCGCGCGAGACCGCCGAAGCCCTGACGCTGATGGTCGCGCCGTTCGCCCCGCACATCGCCGAGGAGCTGTGGCGCAAGCTGGGTCACGGCGACTCGCTGACCTACGCCGACTTCCCCCAGGCCGATCCGGCCCGGCTGGTCGAGGACCGCGTCACCTACCCGGTCCAGATCAACGGCAAGGTCCGCGGCCGGGTCGAGGTCGCGGCTTCCGCCGCAGAAGATGTGGTACGCACAGCGGCGCTGGACGCCGTGACGGACGCCTTGGGGGGCAAGGAGCCGAAGAAGGTCATCGTCGTGCCGGGCCGGATGGTCAGCATCGTCGCATGACACTTTTGTCATCATCGGTGGACGGCAGCGTTTTCGCAGGAAGACGGGCCGTTCACCGGTTGATGACAGCCCACGTGACAAAACAGAAGACGTTGGTCGATGAGCACGCCTGAGCTGCGCGACAAGGCTGTCGCTCATGAAACTCTTGTCCACTCGACGTCGCAAGATAACCGCCGCCATCGCGGCCTTCCTGCTCGTCGGCGCAGGCGGTGCGGCCGCCGCCGGTGAGAAGTTCTGGGAAGAACTCGGAGTCATCGACGAGCCCGGCGCGGGCACGCCGTTCCAGCCGCACGAGTTCGCCGAGATGATGGCCGGAGAGGCGGGCGAGAACGCCGGCGACGAGGCCTTCGAGGCGCTCACCATCGCCCAGCAGTTCGCCGACGCCCGCACCGCGCCCGGCATCGTCGCGCCCGGCGCCTACAGCGCGGCGTACGCGCAGCTCACGAGCATGCCGAAGACGGCGGGCACGTGGTCGGAGGTCACCAACAAGGTCTACGACGCCGACGATCCCCGCTACCGCGACTGGTACTCCAACTCGAGCGGCGGCGCGGGCAACGTGACCGGCCGCATCACGGGTCTGGCGGCCGACAACGCCGGTCACGTGTACGCCGCGGGCGCGGACGGCGGTGTGTGGCGCTCGGCGACCGGCGGCGGTCACTGGACCCCCATCGCCGACCAGCTCCCCTCGCTGTCGAGCGGCACCCTCGTCCTCGCCGACGACGGCTCGCTCTGGTACGGCACCGGTGAGGCCAACACCGGCGGGACCTCGTACGCCGGCTCCGGCGTGTATCGCCTGGCGGACCCGGCGAACGGCCAGTTCACCCCGGCGAACCGGGTCGGCGGCACCGAGCTGGAGAGCACCGTCATCTCGAAGCTGCGGTTCGCGGGCGGCCTGGTGTGGGCCGCGACCAACCGGGGCGTCTACAGCCACTCGGCCGCCTCGGCGACCGGAGCCTGGACGTTCCACTACACGCCGAACCCGTCCTACCTGCCGGGTGGCGCGAACGCGGGAACGGCGAACGCGGCGTACAAGAACATCGTGAACGACATCGCGGTGGACCCGAAGAACCCCAAGCACGTCATCGCGGCGATCGCCTGGCGGTCCGGTGACACGTACAACGGCTTCTACGAGACCACCGACTACACCCAGGGCACGGCGAGCTGGCACAAGGTGAACCCGACCGGCGCGATCCCGGCGGACGACATCGGCCGGGTGACCTTCGCGTTCGCGGCGGACGGCAGCACCCTGTACGCCATCAACCAGTCCCCGAAGCTGCTGAACAAGGCGGTCGGCACGGTCAACAGCTACCTCGACGGCGTCTACGTCTCCAACGACGGCAACCCGGCCGGTCCGTGGAACAAGATCGCGGAGTCGGAGAAGCTGGCCAACTCGGGCTCGGCGCTGAAGCAGTCGGTCGGCGGCAAGGGCTACGGACCGGGCATCCAGTCCTGGTACAACCACTTCCTGCAGGTAGACCCGACCGACCCGAAGCACGTCTGGCTCGGGCTGGAAGAGGTCTACGAGACCACCGACGGCGGCTCCACCTGGAAGACGGTCGGCCCGTACTGGAACTTCTACTTCGGCTGCTGGGCGATCGACGACGCGCACAACAAGTGCCCGGACTCGACCCACTCCGACCAGCACTCCATCGCGGTCGGCAGCTACCAGGGCAAGGCGTACGTGTATGTGGGCAACGACGGTGGAGCCTACCGTCGCCCCGTACGCGGGCAGACCAACGCCGAGGGCCACGCCACCGACTGGAGCAGCCTGAACGACGGCACCATCGACGCCTTGCAGTACTACTCGGTCTCGGTCGGCAAGGACACCTACAACGGCGTTTCCGGCGTCGGCGTGACCGGCGGTCTGCAGGACAACGGCACCTCGCTGCTGCGGCCGGGCGACACCGTGATGGGCTCCAACTTCGGCGGCGACGGCGGCGACTCGCTCGCCGACCCGCAGAACATCTGCCGGCAGGTGCAGGAGTACACCAACCTGTCCATGTCGGTGACCGAGAACTGCGCGGCGAACCCCGGCGCGACCAGCACGGACGACGCGACCTCGTGGAAGATCCAGCCGTACACGAGCCGCCCGGGTGACGAGCCCGCCCGGTTCATCGCGCCGTTCTCGCCGGACTCCACGAACCCGAACGTGTGGGTCGCGGGCGGCCAGCACGTGTGGGTCAACGACATGGGGTACGCCATCCGCAACGGCAAGCAGTGGAAGAACGTGTTCGACCTCGGGGCCGGGCACACCGCCACCTCGGTCGCCGTCAGCAACGGCGTCGCGTACGTGGGCTGGTGCGGTCCGTGCAACAACTCCGGGTTCACCCGGGGCATCGCCACCGGCAAGATCGGCGACCCGACCAGCTGGCACCAGCTGGCCCTGCCGATCACCGGCGTCGTGCCCAACCGGATGGTTCAGGGCCTCGACGTCGACCCGGCCGACGGCCAGCACGTCTTCGTCGCGATCAACGGCTTCTCCCGCCGGTTCACCGAAGGGCCCGGAGCCGGGATCGGCCACGTCTTCGAGTCCCACAACGGCGGGGCCGACTGGACGGACGTCTCGGCGAACCTCCCGGACGTCCCGGCCAGCTCGATCAAGCTGCTGCCCAACGGCGGGTTGATCCTCGCGACCGACCTCGCGTCGTTCTACCGCCCGGCCGGTTCGGCGAACTGGCTGCGCCTCGGAACCGGGCTGCCGCTGACCGTCGGCATGGACATCGAGTACTCGGCGGCGGACAACTCGGTGTACGTGGCCACCCACGGCCGGGGCATCTGGAAGATCGCGCTCCCGTAAGTACCGACGACGTGGCGGTCGGCTACGGCTCGAGAACGATCGAGTCGCCGCTGACCGCCACGTTCTTCGCGGGCAACGCCTGCGTGGCCGGCCCCTGCTTCACACTGCCGTCGGTGATCGAATACTGGCTGCCGTGGCAGGGGCAGGTGATCGTCCCGTCGGCCACCGTGCCGACCGTGCAGTGCTGGTGAGTGCAGACCGCACTGAATCCCTTGAAGTTCCCGGCGGTCGGCTGAGTCACCACCACCTCCTGATTCGCGAAGATCTTGCCGCCGCCGACCGGGATGTCCGCCGTCTTGGCGAGCGTCGTCGGGCCGGTGACGGAAGTGGTGGGCTGTCCGGTCGAGGTGGACGTGCCGTCTCCGCCCCCGCCACTGCACGCGGCGGCCAGCCCGGTCGCGGCGACTCCGGCCGCACCGGCGATCCCGGTCACGAAGGCCCGCCGAGTCGACGTCATGTCCGCCCCCACACTGATTCGGCACCGGAGTCGCCGGTGCGTACGACGTAATAGGCCGTGATCACCGCCAGGACCAGCACAACCACCTGGGTCACGGGTCGCAGCCAGGCCGGTCCGGCCGAGCCGCGCCGGAGCACCCAGAACAGCAGCCCCACGGCGACGGCCAGCGCCAGCGTCCACCAGAACGTGGAAGTGCCGAACGATCGGTGATGGAGCACGTTGGGTGGTCGTTGGGTGGGGTAGCGGGCGGCGATGAACTTGTCGCCGGACAGCTTCGCAGCCAGCGCGGCCAGCGGCGCGAGGACGGCCAGTCCGGCGGTCGCCCAGTCCGTCTTCGCGCGCCAGCGGGGTACGAAGGCGTACACCACGGCGAACAGCGCCAGCAGGGCCACGAAGACCACCGCCGCGTGCACGTAGAGCGGATGGGCCGGTATGCCCAGAATGTCACTGAACATGACGCCAGTCTGCCGCAAAGACCAGCGCTGGATCAGGGTTCCGGGTCAGATCTTGGGTCAAGATTCGACCCGGAACCCTGATCCAGCGCGCAACAGCGCGGTGGGCATTCGCCCAAAGATCAAGCGCGGCGGGAGGTCACTCGCCAGTAGACGGCGGCACTGGCGCTGACCAGCGCGCCCAGTGCGGCGGGCAGGTAGGTGAGCAGGGTGGCCCCGCTCGGGGCGACGACGGCGGCCCCGATCGCGGCGTACGCGAACGCACTGGGCGCGCCGCCGATCGCGGTGCCCGCCAGATAGTGCCGGAACCGGGTCGCCGAGCTGCCGTAGGCGTACCCGACGAGGCCGAACGGTGCGATCGGGAGGAGGCGTACGACGACGACGGCGAGCGTGCCGCGCTGCGCCAGCCAGGTGTCCAGCCGGGCGATCCGCCCCCGCAACCGTCGTTGCACGGTGTCCCGTCCGGCCCAGCGTCCCAGCCAGAACGTGGCGACCGCAGCGCCGACCGCCGCCACGAGGGCCACGCCGGCTCCGGCCACCGCGCCGAACAGCAGGCCGCACGCCAAAGAGATGGCGGTACGCGGAACGAGCGCCATGAGCAGGCCGGCTGCCGCGACGACGGTGGCCGCCGGGCCGAATGCGCCCAGTTCGCGTACCTCGCCGGGCACGGCGGTCAGGGGAACCTGGCTGGCCAGGAGCGCCACGACGCCGACGCCGAGACCCAGCACACCGGCGCGGATGAGGGCCCGGCGACGGAAGTCCGAGGCCGGAGTCTCCGCAGCGGTCATCGGCCGACGGCGGTCAGCCGCTCGGCCCGGAGCCGATCCGGCCAGGTGTCGTCCAGCGGCCCGAGCGACTGTTCGCCGGTCGCCCAGCACAGCAGGAGATCTGCGAGCGCAGGGTTACGAGCCAAGGCGGGGCCGTGTGCGTACGTCCCGAGAATCGTCTCGGACCAGGCCCCCTCCGTGACGCCGTCGTTGCCGACGCCCGTGGTGACGCGGACCAGCGGTTTGACCCCGGGCCCGAGATGGGTGCGGCCGCCGTGGTTCTCGAAGCCGGTGAGCGGCGGGAGACCGAGCGTGGGGTCGACGTCGCCGGCCAGCTCGCCGACGGCGCGTGAGGGGCCGCGGTCCGAGCTGATGTCGATCATGTCGAGGCCGGGGCACTTGTCGCCCTTGGCGAAGAACGTGCTGCCGAGCAGCTGATATCCGGCGCAGACGGCGAAGATCACGGCCCGGTTGGCGGCGGCCCGGGCCAGTCCGCCGTCGGTGAGCAGCCGCTGCGCGGCGAGCGCCTGCGGGCCGTCCTCGCCGCCGCCGAGCAGGTAGATGTCGCCCTGGTCGGGCAGTCGCTGGTCGGAGCGCACCTCGATGGTCTGGGCGGGTATGCCGCGGGCGCGGGCTCGGTGCGCGAGGATCAGCATGTTGCCGCGGTCGCCGTAGGTGGAGAGCAGGTCGGGGTAGACCCAGACGATCTGCAGCCCGCCGTTCAAATCAGAGGACACGATCCAGCTCCGCTCGGATGTCTTGGAACGCGGTGTAGTTGGCGATGACCTCGAGGCGGCCCTGCGGCACCGCTGCGACCGCGTCGGCGAAGGTCTTGACGTGCGTGAACGGCACGCCGTTGATCTCCAGCCGGACGGCTAGGTCCATCGCCCGATCGCCGCTCACGAGCACCTGACGCCCCCGCAGCGGACTGAAGTCCACGTCGTAGAGCCAGCTCGTGTCCAGGCCGTCGGGGTCGCGGGCGTTGATCGCCAGCAACGTCGGCGCGACGTCGGCCATCTCGAACGCCTCGAGCCAGCTCGCCGGGTTCTTCGCCAGGAGCAGCCGGACCAGCCGGCCGTCCCGCTCCACCTGGGCGTACCGGCCCGCGACGCTGGCCACCGAGCCGAGCCGGGGAATGGCATCGATCGGATTCACCCCGAACTTGGCGGCCACCGCGAGCGCCGTCGCGGCGTTGCCCAAGTTCACTGTGCCGGGCAGTTGCAGCTTCACCTCGTGCGGTACGCCGTCCGGCGCGACCACCTCGCCGTCGAGCAACGTCCACTGTGGAGAAGGACGGCGCAGATCCCCGTTGGCGCAAGCCCAGCCACCGGCCTCACCGCGCTGGATGTGGCCACCGCAGGCGGGGCAGACGTGCGAGTCGTCCTGCCACCGTTGACCGGCGGAGAACCAGGTGACCTCGTCGGCCGGGTGTGCGCCAGCGGCGTACACCACCATCGGGTCGTCGGCGTTGGCGACGATGTGCACCTTCGGGTGCGCGGCGAGCGCCTGCCGCCAGAGGTCGGCCATCATGGCGACCTCCTTGGCCCGGTCGAGCTGGTCACGTGAAAGGTTCAGCAGTGCCACGACCCGAGGTTCGGTCGCCTGAATGACCTGCGCGAGGTAGTGCTCGTCGACTTCGAGCACCGCGTAGCGAGTGGCGCCGGCGCGCGCGAGCGCGGAAGTGTGCCCGGTCGGCATGTTCGCGCCGAACGAGTTCGTCGCCACGTCGCCGAGTACGCCGAGCGCCGCCGCCGTGAACCGGGTGGTGGTCGTCTTGCCGTTGGTGCCGGAGACCAGCGCGATCTCACGACCCGCCGCCAGATGGGCGAGCAGGTCGGGATCGATCATCATGCCGAGCCGGCCGCCGATGACCGACCCGTCGCCCCGGCCAGTAGCGCGCGACAGCGCGGCCGCCGTCTTCGAGACGGATACGGCGAAGGCCGTACGCAGCGGCAGCTTCTTCTCGTCCGACACGCGGCTAGAGTACGCGATCCGTTTTCGTGATTGGTTGTGTGGCTTGAATCACGGACATCTCCGGCAAATCGTTGCGACAATCCGGGCGCTCGTCCTGCGGGAGGGACATCTTGGCTGCTCAGAGGCCCTTCGGCGGGGTTGGCTCGGGCGTCGGCCATGCACTAGAAAAAGGACGCCGGTCGATGACCGGTGGACGCCCGGTCCCGCCGAGCCCTGCCCGGCCGAGGCGTTCACCCCCGAAAGCATCGGGCAGGGGTGGGGGACCCACTTACGCCGTCGGCCACGCCGACGGCTTGGGGTGAAGCCGCCGTCCTGACCGGACGTCGTGGCCGGGCAACCTTCTGCGCCCGAACCCGACAGCTCACCTCACAGGCGTGCTGAAGGGAAGTCCCATGCTGAACTCCTTCTGGGAGCGCGCCCGGAGGCTGCTGTTCGGCAGCCGCCGGCGCGGTCTGCTCACCGTCGGCGCGGCGACCATCGCGGCCGCGGCAGTCGGCATTCCGGCGCTGGCCGCCGGGCCTCAGCCCACCCCCGGCGGCCTGCCTGCCTCGGCCCCCATGTCCGCCAGCGCCTCCGCCTCCGTTGAGCCTGTCTCGCCTTCCCCGTCGGTGTTTCCTTCCGCGTCTCCCTCTGCGGCTGCCTCGAAGAAAGCGACGGCGAAAGCGACCACCAAGGCCGCGACTTCGAGGGCAACGGCAACGGCTGCGACGAAGGCGGCGATCGTGCTGCGCGAAGTGGCGAAACTCAAGGGGTCGCCGTACGTGTTCGGGGCGACCGGGCCGCGGACCTTCGATTGCGCCGGGCTCACCCAGTTCGTGTACGCGAAGATCGGCGTCAAGCTGGTCAACTACGTGCCGACGCAGTTGGACAAGGCGAAGGTGGTGCCGCATTCGAAGCAGCGCCCCGGTGACCTCGTCTTCTTCCTGAGCGGCGATTTCGCGTACCACGTCGGGATCTATGCCGGGAACCACAAGATGTGGGACGCCCCGACCGAGGGCCAGACCGTCGGGCTGCACGAGATCTGGGACGACTCCTACGTCGTCGGCCAGTTCTTCTGATCAGTTTGTGGCCGCCGTTCGGCGGCTTCGGCTCGTCCGATCGGGGGAGGACCTCGGTCGGGCGAGCCGGACGAGTTCTGTGGGCTGCGTCACCAGCCGAACCGGACATCGCGGCCGTCGATATCGGACATCGATGCATCGACCGCTCGTTGAGGGTAGTTTTCCCAGCTCTCAGAGCCTTCTCAGGTTCTTGGCGAACTCGCAGCCTGGTGAGTAGAAACGATCCGCCGGTCGGGTTCACCCGGGCGGCGGCACTGCGGATACGCCGAATCCCGCCCGTTCGTGGTGCCCACCCCTGAGCAAATGGATGGGCGGGAGCCGGGCACCCCTGTACGCCGGGCCTGTTCAACAGGCCGGCCGCCGCGGAGCGCTGACTCACTCCGCCTTCCGTGCCCGGTGTCGGAGCCGCCGTCCTCATCGGACGCCGCGGTGGGCCGCCTCGCCGCGGCGATTCCGACAGCGCACTTCGCAGGCGTGCCGGAAGGACGACGATGAAGTCTCGGATCAGGCGGCGTACCGCCGGACTCGTGCTGGCGGTCGGCGCCGGCGTGCTGGCCGCGACGCTGACGGGCACCCCCACCCAAGCGTCCTCAGTTTCCACAGTGGTCTCGGCCGGCACCGTCGTGGCGGACTCCACGGTTCCCACCGTGCCGACGGCGACCGCGACGACCTCCACCGCGACCGTCTCGGCGGTTCCCGTCGCGGTGTCGAGCCGGGCGGCCAAGGCGGCCAAGGTGATCGCGCTCGCCAAGCGGTACAGCGGCCGCCCCTACCGCTGGGGCGCGGCCGGGCCCAAGCGCTTCGACTGCACCGGATACACGAAGTTCATCTACAAGAAGGTCGGCGTCAAGCTGCCCCACAGCGGCGGCCAGGGTCGGAAGGGCAAGAAGGTCTCGCGGGCCAAGGCTCTCCCCGGCGACCTCGTGATCTTCCGCGATTCGAGTGGGCGGGTGTATCACGTCGGCATCTATGCGGGCGGCAACAAGATGTACGACGCCCCGACCTATGGCAAGAAGACCGGACTGCACCGCATCTGGAGCAAGAAGGTGGAATTCCGCCGGGTGCTCTTCTAAGACTTCTCACCCATCCCCGTAAAGCAGCGGAGCCCGCACTACTAGTGCGGGCTCCGCTGTATTCGCAGCGCTTAACTGGTGCTTAACGAGCGCTCACGGTATCGGTGACGGTGATGTCGGAAACCGGACGATGTTGATCTTCATAGCCGCCCTCCACCCGAACGTACCTGTTGTGACCTGGCCAAATGGGGAGGGCTCGGGGCGTCGTGACCGTCGATTTTGGTTGACGGTGGAGGGAAGTGGAGTAAAGTGGGGCCCACTGGTGGGGCTGGGAGGCCCGGCCGGCCGGGGGAGCGGCTCGCCGCGAACGAGCTGATTCCCGTCTGCGTCACTGGGGGGTGGGGCCGATGTTTCTCGGCACGCATACCCCTCGCCTGGACGACAAGGGCCGGTTGATTCTTCCGGCGAAATTCCGGGACGAGCTGGCGGGAGGTGTCGTGATCACTAAAGGGCAGGAGCGTTGCCTCTACGTGTTCCCGGTCGCCGAGTTCCAGCGATACGCCGCCGAGCAGTCGGCCCGTCCGATGAGTGACAAGGCGGCCCGGGCATACACCCGGGTGCTGTTCTCCGGCGCCCATGACGAGGTCCCCGACAAACAAGGCCGGGTCACCATTCCGCCACCCCTTCGGGCGTACGCGGGACTGGAGCGCGACTTGGTGGTCATCGGGGCCAGCACACGTGTCGAGATCTGGGACAGCGCCGCCTGGGAGGCGTACCTCGCCGAGAGCGAGGACGTCTTCTCGGACGTCGACACCGCCGGTGACGCCGGCCTGCCGACGGAAGCGGGGTGACGCCGGCCCGACGGTGAGCGCCAGGCGCCTGGAAGCGATGCCGCGAACATCGCACACCGGGCACGAAACCGGCGTACCGCGAGATCTCCAGCCGCTTGTCGGCTCCTGGCGCCACTTCCCCGGCGCCAGGCGTACTGCTCTCTCGAACCCCTTGGGAACGGGGAACAAGAGGTGCGAGAAGCGGATGGGGATCTGGCGGTACGCCGGGATCAGACGAGCAGAACAGCAGGGGGTCGAGATGCAGCAGCCGCGCGGTAGGCACGTGCCCGTCCTGCTCGAACGCTGCCTCGACCTGCTGGCTCCCGCGCTCACCGTCGACCGCGCCGAGCAGGCCGGTGGCCGGACGTACCACGTCGACGCCACCCTCGGCCTGGGTGGCCACGCCGAAGCCGTGCTCCTGCGCCATCCCCAGACGGTCCTCATCGGACTCGACCGGGACACCGAGGCGCTGGAGCACTCCCGGCAACGGCTGGCTCCCTTCGCCGACCGCGTCCATCTGGTGCACGCCGTCTACGACGAGCT
Source organism: Hamadaea sp. (assembly GCF_013362815.1). Classification (GTDB taxonomy): domain Bacteria; phylum Actinomycetota; class Actinomycetes; order Mycobacteriales; family Micromonosporaceae; genus Hamadaea. Next base: position 179,586 of record NZ_JABFVK010000043.1, on the reverse strand, counting down.
TCCGCAGGTGTTGCGGAGTCTCCGGATCGCCCGGATCGACTCGATCCTGTTCGACCTGGGCGTCTCCTCGTTGCAGCTGGACGAGGCGGACCGGGGATTCGCGTACGCCCAGGACGCTCCGCTCGACATGCGGATGGACCAGAGCCGAGGGATGACGGCGGAGCAGGTGGTCAACACCTACGAACCCGGTCAGCTGGTACGGGTGCTGCGCGTTTACGGCGAGGAGAAGTTCGCCTCCCGGATCGTGGAGTCCATCGTCAAGGAGCGGTCGAAGGGACCACTCACCAGCTCGGCGCGGTTGGCTGAACTGGTTCGCGACGCCATTCCGGCGGCTGCCCGGCGTACCGGGGGGCACCCGGCGAAGCGAACCTTCCAGGCCCTGCGCATCGAGGTGAACCGGGAACTGGTGGTGCTGGAGGCGGCACTGCCCGCGGCGCTGGACGTTTTAACGCCTGGTGGCCGGATCGTGGTCATGTCCTACCACTCCTTGGAGGACCGGATCACCAAGCAAGCATTCGCAGCACGGGCGAAGTCCACCGGGCCGATCGACCTACCGGTCGAGCTGCCGGGAACCGGACCGACCCTGCGGCTGCTGACCAGGGGGGCGGAGCTGCCCAGCGAGACCGAGGTCGCGGAGAACCCGCGAGCCGCCTCGGTCCGTCTGCGGGCGGCAGAGAAGATCGGGGGTCAGTCATGAGCAACTCCAACGCGGCGCGGGCGCCGCGCGACGACGACCGTCGGCTGGACCGGGCGCGGGCGGAGGCTCGCACCGAGGCGGGCCGGACCGCGCCGGAGCGGGCGAAGCTGCGGCTGGCGCCGCCGATGCCGGTGTCCGGTCCGCGGGTGCCGTTCGTCGTGATGATCGTGGTCCTGGTGATGGCCGGGGTCGTGGGCATCCTGGCGCTCAACCAGAAGATCAACGAGAACGCGTTCAAGCTCGACAAGCTGCGCGCGGAGCAGGCCAAGCTGGACCGGCAGGAGCAGGACCTCAACCAGCAGATCGCCGAGAAGGAGGCGCCGGGCAACCTGGCGGCGCAGGCGCGGAAGCTGGGCCTGGTCCCGGCGGGCGCGCCGGCCTTCATCCGGCTGCCGGACGGCCGCATCGTCGGCGTTCCGCAGCCGGCCAACGGCGAGCCGGCCATCACCAGCCAGGGGGGCTGATGCCGCAGCAGCGCGGCTCCGACGGCGACCGTGGGCGTACCGGGAAGTCCGGTGCGCCCACCGGCCGTTCCACGGAGGACAAGAACCGGCTCGGCCGGGCGCGGGCCTACACCCCCCGCGGCCGCACCGTACGCGAGCAGTCGTCCCTGCGGGTGGTGCCCCCGATCGATCAGTCCGAAGAGGAGTCGATCAGGGAGTCCCGGACACGCCACGCCGGTCGATCACGCCCGAAAGTTCATGATCGCGCGGAAAAGCCGGGAGGTCGCGCGGAAAAGCCGGGGGCGCGCGCGGAAAAGCCGGGAGGTCGCGCGAGCAAGGGCGGGATGAGCAGGCCGAGGCGGCCGAAGGCGGTCAAGGTGCCGAAGCCGCCGCGTCCGGCGAACCCCCAGCGACGGCTGCGTCTGGCGGCGGGCCTGGCGCTGCTCATGTTCACGGCGGTCGGCGTACGCCTGATCGAGTTGCAGTTCGAGGGCGCGCCCGCGGCGGCGGCCCAAGGCTTGGAGTCGCGCCTCGAACATCGCACGCTCTACGCCTCCCGAGGGTCCATTCTGGACCGCAACGGCGCGATCATGGTGCACAGCCTCGAAGCGCGTCTGGTGTACGCCGACCCGACGCTGATCAAGGATCCGGCCGGGGCGGCGGCGAAGCTCGCCCCGTTGCTGGGCCGCCCGGTGTCGGAGCTGCTGCCGCTGCTGGCCCCGCACAACCAGCCGAACACGACCAATCCGCAGCGCTACGAGGTGCTGGGCCGGGACGTGTCGATCGAGACCGGCGACGCGGTGAAGGCGATGAAGATCGACGGCGTCGCGGTGGACCGCTCGGAGCGGCGCGACGTGCTGAGCCAGGACGTCGCGGCCAACCTCATCGGCTTCACCAACGAAGACGGCGGTCTGGTCGGCCTCGAAGCGCGCTTCGACGAGCTGCTCGCGGGCAAGAACGGGCTGAGCACCTATGAGGTGGGTCAGGGCGACCAGCTCGACAAGGAGATCCCCGGCGGCTACCACAAGACGGTCCCGGCGCGGAACGGCTCGACCCTGCAGCTGACCATCGACCGGGATCTCCAGTACGAGGTCCAGCGCATCCTCACCGCGAAGATGCAGCAGGTCAAGGCCACCTTCGGCAGTGCGACGGTGATCGACGTCAAGACCGGTGAAGTGGTGGCCCAGGCGAGCTGGCCGACGTACAACGCGGCCAATCCGCTGGCCAGTCAGCCGTCGGATCGGGGCGACGTCGCGAGCAACGAGCTGGTCGACCCGGGTTCGGTGCACAAGGCGATCGTGCTGGCGGGAGCGCTGGAGGAGGGCGTGATCACGCCGGATTCCACCGTCACCGTCGCACCGACGATCAAGGTCGCGGACAAGACCTATGAGGACACCCACAAGTTCGCCAGCGGCACGAAGATCACGATGCCGGCGCTGATGGCGTACTCGTCGAACGTGGGCACCATCAAGATCTCGCAGCAGCTGGGCGCGGAGAACCTGTACAAGTACCAGCGGCTGTTCGGGCTCGGCCAGCCGACCGGGATCTCCATTCCGGGCGAGGCGTCCGGGGTCGCCCGGCCGCCGTCGGAGTGGCAGGGCTCGGACTTCGGCTCGATTCCGATCGGCAACGGCGTCTCGGTGACTCCGCTGCAGATGACCGCGGCGTACGCGGCGATCGCGAACGACGGCGTCTACATCCAGCCGCACCTGGTGAAGAACATCATCGGCCCGGACGGCAAGGTACGCCCGGCGGAGACCCCGGCCAGTCACCGCGTGATCAGCGCCGAGCACGCCGCCCAGCTGCGGCTCATCATGGAGCCGGTGACGACTGCGGTGGGCGCGACCGCGCGCAGCGCCGCGATCCCGGGGTATCGGGTGGCCGGCAAGACGGGCACCGGCCGCTATTACGCCACGAACGGGTACGGCAAGGGCGAGGTCGCGTCGTTCATCGGCATGGCGCCGGCCGAGTCGCCGCGCTACGTGATCGGCGTCTTCGCGTACACCCCGGGCGGTAACGGCGGCGTGGTCTGCGGTCCCGCCTTCAAAGACATGATGTCCTTCGCGCTCAAGCACTTCGGTGTCGCCCCGAGCGGGGAGAAGCCCCCGACCTTCGTGGCGACCCGCTGACCTCCGGTAGGGTGCTCAAGCGTGCCTGTCAGTCTCCGACCCGCCACCGGCGAGCCCGTGGCGCTGGCCACCCTGGCCGAGCTGCTGAAGATCCCGGCCGCCGAGCCGGGACCGCTCGTGAGTGGCGTGACGCACGCCGGTGACGAGGTGCTGCCCGGTGATCTCTACGCAGCGTTGCCGGGTTCTCGCCGGCACGGCGCGGAGTTCATCGGCCAGGCGGCGGAGGCGGGGGCGGTCGCCGTCCTGACCGATCCGGCGGGGGCCGAGATGGCCGCGGCCGCGGGGCTGCCCGCGCTGGTCGTGGACGATCCCCGGGCCGTCCTCGGGATCGTGGCCGATCGCGTTTACGGCGAGCCCAGCCGCGATCTCGTTCTCATCGGCATCACCGGGACCGCCGGGAAGACGTCGACGGCATACCTGGTCGAGTCGGGGTTGCGGGCCGCCGGGCACGTCACCGGCGTCATCGGCACGGTCGAGACGCGCCTCGGCGATCTGACGATCAAGAGCAAGCGCACCACGCCCGAGGCCACCGACCTGCACGCATTGCTCGCGGTGGCCCGGGAGAACGGAGTCACGGCCGTCGTCATGGAGGTCTCCAGCCACGCGCTGGCCCTCGGCCGGGTCGGCGGCGTCCGCTTCGCCGTCGCGGGCTGGACCAACTTCGGACTCGACCACCTCGACTTCCACGCCACGACCGAGGAGTACTTCGCCGCGAAGGCCTCGCTCTTCGACGGCCGCGCCCGATCCGAGGTGCTCAACCTCGACGACCCCGCGCTCACCCCGCTCATCAAGCCCACGACCATCACTTACTCCGCGTCGGGCAATACAAGCGCCATATGGTACGCACAAGGCATATCCGGCGGGTATGACCAGCAGTTCACGGCGTACGGGCCGGGGGGAGCGCCGGTGCGGGCCGGGGTCGCCTTGGCGGGCCGCCACAACGTGGCGAACGCGCTGCTCGCATTGGCTTCGCTGACCGAGGTCGGGGTGGACCCGCAGACGGCGGCTGACGGCATCGCCGCTTGTCCCGGCGTACCGGGGCGGTTGGAGCGGGTCGCCGGGCCGGTGAACACCCGACGAGACATCGTCGGCGTGGTGGACTACGCGCACAAGCCGGATGCGATCGTGGCCGCGCTGAAGGCGCTGCGGGAGCTGGCCGAGTACCGCCACGGGCGGCTCATCTGCGTCATCGGCGCGGGCGGCGACCGCGACCGGGGCAAGCGCCCGATCATGGGCAAGGCGGCGGCCGACGGGTCCGACCTGCTCATCGTCACCGACGACAATCCGCGGACCGAGGACCCGGCGCAGGTCCGGGCCGAAGTCATCGCCGGAGTTCCCAACCCGGCGGACGTCATCGAGATCGCCGGGCGGCGTACGGCGATCGACGAAGCAGTCCGGTTGGCGCGTACGGGAGACGTGATCGCCGTGCTGGGCAAGGGCCACGAGACCGGCCAGGAGGTCGGCGACGAGGTGTTGCCGTTCGACGACCGAGTGGAGCTGGCCGACGCGCTCACCGCGGCCGCCCTGGCGGAAGGGGAGTCAGCATGATCCGGATGACCCTGGCCGAGATCGCCGCCGCCGTCGGCGGGACGCTCAGCGAAGCGGACCCCGAGGCGACGGCGACCGGGCCGGTCGAGTACGACACTCGCCGGGACCTGACCGGTGGCCTGTTCGTGGCGTTCCCCGGAGCCAACGTCGACGGGCACGACTTCGCCGCCCGCGCGGTGGCCGACGGCGCCGTGGCGGTCCTCGGTTCCCGAGCCGTCGCCGGCGTACCGATGATCCTGGTCGACGACGCGCTGACCGCGATCGGCCGGCTCGCCCGGGCGGTGCTCGACCGGCTGCCCCAGCTGACCGTCATCGGCATCACCGGCTCGTCCGGCAAGACGAGCACCAAGGACATGATCGGCCAGCTGCTGGCACGGCTCGGCCCGACGGTGGCCCCGCCCGGCACCTTCAACAACGAGCTCGGCCTGCCGCATACGGCGCTGATGGCCGACGAGCAGACGCGGTTCCTCGTCCTGGAGATGGGCGCGCGCGGGCCGGGTCACCTGACCTATCTCTGCGGCATCGCCCCGCCCAAGATCGGCGTCGTGATCAACGTCGGCGTGGCGCACATCGGCGAGTTCGGGTCGCAGGACAAGATCGCCGAGGCGAAGGGCGAGCTGGTCGAGGCGTTGCCCGCCGACGGCGTGGCGGTCCTGAACTTCGACGATCACCGGGTGGCCGCCATGGCGTCACGCACCCGCGCTCAGGTCGTCGGAGTGGGCACGTCAGACCAATCGGTGGTACGCGCCGAGGACGTCACCCTCGACGGGCTCGGCCGTCCGGCGTACAAGCTGATCTGGCCGGAAGGCGAGACGGCCGTGACCTTGACCGTGGCCGGCGCCCACCAGGTGGGCAATTCGCTGGCCGCGGCGGCCGTGGCGCGCGCGGCCGGGATGAGCGTGACCGAGTGTGGCGAGGGGCTGTCCACGTTGCGCGCGGTCTCCAGCCGAAGGATGGATGTCTTCGACCGTGCCGACGGTGTCACGGTGATCGACGACTCGTACAACGCCAATCCGGCCTCGACCGCCGCCGCGCTGCGCGCGCTGGCCGCCCTGGGCAACGCCCCGGATGGACCGGCTCGCCGCACGGTGGCGGTGCTGGGTTATCACGCCGAACTCGGTGAGCACGAGCGGTCCGGGCACGAAGAGGTGGGCCGGACCGCTGCCGAGACCGGAGTGAGCCTGCTGGTCGTGGTGGGCGACAACGCCGCGCCGATTCGCGACGGAGCGACGGCGGTGGCGCGATGGGGAGGAGACTCGGTGCTGGTCAGCGATCAGGACGCGGCCGTCGCGCTGCTCGGGGAGCGGCTGCGCCCCGGCGACGTCGTGCTGGTGAAGGGCTCGCGCTATCGGACCTGGCAAGTCGTCGACGCGCTCCGTGCGGTGACCGCATGAGCGGCCGGAGGTCGATCATCGGCAAGCGCAGTCTTACTCAGGCGGTCGCCGGCCGAAGGACGGTGACCGCATGAGCGGCCGGAGGTCGATCATCGGCAAGCGCAGTCTTACTCAGGCGGTCGCCGGCCGAAGGACGGTGACCGCATGAGAGCGGTTTTCGTCGCGATCATCGTCGCCTTTGCGGTCTCCCTGTTCGGTACGCCGCTGGCGATCCGCGCGTTCACCCGGCTGAAGGCCGGTCAGCCGATCCGCTCCGACGGACCGCAGATGCACCAGACCAAGAAGGGCACCCCCACGATGGGTGGCGTCGTCTTCATCGTCTCCACCGTCATCGCGTACGTGGCGGGGCACATCGCCCTGATCACCCTGCCCAAGGCGCAGATCGGCCAGGTCCGCCCGACCATTACCGGCCTCGTCCTGCTCGGGTTGTTCGTGTTCTGCGGCGCGGTCGGCTTCATCGACGACTTCCTCAAGGTACGCAAGCGCAACAGCGAGGGCCTCAAGGAACGCGGCAAGCTCCTCGGCCAGCTGATCGTCGGCGTGGTCTTCGGCGTCATCGCGATCTGGCCGATCGACGCGTTCAAGAGCACCAACCAGCAGACCGTGGCCAGCACGAAGCTGTCGTTCATCCGCGACATCGACTGGCTGGAGCTCGGCCGGATCGGCGCCATAATCGTCTTCGTCCTGGTCATCCTCGCGGCCAGCAACGGCGTCAACCTCACCGACGGTCTCGACGGGCTCGCCACCGGCGCTTCGTTCATGGTGCTTTCGGCGTACGCGTTCATCGGGTTCTGGCAGTACCGCCACTGGTGCGCCGACCCGGCGTACAAGTCGGGCTACTGCTACGTCGTCCGCGACCCGCTCGAGATCGCCATGATCGGGGCGGCGGCCGCGGCGGCCTGCGTCGGCTTCTTGTGGTGGAACGCGTACCCGGCCCGGATCTTCATGGGCGACACCGGCGCGCTCGGTCTCGGCGGCCTGGTCGGCGGCCTGGCCGTCTCGACGCGTACCACGCTGCTGCTGCCCATCCTGGGTGCGCTGTTCGTCATCGTCACGATGAGCGTGATCATCCAGCGGATCTCTTACAAGACCACCGGTAAACGGGTCTTCCGCATGTCGCCTCTCCAGCACCACTTCGAATTAGTGGGCTGGAGCGAGGTGAACATCGTGATCCGGTTCTGGATCATCGCCGGAATCGGGGTGGCGGTCGCGCTGGGCATCTTCTACGCCGACTTCCTGAGCGCGGTCTCCTGATGTCCTCGGTGTACGAAGGCCGTCGGGTCCTCGTCGTCGGCACCGGCACCGCCGGGGCGGCGAGCGCTCGGGCGCTGCTCAAGGCTGGTGCGCAGGTCACTGTCACCGACCAGAAGGCGACTGACGCGCTCGCTGCGCTTCGGGATCTCGGGGCTGTGGTCTCCGTGGGCGCGGGTTCGGGCTCGAGCGTTGGGGATTTAGGGCTTTTGTCCGGTATTTCGGACTTAGTGGTGTCGCCTGGTGTGCCCCCGTACCACCCGCTCGCTGCGGCGGCGGTCGCGGGCGGGATCGACGTCTACTCCGAGCCGGAGTTGGCCTGGCGGCTTCGGGGTCCGGGCGCACCGCCTTGGTTGGCCTTGACCGGCACCAACGGCAAGACCACCACCGTGACGATGCTGGCCGCGATCCTGCGGGCCGCCGGGCACCAGACCGGCGCGTTCGGGAACATCGGCGTACCGCTGGTGGAGGTGCCGGACGGGCTCGACGTGCTCGCCGTCGAACTGTCCAGCTTCCAGCTGCACTGGTCGTCGCAGTTGGCGCCGGAGGCCGGGGCGATCCTCAACCTCGCCGACGATCACCTCGAGTGGCATGGCGACTTCGCGGCGTACGCGGGCGCGAAGGAGGCGATCTGGCGGTCGGCCCGGGCCGGCACCGGCACCGCCGTCGGCAACGCCGACGATCCGCGCGTGTTCGCCGCCCTCACCCGAGCCGGGGGCAAATCGCCGGTCGCATTCACCCTGGGCGCGCCCGCTCCGGATCGCTTCGGGGTGACCGACGGCCGGCTGACCACCCCGGACGGGCAGCCGATCATCGAGGCCGACCGGATCAAGCCGGCCGGTACGCACAACGTCGCCAACGCGCTCGCCGCCGCCGCGCTGGCCGTGGCGTACGGGGTCGCCGTCGAGGCCATTCGCGACGGGCTCGCCGGATACGTGCCCGAGCCGCACCGGAACGCGTACGTGACGACGGTCGCCGGGGTGGACTATGTGGACGACAGCAAGGCGACCAATCCGCATGCGGCGCTGGCGTCGCTGACGGCGTACCCGCGGATCGTCTGGGTGGCCGGCGGTCAGCTCAAGGGCGTCGACGTGGACGAGCTCGTCCAGACGGTGGCGTCGCGGCTGGCCGGTGCGGTGCTGCTGGGAGTCGATCGCGAGCAGATCGCGGCAGCGTTGGCGCGACACGCGCCCGAGCTGCCCGTCGTCCAGGTCGCGAGGACCGATGATGGTGCGATGGGGGAGGTCGTCGCCGCCGCGGCACGGCTCGCGCAGCCGGGCGACACCGTGCTGCTCGCTCCGGCCGCCGCCAGCAAGGACATGTTCCACGGGTACGACCATCGAGGTTCGGCGTACGCCGCCGCCGTCCGGGCACTGGCCACCGACGTGCGGGACGGCTGAGGGGCGGGCATGACGCAGGCGACCGGCACACCTGATCCGCCGCCTCCGGCGGACGGGACCGGCTCCGCCCGGGCCGCGGGTGAGCAAGCTCGACCGGCCCGGCCGCCGTTCGATCCGCAGCGCACCGTGCTGGCGTTCGTCTCCGCCCTGCGGGGACTGCTCGACCGGCCGCTCGCCTCGTACTACCTGCTGCTGGCGAGCGTGGGGCTGCTGCTGATCATCGGTCTCACGATGGTCTTCTCCGCGACCGCCGTGACCAACTACAGCAAGGGCCTCAACCCGTACGGATCGCTGATCCAGCAGCTCGGCGCGGCCGCCGTCGGCCTGGTGGCGTTCTGGATCTGCCAGCGGCTGCCCCGGCGCACCTACCGGGCGATGGCCCGGCTCATGCTGATGGCCGCCATCGCGCTGCTGGCGATGCTGGACCTGATCAACCTCGTCGCGTCGCTGCGCAACCAGGAGACCGCCCGGTGGGGCCCGGTCGAGGCGAGCGACCTGTGGCTGTCCATCGGCTCGGTCGTCCTCCAGCCCTCCGAGCTGGCCAAGTTCGCCCTGGTGGTGTGGGGCGCCGACGTGCTGGTCCGCAAGGGCGACCGCATTCTGCAGTGGCGAGAGCTGTGGACCCCGCTGTTCCCTGCGGTCGGCCTGCTCTTCGTCCTCGTCGGGTACGCCGACCTCGGCACGATGCTCGTGCTCCTGGCCATCTTCGTCGGCATGCTCTTCGTCGCCGGCGTACGCGGCCGGGTGTTCGCCGGCATGATCGGGGTGGCCCTGGTCGGCGTCATCCTGCTGGTGTTCGCGCCGGGCAAGGACTACCGCAAGGGCCGGTTCACCGCGTTCCTCGATCCGACCAACTGCAGCCGGGACGACTGTTACCAGATCAAGCAGGGGTGGTACGCCATCGCCCACGGCGGCTGGTTCGGCGTCGGCCTCGGCAACGGCTCGCTGAAGTGGAACTGGCTGCCCGAGGCGCACAACGACTTCATCTTCGCCGTCATCGCCGAGGAACTCGGGGTCGTCGGCTGTCTGATGGTGGTGACGCTGTTCGCCGTTCTCGCGTACACGGGACTGCGGATCGCCCGGCGGGTGCCGGACTCGTTCCGCCGGATCGCGGCGGCGGCGGTCACCATCTGGTTCATCACCCAGGCATTCATCAACATCGGCGGCGTCATCCGATTGCTGCCGGTCACCGGCCTGGTGCTGCCGTTCATCTCGCACGGCGGCAGCGCGATCGTGGTCTCCCTGGCGGCGGTCGGCATGCTGGCCTCGTTCGCCCGGACCGAGCCCGCGGCGGCGGCCGCCCTGCACGCCCGTCCGAGCGGGAAGTGGGTGCAGCTACTCTGGGCCCCGTTGCCCGCGATCGCCCGGCGGCACCGGCCGCCGGACGCCGCCGCGCCGGCTGCGCCCACCCCCCGGGCGCCCACCCGCACCGAGGCGGGAGCCGGACGAGGACGGCGAGGCGGCCGCGGGCCGGCCGAGGACTGAGGAGGACAGCGGTGAGTCAGTTGCGTTCGGTGGTGCTGGCCGGTGGAGGCACGGGCGGTCACATCTACCCGCTGCTCGCCTTCGCCGACTGTCTGCGGCGGCACGACCCGGGCATCCGGATCACCTGCCTGGGCACTCCGAAGGGGCTGGAGACCGACCTGATCCCGCCGGCCGGCTACGACCTGCGGCACATTCCGGCCTACCAGCTGCCCCGGTCGATCAACATGAACCTGCTGCGTACGCCGGACCGCATGTACCGCTCGTCGCGGGCGGCCCGGGCGATCCTCGACGAGGTCGACGCGCAGGTCGTCGTGGGCTTCGGCGGCTACGTCAGCGTCCCGGCGTACCTGGCGGCGTGGCGGCGGCACACGCCGATCGTCATCCACGAGGTGAACGTGCCGCCGGGCGTGGCGAACAAGCTCGGCATGCGCTTCACGGAGAACGTGGCGGTCGGCTTCCCGCACCAGGTGGTGCAGGCCGAGGCGCTGCGCGAGGCGACCGTGGTCGGCGTGCCGCTGCGGCGCTCGATCACCCAGCTGGACCGCCCGGCCATGCAGGCCGCCGCCCGCAAGCACTTCGGGCTGGACCTCGATCGGCCGACCCTGTTCGTGTTCGGCGCGTCCCAGGGCGCCCGCTCGATCAACCTGGCGATGGCCGGGGCCGCCCGGGCGATCACCGACGCCGGTATCCAGGTTCTGCACGTCATCGGGGCTCGCAACGACGACGTCGAGATCCCGGCCGGGCTGTCGGCGCCCTACGTCACCGTCAAATTCATCAACGAGATGGAACTCGGGTACGCCGCGGCCGACTTCGTGCTGTGCCGCGGTGGCGCGCTGACCTGCGCCGAGACCGCCGCGCTGGGGGTGCCGGCCGCGTACGTGCCGCTGCCCTACGGCAACGGAGAGCAGCGGCGCAACGCTCTACCAGTCGTTGAGGCCGGTGGAGGCCTGATCGTCGACGACGCCGATCTGAGTCCAGAGTGGATTGCACGGACGCTCGTCCCGATCGTCACCGACCGCCACCGGGTGGCGGCGATGGGGGCGGCCGCGGCGGCGTACGGACGGCGCGACGGCGACGAGGCCCTCCGGGAGTTCGTCCTGAAGGCGGCGGGAGTGAGGGACTGATGGCAGCAGTGGAGACCGCGAACATGACCCCGGCCGGGGTGCTCACGGCCGAGGAGCTCGGCACCGTGCACATGATCGGCGTGGGCGGCGTCGGGATGAGCGGCCTGGCCCGGCTGCTGCTGACCCGGGGCATCCCGGTGACCGGCAGTGAGCTGCGCGAGTGGCCGTCGCTGGCCGGCCTGCGGGCGCTCGGCGGCGTCATCCACATGAAGCACGAGCCGTCCAACTTGGACGGTGTCGACACGGTCGTCTACTCCACCGCGATCCCGGCGGACCACCTCGAACTCGTCGAGGCCCGGCGGCGCGGGCTGCGCGTACTGCACCGGTCCGAAGCGCTGGCCGCGGCGATGACCGGACGGCGCACCATCGCCGTCGCGGGGACCCACGGCAAGACCACCACCACCTCGATGGCGACGCTGATCCTCCAGCACGCCGGGCTCGACCCGTCGTTCTTCATCGGCGGGGAAGTGGGCGAGGTCGGCTCGAACGGCCATCACGGCTCGGGCGAGTACTTCGTCGCCGAGGCCGACGAGCACGACCGGTCGTTCCTGGTCTACCGGCCGCACGTCGCGATCGTCACCAACATCGACGTCGACCACCTGAACACCTACGGCGACATGGACGGGCTGCGGGCCGGGTTCGCCGAGTTCGCGCGGCTGACCGACGCCGACGGGTTCGTGATCACCTGCGCCGACGACCCGTACACCCGGGTCCTCGCCGAGACGCTGCGGGCCGAGGGCCGCTCCGTCTACACCTACGGTGAGGCCGAGGACGCCGACTTCCGGCTCACCGAGATCACCTCCGGCGTCGCCGGGGTCCGCTACTTCGGCTCGCTCGACGGCGAGCCGCTGGGCGAGTTCTCGCTGCCGACGCCCGGTCGTCACCTCGGACTCAACAGCGCGGCCGCGGCGCTCACCGCGCTCAAACTCGGGGTGCCGGCCAAGACCGTCATCGACGCGCTCGCGGCTTTTCCCGGCGTACGCCGACGGTTCGAGCTCAAGGGCATCGTCAACGGCGTACGCGTCTACGACGAGTACGCGTACCACCCGACCTCGATGACCGCCGCGCTGAGCACGTTGCGGGAGGTCGCCGGGGCGGGCCGGTTGCTGGTGGTGTTCCAGCCGTACCGCGTCTACCGCACCCGTGATCTCCAGGAGGAGATCGCCACCGCGCTGGCCATCGCCGACGAGGCGATCGTGCTGGAAGTGTTCGGCCCCGGCGAGGTACGCGAACCGGGCCAGGGTGGCGTGGCGCTGACGGCGGCGATCCCGTTGCCGGAGGAGGCCAAGGTGTTCGTGCCGTCCTGGGAGGACGTTCCCGCCGAGGCGGCTCGCCGGGCCCGGATCGGCGACGTGGTGGTGACCATGGGCGCGCCGCCCATCTCGCTGATGGGCGATGAGTTGATCGCCGCGTTGCGGGGCGACTCCGACGACGCCGAACCGCTCAACGGCAGCGGCGGCGGCGGTGGTTCGCCCTACCAGGCGCGGCATTCGCGCGCCGAGGCCTGACGGACGGATGGGGGACTGACGGGGGATGTCTCAGACGCCGGACGGGCCGCGTCGCTGGCGGCTGGTGCGGGCTTCCCGGGACGCGGTGCCGGCCTCGGTCCGCCGCTTCATGGCCCGGGCGCGCCGCCGCCGCTTGCGCGCCGCCGCGCCGTGGGGGGCCGGAGCGCTGATCCTGCTGCTGGTCGGCGGGCTGGTCTGGCTGGCCCTGCAGACTTCGGTGCTCGGCGTCGACCTGATCCGGGTCACCGGAGTGCAGATCCTCAGCCCCGACGACGTACGCGCCGCCGCCGAGATCCGGCCCGGTACGCCGCTCGCCCGGGTGAACACGAAGTCGGTGGCCCGCCGGATCGAGCAGCTGGCTCCGGTGGAGTCCGTCGACATCGGCCGGAGCTGGCCCAACACCCTGACCGTGAAGGTCGTCGAGCGTACGCCGATCGCAGTGGTGCCGGTGGACAAGAAGTTCGCCGTGGTGGACCGGTTCGGCGTCGTGTTTCTCACAGTGGACGACCGCCCTGGAGATCTGCCCGAACTCAAGCTGACCCAGCCGGGGCCGGACAGTCCGGAGACGCGGGCCGGGCTTCAGGTGCTGGCGTCGCTGACCCCGGAACTGAAGGCGGAATTGGTGCGCATAGTCGTGGACGCCCCCGCGCGTATCCGCCTGGAGCTGCGGAAAGGCCGTACGGTGGTATGGGGCGACGCGACACAGGGGGATGTGAAGGCTCGCGTCGCGACCGCTCTGCTGACCCGATCGGGTACGCAGATCGACGTGAGCGCGCCCGAGGTGGTGACGATCTCCTAGCCTGATCCAGGAGACAGTCCATAATGGAGCGCTTCCGACACGCCGGACCGGGTCCTTGGATCGCGGCGCGCGGACGCCTACTTTTTCGTCAGAGCCACATAGTTGACAAAACTCTAAGGCTCAACTAGAGGGTGAGGGTTTCACAAACCTCGCCCTCGCCGCACAGCAGCAGCACGGAAGCAGTACAGCAGCACCACAGCACCAGCGCCATCGGGGCACGGCCGGACCCGGGGCGATCCGACCTCGAAAGGAAGGCCCGATGACACCTCCGCATAACTACCTCGCGGTCATCAAGGTCGTCGGCATCGGCGGCGGCGGTGTCAACGCCGTCAACCGAATGATCGAGGTGGGACTCAAGGGCGTCGAGTTCATCGCGATCAACACCGACGCGCAGGCACTGCTGATGAGCGACGCCGACGTGAAGCTGGACGTGGGCCGGGAACTGACCCGCGGCCTCGGCGCCGGCGCGAATCCCGAGGTCGGCAAGAACGCCGCCGAAGACCACCGGGACGAGATCGAGGAGGTCCTCAAGGGGGCCGACATGGTCTTCGTGACCTGTGGCGAGGGCGGCGGCACCGGCACCGGCGGCGCGCCCGTGGTCGCCAACATCGCCCGCAAGCTCGGCGCGCTCACGATCGGTGTGGTCACCCGGCCGTTCTCCTTCGAGGGCAAGCGCCGTCAGGTCCAGGCCGAGTCGGGCATCGAGGAGCTGCGCAACCAGTGCGACACGCTCATCGTGATCCCGAACGACCGGCTGCTGGCTCTCGGCGACCGCGGCATCACCATGATGGACGCGTTCCGCCAGGCCGACCAGGTGCTGCTCTCCGGTGTCCAGGGCATCACCGACCTGATCACCACGCCGGGTCTGATCAACCTGGACTTCGCCGACGTCAAGAGCGTCATGAGCGGGGCCGGCAGCGCGCTCATGGGCATCGGTAGCGCACGCGGCGACAACCGGGCGGTCGAGGCGGCCGAGCGGGCCATCTCCAGCCCGCTGCTGGAGCAGAGCATGGACGGCGCGCGGGGCGTGCTGCTGTCCATCGCGGGTGGTTCGGACCTCGGTCTCTTCGAGATCAACGACGCCGCCCAGCTCGTCACCGATGCGGCGCACCCCGAGGCGAACATCATCTTCGGCGCGGTCATCGACGACGCCCTGGGCGACGAGGTCCGAGTCACGGTGATCGCGGCCGGGTTCGACGGGGGCACGCCGACCTACAAGCCGGCCGAGCTCAAGCGGCCCGTCCCGGTCACGGAGACGGTCATCCGGAACCCGGTGCCGACCAGCGAGCCGCCGCGTCAGCCGCAGCGCAAGGTCCTCTTCGACGACGTCGACGTGCCCGACTTTCTCAAAAACGGCTCCTGATCGTGTTGATCATGAACCCAAGGTCCCCGTCGTCGGCGTGTCGAGGCACCTGACTCCATGATCAACGAAGAGCGGCTGGCCGAAATAGCAGCCAACCTGGCGGCGGTGCGGAAACGCATCGCCGCCGCGTGCGCTGCCGTCCAGCGCCGGCCGGACGAGATCACCCTGGTCGCGATCACCAAGACCTATCCCGCGTCCGATGTGGTGCATCTGGCGACGCTCGGCGTACGCGAGGTCGGCGAGAACCGCGATCAGGAGGCGGCCGGGAAGGCGGCCGAAGTCCGGGCGGCCGGAGCCGACGTGCATTGGCACTTCGTGGGCCAGCTTCAGCGGAACAAGGCCCGGTCCGTCGCGTCCTATGCCGACCTCGTCCACTCGGTGGACCGGCCGGCGTTGGCGACCGCGTTGGCCGAGGCTGCGGCCAAGGTCCGCGATCGTCCGCTGGACGTGCTGATCCAGGTGAACCTGGACCCCGACGCCCCGGAAGTGTCGGATCCCCAACACCGCGGCGGCGTGTCCCCCGGGTCGGTGGCTGCATTGGCCGAGCTGATCGGCGAGGATGAGGCGTTGCGACTGCGAGGCGTGATGGCGGTGGCACCGGTGAACGACGACGCCGGAGCCGCCTTCGCGCGGCTGGCCGTCGTCGCACGAGAACTTCGGGCCGACCATCCGAACGCGACGGTCGTCTCGGCCGGGATGAGCGGTGACCTGGAAGAGGCGATCGCGCATGGCGCGACACACGTACGCGTCGGCACCGCGTTGCTCGGAAAGCGTGCGCTGCTCGGGTAGCCTGACGGCGGGCGAAACTACATCCGTGTGGTTCGCCCGACCGGCACCCGCGGCGGGCGGAGGCCGCAGGGGCGACGCGCCGCGAACGCTCGCCCCGACGACACAAGGGGGCGGTTGCTGATGAGCGCGTTGCGTAAGGCGGGTGTGTGGCTCGGCCTCGTCGAGGACGACGACGAGCGCGACTACGACGACCGCGGTTACAGCTCGTCCAGCTACCGCGACCGGGGCGGCTACCGGGATTCCCGCCGGACCGCCACCCGTGACTCGGGCTACGACGAGTTCGACGACGAGGAGGACGAGGACGACCTCCCGGCGGTGCCGCGTTCGCGCTACTCGGAGCGCCTGCGCGAGGACCGTGGGCGGGCAGACGACCGCGGTCGCGGTGAGACCTCGCGGTCGAGCGAGTCGCGCTACGACGGCGCGCGTTCGGCGGGCGCCGGTTCCACGGTCCGGCCGATCACCCGCCCGGTGAGCCCGTCAGCTCCGTCGACGCCGGCCGCCACGGCGACGCCGAGCACCTCGTCGAGCCGTTCCGGCGGGCTCTTCGGCACGCGCGAGAACCTCGCGCTCGCGCCGGAGGCGGAGACCGCCGCCCAGATCCAGCCGCGGTCCGCCGTGCCCGCCGCCGAGGAGGACCGCCGCTACCAGATCACCACCCTGCACCCCACCACGTACAACGAGGCACGCACGATCGGGGAGCACTTCCGCGACGGCACGCCGGTCATCATGAACCTCACCGAGATGGATGAGGCCGATGCCAAGCGACTCGTGGACTTCGCGGCCGGTCTCGCCTTCGGACTGCGCGGTACGATCGAGCGCGTCACCCACCGGGTGTTCCTGCTCTCTCCGGCCAACGTCCAGGTGACGGCGGAGGAGAAGGCGAAGATCGCCGAAGGTGGGTATCACCACACTTAACCCGTGCGAGGGATCCCACTGTCGTGTTTTCGATCGTCTGGCAAGTCGTATACCTCCTGCTGTACGCCTTCCTGCTGACCCTTTTGGCACGATTCGTGCTCGGGATGATCCTCCAGTACGGGCGCTGGTGGCACCCCGGCCGAGGCTCCGCGGCCACGCTGGAACTCATCTGGAGCGTCACTGATCCGCCCCTCAAGGCGTTGAGGCGTGTGATCCCACCGTTGCGGATTGGTACCGTTAGCGTCGACCTGGCGGCGATGATTCTGTTGGTTATTCTGTACGTTCTAATGCTGATCGCACAGAAGCTCTACCAGTAGCTTCATCCGACGCCGATGACCACCGCCCGACGCGGCCGCAACTGACCCGAGGAGTTTCGATGCCGCTCACCCCGGCCGACGTGCACAACGTGGCCTTCAAGAAGCCCCCGATCGGCAAGCGGGGGTACGACGAGGAGGAGGTCGACGCCTTCCTGGACGAGGTCGAGCGCGAACTCGCCCGTCTGATCGAGGAGAACAACGAGCTGCGCGCCCAGGCCGAGCGCGGCGGCGGCGGACGTCCTCCGGCCGGCCCCGGCGCCGACCCGCGCCTCGCGGCCGAGCTCAACGAACTCAAGATGCAGCTCGACCGGGTCCAGCGGGAGAAGGGCGAAGCCGACCGCGCCGCGCGCGCGATGCAGGCCGAGCTCGACCAGGTGCGCGGCGGCGGCCCCGTCGGCGCGGTCCCGGTCGGTCCCGACGGCGAGCAGCAGGCGCTGCGCGTCCTCATGATGGCCCAGCGCACTGCGGACGACCACGTCTCCGACGCTCGCCGGGAGGCCGACAAGGTCCTCTCCGAGGCGCGCGCCAAGGCGGAGGAGGTCACCCGCGACGCCCGGGCCAAGGCGGACGCCCTCGAGCGGGACGCTCGTCAGCGGCACCAGGAGGCGATGGGCGGGCTCGACGCCAAGCGCACCGCTCTCTCCAAGCACATCGAAGAGCTCAAGCAGTTCGAGCGCGAGTACCGTACCCGGCTCAAGGCGTACCTGGAGAGCCAGCTGCGCGACCTCGAAGGTCGTGGGCAGGGTCTCGAGGCCGAGATCGCCCGGTCCGAGAACGGTCGAGCGGTCACGGCCGGGGTAACCTCCGGCGCGGGCTTCGGCGCCAGCCGCTAGCTCTCGTGAACTCCGGTGCGGACCCCCGTCCGCGTCGGCCCCTCTCGACGGCCGTGACCCCTCCTCGTGGCCGATAACCTCCACGCGGCCGGCTCGCCGATGACCCCCGTCCTCGACGAGCCGCCGATGGAGCACCGCACCACCGAACCACCCCGACACCCAATGTGAGAGACCCGGCGCGGGACCCCGTGCCGGGATGACACCTGGATGCCGATTTCGGCGGGGGTGAGCTGTGTGATTGTCGCAAGTCTGCTGCTCATCGTCGTCGCGGTCGTACTGCTGGTCACTGGCCTGATCAACGGGTCGAGCGGAATGCTCGTCGGTTCGATCGGGACCAGCCTCCTGGCCGCGGTCGCCCTTGTGGTGGGCGCGCGTCAGGCTGCCGCAGCCCGTGCTGAGGCGGACTACGACGAGGACGAGCAGGACGAGAGCGACGCGTACGAGGAGGCGGTCAGCCGCTCGCGGTCCACGCGAGACGGCGGCCGGGACACGACCCGGGAGCCGGAGCAGCCGGTTCGCGGCCGGGTCGCAGAGCGAGTGGCGGACCGCGCCGACCAGACCGGGGTCACGATCCCGGCCCAGTCGGGCGGAGCCGCGCTCGGAGACGTCGACGACGACGAAGATCCACCGGACGAGCCGATCGCACAGCGGGTGCCGCCCGCAGATGCGGCGCGGGTCGCCCGGATGAGCACCGAAGTGCTGGTCATCGACGGTCGGCCGCGTTATCACGTGGCAGGCTGCGTGCACCTGCTCGGGCGGTCGCACGAGCCGCTGCCCGTGAACGAGGCCGTCGAACTCGGGTTCAGTCCATGTGGGCTCTGCGAGCCGGACAGCGCGCTGCTGGCCGACGCCCGCCGAGTCTGAGGACCGGTTCGAATCCGAGGGTCATGGCGTCAGGGGATCCCGCCCGGGGTCCCCTGACGCGCTGTGAGTTAGTTGATCACCTTGGCCTAGGATGAGCTATGGCGCAGAGTGTGACGGTCGCGGTCCGGGTCAAGCCCGGTGCCGCGCGGGCCAAGGTGGGTGGGCGTCATGACGGCTCACTCGGTCCCGCTCTCGTCATCGCGGTCAACGCGCCGCCCGTCGACGGTCGCGCCACTGAGGCGGTACGCCGTGCGCTGGCCGAGGCGCTGGGCGTACCGGCGTCGTCGGTGAGCCTGCGCAGTGGAGCGACCGGGCGGGACAAACTCTTCACCATCGCCGATCCGCCGGACGGGTTGACCGCCCGGCTCGACGCATTGCGGGACGGCGCTTGAGCGGGGCCTACTCCTTCGAAGTAGCCCTGCTGATCGGGGCCGGAGTGCTGCTGGCCGCCGTCGCCGCCGTCCGCTTCTCCAGCCGGATCGGCGTACCCAGCCTGCTGGTCTATCTGGCCCTCGGCATGCTCATCGGCGAGTCCGGGTTCGGCATCGACTTCGAAAACGCCGCCCTCACCCGTACGCTCGGCCTCTGCGCGCTCGTCCTGATCATCGCCGAAGGCGGGCTCAGCGCCCGCTGGAGCACGTTGAAGCCGGTCCTCCCGGCGGCGATCGCCCTGTCCACCGTGGGCGTCTTCATCAGCACCGCCGTCGTCGGGATCGTCGTCCACCTGCTCCTCGGCCTGTCGCTGCACGAAGGACTGCTGCTCGGCGCGGTGCTCTCCTCGACCGACGCCGCCGCCGTCTTCGCCACCCTCCGCTGGCTGCGCCTCAAACCCAAACTCATGGCCACCTTGGAGGCCGAGTCCGGGATGAACGACGCCCCGGCCGTCATCCTGGTGGTTCTCCTCGCGACGCCCAGCCTCGCCGGCGTGCACCGGACGACCGAGGCGGGGCTCATCGCGTACGAGCTGATCATGGGTGCGGCCTTGGGCCTGCTCGTAGGTCTGGCGGGAGCGTGGACCCTGAGGCGCGCGGCGCTGCCGGCGGCGGGCCTCTATCCGCTGGCGGCGGTCGGCCTGACGGTGCTCGCGTACGCCGCGGGCGTGGTCGTGCACGCCTCCGGCTTCCTGGCGGTCTATGTCGCCGGGGTGATCTTGGGTAATTCGCGGCTGCCCCACCGGCAGGCGATCCTCGGGTTCGCCGACGGCCTGGCCTGGCTGGCCCAGATCGGCCTGTTCGTGCTGCTAGGTCTGCTTGTGTCACCGGCCCGGTTGACCGACGCGCTCGTTCCGGCGCTGGTCATCGGTTTGACGCTGTTGCTGCTGGCTCGGCCGATCTCGGTGGCGGTGTCGCTGTGGCCGTTCCGCCAGCGGCGTCGGGGTTTCCAGCGGCGCGTTATCCCGGATGACGCTGCTTCCAGCGGCGGGAAGACCGCGATATCCCGGATGACGCGGAGGGGCGCGCGATTCGGGCGGCGCGATCTCGCCTTCCTGAGCTGGGCGGGGCTGCGCGGCGCGGTGCCGATCGTGCTGGCGACGATTCCGCTGTCCGAGGCGGTGCCGGGGGCGACCGCGCTGTTCGACGCGGTCTTCGTGCTTGTGGTGATCTTCACGCTCGCTCAGACGGGGACGCTCGCACCGGTCGCCCGATGGCTGCGGGTGACCTCGCCGGCCGAGCCGACCGAGCTGCGGGTGGAGACCGCCCCGCTCGAGCGTATGCGCGCTGACCTGCTCCAACTCGAGATTCCGGTGGGCTCGCAGCTCAACGGGGTGCACCTGGACGAGCTGCGGCTGCCGGTCGGCGCGGTGGTGACCTTGGTGCTCCGGGACGGCACCGGCTTCGTGCCCCATGAACAGACCCGCCTGCGGGCAGGCGACAGCATGCTCATCGTCGCGACCGACGAAGTACGCGATGCGACGTTAAGAAGGCTTCGAGAAGTGGGTAAGGCCGGAAGACTCGCGCGCTGGATTGCCGGAAATTCAGGTAAGACGGACGATTAGAGGCTAATGTCCGTTACTTGAGTACCGGCGGTGTCGAACCAGACACTGTCCGGTTTCGGCACACACGAGTGGCATGTTTGTCGGAAACCTGTGGCTTCCGTATTCTTGCCAACCTACTCCGAGTGCGCGGCACCCGCCGCGCGCCCGTTTTGCATGTGGGGGTATCCCATGGCCGAACCCGCAGGGCGCAAGGCGACCGCGAAGGCCACGGCGGGCGCCGCCGAAAGGACGACCGTGGCCCGGTCGGCGCGCAAGCCGTCCACGGCCGCCGCGGCGAAGAAAGCCGCGCCGTCCCGGAAGGCGCCCACCCCGAAACCCGCGCCCGCCCGCGCGAACGCGTCGTCCGCCCGGTCGGCCAAGGCTGTGCCGTCGAAGGCACCCGCGAAACCGGCGTCGAAGGCCGCACCCGCCATGCCGGCATCGAAGGCCGCACCCGCCATGCCGGCATCGAAGGCCGCACCCGCGAAAGCGGCGGGGAAGAAGGCGGCCCCGGCTGCGAAGAAGGCCGCTTCGGACGCGAAGACGACCGCTTCCGCGGCCAAGAAGACGGCCGTGACCCCGGCTAAGGCGGCGACCCCAGCCAAGGCGGCGGAGGCGGCGGCTGAGAAGCCGACCGCGAAGAAGGCCGCTTCGACGAAGGCGGCGGCGAAGACAACGCCGCCCGCTGAGAAGCCCGTCAAGAAGGCGGCGGCGCAGAAGGCCCCGGCCGCCAAGCCGACGACAGCGACCAAGCGCGCCGCGAAGGCGGCCGAAGCGGCGGTCAGTGCGGAGGTGGCCGAGCAGCCGACGGAGGCGACTGGCGCAGTGACAGCGGCGAGGAAGGCCGCGACCAAGAAGACCACCCCGGCGAAGCCGCCGGCGAAGAAGGTGGCGGCGAAAGCCGCGAAGCACCCCCCAGTTCCGGAAGACGAGACCGCCGCGACCACCGCGGCCGAGGGAGCGATGATGGCGAAGCAGACCACACCCAAGACCGCCGCCCCAGGCACCGCCACCACCGCGAAGACCGCTACCGCGGTGAGGGGCACCCGGAGTGCCGCGGACACGGAGAAGATCCGTACGGCGTTGTCGGGCCGGCTGGACGAGCTGCGTACGGAGTATGACCAGACCCTGGTCGACATCACCGAGCTGCAACGGGACCGGCTGACCGACTCGGCCGGCGACGACCAGGCCGACACCGGGACCAAGACGTTCGAACGCGAGCAGGAGATCACCCTCGCCAACAACATCCTGGAGCGGATCAACCAGGTGGAGCGCGCATTGGAGCGCCTCGATGAGGGAAGCTATGGGTGGTGCGAGCGGTGCGGCAATCCGATCCCGGTCGAGCGGCTGGCCGCTTTCCCGTCCGCCACACTGTGCGTGACGTGTAAGCAACTGGAGGAGCGGCGCTGACGATGAGCGAGCTGGGGAGCGTGGCGGTGTCCGAGGGAGAAGGCGAGCCGAAGACGCTCCCCGAAGCGGTCCCGGCGACCGCGATCAGCGTACGCCGATCGGTGGTGACGCTGCTCGCGGTCGCTGTGGCGATCATCGGGCTCGACGCGGCCACCAAGGAGTGGGCGACGAACACGCTGGAGGGCGCCGATCCGGTGCGCCTGCTCGGCGGGTTGCTGTACTTCTCGTTCACCCGCAACAGCGGGGCCGCGTGGAGCATGGGAAGCAACTACACGTTCGTCTTCCCGTTCATCGCGGGCGCGGTGGCGATCTGGATCGGCTGGACCGCCCGCAAGCTGCGGTCGCTGCCCTGGGCGATCGCGCTGGGCCTGGTCCTGGGCGGGGCGCTGGGCAACCTGGTCGACCGCGTGTTCCGCTTCCCCGGCGGGATCTCCGGTCACGTCGTCGACTTCATCAGCCTCTTCGGGCCGTACGGCGAGCGCTTCCCGATCTTCAACATCGCCGACATGTCGCTCAGTTTCGGCGTATGCCTGGCGATCCTGCTGGAGTTCACCGGTCGCCAGCGCGACGGTTCACGGCTGCGCCGGGAAACGAAGGAAGAGCAGCCCGGGGAAACGCGGTGAGCCGGGAGCTGCGCTCGCTGCCGGTGCCGGACGGGCTGGACGGGATGCGTCTTGACCAGGCCGTCTCCCGTCTGTTCGGGTTCTCCCGTACGCTCGCCGCCGATCTCGTCGAGTCCGGTGACGTCATGGTGGACGGGGCGACCCGGGCCAAGTCGGAGAAGGTCACCGGCGGCGCCTGGCTGGAGGTCACGATGCCCGCCCCGCCGGCCGCCGTCGAGGTGGTCGCCGAGCCGGTGGACGGTCTGCAGATCCTCTACAGCGACGACGACATCGTCGTGGTGGACAAGCCGGTCGGCGTCGCGGCCCACCCGAGCCCCGGCTGGACCGGTCCCACCGTGATCGGCGGGCTGGCCGCGATGGGCCAGCGGGTCGCCACGAGTGGCGCGGCCGAGCGTCAGGGGGTTGTGCACCGGCTCGACGTCGGTACGACCGGGGTCATGGTCGTGGCGAAGAGCGAACACGCGTACAGCTTTCTCAAGCGCGCCTTCAAGGCCAGGGAGGTGGACAAGCGTTACCACGCGGTCGTGCAGGGCCATCTCGACCCGCTGCGGGGCACCATCGACGCTCCGATCGACCGGCATCCGCACCACGACTACCGGTTCGCCGTGATGTCGAGCGGCAAGGCCAGCGTCACGCACTACGACACGGCTGAGGCGTTCCCCGCGGCGAGCCTGGTCGACGTGCGGCTGGAGACTGGGCGTACGCACCAGATCCGGGTGCATTTCTCGGCCATGCGGCACCCGTGCGTCGGCGACCTCACCTACGGCGCGGACCCCACTCTGGCGGCACGGCTCGGGCTCACGCGCCAATGGCTGCACGCCCGCGAGCTCAGCTTCGAGCACCCGGCCACCGGCGAAGAGGTCCGGTTCGTCTCGGCGTACCCGGCCGACCTGGCGCACGCGCTCGCGGTCCTGCGGGCGGCCGGATGAGCCGCTCGCTGGGCGAACGGCTCGGCGCGGTGGACGAGAAACTGCTCGCCCCGATCGCGCGCGGCTACCGGCGGATCGTCGGCGGACGCCGCCGCCCGCACTCGCTCACCGTCGCCGCGTGCCTGGTCGCCGGGGCGGTGCTCGCCGTCGCCGTCTGGCAGGCCGATCGGGCCGCGCCGGCCAGTGACATGTCGGTCGGCCAGGTGGTCAAGGTGGGGGTCGAGCCCAACGCTTCCATCCCCGAGTACGCCGAAAGCAGCCGGGCCGAGCTGGACAAGCTGGCCGCCGAGGGCGCCCCGGAGGCCTACGCCCTGGTGACGTTCTCGGAGTACCTGGCACCCGACCGGTTGACCCCGATCCTGACGGGCGTGGCGGTATCGGCGGTCTACGTCCGGGTGCCGACGCCCGGAGTGCAGACCGAGATCGTCCGCATCCCGGTGACGAAGGTGCCGGTCGACGTGGTGACCGGGATGGAGCAGATCGCCGACCGGAAGAATCGCGAGGCCACCGAGTACGCCGCCAAACTGAGCGCCAGTCCGACTGACCGCACTCCTGGCGGCTCGCCCAAGAGGCTCCCCGGCTCCGACCTCGTCGCCGTGTACGAATCCGGGCAGCGGGTCGCCACAGCCGAACGCGACGCCTACGCAAAGCACTGCGCTTGTGCGTACGCGGCGGTGGTCAGAGCGACCCCGGCGGCGCTGGAGCCGCTCTCGCACCGGCCGGACGTGCGCGTCGTCGACGTCGCCCCGGAGATCCGGCGGCTGGACCGGGCGGTCTTCTGGCCGCCGTTGCCCGAACAGCGGACCATCGCGACCCCACCGGGGGATAGCCGGAGTTGAGCGCCGGTCGTTGAACCCGTGACGCTTCGCCCGGTGCCAGATCGGCACGCAATCGGCCGACGGCGGGATGGCAGGTTGCCCCGCACGGCTTAAGGTTGACCGGGTATCCGGTAACGGCCGGCGGTGATCGCCGGACTTCGGCCGGATCACGGGCGGCGCTGGGAGGGCGAAGCGTGGAGCGCACACCACCGCAGGAGGACCACAACCCGCGTTGGCGTGTCCTGCTCGATCGCGGGCGTGCCCCTCGCCAGGAACCCCGCGACTATCCCCAGCAGCGCGGCGCCGTCCCGCTGCCGTCGAACCCGATCGAATGGCGGCCCGCGCCCACGGCCAGCAGCTCGGCCGACGCGGAGGTCAACCTCCTGCGCGGGGATCTCGGCGGTCCGCGTGTGCTCGCGTTCGCCAATCCCAAGGGCGGCGTGCACAAGACGACCGCCACCGTGCTGGCCGCCGCCACGATCGGCAGCGTACGCGGCCGCGGCGTGCTGGCCTGGGACGACAACGAGCTGCGGGGCACTCTCGGGCTGCGGGCCGGCAGCGCGCGACACGCCCGCACCATCCGGCATCTGCTGGCCGACCTGGTCACCATCGAGAACGCGCCGTCCTACGAGATGGCCGAGTTGCTCGACGGGTATCTGCGGCACGCCTCCGACGGGTCCTACGACGTCCTCGCGGGGGAGGAGAGCCCGCGATTCGCGCAGCGGCTGGACTCGCACACCGTCCGGCGCGTACTGGATTTGCTGGGCCGCACGCACGACGTGATCTGCGTCGACACGGGCAACAACGTGGAGAGCGCCAACTGGCAGACCGTTCTGCAGGCAGCCGACCAGCTGGTGATCACGACGGTGCCCCGGGAGGACGCCGCGTTCACCGCCGACTGGATGATCGACCTGCTGCACGAGGTCGGCCTGGGTCGCCTCGCCGACAACGCCGTGACGCTTCTGTCCTGCCCGACGCCCGGCCCATCCGCGCTGCTCGACGATCTGCGGGCGCACTTCGCCACGCGTACGCGGGGAGTGGCGGTCGTGCCGTATGACGCCGCGCTGGAACCGGGCTCGTCGATCGAGTACACGGCGCTCCAGCCGTCGACCCGGCGTGCCTGGCTGAGCGCCGCCGCTCTCATGCTGGAGCCGTTCAGTCGATCATGAGACGCGAGTCTCGGTTGGTGCTTCTTGTCGGCCGCTGCGACTAGGCTGTCCCAGGCTGACAAACGGTGGTTGGGGGTTGTGGTGGCTGACAGCTTCGTTCACCTGCACACGCACACCGAGTACTCGATGCTCGACGGTGCGGCCCGGTTGAAGGAGCTGTTCAAGGAAGCCGCCCGGCTGGAGATGCCGGCGCTGGCGATGACCGACCACGGCAACATGTACGGGGCCTACGACTTCTACAAGCAGGCCACCGCCGCCGGGATCAAACCCATCGTGGGCGTCGAGTCCTACGTGACGCCCAACACCGACCGCCGTGATCGCACCCGGGTCCGGTGGGCCGACGGCGGCGAGAACGACGTCTCCGGCGGTGGTGCGTACACGCACATGACGATGCTGGCGACCGACGCCGATTCGCTGCACAACCTTTTCCGGATGCAGTCGCTGGCGAGCTTGGAGGGCTATTTCTACAAGCCCCGGGCCGACCGTGAGCTGCTCAACCGCTACGGGAAGGGCCTCGTCGCGACGACCGGCTGCCCGTCCGGGGAGATCCAGACCTGGCTGCGGATCGGCGACTTCGACAAGGCGTGCGCGAGCGCGGGGGAGTTCGCCGACATCTTCGGCAAGGAGAACTTCTACCTGGAGCTGATGGATCACGGGCTCGACATCGAGACCCGGATTCGGCAGGACCTGCTGGCGCTGGGCAAGAAGCTCAACCTCAAGCCGGTCGCGACCAACGACCTCCACTACACCTACCAGGCCGACGCGGGCGCGCACGAGGTGCTGCTGTGCGTCCAGTCCGGCTCGACGCTGGCCGACCCGAAGCGGTTCAAGTTCGACGCCCAGGACTTCTACCTGAAGTCCCCGGCCGAGATGCGCGCGCTGTGGGACGGTCAGGTGCCCGGGGCGTGCGACAACACGCTCGAGATCATGGAGAAGGTCGGCGACTACTCCAGCGTCTTCGCCTCCCGGGACCTGATGCCGAAGTTCCCGGTGCCGGCCGGTGAGACCGAGGAGTCGTGGCTGCGCAAGGAGGTCCATCGCGGACTGGCCGAGCGATTCCCGGGCGGCGTACCGGAGGACCGGCTGGCTCAGGCCAACTATGAGCTCGACGTCGTCTGCACGATGGGCTGGCCGAGCTACTTCCTCGTCGTCGCCGACCTCTGCGAGTACGCGCGGCGGGAAGGCATCCGAGTGGGGCCGGGCCGCGGCTCGGCGGCGGGCGCCATCATCGCGTACGCGTTGCGCATCACCGAGCTGGACCCGATCCCGCACGGCCTGCTGTTCGAGCGGTTCCTCAACCCCGAGCGCGTTTCGATGCCCGACATCGACATGGACTTCGACGAGCGCCGGCGCGGTGACATGATCCGGTACGCCACGGAGCGCTACGGCGAGGAGCGGGTCGCCCAGATCATCACCTACGGCACCATCAAGGCCAAGGCCGCCGTCAAGGACGCCGCCCGAGTCCTGGGATATCCGTTCGCGATGGGCGACCGGATCACCAAGGCGATGCCGCCCGCGGTGATGGGCAAGGACATCCCGCTGTCGGGCATCTTCGACCCGAACCACCCGCGCTATCCCGAGGCGGTCGAGTTCCGCCAGCTCTACGACACCGACGCCGACGTGCAGAAGGTCGTCGACACCGCCAAGGGGCTGGAGGGCCTCAAGCGCCAGTGGGGCGTACACGCCGCGGGTGTCATCCTGTCCGGCGAGCCGCTACTCGACGTCCTGCCGATTCACAAGCGTGAGCAGGACGGCGCCATCATCACCCAGTGGGACATGGGCGCGTGCGAGACCATCGGCCTGCTCAAGATGGACTTCCTGGGCCTGCGCAACCTCACGGTGATGGACGACTGTCTGGAAGGCATCACGGCCAACCGCGGCGAGACCATCGTCCTGGAAGAGCTGGCGCTCGACGACAAGCCGACCTACGAACTGCTGGCCCGGGGCGACACGCTCGGCGTCTTCCAGCTCGACGGCGGGCCGATGCGGTCCCTGCTGCGGTCGATGATCCCCGACAACTTCGAGGACATCTCCGCGGTGCTGGCGCTCTACCGGCCCGGCCCGATGGGCGCCAACGCGCACAACGACTACGCCGACCGCAAGAACGGCCGGAAGCCGGTCGTGCCGATCCACAAGGAACTAGCCGAGCCGCTGGCCGACATCCTCGGCGACACCTACGGTCTGATCGTCTACCAAGAGCAGGTCATGGCGATCGCCCAGAAGCTCGCCGGCTACTCGCTCGGCGCGGCCGACCTGCTCCGCCGGGCGATGGGCAAGAAGAAGAAGGAGATCCTCGACAAGGAGTACATCCCGTTCTCGCAGGGCATGCGCGACAACGGCTACTCCGACGAGGCGATCAAGACGCTGTGGGACATCCTGGTCCCGTTCTCCGACTACGCCTTCAACAAGGCGCACACCGCCGGCTACGGTCTCGTCTCCTACTGGACGGCGTACCTCAAGGCCAACTATCCGGCCGAATACATGGCCGCCCTGCTCACCAGCGTCGGCGACGACAAGGACAAGTCCGCCGTCTACCTGGCCGAGTGCCGCCGGATGGGGATCAAGGTCCTGCCGCCGGACGTCAACGCCTCCACCGCCCGGTTCGCCGCCGTCGGCGAGGACATCCGGTTCGGTCTGTCGGCGGTCCGCAACGTCGGCCACAACGTGGTCGAGGCGATCGTGCGGGGCCGCAAGGAGAAGGGCGCGTACGGCGACTTCTACGACTACCTGCGTAAGGTCGAGGCGGTCGCCTGCAACAAGCGGACCATCGAATCGCTGATCAAGGCGGGCGCGTTCGACTCGATGGGGCACACCCGCAAGGGCCTGCTCGCGGTGCACGCCGATGCGATCGACTCGTTCCTCGACGTCAAGCGCAACGAGGCGGTCGGCCAGTTCGACCTGTTCGGCGCGGCTTTCGGCGACGACAACCCGATGGGCGGCGGCATGATCGTCACCCCGCCGATCCCGAACGACGAGTGGGACAAGAGCGACCTGCTCGCGTTGGAGCGGGAGATGCTGGGTCTCTACGTCTCCGACCACCCGCTGTTCGGCATCGAGCACGTGCTGGCAGGAGCGGCCGACTTCTCCATCGCCGCCCTGTCCGAGGAGGGCACCGTCGCCGACGGTCAGGTGGTGACGGTCGCGGGCATCCTCTCCGGCGTGCAGCGCCGGATCACCAAGCAGGGCAAGGCATGGGCGTCGGCCAGCCTCGAAGACCTCGCGGGCGCAGTCGAGGTGCTCTTCTTCCCGAACACCTACGAACTCGTCGGGCAGTACGTCGCCGAGGACGCCATCGTGGTGGTCCGCGGCCGGGTCGACCGCCGCGACGACCAGCCGCGCATCATGGCGATGGATCTGTCCATTCCGGACATCACCGTCCCCGACGACGTCAAACCCGTCGTCCTCGCCCTCCCCACCACCCGGTGTACGCCGCCCCTCGTGGCCCGGTTGCGGGAGGTGCTCACCACCCACCCCGGGCAGGCCGAGGTGCACTTGAAGCTCATCAACGGGCAGAAGGCGTCATTGTGGCGCATCGGCCCCGAGCGGGTCGCTACCACGCCGGCGCTGATGGCGGACTTGAAGCAGCTGCTCGGCGCGTCCGCCGTCGGCGGCTGACCCCGGCGGGACGGCGCATGATCATGGTCAATTCCACGTCGCGGGGGCAACGTGGAAATGACCATGATCATGGAAGTCGGCCGACATGCCCGCAGCCGGAAGACGGGCGGATCTGAGAGGATCATCCGGTGCTGGATGAGTCGGAGTACGCCTGGGTCCCCGAGCCCACCCCGGAGCCGCGCCGCCCTGTGCTGGTCCTGCTCCAGTCCCTCGCCGTGCTGCTGGCCGGCGTACTGGGGTTTCCGCTCGGCCTGCTCTGGCAGTCGATCGCGCCGAACGTGCCGGTGTTGATCGTTCAGGACGGCGCGATCTACAACGATTCCCAGCCTGAGCAGTTCATGTCCGGCGACGGCTGGTTCGCCGTGCTCGGCTTCTCGTTCGGCGTCGTGCTCGCGGTGATCACCTGGGCGCTTTTCCGGCGGCTCCGGGGTCCGCTGCTGCTCGTGCTGCTCGCCGTCGCGGGGACGGTCGCGGCCGTGATCGCGTGGAAGTTCGGCCGCGAGCTCGGCCTCGACGCGTACGTCAAGGAGCTGCACAGTGCCCCGGTGGGCACGGAGCTCGGCAAGCCGAACGACCTTCGCATCCAGGCCGCGCGGTGGTGGCCGCCCAAGCTTGAGGGCGTGCTGTTGCTGCCCGCGCTCGGCTCGACGCTCACCGTGACGCTGCTCGCGGCCTGGTCCCGGTGGCCGTCCCTGCGGGCTCCCCGATCCGCTGGTACGCCGGAAGCAGCGCCCGTCGTGGGTCCGGACGAGGCGGGCGGTCCCGCGTTCAGTTGAGCGACGGCGGCTTGTGCAGTTCCGACGGCGGCATCGGCACCGCCCGGACCTGCCGGAGCAGGGCCGACTCGCGGTGCAGGATCTTGATCTCCAGGCGCATCCGGGTGGTGGTGTCCGGCGCGGCGAGCAACGCTTGCCGGTCGGCCACGGTCAGCGCCGTGCTGGCCGCGACCAGGTGCGACAGCACCTTCGGATCGTCGGGGAGTTGGTCGTCGGGTCCACCGCGCAGGGCCGACAAGTAGTCCCGGAAGATGGAGAGCACCCGGGGAGCCAGCTCGTCGGCCTCAGCGTCGGCGTCGGGCTCCGGATACCACTCGACGTGGGCGATGGGGTAGGGGGCGTCGTCGGCGGCGATGCCGGTGATCTTGAACCGGCGGTCGCCGACCGCGACGATGTCGAAGTGCCCGTCCGGGTGCTCGGTGACCTGGCGCAGCTGCGCCACGCACCCGATGTCGTGCAGGCTGATCTCCGTGTGGTCCGGGCCCGGCGCGGGCGGCAGGACTTCCAGACCCTGATCGATGGCGACGACGCCGAACTCCCGGGGAGTGCCGTCGGGCAGGTCGATCAGCTGGCGGATCAGCGAGCGATAACGCTCCTCGAAGATGTGCAGGGGCAGAACCAGTCCCGGGAAGAGCACCGTCCCGAGCGGAAACAGCGGCAACCGAGGCGACATCTGTCCAAGGTACCCGCGGGATGTTACGCATCAACCATTCCGCACGGTTCGGCCCGCCGGCCACCTTCTCGTTGAACATGAACCGAGGGGGTCCGACGCGCCGTCGGATGGAACCCTAGGTTCATGATCAACGAGAAGGTGGTCACAGTGATCCCACCCGGTGGTAACGGCGCGCGGCCATCGGCCCGGCGCTCGGTAGACTTGCCCGCGTGTTGACCCGTATCGACCTGCGCGGACGGGATGTCGACCCGCGCAGTCTCCTGCCTCGTGCCCAGCTCGACGTGTCTTCGGCCGTCGAGCAGATCCGTCCGGTCATCGACGGGGTACGACACCATGGGGTCGACGCCATCCAGGAGGCCACCGAACGATTCGACGGGATCCGGCCCGCCCATCTACGCGTACCAGTCGAGGCTTTGAAAGAAGCCGAAGAGCGGTTGGAGCCGGAGGTGCGCGCGGCCCTGCTGGAGGTGATCGCGCGGACCCGGAAGGTGCACGCGGACCAGCGGCGCACGGACGTGACCACGCAGGTCGTGCCGGGCGGCACGGTGACCGAGCGCTGGCTGCCGGTACGCCGAGTGGGCCTGTACGTCCCGGGCGGCCTCGCGATGTACCCGTCCACGGTCGTGATGAACGTCGTTCCGGCGCAGGCGGCCGGAGTCGAGGGGCTGGTCGTGGCGAGCCCGCCGCAGAAGGAGAGCGGTGGCCTGCCCGACGACCGGGTGCTGGCGGCGTGCTCGCTGCTGGGCGTCGACGAGGTGTACGCCGTCGGCGGCGCGCAGGCGATCGCCATGCTCGCCTACGGCAGCCGGGGGACCGACCTGGACCGGGAACTGGACCTGGCCGACGACTGCGAGCCGGTTGACTTGATCACCGGACCGGGCAACGTCTGGGTGACCGCGGCCAAGCGGCTGGTCCGCGGCGTCGTCGGGATCGACGCGGAGGCCGGTCCGACCGAGATCGCGATCCTCGCCGACGACACCGCCGATCCCCGCCACGTGGCCGCCGACCTGATCAGCCAGGCCGAGCACGACCCGCTGGCGGCGAGCGTCCTCGTCACGACGTCGGCAGAGCTGGCCGACGCGGTGGACGCCGAGCTGGTCCGGCAGGTCTCGCTCACCAAGCACACCGAGCGGATTCAGACCGCGTTGACCGGGGAGCAGTCCGGCGTCGTGCTCGTCGGTTCGGTGGACCAGGGGTTGCGGGTCGTCGACGCGTACGCCGCGGAGCACCTGGAGATCCAGACGCGGGACGCTCGTGACGTCGCGATGCGCGTACGCAATGCCGGCGCGATCTTCGTCGGCCCGTGGGCGCCGGTGAGCCTGGGCGACTACTGCGCGGGTTCCAACCACGTGCTGCCGACCGGTGGCTGTGCCCGGCACTCGAGCGGGCTCTCGGTGCAGTCCTTCCTGCGGGGCGTCCACGTCGTGGAGTACACCGAGGAAGCGCTGCGCGAAGTGGCCCACCACGTCGTCACGCTCGCCACCGTCGAGGACCTGCCCGCACACGGCCAGGCCGTCACCGCGCGCTTCCCCTCGGGCGGTGCCGCGTGACCTCCGAGATTCGTGCGCTGCTCCGCGAGGAGCTACAAGGGCTTTCGGCGTACGGGGCGCCGCAGTTGGACGTGGCCGTCCGGCTCAACGTCAACGAGAACTCCTACGCCCCGCCCGAAGAGGTCGTCCGCGCGGTGGCTCGGGCGCTCGAAGGCGAGATCTCGACGCTCAACCGCTACCCCGACCGGGACGCGCTCAAGCTTCGGTCCGACCTCGCGGCCTACCTGGGCCACGGGCTGACCGCCGAGCACGTGTACGCCGCCAACGGCTCCAACGAAGTCCAGCAGCAGCTGTTGCAGGCGTTCGGGGGTCCCGGGCGGATCGCGCTCGGCTTCGGCCCGGCGTACTCGATGCACCCGCTGCTGGCCTCGGGCACCGCGACCGGCTGGGTCGACGGCGGCCGGGGGCCGGACTTCGGGCTCACGGCCGAGCATGTCGTGGCCGCGATCGAGCAGCACCGGCCGG
This sequence comes from Hamadaea sp., assembly GCF_013362815.1. GTDB lineage: Bacteria > Actinomycetota > Actinomycetes > Mycobacteriales > Micromonosporaceae > Hamadaea. The sequence continues at coordinate 146,724 of NZ_JABFVK010000043.1, read as the reverse complement.
CTCTCACGTTCCTGTGCTCGCCGAACAATCCGACCGGCACCGCGCTCTCGCTCGATGTCGTGCGAGCGGCGTTGGCGGCGACCTCCGGCCTGGTCGTCGTCGACGAGGCGTACGCCGAATTCGCCCGCCCCGGTACGCCCAGCGCGCTGACGCTGCTGGAGGGGAACCCGCGACTCGTCGTGACCCGCACGATGAGCAAGGCGTTCGCGTTCGCCGGAGCCCGGGTCGGCTACCTCGCCGCGGACCCGGAAGTCGTCGACGCGGTGCAGCTCGTCCGCCTGCCGTACCACCTGTCGGCCCTGACGCAGGCCGCCGCCCGGGCCGCGTTGGCCCACGCGGACGTGCTTCTCTCCACTGTGGAGCAGATCAAGATTCAGCGGGACCGGATCGTCGCCGAGCTTCGGGCTCGGGGACACGCCGTGGCCGACTCCGACGCGAACTTCGTGCTGTATCGGGTCGCGCGCGAGGGCACTGCGGACGAGACCGACCAGAAGGTCGTCTGGCGGCGGATCCTGGACGCCGGGGTGCTTGTGCGGGACGTCGGGCTGCCTGGGTGGCTTCGCGTCACTGCGGGCACGCCCGACGAGACGTCCGCGTTCCTCGACGCAGTCGGCGCGCCCGCGGGCGGCGCGCTCACTGCAGGCGGCCCGGTTGACGCGGGCGGCCCCGAGGCAGCAGGCGCGCCCGCGGGCGGCCCCGAGACCGCGGGATCCGGGATAACGTCCCTTCCGGCCGAGACAAAGGGACAAGATCCCGGATATCGCGAAAGGACCGAAGGCTGATGCGCACCGCGACAGTTGAGCGCAGTACGGCGGAGACCGAGGTCGTCATCGAGCTGGGCCTCGACGGCACCGGCCAGGCCGAGATCGCGACCGGCGTCGGCTTCTTCGACCACATGCTGCACCAGATCGCCCGGCACGGCGGCTTCGACCTGCGCGTGAAGACCGACGGCGACCTCGTCATCGACGCGCACCACACGATCGAGGACACCGCCCTGGCTCTCGGTACGGCGTTCGACAAGGCGCTCGGCGACCGCAAGGGCATCCGCCGCTACGGCGACGCGACGGTGCCGATGGACGAAGTGCTCGTGCGGGCCGCGCTGGACCTGTCCGGCCGACCGTACGTCGTGCACGACGAACCCGAGTTGGTTCCGATGATCGGGCCGGTCTATCCGACCAGCATGACCCGGCACATCTGGGAGTCGTTCGCGCAGACCGCCCGGCTGACGTTGCACGTCGACGTGTTGCGCGCGGCTCGGCCCGGCGGCCGCCCGGACGCCCACCACGTGGTGGAAGGCCAGTTCAAGGCGGTCGCTCGCGCGCTGCGCGACGCCGTCGCCATCGATCCGCGGTTCGCCGGCGTACTGCCGTCCACAAAGGAGGCACTCTGATGGGTGGCGTCGCTCCCGTCCTGCTGTTCGCCCTGGCCGGCATCCTGCTCGGCGGCACCTGGTCGCTCTACAAGCAAGGCGCGCACAAGGGTGTCGTGATCGTCGCCGGCGTACTGGCGCTGCTGTCGGCGGCCGGCGGCGTGGCTTGGCTGATGCCCGGGGAGGCGTGATGGCGCCGTCGGTCACCATCCTCGACTACGGCTCCGGCAACCTCCGCTCAGCCGAACGCGCGGTAGCGGCAACGGGTGCCCGGGTGACCGTCACCGACGACCTGAGCCTGGCTGTCGAGGCCGACGGACTGGTGGTGCCCGGCGTCGGCGCGTTCGCCGCCTGCATGGCGGGGATCGAGGAGGCCAAGGCGGGCCCGGTCATCGTCGAGCGCGTCGCGGCCGGTCGCCCGGTCCTCGGCATCTGCGTCGGCGCACAGGTGATGTTCGCCGAAGGCGACGAGCACGGGGTCGTCACCCCGGGTCTCGGTCTGCTGCCCGGCCGGGTCACCAAGCTGCCCGTACGCCGAGTGCCGCACATCGGCTGGAACACCGTCGACGTCCCATCGGCGTCGCGGTTGTTCACCGAGCGGGACGCCCGGTTCTACTTCGTGCACTCGTTCGCCGCTTCACCGACGGACTTCGACGGATCGGACGCACTCGTGACGACGACCGACCACGAGGGCGCGGTCTTCGTCGCCGCTGTGGAGGCCGGACCGCTCAGTGTCACCCAGTTCCACCCGGAGAAGTCCGGCGCGGCGGGGGCCGCCCTGCTCCGCGCCTGGGTCCAGACCCTTGAGTAAGGAACGGGCGCGGCGACGGGCCGTTCGGGAGGCCGAGCAGCTCAAGCTGCGCGAGAAGCGGGCGCGCAGCGAGGCGCGCCGGGCGAAGCGCCGCCGGATCACCGCCCGTCTCCGGTCGCTGCGGCCGGGCCGGACGGGGCGGCTGGCTCGCTGGAACCGAGGTCAGCGTTCGGTGATCGGGCTCGTCGGCGCGCTCGGTCTCGTCCTGATCTGGACGCTGGCCGGGTCGGTCGCGCTCAGCATCGCGCTGTCGCTGCTGCTGATCCTGGTCCTGCCGGTGCTGGCCGTGCTGGCCTTCGACAAGTGACCGCCGCTCAGCCTGCAGATCACGGATACGCAGGCTAAGACGACCCATGATCACATGCGTAACCGTGATCCGGAGCCAACAACGGAAGAGGACGAGATGACACTGGAGCTGCTGCCGGCCGTCGACGTCGCCGGGGGCCAGGCCGTACGCCTGGTGCAGGGCGCGGCGGGCACGGAGACGGCGTACGGCGATCCGCTGGACGCGGCGCTGGACTTCGCCCGGCAGGGGGCGCAGTGGATTCATCTCGTCGACCTCGACGCGGCGTTCGGCCGGGGCTCCAACGCCGAGCAGCTGGCGAGCGTCGTCCGCGCCTTGGACTGCCGGGTCGAGCTGTCGGGTGGCATCCGTGACGACGAGTCGCTGCGGCGGGCCTTGTCGACCGGGGCGGCCCGGGTCAACATCGGGACTGCGGCCTTGGAAGACCCGGAGTGGTGTGATCGCGTCGTCGGGGAGTACGCCGACAAGGTGGCCATAGGGTTGGACGTCCGTGGGCGTACCCTCTCGGCGCGAGGCTGGACCCGGGACGGCGGCGACCTGTTCGAGGTGCTGGAGCGCTTGGAGCGCGCGGGTTGCGCGCGGTATGTCGTGACCGACGTGCACCGCGACGGCACGATGACCGGCCCGAACCTCCAGCTGTTGCGTGACGTCTGCGGCGCGACCGACAAGCCGGTCGTGGCCAGCGGCGGCGTCTCCACTCTGGACGATCTGCGGGCGCTGGCCACGCTGGAGAAGGAGGGCGTCGAAGGCGTCATCGCCGGAAAGGCCCTGTACGCCGGCGCGTTCACAGTCGCCGAGGCGCTCGCCGCGTTGGAGGAAGCGTGACGGACGTTGTGATTCCCGGGTCGAAGTCGGTGATGGCGCGGGCCCTGTTCCTGGCGGCCGCCGCCGACGGAACGAGCACGCTGCGCCAGCCGCTCGCCTCCGACGACACCGAGGCGTTCGCCTACGGTCTACGCGATCTCGGCTACGACGTGACGCTCGAGCCCGACGTCTGGACGGTCGCCGGGCTGCCGCACGGGCCGTCCGGCAGCGCGAACGTATACACGAGGGACGCAGGCACGGCTTCCCGCTTCCTGCCCGCGCTGGTCGCGGCCGGGCACGGCACGTTCCGCTTCGACGCGTCCGAGCAGATGCGCCGCCGCCCGGTCGCCCCGCTGGTCGACGCGCTGCGGCAACTCGGCGTCGAGGTGACCTGCGCCGAGACCGACGGCCACCTGCCACTGACCGTCCAGGCCGACGGCGTCAAGGGCGGCACGCTGACCCTCGACGCCTCGCTGTCCTCGCAATTCCTGACCGCGCTGCTGCTGCTCGGTCCACTCACGACGGACGGGCTCGCCATCCGGGTGGGCGAGCTGGTCTCCGTGCCGTACATCGAGATCACGCTCGCGATGATGCGCCGATTCGGGGCCACGGTCGACTGGACCGGCGACACCTTCACCGTCGCGCCCGGCGGCTACCAGGCCCGCGACTACCTGATCGAGCCCGACGCCTCCAGCGCCAGCTACTTCTTCGCGGCCGCGGCGATGACCGGCCGCGAGGTCACGGTCCGCGGTCTGGGCAGCGAGAGCTTGCAGGGCGACGTGCGCTTCGTCGAGGTCCTGGCCCGCATGGGGGCGACGGTACGCGTAGAGCCCGAATCGGTGACGGTGACCGGCCCCGAGAACGGGCGGCTCGGTGGCGTGACGGTGAACATGCGCGACATCTCCGACACGATGCCGACGCTTGCCGCGATCGCGCCGTACGCCACGTCGCCGGTCCGCATCGAGGACGTCTACAACACCCGGGTGAAGGAGTGCGACCGCCTGGAGACGTGCGCCTTGAACCTGCGCCGCCTCGGGATCACGGTCGAGACCGGCCGGGACTGGATCGAGATCCATCCCGGGCAGCCGCATGCCGCCGAGATCCTGACCGAACGCGATCACCGCATCGCAATGAGCTTCAGCGTCACCGGCCTGCGTACGCCCGGGATCACTCTGGACGACCCGGACTGCGTCAAGAAGACCTTCCCGACGTTCCACTCGGTCTTCTCGTCCGCCTTCCCGCCGGCTTAGCTTCCTCTGTTTAGGGCGCTGGATCAGGGTTCTCGGTCGAATCTTGCCCCAAGATTCGACCCGAAACCCTGATCCAGCGCCTTCGCCGAGCGGCGGTAGGGTGAAGGTCCATGGACTTCACCACTGCGGTCGTCTCGTTCGCCGTCGTCGCCGGACTGCTGACCATCATCCCCGGGGTGGACACCGCTCTCGTTCTGCGTACGGCGGTCGTGCAGGGGCGTCGGCACGCGTTCGCCACCGCGTTCGGCATCTGCACGGGCGCTCTTGCCTGGGGTGCCGCTGCGGCGGCGGGCATCTCCGTCCTCCTGACGGCGTCGCGGACGGCGTACACGGTGATGCGGGTGGCCGGCGCGATCTACCTGATCTACCTCGGCGTCATGATGCTGCGGGACGCCCGGCGGCCCAAGACGGCAGCCGACGTCGACGTCGTGCCGGTCTCGCCGTGGCGGGCGTTCGCCCGAGGTCTGACGACGAACCTGCTCAACCCCAAGGTCGGCGTGTTCTATGTCGCGATGCTGCCGCAGTTCCTCCCGGCGGACGTGCCCGCGCTGCCGATGGGCGTACTGCTCGCCTTCGTACACGACGTCGAGGCGATGGTCTGGTTCACGCTGATCATCGGTGGCGTCGGGCTCGCCCGTCGTTGGCTCACCGGCAGCGCGGCCGCCGCCGTCCGCATCCGCCGGGTGACCGACGCCGTCGCCGGAACCGCGCTGGTGGCGCTGGGAATCCGGCTCGCCGCCGACTGATCAGCCCCCACCCGGGCCGATCTGCCGGAGAATCGACGGATCGGTGATCTTGGCGTCGGCGGCGAGTAGCAGCGCCTTGCTCAGGATGATGCTGAGCCGGTCATCGGTGAACGGCAGGAACACCGGTTCGGTCTTTCCGCGCGCCGGAACGATGCACAGGTACGCGTCGTCGGGGTCCATCAGGATGTTGCCGCTGCCCAGATGGATCTTGTAGGTACGCCGGGTGCCCCGCACGACCAGCCACCGATCCCGCAGCTCGCAGCGATCGGCGATGGTCAGCCGAGGCAGGAGGCGCGCCAAGGCGTCGCGACGACTCCGGGCGGTCTCCGTGAGATCACCGAAGCCCGCCTGCCACCAGTACGCGTGGTGCCGCGCTCGGTCCACCGTCCACTCTGGATCGATGGCGATCGAGGCGACCCCGACGAAGAGGTCGACATCCCGCATCGCCTCGCTGAACAGCAGCGGCGGTACGCCGGTCAGCGCAGCCGGGCGGAAAACGCCGTCTTCCAGGCGCTGGAACCGAATCCGGCCGGTGATCGCGCAGTCGTCCTCGGCATCGGCGTACTCCTGCTCCAGGACCGCGCGCCACTGGCCGCCCGGGAGGACCCGGGTCGCCTCGGCGAAGTCGCCGCCGTCCCAGGGGCCGAGCAGCGGCGTGCTCCAGCCTCGGCCTTTGACCAGGGCGTAGAACTGCTTGTATCGCACGACGTGGGCGGCGAACCGGAGCGACTCCGAGCCGGCCGACTCCTCGGCGGGCGTCAGCAGGTAGATCTCCCGGAACGCCTGCTTGAACGGTTGTCGCAGGCCGCGAGCCATGAGCAGGTCCCGCCAGGCGAGAATCTCCGGGGTGCTCGACCGGATCGGGTGCCACAGGCGGATGCCGGCCGCGTCGGCCGGTTTCACCACACCACCGTCGACGTCGACGAACGCCTCGCCGTCGAGCAGCACGGCCTGCCATCGGCCCGGGGCGCACTCGAGCTCCCAGACCAGTCCGCGGGCGACGGCGAGACCGAGGCCGGTGCCGGCGAGTTCGGCGTGCCACCGCTCGACGGTCTGTTCGGCCGGTGCCCCGATGCCGTTCTCCAGCGCCCGGATCAGCGACCGGTGATGTGCCTTGGCGCGCTTGTGCAGCTCCCGGGCGGCCGTGACGACCTGCTTGAAGTCGCGCTTGACCGCCGCCGACGGAGTGGCGGAGACCTTGCCGCCGTCGGCGCGCCAGCTCATCGTGACGTCCTCGGGCGTCGCGAGAACCACCGCAGTCTGCTGGCCGGCCGCGAACTCCAGCACGCCCTCGCGGTCGAAGCCCAAGTCGGGCAACCGAGTCGCGACCTCCGGCCGATCGGCCAACGCAAGCTCGATCAGCTTCAGCTTGCGGTCCAGCTGCTTGGCCACGCCTTTGTGGCGTACGCGAGATCGGGCCTCGCGCAGGATCGTCAGCACCTCGGGCGTGGGGAAGTCGACGGCCGCCCGGACGATCTCGTACAGCAACGCCTGTGACGGCAGCGTCTTCGCGGACTGCACTCCTGGCGGCTCGCCCGAGAGGCTCCCCGGCGTCATCGGCGCCACGCTCACGCCGAACACCAGCGGTCGCAGCAGCTCGGGCAGGTCACGTTCGTCGAGCAGGAGCAGTACGCGCAGAGCCCGGCCGAGGGTCCCGACCTCCAGGTGGTCGAACGCCTTGTCGGCCGCGAACGGCAGCTCTCCACTATGGATGCGAGCCACCCGGTCGGCCGCCGTACGCAACGCTTCCCAGGAGTATTCGCGGTACTGATCGTTCTCGGCGAGCCGCCGCCACTGGCCGGACGACGGTGGCGGCAGATCGTAGCTGCGGTCCCCGGCGGCCACCTCGGCGACGGGCAGCAACGCAGGTGGGCCGATCTTCGTCAGCACGGTCAGCTCCTCCTGAGCGATCGGTGGAAGGGTCGCCTTGAAGACCTGCCGGACGAGGACGCCGGTCAGGCCGCCCGAGACCGAGGCGAGCGCCACCATGGCGTACGGCGCGGTGATCCGGCCGTGCTTGATCAGCGACCGCAGCAATGAGCTGAGGGTCTTGGCGGCCTTCGGCGGCCACGGGCCGTCACAGTGGAGCAGCGCGTTCACGGCAAGCGTGGGATGGCCGCCGACGTCGAGAGCGGCGCGATCGGCGACGGCCTCCAGAAACGCGTCGCAGGTGACCGTGGTGAACCGCGGTTGCCTCGTCCCGAGCAGCATGCGAAGTCTGACCGCCAGGGGAGAGTAGCCGGATCCGGGCATCCGCCGCCGAGCCGCCACAGCCAACGCGCCGAGGTCGTGATCGGACAGCCGTGTGTCGTCCACTACCTGCTGCGACAGGGGATCGTCTGCGGCCGCCACGGGTTCGGAGATGACCCGGACGAGGTCCGCCGCGTACGCCGAAAGCTCCACGCCGCCGGAGTCTAGGCGGTCGGTCCGACAACCCCTACCTCGATCCGTCGATCATGGAGTTAACCGTGGTGTCACCGGTGTGTCGTGACCGGAAACTCCATGATCAACGGGATGGACGTCAGGGCAGCAGCGAAGCGAGTTCGCCCTGGATCACATCGAGGTGGTCCAGATCGGACAGATCCAGCACCTGCAGGAACATCCGGGTCGCACCCAGTTCGGCGAACCGCCCGATCTGCTCGGCGACCTCGGCCGGCGTACCGAAGAGTGGCGGCTGCTGGCCGATCGCCTCGGCTCGCCTCCGGGCCTCGGCGTCGGTCCGCCCGACCGCGATCGTCTGCGCCGCCGAGAACAACGGCGCTTCCCGGCCCGCCGACGCGCAGGCTTCCCGGACGCGTGCGTACGCCTCGCCGGTCGCCTCGACGGTGCCGAAGGGAACGTTGAACTCGTCGGCGAACCGGGCCGCCAGTTCCGGCGTACGCCGTTTGCCGTGCCCGCCCACGATGATCGGCGGACGGGGCGACTGCGCGGGCTTGGGCAGGGCGGGCGAGTCGGTCAGCTCGTAATGCTTGCCGTGGAAGGAGAAGCGCTCGCCCTCCGGGGTGGTCCACAGTCCGGTGACGATCGCGAGCTGCTCCTCCAATCGGTCGAAGCGTTCCCGCACCGACGGAAAGGGCACCCCGTACGCCGTGTGCTCCGCCTCGAACCAACCGGCCCCGAGCCCGAGCTCGACCCGGCCGCGGCTCATCTGATCGACCTGCGCGACCGTGATCGCCAGTACGCCCGGGAACCGGAAGGTCGCCGAGGTCAACAATGTCCCCAGCCGAATCCGCGACGTCTGTACGGCGATCGCCGCCAGCGTCGCCCACGAGTCGGTCGGTCCCGGCAGCCCGCTGTTGCTGCCCATGGTGAGGAAGTGGTCGGACCGGAAGAACGCCTCGAAGCCGAGCTCCTCGGCGTGCTGGGCGATCCGGAGCTGGTCGTCGTAGGAGGCCCCGAGCTGGGGTTCGATGAAGACAGCAAGCCGCATGCCCCCACCTTGCCACGACACTCCGCCGCCGGCATCAAGATCCCACGCGCCATGGGGCCACAGGGAACCCAGTACACGAATACGGAATGGCGAACAAGCCACGGAATGTGATTGGGCACCTGCGTGGCGTGGCTGATATACCGCATTGTTCATTCGCTGAATGCGGCCATTCGCTTATTTGCAACGCGATATGGCAACCTTCTCCCGTGAGCCTCGTGGTAGCCGTCGACGAATCGTTGCGCGGGAAGACGTACATCGTCGCGGCAGCAGTGTATGAAGGTGCCAGCCGCCGTGAGGTGGATGCGATGGTTCGAGCGAGCCGTCGCGCGGAGCAGACTCGCATTCACTTCAAGGCCGAGAGCGATTCACGCCGACGCCATTTGCTGAGCCGCTGGCGCGAGTCCTGCTTGGTGCGCGCATGGATCTACAGCGCGCCGATGCCTGGGCAGCGAGCCCGGGACACCTGCATGGAGGCACTGGCCGAGTCGGTCGGCAAGGCCGAGGCCGGTCGGCTCGTGATCGAGCTGGGCGATCCGGTGCGCAACCAACGAGATGTCCGGATCATCCAACCGCGGTTCCATGCCGCGGGTGTCCACGTCGCTTATTCGCACGAGTCTCCCGGATCATTTCCCGGGCTGGAGATCGCGGACGGCTTGGCTTGGGCATATGGTGCGGGCACAGGATGGCGGAGAATGATCTGGCCGATGGTTGAGATCGCGCCCGAAATCGGGGGCTAAATACGCGAAACCCGGTCCCACGGTCGTCCGGCCGGGCACCGGGTTCACTTCCTCTGCTACCGCATCGGCCCGCTCACTATAGCGCGAATGCGAAGCACGGCGCCAGCGCGTTGCCGACGGCCGTCACGACCCCGGGAGGTCGTCGGCCCACCGAGCCAGCATCGTGACCAACCCGGTGAGCCGCGCCAATTCCTCCTCAGCAGTCCCGCGTACGCCGTAAGACGCATTCCCGACGGTCCCTTCGGCGATGCAACGCCCGAGAACCGCCGGAGCAAGCCACGAATACTTGGCGGCCCCGTACGCGCGAATGAACGACGAGACCGAGGAAAGCGACCCGGTGTAGCCGCTCGCCCGCAGGCCGTCGATGTATCCGGACGTCACGGCGTCGTCGATCTCGGGGAGTTGCGAGACGGGCAGGTATCCGTCGGTGACGCTGTCGACGATGAGGTTGGCGGGGTCCTCGCCGATCCCGCCTTCGCCGACGAAGGCCCAGTCCAGCAGGGTGAAGCCGGTGGGGGAGGAGAACAGGTTCATGATCCAGACGTCGAGGTGGGCGAGCGTACGCGGCGCGGCGAGGGCGAGGGAGACCTGCGACAGCCGTGAGGCCCACAGCGACGCCAGGCGTTCACGGACCCAGGACGGCCAGACGCGGGCCAGCGGATGGTCCCAGTCGACGTCCCAGCGCGCCCAGACCGGCGTACGCTCCACATAGGATCGAAGCCAGTCCCGGGACAGCCAGGGCTCGTTGAACGGAAGGCCGCACAAAGAGCCCTGAGCCGAACCCAGCCGAGAAGCGAACGCGTGGAAGTCGGACGGTTTCCACGCGGTGCCCGGCGTACCGGTGACGACGTCCAGCCAGAAGGCGACCGAGCCGTCAAACAAGGAAGACGACGAGAGCAGCGAGGGGGCGGCGATGCCGTACGCCGAGTAAGCCTGGGCGACGCCGGAAGAGTAGGCGAGCGGTTCGCGTCGCCAGTAGTTCCAGTGTCCCGGGTCGTCGCTGGTCGGCCAGGCGGCGTTGCCCGAGGGCGGGTCGGTCGGCGGCCGGGCGATCTTGAGGACGGCCGATCCCGCCGATCCCTCGACGAGCCAGATGCCGCCGGTCGCGGCGTTGCCTTGGTTGTGGGTGGGCGCGACGACGCCGACGACCTTTCCGACGGACGCGGGCGGCGGAACCGGAAGATCACTCACTGGGCAAGTATGCCCTTGTTAATGCGGTTCGACGGGCGGCCGCCCGCGAGTAGAGTCGGCTGCACCGCATGAGACTATGAGAGGGAGCGCGCTTGATGCTGCCGGCCGACAACCCGTTCGCCACCCCCAGCGACCTGCCCTACGAGGTTCCGCCGTTCGACCGGATCGCCGAGGAGCATTATCTTCCGGCGCTGCGAGCCGGGATGGCCGAGCAACGCGCCGAGGTCGAAGCCATCACCGCCCAGACCGACGAGCCGACCTTCGAGAACACGCTGGTGGCGCTGGAGCGTACCGGTCGTCTGCTGAAGCGGGTGGCGCTCGCGTTCGACAACGTGACCTCGGCCGACACCACCCCCGGGCTGCAGGAGATCGAGTCCGAGGTCGCGCCGGAGCTGGCCGCCCACAGCGACGCCATCTTCCTCGACCAGGCGCTCTACGCCCGGGTCAAGTCGCTCTACGACCGCCGCGACTCGCTCGGTCTCGACCCGGAGTCGGCCTGGCTGCTCGAGCGGTACCACACCCAGTTCGTGCGGGCCGGGGCCCGGTTGTCCACTGAGGATGCGGAGCGGCTGCGGGCGTACAACGCCGAACTGGCGACGCTGTGCACGACCTTCGGCAACCAGCTGCTCGCCGACACGAACGAAAGCGCCGTCGTGGTCACCGACGCCGCCCAGCTGGCCGGGCTCTCCGACGACGCGATCGCCGCGGCCCAGGAGGCGGCCAAGGGCCGCGACCTCGACGGCTACGCGCTCACCCTCATCCTTCCGACCGCCCAGCCGCCGCTCGCGTCACTGCATGACCGCGGCTTGCGCCAGCGGATTCATCAGGCCTCGGTGGTACGCGGAGCGCAGGGCAACGACAACGACACGTCCGAGGTCGTGCGCCGGATCGTGAAGCTTCGCGCCGAACGGGCTCGCCTGCTGGGGTACCCGCATCACGCGGCGTACCAGATCGAGGACAACACCGCGCGCACCGCGGACGCGGCGCTGGGCATGCTGGCCAAGCTGGCTCCGGCGGCCGTCGCCAACGCGGAGGCCGAGCTGGCCGATCTGCAGGCGGTGGTCGACGCGGAGGGCGGCGGGTTCGCGGTCGAGGCGTGGGACTGGGCCTACTACACGGAGAAGGTCCGCAAGCAGCGGTACGACATCGACGAGGCTGAGCTGCGGCCCTACTTCGAGCTGGAGCGGGTGCTGGTCGACGGGGTGTTCTTCGCCGCGGGCAAGCTCTACGGCCTCCAGTTCACCGAGCGCCACGACCTGCCCGGCTACCACCCCGAGGTACGCGTCTTCGAGGTCTTCAACGAAGACGGCACCGCGCTCGGCCTGTTCTACGGCGACTTCTACACCCGCGACTCCAAGCGGGGCGGGGCTTGGATGAACAGCCTGGTCACCCAGTCGCACTTGTTCGGCAGCAAGCCGGTCGTGACCAACAACCTCAACATCAGCAAGCCGCCGGCGGGCGAGCCGACGCTGCTGACCCTCGACGAGGTACGCACCCTGTTCCACGAGTTCGGGCACGCGCTGCACGGGCTGTTCTCCAACGTCCGGTACCCGAAGTTCACCGGGACGAGCGTCCCGCGCGACTTCGTGGAGTTCCCGTCGCAGGTCAACGAGGTCTGGATGCTTTGGCCGGAGGTGTTGAGCAACTACGCGACGCACTACCAGACCGGCGAGCGGCTGCCGCAGGAGATCGTCGACCGGTTGCAGGCGGCGGCGAAGTTCAACGAGGGCTTCGCGACGACCGAGTACCTCGCGGCTTCACTGCTGGACCTGGCGTACCACACGTTGACCGTGGAAGATCTCGAGACGCCGGGGCTGCTGGACGACCTGCAGGCGTTCGAGGCCGACGCGCTGACGAAGGCCGGGGTGAACGTTCCGGCCGTCCCGCCGCGTTACCGGACGTCATACTTCGCCCACATTTTCACGGGATCGTCCTACAGCGCCGGGTACTACTCCTACATCTGGAGCGAGGTGCTCGACGCCGACACCGTCGAGTGGTTCAAGGAGAACGGCGGCCTACGCCGGAGCAACGGCGACACGTTCCGCATCGAGCTGCTGTCGCGCGGTGGCACGGCGGATGCGCTCAGCTTCTTCCGGGGCTTCCGCGGCCGTGATCCGCAGATCGAGCCGCTCCTGGTACGCCGGGGCCTCGACCGCGCCTGACCCCAGTTCCCCGCAGATCAGGGTTATGCATCCTTCCGACGCCCTCGGAAGCCTGCATAACCCTGATCTGCATACCGGCTGACCTCGGGTGGAACGTTTGAGGGCGTCCTGAGCCGCGAGGAGCCCCCAAACGTTCCACCCGGGAGATGGGCCGTCCTTGCTCCGGTGGGCGGTGACTTGCGACGGTCCGGCCAATTTCCGCCGTATGCCCGCCGGGGCAGCGGAAACGCGTAACGGGGCCCTACGCTCCGCGCGTGTTCTCAGCTGATCTTGCACTGAAGCCTGAGCTTGCACCGACGTCCGCCCGCCGTTGGACCGTTCGCCGCATCGTCCTCCTGACGATCTCGCTCGCCCTGATCGTCGGCCTGCCGGGCGCGGCTGCCGCCGCCTGGAGTCTCCGGCCCGATCGGCACCCCATCGCGCTACCGCCGATGCCGACGCCGAGCCCCAAGCCGACGATTCCCACCACCGTCGGCGAGATGTCCGACGCGCGCCGGGACGTCGTGCGTACGGGGTCTTCGCAGCGGCCAAGCGACTCTCGGAGACCTTGCTGGCCGGAGACGAGTCGGGATACCTGCAGGTAGCGGGCTCGCCCGGGGCGCTGGCGATGCTTCGCCGCCAGTTCACCAACCTGACTCGGATGCACGCCACCCGATACGACGTCGCCACCGGTCCGCCGGCCGCGATCGGAACCACCGGTCAGTGGAAGGCCGATCTGGCCATCGACGTCTGCTTCGTCGTGCCGAACTGCGCGGCGATGATCGGGTGTCGGAGCCGGCGACCTGGCAGGACACTGCTGACGGGCCGAAACTGATGTCGCTTTCCCCGTCGGCGAACGGCAATGGGTGGTTCGATCGAACGCAGCCCTGGGAGACGACCGATCTGTACGCGTCGGTCGCCGGACGTGTGGTCGTGGCAGCGCCCGCATCGCTGCGCGGCCGGCTCCCTGCCGCGCTCGCTGCCGCGCAGCAGGCGGCTACCCGCGCGGACGCGTACGCCGTCGGACAGAAGCCGGAAGCGTACGTCAGCTACCTAGCCGGTCCGAACGAGTGGAAGAAGTGGTTCGGCGGGCGGCAGGCGAAGTGGGCGGCCGGATACACGACTCCCACCAGCAACCGAAGCGCGGCCGTGGTCGTGAACTCCAAGGTGGTCTCGTCGTCGTTTCTGCCGAGGATGATGCGTCACGAGTTCACTCATGCGGCCTCGGTGTACGGCACGCACTACTGGGAGAACCGATGGTGGCTGATCGAGGGCTACGCCGAGACCGCGGAGCACGGTCTGACCTGGGACGCCACCTCCGTCACCCGGCGGTATGTCGACTCGGGTTGGAACGGCAAGCTGCCCGGGTTCGGACCGGCGAACAACGCGTCAAACATGACCGTCCAAGGCCAGTACGGCGTGGCGTTCCTGGCGATGTACCGGCTCGAACAGCGCTTCGGCCGGGGCGAGGTGATCGAGTTCTTCAACCAGGCCGTCCGGAATGGCTTGGACTTCGCCGCCGCCGCTCAGAACGTCTTCCAGACCTCGTGGACGGCGGTTCAGGCTGACCTGATCCGGTTCATCAAGCGGTACTGACCTCGGCGTACGCCCCTGGTCAAGATCGTCGGCTACATTGGCGGGGCACGGCAGCGCAACATCTTCGCGACACGGGAGCACTTGTGGCGTACCACCAGGTCATCTCACCCGGCACCGGCGGCCTTCCGCCCCGCGCGCACGTCGTCTCCGACGCGCCTCGGCTGAGTTTGAACGGGATCTGGCGGTTCCGTTGGTGGCCGCAGGCGGGCGCGCCCGAGGATTTCGCCGACCCGGGGTTCGACGACGCGAGCTGGGCGGAGCTGCCGGTTCCGTCGCATTGGCCGCTCTACGGCGACGGTGAGTGGGGCCGGCCGATCTACACGAACGTGCAGTTTCCCATCCCGATCGACCCGCCGTTCGTGCCGGACGAGAACCCCACAGGCGATCATCGGCTCGTCTTTGACCTGCCCGCGGAGTGGCCGGGTGGTGACGCCGTGCTGCGGTTCGACGGCGTCGAGTCGTGCGGGAAGGTCTGGCTCAACGGCGTCGAGCTGGGCATCACGTTCGGCTCGCGGCTGCCCGTCGAGTTCGCCGTCGGCCACCTGCTGCGCCCGACCGGCAACGTGGTCGCGGTCCGCGTGCACCAATGGTCCGCGGCGACGTACGTCGAGGATCAGGACATGTGGTGGCTTCCGGGGATCTTCCGGGACGTCACCCTGATCGCCCGGCCCACGGCCGGTCTGCCCGACATTCACCTCACCAGCTCGTACGCCGAAAGCAGCGGTCTGGGCACGTTGGTGGTCGACGTGCCGGCCGGCGGCGCCCGGGTGACCTGCGCCGAACTGGGCATCGACGTCGCGGCCGGGGAGTCGGTGAGCCGCCCGGTGCAGCCGTGGACGGCCGAGACGCCCCGGCTCTACCGCGTAGAGGTGGCCACGGCGACCGAACGGGCCGTACTCCAGGTCGGCTTCCGCACTGTGTCCATCGTGGACGGCATACTGCGGGTGAACGGCCGCCCGATCCTGTTGCGAGGAGTCAACCGGCACGAGTTCGACCCCGACCACGGCCGGGTCATGACCGACGAGGTCATGCGGGCCGACCTGCTGCTGATGAAGCGGCACAACGTCAACGCCGTCCGCACCAGTCACTATCCGCCGCACCCGCGGTTCCTGGACCTCTGCGACGAGCTGGGACTGTGGGTCGTCGACGAGTGCGATCTGGAGACGCACGGGTTCGAGGAGACCGGCTGGCGGCGTAATCCGACGGACGATCCGGCCTGGCGGGAGGCGCTGGTCGACCGGGCCGTCCGGATGGTCGCCCGGGATCGGAACCATCCCTCGATCATCATGTGGTCGCTGGGGAACGAGGCCGGAGTCGGCGAGAACCTCGGTCACATGGCGACGGCGATCCGGGAGCTGGATCCGAGCCGTCCGCTGCACTACGAGGGCGACCGCTCCTGCCAGTACGTCGACGTCTACTCCCGCATGTACGCCCACCAGGACGAGGTGGCTCTGATCGGGCAGGGCGCGGAGGCTCCGCTCGACGACGCCGAGCTCGACGCGCGCCGCCGCCGGATGCCGTTCATCCTCTGCGAATACGGGCACGCCATGGGCAACGGCCCCGGCGGCATCCTGGAGTACCAGCAGCTCTTCGAGCGCCACGACCGCCTCCAGGGCGGGTTCATCTGGGAGTGGATCGACCACGGTCTGCGTACGCGGGACGCCGAGGGCCGGGAGATCTACGGCTACGGCGGCGACTTCGGCGAGGAGGTGCACGACGGGAACTTCGTCTGCGACGGCCTCCTCTTCCCGGACCGTACGCCGTCACCCGGGTTGCTGGAGTTCAAGAAGGTCGTCGAACCGATCCGGATCACTTCTGGCGCTGCTGGAACTGTGCGGATCACGAATTTGTATGACTTCGCCGAGCTGATCGACATCCGGCTGCGCTGGTCGTATCAGGTACAGGGGATCGTTCTCGGCGCCGGTGAGCTGCCCTGCCCGGCGGTCGCCGCGGGCGCGCACGTGGACCTGCCGCTGCCCCCGGCGCCGAAGGGCGCGCCTGCGGGAGAGGCGTACTGGACGGTGCGAGCCGTGCTGGCCAAGGACACTCCGTGGGCGGCGGCCGAACATGAGATCGCGTGGGGTCAATGGCAGGCGGTCGCCTGGTCTCCTAGGCCGCTCAACGCGGTGCGACGGCCGGCCTCCGCGCAGCGGGTAGGCCCGGGGCGGTTCGCCAACGGCCGGCTCACCGGCATCGGCGGGGTCGCGTTCGAGTCGCCGCGGCTGGACGTCTGGCGCGCACCGACCGACAACGACGAGGGCTTCACCGGGAAGCTGGCCGACGAGTGGCGCAAGCACGGGCTGCATCGCGTACGCGAGCGGCTGATCTCCTCCACTGTGGAGAGTGACGCGCTGGTGGTGCGTACGCGGGCGGCTGCGGCGGCCGGCGACTTCGGGTTGTTCGCGACGTACCGGTGGACGGCGGACGAAGAGCGGCTGCGCCTGGAGCTGGCGGTCGAACCGGACGGGGAGTGGCCGGTCGTGCTGCCCCGGCTGGGGATCCGGTTCGGGCTGCCCGGTCTCATCGACGGCGTGACCTGGTACGGCGGCGGCCCCGGCGAGGCGTACGCCGACGTCCGGCAGGCGGCGCGGATCGGCCGTTTCGAATCCACAGTCGACAAGATGCAGACGCCTTACGTGATGCCCCAGGAGAACGGGTCGCGCATCGACGTCCGCTGGGCCGAGCTCGTCGACTTCTCCGGGTTGGGCCTGCGGATCGAAGGCGACCCGGTCTTCCAGCTCACCGCCCGCCGGTGGACGTCGGAGCAGCTCGCCGCGGCGAAGCACGCTCCCGACCTCGTGCCCGGCGACCGGGTCTGGGTCAACGTCGACCTCGCCCAGCACGGGATCGGCTCGGCCTCCTGCGGCCCGAAGACGCTGCCGGCGTACGACTTGGTCGCCGCCCCGATGTCGTTCGCGGTCACCTTCAGCCCCCTCGCCTGACCCCGTTGATCATGAACCTATGGTCCCACCTGACGGCGTGTCTGACCGCCTAACCTCATGATCAACGGGCGCTGGCGATCTCCGTCTCGTACCGCCGCCGAAGTCCGTCCGGGATCGACCGGTCGGCGAACCCGTTGGCCCGAGCCTGGTAGCGCGCCGGAATCAGGGCTTTGACGCGTTCGGGGTATCCCGCGCCGGACTGCGCGATGCGTACGACCGGTGGCGTGCTGAGCTGGACGGCGACCGGTCCGGAGATGCGCGACGCCACGTCCCATGGCGTGCCCGACGGAGCAGCGGCGCACAGATAATAGGCGTACGCCCAGCGCACTTCCTCGATGCGTCGGGCGTCGGCGGGTTCGTGGCCGAAGGCTTCGGCGGCGCACAGCACTCGATCGCCTTGGGCGATGTCGTGCCCGTGGTCGTGATGCTCCGTCGGCGACGCGTTTTCCAACGCGGCCACGATCCGCTGGCTGAGCGCGCTCAGCAGGTCCACTTCGGACGGTTCGCGGAGTGGCCCGGAGACGCCGATGGCGAGCAGGCCGAGGACGGTCAGGGCCGCCTCCACCCGAAGCCAGAACACGTTGCGTCGTAGCCATAAGAGCATTCGCATACTCTAGTGCCTCGATCGTCGGCAACGCCCTGCCGCGGGTGCCGTCGCCGCCGCGTTGGCACCAGCCCGTGTTGATCATGAACCTAGGGGGTCCGACGCGCCGTCGGACGGAACCCTAGGTTCATGATCAACGAGGCGGGGAGGTGCGATCTACGCTACGGGGAGGTGCGCCAGCTGTGTTCGGGGGAGTAGCCGAGCAGCTTGCGGGCCTTGTCGATGCTCAGCAGCGTCTCGGTGCCGGTGACCTCCCGGGTCACCGCGACGTCCGGGAAGACCTCGGCGGCCAACTCCGCCGACGGGCGGCTCATCACGGTGTCCGCGTTGGCGATGATGAAGATTTCCAGGCCGGGAGTCGGGTACTCCAGGGACTTGCGGACCGCCTGCGCGCCGTCGCGGGCGTCGATGTAGCCCCACAGGTTCCACTTGCGCAGCCGGGCGTCGTCGTCGAAGCCGGGGAAGCGGGCGTAGTCGGCGGGCTCCATCACGTTGGAGAACCGCAGCGCGATCATCTTCAACTGCGGGTCCCAGCGGCAGAACTGCGCCGCGATCGTCTCGTCGACCAGTTTGCCCAGCGAGTACGCCGATTCCGGCCGGGGCGGATGCGTCTCGTCGATCGGGATGGCGATCGGCGGCGTGTCCAACGGCAGACCGAGCAACGTTTCGCTGGAGGCCCAGACGATGTTGCGGATGCCGGCCACGCGAGCCGCCTCGAAGACGTTGTAGCTGGCCGTCACATTGTTGTGGAAGATCACCGCGTTCGGCGCCACCCCGGGAGCGGGCAGCGCGGCGAGATGCACCACGGCGTCGAGGTGGGCGTACCGGTCGTCCACGGCGGTCAAAGCGCCGGCGACCTGCCCGTAGTCGGACAGCTCGACCCGGGTGAACCGCGCTCTCGGATCGGCCGGCGGCACGAGGTCCAGCACGTGCACCTCGTAGCCGTGGGCGAGTAGATCGGTCACTACCGCTCGCCCGAGTTTGCCACTTCCGCCGGTCACCGCTACCCGTGTCATGCCCTTCATCCTGCCCGTACGTCGTCCGCGCCGACAAATCGGCGTTTTTCTGCGAACCGCCCACGAGGGCCGCTAGGTTGATCCGCGGGACCACGGGAGGATCTCGGGAAGGGGACGTGCCCAAGATGCCCAGCAAGAAGACCTACATCGCGGCCGGAGTCATCGCCGCGGGTTCGGCTGCCGCTGTCACGGCGTACGCGGTGCGCCGCAAGCGCAGCCGGGACAAGGCGGTCGACGCGGAACTCGCCGTGATGATCGACGAGGTCGAGGCCGAGCTCAGCGATTCGCCGCAGGCCGGCGATGCTGCCAAGCAGGCCGCCGCCACGGCGAAGGACGCGTCGG
The DNA here is from genome assembly GCF_013362815.1 of Hamadaea sp. GTDB lineage: Bacteria > Actinomycetota > Actinomycetes > Mycobacteriales > Micromonosporaceae > Hamadaea. The sequence goes on along the minus strand of NZ_JABFVK010000043.1, from coordinate 127,441 downwards.
CGAAGGCGAAGTCCTCGGTCAGCGATCTGCTCGGCGCGAAGCCCGCCTTCGACGCCTGACAACGGACCGTCTGACCGCGCGCCGCCCGCCGGGCATCCGCCCGGCTGACGCGACGGACTGCACCGGATCAGGGATATGCATGCTTCCGGTACCTCGGGAAGCATGCATATCCCTGATCCGCAGGGGAACGCCGCAGGAAACTAAGTCTTGGCGAGCGAAGCGGTGACGCGTACGGCCTTGACGATGGCGGGAATCGAGCCGACGAGCAGCACGATGCCCCATACGATGCCGGTGACGGCGAAGATGATCGCGCCGACGTCGTCGAGGATGCTCACGAAGATCGTCGGCAGTAGGCCGTGCAGGAACTCCAGGCAGATCGTGCAGACCAACGAGGTCAGGATCAGCAGCACGAGTCCCTTGTTCTGCAGGAATCGCGGCTGAGCCAGGATCAGCAGGACCGCCCAGGCCAGCTTGAGGAACATCAGCAGGCCGATGATCACCGAGGCTTTGGCCGTCGGGAAGAACCCCCAGATCGCGAGGTACGCGATCGTCCCGAACGGGAACGCGAAGACCAGCGAGATCATGATCATCAGTTCGACGAACGCGATGATCAGCATGACGATCGAGACGATGATCAGGATTATCGAGCCGATCAGGGTCGCCACGCCCTGCACCCGTCCCTGTACGCGGTCGGGCACGATCAGGCTCAGCGTGAACAGCCCGGTCGTGTAGAGCGCGATTATGTCGACGAAGGCCAGGTACATGATCCCGCGGCCGGGCGGCTCGGAGACGTTGCCGACGTCGCCGAGGTCGACGTCCATCCCGCCGGCGGTGTGCGCCAAAGCTCCGGAGGCGTCGAACCCCCCGAGCATGAGCCCGGAGCCGAGCTCGACCAGCACGACCAGCAGCACGGCCAAGAAGGCCAGGAGCAGGAACGGCTTGCGTAGTTCGCCCATGTCTCCTCCTCGATCAGCCGGCCGTCGCGACGACGGTGCATTGGGTGCCGAAGCCGGGGCAGGTCAGCACGATCTCCGTCGTCCGGTCCACGGCGATCTTGGCCACCGCCTGGGACGATGCCGACGAAGGGGCAGGTGACGGTTGAGGCGACGGTGAAACGGTGTCCTTGACCTGCACATCGGCTCCCCCGGGAGCGGGCGCCTGGACGCCGAACGCCTTCGAGCTGCGCAGGGTCAGCGTCTTCAGCGCACCGGGGTCGGCCACGGTCAGCGTGCACGAGCCGGTGAAGGTGAAGGTGGTGGGTTTGCCGTCGACCGCGCAGTCGCTGCGTACCGTCGCCGGGTCCACCGCCGACTGTTTCGCCCCGAACTTGCCCAGCCAGCTCAGGAAGTCCGGGGGATCGGCGGGGTCGCCGTCCCCGCGCCGGCCGCCGATCCCGACGGCCAGCACGAAGAGGACGACCAGCACGACGGCCAGCCCGATCAGCAGCGCCTTCTGCTTGCCGCTCACGACTGCGCTCTCACTGCTTCAGCAGGGGGATCTTCGTGATGAGCACGAGGTCCCCGGGGTTGACGACGCCGACGGACGAGGTGATCACGATCTGGTCCACCCCGGCGAAGTAGCCGCCGCTCGCCGCGTTCTTGCCGACGATCCGCAGGGTGAGCGTATGCGTACCGGCGGCCAGTTTGAACGAGCCGACGTTCAGCAGTGCGGTCTTCCGGACGTCTGCCGTGAAGCCGGCGAACGTGCCGCCGACGAGCTGACCGTCCACAGTCCACACCGTGTCGGCGTAGTCGAACGACGTCGTGCGGATCGTCTTCAGGGCGAGGGTCGCTTCCCGCGGCGTCGAGAAGCTGACCGACAACGTCTCGTCCACGGCATGCGCCTGGAACCACAGCTGGCGGTTGCCGCTCCAAGCGATGTTGCAGCAGTTGTCCTGGACCACGACGGCCGTCGACCCCACCTTGCGGGAGAGCTGAGCGGTGGAGACGAGGTTCTCGGCCTCGAAGGTCAGGTTGATCGGCGGCACCGGAGCCGGTGAAGCCGCCGACGGGCTGGTGCTCGGCAGGACCACCGGCTTGCCCTTGTTCGAGACGAGCAGCCAGGTCACGACGCTGCCGACGAGCAGGACCAGGGCGACGGCGGCGGCGATCCACGGCCAGATCGGCTTGGGCTTCTCCTTCGGCTTCCACTCGAAGGCCACCCGCCCGCTGGTCCGTGAGGACTCTTCGGGGGCGGTGTTGGCCGAGTACGCCAACCCCACGACATCGGCGCGGGCGGGTGGCGTACCCGCGGGAACCTTGAGTTTGACCAGGAATTCGACGGATTCGTTGGGGCCGACCCGGCGCTGAGGTTCGTCGACGGAGAACCAGCTTCGGTCAGCGCCGTCACCGGGCACGACGTCGAACACGACGGTGTCGGCCACCGCGCCGGGATTGGTGACGCTGAACTTGAGCTCACCGGTGTTCTCGGCGTTCAGGGTGAACTGTTCGGCGAGGGGGACCACGGCCCACTCGGTCGTCATAAGGGGCTCCTTGAGAACTCGGGGAAGGCGGGAGTGAGGTTCATCGGCCCCACTCCACGATGTACTGGAGCCGATCGGCACCGGTGTATCCGCGGCCGACGTAGCAGTGTGCGGTGTGGTGCCGCATCACCAAGAGCACGTTGTTCGCATCCGCCTCGGTCGACATGACCTCGATGTACTCGCTGCCGCTTTGGACTCGCCAGCCGATGTCGCCCGCGTTGGCGACCGTAAGCGAGGTGGGGTCGTGCGACAGACAGTCCGGGTTGGCGATGGCGGGCGCCGGGCGCACCGGCTCCTTCCAGTACGTGTAGATGTACCGGTAGCGGTCGGGTCTCGTGTTGTCCCGGCCGACGAAGCACTGCAGCCGGTAGGCCTGCGCGAGCGCCTGCCCGGCGACTGCGTCCTCCTGGCGTTTGAACGCCATCATCGCCTGATTGCCCGAGATGACCTGCCAGACGTTGAACGAGCCGTTGAATGTGACCGTGACGTTGTTGGGGTCGTGCGCCAGACAGTCCGGATTGGACGGCCAGGGCGACTCGGGTGGCGCGCTGGTCGGTTTCGGGCCGGTCGGTGCGGCCGACGGCGACGGCGAGGTGCTCGGCAGGACCACCGGCTTGCCCTTGTTCGAGACGAGCAGCCAGGTCACGACGCTGCCGACGAGCAGGACCAGGGCCACCGCCACGGCGATCCACGGCCAGATCGGCTTGGGCTTCTCCTTCGGCTTCCACTCGAAGGCCACCCGCCCGCTGGTCCGTGAGGACTCTTCGGGGGCGGTGTTGGCCGAGTACGCCAACCCCACGACATCGGCGCGGGCGGGTGGCGTACCCGCGGGAACCTTGAGTTTGACCAGGAATTCGACGGATTCGTTGGGGCCGACCCGGCGCTGAGGTTCGTCGACGGAGAACCAGCTTCGGTCAGCGCCGTCACCGGGCACGACGTCGAACACGACGGTGTCGGCCACCGCGCCGGGATTGGTGACGCTGAACTTGAGCTCACCGGTGTTCTCGGCGTTCAGGGTGAACTGTTCGGCGAGGGGGACCACGGCCCACTCGGTCGTCATGAGGGCTCCTTGAGAGTTAAGGGGAGACAGCGAGCTCGAAGGTGGTGGCGGCCGGCTTCTCGACGGCGACCAGGCGGGTGACCAGAGACAGCCGGTCGACGGCGGCCGCGGGTACGCGGACGATCAAGTGGAAGGGACGGTCGGCGGGCTCCTCGACCGTGAACCCCGGTACGCCGGTGGCGACCTCCAGCGCCCGTTGCATCCCGTAGGGCGTACCGCGCCATTGGGCCAGGTGAGCGCCGATGGCGACCAGATTCCGCAGATCCCCGGGACGGATCGGCAGCCGAGCCCCGGACGGCGCGGCGATCACCTGATCGAGGGCCACCCATCGAGTCAGGTACGCCGCCAGCGCGTCCGAGGTCCGGTACGCCGAGAACAGCGAGTCGACGTCGGCGAGCAGCCGTTCGTCCGGCTCGTGGAGGGTCTCCATCGCGTCGAGCAGCGCCCCGAGCACGCTGCCCGGGACGGCGGCCCGCTGGTACGCGGCCGGGAGCAGCCGCTCAATTGCCGCTCGGCGCATCCTGTTGCACCACCTTGATCTCATGCTCGCCGGAGCAGAGCAGCCAGGTGTCGGGGACGGTGACGACGTCGGCGGTGGACTGGTTGGCGCTGGCCGTCCACTCCACCGCGGTCGGACTGCGGAAGACGCCGTTCGCGCCGCCCGCCAAGATCAAGCGGCCGGCGCCACCAGACGAAGCGCCCGAAGCGCCAGAAGCGCCGGAAGAAGCGTTGGAGCAAGCGACCGCGTCCACCGGGACGAAACGCGTACGGTCTCGCAGCGGGAGGCCGCAGTTGACCGAGACGGTCTTCCACTGTGGATCGGCGGCCAGCGTGTCCAGGCTGAGCACGCCACCGCTCTGGGTCGCGGCGACGGCCAGCCCACCGGCGAAGTCGAGTGCCCGGCAGGTGCCGCCGGTCCAGCCGGACTGCAGGCCCTGCCACTTCACGTCGGCTTCGAACAACCGGGTGCGGTAGCAGCCGTGACCCGGTTTCTGCGGATCGGCTTCGCCGGTGCCGCTCCACAGCAACGTCGCCGGGCCGTCGTACTGGACCGCCAGCACGCGATTGTCGGTGTTGGCGAGCCCGACGTTGGCGTACGAGCCACTGCGGCCCGCGTTCGTCGACAGGTAGACGCCGAACTTCGCCATCGCCGCGAGCGCCACTCCGGCGACACCGCGTTCGGAGACGAACGTACGCACCGAGTAGAACCCGCGATCGGCGTCGGTGGCGTCGACCTGAATCGGCAACGGCACCGATCCGGGCAGCAGCGGCACCTCGTAGAGCCCGGTGTCGGTGGCGACGAGCAGGATGCCGACGCCGTCACGGTCCAGCCAGGCGACGTCCTGCGCCCGGGAGTCCAAGCCGGACAGTTGGGTCCAGGTCTCGCCGAGATCCGTGGTCAGGTGTACGCGCGAACCGTTCTCCCGCTGAGTGAGGACGGCGACCGAGCCGGGCCGCGGCACGATGCCGGGGCGGGCCGGCGCGGGAGCCGGCGCGACGCGTACCACCGTCTCGCCGTCGAACCGGCCGACCGCCTCCCAGCCCGCGCCGCCGTTGGTGGAGCGGAACAGCGTCGGCCCGGTCCCGGCGTACCAGGTGTTCGGCTGGTACTGGTCGGCGGCCAGGCAGCGTACGCCCGCGTCGGGCGCCTCGTCGACCACGAAGCGGACGTCGTCGACGTAGCGCACACCCGGCTCGGCCTGCTCCAGCATTCGGTACACATTGGATGCCCGAAGCGGTTCGCCGAACGCCCATCCGGTCGGGTTCAACGCCGTCGGCAACGGGCTGAGCGTCTGGTAAAGCCGGTCGTGGATACGACGGGCCACCGCCTCGGCGTCCTCCTCTCGGCGTACCACAACTGTCGCCTTGATCGAGACGGCCTTGTAGCGCGCCCAGGTGGCCCGGCAGCTGGTGCCGAGCGAGCGCCGCCGTTCCAGATCGGCCTCGGCGCGGTCGCGCGCCTCCTCGACCTCGTGGTCGTGCAGGACCGCGACCGGCAGGCGGCCGCCGGGGCGCGCCTCGTCCGGTACCGACGGGACCAGCACCACCTCGACCTCGCCGGGCCGCGCGAAGCTGTAGACGTCCGCGCGGGTGAAGGCGCGGGCGCGGGCGATCGCGCCGGACTTGGCCGCGAGGATCTCGTAGTCGCGCGCGGTCACCGCGCGCTGCTGGGCGAAGAACTCGTACGGTCCGCGCAGCATCGCCGCGTCCATCGACTCCATCGCGCGCCCACCGCGCGCAGGCTGCGGATTCGTCGCTTTCACGCCCGGCAGCGGGTCGCGCAGGCCGGTCAAGGTGTCCGCGCCGACGTTGCCCGCCGGGCCGCCGCCGGCTCGGTACCAGACCCGCACCTGGCGGCCCGCGGACGGCACCGCCGCGAGGGTGGTCAAGCCGTTCGAGGATTCAGGGGTACGCAGATCGAGGGCGGGCGCGAAGGTGAAGGTGCCGGTGGAGCGGTCGACGACGTAGACCTTCGCCTGCCCGGAATTGGTCGGACCGGCCTCGGCGAAGTTGGCCACCGGCCGCCAGATCTCGAACGTCCGCCCCTCGTGTTCCCGGGCAGCCGCCCCGAGCTCGACCGAACCGGCCGGAACCTCCACTCCGAGCAGCAGGTCCAGCGACTCGGCGGTATGCGCCAGTGGCGCACGCGCCGCCCGCAAGACCTGACCGGGTTCGCCGGTGCCCACGCCGAGCAGCTCGGCGTCGACGAGCTCGCAGTGGTGCAGGCGTACGGTGACCTCGGTCTGGCCGGCCGCCAGCAGCGCCGGTTCGGTGGTGACGAAGACGACCGGCTGCGGATCTGCGCCCCGCGCGGCGGCGACTCGGGTGCCGGCCGGAATCCGGATCGACCCCTGATCCGACCCGGTACGCGTGAAGGTGACGTCGGCCCAGGCGGCGGCCGGGGCGTGCCGGCTGACTCCGAGCAGGTTCAGGAAGGCCACGTACGCCTTCTCCGGCAACTGGTTCAGCCGGTAGATCAGCACCTCGCTGATGTGGGCGAAGGCCTCGACGAGCACGATGGCCGGATCGTGGACGGACAGGTCCCAGTCCGGGCGCGTACGCCGGATCCGGTCCCGCGCCTCGGTCACGAGGTCGAGGAAGGCGCGGTCGTCGAGGTTGGGCACGGGCAGGGTCATCGCGTGTCTCCCGCGTCTGCTTCGGAGCCCGGCTGGGCATAGGGGTCGAGATCCACCGAGAAGGCCAGCACACCCTGGGACAGGCTCGCCTTGACCCGGTAGTCGAGCCGGATGAGCAGCCGCCATGGCGCGTCCGGATCGGAGTGCGCGTCGACGTCGAGCACGTCGACCCGGGGCTCCCAGCGGGCGATCGCCTGGCGTACGTAGTGGATGGCCAGCCCGGCGGTGGTGTCGTCGTTGGGCGCGAACACGAGCCGGTGCAGCCGCGAACCGTACCCGGGCCGCATCAGCCGCTCGCCCGGTGTCGTCGACAGCAGCAGGAACAACGCCTGCCGGACGGTCTCGTCGTCGGAGGTCATCGCCAGCGTTCCGGCCGAGGTCAGGCCGAGGCCGCCGGTGACCGCCGCGTCGAATCCCGCGCCCAGGAACCGGATCGCCTTCACAGGTCGGCCCTCACGTAGGTCTGCTTCGGATCACGGACCTTGTAATGGACGAGGCCGGGCGGCGTACCGTCGGTGAGACCGTCCAGATGGGACAGGACGACGGCGTGCCCGTCGATCTTGACGCGGTCGCTGTAGCCGACGGCGACCTTCAGCGTCTTCACGCACGGCTTGATCGTCGGGCCATAGTTCGGGCAGGCCACGATGTCGCGCCCTTCCGGATCGGTCGCGACCAGCACCGGTACCCGGCCGATGGTGACCCACTGCTGGGACGCCTGGTTGGCCACCCGCCCGTCGTGGTCGCACTTGATCACCGACTCGAGGTCGATCCACTCCATCGCTCCGCCTCCCCTCAGCCGCTCTGCTTCGCCGCCGCGGCCGCCTGATCGGCCGCCGCCTGCGGTTCCTCGGGCGCGTCGGCGTGCTGGAAGTCGACGGTCCGGGCCCGGATGACCATCGCCTTGCCGGGCGCCTGGAGCACCAGCGGCGTCGCGGCGTGCAGGGTGGTCAGGTCCGGTGTCAGCTCCAGGTAGCTGCCCACCTCGGTCTCCAGCCGCAGGCTGCGGCCACCGTCGTCCACGACGATCTTCTGCCCGTACGCCGTGCGCATCGACCAGCGCTGGGCCTTGCCGTCGTTGATCCCGGCGTCGTAGGGCTCGACCGTGCCGAAGAGCGAGCCGAGGACGATCCCGGCGGCCGGTTCGCCGCCCGGCAACGCCACCAGCACGGTGTCCTCCGGGTCGGGCAGCGCCACGATGCCCTTGCCCTTGCCCGCGCCGGGCATCGCGACGGCGAGCCAGCCCGCGTCGAGACCCCCGTACGCCGGGAGCTCGATCCGGACCCGGCCCAGCCGGTCGGGATCGTCCACATCGGTCACCGAGCCCAAGGTGAGCACGGCGGCCGAGGACTGCGGCGGCACGGGCGGCGGCTCGGTGGAGAAGCGGGTCAGATGCCCGGCCGCGTCGATCGTGTGCACCACCTCGGTCAGCACGTACGCCCCGCAGAACCGCTCGGCGACGCCGCCGATCGCGATCCGCCGCCCCGGCCGCAGACGTCCATCGCCGTCGGCCACCCCGGTCGCGGTCGCCCACGCGGCAGTACGCGTGTCGAGCCAGGCTTGGGCGAGCGCGGCCAGTTCGTCGTCACTGCGGCCGGGCTGGTTGACCGCGGTACGCGTACCGTCGGCCCCGACGTCGCCGGGATCGGGCCGAAGCGGGATCTGCCGCCCGGACCGCGCCGATCCGGCGGACTGCTCGATCAGTTCGGCCCGCTGCGGATGCCAGCCGAGCGCCGTGCTGTCGCCGGCCGCCTGGTCGAGGTTCGCCTCGACGCGTACGCCGAGCAGCGTCTTGCCCAGGTCGAGCGGGACGGGGAAGCCGTAACCGTCCAAAGTGATCAGTCGCAGGGTGTCGCCGTCGACGGCGAGGTGCAGTCCGGCCCGTCCGGCGACCTCGGTCAGCAGCTCCAGATCGGTCTGCCGATGCTGCAAGAGCCGCTCGATCCGGGGACCGTCGTCGTCCGCATCCACCGTCAGACCGGCCGATCCGGCGAGCTGACCGGCGAGGTCGGCCACCGTCACCGATTCGAAGACGCGCAGCTCCTGATGCTTGCGCAGCCGATGCAACGGGTCGTACGCCCGCGCGCGTAGCAGCGGTGCGCCGTCGGCGGCGTACTCCAGCTCCACGGCGGTCACCTCGCCGGTGAACAGCTCTTCGGCGGTGTCGTCCAGGCGTACGGCCAGCGCCGCCCCGAGCGGGAACATGGCCGGGTCCGCCCCCGACCCCGGATCGGCGGTGAAGGTCAGCTCGCACTGACCGGGCTGGTCGAGCCGGGCCGAGACGCGTACGCCGATCAGCCGGGTCAGCGCCGACGGCGGCAACGGAGTGCCCTTCAGCGTGACGGTGATCGCCCGGGGCGTCACGGAACTCATGGTGTCTCACCGGCCGACCCGGCGACCGTGCCCGTGATCGGGGGTACGGCCAACGCCGTCCCCGCCTCCACCTCGAACGGATTGGTGATGTCGTTGTGCTCGGCCAGCAGCCGCCACCGCAACGGCGAACCCAGGGCATCGTGCGCGAGCAGGTCGAACCGCACCCCGGTGGCTCCAGCCGTGCCGGTCGTGCCCGTCGCGCTGCCGTCGCCGGTCGCCACGATCGCCGTGCCCGGTGCGGCCGGCGTACTGGCGGCGGCGAGTTCCTCCTCGAACCCCGCCTGCGCCTGGTCGGCCGACTCCGCCACCCGGACCAGCTTCAAGCGAAGCCAGGAGCGTTTCGGCGTACCGCCGAGGGTGAAGGCGTCGAAGCGCTCGGCGATCGCCACGATGATCCCGGGCACCAGCCAGGTCTTGCCCCACGCGAACAGCACCTTCGGCGGGCGTACCCAGCCGTGCTCGGTCGCCGAGTTCTCGGCCAGCATCCACAGGGGACGCGTGAGCGCGCGGACGTCGGCCGGGCGGGTCTGCGACTCCACGAAGTCGATGTCGAATAACAGATCCAGGGTCAGCTCGGTACGCCCACCGCCGGTGAAGATCAGCGGATCGTCGGCCAGCCCTTGCCCGGTGATCTGCCCGGCCGCCGACGAGCGCGGACGCACCCCGGCCAGCCGGGTGACCTGGACGGTCTCCGGATTGAGCAGGCAGTCCACGCGTACTCCGGTCTCGTCGATGAGGAAGGCGACCCGTTCCATCAGCCACCCGCCTGTTCCCGGTCGAGGCGGGCGAGCCGGTCGGCGGTGAACAGCGGCGGCACGACGGCCCACAGCTCGGCGTCGTCCGGCAACTCCGGCCACGGACTCACGGCTCGCGGCACCTCCGCGTCCGCCGGGGTCCGCGGTCGTCGCGCGGGTGCCGTCGGCTCCGACGCCGCTCCGCGCGTGCGCACCGGATCAGGGATCTCGGACGAATCTTGGCCCAAGATTCGACCGGGATCCCTGATCCGCCCGGAAAACGGGGCGGCCTGAGTGATCGCGGCGGACGGAAGGGGCAGCGGCGGAACGGGGGTGACCCGGGCCGCAGGCACCTCGCCTCCGGCGCTGCCGGTGTCCGTAGTGGACCACCGTGCTGCGGCCACGGCGGGTTCGCCGGACAAAGCCGGCCACCGCGCCGGTCCCACCGGCTCGTCCCGCCCGCGCGTGACCACCGCGTCCGGCACCGCCGGGTCCACCCGCCCCGGCCTGACGGCCGGCGGCACCGGCGTCCCCGGGCTCGTCGGCGTACGCAGCGGATCAGGGATCCGGGGCGAATCTTGGGCGCTGGGAGCGTGGACATCCCTGATCCGGCGCGAAAAGGGAGCGGTCGGCGTCACGAGAGCAGGCCCGATCGGCAGCGGCCGGACCGGAGAAGCGACCGGGGCGGGAAAGTCGGACGCGACCGCCGAATCCGGGTACGCCGTTGTGCGTATCCCTTCATCCGGAGCGGAACGATCGCGCAGCAGGCCGGGCGCGTGCGCGGTGACCAGCGCGAGCCAGTGCTCCGGAGGCCGGCCGGGCGAGCGGGGCGCGGCGGTCTCCACCGGCGGATCCAAGACGGACGCCGCCCGGCGGAGCAGCCGCGCGACGCTACGCAGGCTTGGCCGCCGCGCCACTGCCGCTCTCCAGCTCGAGGCTCTCGTACGCGAGCGCGATCGACTCGATCGCGATCTCCTGGGCGAGCGTGTTGAGGTGAGCCCCCCGCCAGCGGGTCGGCCACGCGTTGATGACGTTCCAGCGCAGCACCTCGGTCGTGCCCGCCGCGTCGAGCAGCACGATGGAGACGTTGCGGCGGCTGACCGCGCCCTTCGCGCCGGCGTTGGCCCAGTCCCAGAGCTCGCGGGACCGCGTCAGTCCGAAGTGGAGGACGATCGGCTCGTAGTCGACCTGGCCGGGGACGAAGCGGACGCGGTCGTTGCCGCCCTCCCGGTACGCGATCCGCGGGATGGTGAACTCGAGCCCGGAGACCTCGGTGAAGTGGCCGTTGGTGACGCCGTTGATGAGCAGCTTGAAGTTGTACGCGCGGTAGGGGTCTTCCGGCGTGCCCGGCTGCGGAGTGGCCTGTGCCATTGTCAGCTCCCAATCGTCTCGGTCTCGGTGCCGCCGGCCCACTGGCTCAGCTTGAACACCACGAACTCGGCCGGCTTGACCACCGCGATGCCGATGTGCGCGACCACCATTCCGGCGTCCCGGACGTCGGCGGGGTTCGTCTCCTCGTCGCACTTGACGAAGAACGCCTCTTCCGCCGTACGCCCCAGCAGGGCGCCGTCGCGCCAGACCCGGGTCAGGAACGCGCCGATGTCGCGGCGGATCGAGCGCCACAACGTGTAGTCGTTGGGCTCGAACACCATCCAGCGGGTGCCGTTGGCGATCGACTGCTCCAGCGAGATCGTCAGGCGGCGTACGTTGAGGTAGCGCCACTCGCTCGCCTCGGCGGCCAGCGTCCGCGCGCCCCAGACGCGGATGCCCTCCCCGGCGAACGACCGGATGCAGTTGACCCCCTTGGGATTCAGCACGTCCTGCTCCGAGCGGGTCAGCTGGCGGGCGAGATCGACCGCTCCGCGTACCGGCTCGTTGGCCGGAGCCTTGTGGACCCCGCGAAGGGCGTCGGTACGCGCCCAGATCCCGGCGATGTGCCCGGACGGCGGAGTGTCCACGAGTTCGCCGGTCAGCGGGTCGCGGACGGTGATCCACGGGTAGTAGAAGGTGCCGAACTCCGACTGCCGGGGCCGGTTGCCGACCTCCTCGGGCGAAGCGGCGGGAGTCGCGGCCGCGGCGTCGTCCGGCTTCGGCGGCTTGGCCGGCTTCTCGGTCGGCGTCGCCACCCGGGTCAGGCTGGAGATGTCGTCCACGTCCGGCGGCGGGTCGCAGATGGCGACCACCGTCCGCAGCCGCTCGGCCAGGCTGAGGACGGCCTCGGTGGCGACCGCGCCGTGGAAGCCGGGCGCGGCGAGGATGGAGATCTCGTCCACCGTCTCCAGCAGCTGCAACCCGGCCCGCTTACGCCCGGTGCCCGAGATCTGGCCGTTCGCCCCCACGTTGACCACCCAGCAGCGGGTGCCGCCGTTGTCGAAGAAGCCGAAGACCGCGCGGGACAACGGAGTGCCCTGCGGATTGTCCACACCGGACGCGAAAACGTTCAGGAACTCGGTCCAGTTGTTGACCGCGACCGCGCGGTCGGACACGGCGTTCGGGTTCGGGGCGACCCCGACGAAGCCCGCCGTGCTGGTGCCCACCGCGCTGATCGGGCGCGCGCCACTGGGCACCTCCTCGACGTAGATGCCGGGGGAGAAGTAGTTGGGCATGGGATCTCCTCAGTCTTTACCGGGTGGGCAGATCGCAGCGGAGGATGAGGTCCGGGCCGTCGGGACCTCCGCCGATATCTCCGCCGGGTTCGACGGCGGCGACGAAGGTCCGGCCGCGCCCGGCCAGGCGTAGGCGTACCTCGCCGGTGTCGGGCACGCCCGCGACGGTGAACCGCCCGTGCGCATCGGTGGTGGCGGTCAGCGTGGTGCCGAGCACTTCGACCCGGACGGCCGCCAGCGGAACGTCGCCGGGGCCGACGACGGTGCCGGCCAGCGTCCGCCGGCCGATGTGCTCGATCTTCAGCGGATGGAGCACCGGCGGGGCCGGGAGTTCGGGGAAGGTGACGGCGGCGGGCAGATCGACGATCAGCGCCGGTCGCGGCGGTATGCCGAGCGCCTGCCACAGCGCCGGATCGCCCGCCGTCAGCAGGATCTCCGGCTCACCGGCTCGGACGGCAGCGATCAGCAGCCGGTCCAACGCGGGCAGCGGGCCGGTCACGAGGAACCGCACGGTGAACCGGTACGGCTCGCGGGGGCCGGTGCCGCGTGTCTGCCTCGCCGGGCGTACTTCCAGCGGGTAGACGGTGACGCCGCTGTCCGGCTTCCCGCCGGATTTCTGTTCCGCGGTGGACAGATGCGCGGCGGTGCCGGCCGTCCGCCCCAGCCAGTCGAGCAGCCGAGCGGAGGCCGCCTCGATGGGCCCGGGCCCGGGGTCGGTCATGCGGAGCATTCTGTGACGGCGCGATCACTATTCACAGTCACCGATCCGTCACATGGATGTCGCCGATCTAACGACAGCGCAGTCGCATTCGGGTGACGACACCATGACGTTGGGTAGCTAGTCTGAGGGGTTGGCCTCCGACAGGTGATCGTCCGTGAGTTCCTGGAGTTCGTGCTGCTTGGGGACGTCGCGGAGGGGCAGATAGGGCTCCGCGCGCGGGGGCAGCCCGGCCGCGATCGCCCGGGCGCGGCCGAGTTCAGCGTCGAACTCCGCGCCCAGCAGTACGGCCACATTGGTCAGCCACAGCCAGACGAGGAAGACGATCACCCCGCCGAGGGTTCCGTATGTCTTGTTGTACGACCCGAAATGGGCGACGTAGAAGGCGAACCCGGCGGACACCGCGATCCAGAGGATCACCGCGAACAGGCTGCCCGGGGTGATCCAGCGGAAGCCGCCCTGGCGGGCGTTGGGGCTCGCCCAGTAGAGCAACGCCAGCATCATCGTCACGCCGAGAATCAGCGCAGGCCATTTCACCACGTCGAAGACGCGTACGGTGGCGTCCTCGAAGCCGAGCGCCTTGCCGGTCTGCGCGGCCAGCCGCCCCGTGAACACGACCGCCAGCGCGCTCGCGGCGAGGAAGACGCCGGTGATCGCGGTGATGGCGAGCTGCGTCGGCACCGTCTTCCAGAACGGCCGGCCCTCGGGCACGTCGAAGATCCGGTTGGCGGCCCGCATGAACGCTCCGATGTAGCCGGTCGCCGACCAGAAGGCGATCACCAGACCGGCGACGGCCAGCACTCCCGCGGCCTGCGGGCTCGCCCGGAGGTTGTCGATGCCGTCGGCGACGATCTGCTGCGCCGGGCCGGGTGCGAGCTCGCGGATGTTCGCCTCCACGGCGCTCGCGGTCGAGTCGCCCAGCAGGCCCACCGCGGCGACGAGCACCAACAGGCCCGGGAAGATCGACAGGATGCCGTAATAAGTCAGGGCCGCGGCCATGTCGCCCAAGTCGTCGGCCACGAATTCCGTGATGGTACGCCGAAAGACGCGGGCCCAGGCTCGGAAGCCGAGGTCGGAGGGGTGCCGGGGCGCCCGTTTGAGCAACCGGAGGAGGCGGTCGCGATGCAGCCGGCCGGGTTCTGCGGTGCGCGGCGTCTTGGGGGCCATGACCGTAGTTATACCCATGACTGGCCGCCCGCCATGCGCCCCAGCCGTTTTGGCGCTGGCCGCTTTTGGCGCTGGATCAGGGATCTGGGTCGAATCTTGGCGCGAATACGACCCAGATCCCTGATCCGGCGCGGATCTTGCGACGCGCACGGGCGCGGGATCGCCGTCAGACGGCGGGGGCGGCGGGGGCGGTGGCGCGGTCGGCCCACGCGGTGCGCAGCGCAGCCACGGTCGCGCCGAGCGCCGGGCGTACCTCGGTCGCCTTGCGCCAGGCGACGACGACCCGCCGAGTCGGGGCGGGGTCGATCGGGACGACCGCCGTGCCCGGGACGGTGTGCGTACGCGCCAACCGGGGGATGAGGGCGACGCCGAGTCCGGCCGCCACCAGCGTCTGCTGGGTCTCGAACTCGCCGACCAGGAAGTCCGGGCGTACGCCGGGCAGCACGCGCATCAGCCAGTCGTGGCAGATCGTCCCGGGCGGCGACGCGATCCACCGTTCGCCACCGGCGCGGGCCAGCGGTCCGGGCGGCGCACCGGCCAACCGGTGTCCACTGGGGACGATGAGGTCGGCCCGGTCGTGGCCCAGCGTCACGTGGGCGACCCCGTCCGGCAGGGCCAGGCCGATCTCCGGCCAGTCGTCGGCGACCACCACGTCGGCCCGGCCCCGGATCAGCGCGTCCATCGCCTCGTAGGGATTGGTCTCGGCGATCCGGGTGGCCAGCTGCGGGTGCTTCGCCGCCAGCTCGGCCAGCGATCGGGGGAGCAGGCCCCGGCACGCGGTCGCGAACGCCGCGATGGTGATCGTGCCCGTGACGTCCTGGTGGTACGCCGCGAGCGCCGACTCGGCCTCGTCGACGGCGGCCAGCACCCGGGCGGCGTGGGCGGCGAGGATGTGCCCGGCGTCGGTCAGCCGCAACCCGCGACCGTCTCGTTCCAGCAGCCGCGTACGCGTTTCCCGGTCGAGCTTGGCGAGCTGCTGGCTCACCGCCGACGGGGTGATGTGCAGGGCGTCGGCCGCGGCGAGCACGCTGCCGTAGGTCGCCACCGCGTCGAGGGCCCGAAGTCGTCCGAGATCCATGTAGCGCAGCTTAACTCAGAATGAAGAACAATTCGCTGGTGCTAAATCGTGCCGTGAGCTGGGATGAGACCATGCGACCGCGCGACATTCTGCTGGCCGTCGGCATCGCCGCCGTCTGGGGCCTGAACTTCCTGTCGATCAAGCTCGGCCTCGACCGGATGCCCGCCCTGCTGTTCTGCTCGCTGCGGCTCTTCGCGGTCGGCCTGCCCCTGCTGGTGCTGCGCCGGGGTCCGGGCGTTCCATGGCGGTGGGTCTTCGCCTCGGCGCTCGCCTTGGGCGTACTGCACTTCTCGCTGTTCTTCTGGGGCATCGCGGAAGGCATGCCGGCCGGGCTCACCTCGCTCGTGCTGCAGAGCCAGGCGATCTTCACCGTCCTGCTGGCCGCCCCGCTGCTCCGCGAACGCCCCGGCTTCCGCCAGATCGCCGGGCTGCTGCTGGCGACCGGTGGGATGGCCGTCGTCGCCGCCGGAGTGGGCGGCGAGCGTCCGCCCTTCGCCTTCGCGCTGGTCATCGCGTCGTCGGCGTTCTGGGGGCTGAACAACATCATCATGCGGAAGGCGGCCCCGCCCGACATGGCGCGCTTCCTGATGTGGGTCGGGGCGGTCGGCGCACTGCCACTGCTCGGAATCTCGTTCGCCGTCGACGGGTACGCCGCCGACCTGGCCGCGCTCCGTGGGATCGACGCGACCGCGGTCGGGGCGATCGCGTACACCAGCGCCCTGTCGACCATCCTGGGCTTCGGGCTGTGGGGCGTGCTGATCCGCCGTTACGGCGCGGGCACGGTCGCCCCGTTCTCGATGCTCGTCCCCTTCTTCGGGATGTCCAGCGCCGCCCTCTTCCTCGGCGAGCGGCTCGAACTCACCGACATCCTCGGCGGTCTGCTGGTCGTCGGCGGCATCCTCCTCGGCGCGATCCGGCGGGTGACGCGTTCGTCTCAGCGGCCGGACTCCGACCGGGCCGGCGCGCCGGAGCCTGTACTTTCGAGGACATGACGGTTGCCGTACGGGTCATCCCGTGTCTCGACGTCGACGCCGGACGGGTGGTGAAGGGCGTCAACTTCGTCGACCTCCGCGACGCCGGGGACCCGGTCGAGCTGGCCGCCGCGTACGACGCCGCCGGGGCGGACGAGGTGACCTTCCTCGACGTCAGCGCCAGCTCCGAGGGGCGCGGGACGATGCTGGAGGTCGTCCGGCGTACGGCGGAGACGGTGTTCATCCCGCTGACCGTCGGCGGCGGCGTCCGCAGCGTCGAGGACGTGGACGTGCTGCTGCGTGCGGGCGCGGACAAGGTCGGCGTGAACACCGCCGCACTGGCTCGCCCGGAGCTGATCAGCGAGATCGCCCAGCGCTTCGGCAACCAGGTGCTCGTGCTGTCTCTGGACGTCCGGCGTACGCTCGACCGTCTTCCGCACGCGCCGAGCGGCTTCGAGGTCACCACCCACGGCGGGCGCAAACCGGCCGGGGTGGACGCCGTCGAGTGGGCCCGCCGGGTCGCCGAGCTGGGCGCGGGCGAGATCCTGCTCAACTCGATGGACGCCGACGGCACCAAAGGCGGATTCGACCTGGAGCTGATCGCCGCGGTCCGGGCGGCCGTCGACATCCCGGTGATCGCCAGCGGCGGAGCGGGCCGCGCGGAGGACTTCCCACCGGCGATCGACGCCGGCGCCGACGCCGTGCTGGCGGCCAGTGTCTTCCACTTCGGTGAGGTCAGCATCGCCGAGGTCAAGGACGCGCTCGGCGCGGCCGGGTACCCCGTCAGAATCTGACGTTCTCCGATGTCTGCTGGTGCGGTAGCGTGCCGAGCGTGACCCAGACGACCCCCGTGCTGCGGCCACCGGCGCCCGGACCCCGCCCGCAGACCCTGCTGTGGGTGCTGCTCGGTGCCCTGCCGCTGCTCATCGCGATCGGGTACGCCTCCGGCGTACTGCTGGCCAAGCGAGCCAACGCGATCGACGCCGAAGCACGGCACCGCCCCTCGGCGGCTGCGCTCGCCCCGTCGGCGTCCGTCTCGCGTACGCCGTCCCCGTCGCCGGTGCCCGCGCCGACCTGGCTCACCTCGACGAAGGCACCCGTGCTGCGGCCGGTCACCGGCAAGCCGGTGCTGGGACCGGCGTACGTCGACCGGGACACCACCTACACGGCCGCCTTCCCCGGATGGCCGTTCGCGTTCCGCCTCCCGGACGGGTGGAACTGCGTCAACGGCGACACGCTCCGGTCCGCCCCCGCGGCGTACCGCAAAGTATGTGTGGACGAGCTGACCCACTCGCCGGACCGGGCGGTGGTCCTGAGCCTGCTGCGCTGCGAGCGGGACTGCACTACGGCCCGGATGCGCGCACTGGCCCTGAGCTGGCTCGCGCAGGCCGGGACCCCGGTACGCGACGGCACGCGGACCTGGCACGTCGAGACGCCGCAGGACGGCAAGGGGTTGTGGGTCCTGGACCTCGCGCACGTGTTCACCTGGAACGGCGACGACTACCTCGTGGTCCTGTACGCCAACATGCCGCCCGCCGAGAAGGACGTCGCCCTCAAGATCGTCAACGACATCGTTGCGCAGGCGGGCTAGCCTGCGTTGCGCGCGTTGCTTGGGGCGGCCGCGTTTTCCGGGGATAACGCGGCATTGCGCCGCCGCAAGGGGACGTCATCCCGGGATATCGCCCTCAGACCTCGACCGGGACGGGAGCAGAAGCGGGCGTGACCACCGGAGTGCTCCGCACCGCGAACAGCGGGATGAAGACCTGCGCCAGCGGCCCGATGGCCAGCGCATAGAGAACTGTGCCGATGCCGAAGGTTCCGCCGAGCAGGAAGCCGATGGCGACGACCACGACCTCGATCGAGGTACGCGCGACCCGGATCGACAGCCCGCGCTTGGCCAGGCCGGTCATGAGCCCGTCGCGGGGGCCGGGGCCGAAGTGGGCCCCGATGTAGAGGCCAGTCGCGATCGCGTTGAGCAGTACGCCCCCGAGCAAGTAGGCGATCCGCACCCACATGGCCCGGGGCTCGGGCAGGACCAGCGCGGTCAGGTCAACGAACGGGCCGATGAGCAACATGTTGGCGATGGTGCCGAGGCCGGGCTTCTGCCGGAGTGGGATCCAGCACAGCAGAACGACCGCCGCCACAATGACGACGATCGTGCCGATCGTGAGCCCGGTCTTGGTGTGTAAGCCCTGGTCAAGCACGCTCCACGGCTGGTTGCCGAGGTGGGCGGCGATCATCAGCTGGATGCTCACGCCGTACAGGGCGAGGCCGGTCACGAGGCGGAGCAGGCGGCTGACGGTCTTGTCACCAAAGCGCATGCATGCCACTCTAGGGCCGAGTGGCCTCACGTAAAGCGGCCAATCGGCGGGAGGTGGCCTGATGAGTGGCTTGGTACGCGGTGGCCAGCTGGCCCGGCTGCTCGGCGAATGGCACGCGCTGCCGGCCCGCCGGCGCAGTCCGGACTACCTGGCGCTCGCCGGGTCGGTGCGCGGCCTGCTGACCGACGGCCGCCTGGCTTTGGGCGTACGCCTTCCGGCGGAACGCGAACTCGCCGAGGCGCTCGGGATCTCCCGGACGACGGTGTCCGCGGCGTACCGGGAACTGCGCGACTCCGGGCACCTGGCCAGCCGCCGCGGTTCGGGCAGTTGGACGACCCTCCCCGAGGGTATGCGCGTCGGGGCGAGCGGGCTCTGGGGACCTTCGCCCCAGGTGGAGCCGGGCGTGATCGACCTGAGCTGTGCCGCACCGGCTGCTCCGCCGGAGTTGGTGGAAGTGGCGCGCGCCGCCGTCGACGACCTCCCGGCGTACCTGGGTCAGGTCGGGTACTGGCCGTGCGGGCTCGACGTGCTCCGGGAAGTCGTCGCCGACCGGTACACCGCGCGGGGTCTGCCCACCCGGCCCGAGCAGATCCTCATCACCAACGGCACTCAGCACGCCCTCGACCTGGTCATCCGGCTGCACGTCCACCCCGGCGCGCCGGTGCTGACCGAGTCGCCGACCTACCCGGGTGCGCTCGCGGCGCTCGCCGGGGCGCGGGCGCGGATCGCGACGCACGGGCTGGGACACGGCGGCTGGGACGGTGAGCTGCTGCTCGACACGCTCCGGCAGACCCGGCCGCGGCTTGCGTACCTGGTGCCCGAGTTCCAGAACCCGACCGGTCACCTGATGCCGGTCAAGCTGCGCGAACAGCTTCCCGCCGTGGCGCACAGCGCCGGAGTCGACCTCGTCATCGATGAGTCCTTCGTGGACATGCACCTGTTCGACGACCGCGGCTCGATGCCGCCGCCGGTGGCCGCTTTCGACCGGCACAGCCGGGTCATGACCATCGGGGGACTGTCCAAACCGTACTGGGGCGGCATGCGCATCGGCTGGATCCGGGCCGCCGCACCACTCGTCCAGCGCCTCGCCGCGGTGCGGGTCGGCGTCGACATGGCCAGCCCCGTGCTCGACCAGCTCGTCGCGGTGCGGCTGCTGGCATACGGGCCGGGGGTGGTCGACGCCCGTCGGCCAGGTCTGCGGGCCCGGCGCGACACCCTGGTCCAGGCGCTCGCCGACCGCCTGCCCGAGTGGCGGGTCAGCGTCCCGGAGGGCGGGCTGACCCTGTGGGCCGAACTCGACGCGCCCGTCTCCAGCGCCTTGGCACGTGCGGCCGAAGCTCATGGCGTACGCCTCGCGCCCGGCCCTCGATTCGGCGTCGACGGGACGCTGGAACGGTTCCTGCGCATCCCGTTCACGCTGCCCGAACCGGAGCTGGTGGACGCGGTGGACCGGATCTCCGCCGCACGCTTCGACCTCGATCGGGCGCCGGATCGGGCGATCTACGCCGCCGACCAAGCCCTCATCGCCTGACGCCTGCCCGCCCCGCTCGCGCTGCCAGCCCCGCTTGGCCTGCCCCTTTCCGCGCGCCCCGCCCCTTTCCGCGCGGCCCGCCCCTTTCCGCGCGATCATGAACTAATGGTCGTGATCGGCCGGCGTGTCGTGTCCCGGGTGCCCTGATCGACTCCCCGGCGGCATGATCGACAACGACGGAAAACGCCTCCGCGCCGGGCAGCGCGGAGGCGTCTGGAGCGGGTGGAGGTCAGACCTCGGCGAGGCTGCCGGCGTACATCGCCTCGATCTCGGCTTTGAAGTTCGCCTCGATGATCCGCCGCTTCAGCTTCAGCGACGGGGTGATCTCGCCGTCTTCGATGGTGAGGTCCCGCGGCAGGATCGTGAACTTCTTGATGGTCTCCCACCGGTTGAGGCGGCCGTTCAGGTCTGCCACGGCGGCGGCGACGACCTCGTTCGCCTCCTTCGACGCGACGATGTCGGCGTACGACTTGCCTTCCAGCGGGCCGCCGTGCGACCAGGTCGTGACGGCCTCGGGATCGAGCGTGACGACCATCGTGCAGTAGTTGCGCGACTGGCCGATGACCAGGACCTGAGAGACCAGCGGGCACAGCGCCTTGAAGACGCCCTCGATGTGGCTGGGCGCGATGTACTTGCCGCCGGACGTCTTGACGAGGTCCTTCTTGCGGTCGGTGATCTTCAGGAAGCCGGCGTCGTCGAGTTCGCCGATGTCGCCGGTCCGGAAGTAGCCGTCCTCGGTGAACGCCGCGGCGGTCTCGTCGGCCAGGTTGTGGTACCCGCGCATGATCGGCGCGCCCCGCAGGAGCACCTCACCGTCGGTGTCGATCTTGATCTCGAGGTCGCCCAGGGCCGGGCCGACCGTCCCGATCCGCAGCGCTCCCGGCCGGTTGACGCAGTTGCCCGCGCTGGACTCGGTCAGGCCGTAGCCCTCCGAGATGGGCAGGCCTGCCGCAGCGAAGAACTCGGCGATCGGCACCGACAGCGGCGCCGAGCCGGAGACGAGGTAGCGGATGCGACCGCCGAGGCGGGCGCGCAGCTTTGAGAAGACCAGCTTGTCGGCGATCCGGTACTTCAGCGCCAGGCCGCCGGGCACCGGCCGGCCGGCCTGTTCGAGGGCCACCTTCTGCTTGCCGACGGCCACGGCCCAGCCGAAGATCTTCAGCTTCGCGCCGCCGTCTTCTTGTACGCCGGTGACGACGCGGTTGTAGACCTTCTCGAAGATGCGGGGCGCGGCCGCCATCAGCGTCGGGCGTACGAGGCCGAGGTTCTCGCTGATCTTGTCGACCCGTCCGTCCACATAGGTCTTCACGCCGACGTGGATGATGCCGCAGATCAGCGTCTTGCCGAAGGAGTGCGACAGCGGCAGCCAGAGGAACTGCAGGTCCTCGGGGATCAGTACGCCGACCTCGCCCTGCACGACACCTTCCCAGCACCAGCCGCGGTGGAGGAGCTCCACGCCCTTCGGGCGGCCGGTGGTGCCGGAGGTGTAGATGAGCGTCGCCAGATGGTCGGGCTCGATGCCGGCGACGAGGTCGTCGATGAGGCCGGGGTTGTCGGCGAGCGCCTGAGCGCCCTTGACCTCCAGATCGGCCAGGGTCAGCTGCGGTACGCCCGCCGCCGGGTCGGCCTCGCCGTCGATCAGCACGACGTGGGTGATCGACGGAACCGGGGCGGCGGCGAGCTTGGCGGCCTGCGCCGGGTTCTCGGCGATGAGCACCTTGGAGCCGGAGTCGGCGATGATGTAGCAGGCGTCTTCGGGCTCGGTAGTGGGGTAGACGGTCGTGGTCGCGCCGCCCGCGCACATGATGCCGAGGTCGGCCAGGATCCACTCGAGCCGAGTGCCGGCCAGGATCGCGACCCGGTCCTCGTGACCGATGCCGAGCGTGGTCAGCCCGGCGGCGATCTGCCGAGCCTGCTCACCGACCTGGGCCCAGGTGAGGTACTGGGGCTGCCCGTCCGGACCGGGACCGCCGAACGCCTCCTTGTCCGGGGTGGCGGCCACCCGGCTCAAGAACATCTCCGGAATCGACCGGTAGGGGACCTGGGTCGTGGTCATGGCCGAGCTGCCCTCCGAAATTCGGAACGTGATTATGGGTGACGTGCGCCACGTTTCTCTGGTGTTACCGAAGGGTAGCCGCACGTTCTCCCCTAAGCCATACCCGGCCGTATGGTTTCGGCTGCGTTGTGTGTTCGGCTGAGCCGTTCTTGGCCGGATTGTGACGCCACCCACAGCGGATTCCGGATAGCTTCGGCGCGCACTCTCAGTAAGGATGAACACCGGGTTAGGAACTTACGAGGGACAAGCGGGGCGTGGTGGCCGAGAGCGCGGCAGGCAGCAAGTCAACGGAGGACGGCCGAAAAGAGATCACCGGGCGCGACGTCATCGGTCGCGGCCTGCGGGTTCTCTGGGCCGGCGTACGTCATGAACCGAAGATCTTCACGATCGCGACGATCGGGAGCATCCTGTTCGGTCTCCTGACGATCGGGACGGCGTACGCGCTGGGCTACGTGGTGGGCCACGTGGTCGAGCCGGCTTTCGCCACGAAGCGTTACGAGTGGGGGACGCTGCTCCTCGCCGCCGGCCTCGTCCTGGCGGTCAGCGCCGGGAAGGTGATCGGCATCTTCGGCCGGCGGCTGGGCTCGGGGTTCATGCAGTTCCGGCTGCAAGCGGCGTACCGGCGCAAGGTGACGCGGCGCTATCTGGAGCTGCCGCCCGCCTGGCACGCCCGGCACTCGACCGGCTCGCTGCTGTCCAACGCCAACTCCGACGTCGAGGCGACCTGGTGGCCCATCGCGCCGCTGCCGTTCGCCATCGGCAGCATCGTGATGATGTTCGCCGCCGTCGTGGTCCTCTTCTTCACCGACTGGGTGCTGGCGCTGGTCGGCCTGGCGGTGTTCCCCGCGCTGTTCACCCTCAACGTCGTCTACTCCCGCCGGATGGCCCCCCGCCAGGCGAAGGCCCAGTCGTTGCGGGCGGCCGTCAGCGGGATCGCGCACGAGAGCTTCGACGGCGCGCTCGTCGTCAAGACGATGGGCCGCGAGCAGGCGGAGACCGAGCGGTTCGCGGCGAAGGCGCGCGAGCTTCGTGACGCGCTGATCCGGGTCGGCCGGCTGCGCGGCGTCTTCGACCCGTCGCTGGAGAGCCTGCCGAGCGTCGGCACCCTCGCCGTACTGGTGGCGGGGGCCTGGCGGGTCAAGACGGGTGCGATCGACCTGCAAGAACTCATCTCGGTGACGCTGCTGTTCACGGTGATGGCCTTTCCCGTCCGCTCGATCGGCTGGGTCCTCGGCGAGTTGCCCCGCTCGGTCGCGGGCTGGGACCGGGTGCAGCGGGTGCTGACCGCCACGGGGGAGATGGCGTACGGGGAAAGCGGTGTCCCGGGCAGCGGAGCGGCCGAGATCGCCTTCGACCGGGTCGACTTCGCGTACGTGGCCGGCGAACCCGTGCTGCACGACGTGACGTTCAAAGTGAAGCCCGGCAAGACGGTGGCCCTCGTCGGCCCGACCGGATCGGGCAAGTCCACCGTCGCCACGTTGGCCGCGCGCCTGCTCGACCCCGACTCCGGCGAGATCCGGCTGGGCGGCGTACCGGCGCCGAGTCTCGCGGCCGCCGACCTCGCGCAGACCGTGGCGCTCGTGCCGCAGCTGTCGTTCGCCTTCGACGACACCGTCCGGGCGAACGTCACATTGGACCGGCAGCACGCCGACGGCACGCCCATCTCCGACGAAGAAGCGTGGGCGGCGCTCGCGACGGCCCAGGTGAAGCCGTTCGTCGAGCGGTTGCCCGAAGGGCTCGACACCGAGCTCGGGGAGCGCGGCACGACGTTGTCCGGCGGACAGCGGCAGCGGCTGGTGCTCGCCCGCGCCCTGGCCGGGAAGCCGCGCGTACTGATCCTCGACGACGCGACCAGCGCGGTCGACCCCCGCGTCGAAGCGGCCATCCTCCGGTCGCTTCGGTCCGGCACCGACTCGGGCACCGGCGGGGCGACGATCCTCGTCGTCGCGTACCGGCGCGCGACCATCGCTCTTGCGGATGAAGTCGTCTATCTCGAGCAAGGCCGGGTTGTCGCGCACGGCACGCACACGCAACTCTTGGAGAGCGTCCCCGGGTACGCAGGCCTCGTGACCGCGTACGAGAAGGCGGAAGCCGAGCGGGACCGGTCCTATGACGCGGAGGAGCCCGAAGACGACCTCGAGGAGCCCGACACAGCGATGGAGATCGTCCGATGACCGCAGCGGCCGTACCTGACTCGACCGCCACCGCGACCACTTGGCAGACCCTGAAACGAGGCCTGTCGCTCTCGCCCGAGCTGCGTACCGGTCTGCTCGGCACATTGGGGCTCGCCATCTTGTCGATGGTCGGCCGGGTCGCCGTCCCGATCGCCATCCAGCAGGGCATCGACGAGGGCCTGCAGGCCGAGCACGGACCGGACCTGGCCCGCATCACCATCGGCGCGCTGCTCACCGTCGCCATCCTCGTCTGCACTACGGCCTGCGGCTACCTGATGATGAAGCGACTCTTCACGGTGTCCGAGACGGCGCTGGCCTCGTTGCGCGTACGCACCTTCCGGCACATCCACGATCTGTCGATGCTGCACCAGCAGACCCAGCGGCGGGGCGTACTGGTCGCCCGGGTCACCTCCGACGTGGACTCGATCACCCAGTTCCTCCAGTGGGGCGGCGTGATCCTGCTGGTCAACAGCGGCCAGATCCTCGTGACCACCCTCGTGATGGCGTTCTACTCGTGGGAACTGACGCTGGTGGTGCTCGCCGCGTTCGTGCCCTCGGCGTACCTGATCAAGAAGTTCCAGCCGATCCTGTCGACCTTCTACGTCGAGGTACGCAAGCGGGTCGGCGCGCTCTACGGTGCGGTCTCCGAGGCGGTCGTCGGCTCGGCGGTCATCCGCGCTTACGGCGTCGGTGCGCGTACCCAGGAGAAGCTGGACGAGACGATCGGCAGCTACGAGCGGGCCCAGAAGCGAGCCTTGCGGATGAGCGTGACCAGCTTCTCCACCGGTGAGCTGGCGGCGGGCCTGGCGATGTCCGCGGTCGTGATCGTCGGCGTGGTGCTGGGCGTGGGCAAGCACCTGGAGCTCGGTGAGCTGGTGGCGTTCCTCTTCCTGGTGACGCTGTTCATCCAGCCGGTGCAGATCGCGACCGAGGTGCTCAACGAGGCGCAGAACGCGATCTCGGGCTGGCGTCGCGTGCTGGACGTCCTCGACGAGAAGCCGGACGTGGCCGACCCGGCGCACGACGGTGTGGACCTGCCGTCCGGCGCGCTGGACCTCACCTTCGAGCACGTCAGCTTCAACTATCCGGCCGGGCCGCGCGTCCTGCACGACGTCCACCTCGAGATCCCGGCGAAGACCAAGGTCGCGGTGGTCGGCGAGACCGGCAGCGGCAAGACCACCTTCGCCAAGCTGCTCACCCGGCTGATGGACCCGACCGAGGGCCGCGTCCTGCTGTCCGGAGTGGACCTGGCGACCGTGCGCTTCGAGTCGCTGCGGTCGCACGTCGTGATGGTGCCGCAGGACGGCTTCCTCTTCGACGACACCATCGGGGCGAACGTACGCTTCGCGCGGCCGTCGCTGACCGACGACGAGCTGACCGCCGCCTTCGCCGAACTCGGGCTCGGCGACTGGCTGGCCGGTCTCCCCGAAGGCCTCGCGACCTCGGTCGGGGAGCGGGGCGAGGCGCTCAGCGTCGGTGAACGGCAGCTCGTGGCCCTCGCCCGGGCGTACGTGGCCGACCCGGATCTGCTCGTCCTCGACGAGGCGACCAGCGCCGTCGACCCCGCCACCGAGGTGCGCCTCCAGCGCACCCTGGACGCGGTCACCCGCGGCCGGACGACCGTTGCCATCGCCCACCGGTTGTCCACGGCGCAAGCCGCGGACGAAGTGATCGTGGTGGACAAGGGCGTCATCGTCCAACGTGGACCGCACGAGGAGCTCGTGGCCCAAGAGGGTTCGGTGTACGCCCGCCTCTACGCCAGCTGGCTCGAACAAACCCGCTAGGTCGTTGCGACCGGATCAGGGATCTGGGTCGTATTCGCGCCAAGATTCGACCCGGAACCCTGATCCAGCGCGATAAAACGGGGGGTGGGAGGGCTCAGCCGAGCGGGTCGGCGAGCAACTGCTCGAAGGCGAGTTCGGCCGCGCCGAGCAGCGCCGCGTCGTCCCCGAGTTGCGGCGTACGCAGCCGAACGTGCTCCCGGCAGGCGGCCAGCGCGTTGTGGTTGAGGCGGCTACGGACCTGGGCGGCCGACGCGAGATAGACGTCGCGCATGGTGCCGCCGAAGACGACGAGTTCTGGGTTGAAGATGTTGACGAGGTTGGCGACGCCGAACCCGAGCCAGTCGCCGACGTGCCGGACGGCCGCCTGCGCTTCGGCGTCACCCCGGGCGGCGGCGTCCACGACGGCCAGTACGGCGTCCCGGCCGAGCTGACCGGTCCGCCCCGCGTGCCGGAGCAGTGATTCCTCGCCGATCTCGGTCTCCCAGCAACCCCGGGAACCGCACCCGCACGGCCGTCCGTTCGGGTTCACGACCATGTGGCCGACTTCGCCGCCGTAGCCGCCGTGCCCGGTGACGCGCCGGCCGCCGGCGATGATGCCCGCGCCGATGCCGACGTCGCTGTACACGTAGATGATGTTCGAGCAGCCCTGGGCCGAGCCCCGGGTGTGCTCGGCCAGCGCCGAGAGGTCGGCGACATTGCCCACGACCACGCTCGGCAGCAGATCGGGCAGCTTCTCCCGCAACTCCGCCCCGACCGGCTGATCTAGCCAGCCCAGGTGGGGACCGAGGCGTACGACGCCGTCGGCGCGGCGGACGAGGCCGCAGACGGCCACCCCCGCCCCGATGCAGCGAGCGCCGGGGCCGACGCCGGCCTCCATCGACTCGATGAACTCCCGCAACGGGGTGACGACGTCCTCCGCGGGACGTTCGGCCTCCCGGCGATCCATGATCACGCCGCCGAGCCCGATCCGGGCCGCGCTGATCCGGTCGACGCCGATGCTGGCGGCGTACGCGTAGACCTGCTCGGAGGACGCGCGGACCACAAGGGACGGACGGCCCGCGCGCCCGGTCTCCCGAGGCGCCTCCTCGCTGACGAGGCCGACGGCCGCGAGCTCCGCGGTGAGCGCGCCGATGGTGGAGCGGTTGAGACCGAGCTCGGAGGTGAGTTCCGCGCGGGAGATCTGGCCGCGCACATGCACGAAGCGCAGCAGCGCCCCGAGGTTCTGGCGCCGGATCTCCTCCTGGCTCGGTCCCGCCCGCATTCAGCGTCCTTTCCGGACAGTCATCTCGTCGCGTTCGCGCTGGATCACGGTTCCCGGTCGAATCTTGCCCCAAGATTCGACGCGGAACCCTGATCCAGCCAGCGGCATCTCAGTCGTCCTCGGCGCGCCCGGCTAGGAGACCGCCGAGCGTCGCCGAGACAGGGCGTCGACGCCCGCGGCGAGCAGCAGCACGGAGCCGGTCACAACGTACTTGACCCAGGAGCTGTAGCCCATCAAGCCCATGCCGTTGTTGATGACGGCGACCACCGCTCCGCCGAGGACGGCGTCGAGCACCCGGCCACGGCCGCCGAAGAGGCTGGTGCCGCCGACGACCGCTGCGCCGACGGCGTACAGCAGGACGTTGGAACCACCGGTGTTCGGGTCCACCGAGCGGGCTTGGCTCGCCGCGATGATGCCGCCGATCGCCGCCATGCCGGAGCAGATGACGAACGCCGAGATGCGGATGCGGTCCACCGAGATGCCGGCTCGGCGGGCCGCCTCGACGTTGCCGCCGACGGCGTACACGTGGCGACCGAACCTGGTGCGGCGCAACACGACCGTCCAGAGGATGAGCAACACCGCGATGATCGGGACGATGATCGGCATGCCCTTGAGCGAGCCGAAGATCAACGGATTGCGCGAGCGCTCCTGATTGAGCACGGCGACGGCGACCCCGAGCAGGACGGCCAGACCGCCGATGCGGACGGCGATGATCTCCCACGGGTCGGAGTTCAGGCCGCGGCCCATTCGCTTGATCTTGATGACGATCTGGACGACGGCGAGTGCGGCCACGGCGACAGCGGCGAAGACCCAGCCGAGCAGCGGCGAGAGGAACTCGTTCTCCAGCGCGATGATGACCGTCTGGTTGTCGCGGATGGAGATGTTGGTGCCCTCCTTCAGCAGCTTGAGGACGACACCCTGGAAGGCGAGGAAGGCGGCCAGCGTGACGACGAACGAGGGGATGCCCACCTTCGCCACGAGGAACCCGAGCAGGAAGCCGATCGCGACGCCGGTTGCGATCGAGACGCCGACGGCGGCGTACCAGGGCCAGCCCTCGTTGGTCAGCAGGATCGCGAGCACGGCCGCGCAGACCCCGGAGGTGAACCCGGCCGACAGGTCGATCTCGCCGAGCAGCAGGACGAAGACCAGGCCCATCGCGATGACCGTGATCGGCCCGCCCTGGGTGAACAGGTTCGCCATGTTGGAGGGCGTCAGGAAGTTCGGATTGGCCAGCGTGAAGACCGCGCACAGCACGATCAGGCCGGCGACCGCAGGCAACGCGCCCATTTCACCGCCGCGCAACTTACGGCCGTAGTTCTTCGCGTACGCGAAGAGCGGGCTGTCGGCGCCCCCGTCGGACGGGGCGACCGTCGTGGTGGTCGTCGCGGTGCTCACAGTGCCTCCTCCGGCTGCAGGCCGAGGCTGCCGCTGCGACCGGCGGTGATCAGCTCTACGACTTGGGCGTGGGTGACGTCGGTCGTCTTGACCTGGGCCGCCATACGTCCCAAGTAGAGGGCGGCGATCCGGTCGGAGACGGCGAAGACGTCGTTCATGTTGTGCGAGATGAGCACGACGGCGAGGCCGTTGTCGGCCAGGCGGCGTACCAGTTCGAGAACCTGGGCGGTCTGCGCGACACCGAGCGCCGCGGTCGGTTCGTCGAGGATGACCAGGCGGCTGTTCCACAGCACGGCCTTGGCGATGGCCACGGTCTGGCGCTGACCGCCGGAGAGGCTGGAGACCAGCTGGCGCACCGATTTCACGGTACGCACCGACAGCCCGGCCAGGGTCTTCTGGGCCAGTTCCTCCATGCTCGGCTCGTCCAGGATGATGCCGCTCAGGCGTTCCCGGCCGAGGAACATGTTCTGGACGATGTCGAGGTTGTCGCAGAGCGCGAGGTCCTGGTAGACGATCTCGATGCCGTGGTGGGCGGCGTCCCGCGGGCCGTGGATGTGCACGCGTTCGCCGGCGACCAGCACTTCGCCGGAGTCGCTGGTGTATATGCCGCTGATGCACTTGACCAGGGTGGACTTGCCGGCGCCGTTGTCACCGACGAGCGCGGTCACCTCGCCGGCCCGGACGGTGAAGTCGACGTCGCGCAGCACGTGCACGGGGCCGAAGCTCTTGTTCACGCCCCGTAGCTCCAGCAGGGGAGGGGCGGTGGTGTCGCTCACTGGTGGTTCTCCTCGGGGTGGGGCGCCGCGACGGGGTACGGGCGGAGGAAAGGCTCGCCGACGTCAGCAAACGCCGGCGAGCCGTCCAGTCTTGCAGCGGAAGGTCAGCTGATGCCGGCCTCGGTGCACTTGGCCGCGAACTCGGCGGTGCACAGCTCAGCCTTGGTGACGTAGCCGTCCGTGACGACGTCCTTCACGTTGGCGAAGGTGATGGCCTGCGGCTCGAGCAGAACCGACGGGATGGCCTTCTGGGTGGTGGGGTCGGTGACCGTCTTGCCGGTCTCCTTCTTCTCCCCCTTGGCCAGCGCGATCGCCAGGGCGGCGGCGTTGTCCGCCTCCTTCTTGACCGCCTTGTAGACCGTCATGCACTGGTCACCCGCGAGGATGTTCTGCAGACCCTGCACGGTCGCGTCCTGGCCGGTCACCGGGACCTTGCCGTTCAGCTTGTTCTTCTTGAGGATGGTGATCGCCGCGTTGCCCAGACCGTCGTTGGCCGCGAGGACCCCGTCGATCTTGCCCTTCTGCCGGGTCAGCATCTGCTCGAAGATCGTGCCCGCGGTGGTGTTGTCCCAGTCCGGGACGGACTCGTCCGGACCCTTGACGTAGTCGCCGCTGTCGTACTTCGGCTTGAGGATCGAGTCGTAGCCGTTCTTGAAGAGCGTCGCGTTGTTGTCCGTCGGCGAGCCGTTGAGCTCGGCGATGACCGGCTTGGTGGCGTTCTTCTTGGTCAGGCAGTCGACCAGGCCCTGGCCCTGCAGCTTGCCGACGGCCTCGTTGTCGAAGCTGACGTAGTACTGCGCGTTGCCACCGAGCGTCAGGCGGTCGTAGTCGATGGTGGCGACGCCCTGCTGGCGCGCCTTGTCGATGACGGCCTTGCCCGTACCCGAGTCCAGGTTGACGATCATCAGAACGGTCGCGCCGTTGGTGATCATCTGGTCGGCGATCGTCTGGAACGCCGCCTTGTCGTTCTGCGCGTTCTGGATGTCGTACTTGACTCCCGCGGCCTTGAACGCGGCCTCGAGGTACTTGCGGTCCGCGGTCTCCCAGCGGGCCGAGGACTTGCTGTCCGGCAGGATCACGCCGATCTTCGGCTCTTTCGTGGTGCCGGAACCGGTGTTGTCGTCGTTGCCGCCACAGGCGGCGAGGGTGCCGACCGTCATGACGCCGACGGCGGTCAGGGCAAGGAGGCTCCTGCGCATCTTCGCTCGGTTTCCTCTCGGGGGATGGGCGGGGCGCGGGTTAGGGGAAACGTGCGACCGGTCACACGATGGTTTGTTGTGCCCGGCAACGTATGTTGTCGCGAGGTGTCCGCGCAAGGGCATGGTTTGTTGCTGGCGATAACAATTCAGTCACACAGTTTTTACTTGCGAAGAAACCCAGGTGGCGTCGTATGCGGATCACGGATACGCAGGCTTCCGGGGCGGTCGGAAGCATGCATAACCGTGATCTGCAGCTAAAAGGGGCGCAGCGAGCGGCGCGAGCGGGCGGGCGAGCGAGGGGGCTACGGCGAGGAGCCCGCCAGGGCGTCGCCGATCGGCGTACGCCCATAAAGGACAGATCGCCCGTCCCGGGCCCGCCGAACGAGTCCGGCCCGCAGCAGGACGGCGAGGTGATCGCCGACGGCTCCGGTGGCCAGGCCGAGGCTGCGGGCGAGTTGGGTCGTGCTGGCCGGATCGTCGAGGGCCAGCAGCAACCGGGCGCGTGACCGTCCTAAGAGGTCGGCCAATGCGTCCGGGGCGGCCGGTGGCTGCCGCTCCCACAGCGCGGCCACCCCTCGGGCCGGATAGATGATCGCCTTCGGCCACGGCGAGTCGGAGTACGCCGCCAGCCCAGGCCAGATGTGTGCGGACGGGATCAGCAGCAGGCCCTCGCCGCCGAGGTCGACGTGGCCCCGGCTGCGCAGCGCGCGTACGTCGATGCCGCCGTCGCGCCAGCTGACCTCGGGATGCAGCCCGTCCAGCGCCGCCGCCCAGCCGGATCGGGCGAGCAGTCCGGCCCGATGGACGACGTCGCGTTCGCAGATCGCCCGCAGCTGCGGCCAGTCCGGTGCGATCAGTTCGTGCCAGGCGGCGTCGAGCGCCGTCGCGATCCGTTCGACGACGTTCCGGCTGCGCAGGACTGCGAGCACCCGGGGCTCGGCGGTGGGCCGGCGGCGGAGGCAGTCGGCGATGTCGGCTCGGGCCACCCGCAGCGGAGTCGCCCGGGTGGCGGCCAGGTCGTCGGCCCAGGTCTGGGCCAGGCCCGACGGTGGCCAGGCGGTGAAGTTCGGCCCGCCATGGGCGTAGTTCAGCGCCAGCATGGCGTCCAGTTCGGTCTCCCGGCGCAGACGCTCGAAGGCGGGCCGGAACCGGTCCAGCGACGGACGCGTACCGGAGTGGCGGTCGAAGCCGCAGAGCCGGCGCAGCACCTGTGCCAGCTCCATCGCGGGGGACAGGGCGAACCGGCTGTGCAGCAGGTCGTCCGGTCCGGCCTCGAATCGCATCACAACTTGACCTTACGTCGCTCGGCGAATCATTCGAGCCGGTCCGCCGCCGCCACCAGGCTGTCCCCGTGACGACACTGCTCCAGCCCGAGGTCCAGCGGGCGACCTACCGCGAGGTACTCGCCGACCCGATCTACCGCCTGCTCTTCGTGACGCGCTCGCTCGCGATCGCGGCCGACTCGCTGCGCATACTCGCGCTGTCCGTGCTCATCTACGCGGCCACGTCGTCGCCGCTCCTGGGTGCGCTCGCGTTCGGCGCGGGGTTCCTGCCCCAGCTCATCGGCTCGACGCTCGTCGGGTCGCTCGCGGATCGCGTCCGCCCGCGCTTCGTGATCTTCATCGGGTACGCCGTGGAATGCGTCTCGGCGGTGCTCCTGGCGACGGTTCCGCTCCCGGCGTGGGCCTGTCTCGTGCTGGTGGCGGTCATCGCGACCTTCGTACCCGTCTTCGGCGGCGCGTCGGCGCGGGTCGTCGCCGAGACGCTGACCGGGGACGCGTACGTGCTCGGGCGGGCGCTCACCTCGATGTCGGCCTCGGCGGCGCAGCTCGTCGGCCTGGCCGGTGGCGGGGCGGCGATCGCCCTGCTGGGCAGTCCGCAGCACGCGTTGCTGGTGAGCGCGGTGCTCCACGCGATCGCCGCGATCACGATCCGGCTGCGGATGCCGAACCTCCCCGCCGTCCCGGCGGCTCCCGGCGGTGGCGTCGTCCGGCACAGCTGGCAGGCCAACCGCACCCTGCTCGGGGATCGCGCCGTACGCCGTCTCATGCTCGCGCAATGGCTCCCACCGGCGTTCTCCGTCGGCGCGGAGGGGCTGCTCGTCGCGTACGCGGCGGAGCGGGGATTCCCGGCGGGGACGGCCGGCTATCTGCTGGCCTGCCTGCCCGTCGGGATGTTCGCCGGGGACCTCGTCGTCGGGCGGTTCGTCGCTCCGCGTACGCGAGAACGGCTGGCCGCGCCGCTCGTGGTGCTGCTGGGGTTGCCCGTGGTCGTGCTCGGCCTGGAGATACCCGTGGTGGTCGTCGCCGCTTTGCTGGTGCTGTCCGGCGCCGGTTTCGCATACACGTTGGGCTTGCAACGGAGCTTCGTCGACGCGTTGCCGGAGGAGCTGCGCGGCCAGGCGTTCGGCGTGCTCGGCTCGGGTTTGATGACCGCGCAAGGCCTGGGTCCGGCGGTCTTCGGGGCCATCGCGCTGACCACCGGAGCAACCGCGGCCGTAGCGCTGGCGGGTGCGGCCGCCGCGGCCTGTGCGCTGATCGTCCGCGCGAGTTCCGCGCGATCATGAACTAGTCGGGGTGATCAACGGCGTTTTCCCAGGTCGCCATTCCGGTTTCCGGGTGATCAACTCCACGACCGAGTGATCACCCGCCGAGCGTCGGAAGCGGGTCGCTGATGTAGCGCTGAATCGTCGGCCCGATCATGGCGACGAGGTCCTCGACCGGCGCGCTGGCGATCGGTTCGAGCTTGATGATGTACCGCATCATGGCGAGCCCGGCGAGCTGCGAGGCGACAAGCGCCGCCCGGGCCGGAGCTTCGGCCGGATCGAGGCCCAGCTGCTTGATGACTCGCCGAAGGATCTGGGTGACGAGGAATTCGCGCAGCATCCGCGCGCCTAGTTCGTTGCTCATTCCCGACCGGATCAGCGCCGCGCCGACACTGCCGGCAGGGGAGTCCCATACTTTGACGAACATCCGGATCAGCGTCTCGCCCGCGTGCTCCACGCCGTTGCCGGCGATTCCGTCGATGATGGTGCGCGGGTCGATCGGCACCTTCATCGTGGCGAGGAACAATTGCTCCTTGGAGCCGAAATAGTGGTGTACCAGGGCGGGGTCGACCTCGGCTCCGGCGGCGATCTGGCGTACGGTCGCCCCGTCGAAGCCGCGCTCGGCGAAGGCCTGCCGCGCCGACGCCAGAATCGCCTCACGCGTGTCCGGGCTGCCAGGGCGGCGGCCGGTCCTCTTCGCCATCACGGTGATCCACCTTAACGTCGCGCTGCTTGCCGATCGGCGCCCCGCGCCCCCTCCCGCCCCGAGCCCCGAGCCGCCTCCCGCCCCGCCCCGAGCCCCGCGCCGCTTCCCGCGTTGATCATGGACTTCGGGGCGGCGAATCGCCGGCGAACCGAACCCTAGGTTCATGATCAACGCGGGAGGGGGTCACGGCGTACGCCGTCGCAGGGTCAGCGAGGCGAGCACCAGGGCCAGCACCACGACTCCGGCGACGATGCCGAGGTCACGCCACATCGTCGCGGTGGCGTCGGCGTGCGCGCCCACTTGCTGGAGGGCTTCGACGGCGTACGTCAGCGGCATGACGTCGCTGATCGCCTGGAGCCACCCGGCCATCTGGTCCCGGGGGACGAACAGCCCGCACAGGAGGATCTGCGGCAGGGCGACCACTGGCATGAACTGGACCGCCTGGAACTCCGTCTGGGCGAACGCGCTGGCCAGCAGCCCGAGCGCCACCCCCAGGACGGCGTTGGTGACGGCGATCAGGATGACCAGCGCCGGACTGCCCGCGGTGTCGAGATCCAGCAACCAGTACGCCAAAGCGCTGGCGATGGTCGCCTGGATCGCGGCGGCCAGGCCGAACGCGATGCCGTACCCGAACAGCAGATCCGTCCGCCGCAACGGCGTCGTCAACAGTCGTTCCAGCGTTCCGGTGGTCCGCTCGCGGAGCATCGCGATGCTGGTCACCAGGAACATGATGATGAACGGGAACAGCCCCAGCATGATCAGGGCGACCCGGTCGAAGACCATCTCCTGGTTGTCGTACATGAAGTACAGCAACGTCAGCAGTAGCGTCGGGACCGCCACGAGCAGCGCGATCGTGCGCTTGTCGTGCCGCAGTTGCCGGAGGATCCGGGCAGTGGTGTGCAGCAGCGTCATCGCGACTCACCCTTCTGCGGGGCACCCTGATCCAAGGCGTCGCCGTGGCGGCGGATGAGCGTCAGGAACGCCTGGTCGAGGTCTTCGGTTCCGGCGGAAGCCTTGACCGCCGCCGGAGTGTCGTCGGCGATCAGCTCGCCGCGGCGGATCAGCAGCAACCGGTCGCACCGGTTGGCCTCGTCCATCACGTGACTCGAGACCAACACGGTCGCACCGTCGGCCGCCAGCTGCCGGAAACGCGCCCACAACTCGTCCCGGAGGACGGGGTCCTGCCCGACCGTGGGCTCGTCGAGCACCAGGATCTCCGGCTTACCGACCAGTGCACACGCCAGCGAGGCCCGGCTGCGCTGGCCGCCGGACAGGTCGCCGACGAGCTGGGTGGCCGCGCCGCCGAGGCCGACGTCGACGACCACCTGATCGGCATGCGCACTGTCGAGCCCGTGCAGTGCGGCGAAGTAACGCGCGTTCTCCCGGACCGTCAGGTCGGCGTACACGCTGGGTGCTTGGGTCAGATAACCGATCTTGTGGCGGAGCGCGGCCGACCCGGCGGGCTGGCCGAGCACGGTCACGGTGCCGCTCCGGACGAGCTGGACCCCGACCACCGCGCGCATCAGCGTGGTCTTGCCGGAGCCGCTGGGGCCGAGCAGCCCGGTGATGCTGCCGGTCGGGACGCTGCACGTGAACCCGTCGAGTACGCGCAGCTTGCCGCGATCGACCACCAGGTCTTTGACCTCGATCACTGAATACTCAGCTCCTCCCAGATTTCATTGCCTGTTGAATTCAACGCTAGATGAGTTCCGAGGGATGGTCAAGCCTGCCCCTGTCGCAGATCCCCGACAGAGCGCGGGAGAATCGTGGGATGCCGGACTCGACCCTCGACCCAGCCATCGCCCAGCAGCTCAAACGGGACGAGCACGGGCTCGTCGCCGCCATCGCCCGGCGGCACGACACCGGCGAGGTGCTGATGCTGGCCTGGATGGACGACGAGGCGTTGGCGCGTACGCTCCGGACCGGCCGGGCCACCTACTGGTCGCGCAGCCGCCAGGCGTACTGGGTCAAGGGCGAGACCTCCGGGCACGTGCAGCACGTCAAGGCGGTTCGGCTCGACTGCGACGGCGACGCGCTGCTGCTCGACGTCGACCAGGTCGGGGCGGCCTGCCACACGGGCGCGCCCACGTGCTTCTTCACCGAACTGCCGTTGGGGGCCTGATGCTGTCTGGTGCCGTAACCCCGGACCTCGAAGACTTCGAGAAGCGGGCGCAGGGACGGCGGGTGCTGCCCGTCGCGCGGCGGTTGCTCGCCGACGGGGAGACTCCGGTCGGCGTCTATCAGAAGCTCGGCGGTGGCCCCGGCACTTTCCTGCTCGAATCGGCCGAACCCGCCGCCGGTGCTGCTTGGTCGCGCTACAGCTTCATCGGCGTACGCTCGCTGGCCACCCTCACCGAACGCGACGGTCAGGCGGTCTGGCTCGGCAATCCGCCCGCCGACCTGCCCAGCGCCGGTGATCCCCTCGAAGTCCTGCGGGCCACCCTCGACGCGCTGGGGCACGACCACCTCGACGACGGCCTCCCGCCGTTGACCGGTGGACTCGTGGGGTTCCTCGGCTACGACTTCGTCCGCCGCCTGGAACGGTTGCCGAGTCTCGCCGAAGACGACCTCCACCTGCCCGAGCTCGGCCTGATGCTGGCCACCGACCTGGTGGTCCTCGACCATTACGCCGGAGCCGCGATCCTCATCGCGAACGCGGTTCTCCCCGCGGACGGCACCACCGAGGACGCTCGGGCGGCGTACCACATGGCAGTCGGCCGGCTGGACGCGATGACGACGGCCTTGTCGCGGCCGACACCACCGCTGGTATCGACGGTGAGCGGGGGCGTGCCCGCGTTGCGTAGCCGTACCGCGGACGGTGAGTTCCCGAAGGCGGTCGAGGCGGCCAAGGCCGCGATCCGCGCGGGCGACTGCTTCCAAATCGTTGTGGCGCAACGGTTCGAGGCCGAGTGCGAGGCCGACGCGCTGGACGTCTACCGGGTGTTGCGGACGACGAACCCGAGTCCTTACATGTACCTGCTTCGCTACGACGGCTTCGACATCGTCGGATCGTCGCCCGAGGCGCACCTGAAGGTCAACGCGTCGGGCAGGGCGCTGCTGCACCCGATCGCGGGCACGCGACCGCGCGGCGTCTCCGCAGAGGACGACACGCGCCTGGCGAACGAGCTGATCGCGGACCCGAAGGAACGCTCCGAGCACGTCATGCTCGTCGATCTCGGCCGCAACGACCTCGGCCGGGTCTGCCGGCCGGGCACCGTTGAAGTGCCGGAGTTCGCCACCATCGAGTTCTACAGCCACGTCATGCACATCGTCTCGACCGTGACCGGCGAACTGCGCCCGGAACAGTCGGCCTTCGACGCGCTTTGCGCGACCTTCCCGGCCGGCACGCTGTCCGGCGCGCCCAAGGTCCGCGCGATGGAGATCATCGAGGAGCTCGAACCCACGCGCCGCGGCCTCTACGGCGGCACCGTCGGCTACTTCGGCTTCGGCGGCGACCTCGACATGGCCATCGCCATCCGCACCGCGCTCATCCGCGACCGGCGAGCATATGTGCAGGCCGGGGCCGGTATCGTCGCCGACTCCGACCCCGCCGCCGAGGAACAGGAGACGCGCAACAAGGCCATGGCGGTCCTGTCGGCCATCGCCGCCGCGCAGACCCTGCGGGCCGCGCGATGAAGAACCGCGTACTGCTCGTCGTGGTGGTCGCCGCCGGCATCACCTGGCTCGTGAGTTCTTCAGTGGTACGCGCAGTGGCGCTGGCGGCGTTCGCCGGTGCGTTGGCCCTCCTGCTGTGGCCGCGCATCCGCGGTACCGGGCGGGCTTCCTCGCCCTCTCCTTCGTCCCCCTCTTCGTCGTCTTCGCCTTCGTCTTCGGCTTCGGCTAAGGACCTGTGGGACGCCATCGATCGCGGCGAGGATCCCACCGCCCCTCCCCGTTGATCATGAACCTAAGGTCCTTCTCGTCCGGCGTGTCGTGTCCCGAGCGCCCTGATCGACTCCGTCGGACCCTGATCAACCAGCTGGCTGGCGCGCGTCCGCGAGCCTGTCCGTCCGTGCCCGCCCCAAGATCATGTGCCCTTGGTCAGCGGAAAAAGGCCGCTAAGCGCTGATGGTCGGAACATGATCTCGCTTGGGCCGCTCGAATCGCCGGCCAAGGGCACATGATCTTGTCCTTGGCGACTGCGACAACCGCGACGGCGACCGCAACCGCAGCGGTGACCTACGCGCGCGGACCGATGATCAACGCCGACTCATGATCGAGTTCCCGTGATCAGCGATCGGCGGCCCGTTTTGAAGATCGATCCGGCCCCCCGGGCGCATACGGCGGGAACTGATCTCCGTTTCGGATCGTAAAACGGCACCGGATCTAGCCGCAGCGAGGTCCGTAGGTGCCTTGTCGATCAGGGAGTCGGAGGATCGATCAGGCTGCTGCGAACACGACACGCCGGGCGATCAAGACGGAAAGTTCATGATCGCGCGGAAAAGGCGGGGGAGGTGCGGTGCCTCAGGGGCGGCGAAGACGGGCGCGAAGGTCGGCCCGTTCGGCGGCGCGGGCACGGTCGGCGCAGACCGCGTCCCAGGCGTTGCCCTGCGCGGTGGAGATCGCCTTCTCGTCCACGAGGGCGCGTTGCAGCTGGCCGAGGAGCCGGGCGCTGAACACGATGACGGCGCGCGGTACCGCGGTGATGTCCCGTTCGGGTGCGATTGTGGACATGACGACCGCCTCCTGACGAATGCCCGACGACCATTCTGGTCAGCCGAGGCCAAGAACGCATCTCAACGTGCCGGGCGTCTCAAGTGTTCTGAGACATACCTTCTACGCTGCGGATTTCCGATTCGTGACACTGGCGTGACAACTGCCTCGCTCGATCGGCCGAGCGTTCACTAGGTAATTAAGTAGTTAAGTTTCTTTCCATGAGAAGGTTGCTCGCATTTCTCCTGGCCGTGACCGTTGGGATGGTGGCCGCTCCGGCCCCGGCGCAGGCGGCCGGAACACCACCGCAGATCTATGGGGCTTGGCACTGCAGCGACGACGCCTGCATCTGGGGCACCGTACGCACGGTCGCCGAGTTCGACTCGAAGAACCACTGGCTCATCGACCGCGGGGACGGGCGGCCGAGCGTCAACGTGGTCGTGCTGAGTTTCGTCGAACCGCTCAAGCTGCTGCACCAGACGAACGACACGGCGACGGTGAACGGCGTACCCCGAGGGATGACGCCGGAGATCGTCAACTACTTCACCTCGCACGGCATTCGCGTGATGCTGTCGATCGGCGGGATCACCTACACCGACGAGTGGGACGCGGCGCTCGCCGAGAACGGGACCCTGCTCGGGCAGCGGGCGGCGGCGGTCGCGACTCAGCTCGGCGTCGGCATCGAGATCGACTACGAGCAGAACTCGAACCCGAACCTCGTCCAGCTGCAGAACTTCATCACGGCGTACCGGGCGGCGCACCCGTATGACGCCTCCGGGGCGGACCCGAAGGCCCGGCTGACGATCGACACCGCCGCCGGGGACCGGTGGCTCATCGACATCAACCGCAAGGCGACCGCCGACTGGCTGCGTACCGACACTCCGGTGCTGGACTACGCCAACGCCATGGTCCCGGCCCGGCAGCCGTCGACCTCCGGCGCGATCGCCAACTGGCAGGAGCACCTCGACGGCAAGTCGACCTACTCCCCGCCGGTCCTGCCGCTGGCTCCGGCGAAGTTCACCGGCGGCCTCTACGTCGCCGAGGGCAGCAAGGTCCGGCCGGAGTGCACGAACTTCTCGGCCTCGCTGCAGAACAGCACCGGTTCGTGGCTGACCACCGCCGCCCCGAACGGCGCCGGGACGAGTTCCGGACTGCTCGGATACATGTTCTGGGCGGCCGAGCGGCCATCGACGCGGGGCGTCACGACTCAGCCGCCGAACACCTGTGAGGGTGGCATGGGCGCGGGAGCGACCTTCTACAACATCCCGATCCCGATGCCGGCGCTGCGACAGAGTTGAGCTGCGAGATCGTGCCGGGCCGTCACGGGGGCGGCCCGGCATTATGCACCATTCCACTCGGTGGCGCGCGCCATACCCCCGAGTCCGAGGCCGACATCTCGCCGCCTAGCATCCACCCATGGCACCTGGAGATGGGAAAACGCAGGTGACGGGGAGCGTTCTCGACGAGATCATCGCCGGCGTCCGGGAGGACGTCGAGGCACGTCAGCGTGAGGTTCCGCTGGAGGAGATCCGGCGGCGGGCGGAGGCTGCGACAGCACCGCTCGACGCGTACGCCGCGCTCCGGCGCCCGGGTGTGGGCGTCATCGCGGAGGTCAAGCGGTCCTCGCCGTCGAAGGGAGCGCTCGCCGAGATCCCCGACCCGGCCGAGCTGGCCGGGGAGTACGCCGCGGGCGGAGCTCGCTGTGTCAGCGTGCTCACCGAGGGCCGCTGGTTCGGCGGTTCGCTGGACGACCTCGCCGCCGTCCGGGCGACGATCGACATCCCGGTACTGCGCAAGGACTTCATCGTCTCCACGTATCAAGTGCACGAGGCCCGGGCGTTCGGCGCCGACCTCGTCCTGCTGATCGTGGCAGCGCTGGACCAGAAGGTGCTGGTCGGGCTGCTGGAGCGGATCGAGTCCCTCGGCATGACCGCCCTCGTGGAGGTGCACACCGAGGAGGAGGCCGACCGGGCGCTGGAGGCCGGGGCCCGGGTCATCGGCGTCAACGCCCGTGACCTGCGTACGCTGGAAGTCGACCGCTCGGTCTTCGAGCGGATCGCGCCCGGCCTGCCGAACCAGGTCGTCAAGATCGCCGAGTCGGGCGTACGCGGCCCGCTGGACCTGATCCGGTACGCGAGCGCCGGCGCCGATGCCGTCCTCGTCGGGGAGGGTCTCGTCACGCAGAAGAGCCCGCGCGAGGCGGTCGCCGAACTGGTCAACGCCGGAAACCACCCGGCGACGCCGCGACCGGCTCGGTAGACCAAGACGCCGCGACCGGCTCGATAGACCAAGACACCGCGACCGGCTCGGTAGACCAAGACACCGCGACCCGTCCGCTGAGGAAAAACGGAGGAGCGCCGATGCAGCCCGACGCCCGGGGCCACTTCGGCCCGTACGGCGGCCGTTTCGTGCCGGAGGCGCTCGTCGCCGCCCTGGACGAGCTGGACGCGCATTACCGCAAGGCGATGGCCGATCCGGAGTTCACCGGGGAGTTCTCCCGGATGCTCCGGGAGTACGCCGGAACTCCGTCGTTGCTGTTCGACGCCACCCGGCTGTCGGAGCGGGCGGGCGCGCGCATCCTGCTCAAGCGGGAGGATCTCAACCACACCGGCGCGCACAAGGTACGCAACGTGCTCGGCCAGGCGCTGCTCACCAAGCGCATGGGCAAGCAGCGGGTGATCGCCGAGACGGGCGCGGGCCAGCACGGCGTCGCGAGCGCCACTGCGGCGGCATACCTCGATCTTGAGTGTGTCGTCTACATGGGCGAGGTCGACACCCAGCGGCAGGCGCTGAACGTGGCGCGCATGAAGATGCTCGGCGCGAAGGTCATTCCGGTGACCCACGGTTCCCGCACCCTCAAGGACGCGATCAACGAGGCGCTGCGCGACTGGGTGACCAATGTGGATTCCACGCACTACCTGCTCGGCACGGCGGCCGGTCCGCATCCGTTCCCCGCGATGGTCCGCGACTTCGTCAGCGGCATCGGCGTCGAGGCCCGGGAGCAGTGCCTGGCCCTGACCGGTACGCTCCCCGACGCCGTCGCAGCCTGCATCGGCGGCGGGTCGAACGCGATCGGCGCGTTCCACGCGTTCGTCCCCGACGAGTCGGTACGCCTCTACGGCTTCGAGGCCGGTGGCGACGGCTTCGAGACCGGCCGGCACGCGGCGAGCATCACCGCCGGGGAGACCGGCGTACTGCACGGCGCTCGGACGTACCTGCTGCAGGACGAGGACGGGCAGACCATCGAGTCGCACTCGATCTCGGCCGGGCTGGACTACCCGGCGGTCGGCCCGGAGCACGCCTGGCTGCACGACACCGGCCGGGCGAGCTACGAGCCGGTGACCGACGCCGAGGCGATGGACGCGTTCGCGCTGCTCTGCCGCACCGAGGGGATCATCCCGGCGATCGAGAGCGCGCACGCGCTCGCCGGTGCGCTGCGGATCGCTCCCACGCTCGCGAAGGAACTCGGCCGCAAGCCGACCATCGTCGTCAACCTCTCCGGACGCGGTGA
The DNA here is from genome assembly GCF_013362815.1 of Hamadaea sp. Lineage (GTDB taxonomy): Bacteria > Actinomycetota > Actinomycetes > Mycobacteriales > Micromonosporaceae > Hamadaea. The sequence goes on along the minus strand of NZ_JABFVK010000043.1, from coordinate 85,206 downwards.
CAAGGACATGCACACCGCCGGGGCGTACTTCGGGCTGTTCGAGAACGGAGAGGACGTATGAGCCTGTTCCAGAAGGCCTTGGCCGAGGGCCGCCCCGCGCTCGTCGGCTACCTGCCGGCCGGTTTCCCGACGGTCCAGGGCGGCATCGACGCCATCGACGCCCTGATCGACTCCGGCGTCGACCTCGTCGAGGTCGGACTGCCCTACTCCGATCCGGTCATGGACGGACCGGTGATCCAGCGGGCCACCGAGCGAGCGCTGGCGAGCGGTGTGCGTACCAAAGATGTGCTGGCGACCGTCGAGGCCGTGACCGGCAAGGGCGTGCCGGTAGTCGTGATGACCTATTGGAATCCCGTGGACCGCTACGGCGTCGATGCTTTCGCGCGCGATCTGGCCGCGGCGGGCGGCGCAGGCCTGATCACCCCGGACCTGATCCCGGACGAGGCCGAGGACTGGCTGGCCGCGTCGGACGAGCACAAGCTCGACCGGATCTTCCTGGTCTCGCCCTCGTCGACCGACGAGCGCATCGCGATGACGGTCGCGCATTGCCGCGGGTTCGTCTATGCCACGGCGGTCATGGGCGTCACGGGCGCGCGCGACGCCGTCTCGGACGCGGCCCCCGACCTGGTCGCGCGGGTCAAGGCGGCTCACTCTCCGGTTCCGGTCGGCGTTGGTCTAGGGGTACGCGACGGGGCGCAGGCGGCGCAGGTAGGCCGGTACGCAGATGGCGTCATCGTGGGAAGCGCCCTGGTGAAGGCCGTGGCAGACGACCCGACCCTCGCCTCGTTGCGCGCCCTGACTTCAGAGTTGGCGGCAGGCGTCCGGTCCGCTCGCGCCTCGTGACCCGGCGGGGGCTCGGTGAGCCGCTGCCGGTGCACGATCTCGCCGACCGGTACGCCAAATGGCACGCCGAGAAGGTCTACGAGTGGGAGGCCGGTCGGCCGACGTATCGGCTGACCAGCCCGGACGGCTCCGTTCGCTACGTGAAGCTGACCCCTTCGACCGGTCGGCTGCACGACGAGGCACTGCGTACGCGCTGGGCCCTGTCGTGGGTGCGCGTGCCGGAGGTGGTGGAGTTCGGCAGCGACGGCGACCACGACTGGCTCATGACCGCTTCACTGTCCGGTGTGGACGCTTCGACGCATCCGCTGCGGTCGTCCGATCCGGTTGCGCTGGTGACCGCGTTCGCCCAGGGGCTGCGGTTCTTCCACGACACCGTGCCGGTGGACGAATGCCCGTTCTGGTTCCCACTTTCAGGGGAGTCCACCGATCTCGTCGTATGCCACGGGGACTACGTACTGCCGAACGCGTTCCTGACCGGGGACGTCGTCACGGGGTACATCGATCTCGGGGACCTCTGCGTCGCCGACCGGTGGCTCGATCTGGCTGTTGCGCTGCGCAGCCTTGAACAGCCCTACAACCTTGGTCCCGGGTACGCCGACGTCTTCCTCGCCGCCTACGGCGTTTCGCTCGACTCCGCTCGCGCCGCTCGCTGGCTCTCGCTCTACGACGCGGCCTTCTCCTAGCGCGCCCCCGCCCCCCGCCTTTCTCTGCGCGATCATGAACTATCGGGCGTGATCGGCCGGCGTGTCGTGTCCCCAGGGCCCTGATCGACTCCCGAACGTCGTGATCAACTCCGCTGTGCCATGGCGACCGCCGCCAGGTCCGAGACGGCGTGGCAGGCTGAGAGGCGTGGCCCGTCTACTCGTCGTGCACCACACGACTTCGCCCGTACTCCAGGAGATGCTCGAAGCCGTGCTCGGCGGAGCGCGTACGGACGAGATCGAAGGGGTCGAGGTCCTCACGCGGCCGGCGTTGACCGCGACCGTCCCCGATCTACTGGCCGCCGACGCTGTGCTGCTCGGCACTCCGGCGAACATCGGGTACATGTCCGGCGCGCTGAAGCACTTCTTCGACACCGTCTACTACCCGTGCCTCACTGACACGGCGGGGTTGGCGTACGGGCTGTATGTCCACGGCAACAACGACACCGCCGGAGCGGTGCGGGCGGTCGAGACGATCGCGGGCGGGATGTCCTGGGTGCGTACGCGGGAACCGGTGGCCGTCGTCGGTGCGCCCGGCCCGGCCGACCGGGAGTCGCTCTGGGATCTCGGGGCCGTGACGGCGTACGCCGCAGCGTCGCGGGTCACGGGGTGATCGAGGGGCGCTATGTATTTCGGCGCACGGACGGTAGCGTGTGCCCGTGAACCTCGCCGCTGAGCTGACCCAGGGCCTGTCGAGTCAGGTGCTGGCCTGGATTCCGAGCCCTTCCGTCGCCGTGTGGAAGGTCGGGCCGATCCCGATCCGGGCCTACGCGCTCTGCATCATCCTGGGCATCATCGCCGCCGCGGTCATCTCCGATTACCGCATGCGACGCCGGGGCGCCCCGCGCTGGGCGGTTCTCGACATCGCGGTGTACGCCGTCCCATTCGGCATCATCGGCGGCCGGATCTATCACGTGATCACCTCGCCCGAGGCGTACTTCGGGGAGGGCGGCGAGCCGATCAAGGCGCTCTACATCTGGGAGGGCGGCCTCGGCATCTGGGGCGCGATCGCGCTCGGCGCGCTCGGGGCCTGGCTGGCCTGCAAGCAGATGGGCCTGCCGCTGGCGCTGGTCGCCGACGCGATGGCGGTCGGTATCCCGGTCGGGCAGGCGATCGGCCGGCTCGGCAACTGGTTCAACAACGAGCTCTACGGTGGCCCTACCACCGCTCCCTGGGGGCTGGAAGTCCACAAGATGGACCCCGGCAACCAGGGTCACGCGCTGATCGGGCCGGACGGCAAGGCGGTCCTGCTGGAGGGCCTCTACCAGCCGACCTTCCTCTACGAGCTGGTCTGGGACCTGCTCGTCGCGGTCTTCGTCCTGCTGGCCGACCGCCGGTTCAAGTTCGGCCGCGGCCGCGCGTTCGCGCTGTACGTGATGGCGTACACGGTCGGGCGGGGGGTCATCGAGACCATCCGCACCGACGAGGCGAACCACTTCTTCGGCGTACGCCTCAACGTCTGGACCTCGATCGTCGTCTTCCTCGGCGCGCTGATCTTCTTCCTGCTGCGCAAGGGCCCGCAGGAGTTCGTGATCCCGGCGGTCGACGGCGGCAAGGGATTCCAGGTCGTCACCGAGGCCCAGTACGACGAGTTCACCGCCTCGGGCACCCGGCCGGAGAGCACGGGCGAGTCCCCGGGTGAGTCCGAAGTGGACGACGATGACCCGCCTGCGGAAGACTCGGCGAGCGAGCCAGGGAAACAGGAAGAAGAGCAGAAGGGCTGAGGTCCGCATGGGTCAGGCGGTGGTGGTCGGAGCCGGCGTCGGCGGGCTCGCCGCCGCCGGAGCGCTGGCCCGCAACGGGTGGCGCGTCACCCTGCTGGAACGCAACGATCGGCTGCGGGCCGATTCGGCCGCGATGCTGTTGTGGCCCAACGGCGTACGGGCGCTGCGGGCGCTCGGCCTCGCCGACGGGCTCGACTCCATCGCCACGCCGGTCCCGCCCAGTGGCATCCGGCGGGCGGACGGCAGTTGGCTGGTCCAGCCCGGTGCGGCGGCGGCCCTCTCGCCGCGCTCGGCTCCGCTCGTCGTGCACAGCGAAGACCTCCACGACGCGCTGATCGCCCGGCTCACCGCCACGGTCGACGTGCGTACCGGGATCGACGTGCGCCAGGTCCGCGTCACGCCTCGCGACCGGCCCAGCGTCACCGACGGTCGCGCCACGTGGGAGGCCGACCTGCTCATCGGGGCCGACGGCAGCCAGTCCGCCGTCCGGCGCGCGGTTTCGCCGGAGTCCGGCGTGATCAGCAGCGGGTACGCCGCCTGGCGGGCCGTCATCCCCTGGTATCGAGCGCCCCACCTGGCGACGGAGGTGGCCCTGGGCACGGAGATCCTCGGCGGGGATTACCGCTTCTTCGCGGCGTCCCTCGGCGAACGTGGTTCCGCCGGGGCGTCCACTCGAGGCGGCATCTACTGGCAGGCGACCGTCGCCGGGGCGGCCCGGCCGGAGGCTCCGGCCACTCAGCTGGCCCTGCTGCGGCGGTGGTTCGAACGCTGGCCGGCCCCGGTCGGGGATCTGCTCGGCGCGACCGAACCGGACGACCTCGTCCAGCACGACGTACGCGAGATCAATCCGCCGCTGACCGAGTTCGGCAAGCCCGCCGGCTCCGGCGGTGTGGCGCTCATCGGTGACGCCGCCCACGGGATGGCTCACCACCTGGCGCAGGGCGCCTGCCTGGCGTTCGAGGATGTGGCGACGCTGGTGGCGCTGGCCAACCAGACCCAACCAGGGGACGGGCTACGTGCTGCGGTCACGGCGTACTCGAAGACGCGGGTGCCCCGATCGGCGGCGGTGGCCCGGCAGACCAAACGGGTCGGGGCCGTGCTCGCACCTCGGGGCAGATTCGGGACCAGGGCTCGGGACGCCGCGTTCGGCGTGCTCTCGACCCGGGTGCTCGATCGCGCCCGGGCCGAGGCCGCCAACTGGTTCCCGCCGAACTGACCCCTTCGCGTTGATCATGAACCTAAGGTCCCGCCTGGCGGCGTGTCGCCGCCCCTAGCGTCTTGATCAACGCGGGGCGTCAGGTTGTCGGCGGGATCGGCATGGTGACGTCGCCCCCCGATGCTGAGCCGCCGGTGGACGGTTCGCTCTTGAGATGGGTCGAGACCTTCGTCATCTCGGCCTCGCCCTTGGTGAGCATGCGCTCCCAGCGCTCCCGCATCGGCTGGATGAGACCGCCGCCGACGCCGACCACCAGGATGCCGCCGATCGTGGCGAGGATCGTGATGAGCACCGGCATCGTGACCGTGGTGGCCACGCCGATCTGGTTGAGCGCGGCGACCGCGCCCAGGACGATGATCGCGATCTGCGCCGCCCGGCCCAGCCCCTTGCCGTAGGAGAACTGCGAAAGGGCGTTGCGGATGATGTCGAAGACCGCGCCGGCGATGGCGACCGCCACGACGAGGATCACGCAGGCCACGATGAGGCGCGGGATCCAGGCGATGATCGCGTCGATCAGGTCGCTGATCGCGTTCGGCCCGAAGACGCCGAAGGCCAGTTGCAGCGTGATCAGCAAGATGATGTAGCGCACGATTCGGCCGACGAGCGCGCTGGGCGCGTACCGGCCGGTCCAGCGGCGCAGGCCGGTCCGTTCGGCCAGCCGGTCGAACCCGACCTTGGCCAGCAACCGGCTCACCGCCGAGTCGACCGCGCGGGCGATCAGCCAGCCGACGAAGAAGATGATCAGGAACACGATGCACTTGAGCGCCGCGTTGCCGACCGTCGCCAGCCAGTTCTGCAAGGTGTCGGAGATGTCGTTGGTAGCCCCGGCGACGCCGCTCAGCGGTGCACCGGCGCGGATGATGCTCCCCATCGCGTCCTGCCTTCCTCCAGATGGACAGTGGACGGCAAGGACGCACCACAGCTGCCGTCTATCGCACATTAATCCGAATTACGGCAATTTGTACGGCGAAAGACGTGAATACCCGCCATCTCAGCTTGTGGACATGTGATCTATCTGTGTCTGGCGGAATGACGGGGGAGTTAACGTAGACTCACTTTCACTCCCCGTACGGGGCGAGCAACACTTGCCATAGGTGGCAACCTTGCCGCGCGGCGGACCGGCGATCCCGGTCGGCGACCGTAACCGGGAAATTCTTCCCTCAGGGCCGATGTCGTCCCGATTTCATGACCCACATGAGCAAGCCGGCGTTTCACACGCCCGACTCTCGTGACGACGACAGGAGGCCGGTGTGGCATACCCGTACCCCCAGGGCCTTTACGATCCGGCCAATGAGAAGGACGCCTGCGGCGTCGCCTTCGTCGCCGACCTCCATGGCCGGCGCGCACACGACGTCGTGGCCAAGGGCCTGGCCGCGTTGTGCCGGTTGGATCACCGAGGAGCCCGCGGCGCCGAGCCGGAGACGGGGGACGGCGCCGGGATCATGATCCAGATCCCGGACGAGTTCTACCGGGCGGTGCTGGCCGACGAGGGCGCCTCGTTCGAGCTGCCCCCGGCCGGGCAGTACGTCACCGGTCTCGTCTTCCTGCCGACCAACGGCGCGGACGAGGCCCGGGCGCTGACCGTCCTGGAGAAGTACGCCCTCGTCGAGGGCGCGGAGATCATCGGCTGGCGCGACGTCCCGGTACGCCCCCGGGGCCTGGGCGCGACGGCCGAGCGCGCGCGGCCGCGGATTCGCCAGGTGTTCCTGAAGGCGCACAGCCTCGCCGCGCCGTACCGGCCGCTCGACGGGCTGGAGCTGGAGCGCGTCGCGTTCTGCGTACGCAAGCAGACCGAGCGGGAGACCCGTGAGCGCGGTGTTCCGCTCTACTTCCCGTCGCTGTCCGGCCGGACGGTCGTCTACAAGGGCATGCTCACGCCGGAGCAGCTCACCACGTTCTTCCCGGATCTGGCCGACGAGCGGGTGGTCTCCGCGATCGCGCTGGTGCACTCGCGGTTCTCGACGAACACCTTCCCGAGCTGGCCGCTGGCCCACCCGTACCGGTTCATCGCGCACAACGGCGAGATCAACACCATCCGGGGGAACAAGAACTGGATGCAGGCCCGGGAATCGTTGCTGGCCAGCCCCTTGATCCCCGGCAACCTCAAGCGCCTGTTCCCGATCTGCACGCCGGACGGCTCGGACTCGGCGAACTTCGACGAGGTGCTGGAGCTGCTGCACCTGACCGGGCGCAGCCTGCCGCACGCGGTGCTGATGATGATCCCCGAGGCGTGGGAGAACGACGCCAGCCTCGCGACCACCCCCGAAGGCGCTGCTCGCAAGGCGTTCTACCAGTTCCATGCGAGCCTGATGGAGCCGTGGGACGGCCCGGCCGACGTCGCCTTCTGCGATGGCACCGTGGTGGGCTCGGTGCTCGACCGCAACGGCCTGCGCCCCGGTCGTTGGTCGCTGACCAGCGACGGCCTGGTCGTGCTGGGCAGCGAGTCCGGCATGCTCGACCTCGACCCCGCAACGGTGGTCGCCAAGGGCCGGGTGCAGCCGGGCCGGATGTTCCTCGTGGACACCGCGGCCGGCCGGATCATCGGCGACGACGAGATCAAGGGCGACCTGGCCGCCGACGCCCCGTACGCGGACTGGCTGCACGCTGGGCTCATCCACCTCGAGTCGCTGCCCGAGCGGGAGCACATCGTCTACGCGCACGACTCGGTGCAGCGGCGGCAGCAGACCTTCGGCTACACCGAGGAGGAGCTCAAGATCCTCGTCGGGCCGATGGCGCGCGCCGGGGCCGAGCCGCTCGGCTCGATGGGCACCGACACGCCGATCTCGCCGCTGTCGACCCGGCCGCGGTTGCTCTACGACTACTTCCACCAGCTCTTCGCGCAGGTGACCAACCCGCCGCTGGACGCCATCCGTGAGGAGATGGTGACCAGCCTCGCCGGTACGATCGGGCCGGAGGGCAACCTGCTCGACCCGGGCCCGGCGAGCTGCCGGCAGATCGTGCTGCCGTTCCCGATCATCGACAACGACGAGCTGGCCAAGATCCTCTCGATCGACGACGACGGGGACATGCCCGGTTACCAGGCGGTTCGCGTCTCCGGCCTCTATCCGCTGCGAGACGGTGCGGCCGGGCTCAAGGCGCGGCTGACCGAGATCTGCCGGCACGTCTCGGAGGCGATCGAGGACGGCGTACGCATCCTCGTGCTGTCCGACCGCGACTCGACCGCCGATCTCGCCCCCATCCCGTCGTTGCTGCTCACCGCGGCGGTGCATCAGCACCTGATCCGGGAGCAGACGCGTACGCAGGTCGCCCTGATCGTCGAGTCCGGTGACTGCCGAGAGGTCCACCACGCCGCAGTGCTCATCGGGTACGGCGCGGCGGCGGTCAACCCGTACCTCGCGTTCGAGAGCGCCGAGGACCTGATCCGCGAGGGCGCGCTGGCCGGCGTGACGCCGGAGAAGGCGATCCGCAACTACGTGAAGGCGCTCGGCAAGGGCGTCCAGAAGATCATGTCCAAGATGGGCATCTCGACGGTGTCGTCCTACTGCGGCGCCCAGGTGTTCGAGGCGGTCGGCCTGGATTCGCGGCTGGTGGAGCGGTATTTCACCAGTACGTCGTCGAAGATCGGCGGCATCGGGCTCGCCGAGATCCACGCCGAGGTGGCCGCCCGCCACTCGGTGGCGTACCCGTTGAATGTCGCGGAGCAGGCACATCGCCGCCTGGAGGTGGGCGGCGAGTATCAATGGCGTCGCGAGGGTGAGCTGCACCTGTTCAACCCGGAGACGGTCTTCCTGCTGCAGCACGCGACGCGGGCCAAGCAGGAGGGCGTCTTCCGCGAGTACACCGCGAAGGTCGACGACCTCGCGGCCCAGGCGGGTTCGTTGCGCGGCCTGTTCAGTTTCGCGGACCGTGAGCCGATCTCGATCGACGAGGTCGAGCCGGTCGAGGCGATCGTCAAGCGGTTCGCGACCGGCGCGATGAGCTATGGCTCGATCTCGGCGGAGGCGCACGAGACGCTGGCCATCGCGATGAACAACCTGGGCGCGAAGTCGAACACGGGCGAGGGCGGCGAGGACGTCGAGCGGCTCTATGACCCGACTCGGCGTTCCGCGGTCAAGCAGATCGCCTCGGGCCGCTTCGGCGTGACCACCGAGTACCTGGTCAATGCCGACGACCTGCAGATCAAGATGGCGCAGGGGGCCAAGCCCGGCGAGGGCGGCCAGCTGCCGGGCAACAAGGTCTGGCCGTGGATCGCCAAGACCCGGCACGCCACCGCGGGGGTCGGGCTGATCTCGCCGCCGCCGCACCACGACATCTACTCGATCGAAGACCTCGCGCAGCTCGTCTTCGACCTCAAGAGCGTCAACCCGGCCTCGCGCGTCCACGTCAAGCTGGTCAGCGAGACCGGCGTGGGCACGGTCGCCGCGGGTGTCGCGAAGCTCAAGGCCGACGTCATCCTCATCTCCGGCCACGACGGCGGCACCGGCGCGTCTCCCCTCAACAGCCTCAAACACGCTGGTACGCCGTGGGAGCTGGGCTTGGCGGAGACGCAGCAGACGCTGCTCCTGAACGGGCTGCGCGACCGGGTGACGGTGCAGGTCGACGGGCAGCTCAAGACCGGCCGCGACGTCGTGATCGCCGCGTTGCTCGGTGCGGAGGAGTTCGGCTTCGCCACCGCGCCGCTGATCGTCGCCGGGTGTGTGATGATGCGCGTGTGCCATCTGGACACCTGTCCGGTCGGCATCGCGACGCAGAACCCGCGCCTGCGCGAGCGGTTCACGGGCAAGCCGGAGTTCGTCGAGAACTTCTTCCTGTTCCTCGCTCAGGAGGTGCGCGAGTACCTGGCCGCGCTCGGCCTGCGCAGCATCGACGAGGCCGTCGGCCGGGTCGACCTGCTGAACTTCGCCCCGGCGGTGGATCACTGGAAGGGGCACGGGCTCGACCTGGGCGCCGTGCTGCACCAGCCGTCGCTGCCGGTCGGCGCGGCCCTGCGCAAGGTCCGCGACCAGGACCACCAGCTGCACAAGTCGCTCGACAACCAGCTGCTGGAACTCGCCGCACCGGCGTTGGAGAGCGGCACCCGCGTCGCAGCGACGGTCGCCGTACGCAACGAGCACCGCAGCGTCGGCGCGATGCTGGGCGGCGAAGTCGTCCGGCGTTACCGGGGCGAGGGGCTGCCGGACGGCACGATCGACCTCACCCTGGTCGGCACGGCCGGGCAGTCGTTCGGCGCGTTCGTGCCGCGCGGGGTGACGCTGAAGCTGCTCGGCGACGCCAACGACTACGTCGGCAAGGGGCTGTCCGGGGGCCGGCTGATCATCCGGCCGCATACGAGCGCGCCGTTCGCCGCCGAGGCCAACGTCATCGCGGGCAACACCGTGCTCTACGGGGCGACCTCCGGTGAGGTGTACCTGCGCGGGCAGGCCGGGCAGCGGTTCGCCGTACGCAACTCCGGCGCGACCGCCGTGGTGGAGGGCGTCGGCGACCACGGCTGCGAGTACATGACCGGCGGCACGGTCGTCGTGCTCGGCCCGACCGGGCGCAACTTCGCCGCCGGCATGAGCGGCGGGCAGGCGTACCTGCTCGACCTGGACAGCGACCTGGTCAACCGCGATCTGGTCGACCTCGACCCGGTGACCGGTCCGGCGGCGTCGGCGCTGCGGGCGCTCGTCGACAAGCACTACGCGGAGACCGGTTCGACGGTGGCGGAGAAGCTGCTCGCCGACTGGGACGCCGCGCTCACCCGGTTCACTGCGGTGATCCCCCGGGACTACAAGAAGGTACTGGAAGTCATGCGGGCCGCCGAAGCCGCCGGTCGCGACGTAGACGCCGCGGTCATGGAGGTCTCTCGTGCCTGATCCCAATGGTTTCCTGCGCTACGGCCGGCGGCTGCCGGCCCGCCGCCCCGTCCCGGTACGCATCATGGACTGGCAGGAGGTCTACCCGCCCGCCGATCAGGAGCTCGTCCGCGAGCAGGCCACCCGGTGCATGGACTGCGGCATCCCGTTCTGCCACGACGGCTGTCCGCTCGGGAACCGGATTCCGGACTGGAACGACCTTGTGCGTACGGGGTCGTGGGGGTCGGCGATCGAGTCCCTGCACGCCACCAACAACTTCCCGGAGTTCACCGGGCGGCTGTGCCCGGCGCCGTGTGAGGCTGCGTGCGTACTCGGGATCGGCGACGACCCCGTTGCGATCAAGCAGGTCGAAGTCTCCATCATCGACCAGGCGTTCGCCGACGGCTCGGTCGTCGCCCAGCCCGCGCCCGCATCTTCGGGCAAGACGGTTGCGGTCGTCGGCTCCGGCCCGGCCGGGCTGGCCGCGGCCCAGCAGCTGGCCCGCGCCGGCCACCAGGTGACCGTCTACGAGCGGGACGAGAAGGTGGGCGGCCTGCTCCGGTACGGCATCCCCGACTTCAAGCTGGAGAAGCACCACATCGACCGCCGGGTCGCGCAGCTCTCGGCCGAAGGAGTCTCCTTCCGGACCGGCGTGAACGTCGGCGTGGACGTCTCGGCTTCCGAACTTCGGGCTTCGCACGACGCGGTGCTGCTGGCGACCGGTGCGCTCGCCGGGCGGGACACCCCGGAGACGCCGGGTCGCGCGCTGGCCGGCGTCCACCTGGCGATGGACCACCTCGTGCAGTCCAACCGGCACGTCGACGGCGGCCCCGCGCCGCAGATCACGGCCGAGGGCAAGCACGTCATCATCATCGGCGGCGGCGACACCGGCGCGGACTGCCTGGGCGTCGCGCACCGGCAGGGGGCCGCGTCGGTCACCCAGCTCGACCGCTACCCGTTGCCGCCGTCGGCGCGCGACGGCGACCGGGACCCGTGGCCGACCTGGCCCTGGATCCTGCGGAACTACCCGGCCCACGAGGAGGGCGGCGAGCGGGTCTTCTCCGTCGCCGTTCAGCGGTTCGTCGACGACGGCCAGGGCAACGTGCGGGCCATCGTGCTCGCCGACGTCACGGTTCAGCGCGTCGGCGGCCGAGGCGTCGTCACCGTCGTGCCGGGCAGCGAGCGGGAGATCCCGGCCGACCTCGTGCTGCTCGCGATCGGGTTCGAAGGCACCGACGCGTACGCCGCGTTGGAGCAGCTGGAGCTGCCGTCGCGGGGGACCGTCGCGGTCGACGCCGCCTGGCAGACCAGTACGCCGGGCGTCTTCGCCGCCGGTGATGTCCACAAGGGAGCGTCGCTCATCGTGTGGGCCATCGCCGAGGGGCGCTCCGCCGCTGCGGCGATCCATGCGTACCTGGGTGGGGAGGGTGCCTTGCCGGCTCCGGTACGCCCCTCGTCCCAGCCGCTCGCCGCCGCGCGCTGACGCGAAAAGGGGCCCCGAGGAGGGGCCCCTTTTGCAGCGCTCGCTATAGCAGGGCGGGCCAGTCGATCGACTTGTCCCCGGCGCCGATGGTCGGCCGGACGACGTGATTGCCGACCGTCGGCTCGACGATCGTCTTCTTGATCACCCAGTTCGTGGCGATGAGCTGGTAGCCGGTGCCAGTGGCGAACCGAGCCTTCGTCCACGCACTCACGCCGGTCGACTTCAACTTGGTGATCTTGTACGCCTTCGCGAAGTCGCTCATCGTCTTGAGGAACTTCTCGGCGGCCCGCAGCAGCTTGGCCAGCTTCGACGCGACGGTGGCGCAACGACCGGCGGCGACCGCGGATTCGGCCCAGCCCGCGGCGGTGCCGGCGGCGACCGAGGCGCCGAGGGTGATCCACGAAGACGCCAGCGCCACGATGATCGTGCAGATCAGCCAGGCGATGAGTTCCTTGATGATGTCGACGACCAAGTCTTCGGCCTGCTGCGCGCCGGTCGCGGTCTGCTCCAGCATCTCGGCGGTGCCCTTGAAGTGCTCGACGATCTCGGCGAGGTTGGTCGACAGCTCGCCGATCTCCTTGTCGAACGCCTTCGCGGCGTCGCCTTCCCACGCCGCGATCAGCTTGGCGCGGGCGTCGCTCTCCTGCGTGATGAGCCCGGAGACCGCGGTCGCGGCGTGCTTCCAGGCTTCCGCCTTGGCCCGCAACCCCTCGGGGTCGCCGGTCACCTGGTCGAGCGGGTGGGAGAGGAAGTCGACGATGGGCTTGATGATGTGCAGCGCGGCACCGGCGGGCGACAGCCAGCCGTCGATGCGCATCGCACCGGCTTCAGAGCGTGCCATGATCACTGACCTCCGTATCGCTGGGCGGCGGCCTTGTCGGCCGTGCGATACGCGTCGCGCACGGCTTCCATCGCGTCGGCCAGCGCGTCGAAGACGTCCCGGCCGTCGGTGAGCACCTGAAGCCCGGCTTCACACCGCTCGCTGTACTTCCCGGCGATGCCCTGCGACTCCTGGAGCAGCCCGAAACTGTCGCCGCTCACGTCGGCGTCGACCAGCCCCTGCCGGGCGCGGTCGAAACCGTCGGCGACCGACGACGCCGTCTGGCGGTAACTGTCGAGCGCCTGTAAGGCGATCTTGGTGGTATCCACTCGAGTTCCCTCCCCATGGAACCCCGTCGGCGGTGCGCGTCAGCCTCCCAGTGCGCGCAGCACGACGGACGATTGTTTCTTCAGCAGATTGACGACGCCGGTGGAGCCGTCGGCGTAACGCAGCTCCAGGCGCCCTCGCCGCATCAGGCCTTTGGGCGCCGGCCGCGCGCCCACGACCGCGGTCCGCGGCAGCGAGCCGACCAGGTCGAACTTGTAACTGCCGGGGCCGAGCAGCTCACCGCGCGCGATGATCACGCGCCGGTCGGTGAGCACCAGCTTGGCCCAGCTGGCCTCGTGGATCAGGTCGTGCAAGGTATGCGCCAGCGAGTTCGGCGGGCCGGTGACCGAGCGGCCCCAGAGCGCGCGCCGCATCAGCTGAGTGTTCTCGCCGACCAGCCCGAGGGTGAGCAGCCGCACGACGAAGTTGCCGAGCTCCGGGCCGACCCGGACCGGCCCGGTCGCGCCGGGATCGGAGGACGTGATGATCGCGGCCACCGACAGCTCCTCGCCCGGAGCGAGGATCGGCGCCACGTCACGGGCCATCGTCGCGGTGATGTCGTCGGGCACATCGGGAATCTTGGCATGGTTCGGCCCGGGTGGCTATGGTGCCTGCGCGCCCTGTGGATAACTTGCGGGGAGTCGGCTACGACCGGGGAGGCGGCTATGGCTGGACTGAACAATCTGGATGGACTCGCCCACTACGCGATGGACCAGGTGGACCGGCTGCGCCGGGCCCAGGAGCGGCTCGAGCACGCCAGCGCCGAGGGGCGGTCGCAGGACGGGCTCGTCGTCGCGCGTACAGGGGCCGGCGGGATGCTGCGGGAGCTGCGGATCGACGAGTCGGCCCTGCGTGGCGGAGCCGAGCAGGTGTCGCGGTCGGTCACCGCGGCGATCACGGCCGCTCAAGCGGCGTACAACGAGCAGGCCGACGAGATCATGGGCGGCGAGATGGGCATGCGGCCCAGCGAGTCGAGCAGCGAGTTCGACCGGGGGATCGCCCGCATCGACGACCTGACCGACCAGCTCGAATCGCTGACCCGGCGGATGGAGCACTGAACCGGCTCACCGGCGGCGTCAGGATCCGTGTCTCGGCGGCGTGAGCGTGTGCTCGTACCCGATCAGTTCGAACCCGGCCGCCCGGTATGCGCCGACGGCCGGTTCGAGGTCGGCCGGTGGCAGCACGGCGACCGCGCTCGCACCCAGCCTGCGCAGCTCCTCGGCTGCGGCCAGGACGACGGCCCGCCCGTAACCCCGGCGACGGTAGTCGGGATGGGTGCCGACCGGTTCGAGCACGGCGCAGCGGCCCGGCCCGGCGAACCAGCCGATCGCTGCGGCCGCCGCCGTCCCGCCCGGCGTACGCACGAGGACGTCGACGGCGTACTGCCCGGCCGGGGAGGAGTGCAGTTGCCGCCAGCGGGCCACGGTGAACGTCGAACGGGAGAACGCCGCGCGTTGCACATCCACTCGCGCGGCGGCGTCCGCCTCGCCGACCAGGGCGTACGGGAGATCCACCTCGATCGGGCCGGACAGCGGCAGCACGAGGTGCGCATCCGGCGCCCCGGCGGTCCAGCCGGACTTCACCAGCGCGGTCCACAGACCCGACTCGGCCGTCACCCCCACCGGCGTTCCGTCGGTACGCACCGCGTCTGCCAGGGCGACCAGCACCTCCGGGTCCTCCTCCGCTCGCGGTGCCAGGCTGATCCGGCGTAACTCGGGGTCCGACAACTCCACCGCGACCGGACCGGTGGCGTCCGACCAGACTGCGAGCGCGGCGCGCACTCGCTCCTCGTCGAAGCGCAGGAACCAGCCGACGTCACCGGCGTGCAGGCTGCCGTTGGATCGGCCGGGGGCAGCCCAGGCCCGCAGCGCGTCGAGAGCCAGCCCGGCGTCGGCACGGCCCAAGGCGTACCGGGTGAGCGGAGTGCGGAGGGGGATCATGCCGCCGACGCTAGAAGGCCGCGGCAACGGGCCGCATGCGAATATTCGGGCACACCGTCCGGTTAGCCGTCCCCGGACGAACGGTTAGGCGTAGCGGACAACTAAGAATCCCGCAGGTGAACCAGCGTTAAAGGGCCCATCCCGGCTTCGTGGTTCGCCGGGTTGAGGGCTAGGCTCAGTCAACGTGACACGCCGCGCGAAAATCGTCTGCACCCTCGGCCCTGCGACCAGTAGCCCCGAGCGGCTCAAGGGCCTCATCGACGCGGGCATGAACGTCGCCCGCCTCAACTTCAGCCACGGCGACCACGCCGACCACGAGGCCGTCTACGAGCAGGTACGCCGCCAGGCGCGGGCGGCCGGCGCGGCGGTGGCCATCCTCGCCGACCTCCAGGGCCCGAAGATCCGGCTCGGCCGGTTCGTCGACGGCCCGCACGAGTGGCGTACCGGTGACACGGTCACGATCACCAGTGAGGAGATCGAAGGGACCGCCGACCGCGTCTCGTGCACCTACAAGAAGCTGCCCGAGGAGGTACGCCCCGGCGACAAGCTGCTCATCGACGACGGCAAGGTGGCCGTCGAGGTGATCGCCGTGGACGGGCCGGACATCAAGTGCCGGGTCGTCGAGGGCGGCATGGTCTCGAACAACAAGGGCGTCTCGCTGCCGAACGTGGCGATCAGCGTACCGGCGCTGTCCGACAAGGACACCGAGGACCTGCGGTTCGCGCTCCAGCTCGGCGTCGACTGGATCGCGTTGTCGTTCGTACGCTCGCCCGAGGACATCAAGCTCGTCCACCAGATCATGGCGGAGGAGAACATCCACCGGCCGGTCATCGCGAAGGTGGAGAAGCCGGAGGCGGTCGCCAACCTCGAGGCGATCGTCGACGCGTTCGACGGCGTGATGGTGGCGCGCGGCGATCTCGGCGTGGAGATGCCGCTCGACCAGGTTCCGCTGGTGCAGAAGAAGGCCGTTCAGCTGTGCCGGGAGTTCGCCAAGCCGGTCATCGTGGCGACGCAGATGCTCGACTCGATGATCGAGAACTCGCGCCCGACCCGCGCGGAGGCCAGTGACGTCGCCAACGCCGTCCTCGACGGTGCGGACGCGGTGATGCTCTCCGGCGAGACCAGCGTCGGCAAGTATCCGGTGCTCACCGTCAGCACCATGGCCAAGATCATCACGACCACCGAGTCCGGTCAGGTCGGCGTGCCCCGGTTGCAGCACGACCCCCGTACGCGGGGTGGAGCGCTCACCGTGGCGGCGTCCAACATCGCCACCGCCGTCGGCGCGCGGGCGCTGGTCGCGTTCACGCAGACCGGCGACACCGTACGCCGTCTCGCCCGGCTCCACTGCACGCTGCCGCTGCTGGCGTTCACGCCGGAGGAGCACGTACGCAACCAGATGGCGCTGTCCTGGGGTGTCGAGACGTTCCTGGTGCCGTTCGTGCACCACACCGACGACATGTTCCGTCAGGTCGACCAGGCGCTGCTGGGCCTCGGCCGGGCCAAGCCGGGCGACATCGTCGTGATCGTGGCGGGCAGCCCGCCCGGCACCCCCGGTTCCACCAACACCCTCCGGGTGCACGAGCTGGGCTCCCTCACGCCCGCGCTGGCCGGTTACCGGTGACCTCGGACGCCGACGGCGGCCCGCTCGTCGGGCAGGCCGCCGTCGACGACCTGATCCGGCTGCTCGACCTGGAGCACCTGGACGAACTGCGGTTCCGGGGGCACAGCACGTCGCAGCTCCCGATGCGCGTCTACGGCGGGCAGGTCGCCGCGCAGGCGCTGGCCGCCGCCGGGCGTACGGTCGATCCGAGTCGGCACGTCCATTCGCTGCACGGCTACTTCGTCCGCCCCGGCGACCCACAAGAGCCGATCGACTACGCCGTCGAGGTCATCCGCGACGGGCGGTCGTTCTCCGTACGCCGCTCGGTGGCGCTGCAAGGCGGTAAGCCGATCTTCCTGATGTCGGCCTCGTTCCAGATCGAGGAACAGGGCCTGGACCATCACGCTCCGGGCCCGTCGGACGTGCCCGGCCCGGACGAGCTGCCGACCATGCTCGATCGCCTGGCCAAGTACCCCGAGCGCGTCGCAATCTGGTCGCAGATCCCGCGCCCGCTCGACGTCCGCTACGTCGGCGAGCCCGGCTGGGTCCGCCCCGGCGACCGCACGCCCGACCCTCACCAGCGGGTCTGGATGCGCATCGACGGCAAACTCCCGGCCGATCCGCTCGTGCACGCGTGCGCGCTGACCTACGCGTCCGATCTCACGCTGCTCGATTCCGTGCTCTCCTACCACGGCGAGGTCTGGGGTCCGGGCGGCGTCATCGGCGCCAGCCTCGACCACGCGCTGTGGTTCCACCGCCCGTTCCGCGCCGACGAGTGGTTCCTCTACGACTCGTGGTCGCCGTCCGCGTCCGGCGCGCGTGGGCTGGCCACCGGCCGGATGCTCGACGCCTCGGGCCGCCACATCGCGACCGCCGTCCAAGAAGGACTGCTCCGCAAGGTCTGACGCTCGCGTTTCGCTCTACGCGCGTCGGCTCTACGCGCGTCGGTTCTGCGCGGGGCCGCTTTTCTGCGAGGCTCGCGCGCCAACGCAAGGTTGTCGGATTCCGACGATCATCGCGCCGGGCCAGGCGGGTGCATCGCGCGGGGCACGGGTGAATAGCGCCAGGCCGGGTGGAAACGCGCCGGGCACGGGCTTATGAACGAGGTCCCGGGTTCGCCGGGCGCCAGATCGTCGCTCCCGCCGGGCACCGGCCGCGCCGGGACGGCCGCCGAAGCAGATCCGAGCCGTCGCCCGGCCCGGCCTGCCAGGTCCGCGGGCTGACGCCGCCCGGTCCGCGCTCAGGCGGCTCGACGCGTACTCGCCTCGCGCTCCGCCTGTCGAGCCTTGACGGCCTGCACGCCTTCGGTCCACGTCGGATCGTCAGGGACGTCCGTGCGGGCGGCGAAGAAGGTCTCCGTTTCGTCAGCCACGATGAGCCTGTTCATCCGGTAGAGCACGTAGAACAGGATGATCGGCGGCGTGAAGAGGAGCCAGTCGATTCCCGGCAACTTGAGCAGCGGCTCGATGGCCGCCTCCGGCGTTCCCGCACTGGTCCCGCTGAGTAGTAGCAGTCCGTTGGGTGACGAGATCATGAGGACTGCCTGCCCGATGAGCATGAGTACCCACAGCGACCAGAGCAGAAGACGAGTACCCCACCACCGGCGGCTAAGAATCGCGGCGGTGGGCAGCATCAGCATTCCGACTGCGCCGACGCCGGCGACCGTGTGAGCCAAATCCTGGAGGGCGTTGGAGAATCCCTCCGCAGACGTTAATTCGTATGGGAATCGATCCAGGAGGAGCTGCGTGGCCGCATCGGCGTTGGCGGCGGCGTGTGCCGCCTCGAGGAGACCGACGACGAACATCACCGCGCTCAATGCGCTACCGCAGAGGAGGACGCGGACGAGGCGGCGGACGGAGTCGGGAAGATCGCGATGCACGACGCGGGATCGTATCTGCTCCGGTGCCTGAGTGCGGACCCAAGAGCGCGCCTAGGACCCGACCGCCTCGAGCTCCAACTGTTCGGACGACGCCGGCTGCTTTGTGCGTACTCGTCGGTGGATGCGGAGGGCGATCGCGATCGCGCCGAACCACACGAGCCCGAGCAGCGGATAGAGCCAGCGGCCCACGGAGCTTTCGAGTTCGAACGCGCGCAGCAGCGTGCGGGTGTTGGTGAGGATGATGAGCCCGCCGACCGCGGCCCCGATCACCTGAGCCGGAACCGCGCGGACCAGCCAGGCGGCCAGCGGAGCTCCGACGACTCCGCCCGCGAGCAGCGCGATCACGGTGGGCAACACGAATCCGGACGTGCCGAGACCGACCAGGAACCCGGCGCTGGCGGCCGCCGCGACCAGGAACTCCGCGGTGTTGACCGAGCCGATCACCTTGCGGGGCTCCATGCGGCCCGAGGCCAGCAGCGTCGGCGTGGCGATCGGGCCCCAGCCGCCTCCACCCGTGGCGTCGACGAATCCCGCGACCAGCCCGAGAGGCGCGAGAAATCTCGTACGCACCGGGCGCGGCTGAGCCGGGCGCAGCGGCCGGGTGAACCGGGTGACGAGGAAGACGCCCAGCGCGAGGAGTACGCCTGACGTCCACGGCGCGGCGGCCGACGTCGAGATGGCGCTCAGCAGAGTCGCGCCGAGGAACGAGCCGACCGCGCCGGGGACCGCGATGCGCGTGACGACCCGCCAGTCGACGTTGCCGAATCGCCAGTGCGCGACTCCGGAGGCCAGCGTCGTGCCGATCTCGGAAAGGTGGACCGACGCGCTGGCGGAGGCGGGTGCCACCCCGGCGAGCAGCAACAACGTCGTCGACGTGACGCCGTACGCCATGCCGAGCGCGCCGTCGACGAGCTGGGCCGCCAGACCGACGAGGGCGAGCAGGACGAGCCGCGTCATGGGTCACCTCCAATTCCGGTCGAGAAGATTTAACCTATCGGCTTAGTAGGGTAATGGCAATCGCCTGGCCGGAGGCGCGAAGTGTGATACTGGTTCACATGCGCCTCTCCGCTCGCGTCGACTATGCGATCCGCGCCGTCATCGAACTGGCGACGATCGAACCTGTCGTGGCGGGGAAACCTCCGGCCGAGTTCCCGATCACCTCGGAGCGGATCGCGAAAGCGCAGGAGATCCCGCCGAAGTTCCTGGAAAGCATCCTGCTCCAGCTGCGGCGCGGGGGAGTGGTGAACGCCCAGCGCGGTCCCGAGGGCGGATACTGGCTCGCCCGGCCGGCCGACCAGATCAGCCTCGCCCAGGTCATCGAGATCATCGACGGGCCGCTGTCGCAGGTTCGCGGGCACGTTCCCGCCGAGCTCGACTACCAGGGGCCGGCGCGTACGCTCCAGGAAGTCTGGGTCGCCGTCGAGGCTCAGGAGCGGCGGATGCTTGAGCAGGTCACCTTCGCTCACCTTGCTAGTGGGCAGTTGCCCTTCTGACGCCCCTTCGTGCGTCATGCGGGGCGCTCCTTGCGCGTTGTGCGGGGGCGCTCCTTGCGCGTTATGCGGGATAACGTCCCTTAAATCGCGCGGATAAGCGCGTTATCCCGGGATAACGCGCCGCGTCCGCGCTGATAGCGCGCCGGTCCGCGTGGTCCGCACGGATAACGCGCCAGTCCGCGCCAGCCCGCCCCGGCGCGCGGCCGCCTGGCGAGCGTCGATGAACGGGTGACGGGGGTCACCCGAAAGTGCCTCTTCCCATCGGACCGCGCCTCGTGGCAAACTCAAAACCCATTAAGTCAGTAGGAAAACTATGGATGATGGGATTTGTAGGGATGGTCACCAGAAGGATTCTCGCCGGGCTCGCCGCGACCGCACTGGCGACGGCAGCACTCGCGGCGTGCGGCGACTCCGATTCCGGGTCCGGTTCGGGCGACAAGGCGGAGGTGACGCTGTCGCTGGTGGCGTACTCGACTCCGCAGGCGGCTTATGAGGCGCTCATCAAGGCCTTCCAGAAGACCGATGCCGGGAAGAACATCAAGTTCAAGACGTCGTTCGGAGCCTCCGGCGATCAGAGCCGGGCGGTCGCGGCCGGGTTGAAGGCCGACGTCGTGGCGCTGTCCCTGGAACCCGACCTCACCCGGCTCGTCACCGCCGGCCTCGTCGCCGAGGACTGGAACAGCGGCCCGACCAAGGGCTTCATCACCGATTCCGTCGTCGTCATCGCCACCCGCAAGGGCAACCCCAAGGGCCTCAAGACCTGGGACGACCTGATCAAGCCGGGCGTCGAGGTGATCACCCCGAACCCGTTCACCTCCGGCGGCGCGCGGTGGAACATCCTGGCGGCGTACGGGGCCAAGGCTGATGTGGGCAAGGACAAGGCGGCCGGGTTGGCGTACATCGACAGCCTGATCGGCAACGTCCCCGTGCAGGACGCCTCGGCCCGCGCTTCGCTGCAGACCTTCACCGGGGGCAAGGGCGACGCCATCCTGTCCTACGAGAACGAGGCGATCTTCGCCCAGCAGCACAACCAGGAGCTCGACTACACGGTTCCGGACTCGACCATCCTGATCGAGAACCCGATCGCGGTCACGAAGAACTCCGAGCACCCGGCCGAGGCGAAGGCGTTCCTCGACTTCCTCTACTCCGAGGCCGGACAGAAGATCTTCGCGCAGAACGGCTACCGCCCCACCGTTTCCGGGGTGAACACGGGCGTCACCTTCCCGACGCCGTCGGGCCTGTTCACCATCAAGGACCTGGGCGGCTGGTCGGCCGTGAACAAGGAGTTCTTCGACGCCAAGACCGGCTCGATCGCCCTCATCGAGGCCAAGCACGGCGTGGCGACCGTCGCGGCCAGCCCGAGCGCGAGCCCGAGCAAGTGATGTCCACCCCGGTTCTGACCCAGGCCGGCGCACCCACGGGTGTGCCGGCCTCGGCCCGTCGCCGACCGCGGGTGGGTCCCGGCCTCGGCCTGGGTCTCGCGGTGCTCTACCTCAGCCTGATCGTGCTCTTCCCGCTCACGGTGGTCGCGTGGAAGGGCGTCGAGGGCGGCGCCGGCGCGTTCTGGTCGGCGGTGACTACACCCGACTCGTGGGCGGCGCTGAAGCTGACCCTGGGGGCGTCGGCGCTGGTCGCCGTCATCAACGTGGTCATGGGTACGCTCATCGCCTGGGTTCTCGTCCGCGACCGGTTCCCCGGCAAGGCGCTCGTCGACACCCTGATCGACCTGCCGTTCGCGCTGCCCACCATCGTCGCCGGGCTCGTCCTGCTCGTGTTGTACGGGGTGAAGAGCCCACTGCACTTGAATCTGGCGTACACCCGGGCCGGAGTGGTCATCGCGCTGCTGTTCGTCACCCTGCCGTTCGTCGTACGCACGGTGCAGCCCGTTCTGCAGGAACTGGATCGCGACATGGAGCAGGCGGCGTTCTCCCTCGGGGCCGGGCCCTGGCTCACCTTCCGCCGGATCATCCTGCCCAACCTGGTCCCGGCCATGGTCTCGGGTGCGGGACTGGCCTTCACACGCGCGATCGCGGAGTTCGGCTCGACCGTGCTGCTGTCGGGCAACCTGCCGTTCAAGACGCAGGTCGCCGCGGTCAACATCTTCGGCCGCATCGAAAGCGACGACACCGCGTCGGCCGCCGCCGTCTCCACCGCGCTGCTGATCGTCGCGTTCGCCGTCCTCATCGGACTGGATCTCGTCCAGCGCTGGGGGTCTCGCCGTGGCTAAGTACCTGCTTCGCGCGATCGCGTTGCTCTACCTGCTGTTCCTGCTGATCCTGCCGGTGGGACTGATCGTCTGGCAGACCTTCGGCGACGGGCTGCAGAACGTGATCGACGCGCTGACCAGCGAAGAAGCGATCCACGCCTTCCAGGTGACCCTTCAGGTGGCGATCTGGGCGGTCGTGCTCAACACCGTCTTCGGCGTCGGCGTCGCACTGCTGCTGACCCGGACGAACTTTCCCGGCAAGCGGCTGCTCAACGCGTTGATCGACCTGCCGCTGGCGGTCTCCCCGGTCGTCGTCGGCCTCGCGCTGATCCTGGCGTACGGGCGCTATTCCACAGTGGGCGGCTGGCTGGAGAACGCCGGCATCCAGGTGATCTTCTCGATCCCGGGCATGGTCCTGGCCACCGTCTTCGTCTCGCTGCCACTGGTCGTCCGGGCGATCGTCCCCGTGCTCGAAGAGATGGGCGACGACCAGGAACAGGCCGCCCGGACCCTCGGCGCGGGCGGCTGGCAGACGTTCCGCCGCATCACGCTGCCGGGCATCCGCAGCGCGCTCGGCTACGGCATCGTGCTCTGCCTGGCCCGTGCCCTCGGCGAGTACGGCGCGGTGGCGGTCGTCTCCGGCAAGGTCGTCGGCGAGACCCAGACCCTGACGCTGTTCGTCGAAGAGCGCTACCTCAACTACGAGGTTCCGGCGGCGTTCGCCGCGGCGACTGTGCTGGCCCTGCTCGCCGTCGGCTCCCTTCTTCTGACCACCCTCCTGCGCCCCAAGGACGGCAACTGATGGCCATCGAAGTACGCGGCGTCTCCAAGTCGTTCGGCCGTACCCCGGTCCTCAAGGACGTCTCGGTCGACATCGTCTCCGGCTCGCTCACCGCGCTGCTCGGCCCGAGCGGTGGCGGCAAGTCGACGCTGCTCCGGGTGATCGCCGGGCTTGAGGTCCCGGACGCCGGCAACGTGCTCATCTCCGGCGTCGACGCCACCCGGTTGTCCCCGCAACGCCGCAACGTCGGCTTCGTGTTCCAGCACTACGCGGCGTTCAAGCACTTGAGCGTACGCCGGAACGTCGCGTTCGGACTGGAGATCCGGAAGCGGCCGAAGGCCGAGATCCGGGCCCGGGTCGACGAGCTGCTGCAGCTGGTCCACCTGGAGCAGTTCGCCGACCGGTATCCGGCGCAGCTGTCCGGCGGCCAGCGGCAGCGCATGGCACTGGCCCGCGCGCTCGCGGTGGAACCGCAGGTGCTGCTGCTCGACGAGCCGTTCGGCGCGCTCGACGCCCAGGTACGCAAAGAGCTCCGCACCTGGCTCCGGCGGCTCCACGACGAAGTGCACGTGACGACGGTGTTCGTGACCCACGATCAGGAGGAGGCGATGGATGTCGCCGACGAGATCGTGGTGCTCGCCGACGGGGAGGTGAAGCAGGCGGGGCGGCCGCAGGATCTCTACGACAACCCGGCCAGCCCGTTCGTCATGAGCTTCCTCGGCCCGGTGACCGAACTCGGCGGCCGCCTGGTCCGGCCGCACGACATCGACGTCACCGCCGAATCTGTCGAGGGTTCGACGGCAGCTGTCGTCAACCGCGTGGTGCACCTGGGATTCGAGGTACGCGTAGAGCTGACCGCCGGCGACCGCGACGTCTGGGCGCAGATCACCCGGGGCGCAGCGGGCCGGCTGGGCCTCCAACCCGGCGACACCGTCCACCTCAGACCCGTCCCGGCGGCGAAGTCGCTGGCGGCCGCCGACGCATGATCCGCCCGGCGCAGCCCGTGCCGGCGCGCATCGTGTACGCCGTGCGGGCGGCGGCCGCGCTGGCCGCCGCCGCGCCGGCCACGATCAAGGCGCAGGCTCTGGCGGAGGCGCACGACATTCCGCTCGCGTACCTGTATGAGCTGCTCACGGCGCTGCGCCGGGCCGGCTTGGTGCACACCCAACGGGGCTCGGACGGCGGCTACGGGCTGCACCGGCCGCCCGACCAGGTGACCCTGGGCGACATCGTGCGGGCACTGGACGGGCCGGCGGCGTACGCGGCGACCCCGGTAGCCGCCTCGACAGTGGACGAGCGGCTGTATCAGCTCTGGCGGAGCGCCGATCACGCGACCATGCGGGTCCTCGACGAGGTCACCCTGGCTGATCTTCCCGGCGGCTGACACAATCTCGGCGTGGAACGGTTGGCTCGGCGGCTCGGTCCGGTCGACGCGGTCGTCATCGGCCTCGGGTCGATGATCGGGGCCGGTGTCTTCGCCGCGTTCGCCCCGGCCGCCCGGGCGGCGGGGAGCCTGCTGCTCGCCGGGTTGGCCGTGGCCGCGGTCGTGGCGTACTGCAACGCGACCGCCTCCGCCCAGCTCGCCGCGCAGTATCCGACCTCGGGTGGCACCTACGTCTACGGCCGCGAACGGCTCGGCGAATGGTGGGGCTACGTCGCCGGCTGGGGGTTCGTCGTCGGCAAGACCGCCTCCTGCGCGGCCATGGCATTGACGTTCGCCGCCTACGCCGTACCCCCGGCCTGGCAGCGCCCGGCCGCCGTCGTGGCGGTGCTGGCGCTGGCCGCGGTCAACTACCGCGGCGTCACGCGTACCGCCCGGCTTGCAATGATCATCGTGGTCGCGGTCCTGGCCGTGCTCGCGGTCGTCGCGGCCGCGGGACTGCTCGGGCCCGCGGGCCCGGAAGCAGACGGCGGCGGCTCGGCCTACGGGGTTCTGCAATCGGCTGGTCTGCTGTTCTTCGCCTTCGCCGGGTACGCACGCATCGCGACCATGGGAGAAGAGGTACGCGAGCCGCAGCGCACGATTCCGCGGGCGATCCTCACCGCGCTGGCGCTCGCCGTCGCGGTGTACGCCGTGATCGGCGTCGCGTTGCTGCACGTCCTCGGGCCGCAGCGGCTCGCGTCGTCGACCGCGCCCCTGGCCGACGCCGTCCACGCGGCCGGCTGGGACTGGGCCGCCCCCGCCGTCCGGGCCGGAGCCGCCCTCGCGAGCCTGGGCGCGCTGCTGGCGCTGATCGCCGGGGTGGGGCGCACCGCGCTGGCCATGGCCCGCCACGACGACCTGCCCCGGTGGCTGTCGGCGGTGCATCCCCGGTACGCCGTCCCGCACCGCGCCGAGATCGCGCTGGCCGCGGTCGTCTGCGTTCTCGTGCTCACCGTCGACCTGCGGGGCGCGATCGGCTTCTCATCGTTCGGCGTCCTGGTGTACTACCTGATCGCCAACCTCGCCGCCTGGACCCAGACCGGCGGCGACCGGCGTTATCCCCGCGCTCTGCAGGCGCTCGGCGCGGCCGGGTGTGTGGCCCTGGTCGCCACGCTGCCCTGGCCTGCCGTCGTCGGCGGGCTCGCCGTCTTCGCCGTCGGGCTGCTCTACCGCGCGCTCCGCCTCCGCCTGTTTTCCGCGCGATCATGAACTAACCGGGGTGATCGATGGCGTTTCCGCAGGTCGGCAACCCCGCTCGCGGGTGATCGACTCCGCGAGCGGGTGATCAACGGGACGAGCCGGCCCGGTCAGGCGGGGCGGATCTCCTCGGCGAGGCGTACGGCGGCTTCACCGACCGGCACTTCGACGGTGTCGCCGGTCGACCGGCGGGTCACCTCGACGATGCCCCGGGCCAGCCCACGCGCGCCCACGGTCACCCGCAACGGGATGCCGACGAGCTCGGCGTCGCGGAACTTCACCCCGGGCCGTTCCTCGCGGTCGTCCCAGACGACTTCGACGCCGTTGTTGCCCAGCCGCTCATAGAGGTCGCGTGCAGCTTCCACCGTCGCCTCGTCCGTACCCAGCTGAACGATGACCACATGGAACGGGGCCACCGCCATCGGCCAGACGATGCCCCGGTCGTCGTGATGGGTCTCGACGATCGCAGCGATCGCGCGCTCCACCCCGATGCCGTACGAACCCATGATGGGCGCGACCCGGGAGCCGTCGGCGGTCAGCACGCTGACCCCCATCGACTCGCTGTACTTCCGGCCCAGTTTGAAGATGTGCCCGACCTCGACCGTCTTCGTCGCGTCCAGCGGGGTGGCACAGCGTACGCACGGCTCCCCGGCGACGACCTCCCGCAGGTCGGCCCAGCGCCCGACCACGATGTCGCGATCCACCTCGACACCGCGCAAGTGCACGTCGTCGGAGTTCGCGCCGGTCGCCATCCCGCGCCGTCCGCGCAACGCCTCGTCGGCGACGATCGGCAGCTCGGTGACCCCGACCGCGCCGAGACTGCCGGGCAGCGCACCGAGCGCCTGCCGGATCTCCTCCGGTTGAGCCGGCCGGATCGCGATCGCCCCGAGGGCGTCCACCAGCTTCTGCTCCACCAACGCGTGGTCGCCCCGCAGCAGCACCAGGGTCAGCTGATCGTCGACGACGTACACAAGGGTCTTGATCTGACGGTCGCCCGCGAACCCGTGGCCCACCGCGAGGTCTTCGATGGTGCGTACGCCGGGAGTGGCGAACCGCTCCGGCGCAGCCAGCAGATCCCGATCCTCGATCGGCGTGAGCGCCGCCTGTGCCGCCTCCACATTCGCCGCGTAACCGCAGCCAGGGCACACGATCGTGATGTCCTCGCCGGCCTCGGACGGGCACATGAACTCCCGGGAGTCGCTGCCGCCCATCGTCCCGTTCGACGCCTCGACCGCGACGACGGGAATCTCCAGCCGCCGGAAGATCCGCTGGTACGCCTCATAATGCCGGTCGAACGCGACGTCCAGCCCGGCTTCGTCCACATCGAACGTGTACGAATCCTTCATCGTGAACTCGCGTACGCGCATCAGACCGCTCTTCGGCCGGGGCTCGTCGCGGAACTTCGTCTGGAACTGATACCACGCCTGCGGAAGCTCCCGATAGGACCGCAACTCCGAAGCCACGGTCGCGAAGATCTCCTCGTGCGTCATCCCCAGCGCCAGGTCGGCCCCACGCCGGTCACGCAGCCGGAACATCTCCTGACCCATGACGTCCCAGCGCCCCGACTTGTGCCAGATCTCGGCCGGATGCATCGCCGGAAGCAGGAACTCCTGCGCCCCGATCCGATCCATCTCCGCCCGGATCACGGACATGACCTTCGCGCGTACGCGAATCGCCAACGGGAGAAGGCTGTAGTGCCCAGCCATCAACTGCCGGATGAACCCGGCGCGCAACAACAGCCGGTGACTCACCGCGTCGGCGTCCGCGGGATCCTGCCGCAAAGTAGGGACAAACATCTGTGACCAGCGCATAGCGGCCCAGCCTACCGGCCGCCCATCCGCCGGTCGCGCTGATTATTCAGCGCTTGGGGCCCACCTGCCGGTCCAGCATCTCCACGGCGGTACGCCGGGCGACGCTGAGCGAGTCCGGCCGCGCCATGCGCCAGTCGATCCCGAGGCGGTTCAGCGCCAGCTGACACAGCCGCATGATGTCGGCCGACTTGTTACTGAAGAAGTAGCGCGGGTACTCGTACACGCGGCCCTTCTTCGTGACCCGGTTGACCGCCCGGCAGCCGTCGGAATGGAACAGCCCGCGCAGGAAGCGACCCGCATGCTCGGCCACGATCTCCTCCTGCCACGGCTCGAGGACGATCGGGCGGTCGTGCTTCTTGCCTGGGCCGGCCTGCGGGAACAGACACGGCCAATGCTTCGCGTAGCTCTGGATGCCAGTGCAGCCCACCGACCGCACACGCTGCACCTTCCGGGCGAGCGTCGCTAACATCGCGGCTTCTGCCTCGACCATGATGCCGGGGTATTTGTCGTCACAAGCGATTCGCAGGACCGGCGTCTTCGCAGTCAGAGTCAGGTGACCGTCGCCGAGGTAGAGGCCCAGGAGATAGGCGTATGCCGCGGGATCGGGCGGCGGCTCGGGCGGGTCCTGACAGCGTGGGCAGGGGATCGTCGCCTGGGCCTCGAGATCGAGACGGCCGTTGCCGACGCACCAGTACCAGACGGTGTGGCGGGGGAGGGCCATGATCTTCGCCACGGAGGCGATACCGATCCCGGTCGCGTAGAGAGCACGAGCGCGGCGTCGCCGCTCGATGGGGTGCCGCTCAGCCATGCGGCAATTCTCGAACGCCAGTACGACATCGGTGCCGGGAACGGGATTCGAACCCGCACGTCCTTTCGGACAATGGATTTTGAGACCATCGCGTCAGCCAATTGCGCCATCCCGGCTCGGCTGGCTCACTGTACCCGACTAGGCTGCAACACTGAAACAGGGATAACAGCGTGTGGGGGTTGAGTCGGTGACCGAGGTGCAGGCGGCGCGCAAGCGGGTGCTGATCGCGGAGGACGAGGCGCTCATCCGGCTCGACCTCGCCGAGATGCTGGGCGAGGAGGGCTACGAGGTCGTCGGCGAGGCCGGTGACGGGGAGACCGCCGTACGCCTGGCCGAGGAGCTCAAGCCTGATCTGTGCATCTTCGACATCAAGATGCCGATCATGGACGGGCTGGCGGCGGCGGAGAAGGTGGCCGGCGCGCGGCTGGCTCCGGTGATCATTCTGACGGCGTTCAGCCAGCGGGACCTCGTCGAGCGGGCGCGGGCGGCCGGTGCCATGGCGTACCTGGTGAAGCCCTTCCAGAAGTCGGACCTGGTGCCGGCGATCGAGATCGCGTTGTCGCGGCACGCCGAGGTGGCGGCGCTGGAGGCCGAGGTCGCGGGGCTGACCGACCGGCTGGAGACCCGTAAGGCGGTGGAGCGCGCGAAGGGCGCGCTGATGACGCAGTACGGGATGACCGAGCCGCAGTCGTTCAAGTGGATCCAGCGGACGGCGATGGATCATCGGATGACGATGCGTGAGGTCGCCGAGCGGATCATCGAGGAAGCGGCGGCGGAAGCGGCCGAATAGACACCGCAAAGATCATGCCCGCAGGTCTCTGACCTGCGGGTTTTTGCTTTCATCTATTAAGTCGACCAGGTTTCGGTCATGTGATCGCATCGCCTTGGCCACCGTTGGGTTACGGGTTGGTCGCCAATGTCGGCGTGTGAGCGTCCCAAGCCTTGACATGGCTCCCGGCGAACACCTACGTTCGCGCCACCGGTGTCGCGCGTCACAGCCATGACCACGGAATTGGCTGTTGCGCCGGACATCCGACGTCTGCGGGTCGCCCGCAAGGCGGACATGGGTTGAGGAGTCGAGAGGAATAGGATGAACAGGCGCATCAAGGCACTCACAGTGCTGGCCGCCGCTGCCGCCACCGCGGTCGCGGCGACGGCGTGTGACAGCTCGGGCGGCGACAACGGCGGCTCGGGCGTAACCGAGGTCGTCGTCGGCGTCGACCTCCCCTTCCAGGGTTCGTCGAAGGACGCCTCCGACTCGACCTGGAACGCGATGTCGCTCTACCTCGAGCAGGCGGGCAACAAGGCCGGCAAGTACAAGGTCACGCTCAAGAAGTACGACGACTCCACCGCGGCGGCGGGCAAGTGGGACGCGGCGCAGTGCACCAAGAACGCCAACGACCACGTGGCCAACACCAACGAGGTCGCCGTCATGGGCACCTACAACTCCGGCTGCGCCCAGCTCCAGATCCCGGTGCTGAACCAGGACCCGAGCGGCCCGATGCTGATGGTCTCGCACGCGAACACCAACCCGGGTCTCACCAAGGCGTGGGACGCGAACGAGCCGCAGAAGTGGTACCCGACCAACAAGCGCAACTACGCGCGGGTGGTCACCACTGACGACTACCAGGGCAAGGCCGCCGCGCAGATGGCGATCAAGGACCTGGGTGTGAAGAACTGCCTCGTCCTCGACGACACCGAGACCTACGGCAAGGGCGTCGCCAAGCAGTTCGCCGAAGAGGCCACCAAGCAGGGCATCAAGGTGACCCAGCAGGGGTGGGACTCGAAGGCGACGAACTACAACGCGCTGTTCAACAAGGCCAAGACCGACGGCGTCGACTGTGTCTTCACCGGTGGCGTGTTCGACAACAACGGCGGCCAGCTGGTCAAGGACAAGGTCAAGATCCTGGGCGACAACCAGAAGGTCAAGCTGATCGGCCCGGACGGCATGGTCGGCTACCCGGAGTTCGACAAGATGCCCGAGGCTGAGGGCTCGTTCCAGACCTTCCCGGGCCTGGGCCTGTCGGACCTGTCGAAGTCCGCGGTCACCGGCAAGTTCCTGGCCGACTACAAGACCAAGTTCGGCGCCGACCCGGCCAGCCCGTACGCCCTGTACGGCGTCCAGGCGCTCCAGGTGATCCTGGCGGCGATCGAGAAGTCCGACGGCACGCGTAAGAGCGTCACCGAGCAGGTGCTCGGCGGCGGCGCCGGCATCACGATCCCGGCTTCGACCGCGATCCTGGGCAAGGACATCAAGATCGACCCGGCTTCCGGTGACGTCAACGCGATCGACATGACGATCCAGACCATCACCGGCGGCAAGGAGACCACCGTCAAGGCCTGGCCGGTTTCCTGATCAGGTAGGCACGGCATCTGACGGATGTGCTGGGGAGGGAGCCGATGCGGCCCGGCGTCGCACGGCTCCCTCCGCGCATCCGGGGCATGTCGTCCCACGACGGACACACCGACCGGCCCTTCCAAGGAGCACCATGGCACAGTCCACGACAGCTGCCGCACGCTTGCCCCGAACGCGACTGAACCTCTCCGCGTACGGCGAGCGAATCGCCGGCTTCACGATCCTCGCCGCCGTCGCGGCCTGGCTCGCGATCAACTTCATTGACAATCCGCAGCAGTTCATGACCGCATCGGTCATCGGCATCAGCAACGGCGCGCTCTACGCGCTGATCGCGCTGGGCTATTCGCTCGTCTACGGCATCATCGAGCTGATCAACTTCGCTCACGGCGATCTGTTCATGCTCGGCACGCTGTTGAGCGCGACCGTCGTCGCGGCTGCGTTCAACCTCTTCAACGAGCCGGTCGGCATGGGCGCGCTCGGCTGGCTGGTGTTCGCGGGGACGCTTGTGCTGGCGGCGGCGTTCTGCGCCTCGATCAACGTGACGATCGAGTTCCTGGCATACCGGCGGCTGCGGCACGCGCCCAAGCTGGCGCCGTTGATCACGGCGGTCGGCATGAGCTTCATCCTGCAGTTCATCGGCCTGAAGTGGAACGGCTCCGGCCAGAAGGACCAGCCGAGCGTGCTGCCGCAGGGTTCCATCGATCTCGGCGGCGTCCAGATCGACACCAACTTCTTCGTGGTGCTGGCGGTCGTCATTCCGGTTCTGGTCCTGATGACCTGGATCGTGACGAAGACCCGGGCCGGCAAGGCGATGCGGGCCACCGCTCAGGACCCGGATGCGGCCCGGCTGATGGGCGTCAACGTGAACCGGATCATCTCCTTCACCTTCGCCATGGGTGGTGCGCTGGCGGGCATCGCCGGTCTGATGTACGAGCAGGTCGTCACGACGACCCGGTACGACCTCGGTCTGCAGCTCGGCCTGATCGCGTTCACGGCCGCGGTGCTCGGCGGTATCGGCAGCCTGCCCGGTGCTGTGCTGGGCGGCGTGCTGATCGGCCTGATCCAGGGCCTGAACGAAGGCGTCAAATACGGTGCCGGGCAGCGGTGGACCCAGAGCGTCGTCTTCTCGATCCTCATCCTGATGCTCGTCTTCCGGCCGGCCGGCCTGCTGGGCAAGGCCACAAGGGAGAAGGTGTGACCATGAGCCAGCCGACTATCGCGGTTCCGACGCCCAAGCGGCCGCAGGGCGTCGATCGGACCCAATTGAGGTGGCCGCTCGGCTTCACCGTCGCCGCCGTCGTGGTGGTGGTCTTCTACGGATTCATTCTTCCGTTCCTCGTGCCCGGAGTACGCGGATGGGTGCAGGACTGGCTGCCCATCAGCGAGATCAACGTCGCGCTGATCTGGGCGATGAGCGCCCTGGGCCTGAACATCGTGGTCGGCTACGCCGGTCTGCTCGACCTGGGATACGTCGCCTTCTGGGCGCTGGGCGGCTACACCACCGCCTGGCTGATGTCCGACTTCGGCTTCGGCGGGAAGGTGAACTTCAACATCTTCGGCAGTCCCGGGGCGGCCAGCACCACCGGCATCCATCTCAACCTCGTCCTGGTGTTCCTCGCCGCAGCCGGGGTCTGCGCCTTGTTCGGCGTGATCATCGGCGCTCCGACACTGCGATTGCGCAGCGACTATCTGGCGCTGGTGACGCTCGGCTTCGGTGAGATCATCCCGCAGATCTTCCGCAACGGCGACGAGGACGGCCTCGGGTTCAACCTCACCAACGCCACCCTCGGCATCGGGCCCATCGACTCGATGACCTTCGTCCGGATCAACCGGGGTGACGTGGTCGTCGGCAAGCTCAACGTCTTCGACCACGTCGGGCGGTTCATCCTCTTCTCGCTGCTGACCGCGCTGATCATCTTCGTCTCGCTGCGGCTGCGGCAGGGCCGGCTCGGCCGGGCCTGGCTGGCCATCCGCGAGGATGAGCTGGCGGCGAGCGCGATGGGCGTGCCGTTGATGCGGGCGAAGCTGGCGGCGTACGCCGTCGGTGCGATCGCGGGCGGGATCGGCGGTGTCGCGTACGCGCTGCACCTGGGCCGGATGCTGCCCGACCCGTTCACCTTCGCGGTGTCGATCACGCTGCTGGCGATGGTGGTGCTGGGCGGCATGGGCAACGTCTGGGGCGTACTGCTCGGGGCGCTCATGATCTCCTGGTTCAACTCCACGGGTCTGCCGCAGATCGGCGACTCGTTCAACTCCGCCTTCGGCACGAACGTCAACTTCCCGTCGTTCAACTTCTTGATCTTCGGTGGCGTCCTCGTGCTGATGATGCTGTTCCGGCGCGAAGGACTGCTGCCCGAGTCGCGTACGCGGCTGGTGCTGCACGAGGGCGAGGCGGGCGACACTCAGGCGGAGGAGCCGGAGCAGGAGCTGGTCGACGAGACCACGGTCAAGTCGGGAGACGTCAAGTGAGCGAGAACCCGACGACGGTGGGTCAGCCGGCGCTCCAGGCCGACGACATCTCCGTCATCTTCGGCGGTCTGGTGGCCGTCAACAAGGTCAGCTTCACCGTGCCCGAGCAGAGCATCGTGAGCCTGATCGGCCCGAACGGCGCCGGGAAGACCACCTTCTTCAACGTGCTCACCGGGTTGTATCCGGCCGAGCGCGGCGGCCAGGTGGCTCTCGGCGGGCGGGATGTGACCGGCCTCGCTCCGCACAAGATCGCGTCGCTCGGCCTGGCCCGGACGTTCCAGAACATCCGCCTGTTCAACCTGATGACGGCGGAGGAGAACGTCAAGGTCGCGATGCACTCGCACCTGAAGGCCGGCGTCTTCGGCACCGTCATCCGAGCGCCCTGGCAGCGCCGGGAGGAGCGGGAGGCGCACGACTTCGCCCTGGAGCTGCTCAAGTTCGTGGGCATCGGCAAGTCGGCCTACGAGTACGCGCGGAACCTGTCCTACGGCGATCAGCGGCGGCTGGAGGTGGCCCGCGCGCTGGCGCTCAAGCCGAAGGTGCTGCTGCTCGACGAGCCGACGGCCGGGATGAACCCGCGCGAGTCGGCGGAGTTCGTGGACTTCGTCCACCGCGTACGCGACGAGCGGAAGGTGTCGGTGCTGCTCATCGAGCACGACATGAGCGTCGTCATGCGGGTCTCGGAGCGGATCACGGTGCTCGACCGGGGCGAGAAGATCGCCGAGGGCACCGCCGACGAGGTACGCACCAACCCCCGGGTCGTCGAGGCGTACCTGGGCAGCGCGGCGAACGACAACCACGTGACCATCGACGACGGTGAGGAGGCCGGGTCGTGACGATGCTGGACGTGAGCGGCATCTCCGTCTACTACGGCAACATCGCCGCCGTGAAGGATCTGTCGCTCCAGGTGAACCAGGGTGAGATCGTCACCCTGATCGGCTCCAACGGTGCGGGGAAGTCCACCACGTTGCGGACGATCTCCGGGCTGCTCAAGCCGCGCTCGGGGCACATCGTGTTCGACGGTCGCAAGATCGAGGGGATTCCGGCGCACGACATCGTGCGGCTGGGTCTGGCGCAGTCGCCCGAGGGACGGCGGATCTTCCCCCGGATGAGCGTCGCGGAGAACCTCGACCTGGGTGCGTACCTCCGCAATGACAAGGCGGGGATCGCCGAGGACCAGGAGCGGATGCTCGAGCTGTTCCCGCGTCTGCGGGAGCGGATCGCGCAGAAGGCCGGCACCCTGTCCGGCGGTGAGCAGCAGATGCTGGCCGTCGCGCGGGCACTGATGGCGCGGCCGAAGCTGCTGCTGCTCGACGAGCCGTCGATGGGTCTGGCCCCGGTGCTGGTGGACGTCATCTTCGCGACCATCAAGCGGATCCGCGAGACGGGCACCACGGTGCTCGTCGTCGAGCAGAACGCGCGGGCCGCGTTGAGCGTCGCCGACCGGGCGTACGTGCTCGAGTCGGGGAGCATCAAGCTCAGCGGGCCGGCTCGGGAGCTGCGCAACGACCCCGAGATCGCGAAGGCATACCTGGGCGGCTAGCCGTCCAGGTCCAGCCGGCTCAGCTGGGCGGCTAGCGGTACCAACCAGATCAGGGTTCTATGTCGAATCTTGCCCCAAGATTCGACATAGAACCCTGATCTTGCCCTAACGGGGCGTAACCTACCTTCGTGCGAATTGTCCAGTTTGTGGCGGCTATCCTGCTCGTCGCCGGCGGAGCCACGGCGTGTTCGAGCGACGACAACGGCGGCGACGACGGCGGCGCGAAGCCCCTGCCGAGCGTGAGCGCCGACGCGTCGCTGGCGGCGAAGGTGCCCGCGGCGATCAAGTCCGACGGGAAGATCACCGTCGGCACGGAGGCGACATACGCCCCGGCGGAGTTCCTCGACGCCGACGGCAAGACGGTCATCGGGTTCGACATCGACCTGTTCAAGGCGGTCGCGGCGCGACTTGGACTGACGGCCGAGTTCCAGCAGAGCACCTTCGGCGCGATCATCCCCGGTGTCGGCACGGGAAAGTACGAGGCCGGCGTCTCGGCGTTCACCATCAACAAAGAACGCCTGCAGCAGGCCAACATGACGAGCTACTTCAGCGCCGGTACGCAGTGGGCGGTGAAGAAGGGCAACCCGCAGGGCGTCTCGATCGACGAGCCGTGTGGCAAGCGCATCGCCGTGCAGAAGGACACCGTTCAGGTCGACGACATCACCGTACGGTCGACGGGGTGCACGTCGGCGGGGAAGACCGCGGTGACGATCAACCCGTACCCGGGTCAGGATGCGGTGGCCAACTCGGTTGCGTCCGGCAAGGACGACGCGATGCTGGCCGACTCCCCGGTCACGGCGTACGCCGTCAAGCAGTCCAACGGTGAGCTCGAGACGCTGGGCGACATCTACGATTCCGCGCCGTACGGGTATGTGACGGCGAAGGCGCAGACGGAGTTCGCCGAGGCGCTCCGCGCGGCCGTCCAGTCGCTCATCGACGACGGCAGCTACCTGCAGATCCTCCAGGCGTGGGGGGTCGAGAGCGGCGCGATCAAGACTTCGGCGGTCAATCCGTCGTGACCGGCCAGCCGGAACCGCTGAAGGCGGTGCCGGTCCGGCACCCGGGCCGGTGGGTGGCGGTCGCGGTGATCGTCGTGCTCGCCGCCATGTTCGCCCACCTGCTCCTGACGAACGACGCGTTCCACTGGTCGTTCATGTTCCGCAACATGTTCACCCCGGCGGTGCTGCGGGGTGTGCAGGGCACGCTGCTCATGACGGTGCTCGCGATGTTCTTCGGCATCGCGCTGGGCATCGGCGTGGCGATCGCCCGGCTGTCGCCCAACCCGGTGCTCCGCGGAGTGGCCTGGGTTTACACCTGGGTCTTCCGCGCGGTGCCCCGGCTGGTGCTGCTGGCACTGCTGGGCAATCTGAACATCCTGTGGCCGCAGATCTCGTTCGGCGTCCCGTTCGACACCTACATCGGCAAGATCTTCGGTATCACCGACCTGCATCTGCGGGTGTTCGAGGGGCAGACCCGCAATCTGCTGACCGGGTTCGTCGCCGGCCTCATCGGCCTGGCGCTGTCGGAGGCGGCGTACATGGCCGAGATCGTGCGGGCCGGCATGCAGTCGATCGACCCCGGTCAGGAGGAGGCGGCGACCGCGCTCGGCATGCGGCGTTCGCAGACGCTGCGCCGGATCGTGCTGCCGCAGGCGATGCGCGTCATCATCCCGCCGACCGGCAACGAGACCATCGCGATGCTCAAGGACACCTCGCTGCTGATCTACGTGCCGGTCACCGCCGAACTGTTCTTCCAGCTCTCGGCGGTCGGCAGCCGCACGTTCCTGCCGTTCCCGATGTACGTCGCGGCCAGTCTCTGGTACCTCGCGATGGTCAGTGTGCTGCTGGTCGGCCAGCACTTCCTCGAGCGCTACTTCGCCCGCGGCCACCGCACCGAACAGGCCCGCATCCGGCTCGCCGGCATCGCCGGAGAACAAGGCGGCACGCTGTGACCGTCCCGGACGCTCCGCCGCCACACGTCATGGTGCGCGCCGACCAGGTGCACAAGTACTTCGGGCGCCTGGAGGTCCTGCGCGGCATCGACCTCACGGTGAACGCCGGGCAGGTGTGCGTCCTGCTCGGCCCGTCGGGTTCCGGCAAGTCCACCTTCCTGCGCTGCATCAACCACCTGGAGAAGGTCACCAGCGGCCGGATCTGGGTGGCCGGCGACCTGATGGGCTACCGCCAGCGCGGCGACAAGCTCTACGAGCTGCGCGACAAGCAGATCGCCGCGCAACGCCGGGACATCGGCATGGTGTTCCAGCGGTTCAACCTGTTCCCGCACCTCACCGCCCTGCAGAACGTCATGGAGGCGCCGCTGCGGGTCAAGAGCGAGCCCCGCGAACAGGTCCGCGAGCAGGCCAAGGCGCTGCTCGATCGGGTCGGGCTGGCGGACAAGGCGGCGAGCTATCCCGCGCAGCTGTCCGGTGGCCAGCAGCAACGCGTCGCCATCGCGCGAGCCCTCGCGATGCGGCCCAAGCTCATGCTCTTCGACGAGCCCACCAGCGCGCTCGACCCGGAGCTGGTCGGCGAGGTGCTCGACGTCATGCAGGGCCTGGCCCGTGACGGGATGACCATGATCGTGGTCACGCACGAGATCGGGTTCGCCCGAGAGGTCGGCCACCAGGTGGTCTTCATGGACGCCGGGGTGGTGGTCGAGTCCGGCTCGCCACGCGAGGTCATCGACAATCCGCGCGAGGAGCGCACCCGCGCCTTCCTCGCGAAAGTCCTTTAACTCGCCGCGCAGGGCAGCGCCGCCAGGCCCGCGAGAAACTCCAGCCGCTCCGCCGGGCGCAAGGCCGTCCAAGGAGCTGCGGCTCCGCGGTTCGTCTCCTGCTCGATAGGGATACGCACAGCGGAGTGCACCGGCAACGTGGCCATGTCGGCGGCGGTTCGCCCGGCGGCCTGCCAGGCAGCGGCGTGCGCGTCTGCCCTGTGGTAGCGCAGCGTCCCCAACCGATTCAACAGTGTCACTCCGTTGCGCGTACTCGGATCAGGAACCGGAAGCATGGCGGACAGCGCGTGAC
Source organism: Hamadaea sp. (assembly GCF_013362815.1). GTDB lineage: Bacteria > Actinomycetota > Actinomycetes > Mycobacteriales > Micromonosporaceae > Hamadaea. The sequence continues at coordinate 47,766 of NZ_JABFVK010000043.1, read as the reverse complement.
CGTCGGCTGTGACCGCCCAGGTGGCCGGGTCGGACGCGACGGCGAGTGCGCGGCCGGCGAGTTCGGACAGGCGGGGGACCGGGAAGCCGACCCACAGTGTCGCCGTGACCTGCGTGTGCAGGTCGTAGAGCGCGGACAGGAACTCGCGGCCGCGGTCGGTGGCCCGGAACGTGCCGTCTTCGGCGATCGTCAGCATCCCGCGTTCGGCCTGCCCGGTGAGGATCTCGCGGGCCTTGGCCAGGTCGCCGTACCGGCGGACCGCGGCGAACTGACCGGGAGTGACCGATTCGCCCGCACCGAGCCGCGTCCGCAGGTCGATCAGGAAGCCGACGGCGGGCGGGCCGCCGAACGACTCGCTCAGCTCGCGGCCGCCCATCGACCTCGTGGCCAGCATCGTCTCGGCGAAGACCCGGTCGATAGCAGGCGCGATCAACGCGGCGTACGCAGCCGGTGCGAGTTCATCCACCGCGCGAGCGTAGGGTCTGTCTCCCGGATCTCGCGAGTCGGTGGCGAGGTCCAGGCGGCGACTCGGCTAGCTTGATCTTCGTCGTCAGGCTTGTGGCCTGCCGGCGAAGACTCAAGCGACGCTGATCGTCGTCTGGGCCCGCCAACGGCCGCGAACGATCCGGGAGACAGACCCTGACGGTGCGTCGGAATGTCAGGGGACTGCAATAGGCTTCCGGGGTGACTGACGCTCGACTGTTGCTGCTGGACGGACATTCGCTCGCATACCGGGCCTTTTTCGCGCTGCCCGCCGAGAACTTCTCGACCACCACGGGCCAGACGACGAACGCCGTCTACGGCTTCACCTCGATGCTCATCAACGTGATCAAGGACGAGCGTCCGACGCACATCGCGGTCGCCTTCGACGTCTCCCGCAGGTCGTTCCGCACCGAGCAATACGCCGAGTACAAGGCGGGCCGGTCGGAGACGCCGGAGCAGTTCAAGGGCCAGGTCAGCCTCGTGCACGAGGTCCTCGACGCGCTCAAGATCAGCCACGTGCAGCTGGAGGGCTACGAGGCCGACGACGTCATCGCGACGATGGCCCGGCAGGGCCGCGAGGCCGGGATGAAGGTGTTCATCTGCACCGGTGACCGCGACGCGTTCCAGCTGATCACCGACGACGTCACCGTGCTGTATCCGCGCAAGGGCGTCTCCGACCTGGCGCGGATGGACCCCGCCGCGGTGCGCGAGCGGTACGGCGTGGGCCCGGACCGCTACCGGGACCTGGCCGCACTGGTCGGCGAGTCCAGCGACAACCTGCCGGGCGTGCCCGGGGTCGGACCGAAGACGGCGGCCAAGTGGATCGATCAGTACGGCGGCATCGACGGCGTCGTGGAGCACGCCGACCAGATCAAGGGCAAGGCGGGCGACAGCCTGCGCGAGCACCTGGCCGGCGTCATCCGCAACCACCAGCTCAACTACCTGCTCGACGACCTGACGCTGCCGCTCGCGGTGGACGAGACGGGCTGGACCGGCTGGGATCGCGAGGCCGTTCACCGCGTCTTCGACGCGCTGGAGTTCCGCGTACTGCGCGAGCGGCTCTATCAGTATCTCGAGATCACCGACGAGCCGGAGGCGCAGGCCGGGTTCGACGTCACCGGCGAGGTCATGCGGGCCTCGGGCGCGCTCACCGACTGGCTGATCGCCCAGGCGGGCAAGCCGACCGGCGTCGCGGTCAGCGGCGTGTTCGGCCGCGGCACCGGCAACCTCACCGGCGTAGCGCTGGCCACCGACGAGAGCGCCGCTTGGTTCGACCCGTCGGAGGTCGACGCCGTCGACGACGAGTCGTTCGCCCGCTGGCTCGGCGACCCCGACCAGCCCAAGGTGCTGCACGACGAGAAGCCGGCCCTGCTCGCGTTCGCGGCCAGGGGCTGGCAGCTCGCCGGAGTCACCTGCGACACCGCGCTCGCGGCGTACCTCGCCCGGCCGGATCAGCGCAGCTATGACCTCGCCGATCTGTCCGTCCGCTACCTGCATCGGGAACTGCGGGCGGAGGCGCCCGACGACGGCGGGCAGCTCGCCCTCGACTTCGGCGACACGTCGGCGGCCGACAGCGCCGGCGAGGCGTTGATGCTGCGAGCGCGAGCGACTCTGGATCTGGTCGACGCCCTGGGCGCCGAGCTCGACAAGGGCGATCCCGAGGCGCACGGCTCCCGGCTGCTGGCCGAGGTGGAGCTGCCCCTGGTGAAGGTGCTCGCCCGGATGGAGCAGACGGGCATCGCCGCCGACACCGACTACCTCAGCGAGCTGGAGGCCTTCTTCGCCGGCGAGGTCAAGTCTTCCGCTCAGTCGGCGTATGGGGTGATCGGGCGCGAGTTCAACCTCGGATCGCCCAAGCAGTTGCAGGAGATCCTGTTCACCGAGCTGAACCTGCCGAAGACGAAGAAGATCAAGACCGGCTACACCACCGACGCCGACTCCCTGCAATGGCTGTACGCCGAGACCGGCCACCCGGTGCTGGAGCACCTGCTGCGTCACCGCGACGTTGCCAAGCTCAAGTCGACGGTCGACGGCCTGCTCAAGTCGGTCAGCGAGGACGGCCGCATCCACACGACGTTCTACCAGACCGTCGCGGCCACCGGCCGGTTGTCGAGCACCGACCCCAACCTGCAGAACGTGCCGATCCGCACCGAGGAGGGCCGGCGGATCCGCCGCGCCTTCATCGTCGGGCCGGACTACGAGTCGCTGATGACCGCCGACTACTCGCAGATCGAGATGCGGATCATGGCCGACCTGTCCGGCGACGAGGGCCTGATCACGGCCTTCACCTCCGGCGAGGACCTGCACACCTGGGTGGCCTCGCAGGTGTTCGAGACCGACGAGATCACCGCCGACCACCGCCGCAAGATCAAGGCGATGTCCTATGGGCTGGCTTACGGCTTGTCCGCCTTCGGGCTCGCTCAGCAGCTCGGCATCTCCACCCAAGAGGCCAGCGGGCTGATGGAGGACTACTTCGCCCGGTTCGGCGGCGTACGCGACTATCTGCGGCGCGTCGTGGATCAGGCGCGGCGGGACGGTTACACCGAGACGATCCTCGGCCGTCGCCGGTACCTGCCCGATCTGACCAGCGACAACCGCCAGCGACGCGAGATGGCCGAGCGGATGGCGCTCAACGCCCCGATCCAGGGGTCGGCGGCCGACATCATCAAGATCGCCATGCTGCGCGTCGACGCCGCCCTCCGCGACGAGCAACTCGTCTCCCGGCTGCTGCTCCAGGTGCACGACGAACTCGTCCTGGAGATCGCGCCGGGGGAGCGGGAGCAGGTCGAGGCGTTGCTGCGCCGCGAGATGGGCGGGGCGCACCAGTTGTCGGTGCCGCTGGAGGTCTCGGTCGGCGTCGGCCGTGACTGGAACGCCGCCGACCACTGACCGGCCACACGTCGCTGACTCGCTGCGCGCTCGCGGCGAACGCGCCAGCTCGCCCCCCGTTGATCATGAACCTATGGTCCCTCTCGTCCGGCGTGTCGTATCCACCCGACCGTGATCGACTCCGCGATAGGGCGATCAACTCGGGTGCTACCCGCCTGCCCGAGATCAAGTGCCCTGCGTCTGTGGCGGGCGGCTCGAATCGGAGATCATGTTCCCGTGGCCTGCGCTAGAGGCCGGGTTTCCGCATACCACCGGCACTTGATCATCGGAATCACCGGTCGATCGCTGACCATGGGCACTCGATCTTGGACGACGCCGCCGTTGGGCGAGTCGGCATCGGCGCGAGCGGGTGATCAGCTCGGCAAGGTGGCGGTGAAGATCGCCGTCCCCGGGATGATGTCGCCGCGACGGGGACTCCAGCCGCCCCAGACGTTCTCGTTGCCCGCCGTCCACTCCGGCTCGACCAGATCGGTCAGGTGGAACCCGGCTCCGGTGATCAGGCGTACCCAGTCGCCGACCGTCCGGTGGTGCTCGACGTAGACCGCCCGGCCCTGCGCGTCCTCCTCGACGTAGGGCCGGCGGTCGAAGTAGGAGCTGACCGCGTACAGGCCTTCTTCGCCGGGTTCGTCGAGGAAGCACCAGCGGATGGGATGGGAGACGGAGAACACGAAGCGGCCGCCGGGGCGCAGCACCCGGGCCACCTCGGCGAGCACCGCGCCGGCGTCGGCGACGAACGGCATCGCCCCGTACGCCGAGCACACGAGCTCGAAGGAGCCCGCCGCGAACGGCAGGTTCGTCGCGTCGGCCTGCACCACCGGCAGGCGTACGCCGGACCGGGCGTCCAGCTCCCGGGAGTGGGCCAGCTGACGGCCGGATAGTTCGAGCCCGATCGCGGCGGCCCCCCGGGTGACGAGCCAGCGGCCGCACTGCCCGGCGCCGCAGCCGATCTCGAGCACCCGTACGCCGTCGACGTCGCCGAGCAGCCCCGCCCAAGCCTCGTCCAGCCCTTCGGGACCCCAGATGAACCGGGCGTCGCCGAGGAAGTCCCCGTGTTCGGCCTGGTACGCGTCGGCCGCCCCGTCCCACCAGTGACGGCTCGCCCGGCTGGTCTCGTCGGCGGCCACCGGTCGCCGATTCGGCCGCGCCTCTTGATCGGGATAGCTCACCTGATCATTGTCACGGACGCGGATTCCGCCCTCGGCGTACCACTGGAAATCCCGGCGCGGCAGGGTGCCGGAGCGTCGCCAGGGCCGGAAACGCTCCACACAGGACGCTCGATGGCAGGCGGCCCGACGTGGTCCGCCGGACGGAAAAGTGACCTGGACCACATGATCTACTGCAGCTCGGCCGATCAGTGTGATCAGACACACGTTCGGCTGATAAGCGTGCCCCACCCGGGCCTTGCGAGCGGAAGTCATCTTCTCGAAGCTGATGGGGTTGCGACGTGTGCTAGTGGGCACGGTAAGCTGTTCAATGCACTTACGCCGCCGCGTGCCTCGGTAGGGAGAAGGTTCGCAGCCGTCGATGCGACCTCGATAGAGGGAGTGTCCCCGGCGGGCGTCGAGGGGTGCACCTGTCTTACCTGACACCATCCGACCGGAGCAACAGTCCACATGACGAGCAGCATCGAGGCCACCTCGAGCGTCACCAAGGTCACTCACGACGATCTCGGTTCTGAGGAAGCTTTCCTCGCCGCCATCGACGAGACCATCAAGTACTTCAACGACGGCGACATTGTCGAAGGCACCGTCGTCAAGGTCGATCGGGACGAGGTCCTGCTCGACATCGGCTACAAGACCGAGGGCGTCATCCCCTCGCGCGAGTTGTCGATCAAGCACGACGTGGACCCCTCCGAGGTCGTCACGGTTGGTGACCACATCGAGGCCCTTGTTCTCCAGAAGGAGGACAAGGAGGGTCGTCTGATCCTCTCGAAGAAGCGCGCGCAGTACGAGCGGGCGTGGGGCACCATCGAGAAGATCAAGGACGAGGACGGCGTCGTCCGCGGCTCCGTCATCGAGGTCGTCAAGGGTGGTCTCATCCTGGACATCGGCCTGCGGGGCTTCCTGCCCGCGTCGCTGGTCGAGATGCGCCGGGTCCGCGACCTGCAGCCGTACGTCGGCCGCGAGCTCGAGGCGAAGATCATCGAGCTGGACAAGAACCGCAACAACGTGGTTCTGTCCCGCCGGGCCTACCTGGAGCAGACGCAGTCCGAGGTGCGTACCGAGTTCCTCAACAAGCTCGGCAAGGGCCAGGTCCGCAAGGGTGTCGTGTCCTCGATCGTGAACTTCGGCGCCTTCGTCGACCTCGGCGGGGTCGACGGCCTGGTGCACGTGTCCGAGCTGTCCTGGAAGCACATCGACCACCCGTCCGAGGTAGTCGAGGTCGGCCAGGAGGTCGAGGTCGAGGTGCTCGACGTCGACCTGGACCGCGAGCGGGTCTCGCTGTCGCTCAAGGCGACGCAGGAAGACCCGTGGCGTCAGTTCGCCCGGACCCACGCGATCAACAACATCGTGCCCGGCAAGGTCACCAAGCTGGTTCCGTTCGGTGCGTTCGTGCGCGTCGAGGACGGCATCGAGGGCCTGGTGCACATCTCCGAGCTGGCCGAGCGTCACGTGGAGATCCCGGAGCAGGTCGTTCAGGTCGGCAGCGAGGTGATGGTCAAGGTCATCGACATCGACCTCGAGCGTCGCCGGATCTCGCTGTCGCTGAAGCAGGCCAACGAGGGCTTCGTCGAGGGCGAGGAGCACTTCGACCCGACCCTCTACGGCATGTCGGCGTCCTACGACGCCGAGGGCAACTACATCTACCCCGAGGGCTTCGACCCGGACACCGGCGAGTGGCTCGAGGGTTACGACAAGCAGCGCGAGACGTGGGAGACGCAGTACGCGGAGGCCCGTCAGCGCTGGGAGGCTCACACCAAGCAGGTCCAGACCTCGCGCGCGGCCGACGCGGCCGCCGTCAACGAGGCTCCGTCCGGCAACGTCTCGACGTCGACCCCGGCGAAGGCCACCGAGGAGCCCACGGGCACCCTGGCCACCGACGAGGCGCTCGCGGCGCTGAAGGAGAAGCTGGCCGGCGGCAAGTGAGTCGCTAGTTCCACCTGAGAAGCCCCGCTCGGCACTGCCGGGCGGGGCTTCCGCGTTGTCGGCCGACGGGCCCAGCCCGCTGCGCCGCGCCATGATCGTCGGCTTCCGACATTCTTGGCGGCGCACACTTCCAAGATCGTCGGCTGCCGACATTCGTGGCACGAATCGTGCACTGATCGTCGGAAGCCGACGATCATGACGCGGGGGGCAGGCACCGCGTGGAGGGCGTGGCCGAAAGCGCTCGGGAAAGGAAAGCTGCTGATCAGGGGGCGAAGATCGCCGCTATCGCGACGGCGCCCGCCGCCGTGGCGTACCCGCTGATCATGAGAAGGGTGAAGCCGAGCGCGAGAGTCAGGCCGAGCGCGCGGGGAGCGGCGACCCGGCCGTGCCGCAAGTGGCGCGGGTGCGCGACGCGGACGGTGAACGGGCGGCGCTGGCCGCTACGGTGCCGTCCTGTCATGGAACCGCACTTTATGTCTGTTAAGTGCGGTAAGGCGGCATGCCACGCCGCGTCGTACGCTGTCCGCATGCTTTTCGTGGGGCTGACCGGCGGCATCGGGTCGGGGAAGAGTTCGGTCGCAGCGCGGCTGGGCGAACTGGGCGCGATCGTCATCGACTCCGACCGCTTGGCCCGGGAGGTCGTCGAACCCGGCACCGACGGGCACGCGGAGGTCGTCGCGCGGTTCGGGGCCGGGGTGCTCGCGGCGGACGGATCGATCGACCGGGCCGCGTTGGCCGCCAAGATCTTCGGCGACGCCGACGCGCGGAAGGCGCTCGAAGCGATCATCCACCCGCGAGTACGGGCCCGGACGGCGGAGCTCGCGAGCGCGGCGCCGCCGGACGCGGTCGTCGTCAACGACGTTCCGCTGCTGATCGAGGCGGGCTTGGCGGGCGCGTATCAGCTGGTCGTCGTGGTACTCGCCGATGAGGACATTCGCGTCGCCCGGCTCGTCGCCGCACGCGGGATGACCGAGGCCGAGGCACGCGCCCGCATCGCCGCGCAGGCCACCGACGAGCAGCGGCGGGCCGTCGCCGACGTGCTGATCGTCAACGAGGGCACCCTCGACGACCTGCGTTCTCAGGTCGACAAGGCTTGGCCCCGTCTTGTCGCGGCGGCCGCCTCTAACGCGTGACGGCGTCGCGGCGGCTGCCTCAAACGCGTGACGGCAGGGTGGGCAGCCGCTTGCCGAAGTCGATGTCGAGCTGGGCGAACCCCAGGCGCGTGCGGATCTCCAAGCGCCGGACGACGCCGGTCGGGTCGACCCAGTAGCGCATGAGCGCGGTGCCGGGCGGACTGGCCGCGTCCGCCGCCGTGTGGATCTCGAAGACCGCGACCGGCCGCCCGTTCAGCTCGTCCAGGCGCAGCCGGTAAGCGCTCTTGGCCAGCGCCTTCGGGTCGTCGCGCCCCGGCACGCCGACCGACAGCGCCTCGTGCAGCAACACATCCAGCTCGGTCGCGGGCACCCGCACGCCCAGGTCTTCCCAGGACCGCCGCTCCCACTTGCCGCGCGGTGCGGGAAGCGGCGGCTGCTTGTCGGTGCTCGCTCGCAACGACACACTGGTACGCCCAGCGTGCACGAGCACATTCCGGGCGTCGTCGTCCAAATCATGAGCGAGCGCGTACGCCACACCGGTGCGCCAGTCGAGCCAGCCGTCGACGAAGATCATCCGAGCCGGAGGGAGCGGCAGATTCACCGTGAAGTGCCCGCCCCGGGCGGCTTGGGTGCGCCGGCGCATGACGGACAGGGCTTTCGCCTCGGCCGCCGTGACCTTGCGCGGATTGATGAGCGCCCCGCCGAAGGCTGCGATCGCGGTCAGCTCCGGCCGCCGCGTCCGGTCGAAGTCCACCCGGGCCCGGATGTCGTTGGTGAGCAACGCTTCGATTCGGCGTACGCGGGCCGTGCCGTCCACCCAATAGGCGACGGGCCCGCCGTTGGCCACCAGCGAATGGGGATCCGGCGTCGGGCTGGCGCTCGGCGTCGCGCTGGGGTTCGTCGGTTTGACTCCGGCGGGATTCAAACCGGGTTTCTTCGTCGCGCTCGGACTTTGTGACGCTGCCGTTGTGGGAGTCGGTGACGACGTCGCGACGGGCTTCATCGGGATGGTCGCCGGACCCAGGAGGACTTCGACGGCGGTGCCGTCGACGGCGTCCTTCCGCAGCCATTGCGTTTGCAGGTCACGCAGGAGATCGGGGTTGTCCGCCTTGGTGGCGCTCAGCTGAAGGAGGACTGCGACGAGGCTGTCCAGCGGATCGGGCTGCTCCGGCACCGGCAGGCCCAGCGGGCGTACGCGCCAGTTCCCGGTGGGCGGCTCAGCCGGTGGCTCAGCGGTGGCCGAGGGCTTGTCCTCGGCCCGGATCGCCATGATTCCCGGCATCGCCTGGATGAGCAGCGCGGGCATGCCCTTCCGTTCCGCCGTACGCACATACAGCAACGAGCGCCGCCAGTCGATCCAGCCCGCGAAGCGGACGTCCTTCGGCTTCCCGTCGGGATCCTTGCCCGCGACGACACCGGAGACGGTGGCTCGCTGATCCTCATAGTTGTGCAGGCGTACGCCGGCGAGCGTGCCCGCCTCGGCGGCGGTCAGCGGCCGGGCCTTCGGGGCGTCGGCCGACTTGTCCGGCCCCGAGCAGGCCGTCATGCCCTGGCTGAGCCCGGCGACGGCGCCCAGCGCCAGGCATCCGGCGACGAGAACGGTGGCGATCTTGCGGCGGCGGTTCGGGCGGGCGGACTCCACGGCATGCTTCAACGCGAGAGGGGCGCGCGGGTAACGCGCCTTGCCGGGAACGCCCGGTTTGTCCCGACTGTGGAGCCTCCACCACGCGGGTTCCCTCCGCCCTCGTCCCGTTGATCAACGGGGATTCGCTGCAGATCAGGGTTACGCATGCTTCCCGCGGCTCCGGAGGCATGCGTAACCCTGATCTGCAGCTAACGGCGAGCGCGGTGGCGCGGCGGCGGGGCGCAGACGGTGCGCGGTGAGGCGAGCGACCCCGGCGGGCGCGGGGCGCGGGAAGAGAACGTGGGAGCGCCGCGTTGGCAGTGGTGGCGGGGATCGCCGGAAGCGTAAGGACGCCCGCGGCGGCCGGTCAGCGCGCTAGGCGCGCGACCGCGAAGGTGCGCTCACCGGGCCCGCGACGCCCTCGCCGTTTGGGTCGGCGGTGACGTCGCCGCGGGAGCAGCGACCCAGCGCCGGGGGGATCGGCCGGTGTGGAGGTCCGATCACTACCCCGGTCGGCCGCCGCGAGCGGCCTACGGCTATTGACGGTACTCGGATGGTTCACGTCACACAATCGCAATATCGGCCCGGATCGACCCGCTGTCCGAGGTCGATCAAGCGGCCTTGTCATACGCAGGCGTTAGGTTGGAAGGCATGGGTTTGGAGATTCCCCGCATCGACGGCAGGTTCGAGGTCGTCAGTGATTACGTTCCGTCCGGCGACCAGCCGACGGCCATCGCCGATCTGGAGCGCCGGGTCCGGGCGGGGGAGAAGCACGTCGTCCTGATGGGTGCCACCGGCACCGGCAAGAGCGCGACGACGGCGTGGCTCGTCGAGCGCCTGCAACGGCCGACGCTGGTGCTCGCCCCCAACAAGACGTTGTGCGCGCAGCTCGCCAAGGAGTTCCGCGAGCTGATGCCCAACAACGCCGTCGAGTATTTCGTGAGCTACTACGACTATTACCAGCCCGAGGCATACATCCCGCAGACGGACACCTATATCGAGAAGGACTCCTCGATCAACGAGGAGGTCGAGCGGCTGCGGCACTCGGCGACGATGTCGCTGCTGACCCGGCGTGACGTGATCGTGGTGGCCACCGTCAGCGCCATCTACGGTCTGGGCACGCCGCAGGAATACCTCGATCGCACGGTGAAGATCGTCAAGGGGCAGGAGCTGGACCGCGACCAGCTGCTGCGCCGCCTGGTCGACATTCAATACGCCCGCAACGACATCGCCTTCAGCCGCGGCACTTTCCGCGTACGCGGTGACACTCTGGAGATCATCCCGGCGTACGAGGAGCTGGCGATCCGCATCGAGATGTTCGGTGACGAGGTCGAGCGACTGTCCTATCTGCACCCGTTGACCGGCGACGTCGTCCGCGAGGTCGACCAGCTGCTCGTGTTCCCGGCGACCCATTACACCGCCGGTCCGGAGCGGATGGAGCGGGCGCTGGGCCAGATCGAGAAGGAGCTCGAGGACCGCCTGGCCGAGCTGGAGCGGCAGGGCAAGCTGCTCGAGGCGCAGCGGCTGCGGATGCGGACGAGTTACGACATCGAGATGATGCGTCAGGTCGGCTTCTGCTCCGGAATCGAGAACTACTCCCGGCACATCGACGGCCGCGAGGAGGGCAGCCCGCCACACTGCCTGCTCGACTACTTCCCCGACGACTTCCTCACCGTCATCGACGAGTCGCACGTGACGGTGCCGCAGATCGGCGGCATGTACGAGGGTGACGCCTCCCGGAAGCGGGTGCTGGTCGAGCACGGGTTCCGGTTGCCGTCGGCCATGGACAACCGGCCGCTGCGGTTCGACGAGTTCCTGGAGCGCGTCGGTCAGCAGGTCTTCCTCTCGGCCACGCCCGGACCTTGGGAGCTGCGGCAGAGCGGCGGCGAGTTCGTCGAGCAGGTGATCCGCCCGACCGGTCTGGTCGACCCGCAGGTCGTGGTCAAGAAGACCAAAGGCCAGATCGACGATCTCATGCACGAGATCAACCTGCGGACCGCGCGGGACGAACGCGTACTGGTGACGACGCTGACCAAGAAGATGGCCGAGGACCTGACCGACTACCTGCTGGAGCACGGCATCCGGGTTCGCTACCTGCACTCGGAGGTCGACACGCTGCGCCGGGTCGAGCTGCTCAAGGAGCTGCGCAAGGGCGACTACGACGTCCTCGTCGGCATCAACCTGCTACGGGAGGGTCTCGACTTGCCCGAGGTCTCGCTGGTGGCGATCCTCGACGCCGACAAGGAGGGCTTCCTGCGCTCCGGCACGTCGCTGATCCAGACGATCGGCCGCGCGGCCCGAAACGTCTCCGGTGAAGTCCACATGTACGCCGACAAGATCACCCCGTCGATGGCGAACGCGATCGAGGAGACCAACCGGCGCCGGGCGAAGCAGATCGCGTACAACGAGGCCCACGGCGTCGATCCGCAGCCGTTGCGGAAGAAGATCCACGACATCCTCGACGACATCTATCGTGAGGCCGAGGACACCGACAGCGCGCTGGCCGGGCATGGCCCCGGTGGTGCCGTCATCTCGAGTTCGGCGATGGGCAGTGGCCGGGCGCAGAGCCGGGGCAAGACGCCGACGCCGACCGCGTCCAGCCGGAGCAAGGGCCGGATCGAGGCCAAGACGCAGGGTATGGCGCGCGACGAGCTCGCCCGGCTCATCTCCGACCTCAACGAGCAGATGCTCGCCGCCGCCGGGGAGTTGCAGTTCGAGCTGGCGGCCCGGATCCGCGACGAGATGCAGGAACTGAAGAAGGAGTTGCGGGTGATGCAGTCGGCCGCCTGAGCTGTGTTCCGTTTCGCCGCCGCACCCGCCGGGGAACGGGCTCGGCGTGTTCGACGGATTCGAGCTGCGCCAGGTGGCGGTCGGCGACGGGGTGACTCTGCGGGTCAGGACGGGTGGTTCGGGCCCGCCGGTCCTGCTGCTGCACGGCCATCCGCGTACGCATGTGACGTGGCACAAGATGGCACCCCTGCTGGCAGTCGGCTTCACCGTCGTGTGCCTGGATCTGCGCGGCTACGGGCAGTCCAGTAAACCGCCGGCCGAGGCGGATCACTCCGGGTACGGCAAACGCGCGATGGCCCGCGATTGTGTGGAGGCGATGCGGCAACTCGGGCATCGGAACTTCGCCGTCGTCGGCCACGACCGGGGTGCGTACGTGGCGCAGCGGCTGGCCGCCGACCATCCCGAGCTGGTGAGCCACCTCGTGGTCATGGATGCGGTGCCGATCGGGGAGGCGTTGGCCCGCTGCGACGCCCGGTTCGCCGCGAGATGGTGGCACTGGTTCTTCCTCGGTCAGACCGCCAAGCCCGCCGAGCGCGTGATCGACGCCGACCCCGATGCCTGGTACCAGGTCGACGCGAAGGCGATGGGCGAGGAGGCGTACGCCGATCTGCGACAGGCGCTGCACGATCCAGCGACGGTGCACGCGATGTGCGAGGACTATCGGGCCGGGCTGACCGTCGATCGGGACGCCGACGACGCCGACCGGCGGGCCGGACGCCGGATCACCTGCCCGACGCTGGTCGTGTGGGCCACGAGGGACGATCTCGAAGACCTCTACGGCGATCCGGTCGAGGTCTGGCGCGGCTGGGCCGACGCGGTACGCGGTGTGGCCCTCGAATCCGGGCACCACCTCGCCGAGGAGGTCCCCGACCAGCTCGCCGCGGTGCTCCAGGAGTTCCTCGGTGGACCGGCCGGCCCGATCCCGTCGGCCGAGAACGAAGCCGGCGCGGTCACGGCTGAGTGAGAGCCGAGCGGAGGACCCACTGCGCGACGCGTTCCAGCAACTCGGGCGGGGCGGCGTTCTCGGCGTGCCCGAAGCCGTGTTCGATCCAGAGTTCCTTCGGCTCGGCGGCCGAGTCGAAGAGCTGGTGGGCGTGCTCCAGCGGGAAGTACGCGTCCTGATCGCCGTGGACCACGAGCAACGGCGTCGGCGCGATCTTCGCGGCGACTTCGTAGGGCGCCGGTGGCACCGGATCCCAGCCGTTGCGGGCGATGCGCGTACGCAGCACGACCCGGCTCACCAGCCGTCCGGTGGGCCGTTCGATCACCCAGTGGACCCGTCGCATCGGGACGGTCCCGCGGTAGTACCACCGGGCCGGTCCGCTGACGGCGGCCACGGCGTCGACCCCGCGGATCAGCGCGGCGTGCCGGACGGCGACGGACGCGCCCATCGAGAACCCGATGACCGCGATCCGGGCGTACCCCAGCTCTCGCGCCCACCGAACTGCCGCATCGAGATCCTCGATCTCCCGATCGCCGACCGTCGATCGGCCTCCGGATCGGCCGTGCCCGCGGAAATCGAAGGACACCACGCCCCCGTGGCGAGCGAAGACCGCCCCCGCCCGGCGTACCGCCGGCTTCTTCCAAGCCCCGGTGAAGCCGTGAGCGAGCACGAAGGCCTGGTCGCGCGGACCGGGGTCATGATGAGCATCAATTTGTACGCCGTCGGCCGTGACCAGTTTCACGGCAAGTACGCGTAGTGCTCGACCACCGGCGGCGCGGCGAAATGCGGGCCGATGAGCGCGCGCCAGGCGGGGAAGCGGTCGGAGCCGCGGAAGCCGACCTCATGGGCCTCGACGGTGTCCCACTCGACAAGCAGGACGAAACGGGACGGCGACTCCACCCCGCGCGTCATCCGGGCATCGCGGAAGCCGGGCGTCTCGGCGAGGAGCGCGCGGCCCTTCGCGTACGCAGCCTCGAACGCCTCCTCGGCACCCGGCGTGATCTCGAACTGAGCGATCTCCAACACCATGACGGCATCCTGCCACGGCGTGCCGACCACCCCTGTTGGGCCTCCGGGCACCTCATGAGGAACAATGGAGGCTACGGGAGGGGAGTATTCCCTCGCGGCGGCTTCGTCAGCACGGTTCGCACATCGGAACCCGGAGCCGCCGGTCGCCGGCGTTCGCGTGGTGGCGGGAGAGACCTCCGGGGCATGACGCTGCCGACCGGAGGAAATCCTGCATGAACGTGTCCACGCTGGAATGGACAATCACCCTGGTAGCCCTGGTGGCTCTACTTGTCGTCGATCTGCTGATCGTCGGCCGGAGACCGCACGAACCCTCGTTCAAGGAGTCGTCCCTCTGGGTCACGTTCTACGTGGGCCTGGCGGTCGTCTTCGGCATCTGGGTGTACGCCTCACACGGAGCCCAGTACGGCGGTGAATTCTTCGCCGGCTGGCTGACCGAGTACAGCCTCTCCGTCGACAACTTGTTCGTCTTCGTCATCATCATGGCCCGCTTCGCCGTGCCTCGGATGTACCAGCAGAAGGTGCTGCTGGTCGGCATCGTGATAGCGCTGATCATGCGCGGTGGGTTCATCGCCGCCGGTGCGGCCGTGGTGAGCCGGTTCTCCTGGGTCTTCTACCTCTTCGGGGCCTTCCTCATCTACACCGCGTGGGGCCTGGTCAAACACGGTGAGGACGACGAAGGCGACTACAAGGAGAACATCATGATCCGGACGGCGCGCCGGATCCTGCCGATGAGCCCGCAGTCGGACGGGGCCAAGCTCACCACCCGGGTCAACGGCCGGCTGCTGTTCACGCCGATGCTCATCGTGATGATCGCGATCGGCACGACCGACCTGATCTTCGCGCTGGACTCGATTCCGGCGATCTTCGGCCTCACCAAGGAGCCGTACCTGGTCTTCACCGCGAACGTGTTCGCGTTGATGGGCCTGCGCCAGTTGTACTTCCTGCTCGGCGGCCTGCTCGATCGCCTGGTCTACCTGTCGATCGGCCTGTCGGTCGTCCTCGCGTTCATCGGCGTGAAGCTGTTCCTCGAGGCGCTCGCCACGAACAACGTCCCGTTCATCAACGGCGGCGAACCGGTCGGCTGGGCTCCGCACGTGCCGATCTGGCTCTCGCTGACCGTGATCCTCGGTACGCTCATCGTCGCGACCATAGCGAGCTTGATCAAATCCGGCCGGGATGCCCGGGCCGAGGCGGCGCTGGCTTCGGCTGCGCACTCCTCCGTGCAGCCCGCTTCGTCGGGCGGGACCCAGGCGTCGGGTGAGGCTCCGGCCGAGCAACCGCACAAGGTACGCGGCCAAGGCTGAGTGGTGCGCGGTGCACCTTTCCCGATGGCGGAAGGGTGCACTGCGTACCACCGGCGGTTGATCAACGCGCGTCAGCGTGAAAGCGCCTAGAGCGGGACGCGGTGGGCGCCGACCAAGGTCGCAGCACGCCGCCCGCTGATCTCCTCGATGACGACCTCGCCGCGATCGGAGCAGGCGTGCAGCATCACGCGGGTGTCGCCGCGCGGCGCGGAGGCGACGAACCCGACGTGGTGCACCCGTTCGCCGGGGCGCGCGAAGAAGTAGAGATCACCGGCGCGTTCGCTGCCGAACGGGATCGGCGTCGTGAACGCCGCCTGGTTGTACGCGTCCCGGGGCAGGGTGACGCCGTGCCGTCGCCAGGCGAGGTGGACGAGGCCGGAGCAGTCGATGCCGAACGGGGACAGCCCGCCCCACACGTACGGCGTCTCGCGGAGCATGGCCGCGGTTTTCAGGACCTCCCGCGGTGTCACCGACGAGGGAACGGCGGTGACGTCGAGTGAACGCGCCCACAACGGTTCCGCGAACCCCGGTACGCCGACCGCCCGCCATCCGGAGGCCGACCGCAGCGGGGAGTACGCAACGGACTGCAGTCGCGTACCCAGGACGACGGAGGGCAGCACGAGGTCGCCTTCGGGCACGTCGCGCAGCGTCGTCGCAGTCACCGCGACAACCAGGTCGCCGTCAGCCAGGCCCGCCGACGAGCCGGACGAGCCCGACGACGCGTCAGACGAGCCGGAAGCCAGCTGACACGACGGCAGCCAGCCCGGATAACCCCGGGGATCGAGGTCGGTGGCGGGCTGCCCGGTCAGCACCACCCGGGCCCAGCCGTCCTCAGTGGAATCCACCAGGGCGGGGTCGCCGAGCAACGCCTGGCTGACGACGGCGGGCCGCAGTCGTTCAGCCGGTTCCAGGCCGGCGACCCAGGTGCGGATGTCGGTGAGCGGACCCAGGGCGGGCGCGTCCGATGGCCGATCCGTCGTCGGCTCGCGAAAAAGAGTCGCGGTGGCGACGCCGATCCGAGCCGCCGTCACAGGGCGACACCCAGGCCGGGTGCGTCGGGCAGGACCACCGCCGAACCCTCGTACCGGATGCCGCCGGTCACCGGCGACGACGCCAGCCACCAGGCCGCGTCGAGATCGCTGACCGCGGTGGTCGGATAGGCCGCGACCAGCGAGGCGGCCGCGCCGATGCCGATCGGACCCTCCATCATGGACCCGACGACCGTGCCGAGGCCGTGCGCGCGGGCCAGTTCGAGCAGCGTCTTGGCGTTCGTCAGGCCGCCGCATTTGGCCAGCTTGACGTTCACGAGGTCGGCCGCCCGCCGCCGGATCACCTCGACGAGGTCCCGCACGCTGAACACCGACTCGTCGGCCATGATCGGGGTGTCGACCCGGTCGCTCACCCAGGCCAGCCCGTCGAGGTCCCAGCGGGCCACCGGCTGCTCGACGAACTCGATGCCCAGCCCGGCGTCCTCCAGGCCGTGAATGATTTTCACCGCGTCCCGGGCGGTCCAGCCCTGGTTCGCGTCCAGCCGGATGGTCACGGCCGGCCCGGCCGCTTCGCGTACCGCCTGAATCCGGGCGAGGTCACCGGCGGCGTCCGTGCCCACCTTCAGCTTCAGGGTGGAAAAACCCTCCTTGACCCGGGCGGCGGCGGCTTCGCGCAGACCTTCGGCTTCACCGGCCGACAAAGTCACATCAGTTTGTACGCGGAGAGCAGCGCCGCCCAGCGTGCGTACGAGGGGGAGCCCGGCGCGGCGAGCCACCAGGTCGTGCAGCGCGCAGTCGAGCGCGGTCTTGGCCGCCTCGTTCCCGACGACTGCCCCTTCGATCGCCCGGCTGAGCCCGACGACCTCGGCCGGATCGGCGCCGATCAGGCGCGGCCCGAGGAGCTGCTCGACGCAGGCCCGGGAGCCGTCGATGCTGTCCCCGGTCACCTGCCAGACCTGCGGCGCCTCCCCGAAGCCGGACCGGCCCTCCTCGTCGACGATCTCGACGACCAGGCTCTCGACGTGCGTCGTCCGCCGCAGGGCGGTGACGAACGGAGTATGCAGGGGAGCGGTGAGGCGGTGGGTGCGCACTTCGATGATCGGCACCCGGCCAGCTTATGTGAAGGCTTTTCGGTCCCGCCAGGCTGCCGCCGCGATCCGGGCCACCAACGCCGCGCCCTCCGCCTCACCGAGCAGCGTCGTCGTGCATACGACGAGGGTGAACGGCGGCTCGCCGTCGGGCAGGACGACCCCCGCCCCATGGCGTACGCCGGTCACCCAGCCGTTCTTGGCCGCGACCGGCGTACCCGGCGGCAGCCCGGCCGGGAGGTCCTCGCGGTACTCCTGAGCTCGCAGGATCTCCATCATCGCCGCACAACTGCCCGGCGCGGCGGCGGTACCGTTCGCGATCGCCGAGAAGAGCGCCGCCAGGTCGGCCGCCGTGACCAGGTTCGTGACGCCCTCGGCCCGGGCCGCCGCGTCCTCGATGCCCCGGCCGGTGACCGAGTGCCGCGCGCCGACCGATCGCCACACCTCGTTCACCGCGTCGACGCCGACCCGGGAGATCACGAGGTTCGTGGCCAGGTTGCTGGACCGGACGATCATGCGCTCGGCCAGCCACCCGATCGGCATCCGCTGCCCGAGCCGGTCGGTGACCTCGTCGTCGTTGTCGTCGGTGACGTCGATCGAGAAGTCGCCCGCGCCGGGCTGGACCGACGGGAACTCGTTGCGGATCTCGAGCTCGTCGCCGAGGCTCAGCTCGCCCGCCTCCACCTGCCGGAACAGCGCCACGAGCACGGCGGCCTTCATCGTGCTGGCCGCGTAGTGGGTCGCGTCGGCGTCGCGGGCGTACGCGGCCGGGCCACCGGAAGCGCCGGCCGCCACCGAGCCGGCCCAGACGGAGATCGTGCCGTTGCCGTCAGCGACCAGGGCGTCCAGTTCCGGGGTGAGGGCGTCGAGTTCGGGCGTCATGGTCCTGCACGTTATCGCGTCAGTGCGGAATCGATTCCATCCGGACGGCTACTCAGACCGAATTGAGTAGTACTGCGGTGGCCGCTGTCCGGACAAGACGGTACGGTTCCGGAGTTCGTCAAGAACACGGGGAGGAACACCGAATGCGTAAAACATGGTTCGCCGTCCCACTTGCGGCGACTCTCGCGGGCGTGACCTTGGCCGGGCTCGCCGCCTGGGGCTTCGCCGGCAGCTCGCCCTCGAAGTCCACTTCGGAGACGACGACCGATTCGGCGAGCGTGCTGAGCACCGGCGCGGGAGACGCCTCGGCGCTGGAGTCCCCCGCAGCTTCGGCCGCTGCGACACCGTCGCCGAAGGCGGCGGGCGCACTCGCGCCCACGCCGTCCGCCACACAGTCGAAGGCGCGCCGGGCCAACGCGGGCGTTCCCCTGCCGCGCCGCTCAGTCGATCTGTCGGACGCTCCGCCGTCCGTGCCCCGGCGAGGCGCGCCGCTGCCCGGCAGCAACGGATGCCCGTACTACGTCGGCGTCAACGCCCCCAAGACGGTGGTACGCACAGCGCTCGAAATCGCCGCGCAGACCCCGTTCTGGGCGAACGATCCCCGCTATACGGGTGTGACGCTGCCACCGGCGCTGATCAAGGCGGTCGCCTGGCAGGAAAGCGGCTGGCAGTCCCAGATCATGGCCTGTGACGGCGGCATCGGGACGATGCAGGTGATGCCGGCGACGGCCACCTGGATGAACGAGCGGTTCGGTACGAGCTACGACGTCCGCACCCTCAACGGCAACACGATGATCGGCGCGGCGTACCTGCAGTGGCTCATCGCGTACTTCGGCTACGTCTACTTCGGCAGCGACTACACCCTCGACGCGGCCGACTGTGTGAGCACCGATCCCAACGTGCCCAACTATCAGACGCCCTGCCTGCTGAACGCCGTCATCGCCGCCTACAACTACGGCTACCTCGCAGTCGACGTCGGCGACCACATCGTCATCCCGAATCCGGACTACGTCCGGCCGGTACGCGCGCTGATGGTCAGCTGCCCCTGCTTCGCCTACTGATCTAGTCCGTCGACGGGGCGGCGGCAAGATCGCCGCTCCGCTACGCTCCTGCTCCCGACCCCTTGAGCTTGTCGACTCCGGAGCAGACGATGACCGATCTCTTTCCGCCCAACCTGTCCGAGCGGCCCGCCGCCACGCCGATGCACGCGCCCCAGGTCACCTGCCGTTACTGCGGCAGCACACCCGCTACGGACGCCGTCTTCCAGCAGCAGACCGGAATGGTGATCATGCGGCAGATGCGGGCCTATCCGGGTCCGTTCTGCCGAAACTGCGGGCTGTCGGTGTTCCGGGCCGCCATGTCGCACACTCTCGGCGTCGGCTGGTTGGGCCTGATCTCCCTCCTGCTGTTTCCCATCACGGTGATCCAGAACCTGCTCGCCCGGCGCAAGGTGGGTAAGCTCGCGGCCCCGGTGCCGCCGGCCGGGTCGACCGTCATGCCGGCGTTGCCCGGCCGACCGGTCTTCCTGCGACCGCTGTCCTACCTGATTCTGCTGCCGGTCCTCCTCCTGGGGCTTGGAGCGTGGATGTCGGCCAACGACACTCCGGAGAACCAGGTCGGCAAATGCATCACCGTGCTGGCGGACGACAACGTCGACTTCGTCAGCTGCAGTCAGCGGCATGACGGGGTCATCATCTCGGTCGTCGACCGGGACGCATCCTGCCCCGCGTCGGCGATCGCCGAGGTCGAGCGCATGTCCGGCGACCTCAACCGGGATGGTGGCAAGAAGCTCTGCGTCGGCGAGGGCTGACGCTCTCGTCGGAGACAGCGAACGGGGCGGTCCGAATCGGACCGCCCCGTTGTGCGTATCGGTTAATTCTGATGCTTGCGCCGCGCGGTCTCGCGCGCCCGCTGGGTCTGGTCGAGCGTGACCTTGCGGATGCGCACGGCGACCGGGGTGACCTCGACGCACTCGTCCTCGCGGCAGAACTCGAGCGCCTGCTCGAGCGAGAGCTTGCGCGGCGGGATGAGCTTCTCGGTCTCGTCCGCCGTGGAGGAGCGCATGTTGGTGAGCTTCTTCTCCTTGGTGATGTTGACGTCCATGTCGTCGGAGCGCGAGTTCTCGCCGACGATCATGCCCTCGTAGACCTCGGTGCCGGGGTCGACGAACAGCGTGCCGCGCTCCTGGAGGTTGGTCATGGCGAAGGCGGTCACCGGGCCGGACCGGTCGGCGACGAGCGAGCCGTTGTTGCGGGTACGCAGCTCGCCGAACCACGGCTCGTACTTCTCGAAGACGTGGTGCAGGATGCCGGTGCCCCGGGTGTCGGTGAGGAACTCGGTCCGGAAGCCGATCAGGCCGCGCGCCGGGACCAGCCACTCCATCCGGATCCAGCCGGTGCCGTGGTTGACCATCTGCTCCATGCGGCCCTTGCGGGTGGCCAGCAGCTGGGTGATCGCGCCGAGGTGCTCCTCGGGGGCGTCGATGGTCAGCCGCTCGACCGGCTCGCAGACCTTGCCGTCGATCTCCCGGGTGACGACCTGCGGCTTGCCGACGGTGAGCTCGTAGGACTCGCGGCGCATCTGCTCGACGAGGATGGCCAGCGCCAGCTCGCCGCGGCCCTGCACCTCCCACGCGTCGGGCCGGTCGGTCGGCAGTACGCGCAGCGACACGTTGCCGACGAGTTCCTTGTCGAGCCGGTCCTTGACCATGCGGGCGGTGACCTTGGCCCCCTTGACCCGGCCGACGAGCGGCGAGGTGTTGGTGCCGATGGTCATCGAGATCGCGGGCTCGTCCACCGTGATGAGCGGCAGCGGGATCGGGTTCTCGGCGTCGGCCAGCGTCTCGCCGATCATGATCTCCGGAATCCCGGCGACGGCGATGATGTCGCCCGGCCCCGCCTGCTCGGCCGGCTTACGCTCCAGCCCTTCGGTCATGAGCAGCTCGGAGATGCGTACGCGCTCGGTCGACCCGTCGGTCTTGCACCAGGCGACCGACTGCCCCTTGCGGATGACGCCCTCGCGTACGCGGCACAGCGCGAGCCGGCCGAGGAACGGGGAGGCGTCGAGGTTGGTGACGTGCGCCTGGAGCGGCGCGTCCTCGGTGTACGTCGGCGCGGGGATGGTGTCGAGCAGCGTCTGGAACAGCGGCTGCAGCGTCTCCGAGTCCGACGGGATCTTGCCGTCCTCCGGCTGGCTCAGCGACGCGATGCCGTCGCGGGCGCAGGCGTACACGATCGGGAAGTCGATCTGCGACTCGTCGGCGTCCAGGTCGAGGAAGAGCTCGTACGTGTCGTCCACGACCTCCTTGATCCGGGCGTCGGGACGGTCCACCTTGTTGATCACGAGGATGATCGGCAGCTTGGCCTTGAGCGCCTTGCGCAGCACGAACCGGGTCTGCGGCAGCGGGCCCTCGGACGCGTCGACGAGCAGCACGACGCCGTCGACCATGGTCAGGCCGCGCTCGACCTCACCGCCGAAGTCGGCGTGGCCCGGGGTGTCGATGATGTTGATCGTCACCGACTCGCCGTCCGCGCCCTGGTAGTGGACCGCGGTGTTCTTCGCGAGAATGGTGATGCCCTTCTCACGTTCGAGGTCCATCGAGTCCATCACCCGGTCGGCCATCTCGCCGCGGGTGTGGATCGCCCCGCCCTGCTTGAGCATGGCGTCGACGAGCGTGGTCTTGCCGTGGTCGACGTGCGCGACGATCGCGACGTTACGGAGATCCGGGCGGGTCAGCATACTGACCATTGTTCCGGGTGGGCTGCCATGATCTGGCATCGGGGCCGGGGTTAGCGGTGAAGATCACGCCGTTCTCGCACTTTATGGGCATTACCCGGTTATCGTCGACTTATGGCAGGTCTGCGAAGGTTTGTCGCGATTGCGCTCGGTGTCGTGCTTCTACCCGCTCCGTCTTCGGCCTTTGCCGCCGCGTCTGGCCCCGGCCGCGCGGTGGTCCAGTCCAAGGTCGGGCTCAACGTCCGCTCGGGGCCGTGGTTGCGCGATCGCGTCCTATCCCGCCTCGGGCAGCACAAGACCGTCTCGATCTCCTGCCGGGTACGCGGACAGGAGATCGTCGGCTCGGTCCGCCGCACCACCACCTGGGTACGCCTGACGACCGGCGGGTACGCCTCGGACGCGTTCCTCTCCTGGTCCACCCGACGGGCCTCGGCGCCGACATGCGCGGCGTTGTCCGTGCCGGCTGGTACCGCAGTCGTGAACCTGTCGTTCCCGTTGAATGTGCGCTCCGGGCCGGCCACATCGCACGCCATCGTCGGCTCGGTCGGCTCAGGTGCTGCCGTGCGTCCGATCTGCCGGGTCTGGTCGCAGAACATCAGCGGCGACCCGGTGTGGTACCAGCTCGGCGTACGCCGATTCGTGACGGCCGCGTTCCTCCGCTGGCCCGCGGGCGAACCGCGGCTGCCCTGGTGCGGCGCGGCTGCCCCGTCGGCCCCGTCGTCCAACAAGGCGTTCCTGGCTGCCGTCATCGGACCGGCTCAGGCGAGCGCGCGTACGTGGAAGGTGCCCGCCTCGGTCACCATCGCCCAGGCGATCCTCGAATCCGGCTGGGGACGCAGTCCGCTGGCCGTCACCGAGCACAACTACTTCGGGATGAAGTGCTTCGGCGACCCGGGCCCGATCGCTCTCGGCTGCTCTACGTACGCCACCCGCGAATGCTCCGCTTCCCGGTGTTACTCCACAAGGGACGCGTTCCGGTCCTATCGGCTCGTGAGCGACTCGTTCGCCGACCACGGACGGGCACTGGCCCGGCTGCCGTACTACAAGACGGCGATGAAGTACGCCGCTTCACCCGACCGGTTCGCCCTGGAACTCCAACGAGCCGGGTACGCGACCTCCCCGGCGTACGCCGCGCATCTCGTCGGCGTCATGAAGGACTTCAGCCTTTACCGCTACGACGTCGCCCCCCAGCGTTGATCATGAACCCATGGTCCCGCCTGTTCGGCGTGTCGCGCCCCCATCCTCATGATCAACTCGGGCTCCGGCGCGGGCGGGGTCAGCGTACGTAGGACGGGTTGGCCAGCGCCCATGTCGCGACAGTGTCGCTGCCGACCGACTCCCAGAGCTCAGTGGCCTTCTCTGTGTCGGACTTGACCACGCTCTGGCCGTCGATCGTCGGCGTACCGCTGGTGGGGTTGGTCAGGAAAGTGACGTCGGAGCTGCCGATAGCCCGAAGGGCCCACGCGAGGTTGAGCGGCGACAGCGTGTCGTCCACGGTGATCGCGCTCGCGGTGGCGTTGAGGAAGGAGGTCAGCTTGGTCAGGTCGGTGATCGTTCCGGTGCTGGTCGCCTTGTCCATCACGGCCTTGATGATCTGATGCTGGTGGGCGATGCGGGTGAAGTCGCCGTCGGCGAACTGCTTGCGCTGGCGGGCGTAGTCCAGCGCGGTCGCGCCGTCCATGTGGGTGGTGGTGCCCGCGGCGTTCTTGGTGAACTTCCGGTGCGGGGCGTGGATCGAGGTGAACGTCTTGTCCACCTTGATGTCGATGCCCCCGACGGCGTCGATGATCTCCTTGAAGCCGGCGAAGTCGATCATCATGACGTGGTCGAGCTGCAGACCGGTGAACTTCTCGACCGTCTGCACCATCAAGTCCGCCCCGCCCCAGGCGTACGCACTGTTGATCTTTGCGTTTTCGCCGCCTTCGCCGTCACCGGATTCGGGGACGTAGACCCAGGTGTCGCGGGGGATCGAGACGAGCTGGACGTCTTCGTGGTCCGCGCTGACGTGGGCGACCATGATCGTGTCGGTACGCGAGCCGCTGGTGTTGTCGGGGTCGCGCGAGTCGCTGCCGAGCAGGAGGATGTTCATCGCGCCGTCGGCGATGCCCTCGGGGGTGGTGGCGGACTGCTTGGTGTCGCTCAGGGCGGCGACCGAGATCCGGTCCACCTTCTTGTCGACGCCGCGCAGGTAGAGCCAGCCACCGACGCCGGCCGCCCCCAGGAGCACCACGACGGCGAGCCCGCCGGCGATGACGAATCGCCGTACCCGTCGTCGGGTCCGTGATCTGGACGTATAGACCGATCCTTCTGCCATGGGGCGCAACGCTAGCCGGGTTGCCGCACGGCGACCATGAATGTTTGCTGAGACCAACGCCACTGTCCTGACTTGTCATGTCGTGACGGTAAGTTCGGATTTGCGTTGAATGAGCATGAAGTTCATCGGCGTCGCCGGGCTCGGCCTGCTCCTCGGCGCACTCGCCCTCGCCAGCCCGGCAAACGCCAGCCCGTCCAGCGCCGCCCAGCCCCTCGATCGAGCGACCGCGAGAGGCGGAGGGAAAGCGATCGTCCGAGCCCCCGGCGGGCTCAACGTACGCTCGGGCGCGGCGACCGACCGCGCGATCCTCGGCACCGTCGACGACGGCTCGACCGTCCGGGTGATCTGCCAGGTGTGGGGTCAGCAGGTCAAGGGAAGTCAGCGCACCGCCGCCCTGTGGGATCGGCTCGACTGGGGCCACGGCCACGTCGCCGACGGGTTCCTCCAGTGGCCGAACGGCCGTCCGGCGTTGCCGTGGTGCGGCGATCCGCCGGTGGATGCGACGTCGGCCGCCGTCGACGTCACCTCGGGTGGACTCAACGTCCGATCCGGGCCGGGTACCGCTCACTCCACCGTCGGTTCCCTGGGCGACTCCGCCGGTCTGCAGGTCGAATGCCGCAGTTGGGGCACCACGATCGACGGCAACGCCGTCTGGGACCGGATCGGGGCCGGCCGCTACGTCGCCGACAAGTACGTGCGCTGGGCTCCGGCCAAGCCGCGATACCCCTGGTGCGGGCAGGCTCCGGCGACCGTGCCGGCCGCGACGAAGGACGCCTTCTTCGCCCGGGTCGCCGGGCCTGCCCAGGCCAGTGCGCGTACGTGGAAGGTGCCCGCCTCGGTCACCATCGCGCAGGCCATCCTCGAATCCGGCTGGGGGCGCAGCACCCTCACCCGGGTGGACCACAGCTACTTCGGGATGAAGTGCTTCGGCGGTCCCGGTCCGATCGCGGTCGGCTGCTCGGCGTACGCGACTCAGGAGTGCACGGCCGGCAAGTGCAGCACGACCAGGGCTTCCTTCCGGGCGTACCGGACGATGGCAGACTCCTTCGACGACCACGGCCGGCAGCTCGCCACGATGTCGCGTTACAAGACGGCGATGAAGTACGCCTCCGACCCCGAGCGGTTCGCCCGGGAGATCCACAAAGCCGGGTACGCCACCTCACCGACGTACGCGAACAACCTGATCGACCTGATCCGCCGCTACGACCTGACCAAGTACGACCGGCCGTCTTAGCAGGGGACGGGCTGGGGCGGCGGCGGCCCCACATAACGGGAGTCGGGCCGGATGATCTTCGAGTCTTCGGCCTGCTCCAGGACGTTGGCGCACCACCCGATGACCCGGCTGGCGGCGAAGGTCGGCGTGAACATCGCGCGCGGCAGCCCGCACAGTTCCATGACGACCCCGGCGTAGTACTCGACGTTCGTGTGCAGCTCGCGCCCCGGCTTCAACTCGGCGAGCAGCGCGAGCACTCGGGCTTCCACTGCGACGGCGAAGTCGACCAGCGGTCCGCCGAGGGATTGGGCGACGCCCTTCAGCATGCGGGAACGCGGGTCTTCGGTGCGGTAGATCGGGTGGCCGAAGCCCATGATCCGGTCGCCGCTGAGGATTCGTTCTCGGAGCCACGCGTCTGCCCGAGGAAGAGAGCCGATCGCGTCCAATGTGTCCAGTGCTCGGCTCGGCGCGCCGCCGTGGAGCGGGCCGGACAGCGCGCCCAGGGCGCCGCCGATGCAGGCGTACAGGTCGGCTCCGGTGGAGGCGATGACCCGGGCGGTGAAGGTCGAGGCGTTGAAGCCGTGGTCGACCGTCGCGATCAGGTACTTCTCGATCGCCGCCACCTGCGTCGGTGCGGGAACGGAACCGGTGATCATGTACAGGTAGTTGGCGGCGTGCGGCAGGTCGTCGCGCGGTTCCACAACCTCCAGGCCGAGACGGAGGCGGTATAGCGCTGCCAGCAACGAGGGCGTAAGGGCGCAGAGGCGCATCGCTTGGGACCGACGCTCCGGAGGAGACGTGTCGTAGAGCGGCTTGGCGCCCGCGGCCAGGCCGGCGACGGCGAGTGCGGCGCGGAGTCCGCCCATCGGGTCCACTGATGAGGAGGCCGCCGCGATCGACGGGAGGGCGGCGGCGACCACCGGCGGAATGTGGCGCAGCGGTGCGATTTCCTCCTGCAGCGAGGCGGCCGGCAGGGCGCCGTCGATCAGCAGAGCCCAGACGTCTTCGAGCGTACGACGCTCGGCGAGATCGATCGCCGAGTACTGCCGATAGTGATAGAAGCCTTCGAGGCCGCGTACGTGGCCGATCGTGGTGTCGGTGACCACGACTCCGGCCAGTCCGCGGGGGACGGTGACGAGTTCAGGCATGCCGTGAGCGTCGCCCCGACAAACGCAGGCAGTCAACGTTGATTCAGTCAATGTGAGACCATGGCCACATGGCCGAAGATCACCTGCTGACCACCGCTGAAGTCGCCCGGCGGCTGCGTATCAAGCCTGAGACGATCTACGCGTACGTGAGCCGGGGACTGTTGACTCGAGTCAAGGTGCCCGGCGAGCGGATCAGCCGCTTCCGGCTCTCCGACGTCGAGCGGCTCGCCGCCCGTACGCAGGGCACTCGACCGGAACGGGATGCCGAACCGGCCATGCGGACGGCGATCACGCTCATCGCGTACAACCGGCTCTTTTATCGAGGCCGCGATGCCGCGAGCCTGGTGGACACCGCGTTTGAGCACGTGGCGACGTTGCTGTGGGATTGTGAGCCGGTGGCGTTCGTCGCGCCGGGCGAGGCGCTGGAGCGGGCGCGGCGCGCGAGTGAGCAGCTGCCGCCGCACGCGCGCCTGGCCGACCGGTTGCCGGTGATCGTCGCGGTGGCGGCGGCGACCGACCCGCTGCGGTTCGACCTGTCACCGTCCACTGTGGTCTCCCATGCGCCGGAGTTGCTGGCCACGATGGTCGACGCGTTGCCCGCGCGGGGCGAGCCCGCCGACACGAGCATCGCGGCCCGCCTCTGGTCGCGCCTCACCGATCGCTCGCCCGCCGCGCACGATCTCCGGGCCCTCAACGCCGCGCTCGTCTTGCTCGCCGACCATGACTTGGCCGCGTCGACTATTGCGGTACGCGTTGCCGCGTCGACCAGAGCGCACCCGTACGCCGTGGTGTCGGCTGGATTGGGCGCGTTGGACGGGCCGATGCACGGAGCGGTCGGTGCCGCGGTGTACCGCCTGGTCGAGACGGCCGCCCGCGACGGAGCCGCCGCCGCGATCGCCGAACAGTTGCGCAGCGGCGGGCTGCCGGGCCTCGGCCAGCGCCTCTACCCGGACGGCGATCCCCGGGCGCGGGCGCTCCTCGACGTCGTGCCGATTCCCGCCGGCCTCCAGTCGACGCTAGACGACCTGGTCGCGACGGCCAACGCGAAGCCGAACATCGACTTCGCGTTGGCGGCGCTCGCGTACGCGGCCGAGATGGGGCCGGGTGCGGCCGAGGTGATCTTCGCACTCGCGCGTACTGCGGGATGGATCGCGCACGCGATCGAGGAGTACGCCCAACCGCCGCATCGCTTCCGGTGGAGCAGCGGGTACGTCGGCCCCACGCCGGCGGCCTGACTCGCCGTCGCGCTCGCCCGTCGCGCTCACGCCCGCCCCCGCCATGTCGATCACCCGGTTGCGGAGTCGATCAGGGTGCCCGGGACACGACACGCCGGTCGATCATGACCGAAGGTTCATGATCGCGCAGAAAGGGCGGGGGGTAGAGAGCGCCTCCATCAAACGATTGACGGGGACACCCCGGCGCGGTTAACGTGCGGGGATGGAGGAGAAGGCCAGCCGCGAACGCGTACTCGAGGCGGCGACGCGACTGTTCGCCGAGCGCGGCTACGACGGCACCAGTACGCGGGAGATCGGCCGGGCGAGTGGGCTGAACATCGCCACCGTGGCGTACCACGTGGGTGCCAAGGCGGATCTCTATCGCGAGGTCATGCGGCACGCGTACGAGTTGGAACGAGCGGCCTTGACCGGCGCGATCGAGGAGATGCGTGCGGAGCCCGACCCGGTGGCGGGCCTGCAGTCGCTCGTGGGTCGCTACCTGGA
This sequence comes from Hamadaea sp., assembly GCF_013362815.1. Taxonomy (GTDB): domain Bacteria; phylum Actinomycetota; class Actinomycetes; order Mycobacteriales; family Micromonosporaceae; genus Hamadaea. The sequence goes on along the minus strand of NZ_JABFVK010000043.1, from coordinate 19,437 downwards.
CTTCTGCCTGGCGAATCCGCATGTGCCCGCGCTCTGGATGCGGCGCTGGCTCGCCGACGCCGCCGACGTGACCGGCCTGGAGCAGGAGTACGCCTGGCCGCTGATCGACCTCGTGCGCGACGCGATCGAAATTCACGACGACATGACACTCTGGACGGTCATGTGGAGCATCCACGGCTTCGTCCAGGCCGGCGTGCTGGACGCCGACGGCAAGCGGCACGTGCACGACCTCGCCACGGTGGCGCGCTACCGGGCGCATCTCGACGGTCTCGTCAAGAAGCTGGTGACGCAGTGAACAAAGGGCGGCTCGCCGGATACGGCGTGGGTTCGATCGGCACCGGGGTCTTCTCGACCGTTCCGGGCCTCCTCCTGCTGTTCTTCTTGACCGACGTCCTGGCGGTGCCGGCGGCGCTGGCCGGGGTCGTGGTGGTCGCCCCGAAGGCGCTGGACGTGCTGTTCAACCCGATCATCGGCGCAGCCAGCGACCGGGAGGCGGTACGCACCGCCCGCCGCACGAAGCTGCTACTGACCGGCGCGCTCGTAATGCCGGTGGCGTTCGCGACGATGTTCCTGAGCCCGTCGAGCGGGTACGCGGGCGCGATCTGGGTGACGCTGGCGTTCATCGGGGCGTCGGTGGCGTTCGCCGCGTTCCAGGTGCCTTATGTCGCCTTGCCCGCAGAGATGTCCGACGAACCCGACACGCGGCTGCGCATCATGACGTGGCGCATCGTGTTCCTGACTCTCGGCATCCTGATCGCGGGCGGGCTCGCGCCCGCTGTCGTGGACGCCGGTGGCGGCGGCCGTCCCGGGTACGCCCTGATGGGCGGGGTCGTCGGCGCAGTCGTCCTGGCTGCGTGCGTGACGGCGACGCTCTCCACCCGCTGGGTACGCTCCCGGCCGGGCGGCGACGTCCTCGGTCTCGTCGCGGCCTTCCGCCTGGCCCGGGGCAACCGTCCGTTCTTCCTGCTCATGTCGGCGTTCGTGACTCAGGCGGTCGGCATCGCGATCATGCTCGCCGCGGTGCCGTACGTGGCGACATATTGGCTCGGCGACTACAGCCTCACCTCGATTCTCTTCGTATGCGTCGTCGGGCCGAGTGCGCTCGCCGTACCGGTGTGGTCGGCGTTGGCCCGGCGCTTCGGCCGGCTGCGCTGCTTCACCGTCGCGACAGTCGTCTTCGCCGTGGCGGCATTGGTCAACTACCCGCTGGGCGCTGCCGGTTCCAAGTCGGTGCTGGCGGCCGCGGCCGTCCTCGGGCTCTGCTACGCCGCCCTCCAAGTCCTGCCGCTGGCGCTTATGCCCGACGCGATCGTCGCCGACGCTGCGCGTACGGGCCAGGTTCAGGCTGGTGCGTTCACCGGGGCGTGGACCGCGGGGGAGACCGCCGGGCTCGCGGTCGGCCCCGGCCTCTACGCCCTGATGCTCGCGGTCGGCGGCTTCCTGTCGTCCACTTTCGACGAACCGGTCACCCAGCCCGGCTCGGCGAAAACGGCTCTACTGCTGGGGTTCACCGTTGTACCGGCGCTGCTCATGCTGGCGTCGCTGCCCATCCTGCGCGCTTACGGGCGCGCCCGCACCACCGGGAACTGACGAATGTTGCCTGATCACGGCCGATCTTCTGCGGAACTGCTCGAGGAACTGAACACGCTGCGCGCCGCCGACCTGCCCACGCAAGGCGGGCGGACGACGGCGTACGTCTATGACAGTGGCCGTCCTGAGGTCCGCGCGGCGGCGCAGGCCGCGTACCTCGCGATGCTGGAGGTCAACGGGCTCGACCCGACCGCCTTCCCCAGCATCGTGCGGCTCGAGCGCGAGGTGGTCGCGGCGGTCGCGAGCCGGCTCGGCGGTGACGCCACGACGCCCGGGATCTTCACGAGCGGCGGCACGGAATCGATCATCCTCGCTGTCAAGGCTGCCCGCGACTCCCGGCCCGACGTGGCGAATCCCGAGATCGTGGTCCCGGCCACGGCCCACGCGGCCTTCCACAAAGCAGGTCACTACCTAGGGGTACGCGTAAAGCAGGTCCCGGTCTCGCCGACTTCCTTCCGGGCCCTCCCGGAGGCGATGGCCGACGCGATCACGGACGACACCGTCCTCGTGGTCGCGTCCGCACCGTCCTATGCGCACGGAGTCATCGATCCCGTCGTTCCCATCGCGGCTGCTGCCGCCGCTCGCGGGGTCGCGTGCCACGTCGACGCGTGCGTCGGCGGCTGGCTGCTGCCGTGGCTGGCCGACGCCGGAGCCGACATCCCGCCCTTCGACCTCGGCGTCCCCGGCGTCACCTCGTTGTCGGTGGACCTCCACAAATTCGGGTACGCCCCGAAGGGCGCCTCGGTCCTGCTGTTCCGCGATTCGGCGATGCGGCTGGGGGCGTACTTCGCGTGTGCGGAGTGGCCCGGGTACACCGTGATCAACTCGACGATCCAGAGCAGCAAGGGCGCCGGTCCGCTCGCCGGTGCTTGGGCGACGCTCCAGTCCTTGGGCACCTCGGGCTATCGCTCGCTCGGTGCCGCTGCATTGGAGGCAACGCGTCGTGTCGTGCGCGGCATTTCGGACATTCCCGGCCTGCGAGTGCTCGGTACGCCCGACGCCACGCTGGTCGCGTTCACTGTGGACGATGATCCCGGGCTGGATGTCTTCACCATCGCTGACGAAGCACGTGTCCGCGGCTTCTTCCTTCAGCCTCAGCTCAGTTACGCCGGGATGCCCGCCAGCCTTCACCTGACCTTGACCGGGGTGAGCGAATCCGGCGTCGACTCTTTGCTGGCGACCTTGGCTGTCGCCGTTTCCTCTGCACGCTCGCTCGGCCCCGTTTCCACCGATGCGCTTTCGCAGATCGCTTCGCTTGATTTCGCTTCGCTCGACGACGCTGCGCTTGGCGCTCTGCTCCCCGCTGTCGGCGTTTCCTTCGCCGGTGGTACGCCTCGGATGGCTGCCGTCAACGCTGTGCTCGACGGGCTTCCGCCCGCCTCTCGTGAGGCTTTGCTTACTCGGTTTCTTTCGGCGCTTTACAGCCCTGCTCTGGATGGCTGACTGCGGCTTCGTACGGTGCTGGGTTGGAAAGAGCGCGCCGAAGGGGGTTGGGGTGGCGGTTCGCCGTTGTCGATTTGTCCGACTTCCATGATCATGGTCAATTCTGGGGTGTGATAGCGACGCAGAATTGACCATGATCTTGCGTTGCCATGATCAGCGGAAGTTTTGCGGTGCCATAGCCCCGCATTTTCTCCGTTGATCATGGAAAGAAGTAGCGAAGGCGTATCACCAGTGATGGGGAACGTAGGTGTACTCCATCCCGTAAAGGCAGAGAAGAGCGACAGCGAGGTAAGCACCGCCGATAGCCCAGCGCGTACCAGTGGGAACGTCGAAGAAGGCGCTGGTGCGCCCGGCTTTGCGGTCCTTCCAGCGGCGGTAGGTCTCGATGCCGCCGAGGATCAGCGCGAAGATCCAGATCGGGCTGGGGCGCAGGATCAGCATGACGGCTGCGCCCGCCAGTCCAGCGATCCAGAGGGCTGGGTGCAACGCGCCGGCGACTCGGCCGCCGTCGAGGGGGAGTACCGGGAACAAGTTGAAGAAGTTGATGAGGAAGCCCGAGTACGCCAACGCGGTGAGCAGGGGTGATCCGCTCGATTCGGCGGCGGCGAGGACGGCGATCGTGCCGATGGTTCCGGCGATCGGGCCGGCGAGGGCGGAGGCCGCCTCCTGGGCGACCGAGCGCTGCTCGCCTTCGACCTTGACGAACGCGCCCAGGAACGGGATGAACATCGGCGCGCTGGCCTTCACGCCCTGGATGCGGAGCACGATGACGTGCCCGATCTCGTGGACGAAGATCAGCAGGACGAAGCCGATGGCGAACCACCAACCGTAGAAGAGGGCGTACCCGGCGACCGAGAGCAGCATGGTGAACGCCGTCTTGAAGTGCGCGAACAGCCAGACGCCCTTGAGCAGGCCGAACAGTTTGCCGGCCCCGGCGACCTTGGCCGCGCCGGCCGCTACGGCGACGCCGGCGCCGGCCTTGCCCGCACGATCACGCCAGGTCCGCTTCTTCTGCATGACCTGCGATTCGACCTGAGAGACCGTGGGCGGAGGAGGAGGGGGTTCCACGACCGACAAGGTAGCGCAAGACTGCACCTTATGGCGTACCAGATGATCATCATCGGCGGTGGGCACAACGGCCTGGTGGCCGCCGCCTACCTGGCGCGAGCCGGACGCCGGGTCTTGGTTTTGGAGCGGCGGGACGTGGTGGGCGGCGCGGCGGTGACCGAGCGGCCGTTCGGGCCGGATTTCGCGGTGACCGCGCTGTCCTATGTGGTCAGTTTGCTGGACCCCCGGATGGTACGCGACCTGCGGCTGGCCGAGCACGGCTACCACGTGTACCCGCAGGGGCCGTATTTCGCGCCGCGCCGTGACGGCCGCGCGCTGCGGTTGGCCGACGATCCGGCGCAGCGGTACGCGGAGATTGCGAAGTTCTCGCAGCGCGACGCGGACGCCTACGAGCAGTGGGACGCGTGGATGGCGCGACTGGGCGGCCTGGTCGGGCCGTTGCTGAAGGAGATCCCGCCGAAGGTCGGCTCGAAGCGGCCGGGTGACCTGCTGGGACTCGCGCGGATCGGGGCGAAGCTGCGCAAGGTCGACGTACGCGCGGCGTTCGACCTGACCCGGCTGTTCACGTCGAGCGTCGCCGACCTGGTCGAGGACCGGTTCGAGTCGGACGCGATGCGCGGCCTGCTCAGCGTGTCGGGCGTGATCGGCGGCTGGGCCGGGCCGCGCAGTCCCGGGACGGCGTATGTGCTGCTCCACCACCATGTCGGCGAGGCGGTCGACGGGCAGACCGGCGCCTGGGGCTTTCCGCGCGGCGGGATGGGCGCGGTGACTCAGGCGCTCGCGGCGGCGGCTCGCGGGTTCGGGGCGGAGATCCGCACGTCGGCCCCGGTCGCTCGGATCACGACGCGCGACGGCCGGGTCACCGGAGTGGTCCTGGAGGACGGCGAGGAGATCGCGGCGCCGGTCGTCGTCACGACGGCCCACCCGCAGCTCTCGTTCCTGAAGCTGCTGGACCGGGCCGACCTGCCGCCGGAGTTCGTCGCCGACATCGAGTCGTATCAGACCAGGTCAGGCACGGTGAAGGTGAACTTCGCGGTCGACCGGCTGCCGATCTTCACCGCCCACCCGTCGTTCGATCCGTCGGTCTACGGCGGCACGATCGTGCTGGCCGAGTCGCTCGACGACGTGGAGACGGCGTTCCAGGAGGCGGCCGGGGGCCGGCCGTCGACGCTTCCGTTCGCTGACATCTGCATACCCAGCGTCTTCGATCCGACTCTCGCGCCCGAGGGCAAGCACGTCGTCTCGATGTTCACGCAGTGGGTGCCCTTCTCCTATGCGGACGCGGCCCACGACGCCGAGTTGGACGCGTACGCCGACCGGCTGACGGCCCGGATGGAGCAGGTCGCACCCGGGTTCACCGCGTCGATCCTGGGCCGGCAGATCATCGGGCCGCACCGGATGCAGGAGGAGTACGGGCTGGTCGGCGGCAACATCTTCCACGGTGAACTGACCGCCGGGCAGATGTTCCACTGCCGTCCGGCGGCCGGATACGCCGACCTGCGTACGCCGATCCGGGGGCTGTACCAAGCCGGATCGGCGACCCACGGCGGGGGAGGGGTGACGGGCGTTCCCGGCCGCAACGTCGTCCGGCAGATTCGCCGTGATCTGCGGTTCCGTCCCTGGTGACGAAGGGTGCAAGTGTGAGCCACGTCACGAAGATCACCGATCGGGCCGCCGCGTAATGCTGGGAGAGACGATCACCGGCGACTACGGTTGTCGGTCTGCCCCCCGATCACGCCGCAATCCGAGGAGCTGCTGTGCAACCCCTCCTGCATGATCTCGTGAGCGTTGTTCACGCCCCCGCCTCGGTCCTCGGTGGAACCGACGGCCAGCTGCGGCCGACCGGCGCGCAAGGGCTGTTCCACGCCGACTATCGGGTGCTGTCCGAGGCGGTGCTGCGAGTGGACGGTCGCGAACCGGTCGCCGTCACCCACAGCCTGACCGGGCCCGGTTCGGCCGTCTTCATCGGGCTGCTGCCCTGGCTGGGCGACCTCTCGCCGGATCCGACCGTACGCCTGGAGCGCCGCCGCCGGGTGAGCGCCGCCGGGATGACGGAGAACCTGCGGTTCACCAACGCCTCCCACGAACCGGTGACGCTCGGCCTCACCGTCGACCTGGCCTGCGACCTCGCCGCCATCGAGACGGTGAAGTCGGGCGGGCTGACCGCCCCGGTCCCGGCGTACCTCGACGGCGGGCGGCCGGCCTGGCGGCAGGGTGGGCTGGCCGTCACGGTCACCGCGCCGGGCGCGCGGGCCGCCGTCTCGGACACGGGCGCAGCCCTCGTGGCCTGGGACGTCACCATCGGGCCGGGCTCGGCGACCGAGGTGGACTGGAAGGTGGCGGTCAGCGACCCGCGCTCGGTCCTCGTCGAACCGGCCGGACCGGTCGAGTGGGAGCGGCCCGAACTGGTCGCCGACGACCGGCGGCTGACCCGGCTCCTGGAGCAGTCGCTCGACGACCTGGAATCGCTGCGGCTGGCCGAGGCGGGCAGCCCGGGCGACGCCTTCCTCGGCGCCGGGGTCCCGTGGTACTTGACGTTGTTCGGGCGCGACAGTCTGTGGGCGGCCCGGATGCTGCTGCCGCTCGGGACCGAGCTCGCCGCCGGCACCCTGCGTACGCTGGCTCGCCGCCAGGGACAGGCGCTCGACCCGAGGTCGGGGGAGGCGCCCGGCAAGATCCTGCACGAGCTGCGGCGGCACGAGTTCCACGTCGCGCTCGAAGGCGAGGAGCTGTCGCTGCCCCCGGCGTACTACGGGACCGTCGACGCGACCACGCTCTGGATCAGCCTGCTGCACGACGCCTGGCGCTGGGGGCTGGCCGAAGACGCCGTCGAGGAGCTGCTGCCGACCCTGGAAGCCGCGCTGACCTGGCTCGACGAGTACGCCGACCCGGACCGCGACGGTTTCGTCGAGTACCTCGACACCAGTGGGCTCGGCCTGGCCAACCAGGGCTGGAAGGACTCCGGCGACGCCGTATGCTTCGCCGACGGCCGGCTCGCCGAAGCACCGATCGCGCTCGCCGAAGTTCAGGCGTACGCGGCACAGGCGGCGACGAACGCGGCCGCACTGCTCGACGCGTTCGGCCGTCCGGCCGCCGACAAGTGGCGCACGTACGCCGTCGAAATGGCCAAGCGCTTCCGGTCGGCGTTCTGGGTGGACGGGCCGCGGGGAGCGTACCCGGCGATGGCGCTGGACCGGGCCAAGCGGCCGGTCGACGCCCTGACCAGCAACATCGGGCACCTGCTCGGCACCGGGATGCTGACCGCCGAGGAGTCGACCCGAGTCGCCGAGCTGCTGGCGTCGCCGGAGCTGGCGGGCGGCTACGGGCTGCGGACGATGTCCGATCGCGACGGCGGCTACAACCCGTTGTCCTACCACTGTGGATCGGTGTGGGCGCACGACACTGCGATCGCGGTGTCGGGGCTGGCCGCGGAGGGCCACGCGGACGCGGCCGCAGTTCTCACGGAAGGACTGCTCACGGCGGCGGAAGCGGTCGGCTACCGGCTGCCCGAGCTGCACGGCGGCGACGCCCGGACCGACCTGCGCCACCCGACGCCCTACCCGGCCTCGTGCCAGCCCCAGGCCTGGTCGGCGGCGAGCGCAGTCGCGATCCTGCACGCCGCTTCGGGTCTGCGCCCGGACGTTCCCGCCGGTCAGGTCACGCTTCGTCCGCTCGCGGGCGCGCCGCTGGGCGGCTTCACGGTCCGTGGCCTGCGGCTGGCCGGGCGACGTGTCTCGGTCACGGTCGGTCGGGACGGAGCCGCTTCCCTCAGTGGTACGCCCAGCGCCCTGGCCGTCCTCCGCTGACCGTCGTCCCCCGCGCCCTGATTGCGCCCCGCTCTTTGGCGCTGGATCAGGGTTCTCGGTCGAATCTTGACCCATGATTCGACCCGGATCCCTGATCCAGCCCCGAGCGCCGAGCCCCGAGCGCCGAGCGCCGAGCCGTCAACGGTGTGCGGCGAACCGTGCGGCGTCAGGCGATCTCGTTGACGACCCCGGTCATGACGTCGGCCAACGACAGCCCGAGCCGGGCGCTGGCGAGATCGGCCAGATCGGAGCCCCGGGACGGGTCGTCCCGGAAGCACGGCGTGATCGCCCGCCAGACGCGTACGCGAGTCTCGGGTTCGCCGAGATCGAGCGCACCCCCGAGCCGGTCGAGAATCCGGTCGAGCCGGGCCAGCTGAGCCGGGCGGAGCGCGCCGAGGACGATCCGCAGCGCGTCGGCGGGACCGTGCCGGACCAGCAACTCCGCGGGGTCGGTGCCGTCGGGCAGGGTCGCTATGTCCACCGGCCCCGCCCACGTACGCAGTAGCGGCAGCCACCGCTCGAACGCGTCCCGCCCGGCGTCGTCGCCATCAAGCAGGAGGCTGAGCGAGGCGGTCGGCCCGATCGTCTTCCGCAGCAGCCGCAGGTGGTGTTCGGTGAGCACGATCCCGCACAGCGCCACGGGCAACAGCTGTTCGCTGGCATGATCATGCACCATCCGGTGCACCGCGATGGCGTCGGCCGCGCCCTCGACGACGAAGACCCGGATCGGGCGGCGGTCCCGGCGTCGCCGGTGCGCCAGCTGCAAGCCGAGCCCGAACAGCGCCTCTCCCTTGTGATAGATCGAGGTCGTCGGAGTGTTGAGGTACTTCGGCGCATCCGGGCGGCCGGACAGATCCCGCCCGGTGAAGCCGATGACGTTGCAGCGCTGGTCGTGGATGGGGAAGACGACCCGCTGCCGGAGGCAGTCGATGAGCCGGCCGGTCCGCGACTGTTTGACCAGCCCCGCGGCGAGCAGTTCGGCCGGGGTGAACCCGAGCCCGGTCAGCCGGTCGAGCAGCCCCGTCCAGCCGGGCGGCGCGACACCGGGCTGCCACCACGACCCGGCCGCCGCCTCGATGCCCCGTTCAGCCAGGTAGCGCCGGGCAGCCGGAACGTGCCGGAGCTGGGCGGCATAGAACGCCGCGGCGGCCCGGTTGGCCGCCAGCAGGCGGGATGTCGCGGGTACGAACTCCATGGCGCTTTCCATGTTCGCACATGTGTACGAACACGGAAAGCGTTCAGTCGAGTGAGCGACGCATCGAGTAGGTGACCGCGTACAGGCGGTGAGGTTCGCCGTGGTGATAGACGGCGCTGCGGTCGTACGCCTGCCAACCGTCGGCTCCGGCTCGGTTGAGGTGACGCAGGTCGTCGAACCGTTCGTCAGTGCCCCAGCGCTGCACCCCGCCCGGGTGGTAGAACACGGCGTCCCAGTCCAGGAACCGGTCGTTGCCGAGCGTTCCCGCCGAGCGATACTCCAGCCGCGCGTACTCCCAGAGCCTCATGGCGTCCATTGTGCCCACTGCCCGGGCCGCCCGCATGCCCGGGCCGCCCGCATGCCCGGGCCGCTCGCATGCGATGCGGAACTGGGTGGTACGTCATGCACGCCACCCGAGCCCGGAGAGGTCGCTGACGTACCACCCGACCGACGCCAGGCGACCCCCGCGATCGCGGGGGTAGCGTGCTCGCCCGGGGAGACCGCACGGGCACGGGGAGATCATGGACGAGGTGCAGGATCGGACGGCGGCACGCGTACTGCTGGTCGACGCGCGCGACCGGGTGTTGTTGCTGCGCGGCTGCGACCCCGCCCGGCCGGAGACGTTCTACTGGGTCACCGTCGGGGGTGGGCTCGACGAGGGCGAGACGTACGCCGAAGCCGCCGTCCGGGAGCTCCGCGAGGAGACCGGCCTGGCGCTGACGGCTGGCGACCTGCGAGGCCCGGTGTGGACCGAGGTCAGCGAGTTCTCGTTCGACGGCGTCCACTACCGCCAGCGGCAGGAGTTCTTCGTCGCCCGGGTCGATCGGTGGGAGCCGACCCGGGACGGGTTCGACGAGTACGAGGAGCGGTTCGTCGATTCCTTCGGCTGGTGGTCGGTGGCCGATCTCGACGCGCTGCGCGACGAGGCCGTCTTCCCGGCCGAACTCCCACGGCTCCTGCGGGATGTGGTGGGGCCCTAGGCGCTGGCGGTATCGCAGGACTTCGGGTCGCCGGACTCGTAGCCGGTGCTGAACCAGTGCTGGCGTTGGGCGGCCGAGCCGTGGGTGAACTTCGACTCGTCGACGTGCCCGGTCGTCTTCTTCTGGATGGTGTCGTCGCCGACCGCCGCCGCCGCGTCGAGCGCGGATTGGATGTCGGCCTGCGACAGGCTCTTGATCAGGGGACGGCCGCTGGCGTCGGTAGTCTGCGTCGCGTGCTTGGCCCAGACTCCGGAGTAGCAGTCCGCCTGCAGCTCGATGGGCACCGAGTCACCCGAGCCACCGACGGCGGCACCGAGGAGATTCTGCACGTGGTGGCCGTACTCGTGGGCCAGCACGTACGCCTGCGCGAAGATCCCGCGAGCGCCGAACCGGTTCTCGAGCTCGTCGTAGAACGACAGGTCGATGTAGACCTTGCCGTCGGGCGGGCAGTAGAACGGGCCCACCGAGGCGTCCGCCTGACCGCAGCCGGTGCTCACCGCCTGGCTGAAGAAGACCGTCTTGGCCTGCTGATACTTCTTGCCGAAGGTGCCGGGCAGCGCGTCTTGCCAGTAGTCCTGGATCGACGTGACGAACAATGCGCTGCGGCAGTCGGGCTCGTCCAGCCGATTGGGGTTCGACGCCGCGCACTTCTCCGCCAGGTTGCTGGAGCCGCCGTCGTCGCTCAGCATGTTGCCGCCGAGCACGCCACCGCCGGCGATCGCGACGATGAGAAAGATGATGGTCACGATCCAGCCGCCGCGGCCGCTGGGCAGCGGGATCGGCATACCGCTCAACCCGCTGCCGCCCGCGCCACGGCGGTCTTCGATCTGACCGGTGTCGATCTGAGCGTCCTTGTTGAGGTCCACGCCGAACCTCTACCCAGGACACGCGATCGTTTATCGTGCCAGGTTCAGCACCTCGGTCGAGGTGGTCGCGTCGGTCAGCGCGTCCGGGTCTGGATCGACGCCGATGCCCGGGGCCGCCGGGACTTCCAGCTGCCCGTCTACCAGGACGAACGGCCGGGTGATGTCACGGGCGTAGTAGCGGTTCGACGCCGACGTGTCGCCCGGCAGCGTGAAGTTCGGCAACGCCGCCAGTGCCACGTTCGCGGCCCGTCCGAGGCCCGTCTCCAGCATGCCGCCGGCCCACACCGGCACACCGTTCGCCGCGCACACGTCATGGACGCGCCGCGCTTCCAGATAACCGCCGACCCGCCCAGGCTTGATGTTCACGATCGAACACGCGCCCAGTGCGATGGCGTCGGCCGCGGCCCGCGCCGAGGTGATCGATTCGTCCAGGCACACAGGGGTACGCACAACGCGCGCCAATTCGGCGTGGCCGCGTACATCGTCCTCCGGGAGCGGTTGCTCGATGAGCAGCAGGCCGAACGGGTCCAGCCGGGCCAGGTGCCGGGCGTCGGCCAGGGTGTACGCCGTGTTGGCGTCCACCTGCAACAGGATGTCGTCGCCGAACCGTTCGCGTACTGCCCGGACCGGATCGACGTCCCAGCCCGGTTCGATCTTCAGCTTGATCCGGAGATAGCCCTCGGCGAGGTACCCGGCGACCGCGTCGAGCAGTTCCGGGATCGAGTCCATGATGCCGACCGAGACGCCCGAGGGGACTGCGGGGCGTACTGCGCCGAGGTAGGTGCCCAACGACGTCCCGGACGCCCGCAGCTGCGCGTCGAGGACGGCGGTCAGTACTGCGGCCTTCGCCATCGGATGCCCCTTGATCGGGGCGAACGCGCGCTCGACCAGGTGCGCCTCGGGATTGTCGACAGTGGACAGGATGGGCGCGAGGAAGCGGCGGATCACGTCGGCCGCGCCCTCGACGTATTCCGCGGAGTAGAGCGGCTCGTCCATCGCGACGCATTCGCCCCAGCCCTCGGCGTCCGGCCCGTACGCCCGGACCAGCAGCACATCGCGGGCGTGTTCGACGCCGAACGACGTACGGAACGGTGCCACCAGGGGCATCGCCACTCGGCGTAGTTCGATCCCGGTCAGCTTCATTCCGGCTCCTTCAACGCGTACGCCCCGTCTTCGGTGAACCCGGCGACGGTCCAGCCGGTGGCCATCGGCTCCTGCAGTCCTTCGCGGACGGCGTACCGCCAGCGCTGGGCCGCCGCCGGATCGGCCGCGCGCAGGCCCTCGATGTCCGGGGGCGTCGGTACGAACCGGGTGGCTCCGGCGACCTCGGGCACTTCGGTCGGCTGGTCCAGTTCCCAGCAGACGTAAAGCCGATCGCTCGGTTCGCCGGTGTTGATGCCGTCGGTCAACGCGCCGTAGAAGTCCTCGAGGTACTCGGTCGCCACCGCGCCCAGCTTCCGGAGATTGAAGTACGCGTTTCGGCGTACAAGTGGATCGAAGGTCCACCGGATGCGGGAGATGCCGTGGCGCAGCGACCATTCGCGTTGATGGTGCTTGAGGGCGTGACCGACGCCCGCGCCCTGGCCACCGCGGACCACGCCCGTGACGTGCGAGTGGAGGTGGTCGTCGCCGCGGAAGGCGACGCTGGCCCCGACCAGCTGCCCGTCCCGGTACGCCCCCACGACGTAGTTGCCCGCGTGCGCGAGGGCCCGCAAAGTCGACAGGTTGAGGATCTGGTCGGCGGAGTCGGCGGCCCAAACTCGGCGCAGCAGCTCGGCGACGTCGCTCAGCCGGTGGACGTCGTCCAGCTCGGTGATCGCCAAGTCCGCCATGGTCGGATTTTAGGCGGTGAGCCACTCCAGGCACTCGGCCAATCCGTCGATCTCGACGCCCAGCCCGCCGTGGTGCTGTCGCCAGGTCTCCACCGGCATCCGCATGCGGATCATGTCGTCCGCGCCGTCTCCGTCCAAATGGCGGTAGACGCCGTTGGGCAGGTAGCCGAGGCTGCGCGAGACGCCGAGCGAGGCGGTGTTGTGATGCCAGGCCTCGGTCTCCGCGACTACTGCGCCGAGGTGGTCGAAGGCGAGCGACAGCACGGCGAGCCGCATGCGTTTGCCGATGCCTTTGCCGCGCGCCCCGGAGACCAGCCACGACGCCGTTTCGACCGTACGCAGCCGGCCGAAGTCGTCGGCCTCCAGCGTCTGCTCGCCGAGGATCCGCCCGTCCCGGAGCACCACGAACGGCAACGTCCACGAGCCGGGGCGCGAGTCCGCGCGATTACGCCAGTACTGCTGGTAGACGCGGGCCGTCCGGTCGAGCCGGGCGTCGCCGTCGGCGCCCGGAAGCGCCGGGTTGAGCTCGACGTCGTCGGGGAGCGTCGCCGCCAGCGCGGGGAGATCAGCCTCGGTCGTCGCCCGCAGGGTCAGCTCGTCGACGGTCAGCTGGAGGTGAAGGAGCGGCTGCATGACCGCCATTGTGCGGCCGGGTTGAGCTTCGTGCGCCGCCTTTCCCGGACCGGCTCACCGCGGATTCCCGCCCGGTGGGCGGTGCTCGGCGGTCAGGCCGAACTGACGCCGGGTCGGGGCCGCCTCGGCAGCGGACGACGTCTCGCTGGTCACCCGGATGACGGGCTGGTCGGCGGCCTCCAGGCGGGCCAGGTCGGCCGCGGAGACCAGCGCGACGAGCGGCTTGCCGTGCCGCGTCACGACCACCCGTTCGCCGCCGTAGACGACGCGGTTGACGAGGTCGGCGAACTCGGCGCGGGCCTGAGTCACCGGGACTTCATGGGTCACCCCTCAGATGGTACGCTCTGTACAGAACTTACGTCCTGTACAAATTTGGAGCTTCGTGATGAGCCACCTCCCGATGATCAGCGAGCGGACCGCGCGGTCCGAGTACCTGATCGATCCGTACTCCAAGGCCTTCGGCGACCGCGTGGTCTTCCTCGGCACCGCCCTCGACGACCAGACGGCCAACGACGTCCTCGTCCAGCTCCTCTACCTCGACGCCGACAACCCGGGCCGCGACATCGGCGTGTATCTCAACTCGCCCGGCGGTTCGCTGACCGCGATGCTCGCCGTCTACGACACGATCCGCAGTCTGGCCAGCGATGTGCAGACGGTCTGCGTGGGCCAGTGCGGACCCGAGGCGGCGATGCTGCTCGCGGCGGGGGCGAAGGGCAAGCGCATGATGCTGCCGAACGCACGCGTGATCCTGCACCAGCCGTCGCTCGACGTCCGTCAGGGCGCGACCCAGGATCTCCAGATCGAGGCCCAGGAGTTGCTGCGTCAGCGGACCGCGCTGGAGACCATCCTCGCCGAGCACACCGGGCGGACCGTCGAGCAGATCCGCGCCGACCTGTCCCGGCCGAAGGTGCTCGACGGCCCGGCCGCCATCGAGTTCGGGCTGGTCGACGTCGTGCTCGCCGATCGGGCGACGCTTCGGACGGCGGGCTGATGATGGCCGAGATGCTGCGGATGCCGGCCCTCACCCGGGCCGAGGCCGACGTCGTGGACGCGTACGTCGCCGTCCTGGCGAGCCTCGCCCGGGTCAATCCGGCCCGGCAAGACGAGACCTACGGAGCGCTCCGCGCGGCTCAAGCGCTGGTCAGTCAGGCGACCGCGCTTCGCGACGCGCTCGCGCTGATGTTCCAGCGCGGTGAGACCACCGTCCATTCCTCCACATTGGTACGCGCACTGCTGATCCTCGACGCGGAGAAGTCGATCGACCGGCTGTCTGTCGGCAACCAGGCAGCGATCTAGGGTTCGACGGCAGCCAATGTATGCATGACCGACTCCGACCTTCCCGTCTGGAAGCTGCGCCTGACCGACCTCTGGTGGCTGCTGGCGTACCCGGCGTACCAGATCTTCGGCACGATTCGCCACGAGGGCAGCCACGCCCTCGTGGCGAAGCTCGAAGGCGCCGACGTCACGAACTTCGTGTTCTGGCCGCAGACCGACATCGGCCGGTTCACCTGGGGCTACACCGAGTGGACCGGCAGCACCGGGTGGGCCACCGACGCCGCGCCCTACTTCTGCGACCTGATCTGGTTCGTGGGCTTCTTCTTCCTGCTGACCCGGTTGCCGATCCGCAACCATCTGCTCTGGCTCAACCTCGCAATCATCGGGCTGTTGTCGCCGCTGGTGAACTCCTTCGTCCAGTGGATGGCCGGGATCTTCGGCAGCCCGGAGACCGACGTCGCGAAGTGGCTCGGCGCCTGGCCCGACTTCGTCGTGCACTTCTACTTCTTCGTCACCGTGACGGCGTACGTGGTCGGGATCGTCGCCGTGACGCTCCGGGTCCCCAAGGTGCTCCTTCCGGAGGCGGTCCCGGCATGATTCAGGGGTGAGGATTCTGCCGGTCGGGCTGACCGGGTGGCTGGTCGAGGCCGAAACCGGCGACGCCGCTGCCGCGCTGTATGCGTACCTCCGGGAGCGGTCGCTGCCGCAGGTCGCCGATCTCGTGCCCGGGGCGCGATCGGTGCTGCTCGACAGCGCCGGGCTCACCGAGGCTGCGCTGCGGGAGGCGCTTTCGGGCTTCTCGCCGGACGTCGCTCCGGACTTCTTCGGCGAGGCCGTGGAGATCCCCGTTCGGTACGACGGCGAGGACCTCGACGACGTCGCCCGTTGGGCGGGCTGCTCACCGGCCGAGGTGACCGCGCTTCACACCGGGTCCGACCTCCGGGTGGCCTTCTGCGGGTTCTCGCCCGGGTTCGCGTACCTGACGGGGGTGCCGGAACGGCTGCACGTGCCCCGGCTGAGCCGTCCGCGTACGGCGGTGGACGCGGGGAGCGTCGCCGTCGCGGGTGGCTACACCGCCGTCTATCCGCGCCGCTCGCCCGGCGGCTGGCGCATTCTGGGACACACGTCGGTACGCCTCTGGGACGAACGGCGTACGCCACCGGCACTGCTCACCCCGGGTACGCGAGTCCGCTTCGTGGCGGCGTCGTGATCCACGTCCTGCGGCCCGGTCTGCTCAGCACGATTCAAGATCTCGGCCGTACCGGGCTGGCTAGCCTGGCCGTACCCCGCTCCGGCGCGGCCGACCGGGATGCTCTGCGGCTGGGGAACCGCCTCGTCGGCAATCCCGAGGAACTGGCGGGCATCGAGACCACCGTGCTCGGCGCGGATTTCCGGTTCGACTCGGCCTGCTGGGTCGCCGTCACGGGGGCTTTGTGCGGCGTACGCGTCGACGGGCGACCGTCGCATGTAGACCGCCCGGTGTTCGTGCCGGCCGACGGAGTGCTCTCTCTGGGAGCCGCGCTCGACGGCGTACGGTCCTACCTGGCCGTGGCCGGCGGAATCGCCGTCGAACCCGTGCTGGGCAGCCGATCCACCGACACCCTGTCCGGCCTCGGCCCACCCCGGCTGGCCGTCGGCGACCTCCTGCCGTTGGGCACTGCTTTCGGCGTACCAGCTGAAGTTGATTGGACGCCTCGGAGCCGTGCGCCGGCGGCGGTACGCCTATTGCTGGGGCCGCGCGACGACTGGATCGACCTGACCGCGCTGGGTGACTACGTCGTGACCTCCGCGAGCGATCGTGTCGGAGTACGCCTGCGCGGGCCTGCACTGGCGCGGACCCGGACCGAGGAGATCCCGAGCGAGGGCATGCTCCCTGGCGCGGTCCAAGTCCCGCCGGACGGCCAGCCGGTGATCATGCTCGCGGACCACCCGACGACCGGCGGCTATCCCGTCGTCGGCGTGGTCCACCCGGCCGACCTCGGCCTGGTCGCGCAAGCCCGGCCGGGCGCCGTCCTGAGGTTCGAGCTCAGCCGGCGATCGCGTTCCTGACCAGCTGGAACGCCTCGTACTCGGCCTTCTGGTCGACCGGCAGCTGGTAGAACGCGGCGGTGATCTTCGGCACCGACGGGATTACCGACAGCCGGAACTTCTGGCCGTCCTTCGTGGACACGACGAAGCGTCCCTGCAGATCCCGCCGCTTGACCGCGCCCCGGTTCTCATCGGTGATCGTCACCGGCGCGCCGGCCGTGACCTGGCCGCCGTCCTCGTCCACGGGCACGATCACCAGCTCCGTCCGGCCGGGCTTGAAGCCGACCGCGTAGTTGTAAACCGTCGTGCTCTGATAGACGATGAAGTTCCGCTGCTTCATGTCCGAGGCGTACACCTTGGTGTAGCTCGAGCCGTCCGGCACGACCTGGTCGAACGCCGCGTGGATCGCCGCCTTCAGCTCTTCCTTGCTCGCCACTTCTCCTCCTGCTTGCGCTGGCTTGCTTCGCTTGCGATCGGCGGATCCTATTGGGAGGGCGCGCTATTAGTCCACTTTGGAGTTGGTGGCTGTTCATGATCAGCGGAGTTTTCGCGGGGTCCGGCCATGATCAGCGGAGTTTTCGCGGTGCTATCACACCGCATCCGCTCCGTTGATCATGGCGGGGCGCGTCACCAGCCGCACTCGCCATTCGGTGTGCGCTCACGACCTGATCATCGAGTCGAGCATGTAGCGCAGCGGTTCGTTGTCTCCGCGCAGAGCGGCGACCGAGGCGGCGACGTTGACCTCCGGATCCAATCTCGACCAGTCGATCGGCCAGGATGCCATGCGACAGAGCTGGTGGAAGAACGCCCGCTGCGTACGTCCGTTTCCCTCCCGGAACGGGTGGATGGCGTTCACCTCGGCGAAGTAGTGGGTCAGTCGATCGACGAACGACTCACGGCTCAGCGTCCGCAAGTAGTTTTCCTTGGCGAGCGCGGAGAACACCTCCTGCGAGTAGGTCTCGATGTGCTGGTGTACGCAGAACAGGTCGGTCTTGGCGATGTTGACGCTCCGGACTTCCCCGGCCCAGGAATAGATGTCGCCGAAGATCTCGCGGTGGAAGGCGCGCAGATGCGCGAGGTCATATGAGCCCGGCAATACACGCACTGCCAGGTCGGCCAACGCGACGGCGGTGAGATCTGCTTCGACGGTCCGTAAGCGATCGGAATCGGTGATCGCGAACCGATTGCGGAGAATGCCCGTGTCTGGGTCGGTGTACGGATCGGCGATCACGGCAGGTCGTGCAGTTGGCGTACCAGTGTGCGCATCTCGGCGGCGCTGATTTCACCGCGGGCCCAACGCTGCATGATCTGCTGCGTCTCGTCCGACACGTCCAGGCCTTCGGCGCGCACGGATGCTGTCGCCTGGGTCGCGGCACTCGACCGCTCGGCGGTCAGCTCGTTGAATACGTCGACGGAGATCACTACCGCTTCGGTTTTGCGGTGTGACCCGACCCCCACCGGCGTACGCTCCCCGTGACGGAATCGGTCAAGCAGGCTGGGAAGCTGTTCGCGCGCTTCCCGGACAGACAGCGTCTCGATGAGCATGGATCGAGTGTATCTGATTGTGTACACATTTTGTGTACTTGTAGGAGTGAGACCAGGACGGCCAGCGTCACGCCGGCGGCCGGAGCACCGGCGACAGCCGCCGCCTCCTTAGCGCGTTCACCAGTAAGCTTCCAGAACTTGCCCTCATGCGGGATCTCGAACGGAAACACCTTCCAGCCGATCGCGCCCACGACGATCGAGGCACACAGCAGGAAGACCCTTTGTGTCATGCCGAGCGCGACGAACTGTACGACCAGCAGAACAGCCAGCCCTACGGCGACGGTGAGCATGTCCTTCCGTCTGCGTGCAGCGCCCTCCCTCGATGAAGCCATCATCTAACTCCACCCGGAGACGACGGCACGCAGGCCGGTCGCCGACGTGGAAACGTTGGGCGCACCGTCCGGGCAGCTATTCGCCGTGGTGAAGATGCCGCCTGGTGCTCCGGCCGTGTACACAGTGATGATCTTTCCGTAGGTGGCGGTAAACGGGCTCATCCCAATCGAGGGTGTAGGTGGGGTCTGAAGCCGCCGGTCTCGAGCACGTCGTCGTAGGCCGCGCGCCAGCCCCGCAGCCGGGCCGCCGGCACCCCCGGGGGAGGCTGAGCAGCTGGTGGTGGATCCGACGTACGTCGGCCGCGATCCGCTCGATCGGAGGGCCGGCTGGTCACCCCACCCTTCGCGGCCCTCGCGGCGAGTCGCCTCCGTCCGGGGGGCGTGTGGCGGCTGGCCACCGACTGGGCCGACTACGCCGAGCAGATTCTGGGGGTACTCGATGCCGAGCCGGGCCTTCGAGGGTGGCGTGGTCGATCGCTGGGCCGAGCGGGCCGGTGACGAGGTTGGAGCGCAAGGGGACTGCCGCCGGCCGCGGCATCGCCGACCGGGCGCAGCGCGGGTCGGGTAGGTCAGCCGCCCCCGGCGATGTTGACCAGCCACGAGGTCCCGAACCGGTCGACGCACATCCCGAACTCGTCGCCCCACGGCTGGGTGGCCAGCTCGACCGTCACGGTCCCTCCGTCCGACAGCGCCTGCCAGTAGCCGCGCAGTTCCTCGGTGTCGTCCCCGCCGAGGCTGACCGCGAGGTTGTTCCCGGGCCGCAACGTCTCGCCCGGCAGCATGTCGGCGGCCATCAGCGTGAGGCCAGACGCTGTTTCCAGCTGGCCGTGCATGACCTGGTCGC
>NZ_JABFVK010000017.1 GCF_013362815.1 Hamadaea sp. | reverse complement strand
GGTCTGCGTACTGCCGGCGTCGACGCTGCCCAGCACGTCGATCACACCGGCCGACCACAACAGCCGCTCGGTCAGACTCGTCTTACCAGCGTCGACATGCGCCAAAATTCCCAGATTGAGAGTAGCCACGAAGCGAGAAGTCCTCTGCGTTGACGGAAACGGACCGGGGCAGAGAACGTGCTCGCATCGGATCTCCTCAGCTCTTCGGTAATGCGTACGCCGATCAGCCAAACAAATGAGGTTCGCCGGAGACAACCGAGTTTCCGGCGGCGCGCCTTGATCGCATACTGTGTCCGATTTGTTAAGAAAGACCGATGCGCGCAAGATCCTGGCTGGTCACCGCAGCCACCGTCGGCCTAACACTGGGCCTCACGGCTACCGGCAGTCAGGCCGCCGTCGTCATCGATCCGCTCGTCGGCAGCGAGGGTTTCCTCGTGCTCGTTGAGCAGGACGCTCAGCTGTGGGCCCACGAGATCGAGGGGACCGTCGCGATCGGCGGCGATCTGCGCGTCGGCGGGAACTTCACGACGCTGACGCAGAGCACGGATCCGTTCACCGCGCCCGGCGACTCCGCCCCGACCGCGCTGATCGTCAACGGCCGGGTGGACTTGGCGAACAGTACGCCCGGTGCGTCCCTGCACGTGACGGGTGGCGGTTTCATGAAGATCGGCGACCTGAGCGGGGTGTTCGTCCGGGACACCGACAACAACAACGCTTCCGCGTTGACCCGCATCGTCCCGATCAACGATTACAACGCCACGCCGAACGTCGAAGTGGCCGTGCACGAACCGGCGTCGTCGGTCGGCCCGACGATCCCGCTCGACGTCGCCGGGCTGTTCCCGACCTATCGCAGCATCTCGACGCAGCTGGCGACCGCGTGCCCGGAGAACGTCGTTCCGAAAGACGACCGCATGATGCCGATCGTCTCGCCGTACCCGCCGAACACCCACGCGTTCATCACTTTGACGCCCGGTATGACGAACGTCTGGAACATCTCGGCGGCAGATCTCACCAACCTCGCCGAGATCACGTTCACCAACCAGCCGACGGCGAGCATGCCGCTGATCGTCAACGTGGACACCACCGGGGTCGGCGGCGACTTCACCTGGGACTCGCCGAACCTGGCCGGAGTGGGCGGCGCGCAGGCGCCTTACATCCTGTGGAACTTCCCCGACGCGACGCGCATCGAGGACGTCGGCGGCGATTCGCTCGAGGGCACCCTGTACGCCCCCCGCGCCGACTTCGTGGACCTGAACCCGACCAACATCGAGGGTGCGGTCGTCGTGAAGTCGATGATCATGGGCAGCGGCCGGGTGGACGGCGGTGAGGTCCACCTGTTCCCGTTCGCGGGGAACATCTCGTGTGCCGAGATCTCTCCATCGCCCTCCCCGTCTCCGAGCAGTGCGATGCCCGCTCCGTCGGCCAGCACCCCGACCACGCCCGCGCCGTCGCCGAGTGGGCCGATCCTGCCGGACACCGGGCAGCCGATTGTCTACATCGGAGTGACGAGCTTCGGCCTGTTGCTGGGCGGAGCGGCCCTCCTGCTCGTCGGACGGCGGCGGCGCGACCTGTCGCGCTGAGTCCCTGTTGCTCATCTCGCTCGTCCTCACGCGACCTCGTGCGGGTCATGTGACGAGGGAGCGGGCGAGCGTGCGTGCCTGTGTGGCGGGGGCGGTCGTCCGTTCCCGTAGGGCGGTGACCGTTGCGCCATCCATGAGCAGCACGAACTGAGGCGCGGTCGTCGCCGGGTCGCCCGCGCCGTGGTCGCGTAGCAGCCCTTCGACGTACGCCGTCACCTTCGCCTTGTGCTCGGCGGCGACCTGATGCGCCGGGCTTTCCGGGTCGGCCGTCTCGATCATCGTGTTGATGAAGGCGCAACCCCGGAAGTCGGCCCGGGCGAACCGTTCGGCGAGCGCGTCGAAGACCGCGAGCGGGTGCCCGCCCAACGCCGTCACCCGTTCGGTCAGCCATTCCCGCCAGCGTTCGTCCCGTCGGCGGAGCACCGCGACGACCAGCTCGTCCTTGCTCGCGAAGTGCCGATAGAACGACGCCCGGCCGACACCGGAGGTGGTGAGGATGCGTTCCAACCCGACGGCTCGGATGCCGTCGGCATAAAAGAGCTCCTCGGCGGTGTCGAGGAGGCGTTCGCGGGCACGGGTGGCCATGAGGCGAGTCTAACCGGATCTTGACGGAAACGGAACCGATCAGTACCGTCTGGTAAACGGAACCACTCAGTACCGTTTTTGGAGGCATGTGATGCCGCGTCTGGCGCAAGTCACCGACGATCCGACCGGCCTGCTCGACAGAGTCCGTCAGCAGCTCGGCAAGGTCCCCAACCTGTACGCCACTATGGCCAACGGCCCGGCCGCGCTCGACGGCTACCTCGCGCTGCGGGGACACCTGGTGAAGGGCAAGCTCACCGCCCGGCTGCGGGAGCAGCTCGCACTCCTCGTCGCCCAGGAGAACGGCTGCGATTACTGCGTCGCTGCGCATACCTTCAGAGGCAAGCTGATGAAGCTGACCGACGAGGAGCTGCTCGCCACCCGGGTGGCCGAGGACGCGAATCCGCACGCGGAGGCGGTGCTGCGGCTGGCCCGCGACGTCATGCGTACGCGGGGCAAAGTGGACGATGGGACCCTCGCCGAGGTTCGGGCGGCCGGGGTGACCGATGCCGAGATCGCCGAGGTTGTCGCGCACGTGGCGCTCAACGTCATGTCCAACTACTTCAACCACTTGGCGCAGCCCGAGCTGGACTTCCCGGCCGCACCCGAGCTCGGGTCGCCCGCCGCGAATGCGGAGGAGCTCGACTCGCGCGGCGGGAAGGCGGAGGGGGCCTGATGAAACGGCAGTGGCGGCGGGGGAGCATCGAACTCAACGGCGGCTATGCGCTGCTCGACAAGGACGGGCAGCCGGCCGAGCGGCTGGACGACATCCGGTTCGCCGTCGAGGGCGGATTCGTCAACGTGCGCGTACCGGGACGGGCGGGCACTCAACTCGTGTCCGCCCCGGGCGTGCGGCGGATCCAGTGCGACTGGGAAGAGTAGTCAGCGGGTTCCGCGTACTGCCCAGGCGCGGGCGCTGAGCTCGATCGGGCCGTCACCGAGCCGGCCGCGTAACTGCTCGCGCAGGCCGGCTCGGCGTTCCT
Source organism: Hamadaea sp. (assembly GCF_013362815.1). GTDB lineage: Bacteria > Actinomycetota > Actinomycetes > Mycobacteriales > Micromonosporaceae > Hamadaea. The sequence goes on along the minus strand of NZ_JABFVK010000017.1, from coordinate 72,984 downwards.
CGCTCAGCGACATCGCGTACGCGGGACCGGGTCCCTGCCCACCGAGGAAGGGTCGCCAGTAGTCGTCGAAGGTGGGGAAGACGGTGGGGATCTCGATGGAGTCCACGACGACGTCGCCCAACCCGGCCCCGGTCCACAGTGCACGCAGCGGATCCGGGTGGCAGAGCGCGAAGCGAGAGCCTTCGTTGTGCCGGGCCGCGTCGGGATCGAGCTCGACCGCGGCCGTCCAGAAATGCCGCATGAGCTCCATGCCCTCGGCGTAGTCCCAGACGTAGGCGGCGACGACCGCACCGGCGGCGGCGACCCGGGCGAACTCGGTGAGCGCAGCCCCGGGCTCGGGCACGAAGTTGATCGCCAGCCCGCTGATCACCGCGTCGTACGCCGAGCTCGCCAACCGCAGCTCGCGGGCGTCGCCCAAGTAGAACTCGGCCCGGGGATCGGTGACTTGTTCCCGGGCGGTGTTCAGGAAGCCCAGTGACGAGTCCACGCCGACGATGCTGCCCGGTTCGGCCAGGCTCAGCACCGCCGCCGTCAACGCGCCGGTGCCGCAGCCGACGTCCAGCCACTTGGCGTTCGGGCGTACGCCGAGCCAGGGCACGAAGACCGCGGCGACCACCCGGCTCCATCGGCCCACATAGGCCTCGTACGCGTCGCCCGCCGACCACACGTCCGTCATGCCTGCCGAGGGTACGCGCTGCCGGCCCGAGGGGGTTCCCCGCAAGTTGCCGTGTCGCCGTATCGTGTCCCACCGATAGGGGGTGACGGCGCATGAAGCTGACGATCGAGGCCGTCTTCGCCGGGCTCGTCTGGGTCGCGGTGGTCACCGGTGCGTTGATGGTGCTGGCGATGCACGTCCGGGACGTGCGCCGGGGTCTGCGTACGGCGAATCACCAGGCGCTGCTGCAATCGCGTACGCCGTATCACGAGATGGTGATGCGGTATCCGGTCATCCATCGGGTGCTGTTCGAGGGCGAGGACTTCGACCGGCTCGACGACGATTCCCGGGTACGGGTGACGCAGGCGTGGTCGCTGCTGATGACGTGGCACGAATCGGTGCTGCTGCACGAGCAGTCCGGTGCGATCGCGAAGGCGACCGCCGACCAATGGACCACCATGTTGCGCGGTCAGCTGCGTACGCCGGCGTTCCAGCGGCTCTGGGTGGAGCACGGCTGGACGTTCCACCCCGCGTTGAAGCTGTTCGTCTCCGTCGCGGCGGGGCTGCCCGCGCCCAAATCGCCGGACGCAGTGCGCGCCCAGGTCGGCTGATCGCCCGGATATTGGGAATCTCGCGATCGGACGCAACTTATGGGAGCGCTTCCAGCGTCCTTCGCTCATGAAGCTCATTCCCTACGTCGCACTCGTCTCGGTGCTGGCGCTGGCCGCGTGCGACAGTGGTGCGAAACCCTCGGCCGAACCCTCCGGGCCCCGGGCCGGTGGCAACTGCGAGGAAGCCGCCGCCGGTGGGCGGGCCGTCCACTTCGGCTCCGAGGAGAACGCCGACCTCTACGGGCTCGTCTTCGGCGACGGGCCGACCGGCATCGTGATCTCGCACATGAACGGCGGCGACGTCTGCCAGGGCATGCCGTACGCGAAGGAGCTGGCCGGCCGCGGATACCGGGCGCTGGTGTTCGACTTCGCCGGGTTCGGGGCGTCGCCCGGGGTGGCCGCCGTCCCGCAGGCGCGCCAGGTCGTGGCGGCCGCGACCTTCCTCCGCAAGGACGGCGCGGCCAACATCGTCCTCATCGGAGGGTCGATGGGCGCCACCGCCTCCGTCGCGGCCGCACCGCAGTTGACGCCGCCGCCGAAGGCTGTGGTCAGCCTGTCGGCTCCGTTGTCGTTCGGGGCGGACAACGCCCTCGGGGCCGCCGGCAAGATGCCGAGTCCGGTGTTCTACTCCGCCGGCGAGTACGAGAGCACCTTCGCCGAGAGCGCCAAGCAGCTTTACGACGCCACCCCGGCAGGAGTCGCGCGTACGCTGCAACTCGGTGAGGCTTCGTCGAATCATGGGCTGTGGCTGACCGATCCCACCGTGGGCGTGCAGCCGTTGCGGGCGAAGATCGCGGAATTCTTGACCGTGAATGCGCCCGCCGCCTAGTGGTATGAAGGAACGATGCCCGAGGCTCGCCGTGATCCGCCCGTCGGGCTGATCTTCGTCCTCACCGGACTGCTGCTCGTCGCGATCGGCACCTTCGTGCTGCCGTGGGCGGCGCCCGAGGAGCCGGCCGCGACGGTCATGTACGCCGACCTGATGTCGTCCGCCCTCGACGTGGCGACGCAGTCCTTCAGCGACCTGTACTTCTCCGTCCTGGGCCTGCTGCTCATGGGACTGGTCGCGGTCTTCGGCGTACGCGGGACGTGGCCGGCGCGCTACGGCCAGCGCCGCCGCGTGCATCGGACGCTGGCCGCGATGGCCTGTGCCGTCGCGGTCAGCGCGTTGCTCACCGCGGTCGCCGAGGTGGGCCGGCCCGGCATCGGGGCCGGGTTCGCCGCGACCGGCTACGTCTTCGTCGCGGTCGGCGTGATCGTCGGACCCAGCCGTCGCCGCACGACACCCCGCTCACGCTCCACCTTGTGAGCCTCGGCGGGCGCATCCGCTCGGTCCTTCCTAGACTGACGAGATGAGCGTGCGGATCGTGGAGCGTCCCGATCTCGGGGTGAGTGTCGTCGAGGTCGCCGGGGAGCTGGACATGGACAGCGCGCCCGCGTTCCGGCGATGTCTGTCCGATCTGCTCGGCGCGGGCGCGGCCCGGATCGTGGTCGACGCGCACAGGCTCCGGTTCTGCGACTCCATCGGCCTGTCAGCCCTCGTCACGACGCAGAAGGCATGCAGCGCCCGGGGCGGCTTCCTCCGTCTCGCCGGGGCCGACGAGACCGTGTTGCGGCTGCTGCTCATCGTCGGGCTGACCGATTACGTCGCGGCGTACGCCTCGGTGGAGGCCGCGGCGTCGGGTGATCCCGCGGCGCGGGCGTACGCCGGCCACGCCCGCGCCGCCGAAACCACCGCCTGAGCCGCCGACCCGACCGACACCACGGCCCGGACGCGTCGGAAGAAGTTGACGCGTCGGGAATCTCCGACGTATTGTCGGACCGTGCCCGCCGACGTCTTCAGCGCTCTCGCCAACCCGGTACGCCGCCAGATCCTGGAGGCGCTCCGGGAAGGTCCGCGCCCGGTCAACGAGCTGGCCGCCCGCTTCGATCTGGGCCGGCCGGCCGTCTCCGAGCATCTGCAGGTGCTGCGGCAGGCGGAACTGGTCCGCGAGGAACCCCGTGGGCGCCAACGGTTCTACCACCTGCGACCGGAGCGGCTCGCCGAGGTCGGCGACTGGCTCCACCCGTTCGAGCATTACTGGCGTGGGCGCCTGCGTGCCCTGCGCGATCTTCTGGATGAGGAAACACCATGAGCGAGACCACCGAAGTCATCGAGTGCGACGAGTTCCTGCCCCACCCGCCGGCCGTCGTGTGGCGGGCGTTGACCGAGCCCGAACTGTTCGCCCGCTGGTGGGTGCCGGGCGACGTGCGGCCGGTCGTCGGCCACCGGTTCACCCTCGACATGGGATCGTGGGGCGAGCAGCGGTGTGAGGTCGTCACGGTCGACGCCGAACGCCTGCTGCGGATCGCGTTCGCCGAGGGCGTCCTGGACTCCACGCTGACCTGGCGGCTCGTCGCCGAAGGCACCGGCACCCGGCTGTTCTTCGAGCACGCCGGATTCGACCTGGACTCGCCGCTCGGGCGGCAGGCGTACGAGGGAATGGGCCGGGGCTGGCCCAAGGTGATCGCCCGGATCGCCCCGGCCCTCGCCACCCTCTGATCCAAAGCTGCCGGGGTCATCGCGCTGGATCAGGGTTCACGGCCGAATCATCGGTCAAGATTCGACCGAGAACCCTGATCCAGCGCTCAAGCGGCCGGCGCCCGAGCGGCCGGTGGATCAGCGGACGCGGGCGGCGGCCGCGACGAGGTTTGTCAGCGCCGCCTCCACCTGGGCGTACGCCCGGGTCTTGAGACCGCAGTCGGGATTGGCCCAGACGCGGTCGGCCGGCAGTACGGCGAGGATCGCCCGCAGCCGTCCTTCGATCTCGGCGACGTCCGGTACGCGGGGCGAGTGGATGTCGTACACGCCGGGCCCTAGTCCTCGCCCGTAGTCGGCGATCCCGGGCGCGGTCAGCAGACTGCCACCGGACCGGGCCGACTCGATCGTCGTCACGTCGGCGTCCAGCGCGTCGATCGCGGCGAGCACCTCATTCGCGTTCGAGTAGCACAGATGCGTGTGGATCTGCGTCGCGTCGGACGCGCCGGCCGTCGCCCACCGGTACGCCCCGACGGACCATTCGAGGTATTCCGGCTGCGCAGCCTGCCGCAGGGGCAACAGTTCCCGTAGGGCGGGCTCGTCGACCTGGATGATGCCGATCCCGGCCGTCTCCAGGTCCTCGACCTCGCCGCGTAGTGCGTCGGCGACCTGCCACACGACGTCGCGCAGGGGAATGTCCCGGCGGACGAAAGACCAGGCCACGATGGTCACCGGTCCGGTGAGCATGCCCTTGACCGGGCGATCCGTCAATGACTGGGCATACGTCGCCCAGCGTACGGTGATCGGCTCGGGGCGCTTGACGTCGGCGTGGATGATCGGCGGCCGGGTGCAGCGCGAACCGTACGACTGAACCCAGCCATGCCGGGTGACCGCGCAGCCGTCGAGATGCTCGGCGAAGTACTGCACCATGTCGTTGCGCTCGGGTTCGCCGTGCACGAGGACATCCAGCCCGAGCCGCTCCTGCAGCCGGATGACGTGCTCGATCTCGGCGCGTACGCGAGTCTCGTATCCCGTCTCGTCCAGCGTGCCCGCGACGAGCGCCGCCCGCGCCTCCCGCAGATCGCCCGTCTGCGGGAACGAGCCGATCGTCGTGGTGGGCACCGGCGGCAGACCGAGCTTGGCCTGCGCCTTTGCGCGTACCCCATAGGGCGAACGAGTCGCGGCCGCCGTGACCCCGAAACCGGCCGGAAGCGGCGCGGACACCGGTCCCGCGAGCAGCGACCCGCGCGAGAGGGCGACGATCTCGCGGACCTTCTGCTCGGCGAAGGCGAGCCGATCGCGCAGGTCGGGATCGAGGTCGGTCTCCAGCTCGACGTCGTACGGGACGTGCAGCAACGGGCAGGAGCTGCCGATCACGACCTGCGCGGCGTGTGGGCGCAACCGGTCGACGATCGTGAGCACGTCCGGCGAGGTACGCCAGACGTCCCGCCCGGAGACGACGCCCGCGACGACGGTCTTGCCGTGGAGCAGTGACACATCGGGCAGGCCGCCCCGGACGAGGTCGAGCGCGACACCATCCACAGCGGACAGTGCGGGCAGCGCCTCGCCGAGATCGCCGAAGTACCCCGCGACCAGGATCTTCGGCCCGGCCGCAGCGAGCCGGTCGTACGCCCGCCGCACCGCCGCGAGCTGCACCGCTGTGAGATCGGTGACCAGCGCCGGTTCGTCCAGCTGCACCCACGTGGCGCCGGCCTCGGCCAGCGATCCCAGGATCGTGGCATAGACCGCGAGGAGATCGTCGAGCCGGTCCAGCGGCGTGAACTCGACGGGTGTTCCGGGCGCGGCCTGGGCCAGCAGCAGGAAGGTGATCGGGCCGAGCAGCACTGGCCGGGTGTCCACGCCGAGCGCGAGCGCCTCGCGGTACTCCGCCAGCGGCTTGTCGGAGGCCACCCGAAACGCGCTCGTCGCGTCGATCTCCGGCACGAGGTAGTGGTAGTTCGTGTCGAACCACTTGGTCATGCGCAACGGCGGCAGCTCTTGCGTACCGCGTGCCATCGCGAAGTAGCGGTCCAACTCCGGCAGGTGCCGATATCGCTCCGGCACCGCGTCGACCAGCACCGCCGTGTCGAGCACGTGGTCGTACAGCGAGAAGGTGTTCGACGGGATGCCCGCCAGGCCGAGCTCCTGCAAGCGCAGCCAAGTCTGGGCCCGAAGCCGCGCCGCCGTCTCCAGCAGATCGGTGGACTTACCGTCCCAATAGGACTCCAGCGCGCGTTTGAGCTCGCGGTGCGGGCCGATGCGGGGATAGCCGAGGACGGTCGAGGCCGGGAAATCAGTCATGCCGTTACAGATAGCCCGCTCGCCGTCACCGACGCCGAGCCTATTCGCTTCGCTTATGCCCCGTCGGCTCCCGCCGGGGGCGCTGGATCACGGATCTGGGTCGAATCTTGACCCAAGATTCGACCTAGATCCCTGATCCGGCGCCGGAGCGCGCCAGCGCCCGAGCGCGCCGGGAGGGCATACTGGGGCGTGCCCGCCGACCCGACGCTCCGCGACATCCGGTGCTTCACCGTGGTCGCGCGCCGGGCCGGTTTCTCGGCCGCCGCGGCCGAACTCGGGATCTCGCAGCCCGCCGTCAGCCAGGCCATCGCCCGGCTGGAGAGCACGCTCGGCGTGACCCTCTTGACCCGCGCGGGAACCGTCACGCTCACCGAGGCAGGCCGCGCGCTGCTCGCCCGCGCTGAGGCCGTGCTGGAACAAGCCGACCTGCTCGTCGCCGACGCCGCCCGGCTCGCGACTCCGGAGGCGGACGCTATTCGGTTCGCTTATGCGCCGCTCGTCGGCGGGCTCGCGGCCAAGATCGCCCGGCGGCTGCGCGACCGCAAGCCTGGCGTACCGGTCACGCTGGTCCCGGCCCACTGGGAGCCGGCCACGACCGCGCTGACCGGCGGGTCCGTCGCCGTCGCGCTCATGACCACGCCGTTCCCGGCCGGTCTGGCGTCCGCGGCCCGGTTCCGGATGCCCGTGACCCACGTCGCGGTCCGGGCGGGGGAGCGGCTCGCGACGGCTTCGGCGATACGCATAGAGCAGCTGTTCGGCAGCGAGATGCTGATTCCCCGCATGCTGTGGTCGGCGATGCTGGCCGCCTTCCCCGGCGTCCACCAACCCCGGGTGACCGTCGTCGACGACGACCTGTATGCGGGCTGCGACCTCGTCGCGGCCGGACGCGGTGTGCTGCCGGTCCCGCGTCTGCTGGCGGAGACCGTACGCCGGCCCGACGTGGTCTTCGTCCCGTTCGATACCCGTCTGCACCTCGCGTACGCCCTGGTCTGGAACCCGGCGCGGGTGAGTCCGGAGTTGGTGGCGCTGATCCAGGCCACCCAGGAAGCCCTGCGCACCTTCCTCGCCTGACCTCCCCGTGTTACGTGAGGATCTTGGCGAGGAAGCCGTCGAGCTTTCCGCGCAACCGCTCGACCTGTTCGTCCACCGACAGCGTCTCGTCCAGCCGTCCACCCGTGTGCGGCTTCTTGAGTCCGCGTACGTAGAGCGAGCAGGCCAGATCAGTGCAGATGTAAACGCCCACGGAGTTGCCCTGGCGGCCGAGCGCGCCCGCCTTACGGGCGGTCATGAGCGACACGCCGTTGCCCGGATGCGTTGTCAGGCAAAGCGAGCACATGCTGCGGTGCAGGAGTCCGCGCTGTTGGGCGGCCAGCCGGAGGGTCACCCCGACGAGGTCTACGTCCGACTCCGGATGGGCGGTGACCAGGTAAGCCCGGTCCGGTGCGGACCCGTCCCGCCAGGCCAGGAAATCGAGGTCCGCCCAGGCGCGGTCACCGAGATCGCGGGGGAGCGGGAGGCGTACCGCCTCGCCTTTGGTGCAGTTGACGAAGGACGACCGGATCTCGGCCTCGACGAGGGATCTCATGCCCCTACCGTATATTGCTAGGCAACTGACTTATCCCTCTAGGTTACGGAGAGCCGAGTGCCACGAGCGGGTCTGAGCACCGAACGGGTCGTGCTGGCCGCCGCCGACCTGGCCGACGAGGTCGGCTTCGAGGCGGTCTCCGTCTCCGCGCTCGCCCGCGGTTTCGGGGTGAAGGACGCCAGCCTCTACTCCCACGTCAAGAACCTGCAAGACCTGCGCGAACGGGTCGCGTTGAAGGCCAGCGAGGAGTTCGCCGACCTGATCGCCTCGGCGGTCGCCGGCCGGGCCGGGCGCGATGCGCTCGTCGGCTTCGCGGGGGCGTACCGGGAATTCGCGGTGCAACACCCCGGCCGGTACGCCGCGTCGCAGATGCCGCTCGAACCGGCCGTCCTCGACCGGTCGACCGGTCCACGCCGCCTGATCGCGGCGACCTCGGCCGTCCTGCGGGCGTACGCGCTGCCAGAGCCGGACCAGACCGACGCGGTCCGGCTGCTGCGGAGTTTCTTCCACGGCTTCGCCGATCTGGAGGCGTCCGGGGCGTTCCACCATCCGCGGGGACTCGACGAATCGTGGGCGCGCATCGTGGACTCCCTGCACTTCCTGCTGACCAACTGGCCGCGCGCGGCGAACTAACCCACCGCGGCTTCGCCGAGCGGCGTACGCCGATAGCGGATCTCGTGCCGGTGCCGTTCACCGGCGACGAACCCCGCGTCCCGCAACACCGCCAGATGTTCGGACACCGTTCCGGCGGCCAACGCGTGGCGGTGGGCCAGCACGGTCGTGCTCATCGGCGTACCGAGGTCGGCCAGCAACGCCGCCCGGGTCTTGCCCATGAGCCGGCCGAGCGCCGCGATTCGATCCGGTGAGAAGGTCTGCCACAAGGTGCCCAGGCCCCGGGCGGGATAGATCACGGTCGGCTGCCAGGGTGGGTCGACGATGGCGACGACCTGGTCCCACTTGAACGCGCTCGGCACCAGGATCAGCCCTTCGCCGGCCAGATCCCGATGGTCGTCGTCGCCATACTCCCGGGTCAGTACGCCGTTGCTCCAGCGCAGCCGGGGATGCAACTCGGCGAACAGCCGGTCCAGCCCACCCTCGGCGAGCCGCCGGGTCTGGAAGCTCACGTCGGCGTCGAGCAGTCCGCGTACCTGGGGCCAGACCGGTTCGACGAGGACTTCCCAGGCTCGGCGCAGCAGCTCGACCAGCAACTCCAGTACGCTCCCCGGCTCACCCAGCAGGCGGCGTCCGGCCGGCGACTCGGCGGCGCCCGGGGTGTCGGCCAGCGACTTCCGCAGCTCTCGGCGTATCACTTGATGATCAGTGGCCGCCACGGCCTGAAGCTCGTCGGCGAACCGGGCCAGCGGGCTGGTCGGCGGGGGCGAGAGGAAGTCGGGCGTGTAGCCGCGACGGGGCAGGAGCAGCGCGAGCGGCCGGAGGTCGAGGCCCTGGAGATCGACGGTCGTGAGCCAACCGCGGTGCGGGCCGGGGTCCTCGCGCGGACTGAGCAGGCGGACCGCGGACACCGTCTCGAGCATGGGGGAGAGCGCGAAACGGCAGCGCAGCAGGTCGTCCGGGCCGAACCGGAGCGTCACCGCCATGCTGATCCCCTTCCCGAGACATTCGGCACATGCCGAATCACTGGCGTCGACTCTAGCCCGACCCGCAGAGTGATCACCGCACGGAGCGTGCAGCTCGGAACAGCAAGGAGAACAGCATGAACCCCGACTGGGAGCAGCGCAGCGACGCCCTCTGGGCGGACTTCAACGCCGCGCCGGACACGTGGGACGAGGAGGAATTCCGCGCTCGCGTCGGCGACCTGGCCGACGAACTCGGACCCGGTCACCCGGTCGCGGCGTTCGAACGGGCCTGCGCCTGGGATTCGACCGGGCATTCGGACAAGGCGATCCCGCTCTACCGCGAGGCCCTGGAGCTGGGCATCGACGGCATCCGCCGACGCCGCTCGGTGATTCAGATGTCCAGCTCGCTGCGCAACATGGGGCAGCCGGAGGAGAGCGTGCGGCTGCTGACCGAGGAGCGTGAGCGTGGCTCCGACGAGCTCGACGACGCGGTCATCGCGACGCTCGCCCTGGCGCTGACCAGCGTCGGCCGGGAGCGCGAAGCGGTGTCGCTCGCAGTAGGGGCGCTCGCGAAGCACCTACCGCGCTACCAGCGGTCCATGGCGAACTACGCCCGGCTGCTGGTGGAGCCGGACGAGGACTGATTACAGCCAGCCACGACCTTCGTTGTCGTGCAGGCTGCTGCTCCACAAGCGATCCTCCCGGCCGCCGCCCGCCCGTGCGGCGGCGTCGGCCGGGACCCGCTTCCCGCTGATCCGGTGCAACGGCAGCGGCTCCTGGCCGCCCCGGCCCGGTCCGGCGAGAATCAGCACGATGGGCAGCCCCGAGCCGTCGGGGTCCAGGCCGACGATCCGGCCGTACGCCTCGCCGGCGTGATCTGCGAGGGCCACCTCGTCGCCGACGAACAACCAGGTGCCGTCGAGATCCCAATGCGGGACCGGGGGTCCGTGGTTCTCGGTCATCGCAAGCGCTCCTGTCAGAGGTCCCCGCGCCGATGTATATCACCGACTGTCGCGCCTTACTGACTGTAAGTAGACCATTGACGAGCGCCTGTGAATAGCATCGCGACCGTGAATTGTGTCGCTTCCACTCCCGTCGCCGTCACCCGTCGGACTTCGGACGGAGGTCGAGGCAGAAGCCGGGGAACTCGGCTTGATCGCCGCCGTAGTCCGGGGCGTACCCCAGAGATTCGTAGAACGGAACAGCGTCCAGACGGGACTGCCAGTCGAGGATCATCGGCAGCGGTCGGTTGCGGCACCACTCGGTCACCTCGGCCATGAGCTGCCGTGCTATTCCCTGCCGCCGCATCCCGGGCAGCACGAACAGATCGTGCAGCCGGCCGACGGTGAACTCGCGCCGGGGGTTCGCACCGTAATCCTGGGCCAGGGCGTACCCGGCTTCGGCTGAACCGTCGATCGCGAGCAGCACCAGATGGCGCTCGTCGTCGAGGATCTCGCCCATCCGGGCGTCGTACGCCGTCCGCGGCGCGGTCGTGGCGGTTCCGAGCGTGTCGAACTCCAGGGCGAGGCGATAAAGCCGGTCGAGGTCGGCCGTCGTCGCGGGGCGGATCTCCATGATCGGGCATGCTGCCAGAACTTGGCGGAACCGCCTACGAGGCGAAAGATATTTCCGTACGGTGGGCCAATGACGGAAATGTCCTCTAGCAAGCGGGCCTGGTCGGAGGGCGGCATGGTCTTCGCCGCCTGCATGATGGTTCTGCTGGGCGTCATGCAGTTCTTCCAGGGCCTCGCCGCAGTCATCAAGGACTCGTTCTATGTGGTGGCTCCGAACTACGTCTACGAGTTCGACACCACCGCCTGGGGCTGGATCCATCTCATCGTGGGCGCGCTGGTGGCGGTCACCGGTTTCTTCCTTTTCACCGGGGCCGAATGGGCTCGGGGCGTCGGCATCGCCCTCGCCGTGATCTCCGCCATCACGCAGTTCTTCTTCATTCCGTACTACCCGATCTGGGCGCTGGTCATCATCGCGCTCGACGTCTTCGTCATCTGGGCGCTGACCGTCGCGCCGCGTACCGCCTGACGGGCAGATGGACCTCGTCGCCCGCATCTTCGAGTACATCGGCGTCGGGGTGCTCTGCGCCGGTCTGCTGTGGTCGGTCGTCGTCGCCGTCGACACGTGGCGGCGTGACGGCGGGACCGCGGCGTACCAGAGGGTGCGGGCGACCTTCGGCGGCGTACTGCTGCTCGGCTTGGAGATCCTGGTCGCGGCCGACCTCATCCGGACGGTCGCGGTCTCGCCGACTCTGGAGAACGTCGCGGTGCTCGGGATCATCGTGCTGATCCGGACCTTCCTGAGCTTCTCGCTTCAGGTCGAGATCGACGGCCGGGTCCCGTGGAAGCGGTCGGCTGACCGGTGACCGTCCTCGCCGTCTCCGTCGGCAGCGCCGTCTGACGATCATGCGGGCAGGCCAAGAGCGTCAAGCCAGGGCCGGAGGACGGGAAGTACGGCGGTGGCCTGCATCGCGCCGGTGTGGTCGAGCCCGTCGAGCACCTCGACGTCCCACCCGGCGGCGGTCAGGTCGGCGCGGCGGCGTACCAGGGGTCCGGCGATGTCCACAGTGACGTCCCCCCACTTCGGCCCGTACGCGATGACATCGGCCGAACCGGCGAAGCACATCCGGGGCACCGACAACGAGACAGCAGCGTCGGAAAAGGACTGCAATGCCTCGTAGAGCACGACGAACTGGCCGGTCTGCTCGGGTGACAGAGTGAGTTCAGCGGTGTCCCAAACGGAGTCACCGCCGGACGCGGCGGATGAAGGGGAGAGGGCGAGCGCGTGGGTTGCGCGCGTGACGGTCAGCATCTCGGCATACGGGCCGTCGAGGGGTGGGAAGCCGCCCATCGCCAGCGCGGTGAGCCGGTCGGTACGCAGGGCGAGCTGGAGTCCGGCGAGGGCGAGCCACGAATACCCGTAGTACGCGAACCGCTCTACGCCGGCGGCGTCGGCGACCGCCAGAAGATCGTCGGCCAGCCGAGTCGGCGTCAGCGGAACGGGATGGGCGAGCCGATAGCCCTCGTAGTCGAAGGCGATCACGCGGTAGGAGTCGGCGAGCCCGGCGATGAGATCACGGCCGTTGGCGGGGTTGACGCCCCAGGCGCGCATCTCGTCGGCCTTCGTGCCCTCGATCGGCTGGGGATTGACCGGCATCAGCAGGGCGGGGCCGTTCCCGTGCACCTCGTACGCGACCATGGCAAGATCTCCTTATCGTGTAAGGTGTTCTAGATTAGTTTACGCCGTAAGGAGATGCAAGTTGGCCGTGTACGCAGGCCAGAGCGATCCGGCCTGGTCGATCCCCGCGCTGTGGCGGCAACCGGGCGAACTGCGACTGGAGCGTCAGCCGGGTCCCAAGCGGGCGCTCAGCCTGGACGAGATCGTGCGGGCGGCGACCGAGATCGCCGACCGGGACGGGCTGGCCGGGCTGTCGATGCGCGCAGTCGGGGAGAGGCTGGGCCGGACCGCGATGTCGCTCTACACCTACGTCCCGGGCAAGAACGAGCTGATCGACGTGATGTACGACGGCGTGCACGCCGAACTGCCGATGGCCTACGACCTCGGCGAAGGCTGGCGCAGCGCCCTCACGTCATGGGCCGGCGACCTGCTGGACTTCCACGTACGCCATCCCTGGACCGTCCAGGTCTCGTTCGCCCGGCCGGTGCTCGGCCCGCACGAGCAGGCCGTCCTGGAGAACCTGGCGACGATCCTGCGGTCGACCGGACTGCCCGCCGCGCGTACCCGGCCGATGGTGACCGCTCTCTATCACCTGATCCGTGGCAGCGCGCAAACGATCACCGACGCCCGGCGAGCCGCCGAGATCACCGGTACGCCGGACGAGCAGTGGTGGTCCGCACGGAGTGCCCGCCTCCTCGAAGAGGTCCCCGACTTCGGCGCTCGCTTTCCGGCGACCGTATGGCTGAACACCAGCGAGAACATCGCCGAGAACGCGCAGTCCTACGACTTGGAGGCGTCTGCTCGGGAAGCCTTCGCGGGCGGGCGCGACCTGCTCCTTAACGGCCTTTCTGCCATGATCTGAGGCATTCATCCGTCAGACTCGGGAGCATGTTCACCCGGCTGATGGAGTACTGGGCGCTGCTGATGCCGCCACTGGCGATCGTCGTGCTGGTCGGCGTGTGGCATCGGGATCTGCCCGGGTTCGCCGTCGCCCTCGCCGCGCTCGTGCTGGCCGGCGCCGTTCTCGCGGCGGTGCACCACGCGGAGGTGATCGCCCATCGGGTCGGGGAGCCGTTCGGGTCCTTGGTGCTGGCGGTCGCGGTGACCATCATCGAGGTCGGGCTGATCGTGTCGCTGATGATCGGCGGCGGGGAGAAGAACGCCGCGCTGGCCCGTGACACCGTGTTCGCCGCGGTCATGATCACCTGCAACGGCATCTTCGGGCTGTGCCTGCTGGTGGGCGCGCTCAAGCGAGGGATCGCCGTCTTCAACCCCGAAGGCACGGGAGCCGCGCTGGCCAGTGTCGCGACCGTCGCGACCCTGAGCCTCGTCGAGCCGACCTTCACGACGAGTGCCCCGGGGCCGCAGTTCTCGACGGCGCAACTCATCTTCGCCGCGACGGCGGCCTTGCTGCTGTACGCGCTCTTCGTGACGACGCAGACGGTCCGCCATCGCGACTACTTCCTGCCGATCACCACGAAGGGCGAGGTCATCGACGAGGAGAGCCACGCCGATCCGCCGACGTTGAAGCAGACCTGGCTGAGTCTGGCTCTGCTGCTGGTCGCGCTGGGGTCGGTGGTGGGCCTGGCCAAGTCGATCTCACCCGCGATCGAGTCCGGCGTGGCCCAGGCCGGGCTACCCGCGTCCGTCGTCGGCGTCGTCATCGCCATGCTCGTGCTGCTGCCCGAGTCGATCGCGGCCGTCCGAGCGGCCCGGCGCGACCGCGTACAGACCAGTCTCAATCTCGCCCTCGGCTCGGCGATGGCGAGCATCGGCCTGACCATCCCGGCCGTCGCGGTGGCCTCGTTCTGGCTGAACGACCGGCTCATCCTCGGGCTGAGTTCCACGCACATCGTGCTGCTGGCGCTGACTGTCGTCGTCGGGACGCTCACGGTCATCCCGGGCCGGGCGACTCCGTTGCAGGGTGGCGTGCATCTGTCGATCCTGGCGGCGTACCTGGTCCTGGCGGTCTCGCCCTGAAAGTGGGCGATCACGCCGATCGCGGCCACAATCGAGAGACTGAGCGCCTAAGGAGCCGCCCTCATGACCGCTGGCGAAGCCACCGTCGAGACCCGCCGATCGTCCCGCGCCCTCTTCTTCGTGGCGGCCTTGGTCGTCGTCCTCGCGCTGTTGTTCGGCGTGCCGTGGTGGACGCTGGTCGCCGCGCCCGGCTGGTCCACTCCGGTCGAGGTGCTCGGCAGCGTGGTGTTCGTCGTCGCGCTGGCCGCGTTCCCCGGCCTCATGTTCCTCGGGCACGGCCGCGGCCGCGACTGGGCCGCCCGCGCCGGTGACGTGCTGCTCGGCGTGATCTGGGTGCTGTTCACCTGGTCCGTGCTCGGCACGCTGCTGCGCGGGGCGCTCGCGCTCGGTGGGATCGACGGGCAGACCGGAGCTCGCGCGGCAGCCGGGTCGGTCGCGGCCGTCTCGGTCCTTCTCCTCCTCTACGGGTACGCCGAAGCGATGCGTGTGCCCCGAGTGCGCCGCGTCGAGGTGACGATCCCACGGTTGGGCGCGGGATTCGACGGCGCGCGAGTCGTCCTCATCACCGACACGCACTACGGCCCGATCAACCGGACGCGCTGGTCGGCCAAGGTGACCGAGACGGTCAACACGCTGGAGCCGGACGTCGTCTGCCACACCGGCGACATCGCCGACGGCACCGCCGAGGCGCGGCGGGAGCAGTCGGAACCGCTCGGCCGCGTACGCGCTGCGTTGGCGCGTACCTATGTCACCGGTAACCACGAGTACTACAGCGAGGCGCAGGGCTGGGTCGAGCGGATGAGGGAGCTCGGCTGGGAGGCGCTGCGTAATCGGCACGTCGTCGTCGAACGTTCCGGCGACCGGCTGGTGATCGCCGGCGTCGACGACGTGACCGCCGCCGGATCGGGCCTGCCCGGCCACGGCGAGGATCTCGGCGCGGCCCTCACCGGAGCCGATCCGGCGTTGCCGGTGCTCCTGCTCGCCCACCAGCCGAAGCAGATCCGGCACGCCGTCGAGCACGGCGTCGACCTGCAGCTGTCGGGGCATACCCACGGTGGGCAGATCTGGCCGTTCCATTACCTGGTCCGGGTGGACCAGCCGGCCGTCGCCGGGTTGAGCCGGCACGGCGAGCGGACGCAGCTCTACACCAGCCGCGGCACCGGCTTTTGGGGCCCGCCGTTCCGGGTGTTCGCGCCCAGCGAGATCACGCTGCTGACGCTTCGCTCGGGGAACTAGGGCCGGGGCCGAGCAGGTCCCACTTGTTCCCGGCGATGTCGCGGAACACCGCGATGCGCCCGTACGCCTCGTCGCGCGGCTGGGTCAGGAACTCCACACCGGCCGCCGTCATGCGGGCGTACGCCGCATCGAAGTCGTCGACGCGCAGGAAGAAGCCGACTCGACCGGCCAGCTGATCGCCGACGGCGGCGTACTGCCGCTCGCCGTCGGCCTGCGCCAACAGGATCCCCGTACGCGCGCCGGGCGGGCGTACGACGACCCAGCGCTTCGCCCGACCGTCGTTTGTGGTCGATGGGACGTCCTCGACGAGGTCGAAGCCGAGCACCTCGGTGAAAAAGCGGATGGCCGGGTCGTACTTCTCGACGATGATCGTGATCAACTCGACATGCATCGTGACAGCATAGAAACCGAGTTGCCGATGGTCGTTAGAGTGCACCGCATGTCAACACCCACCATCGAGGTCAGCGACCTGCGAAAGGCGTACGGCGAGGTGAAAGCCGTCGACGGGGTCTCGTTCGAGGTCCAGTCGGGCGAGTTCTTCGGCATCCTCGGCCCGAACGGCGCTGGCAAGACCACCACTCTGGAGATGATCGAGGGCCTCCGGGAGCCCGACTCGGGCCGGATCGCCGTCCTCGGCGAGAGCCCGTGGCCGCGCAACCCGAAGCTGTTGCCGCGCATCGGCGTACAACTGCAGGCGAGCGCGTTCTTCGAGCGGCTCACCGCCCGCGAGCAGATCCGCACCTTCGCCTCGCTGTACGGCGTATCGGCGAAGCGAGCCGACGAGTGGCTGGCGATCGTGGGGCTGGAGGAAATGGGCAGCCTGCCGCACGAGAAGTTGTCGGGCGGGCAGCAGCAGCGGCTCTCGATCGCGTGCGCGCTGGCGCACGACCCGGACGTCGTGTTCCTCGACGAGCCGACGTCGGGCCTCGACCCCCAGGCCCGCCGCAATCTGTGGGACGTGCTGCGCGACATCAACCAGCAGGGCCGCACGGTCGTGCTGACCACGCACTACCTGGACGAAGCCGAGTCGCTCTGCGACCGGGTCGCCATCATGGACCATGGCCAGATCCTGCAGTCCGGTCCGCCCGCGGTGCTGGTACGCGAACTGGACGCACCGACCCGCATCGCGATCGAGAGCGGCACGATCTCGCTGGACGCCGCCCGAGCGCTCGCCGACGGAGCCGAAATCGACGACGACGGCGTCTCGCTGACCTTCGCCACCCGGCAGCCGGCCCCGATCCTCGCGGCGCTCGCCGAACGCGACGCTCTCCGCGGCCTGTCCGTACGCGGCGCGACCCTCGAAGACGTCTTCCTCAACCTCACCGGACGGGAGTACCGCGCGTGACCAGTTTCGTCAGCCTGTCCAAGGCGATGGCGCTCGGCTTCGTGCGCGACAAGACCGCCACCTTCTTCACCATCCTGTTCCCGCTGATGTTCCTCAGCGTGTTCGGCGCGCTCTTCAAGGACTCCGGGGTCTCCAAGACCGACGTCCTGCAGGTCGGCTCGGTGGCGGTGCTGGATCAGATCCCGGCCGACGCCCGGGGCGACCTCGAGCAGGTCCTGAAGATCACGAAGACCGACGACCTCGCCGCCGCCCTGGAGAAGGTGCGGGCCGGTGACTCCGCCGCCGCCGTCGAGCAGCAGGGCGGAAAGGTCATCGTGCACTTCTCGGCCGCCGACCAGGTCAAGGCGGCCACCGTCCGCGGGATCATGGAGAGCATCGTCCAGCAGGGCAACCTGACGATGGCGGGAGTCACGACGCCCGCGTTGACGTTGTCGGCCGAGCCGGTCGAGGACAAGTCGATGAAAGCGATCCAGTACATGACGCCGGGTCTGCTCGGCTGGGCGATCGCCAGCGGCGCGACCTTCGGCGCGGCATTGACGCTGGTGTCCTGGCGGCAGAAGAAGATCCTGCGGCGGCTGCGCCTCTCGCCGGTCTCGGTCGGCTCGATCGTGACCGCCCGGGTCGGCGTCAGCATCGGCATCGCGCTGCTTCAGTCGGCCATCTTCATCGGCGTCGCGCTGCTACCGGCCTTCGGCTTACAACTGTCGTCCTATTGGTGGGCGTTCATTCCCATCATGGTCGCGGGCACCTTGGCATTCCTCTCGATCGGCCTGCTCGCCGGGGCGGTGTCCAAGACGCCCGAGGCGGCCAGCGCCATCGCCAACCTGATCGTGCTGCCGATGGCCTTCCTGTCCGGCTCGTTCTTCCCGCTCGACAACGCGCCCGGCTGGCTGCGAACGCTGTCGAACTTCCTGCCGCTCAAGCATCTGGTCACCTCGATGCAGGACGTGATGGTCCGGGGGCAGTCCCCGACGGCGACGCTCCCGGCGATCGGCATCCTGCTCGGCTTCACCGTCGTGGTGACCGGCGCGGCCGCCATGCTGTTCAAGTGGGACGACGTCTAGGGCTACGACGCTAGTGGGACGATGTACGACGTGCTGACGTACTACGACGACAAGTCCGGTGAGCGGGTCGCGCTGTCGGCCGCCGACCTCGGGGTCTGGGCGGGGCGTAC
Source organism: Hamadaea sp. (assembly GCF_013362815.1). Classification (GTDB taxonomy): domain Bacteria; phylum Actinomycetota; class Actinomycetes; order Mycobacteriales; family Micromonosporaceae; genus Hamadaea. The sequence continues at coordinate 54,813 of NZ_JABFVK010000017.1, read as the reverse complement.
GGCGGATCTGCTCACCGGCGAATGCCGGTTACGCCGGGGCGATCGGGCGGGCGTACTGCTGCCGCCGCATTGGCTCACCGCCGCGGTGCTGCTCGGGGCGTGGTCGATCGGGATCAGCGTGGACTATCGCGGGTACGCGACCGCCGGGCTCGGTGAACCCGGCGGTCCCTACGACGTCGTGTTCGCCTCCCCGGACCGCGTACGCAGCATGCTGGAGGACGTGCCGCCGGCCAATTGGCAGTTCGCAGTGGGCGGACCCGTCCCGGAGGGCTACCTCGACTTCGAAGCGATGGTCGAGCAACGCGACGCGGTCACACCGCCTTATGAGGAGGTCCTCGGCAGCGACCCGGCGAGCGTCGACGGCACGACGTACGGGGCCTGGGAGCAGCTGGCCCGCGAACTCGCCGCGCAGATGGGCATCCAGGCCGGCGACCGGGTGCTCATCGACGCGAACGAGCACGATCACCCCGTGAAATGGCTGCTGGCGCCGATGACGGTCGGTGCCTCCGTCGTCCTGTGCGCCAACCTCGACCCGGCCCTGGTGGAGAGCCGGGTCGAGGAGGAGGGCGTCACTCGGGTGCTCTGAAGAGGACCGGCGAGGTTCCGTCAGCGACCAGCCGCCGGGGTACGCCGCTGCCGTCGGCGGGGACGGCGAAGACCTCACCGTCGCGGGCGTACGCCACGGTCGCGGGATCGAGCCAGATCGCTTGATCGTCCACGCCCTGCGCCTCGGCCAGAGTCGTCGACCGCAGGGTGCTCAGGTCCAGCACGGCCAGCCGCCAGGGCGCTCCGGCCGCCGAATCGTCCCGTCTCTTGTAGACGATCCGGGTGCCGTCCGGCGACAGCGACGGGCATTCGACCCCGGTCGTCACCGTATGCGCTTCCCATTTCGCGTAGTCCCCGCGGACCAGATACGTCCGGCCACGCGTACTCGCGGTCGCGTAGAACGTCGTGTCGTCCGCGGCGAACGTGACACCCCAGTAGTTCACATCAGGGGAGTGGTATCGCTCGCCGTCGACATAGAGGTGGATGTTCTCCATGTTGACCACGGCGTACCCGGTGCGGGTGTCGAGGATGCCCGTCCAGGTCGAGAAGCCGCTCGCCCGGTATGAATCCCCGGTCACGAAGACCGTCCAGGAGATCATCCGCCCGGTCCGCGACACCTGGGCCCGGCTCGGAATCCCGGCCAGGTTGATGCGCCGCGTCTCGTGCAGGTCGCGATCGAGGATCAGCGCGGTCGTCGTCGGCAACCCCGGTCCCGCGTTCGCGATCAGGCAGATCGCACTCGCCTGGGCGGCTGCGAACCGGTCACATCGCAGGCCGAGCGCTTCCCGCTCGCCGGTCGGGTCGGACGCGCGTACCGAGGTCAGCTGGCCGGTGGCGGCACGGAAGTAGAGCCGCCCGTCGGTCAGTCCATCTTGGACTGTTGCCGGAGCGGCGGGTTGCCGGACGCTCACGGCGTACGCGGTCGCGCCGCCGAGCAGGACGACCGCCACGAGCGCCGTGATCCAGGCCCGCTTCATCGCAAAACCTTCGCCGCGCCCGCGACGGCCGCGGTCAAGCCCACCGCCATCACCAGCAACGCCGTCCGCTCACTCCACGCCGTCCACAACGCGCCGACCGCCAGCGATGAGACGAATCGCGCGGCTGCCTGCACCGTCTGGATCACAGCCAATCCAGTGGTACGCCCAGCGGGGGGTACCTGCGGTGCCGCCAGGGCCATGAGCACCCCGTCGGTGGCCGCATAGAAGAGCCCGTGGAGGGCCAGCACACCGACCAGCGCGACCGCTGCTGTGTGCGTACCAATGAGCAGGAGAAGAGCGGCGACGAGCGCGAGATGCCCACCGAGCAGGACCTCGACGCGGCGAGTGTCGGCCAGGCGGCCGAGCGGAACCGCGAGCAGCAGGTAGACGGCGGCCGTGCCCAGCGGGAGCAGTGGGAAGTACTGGATCGGCACCGCGCCGGACCGCTGGAGCAGCAGATACACGAAGAAGTCGCTGACCGTGAACAGGCCGAGCCCGGCGGCAGCGAGGCAGATCCGGCGCAGCGACCGATCTTTGAGGACGGTCCACATCGGCGGTACCGTTTCTGTCCGCACTGGACTGTCGCGGACATGAAGCAGCAGAACGCCGACGCCCAGCAACGCGATGCAGAAGCTCACGCCGAACACCGCCCGGTACGCACCGCCGGTGGCGGCCAGGACGGCCAAGGCGACCAGCGGACCGACCAGCGCACCCAGCGTGTCCATCGCCCGGTGTACGCCGAAGGCCGTGCCCTGCCGCTCCGGCGCGACCGAGGCGGCGATCATCGCGTCCCGAGGCGCGGTACGCAGGCCCTTCCCGGTGCGATCGGCGACGATGGCAGCGGCCAGCGGCCCGATCGCCGCCCCCGCGACCAGTACGCCGGCCTTCGCGACCGCCGAGAGCGCGTAGCCGAAGACCGCCACCGGCTTGGCCCGCCAGCGGTCGGAGACGCGCCCGCCGATCGGACGGAGCACGGCGGTGACTCCGAAAGACAGCGCGTCGGCCAGCCCGAGCTGCAGCGGGGTGAGCCCGAGGGCGAGGGCGAGATAGAGCGGCATCACCGCTGTGACCATCTCCGAGGAGACGTCCGTGATCAGGCTGACCGTGCCGAGGACGAGCACGGTGGCCGGGACGGCGCGCAGCGCCCGCCGTCCCGGTGCCGGAGTGTCCCGGCCGACAGTTACGTACATCAGTGGCAGGTGTAGGTCGGGCTGGTGTCCTTGACGGCGCCGTCGGTCCCGATCAGCTGCCACGAGAAGGTCGTGTCGGTGAACGAGAGCTTCAGGACGCCGAACGTGCCGGACAGCCGCTTCTGGCTGTTGGGCTGCACGTTCACGATGGAGTACGGCGACGCCCCGCCCATGCCGCCGAGCACCTCGACGATCCCGTTCGGGTCGGCCGCCGCCGTCGGGCTCTGCGGGCCGAACCGCTCGTAGTGGTGGTCGTGTCCATTGAGGACGAGATCGGCGTGGGCGGCGTACAGCAGTTGCCACGCCTGGCGGCTGACCGGATCGTTGCCGTGCTCGCCCGAGCTGAACAACGGATGATGCCAGTACGCCGCGACGCAGCCCTTCGTGGTCGCGGCCAGATCGTTCTGCAGCCAGGTCAGCTGGGCCGAATCGGTCAGCGTGTTCGAGTCGAGCGCGATGAAGTGCCAGTTGCCGAAGTCGTAGCTGTAGTACGCCTTGCCCTGGGGGTACGCGATGCTCCCGAAGTACGACTTGTAGCCCGCCATCGACCCGGCCGGGTCGTAGGTCTCATGGTTGCCGGGCGCGGGATGCATCTTGGGCTTGAAGACGCCCCAGGTCTTGTCGAAGTAATTCTGGAAGTCCGACAAGCGCGCGTCGTCGTACTGGTTGTCGCCCATCGTGAGGACGAACGCCGGGTTCATCGCCGTCACCAGGGCGGCCGTCTTCGGGTGCTGGCACGAGCTGGACGACGCCGTGCACTGCTCGGCGATGTCACCGGCGGCGGCCACGGTGAACTGGGTTCCCGGGTTGCCCGTGGGACTGGGACTCGGGCTGGGACTGCTCGTGGGACTTGGGCTGCCCGCCGTTCCGAGGGTCAGTTTGTCGACATTGGGGCCGCCCGTGCTCGCTGTGGCGGTCGCGCGTACGGTGTTGCTCCCGGCGTTCAGCGTTGCGGTGACGGACTGCGTCGTCCAGGTGTCCCAGTTCGCGGTGGGGTTGAAGGCCACCCCCGACGCCACCGTCACACCGTTGACCGCGACGTCGAGCGGGCGGTTGGCGGTGGTGCCGTTGGCGTACCGGAAGGTGAGGGTCGCCGGACCGGCGGCGGCCGCGGTGACCGTCCACTCGATCCAGCCGCCGGCGACGTTCACGTAGTCCACGAAACCCGTGCCGGTGAACCCGGTGTGGTTGGCGGCGACGGCCGCCTGCGACAGCGTCGCGTCTTCCGCCTGGTAGTCGGCGGTGTTCTGGCTACCCGGCCCGTAGACCTCGAACTCGAACAGCGAATAGCCGTAGGACGTGCCGCGCTGGGTGCCGTACATGCGGACGTACCGCGCGGAGGCTGACAACCCCGTGTGGTCGTCGGTGCCCCCGTTCTCCCCGGTCACGGACTTGATCGTGGTCCACGCCGATCCGTCGGTGGACGCCTCCAACCGGTACGCCGACGCGTACGCGGCCTCCCAGACGAGGCGGATGCGGGAGATGGGAACGGTCGCGCCGAGATCGACGCGGATCCACTGTGGATCGGATCCTTCGGCGCTGGCCCATCTCGTGGTGGTGTTGCCGTCGACGGCGTACTGCGCGGCGTACGCCGAGGACTCGACCGACGACGCCGTCGTCGGCTTGTCCCGGGAGAGCAAGGCGTCGGCCGCCGACGCCCGCTGTGCGATCACTGCGACGGCGGAGGCCAGGATCAGGGCGGCGGCTATGGCTAGTTTTCTGCGCACGGTGCGGCTCCTCTGGAGAGAGGTTGCCGGCCGGGGCAGTTCTCACTGAGCGCGTCACGTCCGTTGGTACGCCGCGCCAAGCCGCTTTGTCGTTCACGAGTCTCGATGTGTTCGGCGTGGTTGTCAAGCCGGGGTAAGGGCTGGGGCATGGGTGACCCGCTCTGGGCGGTCAGGCTTGATCCCGCCGCGGGTCACCCATGCCCCAGCCGAATTGCCTGCGGCCGTAGGGGTTTAGGCGAGTGGGGTTGGACGGCGTTCGCATGCTTCTACGGCGTTGCAGTCCCGTGGTCCGGGTGCGTCGTTCGGCGCCGGTCTTTGGGGCTGGATCAGGGTTCTGGGTCGAATCTTGACTCAAGATTCGACCCAGAACCCTGATCCAGCAGGGTGGTGCGGTGGTGCGGGCGACTAGAAGGTCTTCGCGAGGTCGGTTAGGGCGGCTCGGGCGATCTCTCGGCCGGTTGCGGCGTCGGCGGTGACGAGATTCGGGCGGAAGGCGACCTCGGCGACGTCGGTGATGCCGGCCCAGTTCAGCCAGCTGCGGAAGAACGGCTGCTGGTAGTCGAGGCCGAAGGCCGGGCCGCGGCCCTCGCCGTACACCGCGCCGGTGTAGATCACGGCCGCCTTCTTCCCGCTGAGCAGACCGGTGTATCCGGTGGTGGCGTCGAAGGAGAAGGCCATCCCCGGCTGGCTCACCACGTCGATGAACTGCTTGAGGATGTAGGGAACGCCGCTGTTCCACATGGGAACGGTGAACAGATACCGGTCGTACGCGTTGAACCGCTCGAACGCGGCCCGCGCGCTGTCCCAGGCGTACGCCTCGTCGCCGACCGGCGTCTGACCGGCGAAGATCGTCATCTTGGCGTTGGCGGCTGCCGGGCCGAACGCCGGCAGGGTGCCGTCCCAGAGGTCCCAGGTGTCGATCTCGGCGCCGGGGTTCGCCGTGCGGTAGGTCGCCAGGAACGTCTCGCCCAGGCCGAGCGACTCGGAACGGTCACCCCGGGGCGACGCGGAGATGTGCAGAAGCTTGCTCACGAGAACCCTCCTCAGATTCGGACCGAAGTCCGCTTACTTCGAGAACGGTAGCGGACTGGAGTCCGGATCGACCAGAGGCTGCGAGCTACGTCACGTTCCTGAGATGTAGATCGATGCTTGCGATGGTGATAAGCGCCGTCCACACTGGACGCCACGGAGGTGGGAGATGCGTGCGATCGCAGTCACCGCGCTGGGTGGACCGGAGGTCCTGCACGTCGTGGACCTGCCCGATCCGGTCGCCGGGCCAGGTCAGGTGCTCGTCCGCGTACGAGCGGTGTGCGTACAACCCGCCGACGCGGCGGCCCGGACGGGGCGGCTCCCGGGTGGCCCGGTCACGCCGCCGTTCCTCCCGGGCTGGGACTTCGCCGGCGACGTGGTGGCGGTCGGCGCGTCGGACAGCCGGTTCCACGTCGGCGATCGGGTGGCCGGTCTCGTGCCGTGGCACCTCACGCGCGGCGCGCCCGGCTCGTACGCCCAGCTCCTCGCGGTCGACGTCGACTGGATCACCGAACTGCCCACCGCACTCGACTATGCGACCGCGTCCACGCTGCCGCTCAACGGCCAGACCGCGAGCCAGGCCGTGCGGATGCTCGCGGGCGAGGGCCCGCTGCTGGTGGTGGGGGCGAGCGGTGGGGTGGGTGGGCTCGCGGTCCAGCTTGCCCGCCAGTCCGGGCGGCGCGTCCTGGCCGTGGCGAACGATCATGATCAAGATTGGGTACGCGAGATCGGCGCGGACGAGGTCGTCACGCGGTCGGCGGGGCCGGGCGCGGCCGGTCAGGCACCAGCGGTCCTCGACGCGGTTCCGGTGGGCCGGGCGGCGGCGGAGGCGACCAAGGACGGCGGAATCCTCGTGACTACCCGTCCGACCGAGCCGGTCGACCCGGCGCGGGGCGTACGCCAGCAGGTCGTGCTCGTCCGGCCGGATCAGCGGACGTTGCGCGACCTGGTGACGGCGGCGGCCGTCGGGCGGCTGCGTACGCGGGTCGCGGCGACCATCCCGTTCGAGCGGGCGGCTGAGGCACACCGGATCATGGCGACCGGCGGCCTGCCCGGCAAGGTGGTGCTCACGTTTTAGCCAGTCGGACGAGGGTCTCCGCGTTGTCGGTGGCGGCCGCGCCGTGATCGTTGTTGAAGTACACGTAGACGGGTTCGGCGTCGAACGCGTCCTCGATCCGGGCGAGCCAGGTCTTCAACGCCGTACGCCCATAGTGCGGCCGGGGATGTGCTCGCCCCTCGTGCAGCCGCAGATAACCGAAGTCCGCCGTACGCCACAGCGGCGTGACCGGGCGCCCACCCCGATCCGCCCAGCTCAGGGCGGCGTTGTGCTTCTCCAATGCGCGGCGTACGTCGTCAGTCCACCAGGAGGAGTGCCGCGGTTCGACCGCCACCCGGACGTCTCGGGGGAAGCGCTGGAGCGTCTCGATGAGCGCGTCGGTGTCAGCCCGCAGCGTCGGCGGAAGTTGCAGCAGTACCGGCCCGAGCCGGTCGCCGAGCGCCTCGGCCCGGCCGAGGAATCGCGCGACCGGCTCGGCGGGCTCGTTGAGCCGCTTGATGTGGGTCAGATAGCGGCTCATCTTCACCGCGACGCAGAACCCGTCCGGCGTGCGCGCCCGCCACTGCTCGAAGGTCGAGCGCTTGGGCAGGCGGTAGAACGCGTTGTTGACCTCGACGGTGGCGAAGCGCTCGGCGTAGTACTCCAGCCAGTGCGCTTGGGCCAGGTCCGCCGGGTAGAACCGGCCCCGCCAGTCTCGGTACTGCCAGCCCGAGGTTCCGATGACAAGCATGGGACACCGATACCCAATTCCGGCGAATCGTATCGGGCCACCGGTCGGCTACCTGGTCGGCGGCCTGCGCAACTAAAGTGGTCGGGTGACTTCTACGATCCTCGTGACCGGCGGCGCCGGGTTCGTCGGCGGCAATCTGATCAAGCTCCTGCTGACGGAGCGCCCCGACGCCCAGATCATCTCCGTGGACAACTACTTCACGGGATCCGTGGAAAAACACGTCGCCGATCCGCGGGTGCGGTACTTGACGGGGTCGACGGTCGACATCCGCAAGATCTGGGCCGAGCATGGCCTGCCCGGCCCGGACACCGTGTTCCACCTGGGGGAGTACTCCCGGATCGTGCAGTCCTTCGACGACATCGACCTCACCTGGGAGTTCAACCTCCACGGGACGAAAGAGGTCGTCAAGTTCGCCCACGAGCACGGCGCGAAGCTGGTGTACGCCGGATCGAGCTCGAAGTTCGGCAACGACGGGGCGGACGAGAACCTCAACCCGTACGCCTGGACCAAGGCGAAGAACATCGAGTACATCAAGAACTTCGCGAGCTGGTACGGGCTGGACTACGCGATCACGTACTTCTACAACGCGTACGGGCCGTGGCACATCACCGAGGGTCGCTACGCGACCGTCATCGGCATCTTCGAGCGCCAGTACCTCGCGGGCGAGCCGCTGACCGTCGTCGACCCCGGTACGCAGACCCGCGACTTCACGCACGTGAGCGACATCGTCCGGGGCGTGGTGCTGGCTGCCGAGAAGGGCTCCGGCGACGGCTACCTGCTCGGCACCGGCCGGGAGTGGCCGCTGCTGGAGGTCGCGCAGATGTTCGGCACCGAGATCGAGATGGTGCCCGCGCTGCGGGGCGAGCGTACGCGGGGCCGGGCCGACACCAGCAAGGCGGCCACACTGGGCTGGGAGCCGACGGTGAAGCTGAACGAGTACATCGCGGACTTCGTCGCCAAGCACCCGCGCGGCTGACCCGGCCGCCGACGGCTAGTCGAGCAGGTCGCGCAGCTTCAGGACGGTGTTCCAGTTCCGGGCGGTCGCGACCAGCCCGGGCAGCCGCTTCTTCCACCAGGTCGGGCTGAGCTTCGAGTTGGCCTGACCGTTCGGGTGCCACGAGTGGATCTCGCGTTCGCCCACCAGCACGACCTCCGGGGCGTACGCCGTCGCGTCGTCGTCGGCGAACAGTTTCGCCTCCGGCTTGCCGTTGAGGAAGGTGACGAGCTGGTAGGAGGGCTTGTCGGCGATCCCGGCCAGCGGATTGGCTTCGACGATGCGGTCCAGGTCGGCCCGGGTCACCACGACGCAGCCGATCACCCGGCCGTAGCGCTCTTCCAGCGCCTTCTCGATCTGCTCGGCGAGCTGCGCCGGGGTGCCCTTCGGAGCGTCGAAGACGGCGTTGCCGCTCTGGAGCAGCGTCTTCACCTCGGTGAAGCCGAGCTCGCCGAGCAGAGCCCGCAGGTCGGCCATGCCGACCTTGTTGCTGCCACCGACGTTGATGCCCCGCAGGAGGACCGCGAACTTCGCCATGGACTCGATCATCCCACGCGCACGGGGTGTCACCCCTATGGCCTACGGTGGGGTCATGCGACTGGCGACCTGGAACGTCAATTCGGTCAACGCCCGTCTACCGAGGCTGCTCGAGTGGCTGGAGTCCGTCCAACCCGACGTCGTCTGCCTCCAGGAGACGAAGACGGCCGAGTTCCCGGTCGCCGAGGTGGACAAGCTCGGTTACGAGACCGCAGCTCACGGGCTGAGCCGGTGGAACGGGGTCGCCGTGCTGTCCCGGGTCGGGCTGGCCGACGTGTCGGTCGGCTTCCCCGGCGAACCGGGCTTCCCCGACCCCGAGGCGCGGGCGCTCGGCGCGACCTGCGGCGGCGTACGGGTGTGGTCGGTCTACGTGCCGAACGGGCGCACCCCCGACGACCCGCATTACGCGTACAAGTTGAACTGGTTGGCGGCCCTGCGGACCGCGCTCGCCGACGAGCTGGGACAGTGGGCGCAGCTCGCGGTGTGCGGCGACTACAACGTGGCACCGACCGACGCGGACGTCTGGGACCCCGCGCAGTTCATCGGGGCGACCCACGTGACGCCGGACGAGCGCGCGGCCCTGGCCCGCCTGCGGGACCTCGGCCTGCACGACATCGTCCCGCAGCCGATGAAGGGACCGAATCCGTTCACCTACTGGGACTACCGAGCCGGGATGTTCCACCAGGACAAGGGAATGCGCATCGACCTCGTGTACGCGACCAAGGCGCTCACCGACCGGGTGACCCGGGCCTACATCGACCGGGAGGCCCGCAAGGGCAAGGGCCCGTCGGACCATGCTCCCATCGTGGTGGATCTCGGCTGATGGGCGAGCTAATCCGCAGGCGGGTGGTGGTCGCCGGCCTGGTACAAGGCGTCTACTTCCGCGACACCTGCCGCCGCAAAGCGCTGGCGCATAACGTTGCCGGCTGGGTTCGCAATCGCCGCGACGGCGCCGTCGAAGCGGCCTTCGAAGGCGCGCCGGCCGACGTGGAACGGCTGCTGAACTGGGCGCGGCGCGGTCCGGAGGACGCCGTGGTGAAGAGCTTCACGGTGGAGGAGGAAGAACCGGCGGGCGACACCGGTTTCCTCATCCTCCCGACCGCGTAGACGTCGACCGGCGACCTAGAAGCCGATCGTCTCCCGGACGAGCACCACCACTCCGCGTTCCGGCAACCATTCGTGCTCGATGATGAGGATGCGGCTGAGGAACGAGGTCTGCCCGACCAGTTCGGTCAGCCGCCGCCACTCCTTCGGCAGGCTGTGCGTACGCAGTCGCCGCAGGCCGGTCGCGAGATCGGGGACGAGCTTCTGCGCGCCGACGACCCAGACCGCCTTCTTCGCGCCGGAGGCGTACGGGGCGAACTGGCTGCCGCTGGCCGAGCCGATCACGAGGTGACCCTCCGCAGTGACGGCGTGCACGCTGCCGACGACGACGTCCGGCAGTGCGCCCAGCCGAATCCGGGCCCACAGGTCGTCGCCTAGTTCGCCCGCCTCGGCGCGGACGGACTGGAAGCCGCCGGACTCGTCGAGGTCGGCGAGGATGCCCGACAGCCGCAGGGTTTCGCTGCTGGCGGTGAAGACGGTGAGGTCGCGCGGCACGAGCTCGCCGACGACGAGCTTGCGGGCGTCCTCGGCGGTGTCGACGACGTGGACGACGAAACCGTTGGCGCGCAACGCTTCGGCCGTCTTGTCGAGCTGCTCCGCCGAGGCCGGTACGCCGAACGTCTCGTCGATCGCGGGGGCTTGCTGGGTCATGTGGTGCTTCCTTCCTCAGTTCTCCCGAGTAACTGACCCCATCGTCGGGAACTCTGGACGGAAGCGGAAGAAGGCACTATTTTCTGCCTCAGTGAGGAAAACCTGCCTCAGTGACGTGGGGGTAACCGTGGACCTGTCTGTTCACGACGAGCTGACCTGCCAGGTTCGCGACGTGCTCGACCGAGTCGGCGACAAGTGGTCGCTCAACGTCGTCTACGAGTTGCGCGACGGCAGCCGCCGGTTCACCGACCTCAAACGCTCCATCGAGGGGATCAGCCAGCGGATGCTCACCGTGACGTTGCGCAACCTCGAACGCGACGGGCTGGTCGAGCGTACGGTGCACGCGGTCGTGCCGCCCCGGGTGGACTACGAGCTGACCACCATGGGGCAGACGCTGCTGAAGACCGCGTGGGAACTCATCGACTGGGCCGAGGCCCACGCGGCCGACATCGCACACGCCCGCGCGCACTACGACCGGTCCACCGTCACCCCTTGACCGCCCCGCTGGTCAGCCCCCGGACGAACTGACGCTGGAAGGCGAGGAAGGCGATCACCGAGGGCAGCAGCGCGAGCATCGAGGCGGCGAGCAGCACACCGATCCCGACCTCCTCGTCCGAGCGCAGCGTACGCAGCGCGATCGGCAACGTGTACTGCGTCGCGTCGGTGGCCACGATCAGCGGCAGCAGGTACTGATCCCAGATCATCGTGAACCCGAAGACACCGATGACCCCGAGGGCCGGCCGGCACAACGGCAGGATGACCGAGAAGAACGTACGCAGCTCGCCCGCGCCGTCGATGCGAGCCGCCTCCTCCAGCTCGACCGGCACCTCCTTCATGAACTCCGTCATCACGAGGATGGAGAAGCCCCACGCGCCGACCGGCAGGATCATGCCGGCGTACGTGCCGATCAGGTCGAGGTCGAACGGGGGCAGGTCGGCGAGCACCACCGACAACGGGATCGCGATGACCTCCTCGGGCAGCATCATCGTCGCCAGGATGATCAGCATGATCAGCGCGGCCAGCCGCATCTTGTGCCGGGCCAAGGCGTACGCCGCGAAGACGCTTACGAGCATCTGCAGCAGGAGACCGAAGCCCACCACCACGAACGAGTTGAAGAGGTAGTGGTAGACGTTGCGGTCCCCGGCCGCGATGAAGTTGCGCAAGGTGAAGCCGCCCTCGGGGATGAGGGAGAACCCGGTCGGGTCGACGACCTTGCTGAAGGCCCCGATCATCAGGGCCACCAACGGACCGGCGAAGACCAGCACCAGGATTGCGTACAACAGGATGACGAGGATGCGCGCCACGGCCCCGCGCCGGTACGCGAGCCCGAGGACGGTGTCGAAGCGTTCGGCGCTCATCTAGACCTCCCGCCGGCGCAGCGCCCGGACGGCCACGGTGAGCACGACGGTGGCTCCGAAGAGCAGGATCGACCCGGCCGCTGCGATGCCGAGTTTGCCCTGCTGGAGGCCGAGTTTGTAGATCAGGGTCATCAGCACCTCGGTCGACCCGTTGGGCGCGCCGTTGGTGAGCAGGAAGACCTCGGTGAACACGCGGATGCCGCGGATCGCGGCGAGCGTGATGAGGATGGCGAAGACCGGGCGCAGGGCGGGCACGGTGACGTGGCGGAACCGATGCCAGGTGTTCGCACCGTCCACAGCGGACGATTCGTAGAGGCTTCGGTCCACCCCGGCGAGCCCGGCCAGGAAGATCATCATGTCGTAGGGCGCGCCGCGCCAGATCCCCACGCCCATGACCGACAGCAGCGAACTCTGCTCGTCGGCGAGGAACGGCTGGGGGGAGATGCCGATCAGGCCGAGGATCGAGTTGAGCGGGCCGTCGGCGGCGGGGTGGTAGAGGATCCGCCACACTTCGGCGGCGACCGCGATGGTGGTGACCACCGGCAGGAATGCCGCCGTGCGGACGAACCAGAGCGTACGGGAGCTGCCTTCGAGCAGCAGTGCGAGGATCAGCCCGAAGAACATCGAACCGGCGGTGGTGCCGACGGCGAGCACGACGCTGTGCCACGCCGCCGCCGTGAACTTGTCGTCCGTCACGATGTCGGAGTAGTTCTGCCCGCCGACGTAGAGATCCCCGAGGTAGCCGCGGACTTCGTAGAAGCTCATCCGCAGGCCGTACGCCATCGGCAGGTACTTGAAGTAGAAGATCAGGATCAAGGCGGGAGCAAGGAACAGCCAGGGCACGTAGGGGGAGCGCCGCCACTTTCGGCGGCGCTCCGGAGTGCGTCCCGGCTCCTCGGTGGGCCCGTTGGCGCGGCGGGCCTCCGCGGTCCGAACGGTCATCAGCCCAGTGCGCTCTGCTTCGACAGCAGGTCGCCGAGCTGCCCGGCCAGCTTGTCCATGGCTGTCTTGACGTCGGCGCCGCAGTCGGCCATCACGGCGTTGATCGCGTCGGCCGAGGTCTGGCGGAACGGCGCCCAGTTCGGCACCGGCGGGGTGTAGACGCCGGCGTCGTCGTAGACCTTCTTGAAGGTCTGCCACCGCGGATCCTGCCGGACCGAGGCCATGTCGACGCCGGTGTTGACCGGCAGCCGGACGATCGCGCCGTTGTTGTCGGCGTTCATGCCGATCTTCTGACCCTCGACCGACGTGGCGAACTCGGCGAACTTCTGCTGCCCGGTCTGGTTGTCCGAGCCGGCCATCAGGTAGACGTTCTCACCCTCGGCCAGCGCGCCCGGCCCACCGGACGGACCGGCCGGCAGCGGGATGGCCTCCACTTTGTCCGTGCCCAGGCTCTTCACGAACCGGGCCAGCACGTAGGGGCCGACGAGGTAGATGCCGGCCTGGTTCTTCTCGAAGACCTCGTGGGCGATCGTGGTGTTGTTGTTCACCGCACCCGCGTTGACCGACTTGTCGTCGCAGAACCGATCCTGCAACCACTGCACCGCTTCGACGGACTTGGCGTTGTTGATGGCCGGCTTCCACTTGCCCGTGCCGGCCGCCTCGATGAAGTCGCCGCCGTTGCCCCAGATGTACGAGGAGGCGTACCAGGACATGTAGCCGCGCTGCGTGGTCCCCGGGATGTCGAACCCCGCGGTGTCGGCCTTGCCGTTGCCGTCCGGGTCGTTCTTCGTGAACGCCGAGGCCAGCGCGGCGAGGTCGGCCCACGACTTGGGCTCGGGCAGGTTCAGCTTCTTCCGCCAGTCCGCCCGGACCAGCAGCAGGAAGGCCTGCGCCGAGAAGGGGACTCCGTAGTACTTGCCGTCGGTGGCGGTCGCCGCCTTCCAGGCTCGCTCGGAGATCTTGTCACCACCGCCGAAAGTGGACTTGTTCACCTCGCGCAGCCAGCCCTGCGACTGCATGTTGCCGAGCTGAGCGGTGTCGTTGATGACGATGTCGGGCAGCTTGTGCTGCGCACCCTGCTGCTGAAGCTTGGTCTCGAAGTCGTCGAAGATCGCCACGACCTTGGTCGGGATGCCGCTGGCCTTGGTGAACGCCTCGGCCAGGCGCTGGGCGGTCTTCGCGGAGTCGGAGTCGGCCGCCTGCCGGATCCAGATCTCCAGTTCGCCCTTGTCGTTCTGCTTGGTTCCGTCGTCGCCGCCGCACGCGGTGACCGACAGCGCGGTGGCCACAGCGGCGAGAAGGGCGACGGCGTACCGAAGTCTCTTCACGGTCACTCCTTGAGGGAAGGTGTTCGGGGCGCGGGATCGAGTTCACGTATGTAGACAGATGTTGCTCAGGCGTCCGTGGTTCACGTGAAGATATCCACGGTGTTAAGGGCGCGTCAACGATTCATCCCTCTATTCCGGTCTTTCGACGACGCGCCTCTTTCGAGGATCGACGGACTGCTCTATGGTGATGCGTCAGTTAGTCAGATTACCTAACAGAAAGCAGAAAGGAAGGGCATGAAGAGACACGCCCTCGTGCGGGCGGCCGTCCTCACCTCCGCACTGCTGGCCACCGTGATCGGGGCGCCTGCGGCGTCGGCCGCTCCGACCAGGTATGAGGCAGAGAACGGCAGCTGCGACGGCACGATCGACTCGAACTGGGCCGGGTTCTCCGGAACCGGGTTCTGCAACACCGCCAACGCCGTCGGTGGCTCGGTGACCTGGACCGTGACCGCGGCCGGCGCGGGAACGGCCACCCTTGGCATCAGGTACGCCAACGGCACCACCACCGACCGCCCGGCGAACGTCGTCGTCAACGGCGCGACGGCGGGGTCCACTGTCTCCTTCCCGGGAACCGGGGCGTGGACGACGTGGGTCACCAAGACGGTGACGGTGCCCGTCGTCGCCGGGTCGAACACGATCAAGCTCGCGGCGACCACCGCCAACGGCGACGCGAACATCGACTACCTTGACTTCGAAGTCGCCGCCGCTCCGGTCAGCGACGTCTACCAGGCCGAGGACTGCACGATCTCGCAGGGCGTCGTGGAGGCCAATCACACCGGGTTCACCGGCACCGGATTCGTGAACTACGACAACCTCAGCGGTTCCTACGTGCAGTGCTCGGTGACTGTGGCGACCGCTGGTGCGTACACGTTGACCTTCCGCGCGTCCAACGGCACCACGGCCGACCGGCCGCTGTCGGTCGTCGTCAACGGGTCGACCGTCAACGGCTCACTGAACTTCGCCTCGACGTCGACCTGGGACACCTGGGCGGACATTCCGCAGACCGTGACCTTGAACGCCGGGGCCAACACCGTACGCGGGACGGCGACGACCGCCAACGGCGGCCCCAACCTCGACAAGATCACTGTCTCTAGTGGAGGGACGACGCCCCCGTCGAACCCGATGGCCGCCGCGCCCTACGAGTACCTCGGCTGGGGCAGCCCGCAAGACCCGGTCACCGTCATGAACACCACCGGGATCAAGTGGTTCACCCTCGCCTTCATCCTCTCCGACGGCACCTGCAACCCGGCGTGGGACGGCAGCCGCCCGTTGACCGGCGGCAACGACCAGACTCAGATCAACCGCATCCGGGCCAACGGCGGCGACGTCATGGTCTCCATCGGCGGCTGGTCCGGCAACAAGCTCGGCGAGAAGTGCACGAGCGCGTCGTCGCTGGCCGGGGCGTACCAGAAGGTGATCAACGCGTACGGGCTGAAGGCGATCGACATCGACATCGAGGCCACGGAGTGGTCGAGTGCCACCGTCCGGCAGCGGGTGATCGACGCCCTGAAGATCGTCAAGACCAACAATCCGGGCGTCAAGACGATCATCACTTTCGGCACCACGCCGACCGGCCCCGACAGCACCGGTCTCGACATGATCAGCCGGGGCGCGAACTCCGGGCTGGCCAACGACGTGTGGGCGATCATGCCGTTCGACTACGGCGGCTTCTCCGGCGACATGGGCGACGCCACCATCGCGGCCACCGAAGGGCTCAAGAACGCGGTCAAGAACGCGTACGGGTATTCGGACGCGGTCGCGTACTCGCACGTCGGGTTCTCGTCGATGAACGGCAAGACCGACGAGGCCGGCGAGACCGTCACCGTCGCCGACTTCCAGCAGATGCTCACCTACGCCAAGAGCAAGCATCTCGGGCGGTTCGCGTACTGGTCGATCAATAGAGACCGCGCTTGCGGCACCGGCACCGACGCCGACGCCTGCAGCGGCATCTCCCAGCAGCCCTACGACTTCACGAAGATCGTCGCGCAGTATCAGGGCTAGCGCGGCTCAGGCCACGAGCCGGAACCGAACGCGGGCTGGGCCACGGTCAGGTCACCCACCGTGGTCAGCGTCGGTTCCGGCTCGCGTCCGGCGAGCTGTTCGCGCGCGGGAAGTTCCAAGAGCCATTTACTGGTACGCGCAAGGCAGAGCTCGGCGACGTGACCAGTGCCGGTGCTGACCTGTGCCGCTAATGCGCGCAGCACGGCCGCGGCGAGGAGGTAGCCGGTGCCGTGATCGAGCGCCTGCGCCGGCAGTACGCCCGGTCTGTCCACAGTGCCCTCGATGAGTGCGATGCCGGTGGCCGCCTGCACCAGACTGTCGAAGCCACGCTGCTCTGCCCAAGGTCCTTCGGTACCCCAAGCGGACAACCGCGCGACGACCAGGCCGGGACGCCGATCGACGAGGGCGGCCGGGGACAGCCCGAACCGATCCAGCGCACCTGGCCGGTAGCCGGTCACCACGACGTCGGTGTCGGCCAGCAGTTCCTCGAAGGTCGCGCGGTCGGTGGGACGGGCTAGGTCGAGCTGTGTGGAACGCTTGCCGATCCCGGTGTCCAGCCACTGTCCTTCCAGCTCCGGGAGCTGGGGCGGATCGATCCGGAGGACGTCGGCCCCCAAGAAGGCGAGCGTACGTGTGGCGACCGGGCCGGCGATCACCCTCGTCAAGTCCAGCACTCGGTATCCGGTGGCCGGCCGATCACCGGTGAACTCGGGGGGCTGCTTTCGGCGTATCCCCGGATCGGCGGAATGAGCGATCAACGGCAGCCGGGCGACGGCCTGGCCGGGCGCGGAACTCGCCCATTGCTCGGCCGTACGCACCGCGAACGCGAGCCCGCCCGCGGCCAGGACCTGCGTCTCCACCTCGTGCGCGGACCGTACGGCGATGGCCGCCTCGATGTCGTCGCCGAGGACGTGGTGGAGCCGTTCGCGGTGATGCGGATAGTTCGCGTGGGTACGCACCCAGCCGTCGGCGGCCCGGAAGAACGCCGACTCGGGCGCGAAGGTGCTGTACGCGTGCCCGTCGCGGCGCAAGTGCCGCTCGCTGGCGAACGCGGTCGCCACTCTGGCGGCATCGATCTTCACGTCGCGGGCGTGTCCCAGCTCCGCGGCCGCACAGGCGCATGCGGTCACCGTCGCCAACGCGAGGTCGGCGACGGGCAGCGCGGCGGCCAACACCGGCTGATCGTCGACGGAGTACGCGGGCGCCGGCCCGCCGCCGAGCGCTGTCCAGGCCTGCTCGAACGCTGTGCGCATGCGTTCGAGGGTATGCGCGCGGATCAGCCTGGCCCGGTGCGGCCCTCCGGCGACGGCCGCAATCGCATGCCCTCGACCGAATCGGGATCGGGATCGCCCTTCTCGTGATCCTGCAACGCCCAGGGTGTTTCGCCGAACTCCTCCTCGGCTCCGGCGTCTCCGCCGGTGACGTCGTCGGCCTGACCGTCCGACGAGTACGTCGCGAGCGCGCGGTCCAACTCCGAGAGCGGCAACGACTCCGGATCGCGCCACAGGTCGGCGTCCTCGTCCGGCAACGCCTTGAGCAGGCCCTCCCGGGTGTACTCGCCCTCCGGCACCAGGTCCAGCCGGGCGAGCAGCCCCGACGGCGCCTTCTCACGTTCGGCCTCGGCCCGCAGCTCGGCCGTGCTCAGCTTGCCGCCGTCCGCGTACGCGCGATCCAGGAGGCGGTCGAGGGCGGCGGATCTCTCTTGCTTCGCCATTCCTCCTGCATACCCGGTTCTCGGGGATCCCTCCCGCCTTTTCCGCGCGATCATGAACTAACGGGCGTGATCGAGCGGTGTGTCGTGGCTGAAACTCCATGATCAACGGCTGCGGGGGCGCGCCGGGTGGCGGGGTGCGCCGGGTGGCGCGGGGCGTGGCGTGGCGTGCGGCGCGGGAGCGCGCCGGGTGGCGGCGAATCGGCCGGGGTGTCGGGGGGCTCTGGTATCAACGGGGCATGCGGACGATCACGGTGGCCGAACGGCGAGCGCGGCTGGCTCGGCGACACCGGCTCAGCACCCCGGCGGGCTCGATCGACGAGGCGGTGCGGGCGGTGGGCGTACTTCACGCGACTGATCCGGCGACCGTCTATCTGTCGGTCTTCGCCCGCTGTCCCGGCGTCACCGTGGAGGCCGTCGACCAGGCGTTGTACGCCGATCGCACGCTCCTTCGCCTGCACGGCATGCGGCGTACGCTGTTCGTCGCCCCGCTCGACCTCGTCCCGGCGATCCAGCGGTCCTGCGGAGTGGCCGTGGCGGCCCAATCGCGCAAGACGTACCTCAAGTTGCTGGCCGATGCGGGTGCGGGGGACGCCGCTTGGCTCGCCGACCTGGAACGCGCCACGGAGACGGCGCTGGCCGCGCGCGGCGAGGCGACGGCGGCGCAGCTGTCCGTCGACGAGCCGAGACTGCGTACGCAGGTCACCATCGCGCCTGGTAAACCCTATGAGTCCACTCAGACGATCACTGCCTGGGTTCTGTTCCTGCTCGCTGTCGAGGGTCGCGTCGCGCGGGGCCGTCCGGCCGGGGGCACTTGGACGAATACGCAGTGGACCTGGTCGCCCATGGAGAAGTGGCTGCCGGGCGGCGTACCGGAGATCGAGGAGGAGGAGGCCCGCGCGGAGTTGGCCCGGCGGTGGCTGGCCGCGTTCGGCCCCGCGCCCGCGTCCGACCTCAAGTGGTGGGCCGGCTGGACGCTCACCCAGGCTCGCAAGGCGCTCGCCGCGATCGGTGCGGTCGAGGTCGACCTCGACGGACAGCCCGGTTTCGTCCTCGCGGAGGACGCCGATCCGGTGCCGGAGCCGGAGCCCTGGGTCGCGCTGCTCCCCGCGTTGGACCCGACGCCGATGGGCTGGTCTGCCCGGGATTGGTACCTCGGCGAGCACTCCGGGATGGTGTTCGACCGGACGGGCAACGTCGGCGCGACGGTGTGGAGCGACGGGCGCATCGTCGGCGGCTGGGCGCAGCGCTCCGACGGCGAGATCGTCTTCCGGCTCCTCGAAGACCTCGGTGCGGACAAGATCGCCGAGATCGAGCAGGCCGGCGGCCGGTTGCAGGGCTGGCTCGGTGATCTGCGGATAGCGGCGCGCGGCCGTCGCCACAGCGACATCGAGCGCGCGCTGCTCGCATGACCGTCGCGAGAAACGGTCGGCGCGTCGGTGGTACGCCATGCACGCTACGGCTCCAAGATCAGGTCGATGGCGTACCACCCGCCGCCCGGCGCGCGCCCGCTCGGGGGGCCCGGCCGCCAGAGGCACGCGACGTCCGCCGAAGATGGAGGCACAACGAGGACAGGACCTGTCCGCAATCAGGTCTAGCGTGGTTCGTATGACGACCTTCGTACTTGTTCCCGGAATGTGGCTCGGCGCGTCGGCCTGGCGTGACGTGGTGAGCCGGCTGACCTCGCTCGGGCATTCGGCGTACCCGTTGGATTTGAATCTGGAACCGGGCACGGACCTGGACGCGCACGTGGCCGAGCTGATCGCGGTGCTGGAGAAGAACGATCTGCGTGACGTGGTACTGGTGGGCCACAGTTACGGCGGCATGGTGGTGTCGACGGCGGCCGGGCAGGTCGCGGACCGGATCGGCCGTGTGGTCTATGTGGACAGTGGGCCGTTGCCGGAGGGGATGTCGCAGTTCGACACCACCTCGCCGGAGGAGCAGGAGCAGACGCGCGCCTCGGTCGTGGACGGCCTGGTGCCCGTTCCGGAGCACTTGAAGGAGGAGGGCAGGCCGCATCCGTTCGCCTCGGTGACCCAGGGCGTGCACTACACCCCGGAGTACGCGAACCTGCCGCAGACCCTCGTCACCTGCGGGTTCCCCGCCGACCAGGTACGCGGAATGATCGCGTCGGGCCACCCGTACTTCGCGCTGCTCCAAGGCGCGGATGTGGTCGAGTCGCTGGGCGACCACTGGCCGATGTTCAGCCGTCCGACGGAGCTGGCGGACCTGCTGGCGGCGCTTCCCAGTGGACGACCTTCGCAGCGGTGAACTCGTCGAGCAACTCCGACGGGCAGCTCGCGCCCGGCCAGCCGCAGTGCGTGACCTGCCATGACGGCATCTTGGGACAGGTGTTCGGGTAACGCTCGGAGTTTTTGTCGTACCTCACCGTTATCGTCGGCCGTGACAGGTGCTTCACCCCTAACCGCTGCCTGAGACAGCAGGGAGTCCCGGTCATGGCGATGGAGATGCCGCCCTGGTGCGGCCGATGCGATCAGCAGACGCGCAGGTTCGACCTGGGCGACAGCGAACGCCGCTGTCCCGAGTGCCACCCGTACTGGGCGTTCGGCCATTCGTCGGTCGACCCCGCGCGGGTGCCCGTCGGGCGCGCCGACCAGGAGCAGGCCGTCCGCTGGCTGCTCTACGAGCTCGTGAGTCTGCGCGAGTTGCAGCCACCCGAGCTGCGTCGCCGCATCGGCCGGTTCTTCGAGGCCGGCTGGACGCCGTTGGACGTGGTCCACGCGCTCGACCACGACCCGGACGGCAGTGCGGCGCGCGGAGTGCCACTCGCGGGCGACTCGCCCGCTCGCGTCGAGCGGCAGGTTCTCAACCTGCTGGCGGCCTGGTGCGACGCGGCGGGGCAGCCGCTGCCGTCCATCTCCCAGCAGGCGGCGCGCCGCCGGGAACGGATGCACGAGCGGCAGCGCGCCGCGCACGCGGCCTGGGCCGAGATCGCCGCCCGGCCGATCAACCCCGACGCCGCCATCGTGAGCGGGGCACGCAGCGTCGCCTTGGCTGCCGCTCGCCGTGCGGAGCACCTGCGGCTCGAAGGGCGTCGCCGGGAACGCGAGGCGGTGGCGGCCCAGGCGTTGGCCGTCCGGGCCCGGCAGGATCGGATCACCGACAGCAGTGAGCGCCTCGCGGCGTACGCGGTCCAGACCGGACGGAGCGAGAGCGACGCCGAGGACTTCGCCGAGACCCGGCACGTCTGTGCGGCCGAACTGGACGACACCGCGTTTGAGCTGCGTGCGGTGTCCTCGGGGTGCGACGCCGACGTCACCGGATCGGTCACCGACTTCGGTTCGGCCGGACGTCGCCTCGCTTCGACTTCGATGAGACGATCTGTGGGCGCATCGGCGGCCCGCCGTGGCGGCACTCAGCGACGCGCTGCCTGAGTGGACTCTTTCCAGTAGCGTGTCGGCGTTCGGGGCCGGGACCCTCACGTCGCCGGCCTCCAAGGGGAGGAGAGCAAAGGCATGTCCGAAACCGAGAGCAGCGGGGGCGCGAAGATATTCCGCGGGTTGCTCTTCGCCGTCGTCATCGTCGGGGCGATCGTGCTCCTGGCGGTGTTCTGGCGGCAGGTGCTCAACAGCGGCAAGTCGCTCGGCGAGGTGATCACCGACGGCTTCCCGACCGACAGCGGTCAGCGAGTCGCCGTCGTGGTCTTCCTGATCCTGGCGATCCTGCTGGGCATCGGGTTCTCGCACGCGGGGCACTACACGGCGTACGGGCTCGCCGTCGGACTGGGCCCACTGTTGTGGTTCCTGTTCTGGGAGGGCTTCCCACCGCTCGGCCTCACCACGAGCTGGGCGGAGAGCGCCGGTCTACCGCACCTCGATCCCTGGACCGTGGTGCTGTGGGCGATCGTGGCTGACGTCGTGATCACGCTGGTGTTCGTGCCGCTGGAATTCCGCGAGAAGTACCTCCGGCGCAAGCGCAGCCTCGACACCGACTAGGTTCGGTCTCATGCACCTCGCGCGTCGGATGTGGACACTGTTCGAACCGCTCCACGCGGTCACGTACTTCGCGCCCGAGGCGCGCGAACACTTCGAGGCGGCCGGCCTGCGCGGCTTCTGGCGGGGATACTTCGCCGGGCGGGCGGCCGTGCTCGGACCGGTCGGCCCCGCCCCCGTGGTGGCGGCGTTCTTCGGGTTCGCCCCGGCGACGGTGGCCCGCGCTCTGCCTGATGTGTGGAGCCGGGCCACCCCGGCCGCAGCCCTCGAAGCACGGCAGGCGGGCGCGGTCGCGAGCCTGCGGGCTCTGCTCGCCGACTTCGACGCCGAGCACGTCGCCGAGGCCGCCGAGCTGCTGAGCCGGGCAGCGGCCGCCGCCGAACCGGCGGGGCGAATGCTCGGCGCGGCCAATCTCGCTGTGCCCATGCCAGCAGAGCCGTACGCACGGCTGTGGCAGTCGGCGACGACCCTGCGGGAACACCGCGGCGACGGGCACGTGGCCGCCCTGGTCACGGCCGGGCTCGACGGCTGCGAGTCGCTCGCCTGGCGATCCGGGCTGGACCTGTCCCGGCAGACGCTGCAACCGGCCCGGGGCTGGACCGATGACGAATGGGACGCGGCCGTCGACCGACTGCGGCGCCGGGGCTGGCTGACCTCGGCGGCGACCGCCACCACCAGCGCGATCGAGGCGTACCGGCGGATCGAAGGGCTCACCGACGAGGCCGCGATGCGGCCGTGGCACGCGCTCGGGTCGACCGACCGGCTCGTCGAGCTGCTGACGCCTCTTGCTCGGGCCGCTGCGCGGGCGATCCCCGACGTCAACCCGATCGGCCTGCCTCGCGTCTGACCCCTGATCCGGTGTCACAGGGTGACCACCACCTTGCCCCGGCCGTGGCCTGACTCGACCGCCTGATGTGCTGCCGCGATCTCGTCCACTGTGTACGCCCGGACGGGGAGCAGGATCCGGCCCGTGGCAGCGAGAGCGACCACTTCGGCCAGGCGCTGTGGCGAGCGTCCGGCTCGGACCACTCGCGTACCGAACTCGGCGGCTGCGGCGTCGTCCACGATGGTGCCGATCCGCTCCTTGTCGGCGACCAGTTCGACGGAGGCCGCGATCGCACCGCGCCCAGCTGCGTCGAGTGCGGCGTCGACGCCCTGCGGTGCGACCGCCCGGACTCGTTCCACCAACCCGTCCCCGTACGCGACCGGCACCGCGCCTAGCGAGCGCAGGTAGTCGTGGTTGGCCGGGCTGGCGGTGCCGACGACGGTCGCCCCGGTCTGCCGCGCGAGCTGCACGGCGATGGTGCCGACCGAGCCGGCGGCGGCATGCACGAGCAGCGTCTCGCCGGCGGCCACCTTGAGTTCTCCAAGCGCGCCCGACGCGGTCTGCGCCGCGGCCACTAATGCCGCCGCGCTCGGGAAGTCCAGCTCGGCGGGCTTGCGTACGGCGTTTTCGGCGGGGACCACGACATAGTCGGCGACGGCGTTGAGCATCGCCGACCCGAGCACCTCGTCTCCCACGGCCCACCCGGTGACACCCTCGCCGACCTGGTCGACGATGCCGGCGTACTCCTGGCCGATCTGCTGCGGGAAACTCGCCTGCACCCATGGCATCCGCCCGGTACGCACAGCGACGTCGAACGGCTGCACGCCCGCCGCCCGGACGCGTACGCGGAGGTGGCCGGGTCCGGCCGCGGGATCGGGCAGCTCCGCCAGGCGCAGAACCTCGGGCGGGCCGAACCGGTCGAAGACGACAGCTCTCATGCGGGTGAGCCTGCCCTATCAACTTCGGTTGAGGTCAAGTCCGGTCGCGAGCGGGGTATGGGTATGGGAGATTGGGGAGAAGCACGGCAGAAGGGATGTATGCCATGAGCAGCGACGCCATCGAGCCGATCGAAGAAGATCCGAACACCGCGGAAGCGGTCGACGACGAGGCGCCTGTCGCCTCGCTGGCGCCCGAGCGCCGGGGTACGCCCGACGACGTCACGCCCGTCTTCCGCGAGCCCGGTCAGGAACCGACCTATCGGACCGGCGCGGAGCAGCAATGGGACCCGGAGGACTACGCCGTGGCGCAGGGCTGGGACCCGACGCCCGAGAACATCGAGCGGGCGCGCAAGCAGCTCGCCGAATGGGGGCCGGCGGCGATCGAGAAGACCGTCCCGTGATCACGGACTCGGGGAGTTGATCAGGGGCCTGCGGACGCGACACACCGGTTGATCACGTCCGTTAGTTCATGATCGCGCAGATGAGGGGTGGGAGGCCGCAGACTGGGGGCGTGAGCGAGCACAGTGGGCTGACCGCCCGGGAAGTGGCGGAGCGTAACGCCGACGGCCGGGTCAACCGGGTCGCCGGGCGCAACAGCCGTTCGGTCGGGCAGATCGTCCGCGCGAACGTCCTGACCCGGTTCAACGCCCTCATCGGCGCGTTGTGTGCGCTGGTGCTCGTCTTCGGCTCGCCGATCGACGCGCTGTTCGGCCTGATCATCGTGGTCAACAGCGCGGTCGGCGTGATCCAGGAGCTGCGGGCCAAGCAGACGCTGGACAAGCTGGCGCTGGTCGGGCGCGCGCCGGTCCGCGTACGCCGGGAGGGCAAGGAAGTCGAGGTCCCGCCGGAGCAGGTCGTGCTGGACGACGTCGTGCTGCTCGCGACGGGGGAGAAGGCCCCGGTCGACGGCGAGGTCGTCGACAGTGATCACCTGGAGATCGACGAATCACTGCTCACCGGCGAGTCCGACCCGGTCGACAAGGCGGCCGGTGATCGGGTGCTCTCGGGCAGCTTCGCCGTCGCCGGCGCGGGCGCGTTCCGGGCGACGAAGGTCGGCGACGACGCGTACGCGGCGAAGATCGCGTCCGACGCTGGCCGGTTCAGCCTGGCCCACTCGGAGCTCTACCGGGGCATCAACCGCTTCCTCGGCCTGCTGACCTGGGTCATCATCCCGGTCGGCGCCCTGCTCGTTATCGCCCAGTTCACCCGGGGATCGAACGTGTCGGAGGCCGTGATCGGCTCGGTCGCGGGCGTCGTGCCGATGATCCCCGAAGGTCTCGTGCTCATGACCAGCGTCGCGTTCGCCGTCGGGGTGATCCGGCTGGGCCGCAAGCGCTGCCTCGTCCAGGAACTGCCCGCGGTCGAGGTGCTCGCCCGGGTCGACACGCTCTGCCTCGACAAGACCGGCACGCTCACCGAACCGGGCATGCGGCTGCGCGCGATCGAGCCGATGTCCGGGCAGGACGAAGGCGAGCTGCGTACCGTCCTGGCGGCGCTGGTCCAGGCCGACGAGCGGCCCAACGCCACGCTGCAAGCCGTCGGCGTCGCTGTGGGTGATCCGCCGTCCTGGCCGGTACGCGAAAAGCAGGCGTTCTCGTCGGCGCGCAAGTACTCGGGGGCCGACTTCGACGGTCAGGGAACCTGGTTGCTGGGTGCGCCGGAGGTGCTCCTCGACGGATCGTCCGACATTCAGCGCCGAGTCTCGGAGCTGGCGACCGAGGGATTGCGCGTACTCGTGCTGGTGTCCGCGCCTTCGCTGTCCTCTTCGGACGGACGGAGTCCGGCAGCGCTCGTCGTGCTGGAACAGAAGCTGCGCGCGGCCGCCCCGGCCACCCTGAAGTACTTCGGCGAGCAGGACGTCACCGTGAAGGTCATCTCCGGGGACAATGCGGCGGCGGTCGGCGCCATCGCCGGGCAGGTGGGCGTACCGGGGTCGGGGAATCCCTGCGATGCCCGGACGCTGCCCGACGGCGGCGACGAACTGGCAGACGCCGTCGATCACCACGCGGTCTTCGGCCGGGTGACTCCGCAGCAGAAGCGGGAGTTCGTGGGCGCGCTGCGCGGCCGGGGCCACGTCGTGGCGATGACCGGCGACGGCGTCAACGACGCGCTCGCCCTGAAGGAAGCCGACCTCGGCATCGGGATGGGCTCCGGGAGCGGCGCGACGCGGGCGGTCGCCAAGGTCGTGCTGCTCGACGACGACTTCTCGGTGCTGCCGTCCGTGCTGGGGGAAGGCCGCCGCGTACTGGCCAACATCGAGCGCGTCGCCAACCTGTTCCTGACGAAGACGGCGTACTCGATCCTGCTCGCGCTGGCCGTCGGCGTGGCTCAGCTGCCGTTTCCGTTCCTGCCCCGGCACGTCACCCTCGTGGCGTCGCTGACCATCGGCATTCCCGGCTTCTTCCTGGCTCTCGCGCCGTCGAACGAGCGAGCGCGGCCCGGCTTCGTCCCGCGCGTACTGCGGTTCGCGATCCCGGCCGGAATCGCTTGCGCCGCCGCCACTTTCATCGCGTACGCCCTCGCCCGGGCCAACGCCGGCACGTCGTTGGAGGCCGACCGGTCCACGGCGACGCTGACCTTGTTCCTGGTGGCGTGGTGGGTCCTGCTGCTGGTCGCCCGGCCGTTGAACGGCTGGAAGATCGGGCTGCTTGCGGCGTCGGCGGGGGCGTTCGCCCTCATCGCGTCGGTGCCGCCGATCGCGAAGATCGCCGCGTTGAGCGTCACCGATCCCGGCAACGACACGATCGGCGTCGCATGCGCAGCGGCCGCCGCTGCCGCGCTCACCTGGGTCGTCGCCCTGCTCCGCCGCTGACGCCCGAAATGCTTGGCGCTGGATCAGGGTTCTCGGTCGAATCATCGTGCAAGATTCGACCGAGAACCCTGATCCAGCGCTAGGAGGGTCAGCGGCCGGCGCGACCCCAGGGGCCGGTGATGGCGAAGACGATGCCGGGCGTCTGGATGTTGGCGTACAGGATGCGCCCGTCCGGGCTGAACGTCGGCCCGGTGAACTCGCTGTCGTTCAGCTCGTTGCGGGCGAGCGCGAACGCCTTGCCGTGCTCGTCGACGCCGACCAGGTGGGACAGTCCTTCGCCGTCCTCGGCCAGGATGACGCCGCCGTAGGGGGAGACCGTGATGTTGTCCGGCCCGTCGAAGTTGCCCTCGACGCTCGGGTCGGGGTTCACGCCGAAGATCGTCTTCAGCGTGATGGTCTCGCTCTCCGGGTCGTAGAACCAGACCTGGCCGTCGTGCTCGTTCACGCTGCCGTCCGAGGCCCGGGCGTAGCTCGCGACGAAGTACGCGCCGCCGTCGCCCCACCACGCGCCCTCGAGCTTGCGGCTGCGGGTCACCTGGTCGTCGGTGAACTGCTTGCGTACCGACGTGGTCTGCCCGTCCCGGTCCGGCACGTCGACCCAGTCCACCTTGTACCGCGTACCGGGGCGGGTCGCCTCCGACAGGTCCTTGATGTGGGTGTCGCCGTGGCGGGCCCGGAGCGCCTGCAGGCGACCGGCGGTCGCACCACCGTCGCTCAGCGCCAGCTCACGCAGCGCACCCTTGCCGCCCCGGAAACCGCGCGGCGGCGTCCAGCGGAAGTAGAGCCCGAGCGGGCCGGAGGCGTCCTCGGTCAGGTAGATCTCGTTGTTACGCGGGTTCACCGCGACCGCCTCATGCGAGTAGCGGCCGAGGAACTTCAGCGGCACCGGGTCGAAGTTCGCCTCGCGGTCGAACGGGTCGACCTCGAAGACGTAGCCGTGGTCGTGGAGGTAGACGCCGCCCTTGCGCTGCTCGGTCTCCTCACAGGTCAGCCAGGTGTTCCACGGCGTACGCCCACCGGCGCAGTTGTTGTGCGTCCCGGCGAGGGACACGTACTCGCCGATCCGGTTGCCGTCGTGGTCGACGTCGATGGTGGTCGTGCCACCGCCCGCGCCGGGATCGTAGGTGAGACCGGCCAGCGCCGGCACCCGGAACGGCTCGCTGCCGCCGATCTCGTGGTTGTTGACCAGCGCGCCCGCGCCGTGGTGGCCGCGGAAGAAGGCGGTCCCGTCGGCGTCGCTCGGGGTGAACTGGCCGGTCTCCAGCACCGACTGCCCGGCGTACGCGACGATCGTGTATCGGAAGCCGGCCGGCAACGCGAGCAGGCCGGCGGGGTCGGGAACGAGGTCGCCATAGCCCGCGGCGGGGGCGTGGGCTGCGGCCGGTCCGGCGATGGCGGGGATGCTGCCGCTGACGGCGATGCCCAGTCCGCCTACGGCGGAGGCCCGCAGTACGCCGCGGCGGGTTACGGAAGAAGTCACGCCGCCACGTTTCAGCAGCCACCGGGCACCCGGGGGACGGACGGTTCACCATTCGGTGAACAGCTCGTGAAGCTGAAGGTGACTGGCGCGGATGGTTCACAATCTGCGTCATGCGACTGCGTTGGCTGCCCGTCCTCCCCGCCACTGTGCTGGCCTTGGCCCTGTCCGGTTGCTCGTCGACCGAGCACGCGGGCGTCGGCGTCGGGTCCATCACCATCGAGAAAGGACAGACCCTGTCGATCGACCTCGGCAAGGTCAACGGTTCGATCGGCGACTCGTGGTACGTGGTCGAGTCCGGCGACCGGGCGATCCTCGGCGAGCCCGATCGTGAGTACGACTCCGACTGCCACGGTGGCGAGGTCGGCTGTGGCGGCACGCTGAGCTACGAGTTCAAGGCCGTCGGCGTGGGGAAGACCAAGCTGGTCTTCCAGTACTGCTACCGATCCGGTCCGTCCAATTGCGACACGAGTTCGGGGCGTGGCCCGACCACGCCGCAAACCATCAAGGTCACCGTCACGAAGTAGCGGCGAGAGCCGCCTGCCCGAGCCAGAACGGCACGTCGCCCGCGTGGTACGGATGTTCCGAGGGCTCGATGTTCGCCAGGAACCGGGCGTACGTGGCCGCATTGCGCAGCGCGGCGACCGGGCGCAGCAGATCGAGGGACTTAACCGGGTCACACCCTGGCACGGCGTGCTGCCAGCGGGCCGCCCACGCCTCGATCAGCGCGCTCGCCTCGGTCGCGTCGACCCGTTCGGTCAGCCGCAGGATGTCGAAGCCAGGGTGGCCCACGAACGAATCGCCCCAGTCCAGCACGGCCTGGTGGACTTCGTCGCCCCGGGCGTTGCCGGGATGCAGATCCCCGTGGACGAGAGTGTCCGGCAGCCCGCACTCGTCGATCGCGGCCCACCGGCCGGGCAGACCCGCGATGAGTTCTTCGAGCGCAGGGCTGCTTTCTGCATACCAGTCGGTGACTCTGGTGACGACCTCGGTGAGTCGAAGGCCGCGCAGGTCTGGAACCCCGAGGCTGATCAATCGGTGGGCCTCGGCCGCCGCCTCGACCTGGATGTGGTGGTGCGTCGCGGCGATGGACGCGCGGACGCCGAGCCCGGCCGCGTAGAGATCCACCCCGGGCAGCTCGGCGAGCAGCATGCGGCGGCCGTCGGTGGCCAGCTGGATGGGCACGGACAGCCCGAAGCCCTCGGCCGCGAGCCAGCGCAGCACCACCGGCTCGTGCGCGAAGAAGGCCGGAACCTGCTTGAGCCAGACCGTGCCCGCAGCCGCCTCCAGCCGCCAGATCGCGCTCAGATTCCAGGTACGCATCTGCGTCGCCGCCCCGATCGGACCGAACTCCAGCTCGTGCAGCTGTTCGGCGGCCCAGTCGAGGGTGCGGTCGGGCCCACCCGGCTTCGCATAGTCGGGCCGCAGCGGATGGTCGCTCAGATCGACGTCGACGGCGCGTGTGCGCGGCCGGTCGGAGGTCTGCGCGAGGTAGGTGACCTCACCGCCCGGGAAGTGCTCCGGGGCGTGCAGCAGCCGCAGGATCGAGACGTCGACCCCGAACCGCTCCCGGACCGCGGCGATCACGCTCGCGGTCTCCTGCCACCACGGCACCTCGACCTCGACCGGCGGCAAGGCCCCGAGCAGGGCGCCGTCGTCGTCCAGGAGGGCAAGCGTCACGGTACGGGGCACCGAATGATCATAGTCGGCCGCCCCGCCGAGGATTTCTCGCGAAACGCGGTAACGGCGCGGTTGTTGCGCTTACTGTCGGATGTGCCAGCTCGTTCGGGGGCGACGTGTCCGTGGCGAAAGGGACCGCTATGAGCGCTGCGCTGCCTTTCCGGCTCGTTGCGGGCGCTCTGCTCGGTCTGTTCCTCGCGATTGCCCTGCCGGCGCTGCCGTCGGCCGCCTCGGCGGGCTCCGGGTTCGCTGCGGGCGCTGTGGGCTCCGCCGTCTCCGTGGTCTCGGGGGTCTCCGTGGTCTCCGGGGTCTCTGCGGCCGACGTTCAGGTGGACCCGAATCCGGTCCGCCCCGGCGCGCAGGTCGAGGTGGTCGCGACCTGCCCGGCCACCGCCCGGAGCGCGTCGATCTCGGCCACCACGCTCGACGGGGCGTCGAACATCCCGATGCTCGCCTCGGTCAAGAACCCGGGGCAGTGGTCGGTGACCATGACGATCCCGGTCGAGACCCACCCCGGCACGTACGCGCTCGGCGGCACCTGCGGCGACGGCACCGGCTTCACGGCGTCCGTCATCGTCGCCACCGTCCTCGGCCCGATGGGTGGCGGCGGCTGGGCGATGAGCGGCCCCCAGCCGACGCTCGTCGTCGCCGGGCTGCTACTGCTCGCGACGGCGTACTTCGTCTCGCGGCTGGCCCGTCGATGAGGCGGCTGCTCGGGCTGTTCTCCTGGCTGTTCGCGCTGGTGGGCATCGGTACGCTCGCCGCCGCCTTCGTCTTCATGCCGCCGCGCCCGCCCGTGCCGGATCCGGCGCAGATCCCGGACGGCTACACCGTGGACGGGACGGGGCGGCTGCTCAGCCGATCCGCACCGGTCGGCGTACGCATCCCGGCGATCGGGGTGGACGCCGGGATCGTGGCGACCGGGGTCGAACCCGACGACTCGATCGAGGTCCCGTCGCTGGCGACACCCGACTTGGCGGGCTGGTACCGCTACGGGCCCAGCCCGGGCGAACCCGGCAGCGCGATCCTGGTCGGGCACGTCGACTCCCGGCTCTCCGGACCGGCTGTCTTCTTCCGCCTCGGCGACCTGCGGAAGGGCGACGACATCCTGGTCGACCGCGACGACGGGAGCACTGCCGTCTTCACCGTGGACGCCGTACGCCTCGTCGCGAAGGACGAGTTCCCGTCGCAGGAGGTGCACCGAGCGGCCGCCACTTCGCTGTTGCGGCTGATCACCTGTGGCGGGCGGTTCGACCGCTCGGCTCGGTCCTATTTGGACAACATCATCGTGTACGCGAGCCTCACAGGCACTCGTTGAGGACGTCGACGAGGCGGTCGACTCGATCGAATCCGGCCAGGTGCCTCGTCACGTAGCCGAAGGCGTACCCGCGGACCGGATCGGCGAAGCCGCAGTTGCCGCCGATCCCGCCCATGCCCCAGCTGCCGTCGTCGTCCACCTGTACGCCCAACCCCCACCGCACGGTCCGGTCCAGCACTCGATCGACACCGTCGTGCTGCACCCGGACCGCTTCGGCCACGATCTCCTGGCGGCTGCTCATCAGCTCGGCGTAGAACCGGGCGACGCCGAGCGCGGTCGCGTGGAGGTTGACCGCCGGCACCTCGCTGCCGCGCCAGAGCTCGCCGTTGAGCACGGCCACGTCGAGACAGCTCAGCGGATTGCCCAGCGCCCGCGCCTTGAGGGAACCGGGCTCCCCGAGGATCGTCACCGGCCAGTCCGGATCGCCGTAGACGAGATCGGCGCAGCGTGCCTGGTCGGCGGGGGACAGCCCGAACCCGAGATCCAGCTCCCACGGCTCGGCCACCTCCTCACGTAGGAAACGGCCCAGCGATCGGCCGTCGATCCGGCGTACGATCTCGCCGACGAGGTGGCCGTAGGTGAGGGCATGCTCGGCGGCGACCTCGCCTGATGTCCACATCGGGGTCGCCGTGGCCAGGTCGGCGCAGAGCAGATCCCAGTCCCGCAGCGCCTTGGCCGTCCGCGTCACCGGGAAGACCGGCAGACCCGCCGTATGCGCCAGGACGTGCCGAAGGGTCGCGTCGCTCTCGAACTCCCGCCAGTGACGGCGTACCGGGTCGTCGAGATCGGCCCGGCCCCGCTCGATGAGCAGTAGCAGGCAGTACGCAGCGAACGGCTTGCTCACGGAGTACGTGTTCACCAGGGTGTCCCGACGTACCACGCCGCCGACGAGATCCACCACCGCGCGGCCGTCCCGGATCACAGCCAGGCCCGCACCCGACTCGGCCCCGCTGCTCACCAGATCCCGGAACGCCGCCTCGACCGGCTCGAAGCCCTTCGCCACCGTCATGCGGCCTATTCTGCCGGGCTCCTCGTGCGGTACGCGCCGCACGCGGTACGCGCCGCACGCGGTACGCGCCGCACGCGGTATGTTGCGCCGCGCTCGGCGGTACCTGGCGTACCTATCCGCACCAAGATCAGGTATGTGGCGTACCACTCAGCGCTGAGGCCGCTGCCGCCCGCCTGCCGCGCCCACCCGCGCCGCGCCGGCGCGGCCCGGGGAAGCCCGTCAGGCCGTGTGCGTGTCGAGATGCCCGGCGCGCTGGAGCCGCCGCCCGCCGGTGACGAGCATGACCGCACCGAAGACCGCCGCCCCGGTGAGAACGATCGTGGTGCCGGACGGGACGTCGAGGTGGTAGCTCAGATACATGCCGACGAACCCGCACACCGCGCCGATGATCGTGGAGAGCACGAGCATGCGGGAGAACCGATTGGTAAGCATCCGGGCGACGACCGCTGGAACCACGAGCGTGGCGGCGACGAGGGTGACGCCGATGACGGTCAGCGTGGCCAGGATCGACAGCGACAGCACCAGCATGAGCAGTGCGTCCACCCGGGCGACCCGTACGCCGCTCACATCGGCGACGTCGGGATCGAACGTCGCGAACAGCAGCGATCGGTAGTTGAGGAAGACGACGATCCCGGCGAAGACCGCTACCCCGGCGAGGATCCACATGTCGGTGTAGGTGATCCCCAGTACGCTGCCGAACAGCGCGGCGTCGAAGCTGGGCCCCTTGCTGCCGTAGAACTTCAGCAGCGCCACACCCAAGGCGAACGAAGCCGTAGTGATGACGCCGATCGCGGCGTCCGCGCCGATGCGTCGGCGCTTGGTGACCGAGTTGATGGCCAGCGCCGACGCGAGGCCCCACAGACCCGCACCGAGGTAGTAGTTCACCGCGATGATCGAGCTGGCCGCGAAGCCGCCGAAGATCGCGTGCGACAACCCGTGGCCGATGTAGCTCATGCCGCGCAGGGTGATGAAGACGCCGATGAGCCCGCAGAGCCCGCCGGCCATGGTGGCGACGATCAGGCCCTTCACGAAGAACGGGTAGGTGAACGGGTCGAGCAGCACGTCCATCAGGAGCTCCCGGAGGGGGTCAGGTTGCCCTCGAGGTCGAGGACGACGGGCATGCCTAGGTGTTCCAGGACCTGCATCGGCGCGCCGAAGGTCTCCTCGAGCACCGGCGGGGTGATGACCTCGCGCGGGGTGCCCTCGGCGACGATCCGGCCGTGGACGGCCACCAGCCGGGGCAGGTGGGAGGCCACGCCGTTGAGGTCGTGGGTGGTGATCAGGATCGCGACGCCTTCGCTGTGCAGATCGGTCAGCAGGTGCAGCATGTCGTGCCGGCTCGCGACGTCCACTCCGGACGTCGGCTCGTCCATGAGCAGCAGGCGCGGGCGGCGCAGCAGCGCGCGGGCGATGAACATGCGCTGCTGCTGGCCGCCGGACAGCTCGCGGATGTGCCGATGGGCGAGGTGGCCGATGCCGAGCCGGTCGAGAACGGCGGCGATGTCGGCCTTGTCCGTGCGGCTCGGCCACGGCAGGCCGCGCTGCTTGCGTGCCATGAGTACGCACTCGGCCACGGTGACGGGGAAGTTCCAGTTCACCGTCTCCAGCTGCGGCACGTATCCGACCGCGATCCCGGGCGTGCGGGTGATCGTGCCGCGCTGCGGTTTGTTGGTGCCGAGCAGCAGACGCAGCAGGGTGGTCTTGCCCGAGCCGGACGGCCCGACGACGCCGATGAAGTCCCGCTCGCACACGCTCAGGTCGACCCCGCGCAGTACGGCGTGATGGTCGTAGCCGAAGTCGACCCCGGCGAGGTGGACCAGTTCCTCGCCGCGTCCGGTCCTGTCGTCGGCGGTCACTGCGGGTAGTCCGCCTTGTCGGGCGTGGCGATCGAGATGTCGAGCGCCTGCAGCTTCGCCGGGTCGCCACCCAGACCCTTGATCATGGTGACGTAGTCGTAGCGCATCAGGCCCAGCCACGAGTGCTCGGTCTCGCCCGGCTTGCCGGGCAGGTCGTCGTCGCGCAGCGTGTCCTCGTAGCGGGCGCCGGTGGACCGGCCGATCTCGGCCAGCACCTTCGACGGGAAGACCTCGGAGCCGAAGATCACCGGCACCTGCTCGGACTTGATCTGGTTGATCAGCGCGGCGATCTCCTTCGGGGTGGGGTCCTCGAAGTTCTGCGGCTGGATCGCGCCGATCACCTTCCAACCGTACGTCTTCGCGAAGTACGCGTACGCGTCGTGATAGGTCAGAAGTTCCTTGTGACCGCCCGGAATGGTCTCCTGATCGGCCCGGAGGGCGGCGTCGAGCTCCTTCGCCTTGGCTTCGAAGAGCGCATAGTTCGCCTGGTACGCCTCGGCGTTGGCGGCGTCCGCCTGCACCAGGGTGTCCCGGATGACCGCGGCGTACTTGATCGCGTACGTCGGGTCGGTCCACAGGTGCGGGTTCGGCTTGCCGTCTTCCTTCGGGAACGAGAAGTCGTAGATGTAATCGCTCTCGGGCAGCACGGTCGTCCCGATCTCGACGATCTTGGCGCCCTTCTTCAGGTTCGTCTCGGCCAGTTCCTTCGTCGGCTCCTCCAGCTTGAGGCCGTTGACGAAGACGATGTCCGCCCGGCTCAGCACTTTCGCCGCGCTCGGCGGCGGCTCGAAGGTGTGCGAGTTGGTGCCCTCCGGTACCAGTCCGTCGATCCGGGCCTTGTCGCCCGCCACGGCGGCGGCGATCGAGGTGATCGGCGCGACAGTGGTGACGATGCGCAGACCGCTTGAGCTGCCGGTGTCGCCGGATTCGCGGCAAGCGGCTAGCGTGGTGCCGGTCGCGAGTAGTACAAGTGTCGGAATGGTGAGGACACGGCGGAGCCGGGAGATGACCATGGGGGCAGCCTAAAACTCCCCCTCAAGCTATTGCAAGTGAGTTGCAATAACACCAGCTGAACGAGGGGTTTAGGGTGTTCCAAGATCCCTCTCGCACGTTCTCGCTGAAAGGAGCGGCCCGTGCTCGTCGACTGGCCCCTCGACCGCCTCCGCGACTACCGTCCCGACCGTGTCGAACCCGCCGACTTCGACGCCTTCTGGTCGAAGACCCTCACTCAGGCTCGCGAGGCCGCGACCGACGCGGTCTTCACCCCCTACGACGCCGGCTTGGCGACCGTCGACGTCTTCGACGTGACCTTCAGCGGGTACGCCGGCCAGCCGGTGAAGGCGTGGTTCCTCGTGCCACGGCACCTCGACGGCCCGCTGCCCTGCGTCGTGAACTACCTCGGTTACAGCGGCGGTCGCGGGCTGCCGCACGACTGGCTCCACTGGAGCGCCGCCGGCTACGCCCACCTGCTGATGGACACCCGCGGCCAGGGCTACAACCCGGCGTACCCGGGCGACACCGCCGACCCGGATCCCTCGGGCGCGCCGCAGGCTCCCGGCTTCATGACTCGTGGCATCGGCGACCCGGAAACGTACTTCTACCGCCGGGTGTTCACCGACGCCGTGCGCGCCGTCGACACCGTGCGAGCGCACCCGAAGGTGGACGCCAGCCGCGTGGTCGTCACCGGCGACAGCCAGGGCGGCGGCATCACCATCGCCGTCGCCGGTCTCACCGAGGGCCTCGTCGCGGCGATGCCGAACGTGCCGTTCCTGTGCCACTACCGGCGGGCGACGGAGATCACCGACAGCGCGCCGTACTCCGAGATCGTCACGTATCTGAAGGCACACCGGCACGACGTCGACGAGGTCTTCACCACCCTCAGCTACTTCGACGGCGTCAACTTCGCGACGCGGGCCACCGCTCCGGCGTTGTTCTCGGTCGCGCTGATGGATGCGGTCTGCCCGCCGTCGACGGTCTATGCGGCGTACAACCACTACGCGGCGGACAAGGAGATCGTCGTGTGGCCCTACAACGGCCACGAGGGCGGCCAGACCCTCCAGCGGCTCGAGATGATGCGCTTCGCCGCCGCGCGCACTGCCGGTCAGTAGGGATAACCCCACCATGAGGACGCCGGGCGGCGGGATGTCTGATGTACTAGTACAGGCCCTAGCGTTATGGCCATGAGGATCTTCCGCCGTCTCGGCTCCGACGCCGCGTACACGTTGCTGTCGCTGCCGGTCGCCGTCATCACTTTCGCCCTGGTGGTGCCGTTCTTCTGGCTCGGGATCGGCACGCTGGTGATCGTGCTCGGGTTCGCGGTGCTCGCGTTCACGTTGCTGCTCGCGCGCGGCTTCGCCGATCTTCAACGGGTACGCCTACAGGTGTGGTCGGGGCAGAAGACGCCGCGGCCGGTGTACCGCAAGGCACCCGGGAACGCCGGCTG
The DNA here is from genome assembly GCF_013362815.1 of Hamadaea sp. GTDB lineage: Bacteria > Actinomycetota > Actinomycetes > Mycobacteriales > Micromonosporaceae > Hamadaea. Next base: position 18,619 of record NZ_JABFVK010000017.1, on the reverse strand, counting down.
GTTCCGCAAGCTCACCAACCCGATGCGCTCGGGTCAGTCGTGGCTCGATCTGCTGCACGGCTTCTTGAACCTGCCGATCGCGATCTTCTCCTTCGTGCTGACCGTCGTGTGGTGGGCGGCGGCGCTGGGCGGTCTGACGTACTGGTTCTGGGAGCGGTACCTGCCCTATCCCGACGACTACAGCAACCCCCCAGTGGAGGCTCTGTTCGGCGAGTACAGCCGGCACAACGAGATCCTCTGGAACACCTACATCGGCATCTTCGCCCTGCTCACGGTGTACTTCGTGCAGCGGTTCGCCGCGATCGCGCACGCCTCGTTCGCCCAGCTGCTGCTGACCCGGCTGGCCGCGATCCAGGGCCGGATCGAGGATCTGACGGTGAGCCGGGCGGCGGCCGTCTCGGCTGAGGCGACCGCGCTACGCAAGCTGGAGCGCGACATCCACGACGGGCCGCAGCAACGGCTGATCCGGCTTGCGATGGAGCTGAGCCGGGCGCGGCGGCAGCTCGACAACGATCCCGAGGCGGCCGCGGCCACCATCGACGATGCGCTCGGGCAGGCCAAGGAGACGCTTGACGAGCTGCGGGCGCTGTCTCGAGGCATCGCACCGCCGATCTTGGCCGACCGCGGCCTGGGCGCTGCTCTGACGACGTTGGCCAGCCGCTCCACGGTGCCGGTCGACGTGACGCTGGAGCTGGACGAACGGCTACCGGCCCAAGTCGAGAACGTGCTCTACTTCACGGCCGCCGAGGCGCTGGCGAACGTGGCCAAGCACAGCACGGCTACGGCGGCACGGGTGACTCTGACTCGCCGGGACGCCCGCGTGTACATCATGATCTCGGACAACGGCCAGGGTGGCGCCCACCCGGCGAAGGGCCACGGGCTCGCCGGGCTGGCCGATCGACTCACCACTGTGGACGGAGAATTCGCCGTCGACTCGCCGGTCGGCGGGCCGACCGTGGTGATCGCCGAGGTGCCTGTCTGACCGGTTCGCTAGGCTCGACGGCGTGCGTGTCATCGTCGCCGAGGACGGGGTCCTCCTCCGAGAGGGCCTCGTCCGGCTATTGGCCGAGGCCGGTCACGAGGTCGTCGCGGCGGTCGCCGACGGCCCGTCCTACGTCGAGGCGGCCCTCTCCCTGAAACCGGACATCAGCGTCGTCGACGTCCGGATGCCCCCGTCGCATACCGACGAGGGGTTGCGCGCCGCCGTCGAGGTACGCCGCAAGGCGCCCAAGACGCCGATCCTGGTGCTGTCGCAGTACGTGGAGTTGGCGTACGCCGACGACCTGCTGGCCGACGCGACCGGCGCGGTCGGCTACCTCCTCAAGGACGCGGTGGTCGACGTGGACGGGTTCCTCGACGCCCTCGACCGGGTGGCGTCCGGCGGCACCATCCTGGATCCCCAGGTCGTCGCCCAGCTCATGATGCGTCGCCGGGCCGATCCGCTCGGCGAGCTGACCCCGCGTGAGCGCGAGGTGCTCAGCTTGATGGCGCAGGGGTCGTCCAACACCGCGATCGCCAAGCGCCTCGTCGTCACCGAGGGCGCGGTGGAGAAGCACGTCTCCAACATCTTCCTCAAGCTCCAGTTGCCGCAGGACAGCGATCAGCACCGGCGCGTACTTGCCGTGTTGGCGTACCTTAGGGCGTGACCTCGACCGCTGTCCGTTGGTGCGCCCTTCCGTTGGCGTTACTGGCTTTCCTGCTGCGCCTCGCGGCCGAGGCCGGGTGGTACGGGCCGGGCGAACGATCCGACCTGGTCCTGGGCGCGATCGTGCCGCTGGGCGTACCGGGGGTGGCGTTCGTGCTCCTCGCCTGGTGGGCCGCCCGCCGCGCGACATTCACGGTCGACCGCGGTGTCTTCGTCGTGCCGGCGAGTCCGGTGGCAGCCGGGCTGTCCATCTTGTGCGCTGTCCAGCTCGCTGAGCTCGTGCCGACCGCCCTGCCCGGTGAGGCGCCGGGAATCGTCGGCGACGGCGGCCAATGGGCGTTCGCGGCGATCCTGGGTGCGCCGTTTCTCCTGGTCGGCGTGCTGGGGTTCGCGGTCCGGCGGCCGCGGCTGGTGCTGGACTCCGCCGGTGTCACCATCCAGCATCTGTTCCGCCGGCACACGGTGGGCTGGGACGAGATCGCCTACGTACGCCGGATCAACCGGCCGCCGACCCTGCGGCTGGTCCTCGACACCACGGCGGTGTTCGGGCTGGCCAGGGAGAGCGCCGACATCGCCGTCGGCTGGCTGTTCGTCAATCCCGACATCCTTCAGGTCGTGATCGAGCACTACGTCGGCTATCCGGAGGAACGCAGCGCCGTCGGCAGCGCCGAAGAGGCCGCCCGCATTCGGGCGTACGCCGAGGATCAGGCAGCCTGGGCATGAGCAGCCGGTCCTCCCCAGGCTCGGCGAACCCTCGGAATCCGCTGAACGACTGAACCGCCTTCAACCGACTAGTCGGTTCCGCAACCGGGCGGGACCGGCGAGCGTCCTCTATCGGGGGGAACGACGACCGTGCGGGGGGACACTTCATGCTGCGCATCTACTTCACCAGCGCTGACATAGCGCGCGTACGCCTGGCGCCCACCGCCGATCCGCTGTGGGAGACGATCCTCAGCATCCACATGCTGCGGGGTCAGCGCGGCGACCTGCTGTTCACCGAGTGGCGGCGGACGACCGCGGGCGCGCTCCGGGAGGCCGGTCTCGGTCCCGCGATGGGCCTGCTCTCGTCGCTGACGCCGACCATGGGGTACTTTCCCGACTTCCTGAATCCGATCGTGCCCGGGCATCGGCTGGAGGACGGTCTCGAACGGATGCGGTCGACGCCGGTGGCGGTGCTCGACCGGGATCTGCGCCGGATGGGGTTGCCCGAGCACGTGCAGGCGGGCGTACGCCGGATCGCCGAGGGGTCGCCGGCCGCCCTGCGCTCCCTGACCGACACCATCCTGTCGTACTACCAGCGGGCGATCGAGCCGCATCGGCGGGTCGTCGAAGCGGCCGTGGAACACGATCGGTCGGTACGCATCCGGACGATGGCCGACGGTGGGGTCGCCAGGATGCTCGACGGACTGCGCCCGATGATCGAGTACTCCGACGGGGAACTCCGCGTACCGAGTCATCCAGATCAGGAGATCCATCTGGGCGGGCGCGGTCTGCTGCTCATCCCGGCGTACTTCGGGGTGAACCACCCGATGACCATGTTCGAGGAGAGCGCCGACCCGGTTCTGGTCTATCCGGTCGAGCGCCGGTTCGACCTGCTGCCCGACACCGCGTCCGAGCGCCGATCGGGTCTGGCCGCGCTGATCGGCCAGACCCGGGCGTCGTTGCTGTACGCGACGGCAGGCGATGGCCGCAGCACGACCGACCTCGCCCGCCGCGTCGGCATCTCGGTCGCGTCGGCCAGTGAGCAGACTTCGGTGTTGCGTGAGGCAGGCCTGCTGACCAGCCGCCGTGACGGCAACCGGATGGTGCACCAGCTCACTGCGTTGGGTGAGGCGCTCCTCTATCGGTCGTAGGCTCCGCCCGTCAGATGCCGCGTACCTCGTCGAGGACGACCCGGCCGCCCAGCTCGACCGTCTCCGTGTCGACGTACCGGGTGAAGATCTCGGAGCCGATGCCTTGGCGGATCAGCAGATCCTGCTTCAGCTCGCCGGTCAGCGTGATGGCGGCCGCCCCGGTCGCCTCGTCCTCCACGATGCCGTCCCCCCGGCGGGGGAAACCCCGGGCCCGGATCTTGCCGGCGTCGGCGTCCGCCCAGGCCCAGGCGTACAGCCAGCCCTCGCCCGGCGGCGGGGTCGGCAGTGCGTCGATCTCGGCGGGCGACTCGAACTGCTGCGTACGCCGTCCGGTCGCCCAGCTCGGCGGACTGGAGATCCAGCTCAACTCGCCCTCCTGCCGGGTCGCGACTTCACCGGCGGCCGGTCGCAGCAGCTCCAGCGCATGCACCTCGCGGCGGAGCAGCCACGCCGTGCCGACCAGCGGATGCCCGGCGAACGGCAGCCGGGTGCTCGGCGTGTAGATGTCGAGGACGGCGTCGGAGAGGTCGTCGACGAAGACGGTCTCACTGAAGCCCAGCTCCCGGGCCACCTCCTGGCGGTCGGGCTCACCCGGAATCCGGTCGCCGTCGAGGATGACGCCGAGCCGGTTGCCGCCGGTGTCGCCGGACGCGCAGAAGACGCGCAGCACATGCAGGTCAGTCACGAGGCGAGCCTAGTCCTCCGCGGCGTGGTTCCGGCCCCGCCCGACTCGTTGATCCACATCCCGATCCGTGTCGAAATGCGGCCGGGAAATGACACGAATCGGGATGTGGATCTTTCGTGCATCGAGGACGTCGGCGGTGAAGCGCCGCACGTCGTGACGGCCGAGCATGCCGACTGGGCCGCTGTGCTCGCCGAACTCGGGCCGGACGAAGTCGTCACGAACGACGAGTACTGTCTCGCCGACTGTGCTGAGCTGCGAAACGCTTTCGGGCTCGCGGCGCGGCTTCCGGCGTACCCGTTGAACTATCTGGACAAGGTCACGATGAAGCGCGAGCTGGCCGCGGCCGGCATCGCGGTGCCGCGGTTCTGGGCGTTCGAGCCGGTCGTGACGCGCGCCGCTGTCGCTTCGCCGCACGAGGTCTACCGGCGTGACACCATCCATTCCGTGGTGCTGTGGAGCTCCGATCCCGCTCAGGTGGCGTACGACGCCCAGGCTCTCGCCGGAGGCGACTCGTGATCACTCCTGAGCAGACGATCGCGTACGCGAAGGCGACGAACGATCCCATTCCCGAGCACCTGTCGGGGGAGTTGGCACCACCCGTCTTCGCGATCGTGCCGGTGTGGGAGGTCGTCGTCGAGGCCGTCATGGGAGCCGCCCCGCTTGAGGCATTGGCGCTGATCCTGCACGGGGAACAGGACATCCGGATCCACCGGCCGATCACGCCCGGGATGGAGCTCCGGTCAGCCGCCACGGTGATCGGCGTGCGGCCGAAAGCGTCGGGGACCAGCGTCGTCGTGCGTACCGCGACTCATGCAGGTAACGATCTCGTCAACGAGCAGGTCATCACGGCGTTCATCCGCGAGTGGACGGGTGTGGCGTACGGCGACTCCGCGCCGCCGCACGACTTCGACGAGGCGCTGCGGATCGGGCCAGGGACCTCGGTCACCGCCCGGCTCGATCCCGACCAGACCTTCCGCTACTCCGAGGCGTCGGGCGATCCGATGCCGATCCACCTCGACGACGGGATCGCCCGGCGAGCCGGGCTGCCGGGGATCATCGCGCATGGACTGTGCACGATGGCGTTCGCCTCCTGGGCGGCGATCACGGCGGTGGGCGGCGGCGATCCGCGTACGCTGCGGCGACTGGCCGTCCGGTTCAGCCGTCCGGTGCTGCCGGGTCAGGAGATCACTCATTCGTTCTGGCCGGTGACGCCGGGGATCGCCCAGTTCGAGACCGTATCCGACTCGGGTGACGTCGTGCTCCGCAACGGGCTCGCCGAGTTCGGGGAGCCGCTTCGCTAGTTTCGGGGGGAGCCGCTTCGCTTGCGGAGTCGATCAGGCCGTCCGGGGAACGATCAAGGTCTTCGGGACACGACACGCCGGGCGATCATGCCCGGTAGTTCATGATCGGCGGAAAACGCCCGGCGGAAAACGCCCGGCGGAAAACGCCCGGCGGAAAGCGCCCGGCGGAAAGGCGCCCGGCGGGGGGTCAGCGGGAGCGACGGAAGCGGGTCGAGACGAAGGCGGCCGTGAGCAGGATGAGCGCGGGGGCGAGGGTAGCGAGCCAAGCGCCCCGGAACGGCGAGGAGGCGTCAGCGAGCCGGGGAACTACGGTCGACGGGGCGGCCGCGGCGGCGGTGACGAGTCGCGTCGGGGCGGGCGACGGTGCGGCCGTGGCGAACGGCTGTGCGCCCGGCAACGACCGGCTGCAATGGCGCGACTCGTAGACGCAGACCGCCAGGGTCACGCCGTCGTCACCGGTGTTCGGGTCGGCCGCGTCTTCGACGGCGAAGCCGAGGTGCGGCGACGACGGGTTCTCGCTGCGCAGTCGAAGGCGTACGCCGACTCGGATCGCCGAGCCCACGGCCAGGGAACGGTGGCAGGTGTTCTCGACGACGTGGGGGCAGCCGGTCCAGCCCAGGAAGGCGAATCCCTCGGCTCGCGGCCGGCTGACGACGATGTCGGCGCTGTGCGGGCCCCGGTTGCGTACCGTCAGCTGCGCCGTCAGCACGTCGCCGACGTGGAGGTAGTGGTAGGTCCGGTCGGGCACGGCGTACATGTCGGCCTGTCCCGGCGCGGCGGAGGCCGGGGCGGTCGCCAGGAGAAGTGCCGCGACCGTCGTGAACCAGGCTGCCAGCTTGAGCACGAGATCTCGCATTCGGACGAAGAGCACGAAAAGCTAGCATAAGTCCGATATTGGATCTCTGTCAGGCGGGGTCAGCCCAGCCAGTCGCGCAACACCTCCGCGGTGTGCTCGCCCGGTCTCGCGGGCGGCCGGGTCAGTTCCGCCGGGGTCCGTGAGAATCGCGGCGCGGGCGCGGGTTGCGTCATGTCCGCGAAGTCCACATAGGTCCGCCGGGCCACCAGGTGCGCGTCCTGTGCGGCTTCGCGCATCGACAAGACCGGTGCCATGCACGAGTCGCCGTCCGCGAAGATCTCGGCCCATTCTCCTCTGGTACGCACAGCGAAAAGCGCCCGGAGCCGTTCCCGGAGTTCGGGCCAGCGCCCCGAGTCGTACTGAAGATCGGCGAGCTCCGGAGCGCCGAGGCGCTGGGCGAACTCGGCGAAGAAGCGGGCTTCGAGCGGGCCGACCGCCACGTACTCGCCGTCGGCCGTGGCGTACACGTCGTAGAACGGCGCACCTGAGTCGAGCAGGTTGACGCCGCGTTCATCCTGCCACGCGCCGCCGGCCAGCAGGCCCCAGGTCAGCGTGTTCAGGTGGGCCGCACCGTCCACTATGGCGGCGTCGACGACCTGGCCGCGGCCACTGCGTCCGGATTCCCACAGCGCGGCGAGCAGACCGGTCGCCAGGTAGAGCGCCCCGCCGCCGAAGTCGCCGAGCAGGTTCAGCGGGATCTGCGGCGGCCCACCGACGCGGCCGATGCCGTGCAGCACCCCGGCGACGGCGAGATAGGTGATGTCGTGCCCGGCGGTCTGGGCCCGGGGCCCGTCCTGACCCCAGCCGGTCATCCGCCCGTACACCAGTCGGGGCTGCCGGGCGAGGCACACCTCCGGGCCGATGCCGAGCCGTTCGGCGACCCCGGGCCGGTAGCCCTCGATGAGGAGGTCGGCCTTCGCCACCAGCTGCAACGCCGTTTCGAGATCCGGCGGATCTTTGAGGTCGAGCGCGATGGAACGCTTACCACGATTGAGGAGATCGTGTTCCGGGGCGACGGGGGAGGAAGGCGTACCCCGGTCGATTCGGACGACGTCCGCGCCCAGGTCGGCCAGGAGCATCGCGCAGAACGGGCCGGGGCCGAGGCCGGCCAGCTCCACGACGCGTACGCCGGCCAGCGGCCCCGGCACGCGTCAGGCCCTCGTGTAGAGCGTCACGACGGCGGCGCCGCCGAGCCCGATGTTGTGCTGCAACGCCACCCGTACGCCGTCGACCTGCCGCGGACCGGCCTGACCCCGGAGTTGCCAGGTCAGCTCGGTGCATTGGGCGAGCCCGGTCGCGCCGAGCGGATGTCCCTTGGAGATGAGCCCGCCGGACGGGTTGACCACCCAGCGTCCGCCGTACGTCGTCGCGCCGGAGTCGACGAGCGAACCGCCCTCGCCCTCGCCGCAGAGCCCGAGCGCCTCATAGGTGATCAGCTCGTTCGTCGAGAAGCAGTCGTGCAACTCGATGACCTGCACGTCCTCCGGGCCGAGCCCGGCGGTGTCGTACGCCTTCCGCGCGGCCAGCCGGGACATGTCCGCCCCGACGACGCTGATCGCGCTGCGGTCCTCGAAGGTCGCGGCGGTGTCGGTCACCATGTGCTGGGCGGCGATCCGGATCGCCCGGTCGCCGAGGCCGTGTTCGTCGACGAAACGCTCGCTGGCCAGCACGGCCGCCGCCGACCCGTCCGAGGTCGGCGAGCACTGCAGCTTGGTCAGCGGCTCGGAGATCATCTTCGACTCCAGGATCTCGTCCAGCGTGTAGACGTCCTGGAACTGAGCGTACGGATTGTTCGCCGAGTGCCGGTGGTTCTTCTCGGCGATCCGCGCGAACTGCTCGGCGGTCGTGCCGTACTTCGTCATGTGCTCGCGCCCCGCGTTGCCGAACAGCTGGGCGGCGTACGGGGCGGTCGTCGGCTCGTAGAGCTCGGCTTGGGCGGCGAGGTGGCGCATCAACGGCGGCTCCCGGTCGCCGAAGGCCATCGTCAGCGAGCCCTTCTGCATCTTCTCGAACCCGACCGCGAGTACGCAGTCCGCCAGCCCGCCCGCGATCAGCTGCCGCCCGAGGAACAACGCGGTCGAGCCGGTCGAGCAGTTGTTGTTGACGTTGCTGATCGGGATGCCGGTCAGCCCCAGTTCGTAGAGTCCTCGCTGACCGCTGGTGGAGTCGCCGTAGACGTAACCCGCGACGGCCTGCTCGACCTGGGCGTACTCGACGCCGGCGTCGGCCAGCGCCGCCTGTCCCGCCGCCCGCACGAGCTGTGGATAATCGGCATCCCCGCCGGGCTTGCGGAACGGCGTCATCCCGACGCCGACGACATAGACGTTCTGGCTCACACTCGCATGTTACTCGTGGGTACATCCGCTCGCCAGAGCGCGTACACGGCGAGCCCGGCCGTCACGACCAGCGGAGCTCCGTCCCGGACGAGCCCGTCGCCGTCGAGGAGCAGCCAGCACAACGGCAACTGCACCGCGAGCGCGACCAGGGTCAGCAGCACCAGCAGAACCCGAGGCCAGCGCTTGCCCCGGAGCAGGAAGAAGGTCACCAGCGCCATCACGTAGCTCATCCCGAAGGCGGCGATGAACCAGAAGACCACCAGCGGAATCGCCGACACCCGCCCGTGGAAGACGACGCCCAGCGCGACGATGGCGGGAACTGCCATCAGCGGCCCGTACGCGAGTCCGGCCACCCGGGCGGTGAGCAGCCATCCGGAGACGGGCGGCCGTTTCGGTGGGACGTTCTGGAGCGACAACCCGTTACCGTCGAGAACGAGCCGGCGCGGATGCGTACGCAGATGCCCGTCGAGCCGATCAGACCGGTAGAGCAGCACCATGACGGCGGTGCACAGCAGCGCCAGCGCCCCGAACCCGAGTACGCCCGGCGCGGCGGGCAGCCCGTGCTTCGGCACGACCAGCCGGGCGACGGCGAACAACGTGGTCACGCACAGGATGAGCCCGAACGGGCGCGCGCTCGTCCGCCCCAGGCTGACCTGGCGGATGAGCAGCAGGAAGCCGAGCGAACGGAGCAAAGCCCACCCCGTACGCACCGCCAGACCCCAGTCGCTGCTTTCGGCGTACCACCAGATGAGCACCTCGATCACGACGGTGGCGAGCGCTGTCACGGCGAGCAACCACTGGAGGAGGCGGACCATGAGCCTGAAGATACTTCAGCTCTCGGCTGCTGGCCGATCAGAGCAGGCCGCGGGACATGGCGGTGGTGACGGCGGCGGTGCGGTCGTCGACATCGAGCTTGCTGAAGATCCGCAGCAGATGCGTCTTCACGGTCGCCTCGGAGATGTGCAGCTCGCGGCCGATGTCGCCGTTGGTCGAACCGCGCGCCACTAGCCTCAGCACCTCGGCCTCGCGGGCGGACAGCCCCGGCTGCGCCGGTTGGCGTACCTGGCGGAGGAGGCGGCCGGCGACGGCCGGGGCCAGCACCGTTTCCCCTCTCGACGCCGCGCGTACCGCGTTGGCCAGCTCGGTCGGGGCGGCGTCCTTGAGGAGGTAGCCGGACGCGCCCGCTTCGACCGCACGCAGAATGTCGGCGTCACTTTCGTACGTCGTGAGCACCACGATCCGGCTGCGCGAACCGCCGCTCAGGATCTTCTCCGTCGCGGTCGCGCCGTCGCCGCCGGGCATCCGCAGATCCATCAGGATCACGTCGGGGGTGAACGCCGCCGCCGCGGTGACTGCCTCCGGGCCGGAGGCTGCTTCGCCGATGACCCGCAGATCCGGTTCCGCTTCGAGCATGCCGCGCAGTCCGGCCCGGACGACCGGGTGGTCGTCGACGAGCAACACCGTGATCATGCGCGTACCTCCAGGGTCGTCGTGCAGCCCCGGCCGGGTGCACTGTCCACTGTGAGCAGTCCGTCGACCTGGGCGGCCCGAGCGCGCATGCCGTCCAGGCCGAAGCCGCTGTGCCTACCGGGGTCGAAGCCCCGGCCGTCATCGCGCACGGTCAGCGTCACCCGGTCCGCGGTGTAGGCCAGCTCGACCGACACGTGCGCGGCCTCCGCGTGACGACGGACGTTCGTGAGCGCTTCCTGTGCCGCTCGCAACAGCACGACCTCGGTCGCGGTGGGCAGCGGTGCCGGGTCGCCACTCATCGCGTACGCGACGGCGACGCCGGTCTCCTCGGCGAGTCGTTCGGTCTGACGGCGTATCGCCTGGTCGAGCGAGGCCGAGTGAAGCGCGGCCGGAGCCAGGGCGGCGACCAGGGCCCGCGACTCGGCGAGATTCTCCCGGGCGGTACGCACGGCCAGGTCGACGTGGCCGCGAGCCCGCGCCGGATCGCGCTCCAGCTCGGTGCCGGCCGCCTGCAGCAGAGTGATGATGCTGGTGAACCCCTGGGCGAGGGTGTCGTGGATCTCGCCGGACAGCCGGGACCGTTCCTCGGCGACGCCGGCGAGCCGGGACAGCCGCGCGACCTCGGCCCGGCTCGCCTCGAGTTCGCCGATCAACGCCAGCCGCTCCTCGCTCGTTTTGATCACCCGGACGATGAAGACGCCCATCAGCACCGACAACGCCACGCCGAACACTGCCATGATCATCGTGGTCCGGGTGTCGCCGGGGTCCGCGCGGCCGATCAGAGCGGCCGCGACCGGCAGCAGATTCGCCGCGACCGCACCCGCGATGGCCTGGCCGAGCGGCAGGCTCATGAACATCAGCGGGGACAACGCGAAGTTGATGTACGCCGCGATCGGCACGGCGGTGACCGCCGCGGCCGCCAGCACGAGCTGCGCCGCGATGAACGGCCACATCCGCCGTCCCTCGACGTCGGCCAGGATCAGCGGCCGTCCCCACCAGGCGTAACACGCCGCCATCGCGGTAAGGGCGACGGTGGCCAGCACGGCGCGGGCCGTCGTCCCGGCACCGTGGCCGACGGCCACCAGCACCAGGACGACGGAGTATCCGATCGCGAAGTAGACGTCCCAGATCCGCAGGCTCGCGTACCAGGACTGCGATCCGTTCATCGGTCCTCGGTCCACCGGAAGGTCATCAGGCACGCCGCCAATCCGACCACACACCAGGCCCCGAGCACGAGGGCGGTCCGGCCGGGCTCCCAGCCGCCGGTCATCTCGTGGGCCGCCATCGAGTCCGGCAGGAACACCGAGCGGAAGCCCTGGCCCATCCACTTGACCGGGAAGAACGACGCGATCGTGACCATCCACTGAGGAAGCATCGTGATCGGGTGCACGAAGATCCCGGAGAGGAACTGCAGGGCCACGACCGGCACGTTCAGCACCACTCCGGCGCTGCGCGACGAGCGTACGAGGGAACTGGCGGTGACGCCCATCGCGGTGCAGGCGACGATCGACAGGGCCAGCACCCAGGCGAAGGTCAGCCAGCGAGCGGGCTCGTCCGGCAGGGGCATGTCGAAGACGGCTACGCCGACACCCAGCATCAGCGCGACTTCGGCCACGGTGGCGACCGCGACGACGGTGAGCTTGCCGATGAAGTACGCGAGGACCGTCATCGGCGTACCGCGCAACCGCTTGAGCGTGCCGTCCTCCCGGTCGGCCGCGATGCCGACCCCCATCGTGATGAACGCCGTCGAGATGATCCCGTACGCGATCATGCTGGCGGAGAACACCTGCGCAGCCGACGCCTCGGAGTGTTCTCCGTAGGAGTCCTTGAAGATCGACCCGAGCAGGACGAGCAGCAGCGCTGGAAAGATCAGGCTGAATCCGACGGCTTCCCGGCTCCGCAGGAACTGACGCAGCTCAACCGCGCCGCGGGCCAGCCCGAGACGGCCGCTGGAAGGCAGGGAGATCGTGGTCATCGGGCTTCTCCGATCAAGCTGAGGTAGGTGTCTTCGAGGGTGGGGCGCGTGACGGTGAGGTTGTCGAGGGCGCTCTCGACGGAGCGCTGCGTGATGAAGGCGACCGGATCGGCGGTGCGCTCGGTGTGCTGGCCCCGGCCGTCGGTCCACGCAACTGTGGCCAGCTGCGCATCCCGGCCGCCGATCGAGCCCGGGGTCCCCTCGGCGACGATCCGCCCGGCGGCGATCACCGCCAGCCGATCGGCCAGCACCTCGGCTTCTTCGAGGTAATGCGTGGTGAGCAGGATCGTCGTGCCCTCGGCGCTGAGCAGGCGGACGAGATCCCAGAACTGGCGGCGGGCCTCAGGATCGAAGCCGGTGGTGGGCTCGTCGAGGAACAGCAGCTCAGGGCGGCCGACGATGCCGACCGCCACATCCAGCCGGCGGCGCTGGCCGCCCGACAGGGTGCGTACGCGGGAGGTGGCCTTCTCCGTCAGGCCGACGAGGTCGACGACTTCCCCGACCGGCCGGGGATTCGGGTAGCACGTCGCGAAGTGGCGGACCGCCTCGACGACGGTCAGGTCGGCAAGGTCGTTCGCGGACTGGGCCACGATGCCGATGCGGGCCCGCCAGGAGCGCCCGGCCGTGCCCGGGTCCACGCCGAGCACCGTGACCTCGCCGGCCGTCCGCCGGCGGTGACCTTCGAGGATCTCCACGGTGGTGGTCTTGCCGGCCCCGTTCGGGCCGAGCAGGGCGAAGACCTCGCCCGAGTCGATGGCCAGATCCAGCCCGGCGACCGCGTCCCGATCCCCGTACGCCTTGCGCAATCCGTGAACCGCGATGGTTTTCGTCATGTCATGAGCGTCGCGGTCGGAAGGGGTGCGCCGGGACGACCGGCCGACGTAACCGGGGTGTCCACCAATCGGTGGACACCCCGTCTGTTCATTCGACTACAGCGGACCTACTAGAGCGGGCGGTCCAGGTCGTCGTCCGGCCGGCTCCACCGGCCAGGCTGCGTGGAACCCGGTGTCGCGGTCCCCGGCATTCCGGGTGCCGGCGTGCCGGGGGCGGGCCTGCCGGTGTCCGGCATGTCGGAACCAGGCATTCCGTGGCTCGGCATGTCGCGGCTGGGCATGTCGTCTCTGGGCATGCTGCCGCCGGGCGTACCGGCCGCCTGCGACTGGTAGGTGGTGCCCCGGTCCTCGACCCGGCCGTCCTCGACGCTTCCGCGCCAGGCGCCCGTCTCGCTGCCCCGGTGCTCGATGAACTCCTTGAAGTTCTGGAGATCCTCCTTCACGTGGTGGCCGACCATTCCGGTCTTGTCCGCCACGTTCTCGGCGAAGCCCTCCGGCTCCAGATCCAGCTGCGCGGTCACCCGCGTATGCCCGGAGTCGATGGGCTGGAAGGTCACCATGCCGCCCTGACGTGTACCGCTGGTCGACATCCAGGCCACCCGGCGGTCCGGCTGCTGATCGGTGATCTGCGCGTCGAACTCCCGGCGTACGCCGTTGATCTCCACCGTCCAGTGGGTCAGGGTGTCGTTGATCTGGCGGACCTCCTTGACCCGCTTCATGAACTTCGGGAACTGCTCGAACTGGGTCCATTGGTTGTACGCGGTGTGGACCGGCACCGCGACCTCGACGGTCTCGGTCTGGCTGGTCATGCCAGCTCCTTTCGTCGTCCGGTCGGATCATGCCGTCGTCGGCGTTTGACCTCGTCGAACCCGGGTACCGCAGCGCTCGCTCCTTGAACTTCGGAGGTGTGCGATGAGCGGTGTTCCGCTGCCGGGGCTCGAAAGACTTCTGGATGAGGTCTACGTCGCCGACGAGCGGGTGGCTCGGGACGAGATCGTCCGCCGGGCCACCGCGGCGGAGCTGCCCGCCGAAACGCTCAGCCGGCTCGACGCGCTGCCCGAGGGCGAATACGAACGCGACGAGGTGGCTGAGTCGATCCGGCTGATGTCCGCCGAGCGTGACGCCTGACCGGTTGTCTCTGCCATGACGGGGAACTACCCCACCGGTTCGGACATATGCGCCGCACACCAAGATTGTCGGCATTACCATCGGAAGCGCCCGGGGTCCATGGGGGACCTGGGCGTACGGGGGTAGACATGGGCATCTCGGACAAGATCGCGGACGCCGTCGACAAGGTCTCCGACAAGCTCGGTGGCGACGACAAGCTCAAGGAACATGTCGACACCGCGGCGGACAAGGCCAACGACCTGACCGGGGGCAAGGCCGCGGCCGGCGTCGACAAGGCAGCCGACGCCGCCAAGGACATCATCGACAAGTAGTGCTCGTTCGTAGTTCTCGTTCGGGAGGCGGCGCGCGTGGGCGCGCCGCCTCGCTGCTTTGTCGGCCTGGTCAACCGGCTGCGGGCGAAAGGGTTCGCGTCATCGGCTGCGGGCGTCGAGCCGGAGCGACTGCCACGAGCCGTCGGCCGCCCATCCGCCGTCCACCGACAGCGTCACGCCGTTGACGAACGCGCTGCGCCGGGCGTCGGCGAGGAAGGCGACGGCCTGCGCGACGTCGTCCGGCGTGGCGAACCGGCCCAGCGGCACGTGGTCGACGATGTCGTCGTCGCCGTACGCGCCCTCGCCCTGCGAGGCGTCGTCCATCGGAGTCTTCACCCAGCCTGGGCACACCGCGTTCACGCGTACGCCGCGGCCGCCCCACTCGACGGCCAGCGTCCGGGTGAGCCCGATCAGACCGTGCTTGCTCGCGTTGTACGCCGCCCGGTCGGCGATGCCGAACATCCCGGCGACCGAGGCGATGTTCACGACGGATCCCGTCCCGGCGGCCAGCATCTGCCGCCCGAACGCCTGACACAGCAGGAACGGCCCGGTGAGGTTCACGTCGACGACCTGCCGCCACAACGCCGCCGGAGTCTCCTCGGCCGGGCTGATGCACGCCACCCCCGCGTTGTTGACCAGCACGTCGATCCGGCCGTAGCGATCGTTGACCGCACCGGCGTACGCCGCCACGTCGGCCTCGCTCGTGACGTCGCCGACGACGGTCAGTGCGTCGGGGAACTCCGTGATCTCCTGGCGGTCGAGCAAGGCGAGGCGGAACCCGGCTGCGTCGAGGACTTCGGCGATGCGGGCTCCGATGCCTTGCGCCGCACCGGTTATCGCGGCTACCGGCGCATCCGGCCGGTCGGGGGATGGTGTCGTCATGCCGTCACCTTAGGCGGTGCCGCGTGGCGCTCGGGTTTGCTCGTCAGACCCACCGGGTAGCGTCAGCGCCGATGAGATCACTTCTGTCGTTCCCCCCGTTCCACCTGCTTCACTCTCTGCGGTTGCGCCGCGCGGCGCGGCAGGTGTTCGGCTGGCGTCGTCTCCGCGACGGGCAGCTGACCGCGATGCGGTCCATCATGTCGGGTCGCGACACCCTGGTGGTGTTGCCCACCGGAGCCGGGAAGTCGGCCGTCTACCAGATCCCGGCGACACTGTTGCCCGGCCCGACCATCGTCATCTCGCCGTTGCTGGCACTCCAGCAGGATCAGCTCGCGTCCTTGAACGACCGGGGCGTGCCGGAACTGCGGGCGGTGCGGATCAGTTCGGCCGAGACGCCTTCGCAACAGGCCGCCGCGCTCGCCGAATTGCGGGCGGGCCGGGCGCGCTTCCTCTTCACCACTCCGGAGCAGCTCGCCGATCCCGAACGGGCGCGGCAAGTCCGGGAGCTGCGACCGGCCCTGGTCGCGGTCGACGAGGCGCACTGCATCTCCGCCTGGGGCTACGACTTCCGGCCGGACTACCTCGGGCTCGGCCGGCTCATCAGCGACCTCGGCCGCCCGCCGGTGGTGGCGCTGACCGCGACCGCGTCTCCTCCGGTGCGCGAAGACATCGCCGCGCGGCTGGACCTGCGGCGGCATCGCACGATCGTGTCCGGTTTGGACCGACCGAATCTGCACCTCGAAGTGGCGTACTGCCCGGACGAGCAATATCGCTGGCGGCGGCTGCAGGCGTTCCTGACCGAGGAGGACGGCCGGTCGGGGATCGTATACGTGCCGACTCGGCGAGCAGCCGAGGAACTGGCCGACCGATTGGTGTCGGCCGGGTTCAAGGCGGCGTTCTACCACGGCGGCATGGCCGGTGGCGTCCGCGAGAAGCGCCATCTGGAGTTCAGCGACGGCGAGATCCCGGTCATGGTGGCCACCTCGGCGTTCGGGATGGGCATCGACAAGCCGGACATCCGGTGGATCGCCCACGTCGCGTTGCCCGACTCGCCCGACAGCTACCTCCAGGAGATCGGCCGGGCCGGGCGCGACGGGCAGCCCGCCCGCACCCTGCTGTTGTGGCGGATGGAAGACGAGGCGCTCCAGCGGTTCTTCAACGGCGGCTCGCCCGACCATGCCGAGCTGCGCGATCTCGCGGCGCTGCTGCGTACCGGCGGGCCGGCGACGAAGACACAGCTCAAGGAGCGCAGCGGGCTGAGCGCCCGCAAGATCGCCCAGCTGCTCGGGCTGCTGGAGGAGGTCGGCGCGGCCGACACGCTCGCGAACAACAAGGTCGTCAGCCCGCGATACGCCCCGGAGCCGGTCGCGGCGGCGAAAGCGGCCCTCGCCCAGTTCGAGCGGCGGCAGGCGGTCAGCCAGACCCGGGGGGACATGATGCGGGCGTACGCCCAGAGCCGGTCCTGCCGCGCGCAGGTGCTCCTCGCGTACTTCGGTGAGCACCTGGCCAAGCCCTGCGGGCACTGCGACAACTGCCTCGCCCGACCCGATCAGGCCACCACCGCCGACCGCCCGTTCGCCGTGCACACCGGCGTACGCCACGCGGACTGGGGCACGGGCCAGGTTCTCGGCTATGACGGCGACAAGATGACGGTGCTGTTCGACGAGGTCGGCTACAAGACGTTGTCCGTCCCCGTGGTGCGGGCGCAGCAGCTGCTCGTCGTCGACTAAATTACGACAGGCTTCACCGACTCGAGGGGGTAAACGTGGAGGGCTTCACCGACGCCGAATGGGGTCTGCTCGTCGGCTTGCCGCAGGCGGTCCTGCTGGCCGCGAGCGCGGCCGAGGAGGACAGCACGCGCCGGACGGCTGCCGAGCACGCGGCCGGGATGGCGGCGATCGCAGACGCCCGGCAATCGGCCAGCCCCCTGGTGCAGGCGGTCGCGACCGAGATCGTCGCCCGGTTGGGCGACCCGGACGGCGACGACCTGGGCGTCGAGGAGGCGAGCCTGCCCGTCTTCGCCCCCGGCGATCCGGCGGCGGTGGCGGCCGACGCGCTCGACCGGGCCAAGGCGGCGGCCCAGCTGCTCGACGAGCGCGGTCACGAGGCCGACGCGGCGGCGTACAAGCATTGGCTGGTCACCGTGGCCGACGAGGTCGTCACCGCGGCGTCCAGCGGCGGTGTGCTCGGCATCGGGGGGACCGAAGTCAGCGCGGCGGAGCAGACCTTCCGCGACGAACTCGTGCAGGTGCTCAACGACTGAGGCGAGGGAGCCGGTCACCATCTGGTTGGCACTTTCGGCGTACGCGGGGAATGCTGACCAGATGCACGACGAACCGGCGGCGGTGGCCCGAGATCTGGTCCTGGAAGTGTTTCCGCTGGCCCGATGGGCGATGCTGGCGGGCAGCGTCCTGACCGCCCACCGTACGCCCGGCTCCGACCTGGACATCGTCGTGGTGTTGCCGGACGGCGATTCCCAAGCGCCGCACCGCGACTCGCGATACTTCCGCGGCTGGCCCGTCGAACTGTTCGTGCACGACGAACAGTCATTGACGTACTACCTGGACAAGGACCTCGCCGAACGGCGTCCGGTGCTCCATCGCATGATCGCGACGGGGCTGCCGATTCTCGGTGATCCCGGCGACCGGCCGGCGCGCTGCGCCCGGGTGCTGGCCGCCGGGCCGCGCGGCCTGTCCGACGCCGACCGCGAGTACGTTCGCTACGGCCTGACCGACCTGCTGGACGATCTCACGCATGCGGTCGACCCCGGCGAGCGTACGGTGATCGCCACCGCGCTGTGGACGGCATCGGCGCAGCAGGCCCTGGCGCTGGCCGGGCACTGGACCGGCACGAGCAAATGGCTGCTGCGCGAACTGCGGGACCTGGACGCCGACCTCGCCGAGCGGTGGCTGGCTGCGTCTGGTGACGCTGCCGCGACCGCGAAGTTCGCCCGGGAGGTCCTCGACAGCGCTGGTGGGCCCCTCTTCGAGGGCTACCGGGTTTCCGGCGTGCGTCCTCGCTGACGCTCGCTCCTCACTCCGCTCCCGCGTGCGCGCTCCGCGGGTGGCGAGCGCTTGCGGACGCGCTCCGCGGGTGGCGAGCGCTTGCGGGCGCGACGGACGTGACGCGATATCCCGGGAAAACGCGGCTTCGCCGCGAGAAATAGCCGCGTTATCCGGGATAACGCGCGGCGCCGGACGCGCCCGCCGGACCCGGCGCCGGACGCGCGCGCCGCGGCGGACGCGCGCGCAGCGCATCAAGCAGCGGACGCGTAAGGCGCATGACGCGCCGCGCGCGCCCGGAGCATCATGCGAGCGAGGCGAAGGCTCCCATCCGAGCAGCTG
>NZ_JABFVK010000034.1 GCF_013362815.1 Hamadaea sp. | reverse complement strand
ATGGTCGGCATCGGGCTCGCGCTGACCGGCATGTCCGGCTCGCTCCGCGAAGCGGCGCTCACGATCCCCCTGTGGGTG
Organism: Hamadaea sp.; assembly: GCF_013362815.1. Lineage (GTDB taxonomy): Bacteria > Actinomycetota > Actinomycetes > Mycobacteriales > Micromonosporaceae > Hamadaea. The sequence goes on along the minus strand of NZ_JABFVK010000034.1, from coordinate 25,631 downwards.
GCTGGGGAAGTCGCCTTCCTCACCGCCGCTCCGGGGGTGGTCGCGACGATCGCCCCCGAACATCTCCGCGGTGTCTACTTCGGAGTCTGGGGTGGTACGCAAGGCTTGGCCGCCGTCGCTGCGCCGCTCGTCGCTTCGCTCCTCGCCGGCTCGCTGTTCCTCTGGCTCGGTGGGGCGGTTTTCGGGGTTCTCGCCGGTGCCGCCTGCCTTTGGCTTCGTCGGTGGTTGCTACGGCGGCGCTCGGACCTCGCTGTTGTTCCACTGCGCTCCGCGGTCAGGTCGTGATCTTCGCGCGTTATCCGGGCAGGGCTTTCGCGTGCGGCTTCGCCGGGTTCTTCGCGTTATCCGGGCAGGGCTTTCGCGTGCGGCTTCGCCGGGTTCTTCGCGTTATCCGGGATAACGTCGCTGTTTTCGCGGGAATAGCCGCGTTATCCCGGATCCTGCGATCCCAGCCCGGGCCCGGGCTGGCCGACGCGCCTTGATCGTCGGCTTCCGACAATCTTGGCGGATAAGCGCACCGTGATCGTCGGCTTCCGACAGAACGTGGCCGAAAACTGCGTTGATCGTCGGAAGCCGACGATCTTGCGGGCCCGCACCGGCAGCGAGGGGCCGCGCGGCCGTAACCTCCGGTGTCAGGTCAGTAGCTGCGGAAGGAACGGATCGGCGCGCGGGGGCCGTACCTCGGCGCGCCGACCCCGGCGCGGGTGAGGAGTTGGCATACTCGCCCACGATGGCCGCGGAACGGTTCCAGGAGTTCCAGCATCCGCTCGTCGGTCGCCCGGGGCTCGCCCGCCAACGCCCACGCCACCTGATTCTTGATGTGATAGTCGCCGACGCTGACGGCGTCCGGGTCGCCATGGGCGTTCCGCATTACTTCGGCCACCGTCCACGGGCCGATTCCTACCAGGGCCAGCATTCGGCGGGCGGTCGCTTCCGGTTCGCGATCCGGCCAGGGCGTACGCGCGGCTCGCAGTAATGTGTCCGCCCGCCGTTGTTCCAGCCCGAGCGGGTGGAGGTCGTAGTACCGCAGCGAACCGACCTGCTCCGCGGACGGCGGCAGCAGCAGTCCCGGATGCGGGCCCGGTGCCGGCTCCCGGAAGCGCCGCACGATCGCGGAGTACGCCTGGTAGGCCTCCTTGCCCGTGACCTTCTGCTCGCATACCGCCCGGAGGAGGTGGGGGAAGACCTGCCCGGTGGCGGGCAGCCGCAGCCCACGATGCCGGTGTGCCAACTCGGCGACGAGCGGATGCGCCTTGGCCAACTCCGCGAACCCGCCGAGCTCGTCCCGGAGGCCGAAGACGGCGTCGGCCCGGTCGAGCAGCCACTCCGCGCCCGGCCCGTACGCCTCGGCCCGGCCGTCCCGGTGCAGCCCCAGCGATCCGGGCCCGTCCGGCGTACGCGCGGCGTGCCAGAACACGCCGTCGATGAACCGCCGGCACGGGTCATGCGTACCCAGCGAGAGCTGACCGAGGGTGCCGGCGAAGTCGTACCCCGTCGGCAGGTTCAGCTTCACACTCCGATTGTGCCTGGTAGCGCCGTCACTGCCGAACCGAGGCAGCGGCCAGCGCCCGCTGGAGGAGCTTGGTGTCGCCCAGCATCCGCCGCAGCCGTTGTTCGAGCCCCCCGATCGGGACGAGTTGCTGAGGCGCCCGGGGATCCTTGACGGCGCTGGAGGCGTACCGGGGGAGGGTGACGGTGGACAACTCGGCCAATTCGATCGCCTGCGCCCGGGTCAGTTCGGCCGAGCATTCGAGGCGGACGACCCCCGACCACGGAATCGGGATACCACCCGGCTGCCGCAGATACCAGGTGTACCGGCTCCAGCGGCCGCCGATGCGGAACACCGGCGTCCGCTGCCCGGGCGACAACGCCCCGACGACGGGCAGCAGATGATCCGGCAGGTACTGCTTCTGCTGAGTCTTGGCGTACCCGATGACACGGGGTGGCGCGCCCGGACCGCGAAGGGGCCCGTCCACCACGATCAGCTCGTCGCCCCCGGCGAGGGTGGCCAGAACGTCGGTGGTGGTGCGCTGCTCCAGCTGCATCAGCGCCGTCTGCATCGCCGCCATCAGGTCGGCGTCCTGCGCGCCCTCGATGCGGACCGCCTTGTAGCGCACGGTACTGCCTGCGTCTACATCGGACTGATCGGCGGCCGAGGTGAAGATCGACCGTTCGACGGTGGCGGCGGCGACAGAGGCGTTCCCGGCGGCACAGCGGACCACGCCGGCGGCGTAGGAGCAGGCCAACCCGGGTGACGGCGGAGTGCCGCCGATCCCGGCCGTCCAGATCCGGGCATCGATTCGGCGTACGCCGTCGACCATCAACACGGTGGCGGGCGGAGCGAGCCCGGCCGGGGCGTCGAGCGGTCGCCACTGCTCGGCGGGCAGTTCGACCTCGACGTCGAGCCCGTCGGACGGACCAGGGGCGGACGCGTCGAGGCTGGCGCCGTAGGACGGGTCCCATGCATCGACGTGAAAGCTCATAGCCAGATTTCTACCCTATCCTGTCCACTCGGGCGGTGCGGGCGTCTTTGCGTACCTCGAAGCGGACCGGTATGCGTTCGGCTAGCGCGGCCACATGCGTCACCACACCCACCATCCGGTCGCCGCGAGCGGCGAGATTCTCCAGCGTCGCCGCGACGACGTCCAGTGTGGACGCGTCGAGCGTACCGAACCCCTCGTCCAGCAGGATCGACTCCAGACTGGCCGTGTGCGCCATCCCGGCCAGCTGATCGGCCAGACTGAGCGCCAAGGCCAGCGACGCCTGGAAGGTCTCGCCGCCAGACAGCGTACGCACCGGGCGGGTGAGCCCGGCGTCGTGATGATCCACCACGAAGAATTCACGATTGCGGTGCATGAGGTCGTACTGCCCGGCCGACAACTCCCGGAGGATCTCCGAGGCTCCGGCGACCAGGCCGTCGAGCGCCTCTTCGAGCAGCCAAGCCTCGAAATTGTTGGCCTTCAGGTGCTGCGCCAGCGTCGCCGCGACGGCACGATCGGCCTCGATCTGCTTGCGTTGCGCGCGCAGCTCGTCGGCTCGCTTCCGGGCGTCGAGGATCTTGTCCCGGGCGGCGGCCGCTCGCTCGACGGCGACGGTGACCGCCCGGTCGAGCCCGGCGATCTCCCGGGGCATCCCGACCTCGGCCTCGTCGAACCAGTTGCGGATGCGTTCGACCACCGCCTCTTCGCTCGCGGTGGCCTGCCGGGCGGCTTGATCGGCCTCGGTCCGCAGCGTCGTGAGCTGCCGACCGGCCTGCTCCGCCCACCCGGCGAGGCCGGACCAGGCGACCTGGAGATTCTCGCGGTCGACCGGTGGCGGGGCCGCGATCGGCCCGCCCGGCACGATCGAGGCGACCGAATCCCGGGTGGTGTCGAAGACCCGCCAGGCCGCCCGCAGCCGGTCGTCGACGCGCTGAACTTCGCCGAGCGCAGCGCGCTGCTGTTCCATCGCCCGGCGGCGGGCCACCCCGGCCTTGCCGAGCGCCTCCTTCGCCTGGGCGTGCGCGGCGAGCTGGGCCTGCAGCTCCGCCTCCTCCGGGGCGTCGGCGAGCACCTCGGCCAGCCGGGCGATCTCCTGATCGAGCTGCTCCACCCGGGCGCGGATCGAGGCCAGCCGGCGATCGGTCTCCCGGGCCGCGTCGTCGGCGGACTGCCGGTCGCGCTCGGCCTTCTCCGCCTCGACGCGTACGCGTTTCAGCTGCTCCTGAGCGGCGACGGTCGCCCCGACGTCACGTTGGGCGGGCAACTGCGCGACGGACTGCTCACACACCGGGCAGGCGTGCCCCACCTGAAGCAACGGTCGCAACACCGCTACTCGATCGGTGTTGCGAGCCTCCTCCAACGCGTGCTGCGCATGCGTGACCTCGTCAGCCTTGGCCTTCGCCGATTTCGTCGCCTGATCCACCGCCTTCACCGAGGCGGCGTGCGCCTTCTCGGCCTGGCTCAGTGCGGCGGCTCCGTCACCCTGCCGAGCCCGAAGTCCGGCGAGCTGGGCGAGGCCGTCCAGCAGTCGCTTCACGTCCACCGGATCGACGGTCGCCTCGAGCCGGGCGCGGGCCTTCTCCTCGTGCTCCTCGGCCGCCGTCAACTCGTCGGCGGCTCCGGCCAGCCGGGTCTTCGCCTGCTGGGCAGCCGTGGCGAGGGCTCCGGCGTCGGCCGGGGCGGCGACGCGGCCCAACGCGGCGAGCCGGCCGTCGACGGCGGCCAGTGCCTCGACGGCCGCCCGGCGCTGGGAATCGAGCGCGGCCAACGCCGGTGCCTCGGCCACCACCCGGGCGGCGAGCGACTCGACGGCATCCACCCGTTCCTGCGCCGCCGCGAGCAGGCCGTCGTCGGACTCGGCCGCGAGATCGGCGAGCAGCCGTTCGGTCGCGCCGAGCTGGTGGGTGGCGGCCTTCTCCCGTTCGGCGGCCTTCTCCCGGATCTGCTCGTAGACCTCCAGCCCGAGCAGCTTCACCAGGATCTCCTGGCGTTCGGCCGGTTTGGCGTGCAGGAACGCCGCGAACTCGCCCTGCGGCAGCAGTACGCACTTGATGAACTGGTCGTAGGGCAGCCCGACGACGTCCACCACGGCCGCGTCCAACTCGACCGGTGTGCCGGCGAGGGTCTGGCCCAGTTCCTCGATGGGGTCCTCGCCGTCCAGCACCGCCACGTTGAACGTCGGCGGCAGCAGTTGCAGCCCGGCCTGCTTGGTGGCGACCCGGCCCTTGCCGTCTCGGCGTACCACCCGGGTCACGGCGTAGCGGCGGCCACCGGACTCGAAGATCATCCGGACGGCGGCCTCGATGCCCGACGGTGCGAGGGCGTTGACCACGGTCTTCCCGCTCCACCGCGGCACCTGGCCGTAGAGGGAGAAGCAGATCGCGTCGAGGACGGTGGACTTCCCCGAACCCGTCGGGCCGACGAGCGCGAAGAAGTCGGCGTCGGTCAGGTCGATGACGGTGTGCTCGCGGAAGATCGCGAAACCGCGCAGGTCCAGCCGGAGCGGGCGCACTCAGCTCACCTCCTGGTAGAGCTCCTCGAAGAGCTTCTGAGTGGCGGGGTCGTCGTGACCGCGGTCGGTGAGGTAGTCGGCGAACAACACGACCGGCGACCGCTCGGCCCGGGCCGGCCGATCGGGGCGCTTCGCCTCCAGCATCGCCGGATCGATCCGGATCTCCAGCGCCCGGGGCAGCATCTCCTGCACCTGTTCACGCAGACCGGCCCGGGGCTTCTCGGCCACCACGACGCGCACCCAGTCGTCTCCGGCGTCCATTTCGGACAGCTGCTCCAACGTGCCCCGCAGCGTACGCAGTCTCCGCCCGGAGGGCAGGGGAACCTCCCGGACGAGGGCGGTCGTGTCGGCGGTGGCCTCGACGATCGTCACCGACGGCGGGTTCTCCTCCTCGCCGAAGTCGACCGGCAACGGGCTGCCGCTGTAGCGGACCGGGCAGTGCCCGGGCAGCGTCTGTGCCCGGTGCAGATGGCCCAACGCCACGTAGTGGGTGTTCGGCGGGAACACCGTCGAGGGGACGGCGTACCCGAGGATCGTGTGCGCTTCCCGTTCGCCGCCGCCCATCGCGGCCCCGACGACGGTCAGGTGGGCGGTGACGAGGTTGACCGCGCCCGGATCGGTGAACCCCTCCGCCGCGATCGCCTCCAGCAGCCGCGACAGGTGATCGGCGTACGTGCTGTGCGCCTCGGCCTGGGTCAGCTCGAACATGTCGAGCGCGCGGACGGCGTACCGCTGGGAGAGGAAGGGCAGCGCGATGCAGCGCCACGGCTCACCGCCCGGGGTGACACCGGTGATCAGGTGATCGGCCGGCTTGTCGGAGACCCGCCCCCGCAGGTGCAGGTTCTCCGATTCGGCGAAGACTCGCAGCGCGTCCAGTGCCGGGCCGTTGTCGTGGTTCCCGGCGATCACGACGATTTCGGCGAGCCGCCGGAGCGCGGCCAGCGCCCGGTAGACGATCTTCTGCGCCTCGGGCGTCGGCGCGGCGGTGTCGAACAGGTCGCCCGCGACGATGATCAGGTCGGGCCGCTCCTCCCGCGCGACGTCGATCACCGACGCGAGCGCGCCCAGCTGCTCCTCGGCCCGCGGCTGTCCTTTGAGGACTTTGCCGACGTGCCAGTCGGAGGTGTGCAGGATCTTCACGGGCGTTGCCTTTCGAGGCTGCTAGAACGGGATCTCGTCGTCGGGGATGGCGCCGTCGCGAGTGGACCCGACCACGGCGAACGGGTCGGTCGCGCTGACCATGCTGGCCAGCGTCGCGCGCGGGGCGGCGCCCGCCTCGGACGGCCGGGTGGCCCAGGCCGGGAACGGGAACTCCACGGCCAGCGGCACCGGGATCTCCGGCTGGGCGACGAACATCGTGCCCGGCTTGGCGAGCAGCGCCCGCTGGCGCTGGGTCGGCGGGAGGAAGCCGTACTCCGGGCGGGAGGCCTCGGCGGGATCGAGGCGGCCCACCACCCGGATCGCGGAGTTGGAGACGATCCGGCGCTCGACCTCGGACGCCGTCTGCTGCGCGCCGATCAGGATCACGCCCAGCGACCGGCCGCGCTCGGCGATGTCGAGCAGGACCTCCTTGATCGGGCTCGTGCCGTCCCGGGGTGCGTACTTGTTCAGCTCGTCCAGCACCACGAACAGCAGCGGCTTGGCAGTGCCGGCCTTCTCCTTGCGCTCGAACTCGGTCTTCAGAGTGACGCCGACGACGAACCGCTGCGCCCGGTCGGGCAGGTTGTGCAGGTCGACCACGGTCACCTGACCGGCGTCGGCGGTGCTGATCTGGTGCGCGCGGCCGCCGGGCAGATCGCCGCGGATCAGCCGGGCCAGGTCGCGCTTGCTGGAGATCAGCCGGCGGGCGAAGGCGTTGACCGTGCCGAGCCCGACCGAGCTGCCCGCCCAGGTGGACCGGGTCTCGTCGTCGTTGAGCTGCTCGACGACGTAATCCACGAAATCCTCGTAGCTGCCCAAACGGGTGCCGTCGATGCTGAGCCCGCCCCCGGCGGGCTGCGCCTCGCGGGCGAGGTGGGCGGCGACCGCGTGGACCACCATCGTGTACTGCTGGCGCTCGTCGTCGGCGTCGGCGAAGACATAAGGCAGCAGGCGCTGCTCGGCGAACTCGCTGAGGGTCCAGTAGAACGGGTCGACGCCGGTCAACCGGCTGGCCACGTCCGGGCTGCCGGACGGGTCGCCGGCCCGAGCCGGGGCGAACACCGTGACCTGCTTGAACGCGCCCGCCTCCAGACCCAGCTTGTGGTACGCCTCCCGGGTCGGCTCGTCGAGCCGGTTGTTCTCGTGGTCGAGGAACAGCAGGTCCTCGCCTTTGACGTTGAAGATGAGCGCCTTGGTGTTCGCCGACTCCGCCTTCGAACCCAAGACCCCGGAGGTGAAGATCGAGTACAGCAGGAAGGTGGCGAAGCTCGTCTTCGTCGCGACCCCGGAGATGCCGGAGATGCTGCAGTGCGCGCCCCGGCTGCCGTCGAGGAAGTCGGCGTTGAGGAACAGCGGCGCGCCGTCGCGGCCGATGCCGATCGGCAGCCGCCGTTGCATCCGGTCGAAGCTCAGTGCCGCGTCGCGCGTCTCCCCGTGCGCCCGGTACGCCACCGCACCGGGCGCGGGCGGCACGTAGATCTCGGGTTCGACCCGGGTGACGGTGATCTCGGCCGCCTCCTGCACCATCGCGGGCAGCATGCCGTCGGCGATGGCGAAGACGTCGGACTCGAACGCGGCGCCCTCGTGCCGGGCGCGGACGGCGGTGACGACGCCGGAGATCGTGACCGTGCCCCGATCGGGCAGGTCGCGCTGGGTCACCACGACGTCGTCGAGCTGCAGGTAGGCGTCGGAGCCGACGGCCACCCAGAAAGTCAGCGGGCTTGCGTCCTGCGTACCCAGGACGCGGCCGACGGGGCTGCCGGGGGTGCCGGCGTGTGCGGGGAAGCTCACGCCCTCAGACCCTAACGGCAACCTGCGACAAGAGCCGGGTGCACGGCCGGGCCGAGTCGTGTGCGCGACAGGAGGCCGACCCCGTGCGGGGGAGTTCAGCTCGATGTGATGCGTACGCCCCAGGGCCCGGTCACATGCGTGGGTGTGATTGTCATGTGGACTGTTTCCCCTGGTCGAGCCGTCATTCGGGATTGCCAGGCGAACCCGTCCGGGGTGCCGACCGTCCACCCGAGACCGCAGCTGTCGCCCTCATAAGTCCAGATCTCGCAGTCGTACACCGGAATTCCGTCGACAGTGATGCTCAGTACGCCCGGCGTGGTCGAGCTCAGCGACAAGTCGTACGAACCCCGCCAGGTGAGGTCGAGCGAGATCGGCCGGAGCGGATCGGCGGAATCACTCGACATCACCTCTGAACCCGCCTCGCCGTTGCTCGGAACGTTCAGTGACGGCAGCGCCGTGGGCCGGGGCGGCAACGGATACTGCTCGAACGGCACCGGTACGCCGACCGCCAGCCCGATCGTGCCGATCCGGGGCTGTTCCGCGTCGACGTTGATCTGCTTCGCCGCGTCGAAGACCGTGGCTTTGCCGAGCCGCATCGTCAGCCGGACGGTGTCACCGAGACTGATGCCGTGCGCCGTCCAGGCTTCGGCTCCCAGCCGGCTCCCGCTGGGCTGGTCGTCCGGGCCGCAGCCGCTGCCCGACCACAGGACGCCGTCGACTAGGAAGTCCGTCTTCAGCAGCGTGCCGTCGGCCGCGAGGAATTCGCAGCGATCGAAGACGGTGACGCCGAAATCGGTGACAGTCCAGCTCAGCGTCACCTCGCCGGCGGTCACCGGCGCGCTCGCGGCGGCTACGACGTGCGCGCCCTGGGCGTACTCGGGGAAGCCTTCGATCCGTTTCATCGGCGCGGGCGACGGTTGCGGCGTCGGCTCTTTCCGGACAGGTCCGCCGAGGACGGCGTACCAGCCGATCCCGAGCAGGACCAGCACGGACCCGGCGGCGATCCACCGTTTGCGGCGCGCGAGCCAGGCGCGGACGACGGGTGGCCGTGGCGCGGGCGGCTCGTCGTGCGCGATCTCCCCCAGGTCAATCATGCGCGCGACTGTACCGGAGCAGAAGCGCCTGGTCAGCGGGGATGGCGTGGATCAGGCGCATCGCTCGCGGTGAATGCGATGCCCCCACCGACATGCGCGTAGCGCCCGGACCTGCGAGCACCGGCGACAGCGTCAGGCAGAGCTCGTCGACGAGGTCCGCGCTGGTCAGCGCGCCGAGCAAGGTCGGGCCGCCCTCGCACAGCAGATGCGTGCTGCCGTCGGCCCGCAGCCGGGCGATCGCCTCGGCCAGATCCGCGACCAACAGGTCCGCGACCTCGCGCACGGGGTGGGCGCCCGGATCGACGGGCGTCACGATCAGGGGTCGCACCGGGGCCTCGCGGAGCGCGCGATGTCCGGGGTCCAGCGCGAGGGAGCGGGTGAAGACCACCAGGCGGGGATACGCCGAGAGCCCGCACGCCAGACGCCAGGACCGTCGTTCGGCGTCCAGGGTGAGCGGCCGGTACTCCTCGTCGCGGAACGTGCCGGCCCCCACGAGCAGCGCGTCGCACGTCATCCGCAGCAGCCGGAACACCTGCTTGTCGGCGGCGCTGGACAAGCCGGCCGACAACCCGTCGACCGCAGCGGCCCCGTCCAGACTGGTCACGAAATTGACCCGGAGGCCCTCCGTGCGCGGATAGCGGCGCAGCAGCTCCTCGTCGATCGTCACGTTCGCATTATCCGGGCGAGGTGACGAGGACCAGGCGGTCGGCGGTCTGCAACGTGGTGACCTGGCCGTAGGGCAGCGCGTGCCCGCCACGGAGGACGGCGATCACGGGTTCCGCACAGTCGCGCAGCGTACGGCCGATCTCTTCCGGTTTGACCGGGCGTTCCACCAGGTCCAGTCCCGCGCCGTGGATCAGCAGGTCGTTGAAGACCTCGCTGATCGCGGGGGAGCGTGCGGCCACCCCGAGCAGCCGCCCCGCCGCCTCCGACGTGGTGATCACGGCGTCCACCCCGGACTGCAACAGCAGTGGTTCGTTCTCGGCCTGGCGGACCGAGGCGACGACGGTGCAGCCCTGGTTGATCTGGCGTACGGTCAACGCGACCAGCACGGCGGTGTCGTCCCGGTCGGTCGCGACGATCACCCGCTGCGCCGTCTCCACTCCGGCTTTGCGCAGGATGCCGCTGCGGGTCGCATCCCCGACGACGACCGCGAAGCCGTCCCGGGTGACCTCGTCAGCCAGGCTCGGCGAGCGCTCGATGACGACGAAGGACGTCTTCGGCGTACCGTCGGCGAGGAGCGTCTGGATCGCCGTGTGCCCCTTGGTGCCGTACCCGACGACGATGGTGTGCTGGATCAAGGTCGACCTCCAGCGGCTGCGCCGCAACTGTTCCCGCGTACGCCGGGTGAGCACCTCGAACGTGGTGCCGACCAGGATCGCGAGGAAGGCCACGCGCAGCGGCGTGATCAGGAAGATGTTCACCAGGCGGGCGGCGTCGCTGACCGGGACGATGTCGCCGTAGCCGGTCGTCGACAGGGTCACCGTGGCGTAGTAGAACGCGCCCAGCCAGGTGAGCTCCGGGCGGTTGGCGTCTTTGTAACCGTGCCGGTCGAGCATCACGATGACGACGACGGCGGCCAGGATGACGAGGGCGTAGGCGATGCGCCGCCAGATCTGGCGCAGGGGGTCGCCCGGATGGCGTCCGGGCAGCCGGATGCCGCCCCGGTCGGCCGCGCCGAACGACCCCTCCTCCATGGCTCCACTTTAGGGGGAGGTTGAGGTGATTTGTCGGGGTTATCCTTGCGGCGCGATCCAGACCGCCCAGTCGGCCGCGGCATGCTCCGGGACCACGGCTATCTCGACTTCGTCGCCGGGTTTCAGATCCGGCAGTTTGCGGCGGAGCGACTCGTCGGCCGGATCTATGTCGAAGCCGCAACCGAAGCTGTCGTAGCTCCAGTTCCCGCAGGTCGTGACCTCGACTCCGGCGACCGTGAGGTGCAGCAGCCCCGGCGCTCGCTGACTCAGGTTCACCTTGAACGTCTGGCCCCATCGCAGGCCGGTCGTCCGGACGGTCTGATTCGGGTCGCCCGCCGGCGGCCGCAGTTCGACGACGTTCTCTGCCGCCTCCAGCCCGTTCGAATCGAGCTTGGCCAGCGTGGTCGGCTTGGCCGGGAACGGGTACTCCGACCAGTCCATCCGCTCCCCGACGGCGAAGTCGACCGAGACGGCGGCCGGCCGGGGGCGCTTGGTGATGCCGAAGCTGACCGACATGACGACCCAGGCCCCGGCGGTGATCCCGGCGTTCATCACCTTCTCGGTCGGCCACGAGGCCACCGTGCCCAGCCCCGTACGCGGACTGTCCGGAGTGGCGTCGCAGATCATCTGGCCCAGCTCACCGCCGCCCGTCGCGAAGGTGATGTGGATGTCGGTCTGCTCCGACGCCTGGCAGCGCACGTAGACGGAGACGTCGCTAGTGGACGCCTTCCACGACACCTGCGCCGGCGTCGTCTCGTCCGTCGCGGTACCGGTCGCGACGAGGCGGTTGCCCAGGGCGTACTCGGGGAATCCGTTGATCAGGCTCGAACTCGCCGACGCCATCGGCTGAGGCACCACGTGGTGGATCGGGTTGACGGCGTACCCGAGGAGGAGCGCCAGGACCACCGCGCAGACCGAGGCGACCGAGGCCAGTCGCCGCTGTCTGGCCTGTTGGATGCGCTCGGAGACGGCGGCGAGGCGGGCGGCTCCGGCGGGCGGCTCGGTGTCGGGCTCGAGACCGGTGAGCCCGGGGTCGACCCGCAGCTTGGCGATCGCCTTGGCCGCGTGGCTCTTCACGGTGCCGGGCGAGATCCCGAGCACGTCGGCGATCTGGGCTTCGGAAAGGTCTTCGTAGTAGCGCAGGACGAGGACGGCGCGCTGCTGCCGGGGAAGCCGACCGAGCGCCCGGGCGAGCTGATCGCGGTCGTCGTACCCGCGATGCTCGTCGGGAGCAGCCTGCTCCGGCAGCTCGCCGGTGGGACGTTCGTGGTGCCAGCGCCGCCGCCACCAGCTCGTATAGGTGTTCACCAGGATCCGCCGGACGTAGGGCTCGGGATCGCCTTCGATACGCCGCCAAGCCGTCCAGGCTTTCGCCAGCGAGGACTGCAGGAGATCCTCGGCCAGCGCCCAGTCCCGGGTGAGCAGGTACGCGACGCGCAGCAGGCGGGCCGACCGCGCGGTCACGAACTCCGCGAAGTCGCCTGCCCGGGTGGTCGGCTGCGGTTCGTTCGCCCGCGCCTCGGCCGGAGCCGTCGTCAGCTGCACCGCTAGTCCTCTCAGGTTGGCGGACATTAGCAGGTACGCCTCGAGCCTGCTGACCGGTGCACCGCCGGGCATGGTCCGTTCGGCCCGATTGCCGTGGCCCGGTCGGTGGAGGCATGCGTCGCAGTTGAGCGTGGAAACGCTGCTCGGCCGGGATCGACCCGGATAACAACTTGGGAACGCTCCCATCCCTCGCTTGACTTCCCTGTAACGTCACGGCAATCTCATGGGAGCGCTCCCGGAGGTGTGGTCCAGACCACATCCCGGGATGTCCTCACCACTCCCCACCTGCACTGAAAAACGACCTGAGAGGGGTCATCGATGGGCGTCACCTCGCGCCGCCGCGCCCTCGCGGCGGTCGCCGTCCTTGCGATCGGCGCACTCGGCCTCGCCGCGTGCGGCGACGACAAGGACGGTACGAGCTCGGGCAACGAGCAGATCACCCTGAATGTCGATGTCTTCGGCAACTTCGGCTATGAAGAGCTCTACAAGCAGTACCAGGCCGCGCACCCGAACATCAAGATCGTGGAGCGTGGCACGGGCGGCCAGCTCGGTGACTACACCCAGCAGGTGACGCAGCGCCTCGCGGCCGGCAGCGGTCTCGGTGACGTCATCGCCATCGAAGAGGGCATGATCATCGACATGAAGTCGAAGGGCTCCGCCTTCGTCGACCTCAACGAGTACGGCGCCAAGGACCTGTCCGGCAACTTCCTCCCGTGGAAGTACGAGGCGGCCAAGACCGACGACGGCAAGCTCATCGGTCTCGGCACCGACGTCGGTGGCATGGCCATGTGCTACCGCACCGACCTGTTCCAGCAGGCCGGCCTGCCGACCAACCGCGACGAGGTCTCCAAGCTCTGGCCGACCTGGGACGACTACATCAACGTCGGCAAGCAGTTCAAGACCAAGGTGCCGAAGGCCGGCTTCATCGACGCGGTCACGAACACCTACAACAGCATCCTGATGCAGGAGGCCGGCAACACCACCGGTTACACGTACTTCGACACGTCGAACAAGTACGTGACCGACACCAACCCGGCCGTTCGCAAGGCCTGGGACATCTCGAACAAGATCCTCGAGGCGGGCCTGTCGGCCAAGCTCCAGGCCTGGACCGACCAGTGGAACGCGGGCTTCAAGAACGCGCAGTTCGCGACCATCGCCTGCCCCGCCTGGATGACCGGCTACATCACCTCGCAGAACGGTGACGCGGGCAAGGGCAAGTGGGACATCGCCACGGTCCCCGGCAGCGGCGGCAACTGGGGCGGCTCCTGGCTGTCCGTGCCGAAGCAGAGCAAGCACCAGAAGGAAGCCGCTGAGCTGGCCAAGTTCCTGACCAACCCGGCCGGCCAGATCGCCGCCTTCAAGTCGAAGGGCAACCTGCCCTCCTCGCCGCAGGCGCTGGACGACCCGGCCGTCAAGGCCGCGGTGAACGACTACTTCAGCAACGCGCCGACCGGCACCATCTACGGCGCCAGCGCGAAGGCTCTCAAGCCGGTCTACCTGGGCGCGAAGAACGTCCCGGTGCGTACCGCGGTGGAGAACGCGCTCCGCTCGGTCGAGCAGGGCCAGAAGAAGTCCGACGAGGCCTGGACGACGGCGGTCGCCGACGGCAAGAAGGCCGCGTAAGCGCCCGACAGCTAGCGCCGGTGCGCGGTCTCGGCCGCGCACCGGCGCCGAGCTTCTTCCCCAGGAGTCACCATGAGTCTGCCGACCACGACGCCGGCGCATTCGGCCGAACTGCCGCCGCCGCCCGGCCGCGCCCCCCGCTCACCGTCGTCCTTTCTGGTACGCGCTTCGAAGTGGAGCCGTCTGGACACCAAGGCGTCGCCCTACATCTACATCGCGCCGTTCTTCGTCATCTTCGGGATCTTCGGGCTCTTCCCGCTGATCTACACCGGATACGTGGCGTTGAACGACTGGGAGGTGGGCGCTGACACGCACACCTTCGTAGGCCTCGACAACTTCGTCAAGATCCTCAGCGACAACTACTTCTGGAACGCCGTCTTCAACACCATCGGCATCTTCGTGGTGTCGACGATCCCGCAGCTGCTGCTGGCGCTGATGCTGGCCAACGCGCTGAACAAGCGGATGCGCGGGCGGATGTGGCTGCGGATGGGCGTACTGGTCCCGAACATCACCTCGGTCGCCGCGGTCGCCATCCTCTTCAGCCAGCTGTTCGCCCGCGACTTCGGCTTGATCAACTGGCTGCTGCACTTCGTCGGGGTCAGCCCGATCGACTGGCAGGCGCACAAGTGGACCGCCTGGCTCGCCATCTCGACCATGGTGGACTGGCGCTGGATGGGCTACAACGCGCTGATCTACCTGGCCGCGATGCAGTCGATCCCCAAGGACATCTACGAGTCCGCCGCCCTGGACGGCGCGTCGTCGCGTCGCCAGTTCTGGTCCATCACGGTGCCGATGCTGCGGCCGACGATCATCTTCACGGTCATCATCTCGACCATCGGCGGGTTCCAGCTGTACGCGGAACCGCTGTTGTTCACCGGGGGAGCGAGCGCCTTCCTTGGCGGAACCCTGCGTCAGTCGCAGACCGTGACGATGTACCTGATGGAGCAGTTCTACAACAAGTTCGAGTACGGCGACATGGCCGCCGTCGCTTGGCTGCTCTTCTTCCTGATCCTTGTCTTCAGCGGCGTGAACTACCTGATCACCGCGCGGCTGGAGTCCTCCGGCAAGAAGCGTGGAGGCAAGAAATGACCGCCGTCTCCGTCAAGCGTCCGCCGGCCCCGCCGGCGGCGAAACCGCGACGCCGGAGCCGGGACGTCTTCCAGGCGACCCCGCTGACCTTCGTGATGCTGCTGGCGACGGTCGTCCTGTCGATCTTCCCGCTGTACTACATGATCGTCGTGGCGACCCGTGAGCAAGGCGCGACCAGCTCGGTGCCGCCGCCGTTGATCCCGGGCAGCAGCCTGGGCGACAACATCGGCCGGCTGCTGGACAACCAGAACGCGGCGTTCATGACGGGCATGGTGAACTCGGCGATCATCTCGCTGACGCTCACCGTCTCGGTCGTGTTCCTGTCGACGCTCGCCGGCTTCGCCTTCGCCAAGCTGCGGTTCCGCGGCCGCAACGCGCTGATGCTGTCGATCCTGGTCACCATGATGGTGCCCGCCCAGCTGGGCGTGGTTCCGCTCTACATGATGATGGCCAAGCTGCAGTGGGCCAACCACTTGCCGTCGGTGATCATTCCGTTCCTCGTCAACGGTTTCGGCGTGTTCATGATGCGGCAGTACGTCAGCCAGTCGGTGCCCGACGAGCTGATCGAGGCGGCCCGCGTCGACGGCTGCAACACCTTCCGGATCTACTGGAGCGTGGTGCTGCCCGCGCTGCGTCCGGCCATCGCCGTTCTGGCGTTGTTCACCTTCATGGCGCAGTGGAACGAGTTCTTCTGGGCTTCGCTGGCCATGGGCGACCCGTCCAACCCGACCGTGCAGATCTCGCTGCAGCACCTCTCGACGGGGTACTACAACGACTACGCGCAGGTCTTCGCGGGTACGCTGCTGTCAATCCTGCCGCTTCTGGCGGCGTTCATCCTGTTCGGCCGTCAGATCATCGGCGGCATCATGGAAGGTGCTCTGAAGGCGTGACCAGCAATTCCGACTTTCCGGCCGACTTCCTGTGGGGTGCGGCGACCGCGTCGTACCAGATCGAGGGGGCCGTCGCCGAAGGCGGTCGCACCCCCTCCATCTGGGACACGTTCAGCCACACTCCCGGCCGGACGGTCAACGGGGACACCGGCGACGTCGCCTGCGACCACTATCACCGGGTCGGCGAGGACGTCGCCCTCATGGCCAAGCTCGGGCTGAAGGCGTACCGGTTCAGCACGTCGTGGTCGCGGATCCAGCCGACCGGGCGGGGCCCGGTCAACCCGGAGGGCATCGCCTTCTACTCGCGGCTCGTCGACGAGCTGCTCGACCACGGCATCCAGCCCTGGGTCACGCTCTACCACTGGGATCTGCCGCAGGAGCTCGAGGACGCGGGCGGCTGGCCCAACCGCGACACCGCCGAGCGGTTCGCCGAGTACGCCGCGCTCACCCAGGCGGCGCTCGGCGACCGGGTCAAGCACTGGATCACGCTCAACGAGCCCTGGTGCACGGCGTACCTCGGGTACGGCAACGGTCACCACGCCCCCGGGCGTACCGACCCGGTCGACGCGCTGGCCGCCGCCCACCACCTGAACCTGGGGCACGGCCTGGCCGTCCGGGCGCTGCGAACCGACGCTGCGGCTCGGGTCGGCCTCACGCTCAACCTGCACTCCCTGCTGCCGAAGACCGACTCGCCAGCCGACCTCGACGCGGTACGCCGCATCGACGGCGTCGGCAACCGGGTGTTCCTCGACCCGGTGCTGCGGGGCGCGTACCCGGAAGACGTCGCCGCGGACGTGGCGCACCTGACGGACCTCGCGTTCGTGCGGCCGGAGGATCTCGCGGTGACCAGCGCGCCGCTGGACTTCCTCGGCGTGAACTACTACAGCCGTCAGGTCGTGTCGGGGTCCTCGGGCTCGGGCGAGACCGACTCGCACAGCGGCGCCTGGCCGGGCAGCGAGCAGGTCGAGTTCCACAAGCGTGGCCTGCCGGTGACCCAGATGGGCTGGGAGATCGACCCGGAGGGCCTCACCGCGCTGCTGCGTCGAGTGCACCGGGAGTACGGGCCGATCCCGCTGTACATCACCGAGAACGGTGCGGCCTATCCGGACGAGATCGGGCCGGACGGCACGGTGGCCGACCCCGAGCGGATCGACTACATCGGCCGGCACCTCGCCGAGGTCGCCGGCATGATCGGCGAAGGCATCCCGCTCGTGGGGTACTTCGCCTGGTCACTGCTGGACAACTTCGAGTGGGCCTGGGGCTACGAGAAGCGGTTCGGACTGGTGCACGTCGACTACACCACGCAGGTACGCACGCCGAAAGCGAGCGCCTCGTGGTACGCCGACGTGATCCGGGCCAACTCGCTGATCACCGCCGACGGCGCCGGGAAGTAGAGTTCACAGTTATGGCACGTTCCCAGCGCGCCCGGTCTGCCGGGCGTCCGACGCTCGACCAGGTCGCCGCGCACGCCGGCGTCGGCCGTGGGACGGTGTCGCGCGTCGTCAACGGTTCCCCGCAAGTCAGCCCGGAAGCCCGGGCGGTGGTGGAGAAGGCGATCGCCGAGCTGGGGTACGTGCCCAACCGGGCGGCCCGGGCGCTGGTCACTCAGCGTACGGATTCGGTCGCGCTCGTTGTCTCGGAGTCCGGTGAACGGCTGTTCGCCGAACCGTTCTTCGCGGCGATCCTGCGCGGCATCAGCGCCGCCCTTTCTGAGACGCAGCTGCAGCTCTGGCTGGCGATGGCACAGTCGCCGGCCGAGCGGCAGCGCGTCGAACACCACCTCACCGACCAGCACGTGGACGGCGTACTGCTGCTCTCGCTGCACTACGCCGATCCACTGCCGGACCTCCTGGCCGAACGGGGTCTCCCGGCGGTCATCGCGCCGCGCCCGGCCGACGGCGACGGCTACTACGTCGACGTCGACAACGTCGGGGGCGGGCGGATCGCCACCGAACATCTGATCCAGTCGGGCCGTTCCAAGATCGCCACGATCGCCGGTACGGCCGACATTTCGCCTGGTGTCGACCGTCTCGCGGGTTACGAGCAGGCGTTGGCCCAGGCCGGGCTGCCGATGCGCGAAGAACTCATCGCTCGTGGTGACTTCACCGAGGCCAGCGGGTACGACGCGATGCGGGGACTGCTGGCGCGCGTACCGGAGTTGGACGCGGTCTTCGCCGCCTCCGACCTCATGGCGGCCGGTGCGCTCCGGGCGCTCCGTGAAGCCGGCCGGGTCGTGCCACGGGACGTCGCCGTGGTCGGCTTCGAGGACTCGGTCATCGCCCGGCAGACCGAACCACAGCTGACCAGCGTCTTCCAGCCGGTCGAGGAGATGGGCCGGCAGATGGCCCGGATGCTCGTCGACCTCATCCGGGGCGAGGAGCCGCCGCGCACCGTCCTGCTGGACACCCACCTGGTGCACCGCGCCTCCACCTGACCCCTCCCGGTCTTTCTGCGCGCGCCTGACCCCTCCCGGTCTTTCTGCGCGATCATGAACTATCGGGCGTGATCACCCGGCGTGTCGTGTCCCGACGACCCTGATCAACTCCCGAACGGCCTGATCAACACGGCGTCGCGTCAGCCTCCTCGTGTGCCAACCGGCGCGGGACACAGTGTCGCAACTGTCCTGAAACGCGTCGGCGCGACAATATCCGCCATGTTGTTGCGGATCAGGGTCGCGTTGCCGGATCGTCCGGGCTCACTGGGGCAAGTCGCGCGTACGCTCGGCGTCGCGGGTGCCGACATCGTTCAGGTGGTCGTGCTGGAACGCGCCGGCGGCCGGGCCGTCGACGACTTCACCGTCGTGTGGCCGAGCGGGGCGAGCGTACGCCGTCTGCTCGCCGGCCTCGGTGCCATGCCCGGCGTACGCGTGGACGGCGTCTGGCAGGCGATCGGAGCGCCCGTGCACGGGGGCAACGACGCCGAGCTGCTGGCGCAGATCGCCGTGAACCCGCTCGACGGCCTGGGCACCTTGGTCGACGCGGTCCCGACTCTGCTGGCTGCGGAGTGGGCTGCCGTCCTGGTGGTCCCGGCCGACTGGGCGATCCGCAACGGCAGCGGAACCGAGGGCCTGACTGCGCTGAGCGCGACGATCGGCCGTTCGGAGCCGGCCGTGGCGTACGCGAGCTGGCGAGCCCCGCACGCGCCCCGTCTGCCGGAGGTGACACCGCTGCGCGCCCGCGCATTGACCGGTCCGGACGGCACCCGGTACGCCGTCGCCCCGTTCGGCCGGGCCGGACTGGTGCTGGTGGTGGCCCGGGGCGGAGCGGAACTGCCGCCCGAGCCGGAGCCCGCGTTCGGGATCACGGAGGTCGCCACGGAGGCCCTGCCGACCCCGTGCGCCGCCGCGTTCCATGCGACCGAGATCGACCGGATCGCGCAACTCGTCCGGGCGGCGGCCCTGGTCTTGAATGATCAACTCGATCTGGTGACTGCCCCGCCGGTGGCCGAGACCCGCGCCGAACGGTGAGATCAACCACAGCGGCTTGGCGATTTCCCCTGGTAACCGAGGTGTAACAGCGGACCATGAGGGTTGAGGAGAGGGGAGCGACGCGGCTCCGGACGAAGACGTGACAAACCCTGCGAGGGGGCGGCGATGACCTTGTGGCGGGTGCGAGCGACGATCGACGACCGGCCGGGCTATCTCGCGGTTCTGGCCGCCAGCCTGGCTCTGCGATCGGTGAACATTCTGGCGGTGCAGGTGCACACGACTGAAGCAGGTGCCGTCGAC
Source organism: Hamadaea sp. (assembly GCF_013362815.1). Lineage (GTDB taxonomy): Bacteria > Actinomycetota > Actinomycetes > Mycobacteriales > Micromonosporaceae > Hamadaea. The sequence continues at coordinate 6,043 of NZ_JABFVK010000034.1, read as the reverse complement.
GACTTCCTGATCGACGCGCCGGACCAGCTGACGGAGGCTGATCTGCGAGCCGCGGTGGAAAAGGGCCGGGGACGGGACGCCTGGATCAGCCCGGCCGACGCTCATGGGCTGGTCGACCCGCCGACGCAGGCGCTTGGCCAGGCGGCCCGGCTGATCGCGGCTCCGGAAAATCTCGGCGAGACGCTCGGTACGCTGCTCGACTGCGAGGTGACATGGCGGCCGTTCCGGGAACCGCAGCGCTATTCGGCGCACGAGATGACCGTCGGTGACCCGTTCGGAGGGACGCTGGTGCTGACGCGGTCGGCCACGGTGTTCACCCCGGCGGAGTTCGCCCGGGCGCAGGCGCTCGCCGAGGTCGCCGCTCAAGTCACGCGTACGCAGATCGCCCAGGCCACGGTCCTGTTGCCGGACGGTGCGGAGCTGACGCTGCGACCGGCCGGTCGAGCCGACTTGGACGACGTCCTCGCCTTGCATGAGCAGTGCTCTCCGGAGAGCCTCTACCGCCGCTATCTCACCGGTACGCGTGGACCGTCAGCAGCGCAGTTGCTCCGACTGCTGGAGCCGCGACGCGGTTGTGCCATGGTCGCCGTCGACTCCGACGGGCGGGTCGTGGCGTTGGCGAACCTGGTGGGCGAAGGCGAGATCGCCGAGGCGGCCCTCCTCGTGGCGGATGCGTGGCAGCGTCGGGGCATCGGCACCGCGCTGCTGCGGCGGTTGATTTCGCTGGCCCGGCCGGCCGAGTTCGCGGCCGTCCTCGTGCATACCCAGGCGGCCAACGCGCCGATGCTGCGGACGGTCCGACGGATCGCCGAGGGACTCACCGTCGATCCGGCGTACGACCGGGATGGTGCCTTCATCACGATCACCCTGGCGCTGAACGAGAACCGCGTCCCCACTCGCTAGCGAACCGCGCGAGCCGCGCGACCCGCTAGCTACCCGCGCGACCGCTAGCGACGCGCTGGATCACGGATATGCAGGCATCCCGCGCCCGGGAAGCCTGCATATCCGTGATCTGGTGCCCAAGCGTGCCCCAGCGTGCCCCAGCGCGCCCAAAGCGGTGCCCAAGCGTGCCCAAAGCGCACGCCAAAGCGAGGGTCAGTCGGCGGACGGCGCCTGGGTGGGGAGCGAGACGCGACCGTCACCGAGAGCCCGAGTGAGGACCGCAGCGAGACCGTCCAAGCTGGACCCACCGGTGACCAGCACCTCGGGCACGATGTTGATCTTCCCTTCGGCGATGGCGGCGGCCACTGCGACGAGCGCGGTCGGAGTCTCCCCGATCGCCTCGCGCTGGGCGGAGAAGCCGGTCGCCCGGGCGACCCCCATCGCCTCGACCGCCTTGGCGTCGGCCAGGCCGATCGCCTGGATCCGGTCGGCCTCGGCCTGGCCCGTGACCCGGGTGTACGCCGCGTCGCCACCGGCCTGAGCCTCGCGCGCCTTCGCCTTGCTGCCGTTGATGTCGACGGATACCTGCGCGGCGGCGAGTTCGGCCTGCATGTCGGCGGTGCCCCGGGCCTTCTCCATCTCGATGCGGGCGGTCTGGGCGAGCTGCTGTTCCTTGTAGGTCGCCCGTTCCTGGTTGGCGATCTCGCGGCGGGTCAGCACCTCGACGAGCTCCGGTGGGAAGGTGACGTCCTGGATGTAGACGCCCTTCGTCTCGATCTCGTAGCCGGCCAGGTACCGGGTGACCACCACGTGGGCGCTCTGCTGCACCTGCTGGCGGGTCTCGATGAACTTAACGGCTTCCAGCTGTTGCAGCGTATTGCGGAAGTGGTTGCCGACAGCCGACTGGAGCACCTCGTTCACGAGGTTCTTCATCGTGCCGACCATCGAGATCACCTTCGGCGCACGCTGGTCCGGGACGTGGATCTGGACCTGCAAGTCGATGGTGAACACGAAGCCCTCACGGCTCTTGCCGACGATCGGCTCCAGCCGGGCGTCCAGGTCGTGCGCCTGGGAACTGGCGTTGGCCCAGTTGAGCGTCAGGATGAAGGTCGGCACCAGCTCGGCCGCGTAGATGCGCGGGTTGATGGCGTACTTGCCGGTCCGCAGGGGTTCCTGCCAGATGCCGCGATGCCCCGGACGCACGATGCTGCCGAACTTGAACTCCTCGCCGGAGGTGTCCAGTGTGGGCAGTCCGACGAACGACTTCACGACGGCCACCTCACCCTGGTTCACCACCAGCATCGGGACCATCTCCACGCGTACGAGGAAGGGGTTGATCAGGTAGGCGCCGTAGAGCAGCGGATCGTGCTGCAGGCCGATCCGGCCGCCCTTGTCGAGGAACGCTTGGAAGTCCTGGTAGTTGTTGTGCAGGTCGTTCTTCGACCCGAGCAGCACGTCGATGATCTCGGCGTCCGTCGTGTCAGCGGTGGCTTCCAGAGTGGTCACGTCGTCGAATCCGCCGAGTCGGCTCGACAGGTCGCCGGACGGCAGCGGCTCGCCCTCGAGCGCGGTCACCAGGCCGATCATGTCGACGTTGCCATGCGGCGCGATCACCGTCACCTCGAGATGCTCGGGGCGCAGCTTGAACGCGGCGGGGGTGAGCTTCATGTCGTGGGCCAGCGCGGCGAACTCCGGAGCCACTGGCAGGCCGAACACGCGGCGTGCGGTGATCACGAGGAAGCCGACCGGGTGGATCGGCATCAGCGTTCCCGGCGGCAGGACCGGCCGCTGCACGCCCTTCTCGCCCGCGTTCTGGATGAAGTTGCGCAGATCCGAGAAGTTGCCGAACGCGGTGTTGTACCGGGCGCTCTTGGCGCCGATCGGCAACGGCCGCCCAACCTGGGAGATCACCACGCCGATCTCACCCGCCTGGATCTGCACCCAGGGGTACTTGGTGACCGAGTAGATCGGCCACAGCTTGAGCCGCGCGCCCGGCATCAGCAGGTCGGCCTGGTGGCCGGCCTCGCCGTGGAACGCGATGGGGTTGTCGTCGGGCAGTTTGCGCCCGAACCGCTTCGTCACCAGGCCGACCTGGGTCGGTCCGATCCGGTGGAACGACTTGGCGACGATGAGCAGGAAGATCAGCAGCAGGCCGAGCGCGACGCCGGTGATGACGGCGCCCGAGGCGAGAGCTCCCATGAGTGGCCTCCAGCCACGAGAAGTGTCGATCTGACGCTAACTCCGCCCCGCAAGCGGATGTTTGGCCGCCGCACACTCGCCCGCTACCCGCACAACGCCGAGAACCCGTACCAAAAGCGACATGACGCAGCAGCTCATCGCCCCGGCGCCGGTGGTCGCCCGGGTGCAGCGAGTCGCCCATTTCACCGACACCTACCTGCCTCGCCGCGACGGGGTGGTGACGTCGCTCCGAACCCTGTGCGACGCGCTGACGGCGGACGGCTGCGCGACGATGACGATCGCGCCCCGGCATCGCTCGCAAGATCCGTGCCCGGAGCTGCTCACGCTCGGCTCGGTGCCGTGCGGCGTCGCGGATCTCCGGCTCGGCGGGTGGCCACGCCGCGTACACCTCGAACGCTTCGCGGCGTGGCGGCCCGATCTCATCCACGTCCACACGCCCGGTCCCATGGGCCTCCTCGGCACCATCGCCGCGCGTCGGCTCGGCTTACCGCTGGTCCACAGTTATCACACCGACTTGTACGCCTATGTCGACGCGTACCGGATTCCGGCTCGCGCGCTGGAACTAGGTTTGACTTGGTACGCGAGCCGCATCGGCGTACCGCCGCCCAGCCCCGATCCGGCCCGTTCCCGGCGGCATGCGGCGATCGACGGGCTCAATCGGTTGTTGCTCGGCGACGCCGCGGCAGTGGTCGTGCCGACCCCGGCCGTGCTGGCGCGCGGTGGACTCCCCATCCCCGACGAGCGCATCTTCCTCGTGCCGGCCGGGGTCGCCCCGCGTACGCCGTCTTCCGGAGAGGTCGCGGAGTTCCGCCGCCGATACGGCGTCCATGATGGACCGACCGTCCTCTTCGTCGGCCGGGTCAACCGGGAGAAGGGTGTCGACCTGCTGCTAGCGGCGTTCGCCTCAGTCGTGCGTACGCTGCCGGACGCGCAACTCGTCCTCGTCGGCGCGGTCTACGAACGCAGATGGCTAGCCGCTCTCCTCCAGTCGACCGGGGTCGCCGACCGAGTGGTTCTCACCGGCCAGCTGCCGCCGGAGGAGGTCGCCGCGGCGTACGCCGTCGCCGACGTGTTCGCCTTCCCTTCGCGTACCGACACCCAAGGACTGGTGTTGCAGGAAGCCGCACTGGCCGGGGTGCCGAGCGTGCTCGCCGACGCGCAGCTGCACCGGACCGGGGCGCTGGGCGGCTCGACCAGGCTGGCCGAGCCCACGCCCGAGACGTACGCCCGGGCGCTGTCCGAGCTGCTGAGCGACCCGGCGGCGGCCCGGCGGCTCGGCGCGGCCGCCCGCGAACGGGCATTGCTGCACACTCCGGAGCAGTACGCCATCACCATGCGCGACGTCTACGACCGCGCCGCGGGCGGGCGGAGCTAGGACACCGTCGCCACGAGGGTCCGCACGGCGAAGGCCAGGTCCGCCGGGTCGACGGTGCCGAGACGTTCGCCGAGCGCGGATTCGGGCAACCAGGTCACATGGTTGGGTGACAGGAAGCCGCGCATCGGCCGTTCGATCAGGCCTTGGACGGCGTGGAGCTCCTCGTCGGCCACGGGGAGGACCGGAATGACGATGACGTAGGGCGTCACCGAATGCAGCATGTCGTTCGAGATGACGCAGACGACGGCCGGGTGCTTCACGTCGGCCCGGCGATAGACGCCGCCCCGGGTCGCTGCGCTCACGCGGGAAGGCTGGGCGGCAGGTACGCGGCCTGCTGCTCGGCGCTCAGCGAGCCGAACAGGCGCGCACCCGCGCGCAGCGAGCGAATCATCTCGCGTTCTTCCAGCAACGCGGCGATCTGATCGCCGAGCGAGCGTCCGTTCTCGGCGGCGAGCCGGGCCAACCGGTCGCGGACCTCGGAGTCCACCTTGATGGTTGTAGGCATACCGGGAGTATACGATCCGGACTACCGCACTGGGAAATGCGGTAAACCGGCGAACTAAGCGACGACGAGGTTGAGGTGCTGCTCGGCGAGGCCGACCGAGACGCGCTGGCCCCACGTCAGGGTGAGGTGATCGGTCTCGATGCCGTCGGCGAAGCAGACGAGCTGCTCGCCCTCGCTGACGAGTTCGAGCTGCTGGCCGGGCCCGAGCCGACCGGCGGTGAGGGTGACGCCGGTGGCGGGGGAGGGCCAGGCTTCCCGGACGAACCAGGTCAGTTCGCGGTCTTGCGGCCCGGGCAGGGCCGGCGATCCGGCCCGTTCGCGGGCGATCGAGGCGCACCAGCCGGTCGCGCCGGTGCCGGTGCCGACGACCACTCCCGAGGAGGAGTGGCGTTCCCGGCCTCCGTCTGGTGTGGACAGCGAATAGCGCGCCGACTGGTGAGAGCCGTGGCCGAAGTAGATCTCGTTCAAGCCGGTCAGGCGCTGTCCGTCGTCGAGGATCGCGACGGCCATCGTCCGGGACTCCACAGTGGCCGCTCCCGTGACGACGGCGGGGAGCAGCCAGGGCGTGGCATTCGCCGTCACCCGAACGAGTACGCCGGCATTGCGGCCGGGTTCGGGGTCCACGCCGACGACGGGCTGTCCGGAGAGGTACTTCGCGACGTTTGCGACCAGTCCGTCCTGGCCGACTGCGACGACGACGTCCTCGGGGCTGAACAGGAATCGCGAAAGGTCGGCCCGATCGACCGCGCCGCGTCGCCAATCGGCCGGGATGGCGGCGCTCACCTCGGTCAGCGCCGCGTCGAGCGCGTCGTGGCGCGCCTGCACCTCGTCCAGGCTGCGACCGCGTTGACGCAGGAAGTAGCCCGCTGCGCCACGCGTACCGTGCCGATCTAGGAGCTCGTCCAGCTCGCTGCGCCGGGAGACGACGACTACCCGGGGCGCGAGCGTGCCGTAGTTCATCGGCTTTCCGTGCCGCCCGAGAGCTTGGCGAGCAGCTGAGTCAAGACGTCCGGAGTGATGGTGAGCGACTGGAGGTCGGGCAGCTGCCCGGCGAACTCCTTCAGCGTCAACGATTGCAGTAC
>NZ_JABFVK010000122.1 GCF_013362815.1 Hamadaea sp. | reverse complement strand
CCGGTGCCGCCGTCGGCGAGGCAGCGGTTGTAGACCTCGACCTTGCCGTTGATGACGACGTCGGCGGGGGACGCGCCGAGCCCGGCGATCTCGGTGTAGTAGCCGACCTTGATCTGCAACGGCTGCTCGGCGGTGCCGTAGACGCCGGGCTGGAACAGGAAGGCGTACCGGTCGGTGGTCATCTCGGCGTCCACCTGGGCGGCGTGGACGGCGTCGAGGGTGGCCTGGATCTGGCTGACCGGCATGTCCGGGGTGAAGACGACGACGTTCGGGCCGAGCCAGCCGCCGGTCGATCCGGCAGCGGGCGCGGCGGAGGCGGTCGCGGCGATTGCGGCCAGCGCCGCGATGCCGAACGCCAGTCTTCGGCGGAGCGGACTTGTGCTCATGGATTCCTCTCAGGACGGAGCTTGAAGAGAGCGCTCTCTTGCGCAGGGCTATCGATCCGCGTGACAGGTTCGGGCGGTGTGAATATTTCTACCTTGAGTCGGCTCTGCGCTCAATAGGTTGTCAGGGGGAACAAACGCGTGGCGCAGCTCTCACCGAGACTCCCCAGGTGGGCGGATCGACCGCCGGCGACTACTCTCCGGAAGGATGTCCCCCTCCCCCGCCGAACCGCGTACCGTCGCCGGCCGTTATCGCCTGGAACACGCCCTCGGCCAGGGCGGGATGGGACGAGTCTGGTTCGCCCGCGACGAGATCCTGGGCCGCGAGGTGGCCGTCAAGGAGATCGTCCCGCCGCCGGGCCTGACCGACTCCGAGCGCCAGGAGATGCGGGAACGCTCGCTCCGCGAGGCCCGGGCGATCGCGCGGCTCAATCATCCCAATGTGGTACGCGTCTTCGACGTCGTCCGGACGAGCCCGGAGACCGATCCCTGGATCGTGATGGAGTACGTCCCGTCGCGCTCCCTTCAGGACGTCCTCGCCGCCGACGGCCCATTGCCCGCACAGCGAGCGGCGGCGGTGGGACTCGAAGTCCTGCACGCTCTCCAGGCGGCGCACCGGGCCGGGGTGATGCATCGCGACGTCAAACCGGGCAACGTGCTGCTCGGCGAGGACGGCCGGGTCGTGCTCACCGACTTCGGGCTCGCGACCGTCCCCGGGGACCCCAACGTGACACGCACCGGACTCGTGCTCGGCTCTCCGGCGTACATCTCGCCGGAACGGGCCAAGGAGGGGACCTCGGGCCCGGAGGCGGACCTGTGGTCCCTCGGCGCGACGATCTTCGCCGCGGTCGAGGGCCAATCCCCGTACGCGCGGGCGACCGCGATCGCGACGCTCACCGCACTGGCGAGCGAGCCGCCACCACCACCGAAGAACGCGACTGGCCCGCTGAAGGCCGCGTTGACCGGGTTGCTCCGCAAGGATCCAGCCAAGCGGCTGACCGCCGAGCAGGCCGAGAAGCTGCTGATCCGGGCGGCCGCCCAGCCGACCCGGACGGTGGCGCCGGTGGTGCCCGCTCCGCCCGAGCCGACGCGGCTCGACTTGCTGCGCCTCAATCCCGCACCCTCTACTTCGGACGATCCGGCCGAGCCCGTCTCCGCTCCGCCCACTCCGCCGAAGTTCACCGCCCGCCAACGCTGGTACGCCATCGCCGCGAGCGTGCTCGTCGTAGTCGCCGTCGCCGTGGCGGTCCCGCTGATGCAGGACGACTCCGATGCCGGCGCGAACGGCAAGCCGTCGGCGACCCCGACGCTCGCCCCGAGCCACGGCAAGACGTCCGGCCCGTTGACCGCACCGAGCCCGTCCGCCTCCCCCAGCGCCGTTTCGGTGTCACCGAGCGCGACGCCGACCGCGGGCGGCGCGCTGCCCGCGGGCTGGCACCTGTTCACCGGCGAGGATTACGCGATCCCGGTTCCGGACGGCTGGTCCAAGACGAGCGAAGGCGACATGATCCTCTTCCGGGAACAGGGCGGCGGCGGACGGGTCCTCGGCGTGATGAGTTCGGAGATCACGACGAACGATCCGAAGGCGGCGCTGGCCGAGCAGGAAAGCGACCAGTACAGCAAGTCGAACTACCAGAAGCTCAAGCTCGACAGTGTGGACTACCGCGATTACCCGGCCGCCGACTGGGAGTGGCTCTACACGACCGGCAACGGCACGAACATGCACGTGCTGCGGCGGGGGTTCATCGCGAACGGCCGGTTCTACACCTTCTCGTGGTACGTCTCCCAGGAAGACTGGGCGGCCGACCAGGACGAAATCGCCGTCATCGCTGGTGGCTTCCAGCCGGGCCGCTGATCCGAGCCAACCCCGTACGCCCCCTCACGCGTTTCTTCTCGGGGACCGAACTGAACCGAGGGGGCTCATGGCACGACGTCGCAAACCGATCGCACTCCGCGTACACGCGCGGCTACGGCCACCGGAGCGGGGCCACGTTCTCGTGACCGCCTCCATCGGCCCGTTCGGTGAGGCGATCGCGCTCTGGTCGTCGGCGGCGGGACGGGAGGCGCTGACCGCGCGCGTCACCGAACCGAGCGGGGTGTCCTTCGCCGTCACCACTTCACCGCACAGTGTCCGGGCCCGGGTCGTCGCGTACGCCCCGAAGCCGGCGCTGGACGTCACCGTCGCCGAGCTGCGGCTGGCCCACTGCCACGTGCAGCCGTTGCCCGGCGATCGCGTACTGCTCGTGGCGGCCCGCTGCCGGTTGAGCGCCGACGGCGCGGAGGCCAACGCGATGATCGTGACCGCCGACGGCCAGGCCGAACGGGTCGGCGTACTCGGCGACGGCATCGAGCACGTGCAGACCACACCGTCGGGCAAGATCTGGGTCGGCTACTTCGACGAGGGCGTCTACGGCGGCAACGGCTGGCACGTCGGCTCGGTCGAACCGCTCGGCTCGGCGGGCATCATCCGGTTCAGCTCCCGCCTGCGCCCCGAATGGCGCTTCACCAACGGCGCGGACCCGGTCGAGGAGTGCTACGCGCTCAACCTCGCCGGAGAGACCGCTTGGAGCACCTACTACTCCCGGTTTCCGATCGTCCGCGTCGAAGGCGACACGGTCACCTCCTGGCCCGGCACTGGCAGCGCTGCGCAGGCGCTCATCGTGGACGGCACGCGCTGCGCCCTACTCGGCGGGTACGCCGCCGACCGCGACCGCCTGCTCGCCGGTGACCTGACCCGGGGGCACTTTCGCGCGTACCAGTTGATTCTGCCCGATTATCGCCGCCTGCCCAGCAACGCCGTGGTGATCGGGCGCGGCCCGCACCTGCACGTCTTCGCCGACGCCGTCTGGTACCGCCTGGACCTGGACGACCTGCACTGACCGCGTTGTCGGGCCCGCTCGATAGGGTTGGCGGATGCGGTTGGCGGTGGGATGCGCGATGTGGACGCACAAGGCGTGGCAGGGCCACCTCATGCCGGCGAGCGGTGACCGGCTGCGGTCCTACGCGACCTGGTGCGACGCCGTCGAGGGCAACACGACGTTCTACGCCACTCCGTCGCGGGCGACCGTCGAGACCTGGGCGCGCCAGACCGGCGCCGATTTCCGGTTCGTGATGAAGCTCCCGAAGACGATCACCCACGAGCGCCGGTTCCACGACGTCGACGCCGAACTCAGCGGATTCCTCGACGCGATCGAACCCCTCGGGGGGCGTACACACGCTCTCTGGCTGCAGTTGCCGGGTTCGTTCGCCCCCGCCGACGTCCCGGCGCTGGAGAGCTTCCTGCGTCGCCTGCCACCCGATCACCGGTACGCCGTCGAAGTGCGCCACCGCGCCTTCTTCGAAGACGTTCGCGCGACCGCCGCCCTGGAAAGTGTCCTGGCCGAGGCGGACGCGGAGTGGATCCCGTTCGACACGACGGCGTTCTTCCAAGCGCCGCCGACGAGCGACGCCGAGCGGGACGCGTGGGAGAAGAAGCCGCGGATGCCGAAGCGCGAACGGGCGGTGACCAGCCGTCCCGTCGTCCGCTATCTCGGCCGGGATGCCACGCGGCAGACGGTCGAAGGCTGGCAGCCCTGGCTGGACGTCGTCGCCCAGTGGCTGCGCGAAGGACGGTCGCCGACCGTGTTCGTCCATACGCCGGACAACGCGGACGCGCCCGTTCTCGCCCGCCGCTTCCACGACGAGGTACGCGCCCGCGTACCGGAGTTGGCCCCGTTGCCGGAGGCCGAACCGGTCGAGCAGGGAACCTTGTTCTAGTCTCGGGGGCATGGCACTGACCGCGGGCGACGTCGACCTGTTCGAGGCGGCCCGGCCGCGGCTGGAAGCCATCGCGTACCGGATGCTCGGGTCGGCCGCCGAGGCGGAGGACGCCGTGCAGGAGACCTTTCTGCGGTGGCGGATCGCCGACGTCGAGCGCATCCAGGTGCCCGAGGCATGGCTGACGAAAGTCCTGACCAACCTATGTCTCAACCTCCTGACTTCGGCCCGCGCCCGGCGGGAGACCTATGTCGGGCAGTGGTTGCCCGAGCCGCTGCTCGCCGGTGACCCGATGCTCGGCCCGGCCGACACCGCCGAGCAGCGCGAATCCGTGTCGTACGCCGTCCTCACCCTGATGGAGCGCCTGTCGCCGAACGAGCGCGCGGTGTACGTGCTGCGAGAGGCGTTCGACTATCCGCATCAGGAGATCGCCGACATCCTGGACATCACCGCCGCGGGCAGCCAGCAGCTGTACCACCGCGCGAAGAAGCACATCGCCGACGGCAAAGCGCGTACACAGGTCGACGACGCGGTGGCCCGGCGAATCGTCGACGAGTTCCTCGCCGCTGCGACGAGCGGGCGTACGGAACCGCTGGTCAAGCTCCTGACGCAGGATGTGATCTCGATCGGCGACGGCGGTGGGAAGGTCCCCGCCCGGGCGAAGGCGTTCGAGGGTGCGGTCGCGGTCGCGAAGTTCCTGCGCGGGCTGTTCCAGCCGTCGGCCGCCAAGCACACCGCGATCGGCGGCGTCCCCGAGGTCTACCGGTGGAGTTCCAACGGCGGCCCGGCCCTGGTCGCCACGATCGACGGCCAGGTCGTCGGCGTCATGTGCCTCGAAATCACCGCCGACGGCATCTCCGCCGTGCTGAACCAGGTCAACCCCGACAAGCTGGCCCGCGCGACCGCCCGGTTCACCGCGTCCGAGCACGGAGAAGCCTTGTTCCAGGCGTGAGTCTTCCCGTTGATCATGAACCTAGGGTTCCGCCCGGCGGCGTGTCGGCGCCCCTTGCGCCGTGATCAACGCGGCGACAGCCGCGTCTTGATCACGCGGTTGGGGGCCACGACACGCCGCGCAGGGGAACCCTAGGTTCATGATCAACAGGGTGGGGTCAGCGGAGAGGGGTCGGTAGCGGCTGGTGGTGGACCACGACGAGGCCGGCCACAGCTCGGGTCAGCGAGACGTAGAGGCGGGCGTACCCGCGGGGTTCGGCGGCCACGATATCGGCCGGTTCCACCACGATGACGTGGTCGTATTCCAGCCCCTTGACCAGACTGGCGGGCACGAGAGCGACTCGGTTCGGGACGAGATCGGCCAGCTGGGGCAGGAATGCGTCGGCCACGACGACGGCCACCGTGCTGTCCGGCGGCGCGTTCTCGACCGCTGAGCGTACGCCGTCCACCAGGTCGGCGACCGGCTGAACGGTCAGCGAACCACCGTCGCGATAGGACTGCGTCGGGGCGATCCCGGGCGCGAGGAACTCCGCGGCGTACGAGGCGATCGCCTGGGGCACCCGGTATCCGGTGGTGAGGTCGAGGGTGTGCGCCTCCCGGCGGCCCAACCGGAGCAGGAGATCCCGCCAGGTCGGCGCAGCCAGCGGGTGCGTCGCCTGACCGAGGTCGCCGACGATGGTCATCGAGGCGTACTCGGAGCGGCGGGCGATCATCCGGCACTCCATCGGCGACAGATCCTGCGCCTCGTCGAGGATGACGTGGGCGTAGGGCGGCTCGACCGGAGTCTCGTCCTCCTCCTGGACGGGCAGCGGATCGGCGAGCACGGGAACATAGCCGTCCTCGCCGTACGGGTCGAAGCCGTCGATCCAGCTGACGACTTTGTGCCCCTCGCGCAGGATCACGGCCTCAGCCCAGCGTTGGGCGGCCATGACGGCATCATTGTCGATGTTCGGTCCCGCGTTGGCGATCGGCGTCGGATGCCCTGGGGCGTACAGGTTCCAGCCGTCGTTGAGGCTGATGCTGAGGACGAAGGTCTCCACGACCTGCGGTCCCGTCGTCAGTTCGCGCAACCGGGCGGCGGGCGCCGCCACCCGCACCTTACGAGGTGGCTCGCCGAGCATCAGCGACAGCTCGTCGAGCAGCGGGACGTCGTCCACCGACCAGTCGTTGTTCACGTGGTACGACTCCGACAACGTGGCCGCTTCCCCGGCGGTCAGCCCGGAGATCCGCTCGACGTCGAGCAGCCAGGACAACACCGGGGCCGGGCGCAGCGGCGGCCACCACGCCGCCAGGAACCGCTGGAACTCGGGCCGGTCGACGACGTCTTCCAAGAACAGCTCGCGCTCCAGCGTCGGCTTGTCCAGTTTGGACCACAACGCCGCCGCCAGCTCGGCCGAGGCGATCCCGGCCGCGCCGTTGGGCGCCAGCGACTCCGCCTGCCCCTTTCGGCGTACACGTTGGCGAACGGCCGCGAGCTCCGCGGCCTCGAGGGTAAGGACCTGCCCGGAGTAGACGAGTTTGAGCCGCTCAGGAGCCTCGGGCGGGGTCTGCCACATGAGGTCGGCGAGGACCGCGAGCATCCGCACGTCGCCCTTGACCGCGGCCACCGCGGCGCTGTCCCGGCGCGTGGCCGTGACCCCCGGAGTGAGCTCGCCGATCGCGCGCAAGTGGACGCTCTCCTCGCCGAGCGCGGGCAGGACGCGGCTGATGTAGTTGGTGAACACAGTGGACGGACCGACGACCAGGACCCGGCCGTCCGCGAACTTGCCGCGATCGGTGTAGAGCAGGTACGCCGCGCGATGCAGCGCGACCTGCGTCTTACCCGTCCCGGGACCACCGGTGATGAGCGTGACGCCGCGCGCGGGGGCCCGAATCGCCTCGTCCTGCTCCTTCTGGATGGTCGTGACGATGTCGCGCATCTGCGGGCCGCGGGACCGGCGCAACGCCGCGAGCAATGCGCCTTCCCCGAGTACGCGCAGGTCACCGGCCCGATCCGGAGTCAGGACGTCGTCGTCGAGGTCGATCACCTCCTGGCCCCGGCAGATGATCACGCGGCGGCGGACCACGCCGAGCGGGTCACCGGTGGTCGCCCGGTAGAACGGCGCGGCGGCCGGAGCGCGCCAGTCCACGAGCAGCGGCTCCATGTCGTCGTCGCGCAGGCCCAGGCGACCGATGTGATACGCCTCGCCGTCGTCGAAGTCGAGCCGGCCGAAGACCAGCCCCTCCGCCTCGGCGTCCAGCGAGCGCAGTTGCGCGCTGGCGCGGTGAACCATGGCGTCCCGTTCGACGAGGCCGGTCTTCGGGCCGGCGGCGGACCGGCCGTAGGCCTCGTGCTCCAGTTCCTTGGCTTGGGCGCGAACGAACTCGACTCGCTCATACACCCGATCGACGTGTTGCTGTTCGGCTTCGATCTCCAGTGTTCTGGCGTCAGGCACAGTGCTCCCCGGTACTGAGTTTGCGGGACCTGACGAGCATATGGGCAGTTCACGCGCCAAAAATCGTCATTCGGGGCGATTCGCGCGACCCCCTCTCTCCCATATACTGAAAAGGGCAGGGCGGTCGTCAGGCCTTTTTTGTTGCCCGGACCACGGCATCGTGGAGGGTCACCTCGTTCCCGTCGGGATCGGTGAACGGGCGTCCCGGATTCGTCGCCTCGATCTCCCACTCGTTCTCGTCGAACGTCTCCGCCATGTCCTCGGCCGTGAGCATCAGCGCGGCCACATGCTTCGGGCGCTCGATGGCCTCGATGTCCAGTGGGTGATGCCCGACGATCAGCAAGGTCCCGCCCGGCTTCACCGCGTCCGCCAACCGTCGATGCAGCGCCGTCAGCTCCGGCCGGGGCAGGTGGATGAAGTGCGCTGTTACCAGGTCGTACGCCTTCTCGGGCGTCCAGGTCAGGATGTCGGCCTGCTGCCAGGTGATACGGTCGGCGAGCTCGGAGCCCGCCGCCTCGGCCGCCCGTTTCAGCGCGACCTCCGAGACGTCGACGCCGGTCACCTGCCAGCCCCGGGCGGCGAGCCAGATGACGTCCGCTCCTTCGCCGCAGCCGACGTCGAGCGCCGTACCCGGAGTCAGGTCGCCGGCCACCGTGACGAGGCGCGGATTCGGGTTGCCGCTCCAGACCCGGTCGGCCGAGCCATACCGCTCGTCCCAGTACGCGGCGGTGAACATCTCGGCGTGATCGTGGTTGTGCTCATGCTCCATTCGTTCAGCCTGCCCGTCGCACTCCCGGCGCGCCAAGGAAGTTGCCGATTCGGCAACACCATTGCCTGATCCGATTTTCGGTCTTGGCCACAATACGTGTGAATGCGTTGACTGGGCGACAGGCACACATTACGGTCATGACCCAAACCCACAAGGGAGGGACGCATGAGGCGTACTTTGGCGCTGATCCTGTTCGCCGGCTTGGTGGTAGGCCCCACTCAGGCGGCCGTCGCCGCGTCGGCCTGCGATTCGCCGGGCTACCAGACCTTCGGCCCGGCCTCGGTGACCGGAGCAATCGTCGGCGCTGCCGTCCAGGATGGACACGCGTACGTGGTGACGCGGGGGCTGAAGCCGCCGATCGTGGCCGACATCGACCTCGCCACCCGCAAGGTCGTCCGCCAGTCGCCCATCCCGGACGGGCCGGGGACCGGCGAGCCGGAGGGCGCCTGGGCGACCACCATCTCCGGCGGGCAGCTCTACATCGGCACCTACGCAGTCCCCGACCTGTATCGGATGGACCTGACGACCGGGGTCGTCACCAGGCTCTTCTCGCTGGGCGTGAACGGCGGGTTCATCTGGAGCCTGACGACCGCGCCGGACGGCAAGGTCTACGCCGGCACCTACCCCGACGGCAAGGTCTGGGAGTACGACCCGGCGACCGGCGCCGCACCCCGGAACTTCGGCGTACTGGCCTCGGGTGAGCGCTACGTCCGGGCCGTCGCAGCCGACGCCACCACCGTGTACGCCGGCCTTCTCGACAAGCACAAGCTGGTGGCGATCGACCGGGCGACCGGAATGTCCCGGGTGCTCGTCGACGCCGGCGGTGGATTCGGGGCGGTCGCCGTCGCCGGGGATCGCGTCCTCGGCGCCAGCGGCGGCGCGCTGTACGACGTGCGTACCGACGGCACAGATCTCAAGACGACGGACTTGACCGCGCTGGGGCTGGGCTCCATCGACTCGATCGCGATGGACGGCGACGGGAGCGCGGTCGTCTCCACCCGCCCGAACGGCGCGATCTACCGCTATCGCGACGGCACGCTGACCGCGCTGGGGACGCCCCGGCTCGGCGAGGAGACGCGGCTGCTGGTCCCGTCCGGCGGTACGCTCGCCGGATTCTCCGGCAGCGGCGGGTTCTGGACGATGGACCTGGCGTCCGGCGCGACCGAGTTCACCGACCTGATCGAGGCGGGGCTGACACCCGGCTCCGAGCGACCGCAGTCGATCCTGCTGCAGCCGAACAAGTACCTCTACGTCGGCGGGCACTTCTCGATCACCGTACGCGACCTGCAGACGGGCTCGAAGCGGCGAGTCTGGGTGCCCGGCGAGCCCAAGGCGCTGGCCCGTCGAGGCAACGAGCTGTTCGCGGCGATCTACCCGAGCGGGCAGATCATCGCACTGGACCCCCGTGACGACTCGATCCGGAGCCTGGGCTACCTCGGGGACGGGCAGGCCCGGCCCTGGGACCTGGAGTACGACCCGGTGACCGACAAGCTGCTCGTCGCGTCCGCGCCGCTCGGGGCGAACCTCCAGGGCGCATTGTCCATCGTGGACCCCGACACTGGTGACAAGCAGGTTTACAAGAACGTGATCCCGGACGAAAGCCTCTACAGCCTGACCGTGGACTCCGCGGCCGGGATCGTCTACCTCGGCGGGGACGTGCTCGGCGGCGGCGGTACGCCGGCCACGAAGACGGCCGCCTCGGTGGCTGCGTTCGACCTGAACACGCGACGTGTTCTCTGGCAGGTCGACCCGGTGGCCGGTTACAAGACCCTCCAGGACATCAAGGTCTACCACGGTGTGCTGTACGGCGTGTACAAGCGTACGACCAGCTGGTTCGCGATGGACCTGGCCACCCGGACGCTGCTCGGATCGGGCCCGCTGACCACGTACGGCGAGATCGAGGTGCATCGCGGGCGGGTCTTCGCCAGCACCTTCAACGCCCAAGGCGCGGGCGAGGTTCACCTGCTCGGGACGACCTCCGCCACCAAGCTCGCCAGCGGGCTCGGCATGGAGTGGTACACCAATCCGCAGCTCGCCTTCGAGCCCGGATCATGGGACGCCTGGACGCTGGTCGGGCGGGACCTGGCTCGCGTACGCCTCGATCCGGGGTGCCCGGCGCTCTCGCTCTGACCCCTTCCTGGGTGGCTTCCGTCGGGGCGCTGGATCAGTGTTCTGGGTCGAATCTTGCGGCAAGATCCGACCCAGAACCCTGATCCAGCGCGAAAGCACGGGGGCCGATATCGAGGGACGTCAGCCGTGACAGGAGGTGCGGACAGTTAGGGGCTAGATTCGGACCGGACCGTAAGTTAGAGTGCGTCCACACCACCCGAGAGGACGCGACATGCAACTTCGCAAGGCTGTGTCGGCCGTCGCCGTCGCAACGTTGACGGCGCTGCTGGCCGCGTGCGGCGGCGGAGGCGACTCCGGCGACGACAAGGCCACCGTCACCATGTGGATCTACCCGGTCGTCGTCGACGAGACCCAGCACCGCGCGTACTGGTCCCAGACGGTCGACGCGTTCAAGGCGCAGAACCCCAATATCGACGTGAAGGTCGAGATCTTCCCGTGGGCCAACCGCGACGAGGCTCTGACCACGGCGATCGCCGGGAACAAGGGTCCCGACGTCGTCTACCTGATCCCCGACCAGATCCCCAAGTACGCCACCGCGATCGAGCCGATGGACTCCCACCTCGACGCCGCGGCCAAGTCCGACTACCTCGATAACGTGGTCAAGTCGGTCACGATGGACAACAAGCTCATGGGCGCGCCGATCCTCACCTCGGCGTTGTCGCTGCTCTGCAACAAGAAGGTGTTCGCCGCGGTCGGGCAGACGGCGTACCCGAAGACCTGGGACGACGTGAAGGCCATGGCCCCGGCGTTCAAGGCCAAGGGCTACGACATGATCTCCTACGACGGCGATCTGAAGACCACCCTCAACGTGACCTTCTACCCGCTGCTCTGGCAGGCCGGCGGGGACGTCTTCGCCGCCGACGGCAAGTCGGTCGCCTTCGACCAGGCGCCCGGCGTACAGGCGCTGACCTTCCTGAAGGACATGGTCGACGGCGGATACATCAACAAGGGCCCGATCACGACCACCCCGCCGATCGAGCAGAGCCGGCTGGCCCAGAACAAGGTGGCCTGCTCTTGGAGCGTCACCCCGGCCGACCTCACCAAGTTCTGGGGCAAGGACAACATCCAGGTGCTGCCGCCGCTGACCAACGCCAAGCAGGTCACTTACGGCACGGTCGGCTCGCTGGTGATGCTGAAGGGCTCGAAGAACAAGACGGCCGCCGCCAAGTGGGTCAACTTCGCCACTTCCGCGGCCAACGTCAAGACGTACGACACGGCGTCGGGCTTCTTCTCGCCGATCAAGTCCACCGGTGCGCTGTACGCCAACGACCCGGTGCTCGCGGAGGCCGAGAAGAACACGCAGTACGCCACGGTCGGTCCGCTGCAAGTGAAGTCGCGGGACGTCATGGGTGCCCTGGCACCCGAGATCCAGGCCGCACTGCTGGGCCAGAAGTCTCCGGAGCAGGCGCTCAAGGATGCGGCGAAGGCCGCCAACGCGATGCTGGGCTGACCGGATGACCACCACCGCCTCGGCGCGCGAGCGTGCCGCGACGACCGCCCCGGCGCGCAAGCGCGCCGGGGCGCGGTGGCGGGAGGCCCGCCCCGGGCTTCTGCTGGTGCTGCCCGCCTTCGCGCTGTTCGTGCTGTTCCGGTTCGGCCCGGCGATCGCCGGTGGCGTGCTGAGCTTCACCGACTACACCATCGGCGGCGAGACCGAGTGGACCGGGCTGGCCAACTTCGACCGCCTCGTCCACGACGACCGGTTCTGGGACGCCTTACGGGTCACCGTCATCTACTCGGTGCTCGCCGTACCCGGGTCGATCATCGTCGCGCTCGGCATGGCGATGCTGGTGCGGCGTACTTTCCGCGGCGTACGCCTGTTCCGTTCGATCTTCTTCCTGCCGGTGGTCACGAGCCTGGTCCTCGCCGGCGTCATCTTCAGCTGGATCTTCAGCGAGGACGGGCCCTGGTCGTCGCTGCTGCGCGCGGTCGGGTTCGAGGGCGGCTCATGGCTTGCCGACAGCGTCCTCGTGCTCCCCGCGCTGGTCGTGGTCAGCATCTGGACCCGGTTCGGCTACGGGATGCTGATCATCCTCGCCCGGCTGCAGGACATCCCCCGGGAATTGGAGGAAGCCGCCCACGTCGACGGGGCGGGTTCGTGGCAGACCTTCCGGCACATCATCCTGCCGCAGCTCAAACCGGCGCTGTTCTTCCTCGGCGTACTGGAGACGACGGTCGCCTTCCAGGCGTTCGACACGATCTGGGTGATGACCGGCGGCGGTCCGGCCCGGGCCAGCCGCACCTTGGTCATCGAGCTCTACGAGCAGGGCTTCCGCAACTTCGACCAGGACTACGCGGCGACCATCGGCGTGGCGCTGTTCGTCATGACCCTCGTCGTCGCGCTGATCCAACGCCTGATCATGGGGAGGGACAAGTGAAGCGAGCTGTCCGCGCCACTCTGCTGTTCCTCGCCGCAGTGGTGACGCTGTTCCCGTTCTACGCGATGCTCGTGCTGTCGTTCAAACCGATCGGGCCGGTGTCGCTGCCGGGCAGCCTGCTCCCGAGCGGGCTGTCGCTGGAGGCGTACGACCAGGTGCTGGGCACGGCGAGCCTGGCGCGCTGGCTCGTCAACACCGCCGTGTACGCGATCATCTCGGTGATCGGCGTCCTCGCGTTGTCGATGCTCGCCGGGTACGCCTTCGCGAAGAAGCGCTTCCCCGGCAAGGAGACCATGTTCTGGTCCTTCGTCGCGATGCTGATGGTGCCCTATCACGTGACCCTGATCCCGCTGTTCATCCTGATCGCGGACTGGGGCGGCGTCGACACCTACTGGGGACTGATCATTCCGACGCTGGCCAACGCACAGGCCGTCTTCCTGATGCGCCAGTTCATCAGTACGCTGCCCGACGAGCTCTTCGAGGCGGCTCGCCTCGACGGCTGCGGCGAGTTGCGCATCCTGTGGTCGCTGGTGCTCCCGCTGACCAAGCCCATCATGGCCACCTTGGGCGTCTTCGTCTTCCTCTGGCACTGGAACGACTACCTCTGGCCGCTCGTCATCGGGCAGAGCGAGGAGATGCGTACGCTCACCGTCGGGATCGCCTCCCTCCAAGCCGAGCGGGTGCCGTTGAACGTGGTCATGGCCGGTTCGGTGGTCGCGTTCGTGCCGATCTTCATGGCGTACCTCATCGGTCAGCGGTATTTCGTGGAGGGCGTGACGACCACGGGCATGAAGGGATGATCGCCGTCGACGTCCCACCGGGGCTGCGGGAACTCTTCTTCCCCGGCGATCTGTGGGCCCGTCTTCGCGAGTTGGGCCCGCTCACCGACGCGCTCACCGCCGACACGGCCGTCGCGGTGACCAGCTGGGCCAGCGCATCGATCGATTCCGAGACGTTGCGAAAAGCGCCGGGGCTCCGTTTGGTCGCGCACACCGGGGCCACCATCCGTCCGTATGCGACAGCGGTCGCGTGGGACCACGGCGTTCGGTTCAGCCAGGCCGGGGCCGCGATGGCCCATGCGGTCGCAGAGCAGGCCCTCGCGCTCACCCTGGCGCTGCTGCACCGCGTCCACCGATTCGACCACGCCCTGCGTACCGGGGTCGCCTGGGAGGCGGCCAAGCAGGCCCCGCCCCGCCGCGAGCTGCGGGACTGCCCGGTGGGCGTGATCGGAGCGTCGCGCACCGGCCGGGCGTACGTCCGGCTGGTGCGCGCGCTCGGCGCCCACGTTTCGGTCACCGACCCGTACCTGGGTCCGGAGGAGGCCGCTGAGCTGGGCGTACAAGTGGTCACGCTGGAGGAGCTGCTGACCGGCTCGCGCGTGGTCGCGCTCCACGCGCCCGTGCTCCCCGAGACCCGCGGCTTGCTCGGCGTCCGCGAGCTTTCCCTGCTCCAGCCGGGTGCGGTGCTGGTCAACACGGCCCGCTCGGCCTTGGTGGACATGCACGCTCTCCATCAACTTCTACGCACACAGCACGTCGACGCGGCGCTGGACGTCTTCGACGAGGAACCCCTGCCCGTCGACCATCCGCTGCGGGCGCTGCCGAACGTCCTCCTGACGCCGCACGAGGCCGGAGGCACCCTGGAAGCCCGCCGCCGGGCCGGCGAGATCGTGATCGGCGAGATCGCCCGATTCCTCGGCGGCCGCCCGCTGGAGCACGAGGTCACCCCGGCGGCGCTGGCCCGGATGGGGTGATCGACCTCGCCGGACCGGGCAGGTAGCGTCGCATCGTGATCGCTCTCGCCGGGCTCGCCACCAGCCACCCCTACACCGACGCCCGTACGCTCGCCGCCGGGTCGGCGCTGGCGGTGTGGGAGCCCGACGCCGAGCGGCTGGCCCGATTCCGGGCGGAGCATCCCGACGCCGAGGTCTTCGCCGACCTGTCCTCGTTGCTGGACGCCAAGCCGGACGGGGTCGTGCTGACGGTGCCGACGCCGCAGGTCGCCCCGGCGCTGGCGGCGGTGCTCGACCGGGATCTCCCGTGCTTCGTGAACAAGCCCGCTGCGGCGACAGCCGGGCAACTGGCCGCGTTGGATCCGGTGGTCGCCCGAGCGCCGCACCGGGTGCTGTCCAGCTCGGTGCTCCGCTTCGCGCCTTCGTTCGAACAGTTCCGCTCGGCAGTTCGCTCGTCCGAGGTGCTCACCGCGCGGGCCACCGTCCGGCACTCGGTCCAGCCGTGGGCCGAAGGCCTCAATCCCTGGCAGGATGACCCGTCGGCGGGTGGCGGAACCCTGGTGACGATGGGCATCCACGGCGTGGAGCTGCTCGTGGCGCTGCTCGGTCCGGAGGTGGCCGTCGCCGGGGCGGTTTCGGCCATCCGCCGGTATCGGACCCTACGGTCGGAAGACACCGGCATCATTGCGCTGGGCTGGACGGACGGCCCGGTCGGCGCGGTCGAGATCCTCGGCGTCACCGACGGCGAGGCGTACGCCGTGACCGTGGAGACCGCCGAAGGCACCCACGCCGTGACGCTGACCGGCGGCGACGATCCGGAGACGGCGCTGGGCTATCGAGGCACGATCGCGGCGTTCCTCGGCATGGTCGCGGGCGAGCCGAGCCCGGTGCGCTGGACCGAAACCCGGGCGGTGCTGTCCGTCCTGGCCGCCGCTCGCGCGATGACCCGGTAGGAAACTTCCGACCCCCATTGACGACGGCCGCACCCGGAGGTTACGGTCAGGACCGTTAATCGGCGCTGGGTCAGCGCTGGATCAGGGTTCCGGGTCGAATCTTGCATGATGATTCGACCGAGAACCCTGATCCAGCGGGGTGAGGGGAGCGGCATGCGATCGCTGACGGAACTCGAGGAACGGCTGTCGCGGCCGCGCGACGGGCTCGTGGACGACCTGCGCAAGCTCGAGGGGGACATCCTGATCCTGGGCGCGGGCGGCAAACTCGGCCCGAGCCTCGTCCGGCTGGCCCTGCGCGGGGTCGCCGCCGCCGGCACCAGCGCCAAGGTGATCGCGGTGTCCCGTTTCTCCGAGCCCGGCCTTGCCGACGCGCTGCGGTCCGAAGGCGCGGAGGTCATCTCGGCCGACGTCGCCGACGACGCGGCTCTCGCCGCGCTGCCGGATGCGGCCAACGTCGTGTTCCTCGTGGGCGCGAAGTTCGGCACCTCCGGCCGCGAGCACGCCACCTGGGCGACGAATGCGTACCTGCCGGGGCGGGTGGCTCAGCGGTATGCCGGATCGCGTCTGGTCGCATTATCGACCGGCAACGTCTACCCACTCGTCCCGGTCACCTCCGGCGGCTGCACCGAGGACACGCCGGTCGACCCGGTCGGCGAGTACGCCATGTCCTGCCTCGGCCGCGAACGCGTACTCACGCACTTCGCGTACGAGCACGGGACGCCGACGGCGTTGATCCGGCTCAACTACGCCGTCGAGATGCGGTACGGCGTACTGGTGGACATCGCGCGGGCGGTGCACGCCGATGCGCCCGTCGACCTGACGACCGGGCAGGCCAACATCGTCTGGCAGGGGTACGCCAACGAGGTGACCCTGCGGGCGCTGCACCACACCGGCGTACCGCCGTTCGTGCTGAACGTGACCGGCCCGGAGACCGTCTCGGTTCGTCAGGCCGCCCTGGACCTGGGTACGCGTCTCGGCCGGGAGCCTCGGTTCACGGGGACCGAGGCCCCCACGGCGTTGCTGTCGAACGCCCAGCGCTGCCACGGCCTGTTCGGCTACCCGGATCTGCCGCTCGCCGAGTTGCTCGACCACATCGCCGAATGGGTCACCCTCGGCCTGCCCTTCCTCGGCAAGCCGACCCATTTTCAGACGCGCGACGGCAAGTTCTGACCACGAACGGGGACCAAGTGCTCACCTCCCAGACCTCCAGCGCTCCCTCGGACGCCCGCTCCACGGCTCTCGAGGCGTTCCGCCGCGGCTGCGTCATCCCGGCTCATCCGCTGGCTCTCGACGAGCGGCGTACGCTGGATGAACGCCGTCAGCGGGCACTCACCCGCTACTACCTCGACGCCGGAGCGGGCGGGCTGGCGGTCGGTGTCCACACGACACAGTTCGCCATCCATGATCCGACCGTCGGGCTGCTGCCGCCGGTGCTGGAACTGGCCGCGGAGACGGCGAAGGAGTCCGGCCGCGAAGTCGTCCTCATCGCGGGCGCGTGCGGGCCGACGGCGCAGGCCGTGGCCGAGGCGGAGCTGGCCGCCTCGCTCGGTTACCACCTCGTGCTGCTCTCTCCCACGCCCGACCTGGACGAGGATCAGCTGATCGAACGGGCCCGCGCGGTCGGCGAAGTGCTCCCGGTCGTCGGCTTCTACCTGCAACCGGCCGTCGGCGGGCGCACGCTGTCCCGGGACTACTGGACGCGGCTGGCCGCCCTCGATTCGGTCGCCGGGATCAAGGTCGCGCCGTTCGACCGCTATCGCACGCTCGACGTGCTCCACGGCGTCGTGCGAGCGGGCCGGATCGGCGACCTCGCCCTCTACACCGGCAACGACGATCACATCCTCGCGGACCTGATCACCCCGCATCGCGTACGCGTCGACGGCCGGTCGGTGCAGGTGGAGTTCGTCGGCGGACTGCTCGGGCAGTGGGCCGTCTGGGTGCACCGCGCCGTCGAGCTGCTCGCCGACGCCCGCGCCGCCCGGCACGGCGACGACGTGGCACTACGCCGCCTGCTGAGCCTCGACGGGCACCTCACCGATGCCAACGCGGCCATCTTCGACGCCGCCCACGGCTTTCACGGCTGCATCCCCGGCATCCACGAGATCCTGCGCCGCCAAGGGCTGCTCGCCGGACGCTGGTGTCTCGACCCCACCGAGGAGCTCTCCCCCGGCCAGCTCGCCGAGATCGATCGGATCTGGACGGCGTACCCGCATCTGAACGACGACGAGTTCGTCGCCGCGAACCTGGACAAATGGCTGGCCTAGTCGCGTTGATCATGAACCTAGGGTTCCGGAAGGTCATCGAACCGGACCCATTAGTTCATGATCAACGAGGCGGGGGGTCAGAGGGTCAGGCGGTAGAGGGTGAGCGGGCGGCCGCTCGCGCCGGACTGCAGGTGGCCCAGCCGTTCGGCGAGCCCGGCCAGCTCCAGCCGATGCAGCATCCGCCGGGCCGTACGCTGCTGGACCCCGAGCTGCTCGGCCACCTCGCGGGTGGTCAGCGGCTCGGCCCCGGCCGCCGCCTTGACTTCTTTCAGACGCTCCAGAGTGGACACCGACAGTCCGACCCGCTGGGCGATCACCGCTGCGGTCGTGCCGCCGCCGGCGCGGATGGGCGCTTCGGATTCGAGTACGACGTCCATGTCGCTGCGCAACGAGAGGACGGCCGCGACCGGCCCGATCCGGCGAGCACGCGACAAAGCCCGGCGAGCCAGGCTCTCCGCCTCGGCGGCGCTGCGACCCAGCCCGAAGCCGACCCGGACGATCTCGTGCCGATCGGCCAGCCGCCGCAACATGGGCAACGCGGAGAAACCCACGGTGGCGTCGGCGAGCGGGCCACGGGTCGTGACCAGCAGATGCGTACCGCCGGTGTAGCGGGCGACGCTGCCGCCGAGGGTGGCCGCCTCCCGCATCAGGCCCTCGTCCTCGCCGGAGACCTCGACGAGACCGAGCGCGATCTGGGCGTCCTCGTGCGCCTGGTTGTCGGCCGTCAGCAGCAACTGCCGCAACGCCGTACGCACCGAATGGGTGGACGGAGCGAGTCGCAGCACCGGCATGTGCGGATGCAAGGCCTCGTAGACGGAACGAACGCAGGTCACCGCGACGGTGGTGCCCTGCGGTCCGCGCGCGCTTCGCTTGTGGAACGCGACGAGGTCGTCCGAGGTGAGGCCGGACCGGTACGGGAGCACCTTGATCCGGTCGACCGGCAGACCGGCCTCGATCAGGGTCGCCGCGACGTCGGCGTTCGGCAGGGTGTCGACCGACATCCGCGTCGGGTCGTGCCCGTCGCGCAGGAGGCGTACGGCCGCTTGAAGGAGGGTCGCCCCGGTGTAGTCGACGAACGCGGCCGGCCGGGACACCGCCTTGGCCTCCTTGGCCAGCGTGTACGGGACGATGCCGGTGAACAGCCAGGCCCCGAGGTGCGCATCGTGCGCCGCGACCAGGCCGACCGTCTGGGACTCGTGGTCGTAGTCGAGCCGCCGGGCGGTGACGCCGGGCTGCTCTTCGCAGGTGGCGGCGACGTCGTCCACCAGGTCGTGCGGGCCGACCACACCGATTTCGATCGCCACGGGTCCTCCTTGCCGTTCGCAGCACTACCAGATTACGGTCAGGTCCGGTATTTCGTATGACCCGGAGGGTGGAAATGTTTCCCAGCATGGCTGACGCGGCCGGCCGAACGCTCGGCGACGAGGAGATCGCCGCCGTCACCCGGGTGCTCCGCTCGGGCATGCTCAGCTCGGTCTGGGGCACCGAGGTCAAGGCGCTGGAACGGGAGGTCGCCGAGCTCCACGGAGTCGCGTACGCCATCGCCGCGAGCTCGGGCACCGCCGCGTTGCACCTGGCGGTGGCGGCCGCCGCACCGGACCCCGGCGACGAGATCATCACCTCGCCGATCAGCGACTTCGGCACCGTCGCCCCGATCCTGGCGCAGAACGCGGTGCCGGTCTTCGCCGACGTCGACCCCCTCACCGGCAACCTCGACGTCGACTCCGTCGCCCGCGCGATCGGGCCGCGTACCAGGGCGATCCTGGTGGTTCACCTGTTCGGCGCGCCGGCACCCGTCGCCGAGCTGCGGGAACTGGCCGACCGGCACGGGCTGATGCTCATCGAGGACTGTGCGCAGGCCTGGCTGACGAAGCTGCCGAACGGACGCCTCGTCGGCACCGCCGGTTCGATCGGGTGCCTGAGCCTCCAGCAATGGAAACACATCACCTGTGGCGATGGCGGGCTCACCCTGACCGACGACCCCGACCTCGCCCGCCGCATGCGGCTGTTCGCCGACAAGGGCTGGCCGCGCGACGTCGGGCGGCACCACGTGAGCTTCGGGCTCAATTATCGGATGACGGAGTTGGCCGGGGCGGTCGCCCGGGCGCAACTGGCCAAGCTGCCCGGCGTACTGGCGGATCGGCGGCGTACTGCCCGGCGGTTGCTCGACGCGATCGGCGGGCTGCCGGTGCGTACACCTCCGGCCGATGTGGACAGTCATGCCTGGTGGCTGTTTCCGCTGATCCTGCCGGATGGGGGTGCCCCCACGATCGCGGCCAAGCTGCAAGCGGCCGGCATCCCGGCCCGCGCCGGATATCTCCAGGAAGGTCTGCACTGCGCGCCCGCTCTGGTCGACGCCCCGGTGTACGGTTCCTCCCGATTTCCGCTGACCAGTCCGCCCGCTGACCGGGAACCCCGGTACGGCCGCGGCACCTGCCCGGTCGCGGAGCGCATGATCGACGAGACTCTGATCGTGATCGACTGGAATGAGAACTACACCGACGACCACGTCGACACGATCGCCGACGCGCTTCGGGGACTGTTCGATGAGCCTCTCGGGTGAAGAGCAGGAGTGCAGTCTCATGATTAACCGCAAGGCGGCTGAGCTGCGCGATCGGCTGCGCGGCCAGCTGATCGCCGCCACCGCCACGCCGACCGGCCCGGACGGCGTCAACCCCGAGGTCCTCGCGAACTATCTCCGCGGCCTGGTCACGGACGGGGTCGGCGCGCTGGCCGTGCTCGCGCACACCGGTCGCGGCCCGTTTCAGTCCGACAGCGTCCGCGAGCAGGTCATCCGGGCCGCGGTCGACACCGGCGTGCCGGTGGTCGCCGGTGTTCAAGGGGTACGCGAGGCGCAGCGCGCCGCCGAGGCAGGTGCCGACGCACTACTC
Source organism: Hamadaea sp. (assembly GCF_013362815.1). Classification (GTDB taxonomy): domain Bacteria; phylum Actinomycetota; class Actinomycetes; order Mycobacteriales; family Micromonosporaceae; genus Hamadaea. The sequence goes on along the minus strand of NZ_JABFVK010000122.1, from coordinate 5,090 downwards.
GTCTTCCCGCCCGCCCCCGGCGAGGCCGTCGCCGTGCATCAAGCGCTCTGGGAAGCGTCAGAGTTGCCCCTGATCGCGTTCGATCTGTATCTGCGGCCGTATCCGCTGCCAGTGGTTCGCGACCTCGTCGAGCTGCCCGGCGTCGCCGGTTTGAAGGTCGCGCTGCTGCGAGACGACGCCGCTTGCAAGGACGCGTTCGCGGCGACGAACGAAGCCGATCGGCTGGCCATCACCGGCGAGGACCTGATGTTCGCGCCGTCGATCGCGTGGGGCGCACAAGCCGCGCTCGTCGGGATCGCCGCGGCCGCCGTCCAGGCGACCGACCGGGTTCTGCAGGCCGCCCTGGCCGGTGAGGCTCAGGACACCGCCCCCTTCGACCGGTACGCCGAGACGATCTTCGGTGATCCCGTCGACGGTTACGTGCAGCGAATGCTTTGGGTGGCCGCCGCCGAAGGCCGGATCCCCCCGGAGTACGCCGTCGACCCGCACGGCCCGGCTTTGCCCGACGGCGAACACGAACGCGTGCTGGAGGTACTCCGTGCCCTTTAGGCAGATCGCGGCGCAGCTCGGCGAGCTGCGGATCACCTTCGATGTCGATGCACTGCTGGGTGCGTACCCGGGGAAAGATGGCGGGATCACCGATTCGGGGGAGCTGGGCGCGGCCTTGCGCGAGGCGAACACCACGGCCGCGGCGGTCGCGAGCCTGCGCGCGGCACTCTTCGACGTGCACAGTGGCAATGACGAGGTGCTGGCGACGGACTTCACGCCTGTCGGCGGCCTGGACCTGCGCGATGCGCTCGGCGCGGAGCGGGAGCTGGACCGGCTGGCCGAGCTGGGGGTACGCGCGATCCGGCTGTTCCCCGACGAGCAGCACGCCGAGCCCGACTTCCCGGCCGTCCGCCATCTCGTACGGCGCGCGACCGAGCTTGGTTTCGTCGTGCTCTCCGGCGGTGACGTACGCCGATTCTGGAAGCCGTACGCGGGGCTCGGGGCGACCGTGGTCTTCCTCGACACGCACTTCTACCATCTCGGCGACTTCCTGATCGCAGCCCGGGAAGAGATGGGGTTCCACACGTCGACGCGCCTGTTGAACTCGCCGGACGCCGTCGAGACGGTCGCTTCTTCGGTGGGCGTCGAGCGAATGGTCTACGGTTCGCGAACTCCGTACGCCGAATCAGCCGTTCCTCGTCTGCGCCTGGCTCGCTGCGGGCTCAGCGCTTCGGACGTCGCCTTGATCGCGGGGACCACCGCCCGCCGGCTCCTGGGAGTGGACGCATGATCATCGACGTGCACGGGCACTGGGGACCCTGGTTCTTCACCATGGAAGTCGGGTCCGTCGAGACCAACCTGGCGGTGATGGACCGGTACGGCATCGACATGGCGATCGTGTCGGCCACCGAGGCGGTCTGCTACGACGCTCCCGCCGGGAATCGCGCGCTCGCCGACGCGCTGCCTTCCTCAGGCCGTCTTTATGGGTATGTCACCGTCAATCCTCGGCAACTCGATGCCGCGTCGCGTGATCTCGCCCGCTACTTCGGCGACGGCCGATTCGTCGGCGCGAAACTGCACACCGACTACACGGAGTCGCCGATCACCTCCCCGCAGACCCAGGACGCCCTGACGATGCTGGCCGAGCTCGACTGTCCAGTGCTCGTGCACACCTGGGGGCGTACCGTGCTGGACCTGGCACAGTCCTGTGTGGATCGTCCACGCTTGCGGGCGATCGCCGGGCACATGGGCGCCGACGGTTACCCGTACGCCATCGAAGCAGCGCAGTCGTGTGACCGCCTATATCTGGAACCTTCCTGGTCGCAGGCTCCGGCTGGGCGCATTTCCTCGGTTCTGGCAGCAGTGGACGATCGGCAGCTGCTGTTCGGCACCGACTCGACGCTCATCGACCCCGCGTCCGCGCTGGGTGCGGTGCTGGGCTCGGGCCTCTTCGACACCGCCGGCCCCGTCGGGTCCGCCGGCCTCACCGGCCCCGCCGGCCTCACCGCTGAGCGGCTGGCTTGGCGGAACGCCGCTTCGCTGTTCGACCTCCCCACTTCGTGAGGCCCGCCCGTCTGACCGCTCGCCGCATTGGCCGCCCGCCGCTTTGGCCCCACCGCTTTGGGCCCCACCACTTTGACCGCCCGCGGCTTTGGCCCCGCCGCTTGCCGGACCCGGTTGCGGGCTCCGGTATGGAGCCCTCCCGCGGAATGCGCTTCCGGCAGGGGCGCTCCCGAGCCCGCCATGATCGTCGGCTGCCGACATTCATGGCGTTTGCGGCTTCCATGATCGTCGACTGCCGACATTCGTGGGCCGATTCGTGCACTGATCGTCGGCTTCCGACGATCATGGAAGCCGCGCGCAACCAATGACGGGCGCTCCCTATGAAGCGGCGCGCCATCGATGACGGGCCCGGCTTGCTCCCGGATGCGTACGAGTCGGCGGCTGGTTCTCAGAGCGGCAAGCGATCCCGGGCGGCCGGCTCGGGCGCGGTCCACTCCCGGCGGCGAGGTCATGATCGTGTGCCCTTGGTCAGCTGTGGGAGGCCGATTTCGGAGATCATGTGCCCCTGACCAGCGAAAATCGGCCGTGTAGCGCTGACCACCGGCACATGATCTCCGTTAAGCGCCCGAAATCGCTGACCCAGGGCACTGGATCAAGGCGCGGGCGGGTTACACGTCGAGGGCGCGGCCGATGATCGGGGACCATTCGCGTACGGATGCGACGGTCACGCCGGGAGTGCGGTAGTAGGCGTCGTCGGCGAGGATCTCGTCCAGCCTCGCCCGGTCGACGTCGAAGATCAGCAGCGCCCCGGTGTCGTCCGTCCAGGGCCCGGAGACCACCACTACGCCTTCGGCGTGCAGCTTCGCGAGGTACTCCCGATGGGCCGGGCGAGCGGCGAGCCGAGCGGGGTTGGCGTCGAAGGCAAGTTCGATCACATGCATGGGGCGGATGTTAACTCGCCCGCCGAAACGGCCGACACACTGCGGGACCGCCGATACGCTGGCCGAATGCGGATACTGCTGTTCGGAGCGACCGGCACCCTGGGCAGCCGGATCGCGGCCGAACTCACCGAACGCGGCGAGCAGGTGACCAGCGCGAGCCGGACCGGGCACTCGCCGTCGCCCGACATCTCGGCGGTGACCGCCGACCCGACCGACTCGGACTCGGTCGCCGCCGCGGCCGAGGGTTACGACGTGATCGCCTCGGCGGTGCACATCGACCCGTCCAACGCAGTTCCGGTAACGAAGGGGCTGCTAGAGGGCGCACGGAAGGCGGGCGTCCGCCGGATCGTGTTCGTCGGCGGTGCGGGAAGCCTCAAAGGGCCTGACGGCGTAGATCTCGTCGACGGGCCGGCCTTCCCCGCCGAGTGGCGGCCGATCGGGCTCGCCCATCGCGACGCGCTGAACGTCATCCGGCCCGTGGCCGACCTCGACTGGTCCTACCTGTCACCGGCGGCGGTGATCGCGCCCGGTGAGCGTACGGGGAAGTTCCGGATGGGCGGCGACGACGTGATCACCGACGACAAGGGCAACAGCTTCATCAGTGCCGAGGACTACGCCGTGGCCTTCGCCGACGAACTCCAGCAGGGCAACGCGATCCGGCGGCGGATCACCGTCGGCTACTGAAAGATCACGCCGCGGCCAAGGCCGCATAGTGCTTCAGGCCGCGGCCAAGGCCGCGTAGTGACCGCCCTCGGAGAGGAGCGACTCGTGCCGGCCGGCCTCGGCGACGCGCCCGTGGTCGAGCACCACGATCTGGTCGGCGTCGCGGACGGTGGACAGCCGATGCGCGATGGTGATCGTCGTCCGGCCCTCGGTGAGCCGATCGAACGCCCGCTGCACGGCCCGCTCGGTCTCGGTGTCCAGCGCACTGGTCGCCTCGTCGAGCACGAGGATCTTCGGGTCCCGCAGCAGCGTACGCGCGATGGCGATCCGCTGCTTCTCACCACCGGAGAAGCGGTGGCCCCGGGAGCCGACCACGGTGTCGTAGCCGTCCGGCAGCGACGTGATCAGATCGTGCACCTGAGCGGCTCGGGCAGCCTCGACGAGCTCGGCGTCGGACGCGTCCGGCCGGGCGTACCGCAGGTTCTCCCGCACGGTCGTATGCAGCAGGTAGGTCTCCTGGCTGACTACGCCCACGATCCCCGCCAGATCGGCGAGCGCGATGTCGCGTACGTCGACGCCGTCGATCGTGACGCGACCTGCCGTCGGATCGTGCAGACGCGCGATCAACCCGGCGACGGTGCTCTTGCCCGAGCCGGTCTCCCCCACCAGGGCCAATGACCTGCCGGCCGGGATGTCCAGGTCGACACCCGCGACGGCGTCGACCGGGCTGTCGGCGTACCGGAAGGAGACGTTCTCCAGCCGGAGGTGTCCCGCGACCCGGGGCAGCCGGACCGGCTTCGCCGGCTCCCGGATGTCGACCGGCAGGTCGAGGTACTCGAAGATGCGGCCGAACAAGGCCATCGACGCGGTGACCGAGACGCCGACGTTGAACAGGCCCATCAGCGGGCGGAAGAGGCTCGACTGGAGCGCGGTGAAGGCGACGAGCGTACCGATCGTCAGGCTCGACCCGGGCAACCCGGCGGCCAGGTAGATGACGGCCGGGATCGCGGCGAACACGACCGACATCGAGGCCATCCGCCAGCGCCCGGCCAGCTCCGATCGCAGTTCGAGGTCGATGAGCCGGCGCGAGGACGAGGTGAACCGATCGACCAGCGCGGACGACGTGCCCATCGTCTTGCTCAGCTGCACGCCGCTGATCGACAGGCCCTCCTCGATCGTGACGTTGAGGTCGGCGAGCTCCTTCTGCCGTTCGGCGGTGATCGCGCGGCGCATCCGGGCGACTCGCCTGGTCAGGTAGATCGCGGGCGGCAGCACGACGAGGGAGACGAGCGAGAGCCGCCAGGACAGGGCGGCCATCGCCACGGCGGTGGCGATCACGGTGGTGAGGTTGGCGGCGATCGACGTGGCCGTCGAGGTGACCACGGATTCCATGCCGCCGATGTCGTTGGTGATACGCGACTGGACCTCACCGGTCCGCGTACGCGTGAAGAAGGCCATCGACTGCCGCTGCAGGTGGCTGAACACCTCGGTGCG
>NZ_JABFVK010000091.1 GCF_013362815.1 Hamadaea sp. | reverse complement strand
GGAATCTGGTACCCCACTCCCGGCACGGTTTCGATGACGGGCGGGTCACCGAGCTTGCGGCGCAACGTCATGACGGTCACCCGGACGACGTTGGTGAACGGGTCGATGTTCTCGTCCCAGGCACGTTCGAGCAGGTCCTCGGCGGAGACGACGGCTCCGGCGGCCCGCAGCAGTTCTTCGAGGACGGCGAACTCCTTGCGGGACAACCCGACGTAGCGCCCGTCGCGGTAGACCTCCCGGCGATTCGGGTCCAGCCGCAGCCCCGCCCGGGTCAGCACCGGTGGCACCGCCGGACGGGCTCGGCGGCCCAGGGCGCGTACGCGGGCCACGAGTTCGGCGAAGGCGAACGGTTTGGCCAGGTAGTCGTCTGCGCCGAGGGAGAGCCCGGCGACCCGGTCGGCGAGGTCTCCGGCGGCGGTCAGCATCAGAACCCGGATGTCGCCACCGGCCAGCCCGGCGCAGATCTCGTCGCCGGAGACCCCGGGCAGATCACGGTCCAGCACGACGACGTCGTACGCGTTGACGCCCAGCCGTTCGAGCGCGGCGTCCCCGTCGTACGCGACGTCGACCGCGAGCGATTCCCGGCGCAGTCCTTCGGCGACCGCGTCGGCCAGCAGCTCCTCGTCCTCCACCACCAGCACTCGCACGGGCCATGTGTACCAGCCGGGTGGATAAGGCGGCCATAAGCGTTCGCGCTGACGACGGTCTTACGGCCCGCTCGGTTGGCTGCGCCCATGAGGAAGTACGCATTCACCGCCGTGCTCGTGGCGGGGCTCGTCCTGACGGGATGCAAGTCGTCCGGTCCGGGAGTGGCCAGTGCGGGCTCGGGGGCTCCGGTCGTGAGCAGCAGTACCAGCGCCGGACCGTCCCCGGCTGCCGACGAAGGCGAGCGGGCGATCCAGTTCCAGCAGTGCATGCGAGACCACGGCGTCGAGGTGCAGACCGAGGAGGACAAGGGCGGCGTCGCGATCCAGGCGTCGCCGGGGCAGAAGCAGAAAGCGCTGGCCGCCACCGAGGCGTGCCGGATGTACCTGCCCGGGGGTGCGGACAAGCCGCGGATGGCCCCCGAGGACATCGAGCGGCTTCGGCAGTTCGCGCAGTGCATGCGCGACCACGGCATCCTCGACTGGCCCGATCCCGATCCGGAGACCGGGGCGGTGCAGTTCACCGACGCCGCCGCGATCAAGCGCGACCCGAAGCTGCCCGAAGCCATGCGGGCATGCGACAACCTGCAGCCGCACGGCACCAGCGGAGGCAAGGGATGAGGGCGGCGCGCTGGGTGGCCGCCGGGGGCGGCTTGCTGACGGTGGCCGTGGCGGCGGTCGCGATCCTCGGCCTCGGCGGCACCGGCTCTCCGGAGGCGGCCGAGCCGACTGGACCGGCCGCGAGCACGAAGATCACCAAACAGACGCTCGCCGACGCGAAGACCGTCGCCGGGCAGCTCGACTACGGCGACGCGGTGCCGCTGACCAGCCGCGCGCCGGGCCTGGTCACCTGGCTGCCGGCCGCGGGCACGACGATCAGCCGCGGCGGAGTCGTGTTCCGGGCCGACAACCTGCCGGTGACCTTGCTTTACGGGGCTCTTCCGGCATACCGGGCGTTGGCGGTGGGCTCGGAGGGTCCGGATGTGCGGCAGCTCGAACAGAACCTCAAAGCCTTGGGGTACACCGGTTTCACCGTCGACCAGAAGTACAGCGCGTCGACTGCCTCGGCGGTGAAGCGCTGGCAGAAGCACCTCGGCTTGCCGGAGACGGGCGTCCTCGATCCGGCCATGGTGGTCTACGCCGCGGGTGCGCTGCGGGTTCAGGAGCAGAAGGTCCGCGTCGGCGCGCCGGCCACAGGCGACGTCCTGACGACGACCGGCACCGCGAAGGTGGTCACGGTCAACGTGGACGCCAACGACCACGGTTGGGCCGCTGTCGGCACGGCAGTGACGGTCACCCTGCCCGGCCAGGTCACGGTCGCCGGCCGCATCGCGTCCATCGGGGTCGCGGCCACCTCCTCCGACCAGGGCGGCGGCAATCCGACCGCTCCGGGCACCGGCGGGGCCACGCTCCCGGTCACGGTGACCATCGCCGACCAGGCCCACCTGGGCGATCTCGCGAGCACGCCGGTCGACGTCCGCTACGTCGCCGAGGAACGCAAGGACGTCCTGACGGTCCCGGTCGCCGCGCTTCTCGCGCTCGCCGAGGGTGGTTACGGCCTCGAACTGATCACATCAACTGGTACGCACATCGTGGCGGTCGAGGTCGGACTGTTCGCCGACGGGCGGGTCGAAGTACGAGGCGCCGGCCTGGCCGAGGGGCAGGATGTGGGGATGCCCTCATGACGGGCCGCAGGCCGGTCATCGGCTGGCTCAGTCTTCGTCGTACGAGCGCCGGCCGCAGGTCGGTGATCGCATGACCGGCGTTCTTGTTCTGGCCGAGGTCGGCAAGCGGTATCCCGGGGTCACCGCCCTGGACAGGGTGTCGCTGGAGATCCAACCCGGGGAGTTGGCCGCCGTCGTCGGCCCGTCCGGTTCGGGCAAGTCGACGCTGTTGCAGTTGATGGGCGTACTCGACCGGCCGTCGTCGGGGCAGGTATGCGTGGACGGCCACGACGTCGCCCGATTGAGCGACCGGCAGTTGTCCGCGCTGCGGGCGTACCGGATCGGGTTCGTCTTCCAGCAGTTCCATCTGGCTGGTGGGACGTCGGTGCTCGACAACGTGGCGGACGGGCTGCTTTACACCGGTACGCCGATCCGCCGTCGCCGGGCGCGTGCGGAGGCCACTTTGGACAGAGTTGGGCTGGGACATCGGCTGACCCACCGGCCGCACCAGCTCTCGGGCGGTGAACGGCAACGGGTGGCGATCGCCCGGGCAGTGGTCCGCGACCCGGCCGTGCTGCTCGCCGACGAGCCGACCGGCAACCTCGACTCCGCCTCCGGAGCCGGGGTCGTCGAGCTGCTCCGGGAGCTGAACGCGGCCGGGACGACGGTCATCGTGGTCACCCACGATCTCGGGATCGCCACCGGCTTGCCCCGGCAGATCCGGATGCGGGACGGGAAGGTCGTTCCATGACGCCACCCTCCAGATTGACGCTGCCGGATTTGGGTCGGTTGGGGGCATCCGGCCTGCGTACGCGGCCCCTGCGGGTGATCCTGTCGGCACTCGGGATCGCCATCGGCATCGCCGCGATGCTGGCGGTCGTCGGCATCTCGACGTCCTCCCAGGCCGAGCTGAACCGGACCCTCGACCGGCTCGGCACCAACCTGTTGGTCGCCGGACCTGGCAAGACCCTGTTCGGCGCACCGGCCCAACTGCCGACGGAGGCCGTCGAGATGGTCGACCGGATCGGGCCGGTGCAGTCGGCCAGCGCGACCGCGAACCTAGGCGCGCACGTCTACCGCAACGATCACATTCCGCGCGGGCAGACGAACAGCATCGCCGTCCTGGCGACCCGGCTCGACCTGCTCGGCACGGTCGGCGGCAGCGTGCGTACGGGGGACTGGTTGTCCCCGGCGACCGCTCGTTATCCGGCCGTGGTGCTGGGCTCGAAGGCGGCCAAGCGGCTGGACATCCGCCAGCCCGGTCTCCGGGTATGGCTGGCCGGGCAGTGGTTCTCCGTCGTCGGCATCCTCGATCCGGTGCCGCTCGCCAAGGAGTTGGACACCGCTGCGCTGATCGGCTGGGCGAGCGCGACGGCGTACGCCGAGTTCGACGGGCACCCGACGACGATCTACTGCCGATCGGCGGAAGACCAGGTCGAAGCGGTACGCGCAGTGCTGGCGGCGACGGCGAGCCCCGGCCATCCCGAAGAGGTCGCGGTGTCCCGGCCGTCCGACGCGCTGGCCGCTCAACGGGCGACCGATCAGGCGTTCACCGGGCTGCTGCTCGGCCTCGGCGCGGTCGCACTCCTGGTCGGCGGGGTCGGCGTGGCCAACACGATGATCATCTCGGTGCTGGAACGGCGTTCCGAGATCGGGCTCCGGCGGTCGCTGGGCGCCACCCGAGGCCACGTACGCCTCCAGTTCCTCGCCGAATCCCTCCTGCTCTCCGCCATCGGTGGAGCCGGCGGGGTGCTCCTCGGCGTGGCGGTGACCGGGGCGTACGCGTCGACGCAGCACTGGCCGTTGGTCGTGCCGGCCTGGGCCTTCGCGGGCGGCCTGACGGCCACCCTGCTCATCGGCGGCGTCGCCGGGCTCTACCCGGCGATCCGGGCCGCCCGGCTCGCCCCCACCGAAGCCCTCTCCACCCCCTAACCCCGCGTTGATCATGAACCCAGGGTTCCCCTCGACGGTGTGTCGCCACCCCTAGGTTCATGATCAACCCGGAACTGCGGCGGCGCGGGCGTGACGGGCTCTCGGCGATGTCGGCCGGTCGTGAGAGGCTATGAGTCGGCAAATCTCGGGAGGTGGTCGTCCGTGGCGTTGGCGCTCTATCGCAAGTACCGTCCGCGCACCTTCGCCGAGGTGATCGGGCAGGAGCACGTGACGGAGCCGCTCATCCAGGCGCTCAGCTCCGGACGGCTGAATCACGCATACCTCTTCTCCGGGCCGCGCGGCTGTGGCAAGACGTCCAGCGCCCGCATCCTGGCCCGCTCGCTCAACTGTGAGAAGGGCCCCACGCCTGATCCGTGCGGCGAGTGTGAGTCCTGCCGGGCGCTGGCGCCCGACGGCCCCGGTTCGATCGACGTCATCGAGATCGACGCCGCCTCCCACGGTGGCGTGGACGACGCCCGCGAGCTGCGTGAGCGCGCCTTCTTCGCGCCCGCCGTCAGCCGTTTCAAGATCTACATCATCGACGAGGCGCACATGGTCTCGTCGGCGGGCTTCAACGCCCTGCTCAAGCTGGTCGAAGAGCCTCCGGACTATGTGAAGTTCGTCTTCGCGACGACCGAGCCGGAAAAGGTGCTCGGCACGATCAAGTCGCGTACGCACCACTATCCGTTCCGGCTGATGCCGCCCGGTGTGCTCCGGCCCTACTTGGAGAAGCTGTGTGACCTGGAAGGCGTCACCGTCGATCCACTGGTCCTGCCGCTGGTGGTTCGAGCCGGTGGCGGTTCGGCCCGGGATTCGCTGTCGGTGCTCGACCAGCTCATCGCCGGAGCCGGTCCCGAAGGCGTCACATACGCACGCGCCGTCGCGTTGCTCGGGGTCACCGACGCCACGCTCATCGACGACGTCTGTGACGCGCTCGCTGCGGGCGACGCGGCGGCCGCGTTCGGTGCGATCGACCGAGTCGCCGAGGCCGGGCACGATCCTCGGCGGTTCACGGCGGACTTGCTCGAGCGACTGCGTGACCTGATCCTGCTGCGCCAGGTCCCCGACGCCGCGGCCAAGGGCCTGATCGACGCACCGGCCGACCAAGTGGAGCGGATGCAGACTCAGGCTCAGCGACTGGGCCCGGCGACGTTGTCCCGGTGGGCCGAGATCGCCCACAACGGCCTGGTCGAGATGCGGGGAACCACGTCGACCCGGCTGCTGCTCGAGTTGATCACCGCCCGGATGCTGCTGCCGACGGCGGACGCCTCCGAGGTCGGCCTGTTGTCCCGCCTCGAACGCCTGGAGCAGGGCGGGCCGGTCGCCGGATCAGGATCGGCCGCGAGTGCCGGACCCGTTTCGGTGGCGAGTGACGGCGACGGCCGGGCGGCGGCCCGAGCTGCTGCGGCGTCGGCCGCCCGACCGGCTGCCCCGGCCCAGGCCTCCTCCGCTCAGGCTGCTCCGACTCAGGCTGGACCGACCCAGGCCGCTTCGGCCGCGTCGGCTGCGCCGATGTCTTCGGCACCTGCCACGGTGACCGAGCCGGAGCCCGCCCGACCGGCTTCGGCCCCGCCCGCGAACCGCCCGGTGTCCGCCCCGGCGAGCCCGACGGCTGGCGTGTCGGAGAGCGCCCCGATCGATCGCCCAGTGTCCGCCCCGGCGACTCCGGGGGCTGCCCCGGTCTCCGCGCCGGCGAGCCCGACGGCCGGCGTGTCGGAGAGTGCCCCGGCGAGCGGCGAGATCGACGCTCCGGCGCTGCGCCGGGCGTGGGACGAGATCGTCCAGTTGACTGGGCGTAGCAACAAGCGGACGGCGGCGATGGCTCGGGATGGCGTCGTCCGCGACGTCGACGGCAACACGATCGTGCTGGTCTTCAAGGCTTCGTTCCATGCCAACTCCGTGAGCGCCGATCCGGGCGCGTTGCTCGACGCGGTGCACGAGGTCGTCGGCGGGCGTTGGCAGCTGCGCTGCGAGGTCGGTGGCGACCCGCGGGGCGGAGGCGGTGGTGGTGGTGGGTCGGTCGCGCGTACGGCGAGCCGGCCCGCTCAGCCGAGTCGTCCGGCAGCCGCGCCTCGTGAGCCGCGCAGTGCCCCTCCGGCCACCGACGATGCGGAGGACTGGCCAGCTACCGCACCCATCGGTGGTACCAGCGGCGGCGGCAATGGTGGCGACGTCCCGGTGAACGTGGCCGGACCGTCGGCGGCCGCGTCGGTCCGGAGCCAGCCGCTTGCGCAGGCGCCCGCCGCGCAGACCGTCTCCGCTGGTGGGCGAGCCGCCACGGCGACCGCGGTCGTCGATGAGGACTTCGGCCCGCTCGACGAACCGCCCTACGATCCCGAGTTCGACGGGCCGGTGAACCGTTCGGCCGCCAGCGGTGGAGCGACGGCGACCGCGGTTGCCCCACAGCGCGCGGGCGCGGCGGGCGCTCGGGCCGC
>NZ_JABFVK010000027.1 GCF_013362815.1 Hamadaea sp. | reverse complement strand
GGTGATACGCGACTGGACCTCACCGGTCCGCGTACGCGTGAAGAAGGCCATCGACTGCCGCTGCAGGTGGCTGAACACCTCGGTGCGGAGCCGGTGCATGATCCGCTGGCCGACGGCGGTCGAGATCCAGGTCTGGACCACGCCGAGGACGGAGGTGACGGCGGCCACGGCCACCATGCCAAGCACGAGCCACACCAGCAACGTCAAGTCGGCGTGCGGAAGCGCGACGTCGATGACTTCGCGTAGCAGGAACGGAGAGGCCATCGCGATCACCGAGCTGACCACGATGATCGCGACCACGATCGCGAGTTTGCCGCGATCGCCGGTGAACAGGGCGCCGACGCGACGCAGGGACACGGACTGAGCCTGGGCCTTTTCAGCTGGGCCGATCCGCCCGGGCTTCGCTTGCTTGCCGCCATTCTCCCGGGCGGCTCGGCGGCCGGTGTCTAGGGGGAAATCCAAGGGGTTACCTCTCTTCTCAAATCTCTAGTACTGAGGTTACCTCATCATGAGGTAAGGGCGCAACCGGCTGGTACGCTGACCAGGTGGAGCCCGAGAGCCTTACTGACCTGTTCTGGGCGGTTGCGCGCCGAATGCGCCATCGGTCCAAGACGGTGCTCGAGCCCTGGAACATCTCCCCGTCGCAATGGCGCGCGTTGGCCAGCCTCCACCGGCACGGTGAGCTGCGTCTGAGCGCGCTGGCCGAGCACCTGCGGATCGCACCCCGGTCAGCCACCGAGGTCGTCGACGATCTGGAGGCTCGTGAACTCGTGACCCGGCTGCCCGATCCCACCGATCGGCGGGCGATCCTGGTCACGCTGACCGAGGCGGGCACGGCGCTCGCGTCTGCAGTGCAGAAGGCTCAGCAGGCCGAGGGCGAGCGCCAGTTCAGCGAGCTGAGTCCGACAGACCGCGCCGACCTGGCACGCGTACTGCGGAAGTTGCAGGACTAACTCGTCAGGCGGGCCACCACGTCGGCCGACCGCCGCCACCAGTAGTCGTAACGCCCGGGGAACCGATCCGTCAACTCCGAGAACCGCTGGTACGCCTCTTGCGCGTACGCGAGATCGTCCTCGGCGTCACCGATGAGCAGGCAGACGTTGGCGAGCGAACCGGCCACCAGGTCCGGCAGCTCTTCGGCGTACTCGCGCATGATGGGTTCGGCCAGCCGAGCGGACCGGGCGGCGTCTTCGCGGCGACCCAGCGCCAGTAGGATCTCCGCCTCTGTCGACAGTGGAATTCCCCAGCGGCGGCGCTGGAAGGCGGTCGTGGGTTCGCCGTCGACCTCTCGCAGGACGCCCATCGCCTCCCCCACCGACGCGAGCGCCTCGTCCAGGCGACGCATCCGGGTCAGCGTGGTGGCGTAGTTGTTGAGCGCGGCCGCCAGCAGATGACGGGCCGCCCGGGTCGGCTGCGCCCGCGTCAGCGTGATCGCCTCGGTCTCGTCCTGTTCGGCCTCGGTGAACCGGCCGAGCAGCGTGTTCGAGGTCCCGCGCAGGACGAGCAGCTCGGCCTCCAGTTCGCGGTGCACTGTGCCGCTCGACCGCAACAGGTCCAGCCCTAGCGTGAGCGGCAGGACCGAGTCCGGCGTACGCCCGAGGTCGGCCAGCGCCGCACCCCGGTTGAGCAGGATCGGCACCCGGCCAACGGCGGCCAGCGCCTCGGGGGCGGTCGCCTCCAGATCGGCGAAGAACAACAGCGCCTGATCGGCGGCGGCGAGGGCGTCGGCGGCCCGGCCGACCTGCCGCAGGACGAAGCTGCGCAACGACATCAGTTCAGCGCCGAGGAGGTGGACCATCTCGGAGCGCTGCACGATCGGCTCCCGCCAGGTCTGCTCGGCCGCGTCGAGCACGGTCAGCGCGTCCCACCGGTCGGGCTGGCGTTGCACGGCGAGCCAGCGGGCCAGGTTCAGGCGGACCCAGAGGAGGTTCGTCGCGGCTTCGAGATCGCTTGCCGCGGCGGGCGCGTACGCGTTCTCGGCCTCGCGGGCGAGCCGGATGGCGGCGGCATGATCGCCGCTGGACGCGTACTCCTGAGCCCGCGCTAGTGGGTCCGGCTGCACAAGGTCATCGTCCCACACCGGGCTGGTCGCCACGCCACGGGAGCAGCACAGACGACGCGATCAGGAGCACCGCGCACACGATGATCGCCGTACGCGCGCTGGTGACCGCGGCGAGCGTGCCGGCGGCGGCGATGAACACCGGTTGGGCGATCTTGGTGCTGATCGACCAGGCGACGGAGACCCGAGCCATGTGCTGGTCGTCGGTGGCGTTCATCCGGTAGGTGGCGAAGGTCGGGTTGAACACGCCGACGAACAACAACAGCAGGAACTCCGACAGCGTGATGAGGACGAACCCGGTGGTCCCCGCGACGGCGAACGGGATCAGGCCGAGCCACAGATTGCGCCCGACCCCCACGACCAGCAGCACGCGATGCTGAGGGAACCGGCTGAGGATCGGCTTGACGAGCAGCGAACCGGCGATCCCCGCGATTGCGGACAGCCCGAAGGACACGCCGTACTGCCAGGGTTCGAAGCCGAGGTCGCGCAGCATGAACACGGTGATCAGCGGCGACGATCCCATGATGCAGCCGCCGAAGACGAGGGAGTTCCAGAACAGCGCGGACAGTCCCCGGTGCCGCAGGATGTATCGCCATCCGGCGACGAGGTCTCGCGACCAGTGCTGATCCTTCGACCGCTGGGGTGGCGGCGGCTCGGGTGTGCGTACGCGGCTGATGCCGAACGCGGAGGCGAGGAAGCTGACGGCGTCGACGGCCATCGAGGCGGCCGCGCCCACCGCCGAGATCAGCGCACCGCCCACGGGCGGGCCGAGGGTGTACGCCGTCCACAGTGTCGTCTCGAACCGGCTGTTCGCCTCGGCCCGATGCGCGACCGGGACCAGCGTACGCAGATCGGCCGTGCTGGCGGCGTTGAAGGCGAGCAGCGCCGCCATCTGGGCGATGGCCACCGCACAGAGCTGCCCATACGTCAGCCACCCGAAGTACGCCGAGACCGGGATCGAGCCGACCGCCACGAATCGGAAGACGTCGGCCCCGATCATGATCGGCCGTTTGCGGTGGTACTCGATCCACGGCCCCAGCGGAAGCGCGAGCACGGCGCTCACCACGGACGACAGCACCGACAGCAGGGAGACCTGGAAGTCGGTGGCGTTCACCACCAGGACGGCGACGATGGGCAGCGCCGAATAGCCGACCGCGCTGCCCGTCTCGCTCGCCGCCTGGGCGGCCCACCGCCAGCGGAAATCCCGCCGCCACCGCCCGCTCGCCTCGGCTTCGACCGCTTCCGGGGAGACGAGCGAGCCGGTGATCATTGGGCGTACGTTACACGCGGGCTTCCTCCCGGACGGGCTGCTCCGAGCCCCCGGCGATCGACGTCTCGGCCATATGCCGGCGGCGAATCAGCAGGCCGGCCGCGACGACGGTCAGCGCGATCGCGAGCCAGGCGGCCCAGTTCCCGATCTTGGTGTACGGCGTGTCGCCCGAACCCGGCCGGACCGCCGCGACGACGACGGTGATGTCGTCGGAGGTGCCGACGTGGCGTTCGGCCAGCACCCTGCCGCGCCCGTCGGCGATCATCGCCGTTCCGAAGCGGCCGGCCCAGACCACGGACAGCCCGTTCTCGGCGCCACGCAGCACGGCGGTGTGGGCGTGCTGCCAGCCGTCCTCGTCGTTGTCGGCCGCCGGGATCAGTAGCATCGTCGCCCCGGCGGCGGCGTAATCGCGTGCGGGGTCGGGGAAATTCACGTCCATGCAGATCGCGAGGGCGGTGTGCGTACCGGGGACGAAGACGAGGTCCGAGCCGAGGACGCTCTCGAGATCGTGGTGCTTGAGATAGCTGACCGGCGGCTGGCCGTCACCCGGTACGGCGAGCAACTCGTTGTACTTGTGACCGCCGGAGCGGCGCAGGTAACCGACGACGACCGTCCGCTTCTGCGCGGCCGCCAGCGTGATCACCTTGTCCCGCAAGGTAGGCAGCGAATTGTCGTCCACGCCGAAGGCGGCTTCCGGGAGCACGACCGTGGTCACGTCGGCCGGCAGCGCCCCGATCGCTCCGGCATACGCCTCCAGCAGACGAGCACCTTCCGGGGAGGTGATGTCGACGCCCCACGGCGCGGTGTCGTGCACCATCGCGGCGACCCGTGGAGCCGGTGCCGACGAACTGGCCGACAGCCGCAGCAGACCGAATCCACCGACCAGCACCGTGAGGGCCACCGTGACGGCGGTGACGCGTACGGGAGCAAAGCGCAGCGCGGCGAGCAAGGCCGGAGCCAGCATGACGAGGAACTCGACGCCCCAGGCCCCGGCGACCGAAGCCGTCTGCAGCACGACCGGTACGCCGACCTGCGACCCGGCGAGCGTGCCGCTGATGCCGGTGGGGTTCACCGACGCGGAGAGGTAGAGCAGCGCGACCCAGACCGCGGGCACCGACACGGCGGCCAGCAACGGCCGCCCTCGGAGCACCCAGGTCCGGAACAGCCACACCCCGGCGGCGAAGGCGATCGAGTAACCGAGGCTGATGCCGATCCCGGCCGGCAGCGGCACGTCGTGCGAATGCGCGTAGTAGGCCCAGCTGTTCGAGGTGCTCGCCAGGTAGGAGCCGAACGCGACCAGCAGCGCCGTCCGCAGCGAGACCTTCGGCGCGAGCAACAGCACCGGCAGCGGTGCAAACCAGGTAAGCCACGCAAGCGGCGTCAGCCCGGTGCCGAAGTACAGCATGACCGCGGTGGCCGCGAACGCGGCGGCGGTCCACATGCGACGATTAGCCACGGATTCCACTGAGGATTCTCCCCACCGAGCGGGCGCACAGCGCCCGGAAGTCGGACTCGGCCAGACCGATGCGGCCGCCGAGGTATTGCTGCACCATCCCTTGCACGCTCGAGGTCACGGTCAGCGCCACCTCGAGCGGATCGTCTTTGCGCAGGTATCCCTCGGCCATCCAGTGCCGGATCGCCCGGACGAGCGGATCGAACGTCGGCGAGCTGCCGTCGGCGAAATCCTCGGGGAAGCGTCGTGCCCCCTCCCTGACGTCGGTGAGCAGGAAGCCGTAGAGGTTCGGCTGGCCGAGCGCGAAATCGAGGAAATCGTCGAGCATGCCGGCCAGCTGACTGTCGAAATCCGCCCCGCCGCGCCGCCCCCAGGTCGCGGCGACGTCACGCTGCGCCGCCACGGCGACCGTCCGCAACAGCGCCTCGCGGTTCGGGAAATGCCGGTAAGTGGCCATTGTGGTCACTCCCGCGTCGGCCGCGACGCGGCGCATGGTGACGGCCGGCGCCCCCTCGGCGATCAAGATCGCGAGGGCGGCGTCGGCCAGTCGTTGTGCAGTTCCCGGAGCCATGTGTACAACGTACACATCGAGACGGGCCTTAGGAAGCCCCAACTTCCGCCCGGACCGCCACTCGCTCCACGCCGGACACCGGCTTCGAGCTTCGGAGCAGCGTGTACGCCAAAAGCAGCGCCACGATCAGCAAGCCCGTGCCGATGGCGTACGCGAGGCGGTAGCCCCCCGTGAGCGCCTCCGGCTCGCCGAGCCCGGCGCTCAGCAGATCCCCCGTACGCGCGGCGGCCCGAGTGGACAGAACGGCCACTCCGATCGCCATTCCGATCTGCTGAGTCGTGTTGAAGACGCCGGAGGCCAGCCCGGCGTCGTCGGCCTTCGCACCGGACATGCCCAGCGTCGTCAGGGCGGGCAGGACGAGCCCGAATCCACCCGCGAGCAGCATGATCAGCAGCAGGTGGGTGACGTAGTCGGCATGCACGGGCACCCGCGAGAGCAGGCCCAGCATGACGATCAGCATCACCAGTCCGGTCAGCAGCACCTTGCGCTCGCCGAACCGGGCGTTCAACCGGGCGGCCAGCCCGAGCGACACCGCCCCGATCACCACGGCGGCAGGCAAGATGGCGAGTCCCGTCTGCGTCGCGTCGTAGCCCGCGACTCGCTGGAGGTAGATCGCGGTCAGCACCTGGAAGGCGAAGCAAGCGGCGACGGTCAGCGCCTGCACCACATTGGCGACGGATACCTCGCGGGACCGGAAGATGCGCAACGGCATCAACGGATTCCGGGCGGTCTTTTGGCGTACCACAAAGGACAGAAGCAGCACCGCAGCGAGCGAACCGGCCCACGACCAGTGCCCCGTGACCACCGCGTAGATGCCCAGTACCAGGCCGCCGGTGACCAGCAGCGCCCCGAGGACGTCCGCGCCGGCGGCGAGCCCGAGCCCCCGATCGGCCGGGAGTGTGCGAGCCGCGAGCAGCGCGGCGACCCCGATGGGCAGGTTGATGAGGAAGATCCAGTGCCAGCCGAGGGCGTCGGTGAGCAGACCACCCGCGACCTGGCCGATCGCCGCCCCGGCCGCGCCTGTGAAGCTGTAGACCGCGATCGCCCGGGACCGTTCGCGGGCGTCGGTGAACAGCGTGACCAGGATGCCGAGGCTGACCGCGGTGGCGGTGGCGCTGCCGACGCCTTGCAGGAAGCGGGCGGCGATCAGGACAGCCGGCGTGGTCGCCGCCCCCGCGAGCAGCGAGGCCGCGGTGAACAGCGCCGTCCCCGCGAAGAAGAGCCGGCGGCGGCCCAGCAGATCGCCCAGTCGCCCGGCGAGCAGCAACAGGCTGCCGAAGGCAATGAGGTATGCGTTGACGATCCAGCTAAGCCCGGCCGGAGTGAAGCCGAGATCCTCCGCGATGGCCGGCATCGCGACCGTGACGATGCTGCCGTCAAGGATCGTCATGAGCATGGTGGTGGCGAGTACGCCGAGAGCGATCCAACGTCGAGACATAAGATGGACTGTAGCGGATAGTTCCGTTACAGACAATCTTCTTGCGGATGTTTACTGGCGAGCGCGACGCGCCGTGTTCTCCACCGGCTCTGCCAGATGCCCCTCGACCAGGCGTTCCATCGCCCGCAGGAAGACCTCGCGCTCCTTGGCCGGCAGCGAGCCGAGCGCCTCCTCGTGCACCCGGTCGACGATCGCCTGACTGCGGTGGGCCAGCTTCGCCCCGGCCGGAGTCACCGCGATGATCCGGGCCCGGCGATCGGTCGACGACGGGCGGCGTTCGGCCAGCCCGGCTTTCTCCAGCGCGTCGACCGTGACGACCATGGTGGTCTTGTCCATATCTCCCAGCTCGGCCAGCTGGATCTGCGTACGCTCCTCCTCCAGGGCATGCACGAGAACGCAGTGCATCCGCGCGGTGAGCCCGATCTCGGCCAGCTCGGCCGCCATCCGCGTACGCAGGACGTGGCTGGTGTGATCCAGGAAGAACGACAGATCCGGGGCGGTGCGGTTCGGGGCCATGGCGGTCATGCCTCAATCGTACCGTTGCAGATTATCTTCCGGCCTTCTTTGTGCGCTGGATCAGGGTTCCGGGTCGAATCTTGACCCATGATTCGACCGTGAACCCTGATCCAGCGCTTAGCTGGCGGGGAGGGTGACCGTGACGGTGAGGCCGCCGCGCGTACGGGGTTCGGCGGTCACCTCGCCGCCGTGGGCTCGGGCGACCGCCCGCACGATCGACAGGCCGAGGCCGAACCCTCGTTCGGCGGTACGCTCGTGCCGCATCCGGCGGAACGGCTGGAACAGCGTCTCGATCTCGTACTTGGGCACGACGGGACCGGAGTTCTCCACCACGAGCTGCGCCTGGCCGTCGATCGTGGCCGTATGCACCGACAGCCAACCGTCCTCGGGCAAGTTGTGCCGGATCGCGTTCTCCACGAGGTTCTGGGCGAGTCGTTCCAGCAGTACGGGATCGCCGGTCGTCGGCGCCGTACGCAGCTGGGCCGAGACCTTCCGGTCGGCCACCAACGCCTGGTCCAGCACGTGCTGGGCTACTTCGGCCAGGTCCACCGGGACGGTCTCGACGACCGCCGTCTCGCTCTCGGCCAGCGTGAGCAGCCCGTCGATGAGCCGTTCGTGCCGCTCGTTCACCGACAGCAGGGACTCGCCGAGCTGACGGGTCTGGGGTACGGCGTCGGGACGGCTGACGGCGAGCTCCACCAGGGCCCGGTTGAGGGCGAGCGGCGTACGCAGCTCGTGGGAGGCGTTGGCGACGAACCGCCGCTGCCCGTCGAAGGACCGGTCGAGTCGTTCCATCATCGTGTCGAAGGTGTCCGCCAGCTCTTTGACCTCGTCCTTCGGCCCGGCCAAGGCGATTCGCTCGTGCAGCCCGCGATCCGGCGCACCGGCGATCCGCCGGGCGGTCTCGGTGATCCGGCTGAGCGGCTGCAAGGCCCGGCCCGCGACGAGCCAGCCGAACGCGCCCGCCACGACGCCGACCCCGGCGAGCGCGATCGCTCCCCCGGTCACGAGGGAATCGAGGGTGTCGCGGCGGAATTGCTCCTGCTGCGCCCGGTAATCGATGATCGCCTGCGGGATGTTGATCTTCTGGCCGTTGACCTCGATCGTCCCGAGGCTGTCCAGGGTCTTCGGGCGGAAGTCGAGGTTGCCCGCGCTGGCTCCCATCCGGGCGTCGAGACTGCGCTCGACCAGGAAGTAGGTGACGCCCAGCAGCAGTGCGCCGGCGAGCACGAACAGGCCGCCGTAGAGGACGGTCAGGCGTACGCGAAGACTCCAGCGGCTCATCACAGCACCCGGTATCCCGCGCCGGCCACCGTCTCGACGACGGGTGGATCACCGAGTTTGCGGCGCAGCTTCATCATCGTGACTCGCAGGACGTTCGTGAACGGGTCGATGTTCTCGTCCCAGACCTTCTCCAGGAGGTATTCCGCGCTGACGACCGTGCCGTCGGCGCGCAGCAACTCGGCGAGCAAGGCGAACTCCTTGTTGGCCAACGCGATCGGCTGACCGTCACGGGAAACCTCCCGTCGCGCCGGATCGAGCGTGACGCCGGATCGGGACAATACGGGCGGCGCGGCCGGCCGGGCCCGCCGGGCCAGCGCATGGACCCGAGCCGACAACTCGGCGAAGGCGAACGGCTTGGCCAGATAGTCGTCTGCGCCGAGGGACAGTCCGGCGACTCGATCGCGTACGGCGGCCGCCGCGGTGAGCATGAGGATGCGCGTGGTGGCGTCGGACTCCACGACGGCTCGGCAGACGTCGTCGCCGTGCACCATCGGGAGATCACGATCGAGGACGAGGACGTCGTAGTCGTTGACCCCTAGGCGTTCCAGCGCGGCGTCCCCGTCGTACGCGACGTCGACCGCCAACGCCTCGCGGCGCAGCCACTCGGCTATGCCGTCGGCAAGGATGGTTTCGTCCTCTACCACCAGTATGCGCATTACGTCCCCTTTGCCGGGCGGGTCGGGCCGTTCCATGGTGCCCGGTCTCGGATAACGCCGCCGTAACTCGGCCGCCCCGCCCGCTAGCGCCGCCCGTTGGCGCTGCGAGTTACGCGGGGGTTATCGAGCGCTCGGTCTACTGGGCCGCATGAGAAGGATGATCCTTATCGGCGCGGTCGCATTCGCGCTGGCGCTGACCGGGTGCGGCAAGAGCGACGGGAGCGCGACTCCGACCGTGAGCGCCTCCCCGTCGGCCGCCGACATGATGAAGTTCACCCAGTGCATGCGGGACAACGGCGTACCGGTCGGCGATCCCGATCCCAGCACGGGGCGGCCCGATCTCGATCCGGCGCTCGCGGGCACGCCGCAGTTCCAGGCCGCCGTGAAGAAATGCCAGAACCTGCTGCCCGCCGGGTTGCTGGGTTCGCTCGATGCGAACCAGATGGAGCAGTTGCGGGTGTTCGCCCAGTGCATGCGAGACCACGGCGTGGACATGCCCGACCCGGATCCCAACGGCGGCGGCTTCGGCGGCGCGCTCGGCAAGCTCGACCGGACCAGCCCGGCGTTCCAGCAGGCGATGGAGGCCTGCCAGGACAAGCTGACCGCCGTCTTCCCCAGTCTCGGAGCGCGTTCGTGAGCGCCCGGCGGCGACGCCGCGTACGCACAGCGGCCGGAGCGGGCGGCGCGGTGCTGGTCGCCGGGGTGGCGGCCGCGGCAGCCTTCGGATTCGGCGGCGGTACGCAGACTCCCTCCGCTGGGGCGCATCAGCCACCCGCGACCGCCCCGGTCACCCGTGAGACGTTGACGGAGACCAAAACCGTCAGCGGTACGCTCGGCTACGGCGACTCGACGACGGTCAGCGCCAAGGGCCCGGCCGGTACGCTCACCTGGCTGGCACCCGAGGGTTCCACGGTCGGCCGGGGCAAACCAGTGTATAAAGTGGACGCTCAGCCGGTGGTACTCCTCTACGGCAGTACGCCGTTCTACCGGGCGCTGACGACCGGGCTCGACGGCGACGACGTCAAGACGCTGGAGAGCAACCTCAAGGCGTTGGGCTACAGCGGTTTCACGGTGGACGACGAGTTCACCTCGTCCACTGCGGACGCGGTACGGCGATGGCAGGAGGACTTGGGGCTGCCGGAGACCGGCCGGGTCGAGGTGTCCCGAGTCGTCGTCGCGCCGGGCCAGATCCGGATCGCCGAGCACAAGACCGAGCCGGGTTCGGCCGCCACCGGGCCGCTTCTGGCGTACACGGGGATGACGAGAGTGGTGACGGTGGCGCTGGACGTGGCCGACCAGCAGCTGGTCCACAAAGGTGTGTCCGCCCAGATCACCTTGCCGGGCGGGACGGCCGTGGCCGGCACGGTGGCGAGCGTCGGCACGGTCGCGACCAAGGCGACCAGCGGAAACGGCGCGAACCAGACCTCCACCACCACGATCGACGTGGTGGTCAGCGTCGCCGACCAGCAGAAGCTGGGCACCCTGGACGAAGCCCCGGTCGACGTCGTGCTCGTCGCCGACCAGCACAAGAACGTGCTGACCGTGCCGGTCGGCGCACTGGTCGCCCTGCAGCAAGGCGGTTACGGCGTGCTCGTCGTGGACGCTTCCGGCACGCGGTACGCAGCGGTCAAGACGGGACTGTTCGCGGCTGGAAAAGTCGAGTTGACCGGCGGCGATGTGACCGAGGGCATGACCGTGGGAGTCCCGAAGTGAGCGCGGTGGTGGAACTCGACGACGTCTCGAAGACCTATCCCGGCGGTGTCGTCGCGGTCGACGAGGTGAACCTGCGCGTCGACCGCGGCGAGTTCGTGGCGATCGTCGGGCCGTCCGGCTCGGGCAAATCGACGATGCTGCACCTCATCGGAGCGCTCGACCGCCCGACGACCGGCACGGTCACCATCGACGGCCATCGGCTCGACCGGCTCACCGATCGGCAGCTGTCCGCCTTGCGAGCGCGTACGCTCGGCTTCGTCTTCCAGCAGTTCCATCTCGCGCCGGGAGTGTCCGCTATGGACAACGTCGCCGATGGACTGCTCTACACCGGCGTGCCGCTCGCCCGCCGTCGCGAACTGGCCGATCGGGCGCTTCAGCGAGTGGGACTGGGTCATCGGCTGGACCATGAGCCGCACGAACTCTCCGGCGGTGAACGACAGCGGGTGGCGATCGCCCGCGCGGTGGTCGGTGAACCGCCGTTGCTCCTGGCGGACGAACCGACCGGGAACCTCGACTCAGCTGCCGGAGCAGGCGTGATGGCGCTGCTCGGCGAGTTGCACGACGCGGGCACCACGATCGTGGTGATCACGCACGACCGGGAGATCGCCGCGTCGCTGCCGCGTCAGGTGCAGATGAAGGACGGGCGGGTGGTCGTATGGTGACGCTCGCTCCCGCCCGGCTGCGGCCCCGGGATGTTCTTCGGGTCGGCGGGGCCGGGCTGCGTACGCGGCCGTTGCGGGTGTTCCTGTCCGCCCTCGGGATCGCCATCGGCATCGCGGCGATGATCGCGGTCGTCGGGATCTCGGCGTCCAGCCGCGAGGACCTGAACCGGCAGCTCGCCGCGCTCGGGACCAACCTGCTCACGGTCGGCCCCGGGCAGAGCCTGTTCGGCGACGACTCCCACCTCCCGGCCGAGGCCGAGGACATGATCGGCCAGATCGCAGCCGTCACCGACGTCTCCGCCACCGGCAAGGTGCCGAACACGCACGTCTACCGCAACGACAAGATCCCGTCCGGGCAGTCCGGGGGCA
Source organism: Hamadaea sp. (assembly GCF_013362815.1). GTDB lineage: Bacteria > Actinomycetota > Actinomycetes > Mycobacteriales > Micromonosporaceae > Hamadaea. The sequence goes on along the minus strand of NZ_JABFVK010000027.1, from coordinate 65,153 downwards.
TCGCTGTGCTCGCCGGGCGTACGGATCTGCCAACGGCGGTCGGCGCGACGATCTCCGCCGGCGTCTTCCTCAACGACGCCACCGCGACCTACCCGGCCGTCGTGCTCGGCGCGAAGTCCGCCGAACGGCTCGGCGTCACCGCCCCCGGCGAACAGGTCTGGCTGGGCGGTCAATGGTTCACGGTGGTCGGGCTGCTCACCCCGGTCGCGCTCGCCCCCGAGCTCGACACGGCCGCCGTCGTCGGGTGGCCGGTCGCGACGACCAGACTGCATTTCGACGGGTACGCGACCACGGTGTACACGAGATCGGACGAGCGCGCCGTCAACGACGTGCAGGCGGTGCTGGCCGCGACGGCAAACCCCGCCGCGCCCAACGAGGTCAAGGTGTCCCGGCCGTCCGACGCGCTGGCCGCCAAGCAGGCGACCGATGCGACGCTCAACGGCCTGCTGCTGGGCTTGGGTGCGGTCGCGCTCCTGGTCGGCGGGGTCGGCGTGGCCAACACGATGGTCATCTCCGTCCTCGAACGGCGGGCCGAGATCGGGTTACGCCGTTCGCTCGGGGCCACCCGGGGACAGATCCGACTGCAGTTCCTTGCCGAATCCTTGCTGCTCTCGCTGCTCGGCGGGGCCGGTGGCGTCGCCCTCGGCATCCTGGTGACCGGGGCGTACGCCGCATATCAGGGGTGGCCGACGGTGGTGCCCGCCTGGGTCTCGCTCGGCGGGGCCGGGGCGACGCTGGTCATCGGCGGGTTGGCCGGGCTCTACCCCGCTGTCCGCGCCGCCCGGCTTTCGCCTACTGCGGCGCTCGCCTCCCCCTGAGGCTTCCGGCTGCCGGGGTCAGCCGTCGGACGACTCGGGCTGTAGCGCCTTGGTGATCGCGGCGGCCATCCGGCGCTCGGCGTCGGCGAGCTCACGGCGTACGTCGGCGGCGGTCAGCAACACGTGCCCGGCGGTCGTCGCGGTGACGACCAGGAGAGCGGCCGCGACCACGATTCCGCGGACCATCCCGTCGTGCGTGGTGGCGACGATCCAGGCTCCACAGGTCAGCAACGCCGCGACGACTGCGTACGCGATGCGCAAGGCGATCGTGCGCGCCACCGAGAACTCCCATGTCCACTCTAGACAGTCGTGAGGTCGCCGTCATTGTGCCAGGCTCGACGTCACCTCAATAGGGACTTAAGTCCCGGCTCTACCACTCGTCGCGCCCGGCACGATGACGACCGGGCAGGACGAGTGGTAGAGCGCCGCCTGGCTGACCGAGCCGAGCAGCATCCCCTTGAAGCCGCCGAAGCCCCGGCTGCCCAGCACGGCCAACTGCGCCTGTTCGGTCGCCTCGACGATCGTCCGGCGTACGCGGCCGTGCACGATCTGCGTACGCACGTCGACGCCGGGGAACTTCGGGCGCCATCCGGCCAGCGCGTTGGCGATGATCCGCTCCTCGTTCTCCCGCGCGACCGACTCGTCGAAGATCAGCGGCTGCATCTCCGTGGACGCTTCCGCCGTCGGGTTCCACCACGCGTGCAGCACCCACAGGGGAACCTTGCGCAACTCGGCCGCCTCGAACGCGAAGCCGACGGCGGCGTCTCCGGCCGGCGACCCGTCGGCGGCGAGCAGAACCGGCGCGACCGGGTCGGTCTGGCCGCGTACCACCAGGACTGGACACGCGGAGTGAGCCGCGACGTGGATGGAGACCGAGCCGGCGAGCAGCCCGGCGAACGCACCGAGCCCGCGGTCGCCCACGACCAGGAGCGACGCGCCCCCCGAGGCGCGAATGAGCGCCTGGGCCGCGGACCCGGTGATGACCTCGCCCGTGACGTCGGTGTCCGGCGCGGCGGCACGCGCGGCCGCGACACCGTCCGCGACGATCTGGCGTGCCTGGTTCTCGAGCCCGCCCTCCTGCGGACCGAGCGCGGACGGACCCAGCGGGACGTTGCGCATCTGGGGCCAGATGAACCCGTGCACGATCCGCAGCGGTACGCCGCGCAGCGCGGCCTCCCGGGCGGCCACCTCGACGGCGGTGAGACTCTCCGGCGATCCGTCCACCCCGGCGACGACGGGCAGCGTGGTCATGATTTCCCCCTTTACCGTCCCCAACGGTTGCGGGGCGGTCCGGCTACGCGTTCCCGCGCGACCCGTACGCCGGGCCGAACACCACGAGCAGCGTGAGGTCCTCGGTGACGTCGGTGAACCGGTGCTCCTCACCGGCCGGGACGAAGATCACCGCGCCCGGCCCGACCTCGGCGTCGCCGCCGGGCGTGACGATGCGCGCCCGCCCGCTCGTAACCACGTAGATCTCGTCCTCGGTGTGCGGGCTCTGGTCGTCCACCCCGCCGGCCGGGATGCAGTAGGTCCCGACGGACAAGTCGGGCACCCGGAGGTTCTCGACCCAGTCGTTCGCCGTGCCCGGGGCCGGCGCGACCCACCGTCCCGCTCCCTCGATGATCCGCATCGTCGAAGCGTACGCCGGTGATGATCAACATCGGGGATAGTGTGGGCCTCACACCTGGCGGGCCTGTCTCGTCGAACGGGGGAAGGGGGTAACAGCGTGGAGTTGAGCCTGGTCATGAACGAGCGCCGGCAGCTGATCAATCTCGCGTACCGGATGCTCGGTTCGCTCGCCGACGCCGAGGACATCGTGCAGGAGACCTACGCCCGGTGGTACGCGTTGCCGGCCGGGCAGCGGGACGAGATCGAGAACCCGGCCGCCTGGCTGACCCGGGTGGCCAGCCGGATCTGCCTCGACGTGCTCGGCTCCGCCCGCGTACGCCGGGAGCGCTATGTCGGCGAATGGCTGCCCGAGCCGCTGCCGGAGCAGGCCGAGTCGGCCACGCCGACCGACCCCGCCGATCGGATCACCCTCGACGAGTCGGTCAACCTCGCCTTCCTGGTCGTCTTGGAGTCGATGACTCCGGCCGAGCGGGTGGCCTTCATCCTCCACGACGTGTTCCGCTATCCCTTCCCTGAAGTGGCCGACATCGTCGGGCGTACGCCGGCGGCCTGTCGTCAGCTGGCCTCCTCGGCTCGGCGGCGCATCCGCAACTCGCGTACGCCGAACGCCGCGCCCTCCGTCGCCGAGCGGGCCGACCTCGTCCGGGATTTCCAAGCCGCCTGGGAGGCCAAGGACATCGGCGCGCTCATCGGGTTGCTCGACCCGGACGCGGTCGCCATCGCCGACGGCGGCGGCATCGTCACCGCAAAGCTGGAGCCGATCGAGGGCGCCGAGGAGATCGCCCGTGGCCTCCTGTCGATCACCACCCAGCTGCCCGACTTGACTCTTGTTGCGCGTACGGTCAACGGGCAGCCCGGCCTGGTGGTGCTGGAGGGCGGCGTGACGACGACGGTCATGGCGTTCGAGTTCGCCGGCGACCGGATCAGCCGCCTGTACGCCGTCCGCAACCCGGAGAAGCTGAAGCCATGGGCCTAGGGTCTGTAGCCGAGCTGTAGGAAACGTGTAACGGACGATCATACATTCCCCTTCATGAGCGCACCTACCGGCGCAAACATGAAGGGGAATGTCCCATGAAACGACGGACCCTCGCGGGCGGCCTGGCCATCGCCGCGGCCGCCCTGATGACCGTTCTGCTACCCAGCACCCCGGCGCACGCGGCGATCTCCCACAAGTCGCCGTTCGACTGCGGCAAGACGTTCTACGCCAACAACTGGACCCCCGGCCACAGCCCGTCGGGCGCGATCGACTGGCAGAGCTACGGCACCGACGCGATCAACGGTGAGACCGTACGCGCGACCGCCGCAGGCACGGCGTACTTCAAGAACGCCGGAAGCACGAGCTACGGCCTGTGGGTGGAGATCATCCACAGTGACGGCACCAGCACCCGGTACGCCCACCTCTCCTCGATGGTGCAGTCGGCCGGGACGTCCAAGTCCGTCGGCCAGGGCACCAAGATCGGCAATGTCGGCTCGACCGGCAACTCGAGCGCGCCGCACCTGCACTACGAGCAGCGCACCTCGGGCGGGGCGGTCGACACCAGCCCGACCGTCGAGGGCGTCACCGTGTCACTCGGCCAGAAGAAGGCCATCAGCAGCACCAACGGCTGCGGAAGCTCGAACCCGTACACCGCCGAAGAGGTCTGCGGCAGTGGCTACGACGTCGTCGACTCCGCCGCCCTCGGCACGGTCGGCAAGGTCTTCCTCACCTACAACTCCAGCAACGGCTACAACTGCGTCGTCACGCTGAAGTACGTCAGCGTCGGCACTCCGAGCGCGGTCTCGGCCTTCCTCGAACCCGAGGGATCGACTCGCACGACGGACTCCGGCAGCTTCGGCTACTACGCCGGTCCGGTGAAGCGCAGTGCGCCCGGCGTATGTGTGAAGTGGGGCGGCTCCGTCGGCAGCACGAGCTACACCAGCGGTTTCGAGCACTGCGGCTGACGCGTCTCCGGCAGCTGAGCGCCGGGCGGGATCAGTCCCGCCCGGCCTACGCAGCGGGCCCGGCTTCCGCCGAAGGCCCGGCTTCCACCGACGGCGAAGGCGGCGCAGGTGGCGGCCAGCCGAGCAGGTCGAGCCGATGTACGCCGCCGTAGCTCACCGCGACGATCCCGTCCTCGTTCCAGGAAACCGCGAGAATCGCGTCGGCGAATCGGAACACGGCGATCGGCTGGCCTGACCGGATGTCCCACACTGCGACGAGTCCGTGAAGTCCGCCGGCGACGAGCAGGAGTCCGGTGGGGTCGAAGGCCAGCGCCTGAATCGGCTCGTCGAAGCCTTCGAGGTGGCCGGCCGCGTCGGTGCGGGTCGAGAAGAGCCAGACGTAGCCTGCGCCGTCGGCGGCGGCGATGAACTCCGTGACCGGAGCGACCGCGACGGCGTCGATCTGGGTGGGGTACGGCCCGTATTCCCCGATGGTCGAGTCGTCGAGCTCGACCGCCACGCCCTTGTCGTCCGTCGTGGCGAAGAAGACCGCGCGCCGACCGGGAAAGAAGGCGGCCGCCCGCACCTCCGGACGCTCGAACACCGTCTCCCGGGTTTCGCAGTCCCAGATGGCCAGCCGCTGGTCCTGCCCCACCACGGCTACGAGCCGATTGTCGTCGGAGAAGACCGCCCGCCCTCGTTCGGCCTGCTCGTCGAGCGAGACCGGCTCGTCCGAACCGGTCAGCCACAGCCCCTTCTTGCCGAATTCGGTGTGCACGGTCAGCGTCGCACCGTCGGAGATCGCCAGCGCCTCGGGCCGGCCGAGCTCGCGGGTCGACTCGCCCAAGTCATCGAGGTCATAGACAGTCACGGTGCGACCGGAGTGAGTGCCCAGCATCGCCGTACGCCCGTCGGGTGACACCGCCGCCGTCGCGACGGCGTGCACCGGCTCGGCATCCGGAGCCCGCACCGCGGCGGGGTCCCAGACGCGTACGGTGCCGTCCACACTGGAGCTGGCGAGCCAGTCCGGACCGACGACGACGTCGCCGACCCACCGGGAATGTCCCGGCAGGATTCCCCGCGGCCGACCCGTGTCGCGATCCCAGAACCGGAGGGTGCCGTCGTCAGCGGCCGAAACGAACCAGCTGTCGTCCGGGGCGAACTCGATTACGTAGATCGCTCCACTGTGGCCGGTGAAGGTCTGGAGCAGCTCCCCGGTGCTTGCGTCGTAGCTCTTCAGCCCGCCCTCCAGCGAGGCCCCGATGTAGAGCGTGCGACTGTCGGGCGAGGCAGCGACCGTCGACGCCCAGACGGTGATCCGCGCGCGTTCGCTGGTGGTCGCCACGTCCCAGATGCGTACCGTCTCGTCGCTGCCGATGCTGGCGAACCAGGTTCCGTCTGGAGCGACTGTGATCTGCGAGATGGCGCCGGAGTGCCCACGGAACAACGGCTGCTGCCACGTGAACGGTACGCCCGAGTGCCTGATCTCGCCGTTCATACCGCCGTAGACCAGCCGCCCGTCCGGCATGGTCGCCAGCGTGGTGACTCCCGACGCCCGTAGGAGGTTGGTGCCCTTCTCGTGGTCCCAGGCTCGTAGCAGCCCCTGGTGGTCCACGGTCGCCACCCAACGCCCGCGCGGGTCGACGACCATCTCCGAGATTCGTGCCTTGTGCCCGGTGTACTCCAAGGTCACCTGTCCGGTCGCGACGTCCCAGATTCGCGCCGGATTGTCGGCGTACGCGGCGGCGAGCCAGGTGCCATCGGGACCGATCCGGATCGGCGTCAAGAACCAGCTGTCGTACTTGAACGCACCACGCTCCAGCCCCGTCTCGGAGTCCCAGATGGACACGACCGCGCCTCGGGCGGCCGCCAACCACTTACCGTCCGGTGCGCTGCCCAACGCGTACACCATGGGGCCCGGACCGGCCAGCGCGAACCGCAGGCCGAACGGGGCGGGCGGGAACGGATCGCGCAGTCGCAGCCTCGGCCGGGAGTCCTCGCCCACCCGGAGGATCGCGGCCTGGCTCGCCCAGTCGGGGTCGCCCGCGAGAACCGCGATGAGAATGTCGGTGACGGACTCCGGCGGCTTGGTCGGCGCGAGAACGTGCGTGTTGTGCCCCCACACCTCGCGCATCCGGAGCGCACGCGGCGTGCCCGCCATGACGAGATCCGCCTGCGGCGCCTCCGGGCCGGACCGCAACAGACGCGCGGTCGCCCAGCGCAGATCGGTCGCCAGCCGCTCGGCCGCTTCGGGTCCCGACGCCCCACGCACGTGCTCGACCACGTGATCCCACAGGTAGCGGTGTTGCGTTTCGAGCCGCCACCAGGGGATTTCGCCGTCCAGCGCAGGCAGGTCGGCGGAGACGATCTCCAGGAGACGCTCGTGCAGGGCGGGCAGATCCACCGCGGGAATGGACTGGCGCAGATAATCGCGGAGCACGTCGTGCAGTCCCACCCGCCCACCGTCGTCGGGGGCCAGCGTGATCAGCCCGAGCCCGGACAGGCGGCGGCACAGTGCTCGGGTGTCCATTTCGGCCAGACCCGCGGTCGCCGCCCACAACCGTCCGATGAGGTCCAGCGGAATCGCCTCGTCCTCGGCGAAGATCGTCAATTCGCGCAGGCGCACCAGCTCGTCGGGTTCCAGCAACCCGGTGCTCGCGGTCACGGTCGCCTGCACCGCCTCCGCCCGCTGCCGCGAATCGGTCACGTCCAGGCCGCGTCCTCGGTCGCCGATCGCGTCGACTGCTGCGGGTCCGCGCGTCTCGATCCGCGCGAGGAGTTCCGACGCATACGCCGAAAGATCGCGTACGCCGGTCTGTTCGGCGCTGGCCAGGATGCGGTTGACCAGACTGAGGAGCAGCGCCCAACGGCCGGTCGCGTCGAGCAGGCCATCCGCGACCTGCGCCTCGATGGGGGCGGTCAGACCGGTGGTCAGCAGCCGCCGGGCCTGTCCGTCGGTCATCTGGTCGACCTTGACCGACAGTCCCCGCCCGACGAGGAGTTCCTGGTTACGCGTCGTCACGAGGCGTACGCAGTGCTTGGCGCCCAACAAGAACGGTTCGAGCTGACGCAGCCGCCACACGTCGTCGATCACCAGCAGTCGCGGTGGGCCCTGCGACAGAACGGCGGCCAGATGCCGACCGGCCTCGGCCGCATCGGTCGAGGCGGCGACCACGTCGGGCGGTCCGACCTGGACGATGACTTCGTTCACCTTCGCGGCGAGGTCGGCGTTGCCGACGACGTCGCGGCCCAACGTCACCCACGTGACGTTCCCGGCGAACCGCGTACGGATGCGTGGGTCGGCGCACACCATCCGGGCCAATGTCGTCTTCCCGAAGCCACCCGCCCCGTGTACGCCGGTGGTCAGACCGACGGTGGTCGCGACCTTCCCGCTGGGCGACGGGCCGACGACTCCCGCAACGATCGCCTCCAACTCGTCGGGGCGCTCGACGGTCGACTGAACATCCGGCTGGACCGCCAGGGCCTGCCGCCGGTCGTACGCTCGGCGCCAACGCTCCAGCTGGACGAAGGTTCCGGCGGCCAGCCCGATCGGGCCGAGATCGCTCACCCAGTCCAGCACCAGGCCGATGCCCCGGGCGGGGAACACCAGCCGCAGGAGATCCAGCCAGAACGGCAGCCACAGCAGAGCCGTCACACCGACCAGCAAGGTCGCCATGATCGGGAAGATTCGCTGGACCAGCCAGAGAGCCGCCGCTCGCATCATGCCCCGAGTGTGGAACTCCTTTGAGGACGGCGGTACGCCCGGACGCTCGGCTCAGGCCCCTGATGGGGGGACGGCGTACGGGGTCGCTCGGCGCTGTCCATGGGCCTGCGGGCGAAATCGCGCATCCGACACGGGACGGCACATCCCATGGGAGGGCCTAGGTCAGCCGTGTATTGACAAGTCTCTTTTCAGTGCGGCACGATGCCCGTGAGAGCGCTCTCACGCCCCGTCCCTACACTTCAGAGAGGCGCCTTCATGGCCACACAGGTTTCTCGCGCACGGGCCGGCGCGGCCGTCCTCGCGCTGGCCGCCGCGAGTCTCGTCGCGAGTTCGGCCGGTACCGCGACGGCTGCTCCCCCGGCGCCCGCCGGCTGGACCCAGCTGTTCGCCGACGACTTCGGCGGCGGCGCCAACACCGGCGTCAACACGGCGAACTGGCTCTATGACATCGGCACCGGCTACCCGGGCGGCGCGGCCAACTGGGGCACCGGCGAGATCGAGTACATGACGAACAGCACGCAGAACGTCTACCAGGACGGCGCGGGCCACCTCGTCATCAAGCCGATCCGCGACGGCGCGGGCAACTGGACCAGCGGCCGGATCGAGACCCAGCGTACCGACTTCGCCGCTCCGGCCGGTGGCAAGCTGCGCTTCGAGGCGTCGCTTCAGCAGCCCAACGTCAGTGGCGCGGCCGCGGCCGGGTACTGGCCCGCGTTCTGGTCCCTCGGCGCGGCCGCCCGCGGGACCGGCGCGACGGGCTGGCCGGGCATCGGCGAGATCGACCTCATGGAGGACATCAACGGCCGCAGCTCGGAGTTCGCGACCCTCCACTGTGGTGTCGCGCCGGGTGGCCCGTGCAACGAGTACACCGGCCTGGGCAGCGGCGAGCGGGCCTGCGGCGGCTGCCAGACCGGCTTCCACACGTACGCCATGGAGCTCGACCGCAGCGTGTCACCCGAACAGATCCGCTGGTATCTCGACGGGAACAACTTCTTCACCGTCTACTCGAACCAGGTCGACGCCACTACCTGGAACAACGCCACGCATCACGGATTCTTCATGATCCTCAACGTGGCGATCGGCGGTTCCTTCCCGGCCGCGTTCGGCGGTGGGCCGACGGCCGCCACCCAGTCGGGCGTGCCGATGATCGTCGACTACGTCGCGGCGTACGCGACGAGCACCGGTGGCGGTGGTTCGATTCCGGCGGCGTCGGGGACGGTCACGGGTCCGGGTGGCAAGTGTGTGGACGTGATCGGTGATGACAACGGTGGTGCGGGTACGGCGGTGGATCTGTGGGACTGCCAGGGGTCTGCGGTGGATCAGCATTGGCGGCACAACGCGGATTTGTCGTTGTCGACGTTGGGCCGGTGCTTGGACATCGTGGGCAACGGGACCGGGCAGGGTGTTCAGGTGCAGTTGTGGGATTGCAACGGTGTCGGCGGGCAGAAGTGGGTGCAGCAGGCGGACGGGTCGTTGCGTAATCCGCAGTCGGGCCGGTGTCTGGACTCGCCCAGTGGCTCGACGGCGAACGGGACCCGGTTGCAGATCTGGGATTGCAACGGCAGTGCGGCGCAGAAGTTCTCGGTCGACGGTGGTGGGCCGGTGGTGGGCCCGGGTGGCAAGTGTGTGGATGTGGCCGGGGATGACATCGGGGTGAACAACGCCGCGGTGCAGTTGTGGGATTGTCAGGCCGGTGCGGTGGATCAGCATTGGTATCGGCTGGCCAACGGTGGGGTACGCACGTTGGGCCGGTGTCTGGATGTGGTCGCCGGGGGCACGGGCAACGGTGTTCAGGTGCAGTTGTACGACTGCAACGGCACCGGGGCGCAGGTGTGGCAGCAGCAGGCGGACGGGTCGTTGCGTAATCCGCAATCGGGCCGGTGCCTGGACTCGCCCAGCGGTGCCACGGCGAACGGGACCCGGCTGCAGATCTGGGACTGCAACGGCTCCGCGGCCCAGAAGTTCGCCCTGTCCTGACAGCTGCACACCCTCACTGTGACGCTGCGCAGGTCTCCGCCACGCTGATACCTGCGCAGCGTCACAGTGGCGGATGATCACCCAGCCTTACCGTTAAGAATATAACCTATTTGGAAATATAAAGTTATCAGTTTCGTTCCTAGATTCCAGGAATGGTCAACAGATCAAAGCTGACAACTTGTCTGATCGCCACGGCGGCGGTAGTCGCCGCGATGGTGATCACGTCGACGGCTTCCGCCGGTTCGGGTGCGCCCGCCACCGTCCCGGTCGCCGCCGATCGGGGCATGGTCGAGGAGCTGGCCCGCACCCTGGGCGTCACTCCCGATCAGGCGCTCGCCCGGCTCGGCCGGCAGGCGGCGTTCGCGCGTACGGAAGAGCGCCTGCGTCACGACCTCGCCGATCGGTTCGGCGGCGCGTACCTCAACGAGGACGCCTCGGCGCTGACGGTCGGGGTGACGAACACCGCCGACAGCGCACGCGTTCGCGGGGCCGGCGCGGTCCCGGTCAAGGTCGACCGCAGCGAGGACCGGCTCCTCGCCGACACCGGGCGGCTCACCGGCCACGCGGCGTCCGCGCCTCGGCAGGTTCCCGGCTGGTACGCCGACGTGCGGTCGAACCGCGTCGTCGTCCTCTACCGCGACGGCGGTCTCGCCGCGGCCCGGGTCTGGGCGGCGACGAGCGGTGTGGCGGCGGACGGCGTACGGTTCGAGTCCAGTGTGGAGCAACCGCGCCCACTGATCGACGTCATCGGCGGCAACGCGTACTACATCGGCGCGGGCACCCGATGCTCGGTCGGATTCGCCGTCACCGGCGGCTTCGTGTCGGCCGGCCACTGCGGGACGACCGGCGCCACGACGACGCAGCCCAGCGGCACGTTCGCCGGATCGAGCTTCCCCGGCAACGACTACTCCTTCGTGCGTACCGCAGCGGGAAACACCTCCCGGGCGCTGGTCAACCGGTACCCCGGCACCGTGCCGGTAGCCGGATCGCAGGCGGCCGGGGTCGGCGCGACGGTCTGCCGGTCGGGGTCCACGACCGGCTGGCACTGCGGCACCATCAACGCCCTCAACGCCTCCGTGACCTACTCCCAGGGCACGGTGTCCGGCCTGATCCGCACCAACGTCTGCGCCGAACCCGGCGACTCCGGCGGCTCGCTCATCGCCGGTGACCAGGCACAGGGCGTCACCTCCGGCGGTTCGGGCGACTGCACCTCCGGCGGCACCACCTACTTCCAGCCGGTCAACGAGATCCTGCAGGCGTACGGGCTCACGCTGACGGTCAGCGGCACGACTCCCCCGACGACGTCGCCGACCACCGGCCCCACCAGCGGCCCGCCCCAGGGCTGCGGCGGCCTGCCCGCCTGGAGCTCCAGCACGGCGTACGCCCCCGGCGACGACGTCTCCTACAACGGCCACCGCTGGGAGTCCACCTGGTGGTCCACCGGCGCCGAACCGGGCGCGCCCGGCTCCTGGGCCGCCTGGGCCGACCGCGGCTCCTGCTGAAAAACACAGACCTCACGGTTTCCTCCCCTGCCGGCCTGGGCGTCCACCAGCGCCCAGGCCGGCGCCTTCCCTCCCCACCCTGGAGAACCCTCCAGAACCCCCGAGAAGGAGAACAACCCCGTGAAGCCCATCCGACTTCGGATCACCATCGCGGCCAGCGCCGCGGTGGCGGGTCTGGCCTTGGTGATGCCGGGCGTCTCGCTCGCCAGCGCCAGACCGGACGCCCCACCCGCTCCGGCGGCCAATCCGGCCGCGCTGGCCGCAGCCGCCGCCGACCGGATCGCCGACGGCGGCGTCGACGCGCTGGCGAAAGGCCCCAACGAAGCATTCGTACGCCGAGACGTCGTCGCCGGTTCCGGCGGCTTCCAGTACGTCGCGTACGAACGCACCTTCCGCGGTCTGCCGGTGCTCGGCGGCGACGCCGTCGTCGTGACCGACAAAGCCGGCACCGTGCGGGACACCGTTTCGGCGCTCGGCCGGGGCGTACGCCTCACGTCGGTCACGCCGAAGGTTTCGGCGGCCAAGGCTGCTTCGGTCGCCCGCAAGCAGCTCAGCCGGATCGAGCGGGCCGGCGCGCCTCAGCTGGTCGTCTTCGCCACCCCCGGTGGTGACAAGCTCGCCTACGAGGTCGTGCTGGAAGGCGTACGCGCCAACGCGCCGAGCCGTCTGCACGTCGTGGTGGACGCCGCCGACGCGCACGTCCTCGACCTGCGCGACGACGTCCGTGAAGGCTCCGGCAACGGCTACTACAACGGCCAGGTGACCCTGGGCACGAGCGGCTCCGGCGGCTCCTACTCGATGACCGACAACACCCGGCCGGGTCTCCAGTGCGGTGGCCAGAGCGGTGGTGCGTACACGGGCACCGACGACTCCTGGGGCAACGGAAGCGGGACGAACCTGGAGACCGCCTGCGTCGACGCGTTGTACGCCGTGCAGCGCGAATGGGACATGCTCGGCGCTTGGCTCGGCCGCAGCGGCATCAACGGCAGCGGCGGCGGTTACCCCGCCCGCGTCGGGCTGAACGACGTCAACGCGTTCTGGAACGGCAGCTACACCAGCTTCGGCCACAACCAGGCGAACACCGGACAGGCGACCTCGATCGACGTCGTGGCGCACGAGTTCGGCCACGCCATCTTCCAGACCACCCCGGGCGGCGCCGGTTCCGGCAACGAGAACGGCGGCATCAACGAGTCCACCGGGGACATCTTCGGCGCGCTGACCGAGGCATACGCCAACAACCCGAACGACCCGCCGGACTTCCTCGTCGGCGAAGAGGTCAACCTCGTCGGCCAGGGCCCGATCCGCAACATGTACAACCCGCAGGCACTCGGCGACCCGAACTGCTACTCGTCGGCGATCCCGAACACCGAGGTCCACTCGGCGGCCGGGCCGAACAACCACTGGTTCTACCTGACCGCGATCGGCTCGGCCGGAAGCGGCGGCAACCCGTCGAGCCCGACCTGCAACGGCGGAAGCGTCACCGGCATCGGCATCCAGAAGGCCGGCCAGATCTACATGGGCGCGCTGAACCTGAAGACGTCGAGCTGGCGCTACGTCAACGTGCGTACCGCCACGCTGCGCGCGGCGGTCAACCTGTTCGGCGCGTCCTCTCAGGAATGCCGCACGGTCAAGGCGGCCTGGGACGCGGTCAGCGTGCCGGCCCAGTCCGGTGAGGCGCAGTGCACGGTCGCGCCGGGCAACGACTTCTCGGTGTCCGTCAGCCCGACCGGCGGCACCGTCCAGCGGGGTTCGAGCGTCACGACGACCGTCGCGACCGCCACCACCTCGGGAAACGCCCAGACCGTGACGCTGTCGGCGAGCGGCCTGCCGTCCGGTGTGACCGCGACGTTCAGCCCGGCGACCGTCACCTCCGGCGGTTCGAGCACGCTCACCTTGACGGCGAACGCGTCGGCGGCGACCGGATCGGCGACGGTCACGGTCACCGGCAGTGCGGCGAGCGGTACGCACACCGCCTCGTACGCCCTGACGGTGACGACTCAGCCGACCGGCGACGACTTCTCGGTCAGCCTGTCGCCGACGTCGGCCACCGTGGCACCGGGCGAGTCCACCAGCCCGAAGATCTCGACGACCACCACGTCGGGCAGCGCTCAGTCGATCTCGCTGACCGTGTCCGGCGCGCCGACCGGGGTGACCGCCTCGGTCAGCCCCAGCACGGTGACCTCGGGTAACAGCTCCACGTTGACGGTCTCGGTCGCGACCGGGACGACGGCGGGCACCTACAACCTGACCGTGACCGGCACCGGGACGTCGGCGACGCACACCGCGACCTTCACGTTGACGGTCAGCGGTGGTGGGGGCGGCGGCTGTGGCGGCCTGCCCGCGTGGAGCGCCACCACGCCGTACGCACCGGACGACCTCGTGTCCTACAACGGCCACCGGTGGAAGTCGACCTGGTGGTCGACCGGCGCCGAGCCGGGCGCGCCCGGGTCCTGGGCGGTCTGGTCCGACCAGGGTTCCTGCTGAAACACCCGGGGACGGTGGCCATCAGCCGCCGTCCCCGGTCCGTCCAGAGAGGAGTCGCCATGAGCGACCGAGAAGAAGAGAAGCGGGCCAACGGTGTGTCCCGCAAGACCATCCTCCGCGCGGCGATGATCGTGCCCGCCGTGCCACTGCTGGCCAGTGTGCCTGCTCTTGCCCGTACGCCGTCCGGCCAGCCGTTGGCGGCGACGCCCGAGAACTGCGACGCCGACGACCTGACGCCGCCGCAGACCGAGGGCCCGTACTTCAAGCCGGGTTCGCCGCTGCGTACGTCGATCGCCGACGGACCGGGGACGGCGTTGACGGTGACCGGCTACGTCGTCGGGCTGTCCTGCCAGCCCATTGCCGGGGCGCTGCTGGACTTCTGGCAGTGCGACAACGGCGGCAACTACGACAACGTCGGCACCCGCTTCCGGGGTCATCAGCTCACCGACACGCAGGGCAAGTACTTCCTGACCAGCATCGTGCCGGGGCTGTACCCCGGGCGTACGCGGCACATCCACGTGAAGGTGCAGGCTCCGGGCAAGCCGATCCTGACCACTCAGCTGTACTTCCCGAACGAGCCCCGCAACTCGACCGACACCATCTTCGATCCGGCCCTGCTGATGAACGTGCAGATCGTCGGCTCGGGCCGGCAGGCCACCTTCGACTTCGTCCTCAACATCCAGGGCACGCCGCCGTCGCCGTCGCCCACTCCGACGAAGACCACCAGTCCCAGCCCGACTCCGCCATCGGGCGGCACGTGGGCGCCTTATGTGGCGTACGCCCTCGGCGCGCAGGTCACCTATGCCGGGTTGAGCTACGTCTGCCAGATCGCGCACACCTCGCTGCCGGGCTGGGAGCCGCCGAACACGCCCGCACTGTGGCGGCGAGTCTGACGATCTGACCTGGGGAGGCGGACCGCGAGAAGAACGGAGCCGTCGGCGTCGGCCTGGCGACGTCGGCGGCTCCCTTCGCGTCCGTCCACCCACGACCGATTCGTCCACACGCGACCTGCCGGATATCGTGAGGGGCCATGGGCATGACCGACCTCGGGATCGATCCCGCCTCCGCCAATTCCGCCGCCCAGTTCGTCGACCTGCTCCGCCGCGTACGCGTCGCCTCCGAGCTCAGCTATCGGCAGATCGCCCAACGGGCCCGGGCGCAGGGCGTCGCGCTGCCGATCAGCACGCTGGCGACCGCCCTCAACCGGGACACCATGCCGCGCCAGGAGGTCGTGACGGCGATGCTGCTGGCCTGCGGATGCAGCCGGGAGGAGCTCGCGGTCTGGCTCGCCGCCCGCCGCCGGATCGTCACCAGCACGCCGTCCACTGCGGACGAGACGGAGTCGCCGGAGACTTCCCCGGACACGCCGGACGCCCCGGTCGCTGGTCGCTGGAACCGCCTGCCACTCAATCGCGTATCCATATGGGCGCTTGTGGCGGCGATCGTAGTCGCCGGCGCGGGCGTGACCTGGTGGGCCACGGACCGGGCGCCGGAGAAGCCCGCCGCCGTGCCCACCGACTCCAACGCGACCGTCCGGGTACGCCCCCTGACCGGCCCCGGCTGCCTGAGCGAACACACCGGGAGTACCGGATATCTGTTCATCGAGCCGTGCGAGCAGGCGTTCCCGACCTTGAAAGTCGAGTCCGTGGCCGGGGGCGCGGTCCGATTCCGCACCTCCCACCCGGAGTTCGGGGAGGGCTGCATGGGCGTGGATCCGGTCGCGGACGACGACCGGCCGTCGGACGGCTACTGCACGGACGTCAAGCATCAGCTCTTCACGCTGAGCGAGGCGGGCGGCGGGCATCTGCTCCGCAATGTCGAACTCGGACAGTGCCTCGCGGTACGCCCCGAGGCCGGAGCCCGCGCCGTCGTCTTCGCGGCCTGCTCGGCCGACGACCCCGCGCAGCTGTTCGCAGTCGATCGCATCTGATCGCGCACACCCCAGTTCACCTGCCCGAACGCGGACCTCGAACGCTTTCGAACGATGCCGAACGCGTTCGGCGTTGACCTCGATCAACTGCCGCGGCTAACAATCGACCCCGGGGACCGCCGGCCGGCGAGCCCCACGATCGGGGGTGCACACACGATGACGATTTTGCTGACCGGGGGCAGCGGGGCCGTGGGCGCGGCCGTGCTGGGGACGGTGCCGGTTGGGCGGCCGGCGCAGCGGATCGTCGCATTGGTGCATCGCGGTGGTGTCGCCGCGGCAGCCGTCGCCGGCGACATCACCGCACCCCGCCTGGGCCTCGCCCCCGACCAGTACGCGCAGCTCACCCGCGAAGTCGGCACGGTCGTGCACTGCGCCGGGGCGACCGAGTTCACCGCGTCCGCCGAGGTGCTCCGCGCGCTCAACGTGGACGGCACCCGGCACGTCCTGGAGTTCGCCGCCGATGCCGGAGCCCGGGTCGTGTTCGCCTCGACGGCGTTCGTCGTACGCCGGGACACCGCCGCCCCACTTGCGCAGGCGTATCTGGAGACGAAACTCGCCGCCGAAGAGCTCGTCCGCACCGCCGGACTTCCGGCCGCGATCGCCCGGATCGGTGTGGTCATGGGCGACGCCCGCACCGGCCGGATGAGCCGATTTCAGGGCCTCCACTCCACAGTGGATGCTGTTCTGCGCAACCTCCTGCCCGTGCTGCCGTTCGCGCAGGACGCCGTCATCGACGCCCTGCCCCGCGACGTCGTCGCCGACGAACTGCTCGGCCTGGCGTTTCGCACCGGCGACGGGGTCACCGACCACTGGCTCACCGCCGGACCGGCCGCGCTCACGATCGGGCGCATGGTCGAGCTGGTCGCCGAGCTCGCACCCCACCTCGGCCGCACCGTGCACCCACCGCGGTTCGTCCGCCCGGCGCTGGTCGACCGGGTCGTACGTCCGGCGTACATCGATCCGCTGCCCGCACCGCAGCGTCGCAAGTTCGCCAACCTGATGGCACTCGCATCGCTGTTCGACAACGTGCCCCCGTTCCCGACCACGCTGGCCGATCCGCCGCCGACCCGGCGGCTCGAGGAGGCGTTCGTAGCCACCGTCGACTACCTCGCCGCCAGCCGTGGGCTGCTGGCAGCCTGACCCTCTTTTGAGCCGGCTTTCTTGGTGCTGGATCAGGGTTCCGGGCCGAATCTTGACCGGAATACGACCCAGATCCGTGATCCAGCGCGAGACCGCCCGAAACGCCAGCGCGAGACCGCCCGACCGCAGCGCCCCGAAACACGCAGTTTGGAGTTGCCGATGACCACCGAAGCACCCCTGTCCTACGCTCAGCAGCTGCTCGCCGCGTTCGCCGTGCACGACGGCGGCAGCGTCTTCGGCGGCGGGTTCGTCAACTGGTGCGCGCACGAGCTGACCGGGCCGGTCGCGCCGGACCTCCTCCAGGAGGCGCTGGACGAGCTGGTCGTGCGGCACAGCGGACTGCGTACGCTGGTCGTGCGGGACGAGGGCTTCCCGTTCCAGCGAGTCGCCGAACCCGCGCCGGTGCCATTGCGCATTCACGACGCCACTGCGTCCACGGTCGACGAACGGCTGCGCATCACCGCCGAGATCACGGCCGAGGCGCTGACCCGGCCGCTGCCGCCGGACCGGGTTCCGCTGATGGCCGCCGACCTCGTCCGGTTCGGCCCGGACGTGTCGAGCCTCATCCTGCTCATCCACCGGACGGTCGCCGACGGCTGGACCATGCAGGTCGCGATCCGTGACGTCGTCGCGGCGTACGAACGTCGGCGGCGGGGGACGTCGGCCTCGGTCGCCCCCGTTCCGCAGTACGCCGATCACGCCACCGCCGAGGCTGCGCCCGAACGGGAGAAGCGCATCCAGGAGGCGCTGCCGTATTGGCGCGAACAGCTTTCCGGCGTACGCCGAGTGGGCATCCCGGCCGACCGCCCGCGCCCGCTTTCCCCGAAAGCAGCCGTCGGGGAGAAGGCGCTGCACACGTTCGAGCTGCCGGATGGGGTCGTGGCGGGCCTGCGTTCGCGGGCGAGAACGCTGCGGACCACCGAGTTCACTCTCCTGCTGACCGCGTACGCCGTCGCCCTAGCCGGCCACGCCGAGCACGCCGAGCACGCCGGGCCCGCGGGTCAGACCCGCATCGCCGTCCCGGTGCTGTCGGCCGGGCGAGGTGCGGGCGACTGGGACGGCATCGGCTTCTACCTCAACGGCCACGTGTTGCGGCTGGACTTGTCCGGCACGATGACGGTGGCCGAAGCGGCGGCGCACGTCCACCACGTGAACACCGAAGCGCTGCGCCACGACGTGCCGCTCATCCGGATTCTGGAGGAGCTGCCGGAGCTGGCCGAGGCGGCGTTCGAAGCGCGCGACGTCGTGCCCGCGCCGATGCAGCTGTGCCGGCCCATCCCCCGGTCCGAGGATCCGGACGCCACCGTCCACTATCGACGACTGGGGTTACCGCCGGCGGTGGTGCGGGAGACGCCGGTGATGCCGGTGGACTTCCTCTGGGTCATGGAGCCGTACGCCTCGTTCGTCGTCCGGGTGACCTACGACCCCGCGATGTTCGAGGTCGCCACGGTGGAGCGGATTGCGGCCCGGTTCCGCGCGACCGCCGACCGGCTCGTCACTGCGCCCGACACACTCCTCGCGGACCTACTGATGGACGAGATGGGGGTACGCCGATGAACCGCCAGGCGCTGGACCTGAGCACGGAGTATGTCGCTCCTCGGGATCCGGTCGAACAACAGCTCGCCGAGTTGTGGACCGCCCGGCTGGAGGTGGCGCCGATCGGCGTACACGACGACTTCTTCGAGCTGGGCGGCGACTCGCTGCTCGCGGCCGAGCTGCAACTGGCGATCGACCAGCTGTTCGGGGTCGAGGTTCCCACCTGGACGCTGTTCCTCACGCCGACCGTCGCCGAACTCGCCGCCACCATCGTCGCCGAGCTGGCGTCGGCGTGAACGACCTCCTCGACCTCGCCGACCCCGACCTGTACGCGTCAGGCCGGGCGCACGCGGTGTTCCACGACTTGCGCGAGACCGACCCGGTGCATTGGCAGCCGCCGACGCCCGACCGGCCCGGGTTCTGGTCGGTTACCAAGTACGCCGACGTCAACCGGGTGCTCTCGGACTACGAGACGTTCACCAGCGAGCGCGGTACGCTCCTCAACCTCCTGGGAAGGCCCGATCCCGCCGCCGGGCGGCAGCTGGCCGCGACCGATCCGCCGAGGCACGACCACATGCGGGCACCGGTGCAGCAGGCGCTGAATGCGCGGGCGGTCGACCTGCACATGTCCGCAGTGGACGAAGCGGTGAACGCCGTCCTCGAACCCGTGCGACGCTCGGCCGGATCGGTCGTCGACCTGGCCGCAGTGTTCCGTGAGTTGCCGCTCGCCGCCGTCGGCCCGCTGCTCGGCGTACCGGAGTCGGACCGGGCCCGGCTGACGCAGTTCGCCGAGATGTGTGCCGCCGAGGACGATCCCGACGTCCGACTGCCCGACGGGGTGACCGCCACGTTGCGGCGAGGCCATCGGGAGCTGTTCGCGTACTTCGCCGATCTGGTTCGCCAACGTATGCGGCAACCCGGGGACGACCTGGTGAGCGTACTAGTGACGATGCGGTTCGAAGGTGCTCCGCTGCCCGCCGGCGCGATCGTCGCGAACGCGTACAGTCTGCTGCTCGGAGCGACGGTGACGCTGCCCGGCGTGCCCGGTGCGGTGCTGGCCCACCTCGCGGCGACCGGCTCGTACCGGGCCTGGGCGCAGCGGCCCGACCTGCTCGACAGCGGAGTGGAGGAGGCGTTGCGATTCGCCACTCCCGGCATGCATTTCGTGCGGCACACGCGCCGTCCGGTGCGGCTGGGCCGGCAGGAGATCGACGCGGGCCAGCCGGTCGTGGCCTGGCTGAGCGCCGCCAACCGCGATCCGGCGGTGTTCGACGCGCCGGACCGGTTCCATCCTGGTCGGCGGCCCAATCGGCATCTCGCTTTCGGCAGTGGACGGCATTACTGCATCGGCTCGCACATAGCGCGCCGCACATTGCGGCTGCTGTTCGGCCGACTGCTCGCCGAGGTGTCCGACCTCGAACTGGCCGGGCCGCCGGTTCGGGTCCGCTCGGCGTTCCTCTCCGGACTGAAGCACCTTCCGATGGTGGTCGTCGCATGAACCCGCTCACCTACGCCCAGGACCTCCTCGATCTGCTGGAACGGCACGCTCCGGGCCGGACCACCGGCGACCGGTTCGTCGTCGAGCAGTCCTTCCAGGTCGCGGGTGCGATCGACGAGGAGTTGCTGCGGGCCGCGCTCGGCGACGTCGTGGCCCGGCACGAGGCGTTGCGCAGCCTCCGGGAGCCCGGCGGCAGCCGGGTCCAGCCGCCCGAGCCCGTGCGCTTCGACGGCTACGCCGATCCCTTCCCGGCCACCGAGCTGCCCACGCTGCGCGCTCGGTTGCGCGACGACCGGCTCGATCTCGCCGCGCACCACAGCGCCGCCGATCCGTGGTCGGTCGCGGTGATCGCCCGGGACATCGCCACGGCATACCACGCTCGGCTTCGGGGGGACCGGCTCTCCACCAAAATCATGCAGTACGCAGACATCGCGAACGACGATCGTTCGCCGCAATGGCAAGAGCGCATCGCGGAAGTGCTCCCGCGATGGCGTACGCGGCTGGCCGGGCTCGACGAGGTCGAGCGCCCGGGGTGCGATCCGGTCAGCGGCAGGTACGCCGAAACCCCGTTCCGCCTCGGCGACGACCTCTGGCAGGCGGTGGTCGGCAGCGCCCGGCGAGCGCGCAGCACCCCGTTCACCGTGCTGCTTTCGGCGTATGCCGCGATGCTGTATCCGGCCGGGCATTTCGCCGAGGCGCTGCTGCCGGTCGTCACCCCGGGCCGGATCCCGTCCGAGTGGGACACCGTCGGCTTCCTCCTCAACGTGCTGACGATGCGGGTGTCGATCCCCACCGCGGCCGACCCCGCCGAGCTGCTCCGGCGGGTGGACGCGGCCTGCCGTCAGGCGTACGCGGACGACATCCCGCTCGTGCCGGTGCTGGGCGAGGTTCCCGGACTGCTCGACGTGCTGGCCGGTACGCGAGCCGCCCCGGCCTTCCGGCTCGTCGCCCGGCCGTCGATGACCCCGCCGGTCGTCCAGCCACAATGGACTGCTGTGCCGGCCGGGCCTGAGACGCCGCCGTCGGTGGTTCTGGGCTGTCCGATGCTGTTCACCGTCCATCCCGGTGGCGCCGGAATCGTCACCTACGACACCGGTGCGTACACCGCCGACACGATCGACGAGCTGATCTCGGCGTACCTGCGGCAGTTGCCGCTCTTCGCGGGAGTCCGCTGATGTGGCCCGAGCACATCCTCGACCTCGTCGAGCCACACCTGCCCGGCCCCACGGTGGCGGTGACCGATCGCGGCGGGCAGCTGACCTACACCGAGCTGAACGATCTGAGCGCCCGTGCCGCGCATGCCTTGGTGGCAAACGGGGTGACAGCAGGCGATCCCGTGCTAGTCCACACTCGACTGTCGCGCTGGGCGATCGTGGCCATGCTGGGCGCATTGCGAGCCGGAGCTCGCTACGTTCCGGTCGACGCCGCCTTTCCACCCGCCCGGCAACGGCAGTACGCCGACGCCGCCGGTGCTCGCGTCGTGCTCACCGAACCGGGACTGCCCTCGTTGCGGCCGGACCTGCTTTCGATCGACCTGACCGCGCTGCCCTCGCTTTATGAAGGACGGACGACACGCCGCGGCCGGCTCGCCTACACCTGTTTCACCAGCGGTTCCACTGGTACGCCGAAGCCGGTGACCATCTCGTCGGCGGCATTGGCGTACTCGACGGCCGCTCGGCTGGCCTACTATCGCGAGCCGGTCGGCGGTTTCCTGTTGTGTTCGTCGATCTCGTTCGACAGCTCAGTGGCGGGGATCTACTGGACGCTCGCCTGCGGCGGCACCGTCCACATCCCGAGCGATCGGCCCGGCGACCTCGTCGCCCTCGGCCGCGCCGCGCGGGCGTACCACCCGACGCATCTGCTGCTCGTGCCGTCCCTGTACGCCGTCGCCCTACGTGGCGGACTCGAGTTGTCGAGCTTGCGTGCCGCGATCGTGGCGGGCGAAGCCTGCCCGCCCGGTCTGGTCGGCGACCACTTCGCACGACTGCCCGGCACCCGGATGTTCAACGAGTACGGCCCGACGGAGTGCACCGTCTGGTGCACCGTCCACGAATGCGAGCCCGGCGACGCGACGCAGCGCTCGGTGCCGATCGGCCACCCCATCCCCGGTACGCACATCGCCCTCGTCAACGGCGTGCTCCACGTCAGCAGCCCGGGCCTGGCCGAGCCGAATACCGTGGAACTGACCACACTGGACGGTGAGCCCTATTACCGCACCGGCGATCTGGTGGCCCGGCGGCCCGACGGCGCACTGCTGTACCACGGTCGCGGCGACGACCAGCTGAAACTCGGCGGGATGCGGATCGAGCGAGCCGAGGTCGAGCACGCGCTGGCCAGTGCGCCCGGCATCGCGTACGCCGCCGTGGGGGTCGCAAACGGCCGCCTGGTGGCGTTCCTGATCGCCGCATCGCTCGACCGCCCCGGCGTACGCCGTCACCTCTTGGCCGCGTTGCCCGCCGCAGCTCTGCCGACTCAGCTGATCCAGGTCGACGAGCTGCCGACGCTGCCGAACGGCAAGATCGACCACCGGGAGCTGGACCGGCGGGCCAGGCACATGAAGGTCGCAGGAACGGTACACACTCCTTCCTAATCGACCAAGCCGGAAAATCGCAGTTCGACGTCGCCCGGTCCGAGGTGCACATCGACACCTACCGACATTGCCACCTGCTTCGTCGCCCGGGTGAAGGCTGCGGTTTTCGGGTGAGCGCTGTCCGAAATCGCACCGAACAGGGTGGAGGCCGGGGGTCGCCGTTGCCGAATTGTCCGAGTTCCATGATCACGGTCAATTCTGGGCTGTGATAGCAACGCAGATTTGACCATGATCATGGGCGGCCATGATCAGCGGAAGATTCGCGGTGCCATAGCCCCACATTTTCTCCGTTGATCTCCACCAAGAACGCCGGAAGCCGACGATGATCTCCGCACGATCCCACAAGAATGTCGGGAACCGACGATCATGACCGCGCATGCCTTGCCAACAGGCTCACAGCTCAGGCCGGCCGGAGATATCGGTTTGCTACGAGCAGCCCGGTTGGGTAGGAAGGCCACATGTTGCAGGGCAGCAAGGTCGGGCTCCGGGCCCGGCACGAGGACGACATCCCGATTCTGCGGACCGAGTTGTTCAACGACGTCGTGAACGCCGCCCGCGCGGACGGCCGCCCGTGGCGTCCGCTGTCGCCCAGCTCGAACGACCCGAAGGTCCAGATCGACGACCAGGATCCCTCGAACGTCCAGTTCTCCGTGGTCGAGCTGGCCGGCGGCACCCTGATCGGCGCGGCGAGCGTGTGGGGCATCGACAACCACCATCGATCCGCACACATCGGCATGGGCCTGCTGCCGTCGGCTCGCGGCAAGGGCTATGGGACCGATGTCGTCGCGACGCTCTGCCACTACGGATTCGTCGTACGCGGACTGCACCGCCTGCAGGTCGACACGCTGGCCGACAACACCGCGATGCTGCGGGCGGCCGAGCGCAACGGCTTCGTCCGTGAGGGACTCCTGCGCTCGTCGGCCTGGGTGCTGGGCGAGTTCCTCGACGAGGTGCTGCTCGGGTTGCTGGCCGAGAACTGGAAGCCGCAAGCGCTCTAGGCCCAGCGGCGGGCTCCGGGGCCGGTGCGGCCGAGGACGTCACCGGGATTGGCGAGCTGGCAGGTCCGCATCGACAGGCAGCCGCACCCGATGCAGCCGGTGAGGTCGTCACGCAACCGCTGGAGCTGCGCGATCCGCTCGTCGAGGTGGGCCCGCCAGCCGTTCGACAGCCGCGCCCAGTCCTCCCGGGTCGGCGTACGCTCACTGGGCAGCTGGTCGAGCGCTTCCCGGATCGCCGTGAGTGAGATGCCGACGGTCTGCGACGCCCGGATGAAGGCGACCCGGCGCAGGATGTCCCGATGGTAGCGGCGTTGGTTGCTCGCCGTCCGCGTACTGCTGATCAGGCCCTTGCGCTCGTAGAAGTGGAGCGCGGACACGGCGACGCCGCTGCGCTCGGCCACCTGGCCGACGGTCAGTTCATGGGACTCGGTACGCGCCCTCGGCATGCCACCGACCGTAGCATCAGACCTGAACCTTACTTGAGGCCTGCCGCTCGAAGATCGCTGTGATCTCCTCCACCGAATGGTGCTTGGTCTCGGGCAGGAACCGCAGCACGAAGACGATCGCGACCACTGACAACGCGGCGAAGATCGTCATGACCCAGGCCAGTCCCAGCCCGGATTCCAGCGCGGGAAACGCCTCGATGAGGGCGAAGTTGGCGAGCCAGTCCACTGTGGCCGCGATCGCCGCCGCCTGACCCCGGATCGCGGTCGGGAACACCTCGCCCTGGATCAGCCAGCCGGTGCCGCCGACGCCGATCGCGAAACTGGCGATGAACAGGCTCAGGCTGACGATCACGACGGCGGTGCTCGCCGAGCCGGTGAACCAGCTCAGCCCCGCCCCTGCCACCAGCGCGAACACGGCCATCCCCGCGAACCCGCCGATCGCCAGCGGACGACGGCCGGCTCGGTCGATCCAGCGGAACGCGAAGTACGTCGCGGCGACGTTGACCAGCGTCAGGATCGTCGTAGCCTGCACGCCGGCGATGACCTCGTCGAGCTTGCTGTCACCGGTCTGGAACAGCGGCCCGAGCACCTTGGGCCCGTAGTAGAACGGCACGTTGATGCCCGTGATCTGCTGGAACGTGAAGAACAGGCACACGACCAGCAGCGCGCGGCGTACTCCCGGGGTCCAGTTCCGCCAGCGGCTCGGCGCCGCGTTCTCCTCCGCCTCGGTCAGCTCACGGCTCGCCGACGTCACCTGCTCCGTGCTCACCTCCACCCCCAGAGCCGCGAGCGAGCGGCGCGCGTCCTCACTGCGGCCCTTGCGCATCAACCATCTCGGCGATTCGGGCATACGGGTACGCAGAACGAAGCCGACCAGGGCGGGAACCGCGCCGAGTCCGAGGATCAGCCGCCAATCCAAGGTGGCGGCTTGATCCGGGAGGGTCGCATAGATGAGCCAGGCGATCAGGTAGGCCGCCAGGATGCCGACCGTGATCATCCATTGCTGCAACATCGCCAGCGAACCACGTCGCTTCGCCGGGGCGTACTCGGCGATATAGGCGGTCGCGATCGCGGAGTCGGCGCCGATCGCCAGGCCGATGAGCGTACGCGCGAAGATCAGCACCGCCGCGTTGGGAGCGAATGCCGACAGCAACGCACCACCGGCATAGATGGCGGCGTCCACGACGAGCAGGGCTTTCCGGCCGAACCGGTCGGTGAGCGGCCCGGCCGCGAGCGCACCGGCCGCGGCTCCCAGCGACGCCCCGGCGACGAGGTACCCGGTCCAGAAGTCGTTCAGCTCGTACGGGATGAAACCGAGGACCGAGCCGATGTTCGAGGTGTCGAACCCGAACAGGAAACCGCCGATCGTCGCGAGCAACGTCAGCGACCAGTAGAAACGCGTCGGCGTACGCGAGTCGAGGGTGCCGAGGATGCCGGCATCGGGGGTGTTGACCGCCGTCATGAGAGGCCTCCGGGGGTGGTGATGTCTCCACCCCCGGATAACCCCGGCCGGCTCAGCTAAACGAGATGCTGTCGATGGTTATGGTCGAGTTGCCGCCGTACCAGAAGCCCATCGCGAGCTGCGACGGCGAGTTCCGGCTGATGCCGTTGGCCGCCATCGGAATGCGGATGTCCTGGTACGCCGTGGTGATGACGGGGTGCCCGCCGCCGTCGAGAGTGAAGTCCCCGAACACCTTCGTCGTGCCGCCGAGCCCCAGGTTGAAGTGGGTCTGCTCGCCACCGGCCGCGCCCTTGATGCGGACGACCAGGTAGGTGTAGGAGCTGAGGTTCACCCCGACGTCCGAGCCGAACCAGCCGCAGTTGTCGTAGCGGAGGCTCAGCGCTCCCCCGCTGACTACGCCGGAGCCGCCGCCGTCGAGGAAGCAGTTGCCGCCGGTCCATTTGCCCAGGTCGTTGAGGTTCGACGAGGGGTACGCCGGAGTACCGTCGAAGTCGTCGAGCACCAGCCCGACGGGTGGTTGCGGCGGATTGGCAGTGGTCACCGCGACGGCAGTGCTCGCGGCCGACCGGTTGCCCGCGGCGTCCCGGGCCTTCACCGTGTAGCTGTAGCTCGTCGCCGCCGTCAGGCCGGTGTCGGTGAACGAAGTCCCCGTCGGGCTGCCGACCAGCGTCGATCCACGGAACACCTCGTACCCGGTGACGCCGACGCTGTCCGTCGACGCCGACCAGGAGAGACTCACCGTGGTGTCGGTCTTGCCGGTCACCGCCAGTCCACTCGGGACGGTGGGCGAGGTGCAGTCACCGGAGCAGCCCGTCGTCGTCGCCGAGACGGTGGCCGACGATGCGGACACGTTGCCGGCGGCGTCCAGCGCACGGACGGCGTACTGGTAGGTGTGACCCGCTGCGCGACCGGTGTCGGTGAACGAGGTTCCGGTCGGCGTACCGGCCACGACGCCGTCCCGGAGCACCTGGTACCCCGTCACGCCGACGTTGTCGGTCGACGCCGACCAGGACAGCGACACGCTCGTGTCGGTCAGCCCGGTGACGGCGAGCCCGGCCGGAGCCGACGGTGCCGTGCAGTCGCCCGTGCACGCGTTCATGCTGACCGCGCCCAGGTTGACCCAGCCGTCGGCGCCCTGGTTGGCGTTGGCGAACGACAACGGCAGGCGCGGCCGCCACTGGTCGATGATCCAGTCGGTGAGCCTCGTCTCGGCGGGACGCGCCCGCAAGACGTCGGCGGTCACCGCCTCCAGCGGGTTGCGCACCTTCAGGACCAGGCTGTAGTTCCCCGCCGGTACGCCCGCCGTGCTGACCGTCGTCGAGTAGTTCACCGGGCGGCCGAAGTCGAGGTACTTGGGATCGGCCCCGACGTTCCAGTCCGGGAAGGCCCGGATCTGCAACGGCTGCACCTGACGCAGGTCCCAGGAGGTGTCCCAGGTCTTGACGACGTTGCCGGAGCTGTCGCGCAGGCCGAGCACGACTGTCCACGGGTAATAGAACGGGGCGACGCCGTCGTTCTGCACCGTGACGCCGACCTTCATGCTGCCCGACGCGACGGAGTTGAAGTTCGCCTGCGGAATGTGCAGGTTGTAGCCCATCTTCCGCATGCCGGCCGAGACCTTGGCATCGCTCGTGCTGTAGCCGCCGGAGCCCGTCTGGTTGATCATCCAGCTGATGTGGGTCAGCTCGGTCGCGGCGAGGACGTTGTCGACCTGCCCGCCTCCGGCCGGCCAGTTGGCGTACAGGCTGCCCTGGATCTCCGGACGCGCCTCGCCGCCGATGGACTGGGTGACCCACCGGTTCTCGGTGCCGGTGTTGAGCTGGAGCTGGAGGAACGCGTCATCCCACCCGTTCATCGAGGAAGGCAGGGTCATCCCCTTCAACTGACCGTTGCGGTACTCCATGTAGGGCCACGAGTCGTCGTGGAAACCGATGTTCGCCGTCTGCGTGCCCGCGAGCGGATAACGGACCTCGACCTGGATGTTCGAGAAGGCGGCGTCGGCCGCGCCGATGATCGTGCTGATGGTCGCGTCGGTCGGCATCAGGTCGGGATAGCCGTCGGCGGTGTCCCGGTCGTAAGGCCAGGTGTGCCACTCACCCCACAGGCCGACCAGGCCCAACGTCATGAAGCCGATGCGCGGGTCGGCGGTGCCACCCGGACCGGCGTGGTCATAGCGCTGCGCGAAGGCGTTGATGAACGAGGTGAGCGCGGAGATCAGGTCGGGATCGTCGTAGTCCGGGCTGACCGTCCCCCAGAATCCATTGGTACGCAACGCGACCTTGCCGTTGAGACACGGTGGTATGCCGTTGCCGGGATGGGTGCCGCTGCCGCCCGGGTACTCCAGGTAGAACCGGAAGGCCACCTGACGGCTCCAGACCGCCGCCTCGTCCAGCGCCTTCTCGAAGACGGTCCAGTCGAAGACGTCGCAGCGGGTGGGGTCCTTCATGACTTCGTTGAGGGCGAAGTAGCTCCAGACGAGCCCGCCCGGGTACTTCGTCGACAGGTTGTCGCCGGGGAACAAGTAGGGTGCGATGCCCTTCAACGGCTGACCGACCGGTGCATCGGCGTACCCGTAGGTGTGCGTGGTGAGGCTGGTGTCCGGACCGGGACCGGCCGCCGGGCGAGTGGGCGGACCGGCCGGTGCCGCCGAGGCCGTGACGGGCAGCAGCACGACCAGCGCGGCCGCCGTGGTCACGAGGAGCTTGCGTAACGCGGGCATGGTTGTTCCTTTCAGGGACGAGGGAGGAACTGCGGGCGGTCAGCGGGTGGTGACGGCACCCAGGCGCAACCAGCCGGAGTGGGTGTCCTGGCCGGTGTTGGCGAAGCGCAGCGGGAGGCCCTGCGGCAAGGGGTTGGCGACCCGCAGGACGAGGTCGTAGCTCCCCGGGCGGAGACCCCGGAGGCCGATGTCGGTCGACAGTTCGACGGGCGTGGCACCAGGCTGGATGCCGTCGACGGTCCACCCGGTACGCCATCGGGCCACGATCCGGCCCTGCCGATCGACGGCGGCGAGTTCACCCTGCCAGGGGTAGTAGAACGGGGCGGTCCCCCGGTTGGCGATGCGCACCGAGACCCGGCCCGGACCGACGGCGGCCTCGGTGACGGTCAGCTCGTAGCCCAGCGACTTACTGGCCTCGAGAGCGCGGAAGTACTTGTCGCCGGTGTACCCGGCACCGGCGAACGCGGCCTGATTGAGGAGCCACGACGCGTGGGTCTGCGCGACCGACTCGGTGAAGTCCTCGTACTGCGCGCAGCTGACCGGTTCGTCCCACAGGCAGGACTGGATCTCCGGGCGCAGCTCGCCGCCGATCGGCTCGGTACGCCACTTGCCGGTGACGCCCTCGTCGATCAGCCGCTGGACGAAGTGCCACGAGGTCGGGGGCAGCGTCTCGAAGGCGAACGAGTCGTCGTGGTACCCCATCGCCAGGTCTTTGTTCTGCGGACTCGGATAGCGGGCGAGCAGCCGGGTCCGGTCGAACGCGTTGTCGTAGCCGGTCAGCACCTTGGTGAGCACGGCGGTGTCGGGCATCCAGTTCTCGGGCAGCGTCCAGCCGTCATGCGGCCAGGTATGCCATTCGCCCCAGAAGCCGATGAGCCCGAGGGTGATGAAGCCGATCCGGGGATCGCCGTCGTATCGCCGGCCGAACGCTGCGATGAACTCCTCCAGCGCGGTGACCAGCCGGGGATCGTCGTAGTCGGGCGAGACGCTCACGCCGTTGTTCCCGAAATCGTCGTACGCGTGTGTGACGAGCCCCTGGTCCAGCAGGTACTGCGGGATGCCGGTGGGCTGGCCGGGGTAGTCGAGGTAGAAGCGGAACACCGCCTGATGCCCACGACCGGCGATGTCGTTGAGCCGGCGTTCCAGCGCGGTCCAGTCGAAGTGGCGCGGTCCCGTCATGACATCGCGAAGTGGCAGGTAGAACCACTCCATGCTGTACGGGAAGGTCTGATAGCTCCCGGCGTACGGCAGGAAGCCTTTGAGCGGATTGTCGGCCGGCGCCGGGGCGTAGGGCAACGCTGTCCAGTTCGCCGAAGCCGGGGTCGGAGTGGCCGCAGCCGACGTGGTTCCCACAGTCAACGCCAAGGCGAGACCGACGGCGGCGGCGCGGAAGAGGGCCGGGAATGCCCGGTGACCTGGTCTTGAAGTCATGTCTGCTCTCCGGTGCGGGGGATCTTGTTGCCGAACCAATACGAAGAGGTGTTGACAAAATTTCGAAGGTCTACATCATTATTCGAGAGCGGGCCGGCTGGCAAGAGCCAACCTGACGCAGATCGATCGAGCAGATCAGAGGCATCGAACGATGCAGATCAGAGGCGGAGATGGCGGCGAGATGAGGGTGAAGAGACGGCGCGACGATCGCCGGGCGGCGTGGTGGTTCCTGGCACCGGTGCTGCTCGGGTTCGCCGTGTTCTACGGCTACCCGGCGGCGCGGGGCGTCTGGTACTCCCTCACCGACTACAGCATGCTCAACACACCGTCCTATGTGGGCGCGGAGAACTACGCCAAGCTCGCCTCCGACGGCCAGTTCTGGAACGCGCTGCTGGTCACGGCGTGGTACGTGGTGCTCAACATCGGCTCCCAGACGCTGCTGGCGTTAGGGGTCGCGACGCTGCTGCACCGCCTGACCCGCTCGGTCGTCCTGCGGGCGACCCTGCTGCTGCCGTGGCTCGTCCCGAACGTCACCGTCGGCCTGCTGTGGATGTGGTTGCTCGACACCAACCTCGGGTTCGTCAACCACCTGCTGGCGGTCTTCGACGCCGGGCCGGTCGGCTTCTTCACCGACCAGACCTGGGCGATGCCGTCGATCGCGGCGATCAACACCTGGGCCTACACCGGCTACACCGCGCTGCTGCTGTACGCCGGCATGCTCCAGATCCCGCAGTACCTCTACGAAGGCGCGGCCATCGACGGGGCCGGGGAATGGCGGATGTTCCGGGGCATCACGTTGCCGCTGCTCCGCCCGGTGCTGGCACTGGTGCTCGTGGTCTCGCTGATCGGCTCGTTCCAGATCTTCGACACCGTCGCGGTGACCACCAAGGGCGGCCCGGTCTCCGCCACCCGGGTCATCTACTACTACATCTACCAGCAGGCATTCACCTACTTCCACATGGGGTACGCCGCCGCGGCCGCCATCTGCCTGGCCTTGATCCTCGGCGTGCTCACCGCCGTCCAGATGCGCCTGCTGCGGGCGTCCCGCTCGGACCTGGCGTGAGAGGACCGATCACCATGAAGAGCAGACTGCGCCCCGGCCGCGTCCTCGCCTGGCTGGCCCTGGCCGCGTTCATCCTGATCACGTTGTTCCCGTTCTGGTGGATGGTACGCACGGCGCTGACTCCGGCGGCCGACATCTACACCGACAACGCCGGTCTCCTGCCCCGCCACCCGACGCTCATCAACTTCAGCCGCATCCTGGGTCTGGTCTCCGAGGAGCGCGCCCGGGCGGCCGGTGGTTCCGGGGCCCGGATCGACTTCGCCGGGTACCTGCTGAACTCGGTCATCTACTGTGGAGTGATCGCCGTCGTGCAGACGCTGTTCTGCGCCATGGCCGGGTACGCCTTCGCCCGCCTGCGATTCCCCGGCCGCGACCTCGTCTTCGGGATCGTCATCGCGGCGCTCATGGTGCCGCCGATCTTCACCCTGCTGCCCAACTTCATCCTCGTGAAGGACCTGGGCCTGATCAACACGATGGCCGGAATGGTCGCGCCGACGGTGCTGATGACCCCGTTCGCCGTGTTCTTCCTGCGCCAGTTCTTCCTCTCGCTGCCCCGCGAGGTGGAGGAGGCGGCGATCCTCGACGGCTCCGGACCCTGGGGCATCTTCTGGCGGGTCGCCCTGCCGATGAGCCGTGGACCGCTGATCACGATCGGCATCACCACCACCGTCTGGGCCTGGAAGGACTACCTCTGGCCGCTGCTGGTCGGCCGGGGTGAGGACAACCGCCTGGTCACCGTGGCCCTCGGGGTGTTCCTCCAGCAGTCGCCCAACACCCAACCCGACTGGACCGGACTGATGGCGGCTTCGACGCTGTCCGTCCTGCCGGTGCTCGTCCTGCTGATCCTCATGGGCAAGCGGCTGGTCCAGTCCCTCAACTTCACCGGCAACAAGTAGTCCCCGCCCCCACCAGAGAGAAGGATCCGATGAACCGCAGTTTTCGGGCCGGAGCCGCGTTATTGTCCCTGGCCCTGGTGACCGGGTTGGCCGCGTGCGGCCAGTCCGGTGACGACGACGGCTCCGCCGTCACCCTGAAGTACTGGCTCTGGGACGACAACCAGAAGGCGTCGTACCAGCAGTGCGCCGACGCGTTCCACACCGCCAATCCCAACATCACCGTCGAGATCACCCAGTCGGCGTGGAACCAGTACTGGCAGAACCTCACCACGCAGCTCGCCGCGGGCGACGCCCCCGACGTGTGGACGAACCAGGGCTCCTACTACCCGCAGTTCGTATCCTCGGGCCAGATCCTGGACATCCAGCCCTACGTCGACGCCGACAAGGTCGACCTGAGCCAGTACCAGGCCGGGCTGGCCGATCTGTTCACGAAGGACGGCAAGCGATACGGCCTGCCGAAGGACTGGGACACGATGGCGCTCGTCTACAACACCGATCTCCTCAAGGCGCAGGGGCTGGACGCCGCCGCGCTGAAAGACCTCACCTGGAACCCGGCCGACGGCGGGACCTTCGAGCAGCTCATCGCGAAGGCCACCGTCGACGACAAGGGCCGCAACGGACTCGACCCTGCGTTCGACAAGTCCCACGTGAAGACGTACGGCTTCCTGGCCGAGTGGGGCGACGGCTCGCAGGGCCAGAACGGCTGGGGCGATCTGGCCGTCAGCAACGGGTTCACCTACCTGGACAAGAACCCCTGGGGTACGCAGTACAAGTACGACGACCCGAAGCTGGCCGAGACGATCGACTGGTTCAAGCGGCTGATCGCCAAGGGATACAGCCCGGCCCTGGACAAGCAGTCGACGCTCAGCCGGGACGCGCTGATGAACGCGGGCAAGGGCGCGCTGACCTTCGCCGGCTCCTGGACGATCAACAGCTACCTGGGCGCGGACGCCAAGGCGAAGTTCGCGTTCGCTCCGCTGCCGGCCGGGCCGCAGGGCCGCAAGACGGCGATCAACGGCCTGTCCGACGCGATCTGGGCCGGCACCAAGCACAAGGACGAGGCCTGGAAGTGGGTCAAGTTCCTCGGCTCGGCCGACTGCCAGAACGTCGTCGGCGGCAACGGCGTGGTGTTCCCGGCCATCAAGACCGCCAGTGACAAGGCATTGGCCGCGCACAAGAGCAAGGGCCACGACGTCCAGGTCTTCGTCGACGAGGCACTCGCACCCGGCGGCACCTTCCTCCTGCCGATCACCGAGCACGGCAACGAGATCAGCCAGATCGTGCAGGACGCGATCCAGGCGTCGATCCTCGGTCAGTCCGATTCGGCCACCTCGCTGAAGAAGGCGAACGACCAGGTCAACGCCCTGTTCAAGTAGGCACCGCCAGACCCTGCAAGACGGCGGGCCGGGACAGCCCCCGGCCCGCCACGCCATCGCTGTATTGGAGAACCATGGCACTGCTCATCGAGCTGGCCGGGCGCACCTTCGCCCTCGAACACGACGGGCCCGGCCGCCCGCAGGCAGCTGACGGGGGCCTGATCCTTCCGCCGGGGCGTGTCGCCCTGCTGCACGGACTCGGCGACGCCGCGTTTTACCGGCACGGCTACAACTCCTGGAGCCCCTGCGGCTGGCGGCGCTTGTCCGAGGCCCCGTTGCGGATCGAGAACCCGGTTCGGCGCGTCACCGCCGACGACGATCCGTGGGACGATCCGGCGCGGCACCACTCCTCCGCCGTCGCGGCGCTGGACGGCGGGGACGGCAACGTCCTGCTGCTCGGCGGGCTCGGGTTGGGCGTACCGAGGTTGTCGGCCGACCAGGACACCCTCGCCGGGTGGTACGAGCGCGACGCGCAGCCCTGGTTCACGGCGTACGGGCCGGAGGAGGAGGTGTTCGCCGCCTATGCCCGGCAGCTCGCCGACGGGCTCGGTTCGCGGAACACCCGCGCGGGCAACGTCTGGTGCTCCTGGTACGCCTACTACGAGAACATCACCGAACAGCAGCTCGTCAAGGACGTGGACACGCTGCGCGGGCTGCCGTTCGACGTCGTCCAGGTCGACGACGGCTGGGAGGTGGCGGTCGGCGACTGGCAGCCCAACCACAAGTTCCCCTCGGGGATGAAGGCGCTGGCCGACCGCATCGCCGACGCCGGGCTGACGCCGGGGCTGTGGCTGGCCCCGTTCATCGCCTTGCCGACGTCGGACCTCGCCCGGCGGCGACCCGAGCTGTTGCTGCGGGACGCGTACGGGGACAAGGTGATCGCCGGGCACAACTGGGGCACCGGCTATCACGCCCTCGATCTGTCCACTGACGACGCTCGCGAGTACCTCGCCGAACTGACCCATCGCGTCGTGCACGAATGGGGCTTCAAGTACCTCAAGCTCGACTTCATCAACGCCGGTGCCGTGGTCGGCTCCCGATCGGACGGCGGCGAGCGGGAGGCGGCGTACCGGTCGGCGTTGCAGCTGATCCGGCAGGTCGCCGGAGACGACGCGTACCTGCTGGGCAGCGGTGCGATTCTCCTGCCGTCACTGGGCATCCTCGACGGCATGCGCAGCGGCCCCGACGTCGCGCCGATGTGGCAGAACTACGCCAGCGACGACCCCTCGGACGCGATGGCCCGCAATGCGGTCGTCAACACGCTGCACCGGTTGTGGCAACAGCCGCTCGCCGAGGTCGACCCCGACGTCGTCTACTTCCGCAGCCGGCTCAACCTGCTGACGGATCAGCAACTCGGGTGGTTGCGGGACCTCGCCGACATCTGCGGGTTCCGCGCCGTGTCGGATCCGCCGAGCTGGCTGACCGCCGCCGAGCTGGACGACCTGACCGCATACCTGGCGGCGCGGCCGGAGATCCGGCGGCTCGGGCGGTATCGCTTCGCCGTCGGCGGGCGTGCCGTCGACTTCACTCCGGTGATCACGCCGGCGGCTCAGGCGTACCCGATCTCATGACTCGACTTGCCATTCGCCGCTTATTTTGTAAACATCGTAGCGTTATTAGGCGGCGTCTCCGCGCGGAATCAAGGGGCGAATCGTGACAGATCTGGCCACCACCGGGACCGATCTGCCGCGCCTGCGCGAGCTCAATTCGCTGACCATCGTGCGGGCGCTGCGCGGCAACCCGCCGTCCACGGTCACCGAACTCTCCCAGCGCACCGGGCTGTCCCGGCCCGCGGTCGACGTGATCGCCCAAGGCCTGGTCGCCGACGGGTGGGCCACCGTTCTGGAGCCCGGGGCCAACAGCGCCGTCGGCCGCCCGGCCCGCCGCTACCAGTTCCGCGGGACCGCCGGCCACGTGCTCGGCATCGACGTCGGCGTCCACAAGATCCTCGCCTTGCTGTCCGACCTCGACGGCAACATCACCCATACGGTACGCAGAAGTGTGGCGGCCGACGCCGACCCCGCGGTCCGGCTGGCCGAACTCGACGAGGTCATCGAGACGTGCCTGACCGAGGCCGGCATGAGCCCCGCCGACATCTGGGCCGTGACGATCGGAGTCACCGGCGCGGTCGACGCCAGCGGGCGTACCAGCTTCTTCACCCCGCTGCCGGGGTGGAAGTCGGTCGACCTCCCCGCGGAGTTGGGCGGCCGGTTCTCCTGCCCGATCGTGGTGGAGAACGACTGCAAGCTCGCCGCCGTCGCCGAACGCTGGCAGGGTGCGGCCAGCGACGCCGACGACATCGTCTACCTGCTCGCCGGTATGCGTAACGGGGCAGGACTGATCATCGACGGCGTCCTACGCCGGGGCTTCGGCGGGGCAGCCGGCGAGATCGGCGCGCTCAAACAGGTCAAGTGGCTCACCGCACCGTCGCATCTGGAGAACTGCCCCGGCGTACCGGACACGGTGAGCCCGGACGACGCGGCGGCCTGGGTCTTCAACGCGGCGCGGGAAGGCAACAAGGCGGCCCGCACCGCCGTGAGCCGCTACGTCAAGGACCTCGCGATCGGCGCAGCCGCCCTCGTCCTCACCCTCGACCCGCAGGTCGTCATCTTCGGCGGTGGCTTCTCCCGATCAGCCGACCTGGTGCTCGACCCATTGCGGGCCGAGCTGCAGCGGCTGTGCCTCCGGATGCCCGAGGTACGCGCATCGACCCTCGGCGCGGAGTCGGTCGCCCTCGGTGCGCTCAAACTCTCGCTCACCGAGGTGGACGTGCGGCTCTTCGGCGCGGGGCTGTCCGCGCCGGTCGCTCCTCGCCGCGGCTGAGCCCACTTGCACTGTTGGGCGCTGGATCAGGGATCCGGGTCGAATCTTGGCGCGTTTTCGACCGAGATCCCTGATCCAGCGCCCTTGCTCTACCGGGTGATCACGTCGCGGTAGTACAGCGCGCTCTGCTTGGGAATCCGTTGCTGCGTCTCGTAATCGACCCGCACGATGCCGAAGCGCTTGGCGTACCCCTCGGCCCATTCGAAGTTGTCCAGGAGTGACCAGGCGAAGTAGCCGCGTACGTCGGCTCCCTGCCGGCAGGCCTCGGCGATCGCGTCGATGTGGGACGCGAAGTACGCCACCCGGTCCTGGTCGTCGACGAAGCCTTCCGCGTCGGGCTTGTCGTCGAAGGCGGCCCCGTTCTCCGTCACCCACCACGGGACACCGGGATAGTCCCGGGTCAGGCGTACGAGGAGTCTGGTGAGGCCCTCTGGGACGATCTCCCAGCCCATGGCCGTCACCGGACGACCGGTCGCCAGGATCTCCTCGCCGGAGTGGACGCGGCTCGAGTAGTAGTTCACCCCGATCAGGTCCAGCGGCGTCGAGATGACCTCGAGGTCGCCCTCCTGGATCGGCAGCCGAATCCCTTGTGCGGCAAGGTCGGCGACCACGTCCTCCGGGTACGCCCCGCGCACGAGCGAGTCCAGATACAGCCGCAGAGTCGAGCCTTCGGCCCGCCGAGCCGCGTCGACGTCGGCCGCCGCGGCGGTGGCTGGTTCGTGCCCGCCGAGGTTCAGCGTGATCCCCAGCGACTTCGCGCCCGCCGTACGCAGTCGCTGCGCGGCGAGGCCGTGGCCGAGCAACAAGTGGTGTGCGGCGGCGTACCCGTCGGCGAGCGACGTGCGGCCCGGCGCGTGCCGGCCGTAGGCGTACCCCAGCATGGCGGAGCACCACGGCTCGTTCAGCGTCGTCCAGGTCGGGATGCGATCTCCGAGCCGGTCGTAGACGAGCGACGCGTAGTCGGCGAACCGCAACGCGGTGTCGCGTACCGGCCACCCGCCCGCGTCTTCCAGCTCCTGCGGCAGGTCCCAGTGGTAGAGCGTGAGCCACGGCTCGATCCCGGCCGCCTGCAACTCGTCGACGAGCCGGTCGTAGAAGTCGAGCCCGCGCCGGTTGGCCGGGCCACGCCCACCGGGCTGCACCCGCGGCCACGAGACGGAGAAGCGGTAAAGGCCCACGCCGAGATCACGCATGAGCGCCACGTCCGACGGCATCCGGTGGTAGTGATCGCAGGCTACCTCGCCGGTCTCACCGTTGACGACGGCCGACGGCACCCGGCAGAAGGTGTCCCAGATCGAGTCGGTCCGGCCGTCCTCGGCGACGGCTCCCTCGATCTGGTACGCGGAGGTCGCGACGCCCCAGCGGAAGTGGTCCGGTAGATTCATGGTAAAGCTTTCCCATCGCTTTTCTAGAGAGTCGTGGACGAGGTGCGCTTGTGGTGGTGAGTAAGAGGCCGAGCATCAAAGATGTGGCGGCCCGCGCCGGAGTCTCGATGGCCACCGTGTCCCGGGTGCTGTCCGGCGACTACCCGGTCTCGGCGCAGACCCGCGAACGGGTCGAGAAGGCGGTGCGGGAACTGGACTACGTCGTCAACGCGCACGCCCGAGCCTTGCACGGCGTGACCGCCAAGGTGGTGGCACTGGTGGTCGCCGAGGTCACCACGCCGTTCTTCGCCCGGATCGCGGCCGGAGTCGAGGAGATGGCCAGCCAGACCCATCGACTGTGCCTCATCTGCACCACCCACGCCGACCCCGACCGCGAGCTCGAAGTCGTGCGCCTGATGCGCGAGCAGCGCGCCGACGCCGTGATCCTCGCCGGTGGGGTGGTGGAGAACGACGACTACCGCGAGCGGATGCGCCAGTACGCCAAGGGTCTCGAAGACGCCGGTAGCTGCCTTGTGTTGTGCGCGCGCCCGTCGCTGGGCCCGGACTTCCCGGGCATCACCGTCGACTACGAGAACACCGGCGGCGCGCACGCGGCCGTCACCCACTTGCTGACCGCCGGGCACCGGCGCATCCTGATGATCGCCGGACCGGATCGGCTGACGACCTCCGATCACCGTGTCACCGGCTACCGCAGCGCGCTCGCGGGTTACGGAGTCCCGTTCGATCCGGCCTTGGTCAGCCACGGCCCCTGGGATCGCGAGGGCGGCTACCGCCGCATGCGGGCGATCCTCGACCAGGGCACGCTCGACTTCACGGGCATCTTCGCGGGCAACGACGGGGTGGCGGCCGGGGTGCTGGAGGCGCTGCGGGAGGACGGCAAGCGCGTACCCGAGGACTTCTCGCTCGTCGGGTACGACGACACCCCCAGCGCCCGGGACTTCGATCCGCCGCTGACCTCCGTCCTGGTGCCGCAGGAGGAGCTGGGCCGCACAGCGGTGAAGCTCGCGACCCAGCGTTCCAGCGGCTCCCGGCGCGAGCACGTCATGCTCGGCACCCACCTGGTGGTGCGGAAGTCGGTGCGGCCACTGCATTAGCCGGCGTATTCCTTGGCGAACTCCTCCGCGATCTTGTCGCCGCCGCTCTCGCGCCACTTCTTGACGACGCCTTCCCAGGCGTCCATCGGTTCGCGGCCGGTGACGATCGCGTTGATCCCGTCGTTCAGCGCCTTGTTGATGGCCACGCCGTTGCGGTTCGAGGTGTCCGAGACCAATCCGACGGCCGGGTTCTTCACCGCCCGGGGCACGGCGAGCGTCTCCCACTTGTGCAGGCGCTTGACCGAGTCCGGGTCGACCCCGCTGAAGAACAGCACCCGCGGGGCCTCGGCCAGATAGCCGATCGGGAAGTTGGTGACGTTCTCCCCCGCCTTCCACAGCTCGGTCGGCTTGGGGGTGCCGTCGGCGGCCCGGGTGAAGTGCGTGCCTTCCACGCCGAAGTGGGTCAGCTCGTACTCCTTGGTGCCGAACGGCGCGGCGAGGAAGTCCAGCACCCGCAGCAACATCTGCACGCGCTCCGGCGACGCCTTCTTCAGCACGGTGTACCCGAAGACGCCGGAGCCGGCCATGATCGTCGGAGCCGCCGAGCCGCCCTTGAACGGCAGCGCCAGATCGACGGCGTACGCACCCTTGACGCTGGTGACGGCGGGGGCGAAGGCGGCGAGCCCGTCGGTCATGCTCTTGAGTGTGCCGTTGTAAAAGTAGGTCTTCATGTCGACCGTGCTGATGGACATGGTGTCCGGGTAATACGCCCCCGCCGCGAACAAGTCGCGGGCGAACCCGAGGGCCGCCTTGAACTCGGGCAGCGTCTCGGCTTTGACGAACTTGCCGCCGTCGAGCTTCCAGTCGTTGGGCGAGCCGAAGGCGCCGAGGTGGAACTGCCGGATGCCGAACTGGTTGCCCTTGTTGGCCCCCATGCCGTACTGCTTGTTCTTGCTCAGGGCCTTGACCGCGGTCGCGAAGTCGTCCTTGGACCACGACTGGTCGTTCGCGCCGACCGAGGTGAACGCGTCGCGGTTGATGAACATCCCCCAGCCGGGCAGCGGCCGCTCCAGCGGGATGCCGTAGAGCCGCCCCTTCACCCGGCCCATCCCCTGCCAGGCGTACGCCGGGAGATTGGCGAGGTTCGGGTACGCCTTCACCTTGTCCCCGGCGAGGAAGTCGGACAGATCCGCGCACTTGGCCAGGACGAAGTCCTGCTCCCGGGGCAGCCGGTGGCCGCCGCCGATGCTGATGATGTCCGGCAGGTCGTCACCGGCGGTCAGGGTCGCCATCTTGGCGTCGAAGTCGGCGTCGGGGATCAGCGTCAGCTCCAGGTCGATCCCGAGCGCGTCGTTGATCGCCTGCCACAGCTTGTTCTGCTCCTTCGGCGTCGGCGGAGTGCCGTAGGTGACGGCGACCGCGCGTACCTTCGAGCCGTCGCCGGGCTTGGCCTTGCTGGCGCTGACCAGGTTCTGGGGGTAGACGGTGTAGCCGGGCTGCACTCCCTCGGCGGTGCCGGGCAGGTCGGCCGGCGGACCGGCGAACGGGACGTAGGTGGGCCACGGCACCTTCTCGGCGCCGGCGTTGCCGACGGAGCCGGGGCTTCCGTCGCCGCACGCGCCGACCGCCGAGGAGACGGCCGCGGCAGTCGCGCCGAGCAGGACGGCACGCCGGGACAACTGGGTCATGGGAGGGGTCCTTTCGCTGAGGCTCAGGTCTTGATCGCGCCGGCCAGTACGCCGCGGACGAAGAACCGCTGCAGGAACGGGTAGACGAGCACGATGGGGATGGTGGCGAGGACGACGACGGCCATCTGCACCGTCTGGGGGGCCGACATCAGGCCGGCTTCGCCCGCCGACGGGTCGGCGAGCTGCCCGCCGGCCAGCACATAGGTACGCAACACGAGTTGCAGTGGCCACTTGGCCGGATCGTCGAGGTAGAGCAGGGCGTGGAACCACGAGTTCCAGTACGAGACGGCGTAGAAGAGGCCGATGACGGCGAGCACCGCCCGCGACAACGGGATCGTGATGCGCCACAGCATCTTCCACTCGGACGCTCCGTCGAGGCGGGCGGCCTCGTAGAGCTCCGACGGCAGGGATTGGAAGAACCCGCGCATCACGACCAGGTTGAAGGTGTTCACTAGGACCGGGGCGATGAGCGCGGCGTACGCGTTGAGCAGGCCCGTCTCCTTGACGACCAGGTAGGCGGGGATGATGCCGGGCGGGAACAGGAAGGTGAACAGGACTAGCAGCATCAACGGCTTGCCGCCGTAGACGCCCGGACGGCTCAGCGCGTACGCCAGCAGCACGGTGCAGGTCAGGCTCAGTGCGGTGCCGACGATCGTCACGGCCAGGCTGACCAGGGTCGCCCGCCCGACGATGCCGCCGTTCAGGATCTCCCGGTACGCCGCGAGACTGGGTCGCTCCGGCCAGATCACCCAGCCGCCGTTCGCGACGACGTCCCGGGGATCGGCCAGGCTGGTCGAGACCACCACGAGGAACGGCACGGTCACCAGGGCCAGGACGACGACGACCGTCACCGCCTTGGCGAAGCTCGTCACCGGGCGGGGCGGCTCTTGCCACTTCGGACGGACGGCGGTCACTGGTACACCCCCGACTCGCCCAGCCGATGGGAGATCTTGTTCGCGGCGTAGACGAGGATCGCCCCGACCACTCCCTTGAACAGGCCCGCCGCCGCGGCGTACCCGAAATCTCCGGCCTGGACGCCGCGGTAATAGACGAAGGTGTCGATGATCTCGCCGGCCTTCGCCCCGACGGAATCGCGTTGCAGGAGGATCTGCTCGAAGCCGACCGACAGGATCTCGCCGAGCCGGAGCACCAGCAGCAACACGACGACGGTCCGGATTCCCGGCAGCGTGACGTGCCAGAAGCGTCGCCACGGCCCGGCACCGTCGATCGCGGACGCCTCGTAGAGCTGTTCGTCCACTTGCATCAGTGCGGCCAGGAAGATGATCGTGCCCCAGCCGGTGTCCTTCCAGATGACCTGGGCCACCAGCATCGGTTTGAACGCGTCGGGGTTGCCGAGGATCTGCACGGTGTGCAGGCCGCCGTCGGCGAGCAACCCGTTCAGTACGCCGGTCGCGCCGAGCATCTGGTGGAACAGCGCGACGACGATGACCCACGAGATGAAGTGCGGGAGGTAGACGACGCTTTGCACGAACCGCTTGATGCGTACGTGCATGATGCTGTGCAGCAGCATCGCGAGCGCCAGCGGCGCCGGGAAGAAGAACACGAGCTGCAACAACGAGATCTCGACGGTGTTCAGCGTCGCGCGCCAGAAGTCGGCGTCGCCGAGCAGCCGTTCGAAGTTGTCCAGCCCGACCCAGCGGCTGTCTTTGAGTCCCAGGAACGGCACGTAGTCGAGGAACGCCAGGGAACTGCCGAACATCGCGCCGTACTGGAAGACCAGGTAGTAGAGCAGCCCGGGGAGGACGAACGCGAGCAAGATGCGATCGCGCCGCCAACGACGGGCCTTCGTCGACGGGACTTCCTTCACCACGCGGAGAAAGTAAAAGCTTTTCTACTGGCCTGTCAAGGGCAGATGAACTCCTGGCCGTTTTATGGCGGTTGCCCCGTCCACAACCGTGGATTATCGTGCGGAACTGCCATAGGAGACGTTTTCTATCGGCGGCCACGTCAAGTGCGGGAGGCATAAAGTGCAACCGGTGGGAATGATCGCGATGTCGCCGAAGGTGGCACCCGGCGTGCTGCCCGAGGATCTGCTTGACCGGCTCGCCCGATCACTGCGCCTACCTCAGACCGACCCGGTGGAGCGATTCGACGACCAGACGCTCGCAAGCCTTGCCCCCGTTGAGGTTCTGCTCACCAGCTGGTCCTGCCCCCGCATCGACGCCCGGGTGCTCGACGCCGCTCCCCGACTGCGCGCCGTCGTCCACGCCGCCGGATCGGTGAAGGCTCACGTCGACCCCGAAGTCTTCACGCGCGGCGTACTGGTCTCGTCGGCGGCCGACGCGAACGCCGATCCGGTCGCCGACTTCACCGTCGCCGTCATCACGCTCGCGGGCAAGCGCGGCTTCCGGCACGCCAAGGCGTACGCCGCGGGCAAGGTTCCGTCGTTCGACGAGCGCCGGGGCAACGACGGCCGCGTCATCGGCGTGATCGGCGCGTCCCGGATCGGCCGCCGAGTCATCACCCGCCTGATCGCCGCCGGATATCGAGTCCTCATCTCCGACCCGTACCTCGACGTGGTCGACGCTGCCGGGCTCGGGGCCGAGCTCACCGAACTGGACGAGCTGTGCCAAGCGTGCGACGTCGTCACCGTCCACGCACCGCAGTTGCCTTCGACGCGTCATCTCCTCGACGAACGCCGTCTTGCGCTGCTGCCAGATGGGGCGATCCTGATCAACACCGCCCGTGGGTCACTTGTGGACACTGATGCGCTCGCCCGCGAATGCGCCAATGGCCGGATCGACGCCTGCCTCGACGTCACCGACCCGGAGCCGCTGCCGCCCGGCCATCCGCTCTTCCAGCTCGACAACGTCTGGATCACTCCGCACATGGCCGGCGTCCAGGGCCGGGAGGTACGCCGCCTCGGCGAGTACGCCGTCGCCGAAGTCGAACGCCTCCTCGCCGGGGAGCCGCTTCTCGGCCGGGTGTACGCCGACCAGCTCGCGCTGCTCGCCTAGCCGCGCCCACGCGGCCGCCCCGCCGGGCGCGGCGCCCGTG
Organism: Hamadaea sp.; assembly: GCF_013362815.1. Lineage (GTDB taxonomy): Bacteria > Actinomycetota > Actinomycetes > Mycobacteriales > Micromonosporaceae > Hamadaea. Next base: position 22,066 of record NZ_JABFVK010000027.1, on the reverse strand, counting down.
CGGCGCCCCATGGCGCACCATGATCAGCGGAAGATTCGCGGTGCCATAACCCCACGAAACTTCCGCTGATCAAGGAGGTGCCGATCAAGGAAGTCCGTGCAGAACGAAGACAGGTCAGCCCAACGCGTTGAAGACGGCTTCGGCGCGGTCGCGCTTGGAATAGAGCTGCCACGCGGCGTCGGCGAGCTCGTCGGGGTCGAGGACCGGAATCGCGCCGTTGGACTCGGCACTCATGAACCGATGGATGTCGCCGCGTTCGATCAGACCGCCGATCGTCAGGGTGCCGGCGTACACGCCTTGGTCGGCGAGCCCGGCGTTCAAGGTCACGGCGTAATTCCGCAGCGCCGCCGAGGAGAGCGCGAGATTGCCCAACGCGGGCATCGGCACCACCGAACTGAGCCCGCCCGCGAACAGGAGACCGCCGTCGCCCCGGGCGACCATGCCGGGCAGGACCGCGCCGACGAGGTCGACCGCCGCGTACACCCAGGTCATGGCGGTCCGTACCGAGTCACTGTCGGCCTGCGTGACGGGCTTCGGCCGGTCGGCCGGGTCGAGCGCGCCCGGGCCGTAATAGGCGATGTCGATCGCCCCGAACCGAGCGCCGATGGCATCGACGGCGGCGTCGAGCTGGGCGCGGTCGCGGACGTCGGCGACGAACGTGTCCGCCTCGATGCCGGCGTCGGCGAGTGCGCTGCGATAGCCGGCGTGCCGGTCCGGCGTACGCGACACGAGCGCGACGCGATGACCTTCCCGGCCGAAGCGATGCGCGATGGACAGCCCGAGTCCGGGTCCGGCACCGAAGACAGCGAGTGTTCCCACGATTCCTCCCAAGTTGAGGTAACCCTCAGGTTAGGCTCGACCGTAGCACGAACCTGAGGGCTACCTCAACTTTGTAGGATGGTAGGCGTGACCACGGGAACCAAGCCGCTCCGGGCCGACGCCGCGCGCAATCGCGACCGGCTTCTCGCCGCCGCGAGCGATCTGTTCGCCGAACGCGGCCTGGACGCCCCGCTGGAGGAGATCGCCCGCCGAGCCGGGGTGAGCATCGGCACGCTCTACAACCACTTCCCAACCCGCGACGCCCTGTTCGACGCGATCATGCCGACGCGGATCGCCGTCCTGCACACCGGAGCGGAACAGGCGCTCGCGGAGCCGAACGCCTGGACCGGGTTCGTCGCCTTCACCGAGACCCTGTTCGCGTTGCACGCCGAGGACCGCGGCCTGAATGACGCGCTGGCGCAACGCGTACCGCTCTCGCCCGGAATCGTCGAGGCCTGCCACCGGACCTTCCGATACATCGAACGGCTCATCGTCCGGGCGAAGGAGGACGGCCAACTCCGCGAGGACTTCGAGGCGGCCGACTACGCGACGCTCATCTGGGCCATGTCACAGGTCATCCGCGAATCGACCGGCGTCGCGCCGCTGGCGTGGCGGCGGACTCTCGCCTACTTCCTCGACGGCCTGCGGGCGGGAGCCGCCCATCCCCTGCCCGCTCCCGCGCTTACCCCGAAGCAGCTCACCGCCATCATGGCGGCTCCGCCGAACGGAGAGTCGCGAACTCAGACCGCCGCATCTTCGCGTACCGGCTGAAGCTCACCACCGGTGACGAACGCGCGGCGCGGGTGCTGCACCGAGGCGAGCGAGACGATGTCGCGGCCGTAAGCAACGGCGGTCAGCCAGATCGCCGCGACCCGGACCTTGCGCTCCCAGCTCGGCACGGCGAGCACGTGGTAGCCGCGATGCATGAGCCAGGCCAGCAGGCCTTTGATGACGATGCGGCGGTATTGGAAGATGCCGCGGCCGAGCCCCAGGGTCGCGATCGTGCCCAGGCTGTTGTGCGCATAAGGCTTGATCCGGCCACCGCGCAGGCTCGCGACGATGTTCTTGGCCAGTAGTTTGCCCTGCCGGACCGCATGTTGCGCGTTGGGGACGGTGACCGCGCCCGGGCCCATGGCCAGATCCGGAACCGCCGCGTCGTCGCCCGCGCCCCAGGCGTCCGGGATCGCCTCGGCGTCCGTGCCCACGCGCAGGTCCGCGCGCACGACCAGCAGGCCGCGTTCATTGACCGGCAGATCGGTGTGGTTGTGCACCAACGGATTCGCGTCGTTGCCGGCGGTCCACACGATCAGGTCCGAGTCGAACTCCTCGCCGGTCGACAGGACCACGTGTCCGTCCGCCGCCGAAAGCACCTGCGCGTTCAGGTGGACCCGGCCGCCGCGCCGCTCGAGCGCGCGGACGACCCACTGCCCCGGCCCATCGGTGACCTCCGGGAGAATCCGGCCGCGGGCCTCCACCAGGTGGAAGGCCAACTCGCTCCGGTCAATCTCGGGATACGCCTTGAGCAGCGACGTGGCCAGGGAAAGCAGTTCGCCGAACCCTTCGACTCCCGAGAACCCGCCACCGACGAACGTGACCGTGAGCAGACGCTGCCGTCGCGGCCCCGGCGGCAGGACCGACGCCCGGTCGAACGCGGTGAGCAGCCGATCCCGGATCGCGACCGCCTCCTCGACGTGCTTCATGCCGATCGCCTGCTCGGCCACCCCGGGAATGGCGAACTTGCGGGTCACCGCGCCGGCCGTGACGACGATGATGTCGTAACCCAGTTCGAAGGGCTCGCCGTCGGCCGGCTGCACGATGACGGTCCGGTGAGCATGATCGACCTTTGTCACCGAACCGGCGACGAGCCGGGTCTTACGCAGGTGCCGCCGCAAGGACACCGCGGCGTGTCGGGCCTCGACCGCACCGGCGATCACCTCGGGCAGGAACGGCTGATAGGTCATGTACGGCCGGGGGTCGACCACGACGATCCGAGCCTCGTCCCGCCGGAGCTTCTTCTCCAGCTTCCAGGCGGTGTAGAAACCGGCGTACCCACCGCCGACCACCAGAATCGTACGCATTCGGTCCTCCCACGATGCCGCGTCGCGTGTCACCCTCTAGACCAGGTAGCACCCCGTTCTGTGACAGCCGGACATGTGACGGTCGTCGCTCGGCGTCGTTGCTGAAGAAGGCGCGTCACTCCATCCGGCGTCGCCGGAAAGGGCAAGACATGCGAACCAGTCGGCTTGAGGCGTTCAGCGACGGTGTGCTGGCGATCATCATCACGATCATGGTGCTGGAACTCAAGCCACCGGCCGGGCACGAACTGTCCGACCTCATCCACACTTCCGGCGTCGGTCTGCTGACCTACCTGCTCAGCTTCGTCTACGTCGGGATCTACTGGAACAACCACCATCACATGTTCCACCTGGTCCAACGGGTCACCGGCGCGATCCTGTGGGCCAACCTGGCGCTGCTGTTCTGCCTGTCCCTGCTGCCGTTCACGACGGCGTGGATGGACGAGTCGGACTTCGCCCACACGCCGGTCGTGATCTACGGCGTCAACCTGCTCGGCGCCGCGATCGCGTATTTCGTACTGCAGTCGGTGATCATCCGGCACCAAGGCTCCCAGTCGCCTCTACGCAAGGCCGTCGGCCGCGACATCAAGGGCAAACTCTCCCCGATCTTCTACCTCGCCGGCATCTTCAGCGCGCTCCTCATCGACCCGCACGGCGGACTCGGCGTCGTCATCGCGCTGGCCTGTTTCGTCGCCGTCGCCATCATGTGGATCGTCCCCGACCGCCGCATCGACCGCGTCGCCCGCCAAATCGAGGACCGCTGAGGTCGGCGGGCCTGGGGTGCCCGGAAGTTCTCAGTGGACTCTCGCGCCGGCCTGGTGTTTGACGGTCAGGTCGAGCCGGACCGGCAGATCCGGCGCGTCGAGCGCCCGCCGGGCGTGGGCCACGGCGTCGCGCTCGATCCGGTCACGAATGGCGGCCAGGTCGGCGTCGAGTTCGGTGTCGACCTGGAGCGCCAGTTCGAGGCGCTCGGGGCGGCCGATCACCCGGGCGCGAGCCGACCGGACGCCGCGATAGGTCTCGACTTCGGCCTCCACCGCGTCGCTGACGGCGGGCGCGGCCAGGGTCACCCGGTCCCGGCCGCCCTCGGTCCGCAACGGCAGGTTCTTCACGCGATCGGTGCTGAACAAGATCGCCACCAGCCAGCGTACGGCGAGGATGAGCACGATCAACGCGACGACCGCCACCACCGGCCACAGCCAACGCCCGTTGTCACCGGCGTACGACCAGACTCGGTTGGCGGCCAGGAATCGCCCGGCCCTTGCATCGTCGAGGCCGCCGAAGGCGGTGACCGCGAGGCTCAGGCCGGTCGCGAGCAGGAGGAATCCGAGGATCGTCAGGACGGTGCGGTTCGTTCGATCGGCGTGCATCAGGCCCTCCTCGCGACGTTGACCGACAGCCTCGGGCGGCGGGCCAGCCGGAGCCGGTCGAGATGCGTACCCGCCGAGGCGGCCACCTCTTCGGTCAACCCGGCCGCGTCCGGCGCGGCGTCCCTAGCCGTGGCCAGCACCCGAATGCGGTTGCGGCCGACCTTGACCCGAGTCGGCGTCACCCCGTCCACCTCCTCGGTCGCCGCCGTCATGTCCTGTGCCAGACCGCGCCGGGTCACGGCGACGTCCAGATTCGGGTCGGTGCTACTCACCGGCAATCGGCGTACGCGGGACGGCCAGAACTCGAACACCAGCAACCCGAGCCCGCCCAGGGCGAGCAGCAGCCCGGTGACCTTCAGCGCCGAATCGTCCCAGCGCGTACGCCGTGCCCAGGCCAGCGCGTCCGGCCAGTCGATCAGGACCGGGCGAGCGCCGACGGCGGCCGCGATCACCTCGACGATCACCACCACGGACAGGGCGATCAGCGCCAGCGCGACGATCACGGCCAGCAGCCGGTTGACGGCTTTCCTCATCGTGCTTCCTCCACCTAGGACACTCGTGCGTGCGGGGTCTCGGTGATCAGATCGGTGACCTCGATCCGCACCTCGCCCACCTCGAGCCCGGTCAGCTCATGGATGCGTTCTCGCAGGTGCCGGCGTACCTCGGTGGTGACCTCGGCGACCGATGCCGGCCAGCGGACGCTCGCCGTCACGTCGAGGTACGCCCGGCCGCCGTCGACATGGGCCGACACCAACGGCCGCCGGTTCAAGTCCGCCCCCTGACCGCCTAAGGGCAGGCGGCTCAAACCCCGAGCCGGGCCACCGACGTCGGGCACCTCGGTCGCCAAGTACGCCGCCAGCTTCGCCACGACGTCGTCTTTGATGTGGACGGCCCCGCCGACGGGGACCGCGTCCGCCAGCTCGCTCAACGTGTCTTGCTTCTCCGGCGCGAGGGCGGCCGTCACCGCGGACTCCGCCGTTGCTGCCCGAAGCTGCCCAGCGCGCCGAGATCGAGCTCGCCGCCGAGCGCCTTGGCGACCGCCCAGCCGCCGAGCGCGAAGAGCGCCACGATCAGCATCTGGCCGAACCCGACCAGGACGACCACGAGACCCAGGATCAGGCCGACGGACGTGCCGACGATGGTTCTGGTCATGATGATCCCTTCCCCTTGCCCACTGGCCCCTTCGCCACTGGCCCCTTGGCTGCCGGCCTCTTGCCTACTGCGTCGCCGTTGGCCTCAGCGTCGGCAGCACGGTCAGCCGACGGTTCGCCGACGAGGTCGGCCACCAGCACGTCGACCCGACGTCCGCCCGCCAACGGGGCGACCGCCGCTCGCACGACCGCACCGACCTCCGGCACGGGACTGCCCCACGACGTCCGGATCTGCACCTCGATCGCGGTGTCGCCGATGCGTACGCCCGCGACCCGGCGGCCGGGCAGGTAGGTCGCCACCTCTCCCGGTGAACCGCCGTACAGGTCGACGACACCCGGGCATCGGCTCACCGCCGCCGCGATCGCGTCGACGTCCACGCCGCCGGTCAGATCGGCCGGAGCCGCCATCACGAGACCCGGTTGGGCGCACTCTGCTCGTCGTCGGGCAGGTGCACGTCGTCCACGTTGACGTTGACCTCGACCACTTCCAGCCCGGTCATCCGCTCGACCGACTGCTTCACGTTGCGCTGCACGCTGTGGCCGAGTTCAGCGATGCTCGCCCCGTAGTCGACCACGATGTCGAGATCGACCGCTGCCTGAGTCTCGCCTACCTCCACGCCGACGCCTTGCGACACGTTCGGCCCGGAACTCCCGGGAATGCGTTCCCGGAGAGCCGCGAACGCCCTCGTCGCGCCGCTGCCCATGGAGTACACCCCGGAGACCTCGCGGCAGGCCATTCCGGCGATCTTCTGCACTACGCCCTGCGCCACACTGATCTTGCCTTCCTGGGTGGTGAGGCGATCGGTGCCGGGTGTGCTCTGCTTGCCCGTCTCGGCCGGCCGAGCCGACGGCCGTTCCACTGTCTGGGTCATCGCCCTGCGCTCCTTCACTCAATGTGACGGCATGATCACGCGATGTACCCCGCCTGGACTGGTTAAACCCGCGTTTCCGCTGGCCGGAGCCGTTTCGCTAGCCCCTAGGCAGCCAGCTCTTCGTCACTCCGGCGGGCGACAAGACGCGTCACCCGGCGGGCGAGCGGACCACCACGATTTCCACCTTTTCGTGGCTGTTTTGCGCTTTAAACGCGTTTCCGACCGTACGGTGCTGTTCACCCACTTCATCACCCCTTGGGAGGACAGTGTGCGAAAACGCGTCACCCTGACCGCCATGGCCGCGCTCACCGGATCGGCGCTCGCCATGACACTCCCGGCCGCGGCCGTTCCCACGATCCGAGCAGCGGACGCCCCGTGGGTCGTCTCGGTCGGCGACTCGTACATCTCCGGCGAGGCCGGCCGGTGGGCCGGCAACACCGCCAAGAAGGCCGTGGTCGACCTCGACAAGGTCGACGCATTGGGCAAGACCGCGTACGACGACAATCCCGACGGCACCGGTGAGCTCATCGAGGGTTGCCATCGCAGCAAGTCCGCCGAGATCCATTTCGGCCGCGACACCCTTCGGCGAACCGTGAACAGCATGAACCTGGCCTGCTCCGGTGCCACCACCAGCTCGGCGTTCAGCTCGCTGTTGAGCGGTCGTCTCTTCAAGCCGGGTCTGGACTTCTACCAGGACAGTCGCGGAAACAAAGGACAGGCACAGCTGCTGAAGGAGTTCGCAGCCGGGCACAAGGTGACCATGGTCGTGGTGTCCATCGGTGGCAACGACTTCGGATTCAGCGACGTGATCACCTCATGCTTCCTCGTCTACCTGGTGCCCGGGGTCCCCCACTGCCACGCGAAGACGTCGGTGAAGGCCAAGCTCGACGCGGATGCCGTCGACAAGGTCACCAAGGCGATCGTGACGGCGTACCGCAACGTCCGCGACGCCATGCGGCAGGCCGGGTACGCCCCCGGCTCCTACACCATCATGGTGCAGAACTATCCCCAGGCGTTGCCGCCCGACGCCGCCGCGAATTACCGGTACAAGGAGGACTACAGCCGGTTGAACTCCGGCGGCTGCGGCCTGTACAACGACGACTCCGACTGGGCGACCTCCGACTTCCTCAGCGTCGTCCGGGGCGCGGTCGCCCGCGCGGTCGTCCTGTCCAAGGTGCCCGGCATCCGGACGCTGGATCTCACCCACGCCTTCGCCGATCGCCGCCTATGCGAGAAGACCGTCAAGTTGTTCGAGGACACGAAGCTGCCCAAGGGCTCCGCCGACAAGGGCGCGGACCAGCTCGAATGGATCTACGCGATCCACGCTCGGGGCGACCACCAACAGGAGTCGCTGCATCCGAACTACTGGGGCCAGCTCGCGCTGCGCAACTGCCTGCGTCAGGCGTACGGCGAGGGCAAACCGCGAAGCGGGACCTGCACGCGGATGACCGCGGGAGGGCTCAACGCGGTGAAGGAGCCGAACATGACCTTCACCCCCACCAGCCCACCCATGTATGCGACGACGCTGTTCGCCGCGACCCAGGACAGCTTCGGTGGGAACCTCGGCGGCGCCGAGCGCGACGGCATCCGCTCCCAGCTCGAATCCGGCGTACGCCAGCTCGAATTGGACGTCGTCGCCGACAACGGAACGCTGAAGGTCGGCAACGGCAAGCCGGGGTCGGGCGTCGACACGAGCGGACGAAATCCGAAGGTGTTCGACCTGGCGTCCTGGCTGGGTGTCGTCGCGTCCTGGATGGCCGATCCCGCCAACGCGTACGCCGCACCGATCACGCTGGTGCTCGATCTGCGCACCACCTTCTCCCCCGCCGACCTGTTCCGGCTCAACTCGGCGCTGCATACCGCCTTCGGCGACCGGATGCTCACCGGCGACCTCGGCGGCATACCCGTCAGCGATCTGTACGGCCGAGTGATTCCGATCCTCGCCGGGGACGCGAACGCGCGGCTTGCCTACACCCACGACCTCGCCACTGATCCGACAGTCGGCATCAACAAGTCCGGCCTCGTGATCACGGTGGAGGAAGGCCCGCAGGACACGTTGTGGTACTGGACCGGGCGCGTCGACGAGAGCGCGGGTTCGGTCACCTGGCTCAGCCACGGCAAGTACGACACCGGGCAGAGCCCTGCGGTCGTCTTGACCGACGACAACACCGTGCTGGAAGTTCATCAGTCGGAGAACCACAACACACTCTGGTACCGCCTGGGCAAGATCGATGATCACGGGCGAGTCGCCTGGCGTACGGGCCAGAAGAAGCCGTTCGACGACGGCATCCACCCGACGCTGAAGCTCCTCGACTCGTCGACGGTCGCGGAGGTCCATCGCCGCGACAGCGCCAAGCCCGAGTACGAGCTGCAGTTCGGCAGCATCGGGCCGACCTCGGTCACCTGGCACGACGAGGCGGACACCGACATCGGCTACTTCGACAACCACATCGCGTCGTCGGCCACGTGGCACATCAGCGTCACCGCTGGTTGGCTCGACAACGGCTCGAGCCGCAAAGGTCTCGCCTACCGGCTGCAACGGGTCGGCAGCGGCGCGGGACCGGTCCAGCGCGTCACCTATCCGCAGGTCGCCGGGGTGGAATGCGACCGGTCCGACAGCCGCGCCGACTGGACCGAGTTGCTGCCCTACTGCTTCTCGTTCGGCACCAGGGCCGGCACGGACGACTCGGTCCGGACCTGGGTGAAGAACATGCGCGCCTCGGGCAAGCCCGTACGCGTCTGGGGTTTCGCCGCAGCCGACGCAAAGCTCCCCATGCCGACGTTCGCCGCGACGGATCACCCGTACGCGGACTGGTATCGCCGATATCTCGCCGAGCACTACTATTCGACGTGATGAGCAGTGGCCCGGAGATCCGCACTCAACCGGGTTTCCGGGCCACCACCAGTTCCCAGGCCGACGGCAGGACCTCGATCTGGTCGAAGCCGGTCTTCTCCAGCAGCGCGGTGTAGAAGGAGACCTCGCGGAGGCGGCTGACGCAGCTGTCCACCCCGATCAGGAAGTACGACCAGAAGAACTGCATCGCCAGGCGGTCCGGCGTCCGGAACTCCTCGCAGATCAGCAGGCGGCCGCCGGGTTCGAGGGCGGCGTACGCCGACTCCACGAGCTGGCGGGCGACGTCGGCCGGCCAGTCGTGCAGTACGCGGACGAACGCCATCGCGTCGTAGCCGCCCGGCAGCGGTTCGGCGAAGAAGTCCCCCGCCACGAAACCGAGCCGCGCCGGATCGGCGCACCGCGTACGCGTCTGCTCGACGAGCAGGCCGACGGCGGGCAGGTTGAAGACGTCGACGTGCAGGTGGGGCGCGTCGGCGACGACGCTTGCTGCCAACGTGCCCGCGCCTCCGCCGATGTCGAGGAACCGTGTACGCCCGTCCCACAGGCGGTCGGCGTACCGGTGGAAGACTTCGAGGACCGGGCCGAGCCCGAGCGACATGCTGCTCTCGAACGAGGCGGTCTGCTCGTCGGTCTTCGGCGGCCAGGCGAAATCCTCGTCGGTCATCCCGACCTCGCCGCGCAGGCTGTCGGCGAGCCGTCCGTGCAGCACCCGCCACGGGTACCGATCCCGGTCCCGTTCGATCGCGTCCGGCCCGAGCGCGGCCACCGCCGCGTCCCGCAATCCGGGGACCGCCCGATACTCGGTGTCGGCGATGTCGTCACCGTCGTCGGCCCGCTGGAGCAGCCCGAGGCTCTCCAGGCAGTCGAGGAACTTGTAGAGCCGCAACGGTTTCAGCCCATGGCGCTCGGCGAGGTCGGCCAGGCGTACCGGGCCGGGTTCGAGCTCGTCCAGCAATCCCAGGTCCAGCGCGGTCTCCAGGACGTCGACCGCCTTGGCTCCGTTGAACAGCAGGCTCATCAGGGCGCGCGGGGAAACCTCGGTCATCGGTGCCACTCCTGTTCCAGGGCGTCCATGAACTCGTCGACCTCGTCGGGCGTGTTGTAGATGTGCGGGCCGAGCCGCAGGTAGCCGCGCCAGCTGCAGATCAGGTTCCGCTTCGCGAGCCGGTGTTTGACCGCTTCCCCGTCGGGGACGTCCAGGCAGACGACGCCGCCCCGGTCCGGTCCGCTCGGGCTGACGACCGGAATCCCCGCCGATGCCGCGCGGTCCAGAATCCGGGCGGTCAAGGCGAGCGAATGCGCCCGGATCTGTTCGATGCCGACGCCGGCCAGTAGATCCAGGCCGACCCGCGAAATCATGGCGGTCAGCGGGAACGGGGTGCCGCCGGCGAACCGCTGCGCCCCGGCCGCCCAGGCGGTGGCGGGCCGGAAGGACAGCGCGTGCTCGCCGGCCTGCCAGCCGGTCGCGGCCGGCTCCAGCCCGTCGGCCAGCTCCGGGCGTACGTAAAGGAACGCGGTCCCGACCCCGCACATCCACTTGTGCGAACCGCCCAGCACGAAGTCCACCCCGAGCGCGGTCACGTCCAGTGGCATCACCCCGACGCTCTGGAACGCGTCGAGGATGACCAGCGCGCCCATCTCGCGCGCCCGGCGGATCAGCCGCGGCAGGTCCAGCGTCGCGCCGGACGAGAAGCTCGCATGTGGTACGCATACCACGAGCGTCCGCTCGTCGATCCGTCGTTCCAGTTCGTCCTGATCGATCGCGGGACCGCCGTCGCCGACGATGTCGACCTCCGCCCCGAGCCGCTTCTGGGCCTGCCAGACGAACGGAATCGTCGGGAACTCCCGGTCGGTGATGACCACCCTATTGCGGGGCGGTTGGAAGGTGAGGCACGAAGCCACTCGGGAGAGCAGCGTACTGAGGTTGGCGTCGGTGACGACGCTGCCAGGTGCGGCCCCGATGAAACGCTCCAGAGTGGACACATACGCGTCGAGCTGCTCGTGCCAGCCGAACCACACGTCGTCGCGCCAAGTGCTCAGGGTCTCCCAATACTGTTCCAGCACCGCTTGAGCCCCTCGCGGCACCGCCCCGGTCGAGTTGCTGTTGAGGTAGACGCAGTCCGCCAGCAGCGGAAACTCCTGACGCAGAGTCACGTGCCCTCCCGTTCCGAGCTGAACACCGGCAGATCCCGGACGGCGGCCAGATACGGCGTGCCTTCGGTGTAACCGGTGCCTGGTCGCGTACCGAGCATCCGCACGGCGATCCGATAGTGGGTCTGCCGCCACTGCAGCAGCGCGGCGCTGAACTCCGCCATCCGGCGTTCCAGCAGCCGTTCCTGCGTTCCACCGAGGACCGCCGCCCGGTACGCCTCGGCCAGCGAGGGCTGCCCGGCGAGTACGGTGTCGCGAACCTCCGGCACCGACCGGTACGCCGCGGAGTCCAACCGGGACTGGTCAGGAGGCCGGCACAACGACTCGACCCGTTTGTAGGACCGGGACTGGATGGCGCTCGCCCCTTCGGTGTGGACGCGGAACGCCCGGAACGACTCCGGTTGCACCGTGGCCATCAACGAGAACAACGGCGCCGCCCCGTCGAGCAGCTTCCGGGCGTACGCGAGCCGCTCGGCCGCCTCGTCCGGACGTCCGGCGGTCACGTCGGCAACGGCCTGGCCGAGTTCGACGGCCAACGCGGCGAACGTCGTCTCGTAACCCTGCAACACCCGGATGAACAGGTACTCGTCGTGCACCTGGTCGACCGGCAGCATGCTCGCCGAAAGCGCCCGGCGTTCGGTGGCTTCCTGCCGGGTCAGCGCAGCTTCGGAGAGCTGAGCCGCCGCAGCCGCCGGATCGGGAGCCGCCGTCGTCAGCAGACCGAGCCGGCTCAGCGCCGGGGCGAAGGCGCGTACGCCCAGCCGATAGCGCTTGGTCACGAGCTTCAGGCCGGGCCTTTGCCGGGGCAGCAGCTCGGTCGCCCCGGACGCGGCGGCCAGCTCGAACTGGAGGGCGTCGGCGATCAACTGCACGGTCAGCTCGTCGTGCCGGCGGCGTACGGAGTCGACGTCGTCGGGCAGCCGCAGCAGGCTCAGCCCGAGATAGGTCTGGTAGTCGTAGCGCCCGTCGAACTTGTCGAGCACCACGTCCAGGAAGTCCCGCAGGAAGCGGTCGGCGGCCGGGGCTCGGGCCGGCGCCAATGCCGTCCGCCGGGCCTGATCGAGCTGGACCAGTAGCTCTTTGGCCACGAAGTGCTTACCGGTACGCCGGAACTCCGCCCCGACGGCGTCGTACGGGAACGTGTCCGGACGGCGGTCGCCGGACAGCCACGATGCGAGCTCACGCACCGGCGTGGCCGCCGAGAACCCGGAGCTGCCAGAGTTCCGGGAAGAAGCGGTAGTCGATCAGCTTCGCCAGCCAGTCCGCCGGGCTGTTCGGCGTACCGGTCATGCCGTGGCCGCCGATGCGGATGGCGATCGTGTAGTGGCGTACGCGCCACAGGGCCACTCGCTCGTCCCAGTCCACCATCGCCTCGGCGAGCCGGTACGCCGGATCGGTGTCGACGCCCGGATACAGCGTCGCCGGGTCGACCTCCTGGCGGCCGAGGTACGCCTGGAACGCCTGACCGAGCCGGCGGCTGGCCTTCTGCGCGTCGCGCCACCCGGGCGACTCCGCGCCGGAGCCGTTGCCCAGCGCCGGTTTCATCGCCTCGAAGTCGGCCGGTTTGAGGAACCGGAACATCTCGAGCTGATCGGTCACCAGCCGGATCGCCAGGGACGCCCGGCCGAGCAGCAGCTCCGCGCCGATCGGATCGTCCTTGCCGACCAGCACGGCCGCCTCGTCGATCTCGGCGACCGCGAGCTTGAGCCAGAGTTCGCTGGATTGATGCACTACTTGGAAGAGCAACTCGTCCCGGTGAACCACGTCGTCGGGGTGCCGCTGCAGGCTGAGCAGAGTGTCGAGGCGCATGTAGCGCGCGTAGTCGGTGTCGCCTTCGCCGGGTAGTTCAGGTGAGGTGTGCCGCTTCACCGAGCGTCCTTCCGTCGGGCCGGATGACTGCGCCCGGCCAACGTAAGGACACATAGGACCATTGAGCTGTCTGTATGTCAACCTTTCCGGAACGGTTGCGTCGTCAACGATCCGCGTCGGGGTCACCCGCTGTGAGCCGGAGGGTGTAGCCGGTCGCGTCCCGATCCATGGCGACGTGGTCGCACAACTGGTGGCTCAGCCACAGGCCAAGACCACCGGGATCGGCGTCCGGCAGCGGGAGCAGCCCGGCGTACGGGTCCTCGGGTCCGGCGCCCTGGTCGGTGACGGTCAGTACCAGGCGATGTGACGAGATCCACAGGCGTACGCGGACCGGCCCGCGCCCGTGCCGGATCGCGTTGGTCACGCCCTCGCTGACGGCGACCATGAACCCACCCAGCTTCGCTCCGGCCCACGTCAGACCGTGGGGGACGACGGAGCGCACCGCCGACCGGACGGCCGCCGGGGTCGGGTCCACCAGCGTCCACACCGGAGTCCGGCGCAGCAACGGGTCGGCCGTGACGACGCGTGGTTCCGCCAAGTAGGTCGCCGGATCGAGATAGGTGTCGTTCGAGGTGTGCTCGCCGTTCGGCCCGGCGGTCCGGGGGTGCGTACGCCGGACGTCGGCCAGCACGGCGGGCGGCGTCGCCGGAGTCCCGTACGCGCAGATGCTCCACAACGGAAATTCGGCGTACGCGTGGTTGATGGCCGATTCGTAGCGGGCCCACCAGTCCCAGGTCGCGCCGAACGCCGAGGAGGCCAGTTCGCCGAGGATCCGGACCTGCTGCGCGCCCTGCTCCGCGAGACGGGTCAGGATCCGGCGGTACTCCGCGATCGCCGCGGCCGGGCGGGCGTACAAGTCGGAGGTCAGGTAGCTGATCTCGCGGTCGCCGGCCGTGGCCCGCCGGACGAGGTCGGCATGCGGTCCACCGAGCGCCACCAGGGTCGGCTCTCCCGCCGCGACCCCGTCCCGGAGGAACGGCACCGCGATGTCGAGGAACTCCCGGTCGGACCGGTACACGGCGGCCTCGTGGAAGTACCCGGTGTGCCCGGCCGCGGCTCCGGTCCGCATGCGATCACCTCCAGACCGGTCCGAGGCTACCTACCCCGTTCCGCCGGCCCGTCAAACGATCTATTACGGGTACGCCCGAAACTCAACCTCTCGACGTCAGTCCCTGAATGTGATGAGCTTATGGTTCATTACGGATCGGCCCGAAACTACCTCACCGTATTGGAGAGAACCCGTTGCGACGTCGAACCCTGCTCCTGACCACCCTCGCCGCTCCGCTCGCCGCGACCTGGCCGGCCGGCCTCGCCTCGGCGGCCGACGATCTCGCCCCTGGCACGATCACCGACCTCGGGCCCGCGTCTGAGGTCACCTCCGTCAACGGCGCGGAACTCATCGACGGCACCATCTACACCGCCACCGGCGGGGTCTCCCCGACCGTCGTCGGTGCGTACGCCCTCGCCGATCAGCGCGTCGACCGGCGGTACGAACTTCCGACGGGCGGCGGCGCGTGGGCGACCGCCTCGGTCGGCACCGACCTGTACGTGGGCACCTACACGCCGGGCGATCTCTACCGCATCGACACGACGTCGGCCACGGTGTCGACCGCCGTCACCAAGGTCGCAAGTGTCTCGCCCGACTCGTTCATCTGGGCGCTGGCCGCCTCGCCGGACGGCAAGCTGTACGGCGGGACTTACCCGGGCGGCCGGGTCTTCGAATACGACCCCGCCACCGGCGTGAAACGGGACTACGGCGCGGCCGTGCCCGGCGAGCAGTACGTACGAAGCATCGCGGTGGACGCCACCACGATCTACGCGGGCGTCGGCTCGCACGCGCACCTCATCGCGATCGACCGGGCGACCGGGGCCCGCCGCGAGATCCTGCCGCCCGCGTACGCCGATCGCACGTTCGTCGCCACTTTGGAACTGAAGGACGGCATCCTCGCCGCCGGGCTGTCCGCGACCGGCACGATGCTCCTGATCGACACCGCCGACCCGACTCGCTACGAAGTCGTGCAGACCAACGACAACTACGTCACCGCGATCGCGATCGACTCGGCTCGCAACGACGTGTACTTCGGCACCCGGCCGTCGGGCACCTTGCGCAAGTACGACCGGGACACCGGCGAACTCAGCACGCTGGCCGTTCCTTACGACGGCGCGGCCTTCGGCCGGATCTTCGTCACCGGCGACCGACTGCGGGGCGTCGTCACCAACACGATCGTCACCTACGACCTGACCACCGGGGCGCTCAGCGGAGTCGACCTGACCGAGGCGGGTATGCCGCCCGCGCCGGAACTGGCGATGGCGATCACGACGGACGGTCCGCGGGTGTACGTGTCCGGCAAGGCCGGCGTACAGGTGCACGACCTCGTCGCCGGGACCTCCGAGCGCCGTTTCCTGCCCGGTGAGGCCAAGGCGATGACGCCCGTCGGCGGGGACATCTGGCTGTCGGTCTACACCTTGGCGTACTTGTTCAAGATGTCACCCGACGGCGATCCCGAGCGGGTGGCGACCATCGGGCACGACCAGACCCGGCCGCTCGACGCCGTCTACTCCCCCGCCGACAAGCTCCTCGTCGTCGGCACCGAACCCGAGTACGGCCGGTATGGCGGAGCGGTGGCTCTCTTCGATCCACGGACCGGCGCGCTCGACGCGTACCGGGACGTCATCCCCGATCAGTCGATCCGTTCCGTCGCCGTCAAACACGGTACGGCGTACCTGGGCGGGAGCATCAACAACGGACTCGGCACGACACCGCGTACGACGCAGGCACACCTCGCGGGCTTCGATCTCGCCACCCGGACGAAGACCTGGGACATCGTCCCGGTGCCCGGCGCGACCCAGATCGTCAGCCTCACCGCGACGGGCGACCGCGTCATCGGTCTCACCGAGACCGGCGTCCTGTTCGCCGTCGACCCGGCTCGGCGGGCGGTCGTCGCGACCGTTTCGGTGATCGCCGGGCAGGGGCGGATGGTGCGGGTCGGCGATGTCGTCTACGGCACCACCGGCAAAGACGTCTGGCGGCTCGATCCGGCGACGATGACCGTCAGCACGTTCGTCACCGGCCTGAACAACCAGTGGTACGGCGGATCTGCTCTGCTCGCCGCCGCTCCCGACGGTTCCGCCCTGTACACGTTGCGCGGGCGGAACCTAGTCCGCATCCAGCTCTGAGGTCCTTCCAGCCAGATCAGGGAAATGCAGCCTTCCCGAGCTTGGGAAGGCTGCATTTCCTTGATCTGGCGCCTAGCGCGTCGCCGACGGATGGAACGCGTCAGCTCACGGTGACCCGGAAGACATTCGGGCCGTCACCGAGGAACAGCCGCCCGTCCGGGTGCACGGCGAGGAACTCCGCCCGGCGGTCGAGCAGCTGGGTCGGCGTACCGGTGGCGAGGTCCACCTGGACCAGCAGGTGGCCGTTGACCAGGGCGTACAGGACGTTGCGGGTGGCGTCGTAACCGAGCCGGCCTCGGCTGTCCGCCACGCCGGGTGCGAGCTGGATGCGCTGGACGACCGTCCGCGACGCGACGTCGACGGCGAACAGCTGCCCGCCCGCCAGGCCCCACAGCTTCCCGCTGCCGTCGAGGGCCAGCGCCGGGATCGCGGTCGCGCCGGGCACCGGCACGAACTCGAACGCCTTGCTGTCGCTCGCGACGTCCCAGCCGAACAGCCTCGCCTCGGTCTGGGTGGGCGGCGGCACGCTGTACCCACCGTCCTTCGAGGTGCCACCCACGATCAAGCCCGACTGGTACGCCAGACTGACGATCGAGGAGTCGGTCACCACTGGACGGTGCACTGTGGATGCACCGGTCGCCTTGTCGACGATGGCGAGCGCACCGCCGAGGGTGGTGTTCGGCATCGTCCCGTACGCCACCTTGTCTCCAGCGTCGGTCAGCGCTCGGGCGCGTACCTGGTCGTAGGACTTGAGGTCGACGAGCTTCACCGGGTTCTCCGGCGTGCCGGCCGGGCCGGGCGAGTATTCGGAGCTGCTCCACGCCTTCCCGAGGTCGTAGCGGTAGAGCCGCGAGTCCGGGTATGCCCCCAGATACACCTGGTCGCCCACCTCCAGCACGCTTTCCACCTGGGAGAACCGTTGGAAGTCGGCTTTACCGGAGTTCGGGTCGATCCTGGCCAGGCCGCCGTTGAGGTAGCCACCGGCGTACACCGTGCCGGACGCCCCCGTGCTCAGGGCGGCGAGCGGGATCGGCTCGCCCGGCACGTCCGTCCGCACCACGTCCGACTTGCCGGTCAGCGGGTTGTAACGGAACATCTCGCCCCGCCAGAGCAGGCCGACGAGCGTACGCCCCGGCCAGTCCCGGTCGGCCAGGCTCACCCAGCCGATGCCGCGGTTGTTGACCACCCGGCCGGCGAAGGACAGTCCAGTGTCGACGAACTGCCTTGTCTCCGGCTGGTATCCGGTGAGGTGACCGGCCCGGGTGAGGTAGACCATCCCCTTCGGACCCGGCTGAGACACGTCGAGCCCGGCGACGTCGGCGATGAGATCGGTCCAACGCCCGGCGACCGTGTCGTAGACGCCCAGCTTGCCGTTGATGGCCGAGCCGTACCGGGCGTACACCCGGCCGTCGTACGCGTTGAGGTCGTACACGGTCAGCCCGGTGCCGCTGCTCAGCCCGTCCGGCAACGGCAGCTCCCGGCGTACGCCGGTGGCCGCGTCGATCTCGAACAGATGCGCGTCGGGCTGCGTACCGGCGTAGATCTTGCCGTTCGCGACCGCGATGCTGCGGACGTACTGCACACCCGGAAGCACCTGGCCGTAATCCCGGGTGTTCCCGGTCGCCGGGTCGTACGCGAACACGCGCCCACCCGGATAGGTCCCGCCATAGACGATCCCGGCGGCGTCGACGGACAGCCGCCAGATGTAGGTCTCGGACGGCAACGGGCGGCCGAGGTTCTCGATCGGGCTGTCCTTGCCGGGCTTACGCCGGTAAAGATCGCCGGTGCCGTACGCGCCGACGTAGATCGTGCCGTCCGGTGTGGCCGCCACTGCGTACGAGCCGGGTGCTCCGGTCAGTTCCTGCACGGACACGGTCTTGCCGGTCGCCGGATCGATCGCGGCGAGGTGAGCCGGTTCGCCGGAGACCGCCGACCACAGCACCGGCCGTCCGTCCGGGCCGGGCGCGACGATGCCGCCGATCATCAGCACGTCGCGCAACGGGATGCCGAGTTCGTCGACGGTGACCGAAGTGGTCATTGTTTCGGCTTGCGCGGCCGGTGGGCCGCTGAGGGTGAGGGCTGTCGCTGCCACCGCCACATATGCGGTGAACCGGCGAACGAGGGACATGGGGCTGCCTGCTTCCTGCCGGTAGGGCCGTCGGCAATGCCGTCGGCTCGGGTTGAGGGCGTTTCCGATATCTGCCGTACGGAGCCGGCCGCAGGCGATCTGTGCGTTGAATCGCCATTACGGCCCTGGCCGTAATCAGACTAGCGGGCCGACGAAGACCTGTCGATCATCATCTTTGCCGCGGGCGGCGGCGTGAGTGCGCGGCCGATCCCGGGTAAGCGGAGCAGCATGGCCAACAAGTACGAGCTGAATCCGGACGCGGTGACCTTCGCCCGCGAGCTGATCGACTCCCGCCGGTACGTGCTCGACAGCGACTGGGGCGAAGTCCAGCCGAAGGCCGACGCGCAGAACGCCTACCTGGACAAACACGGCTGGGACGAGTACGCCGCCTGGCATCTCGGGCTGACCGTCGGCACGAACGACGAGACCAAGGCCCGGTACGCCTTCGTCTACGGCGACTTCCGCCGCCTCCACCGGACCGGGTTGATCGCGTGCGTCTACCGGGCCTCGGAGTTCCGGCACAAGGACGTCGAGCTGGCCGCGCACGAATTGCTGCAGTACCTGGACGCGAAGAGCGGCTAGTCCCGTGGAGTACGCGCGCCGGTGAGCTTTGTGCGTTAAGTTGACTTGTTCCAGTTAATTCCGTTTCGCGGAGGAAGCAATGAGCGACACCCAACGCCCCGGCAAGGTCGCGTCCGATTCGGTGACCGCACAAGGCAGCGAGAGCGAGAACCCCGCGATCGATTCGCCGACCCCCAAGACCGGCGGCCGTCCGCGTACCAACCGTGACTGGTGGCCCAACCAGCTCGATCTCTCGGTTCTCCACGCCCACTCGTCCAAGAGCAACCCCCTCGGGACGAGCTTCAGTTACGCCCAGGAGTTCGCCAAGCTCGACGTCGAAGCGCTCAAGCGGGACATCGTCGAGGTGCTCACCACGTCGCAGGACTGGTGGCCGGCCGACTTCGGCCATTACGGCGGCCTGATGATCCGGATGAGCTGGCACGCCGCGGGCACGTACCGCATCCAGGACGGCCGGGGCGGGGCCGGCGACGGCGGTCAGCGGTTCGCACCGCTGAACAGCTGGCCGGACAACGCCAACCTCGACAAGGCCCGGCGGCTGCTGTGGCCGGTGAAGCAGAAGTACGGCCAGCAGATCTCCTGGGCCGACCTGTTGGTGCTCGCCGGCAACGTCGCGTTGGAGTCGATGGGGTTCCAGACGTTCGGCTTCGGCTTCGGCCGCGAGGACGTCTGGGAGCCCGAGGAGATCTTCTGGGGGCCGGAGGACGCCTGGCTCGGCGACGAGCGCTACGTCTCCGAGAAGGAGATGATCGGCGGCGTCGGCGCGACCGAGATGGGCCTCATCTACGTCAACCCCGAAGGACCGCAGGGCAACGGCGATCCGCTCGCGGCGGCCGCGTTCATCCGCGAGACGTTCCGCCGGATGGCGATGAACGACGAGGAGACGGTGGCCCTGATCGCGGGCGGCCACACCTTCGGCAAGACCCACGGGGCCGGAGTCGCGGCCGACCACGTCGGCCCCGAGCCGGAAGGTGCACCACTGGCGAACCAGGGCCTCGGCTGGCTGAGCACGCACGGCACCGGCAAGGGCGCCGACACGATCACCAGCGGTCTCGAGGTGACCTGGACGGACCGGCCGACCCAGTGGAGCAACCGCTTCTTCGAGATCCTCTTCGCGTACGAGTGGGAGCCCGCGACGAGCCCCGGCGGGGCGAAGCAGTGGGTCGCGAAGACCACCGACGCGATCATCCCGGACGCGTACGACCCGGCGAAGAAGCACTTGCCGACGATGCTCACCACCGATTTGTCGCTGCGCTTCGATCCGGCGTACGAGCAGATCTCCCGCCGTTTCCTCGCGAACCCGGACGAGTTCGCGCTGGCCTTCGCCAAGGCCTGGTACAAGCTGTTGCACCGGGACATGGGCCCGGTGAGCCGCTTCCTCGGCCCGTGGGTGCCCGAGGCGCAGCTGTGGCAGGACCCGGTGCCGGCGGTCGACCACGAGCTGGTCGGCGACGCGGACATCGCGGCGCTCAAGGCGAAAATCCTCGACTCCGGCCTCACCACCGCGCAGCTGATCTCGACCGCGTGGGCGTCCGCCGCGAGCTTCCGCTCGACCGACAAGCGGGGCGGGGCGAACGGCGCGCGGCTGCGACTCGAACCGCAGCGGAACTGGGAGGTCAACCAGCCCGCCGAGCTCGCGCCGGTGCTGTCCACGTTGGAGGGACTTCGGGACGAGTTCAACCGGGCCGGCGGGGCGAAGATCTCGCTGGCCGACCTGATCGTGCTGGCCGGGTCGGCGGCCGTGGAGAAGGCGGCCAAGGACGCCGGAGTCCCCGTGACCGTGCCGTTCCGGCCGGGGCGCACCGACGCCACCCAGGAACAGACCGACGTCGAGTCGTTCTCAGTGCTCGAACCGCGGGCCGACGGCTTCCGCAACTACCTGCGGCCGGGCGAGAAGACGATGCCGGAGGTCCTGCTCATCGACCGGGCGTACATGCTGAACCTGACGGCGCCGGAGATGACCGTGCTGCTGGGCGGCCTGCGTACGCTGGGCGCGAACTTCGGTGGCAGCGCGCACGGCGTCTTCACCGACCGGCCCGGTGTGCTCACCAACGACTTCTTCGTCAACCTGCTGTCGCCCGGCACCCGGTGGAAGGCGTCGGAGTCCGACGAGCAGGTCTACGAGGTCCGTGACGTCAGCACCGACCAGGTGAAGTGGACGGCCACCCCGGTCGACCTGATCTTCGGCTCCAACTCGCAGTTGCGTGCCCTCGCCGAGGTGTACGCCGGCCAGGACGCCCGGGAGAAGTTCGTGACCGACTTCGTCGCGGCGTGGACGAAGGTGATGGAGCTCGACCGGTTCGACCTGGCCTGAGTTCTCCCACGTACGCAGCCCGGCCCGGCCGCACCCCGCGAGGGGTGCGGCCGGATTCAGTTCGCTATCAACGCTCCGACGATGGCGGTCGCCTGGTCGAGCGCCTCCGGCCCGACGTTGCCGAACGGATCGCCGAGCGCGGCGACCGGAAGCCACTGGACGAGTTCGGGAAGCAGCGTCCCGGGCGGGTCCGCCACCGCGACGACCAGCGGCAACGTGTCGTCGACGACGGTGCCGGGGACATAAGGGCAGCACACGACCCGCGCCGTACGCGCCTGCAGGTGCATCGAGTTGGACAGCACCGCCACCATCAGCTCGCTGGGAGTGTCGGCCCGGGGCATGACGTCGCCGGGCCGGATCACAGGCCGGACGTCCGGTTCGCCTCGTAGACCTTCGCGGCATAGTCGTCGATGCCGAGCGCCGGTACGCTGCGCGCGGTGTACGCCGCCAGCGCGAGCCGCAGATGCTCGTTCCGCAGCGCGCGCTCGATCAGCTCCGACCGGTTCAGGCCCAGCTCGCGGGCATCGGCGTCGGCGTCGGTCAGCACCTTCGCGTCGACGGTCGCCGAGATCTTCTCCTTGGGCATACCGTTATCCTACCAACGATCCCACCCCTCTTCGCTGCTGATCTTCGCGCGTACCTCCTCGGCGCGCGCGTGGCCCAGGCCGTCCAGCCGGTCGGCCGCGCGCCGCCAGGAGCGCTCCGCC
>NZ_JABFVK010000078.1 GCF_013362815.1 Hamadaea sp. | reverse complement strand
GCGTGCGCCGCCAGCCGCGCCGCCCGCCTCACCAAGATCGTCGGAATCCGACGATCAGTGCACGAAAACGCCCACGAATGTCGGCATCCGACGATCAAGACGGCGCGAACTCCCATGACTGTCGGAAGCCGACGATCATGCGCTGCGGCTGGCGAGACGGCGGCTGACGAGACGGCGGCTGCCGACGATCGTGCTGCGCAGCGGTAGCCCTAGATCATGTGCCCCTGATCAGCGCTGACCGGCCGTTTTCGAAGATCATGTGCCTGCCATCAGCGCTGAGAGCCCGTTTTTCGCTGACCACGGGAACTTGATCACCGATTCGGGCCCGGAAACGCAGATGGAGGGCACATGATCTTCGGAGTGCCCACGGCCGGGCCGGGGCTGCGCCCACGGCCGGGCCGGGGCTGCGCACCCACGGCGCTCGCGGAGCTGATGCGGGTCAATGGGTCTTCGCGGTACGCCGCCCGTGCCCGTTCTCCCGGTGGTGGGCCAGCTCGTCGTGCTGATGATCGTCACCAGCCGGATCGGCATGCACGAACGCTCTGGTCAATCGGGGTACGGCGTGGATCAGCCGATGTTCGGCGTCCACCGCGATGGCGTGCGCCCGCGCGATGGTCAGACTCGGGTCGACGCTGATCTCGCATTCGGCCCGCAGCTGGTGGCCGATCCACCGGAGGTGGACGTCGCCGACGCCGGCCACTCCGGGCGTACTCGTCAAAACGGTGGTGACTTGGTCGACGAGGTCGGGATCGACCGCGTCCATCAGTCGCCGGTACACCTCGCGTGCCGCATCTTTCAGCACGAACAAGATGGCCACCGTGATCAACAAGCCCACGACCGGGTCCGCCCACCGCCAGCCGATCGCGACGCCGCCGGCTCCGAGCAACACGGCCAATGACGTGAAGCCGTCGGTACGCGCGTGCAGGCCGTCGGCGACGAGTGCGGCCGAGCCGATCCGTCGTCCGACGGCGATCCGATAACGGGCCACGAGTTCGTTGCCGGCGAACCCGATGAGCGCTGCGACGGCGACGACCCACAAATGAGTCACCTCGGCAGGGTTCAGCAGACGGCGTACCGCCTCATAACCGGCGACCACCGCGGACGCCGCGATGAACACGACGATGACGATCCCCGCGAGATCTTCCGCGCGGCCGTAACCGTAGGTGTAGCGGCGAGTGGGGCGTCGGCGGCCGAGGAGGAACGCGATCCCGAGCGGTACCGCGGTGAGCGCGTCGGCGACGTTGTGCAGCGTGTCGCCGAGGAGAGCGACCGAACCGGAGAGGACGACCACGATCGCCTGCAGCACCGCAGTTACGCCCAGTACGCCGAGCGAGATCCACAGTGCGCGAAGGCCGTCGCGGGAGGTCTCCATCGCGGAGTCGACCTTGGCCGCCGCGTCGTGCGAGTGCGGGGTGACCAGGTGGGTCAGTCGATGCCACAGGCCTTCGCGGTGCTCGTGCCCATCGTGCTCATGCCCGTGGCCGTCATGCTCGTGGTCGTGATCATGGTCGTGCTCGTGCGACCCACTCATGAGCGTGAGCGTATCGACGATCGCCCGATGCGGAAACGGAGCGCGCCGATTGATCATGCGCTTCGGGGAATGATCAGGCAGCTCGGGACACGACACGCCGGGCGATCATGCCCGAAAGTTCATGATCGCGCGGGCGGGGGCAGGGATCGCCCGGGCGATCATGCCCGAAAGTTCATGATCGCGCGGGCGGGGGCAGGGATCGCGCGGGCGGGGGCAGGGATCGCGCGGGCGGGGGCAGGGAACGCGCGGACGGGGGAGGGTGGGACCTGGGAGAATGGAGGGCGTGGTGCAACAGGAGTCGCAGGAGGTCAGGCCCGATCTCGCCCGGGTGTTCGACTCGATCGGCGCGCACTACGGCGAGGCGTTCTCCGACAAACCCGGCCAGCACGAGACCGGCGAGTGGCTGTTGGAGCGGCTCGGGGAGACGCCGCGCCGGCCACCGGTCGTGCTCGACGTCGGCTGCGGGACGGGCTTACCCACGGCACGGCAGTTGGTGGCCGGTGGCTGCGAGGTCGTCGGCGTCGACGCGTCACCGGTGATGCTGGACATCGCCCGGCACGAGGTTCCCGAGGCCATCTTCGTCGAGCGTGACCTTCATGATCTCGCCGGACTCCACCCGTACGAGGACAAGTTCGACGCCGCGGTCGCGTTCTTCTCGCTGCTCGTCCTGCCGCGTACGGAGATCGAGGATGTGCTCGAAGACATCCGGCGCGAACTCAAGCACGGCGCGTTCTTCGCGCTGGGCATGGTCGAGGGGGACACCGACTACCTGCTTCGCGAGTTCCTGGGCGAGAAGGTGCCGCTGACCGCGTACCCGCGGGGCGAGCTGCGCGATCTGCTCACTCGCCACGGCTTCGCGGTGGTCGAGCTGCTCGCGCAGGATTGGGCTCCGCCGCCGGGCAGCCCCGCCCCGCACCAGACCCACCTCTACGCGCGGTGCCAGCTCATGGGCCACAATCTGCCCGACTGGGGCTGAAGCGCCGTCGCGGCGAAAGCCACGAAAATCGTCAATACCACGGGTACGCCTAAAGCCCACCGAAGGCTGGTGAGCTGGGCGAAGCCGCCGATCATCACGGGGCCGACCAGGAATCCGGCGTACCCCATGGCGGCCACCCGGGCGATGGCCTGCCCGGCTCGGGCCGGGTTCCGATTTCCGGCGGCGGCGAACACCTGCGGCGCGATGCAGGCCAGCCCGGCGCCGAGGCAGCCGAAGCCCACCACCGCCGCGATGGGGTGCCCGATCGCGAGGGCGGCCGCGAGACCTACCGCGGCGACTGCTGCGCTTGTGCGTACCAGTTGAGTTTGACCGAGACGCGCGGCGAGCTTGTCGCCGACGAGCCGCCCGCCGGTCATCGCTATCGCGAATGCCGCGTAGGCCGCCGCCGCGAACCCGGCGGTGCTGCCCAGACCGTCGCGGAGGTAGACGGAGCTCCAGTCGGCGGCGGCGCCTTCGCCCACGAGACAACAGAATGCGAGTACGCCGAGCAGGAGGACCCCGCTGGTCCGGTGTGGAGTGTCGGGAGTGGACGGCACGGGCTCGGCCCGCAGCACGAACCGTGAGCAGCCCGCGGCGAGGGCCGTGAGCAGCGCGGCGAGGCTGAGGAAGGTGACGCGGGGGCTGAGCTCGGCCCAGGCGAACAGCCCGCCGTACGCGGCTCCGAGGAAGCCGCCGACGCTGTAGACGGCGTGGAACGAGGTGATGATGGGCTTGCCCCAGGCCCGCTGGATCTCGACGGCGTTGGCGTTCATCGAGATGTTGAGCAGGCCGTGCACGGTTCCGAAGAGGAGGAGGCAGGCGATCAGAACGGCCAGGTTCGGGGCGAAGGCCGGAGTGACCAGCGCGATTCCTTCAGCGAACGAGACCGGGACCAGTACGCGCCAGCTCCCGAGCCGATCGACGAGCCGCCCGGCGACCTGCATGCCGATGATCGCGCCGAGCGCGAAGGCGAGCAGACCCAGACTGAGCGAGCCGTCGGTGAGCCCGAGGTCCCGCTTGATCGCCGGGATGCGGGCGGTCCACGCGCCGAGAGCCGTGCCGAACAGCAAGAACAGGGCTGAGGTAGCGATCCTCGCCCGATGCAGGCCATCCGTGGGAGCGCTACCAGACATCCGCCCATCTTGCGCCGGATCAGACGTCCGTGTCGAGGGCCCGGGTACTGGATCAGGGATCTGTGCCGAATCTTGGGTCAAGATTCGACCGAGAACCCTGATCCAGCGGGGCGAGGGTCAGCGGCTGATTTCGACCCCGTGTACGCCGGCCAGCCCGCGCAGCCGTTCGCCGATGACGCTGAGACTTGTGCCGTTCTGTGGTTGCGAGGTCAGGACGAGGGCCTGACCGGTGAGGGCGTAGGAGACGCGCAGGACCCGGGATCGGGGCAGCGCCTCCATGACCTCCTGCTCGACGCGGTCCAGCCGCGCGTCCGGTTCCAGGGTCAGGGTGATCTCCAGCAGTCGCCGACGCGGTAGCGCTTCCCGCTCGACGTACTTCACGAGCGACAGCACTAGCAGCGCCAACGCGGTCGTGGCGATCGCCGGGAACCACCAATGCAGGCCGACGGCGGTGCCGATCGCCGCAGTGACCCATAGCGAGGCGGCTGTCGTGAGACCGCGGATGTTCGCGCCTTCGCGGAGGATCGCGCCACCGCCGAGGAACCCGATGCCGGTCACGACTTGGGCGGCGATACGGGTCGGATCAGTGCCGACCAACTGTGCGCCGGACAGCGTGAACAGTCCGGCCCCGAGGCAGACCAGCATGTGCGTACGCAGGCCGGCGGGTTGTGCGTTGAGCTCGCGCTCGAGCCCGATGGACGCGCCGAGAGCGGCCGCGACGGCGATCTGAGTCAGCACAACCCACTGGTCCATGACTCATCATCTACCCGGGTCCTCGGGTTGACACGTAGGACACCAGTACGTGATTCGCTCGCCTTGCTCCTGTTTGCGGATCAGGGTGCCGCAACGGCGGCAGGGCATCGAGCGCCGACCGTAGACATAGGTCGTTTCGCCCCGGCGGAGTGAACCGGTGGTGCTCTGGGTCCACCGGCCCTTGTTGGCCACGAGCAGCCGATGGGCCAGTCCGGCGATCCTCGGCAGCCGATCGGTGATCCGCGCGACCGGGGTCCACGGCCAGATCCCTTGCAGGAACAGGATTTCAGCCTTGTACAAGTTACCGATGCCGGCGAGGTTCCGCTGATCGAGGAGCGCTTCGGCGATCTCCCTCGCCGGATCGGCGGCCAGGCGCCGCACGGCTTCGCCGGCGTCCCAGTCGTCGCCGAGCAGATCGGGTCCGAGGTGCTGGAGGAGCGCCTTCTCGCCGGTGGTGGGCAGGAGCTTCAGCTCGTGCAGGTGGTAGCCGACGGCGGTGGCCCGCTCGGTCTTCAGGACCACCCGGATGAGGTGGGCGGGCTTGCCGCTCCAGCGTTCCCCGGCGGCGAACACTCGCCAGGACCCGTCCATGCGCAGGTGCGAGTGCAGCGTGACACCGCCGCTGAGCCGGAGGAGCAGGTGCTTGCCCCGGCTGGCGGAGTCCTCGACGGTGCGCCCGGCTAGGTCGGCCGTCGCCAACTGCGGTACGCGGAAATCCGAGCCGGTCAGCGTCTGCCCGACGAGCCGGTCCAACGACCGGGCCGTGTTCCAGACGGTGTCGCCCTCGGGCATCAGGCGTACTGCTTCGCCAGCTCGTCGAGGGCGCGGTCGACCATCCCCGGCAACGACCGGCGGCCGGGCCGGGTGCCTTCGTCCAGCCAGACCGTGATGGCGGCGCGCAGGGCGGCCAGGAACGCGGCGGCCAGTACGCGCGCGGCCAGCGGATCGAGTCCGCCGGGCCGGCTCACCAGCTCGTCGGCGATGCCCTGCTCGAGTCGTCCGTGGTTGGCGACCTGCTGGGCGAGGATCGCCGGATGCAGCCGGACCAGCCGGAGCTGGGCGACCCATTGCGGATCGAGATTCTCCAGGCCGGTGTAGAGGTGGGCGGCGCTGCCGCGTAACGCCTCCCATGCAGTCCGGTCGGACGGCTGGGCGCGGAGCTGCTCGACCAACTGTTCGCCCCGGCTGCGATCGCCGTAGAGGAGCGCATCCTCCTTGCTCGCGAAGTAGTTCGAGAACGTCCGGCGGGAGACCAGCGCGGCGTCGGCGATCGCGTCCACCGTGACCTCGGCGTACCCCCTGTCCACGGCCAGCCGCAGGGCCGCCTCGTGCAGCGCCTGGCGGGTGGCGGCCTTCTTCCGCTCCCGAAGGCCCTCCGGAGCCTGGGCGGCCTGGGGGACTGTCTCGGTGGTCACACCCGGAGTCTACCGCTGTGCATAATTGCACGTTGAGAAACTTTGCTCACTGAGCAAGTTTGTGCGACGCTGGTGGTTGATCTCTTGGAGGCACCATCGTGAGCACTGCTCCCCCCAATGCCACATCGGCGTCCGGCGGCTTGGCCCCTTCTGGCGCGGCCCCTTCTGGTGCGGCCCCTTCTGGTGCGGCACCGATGAATCACCGCGAGGTGATGGAATCGCTGAGCGGCCTGCTGCTCGTCCTGTTCGTCGCGATGATCAGCAGCACGATCGTCTCGACCGCGCTGCCCAAGATCCTCGGTGCGCTGAACGGAACGCAGACGCAGTACACCTGGGTGGTCACGGCGACCCTGCTGACCGCCACCGCCAGCACCCCGATCTGGGGCCGGCTCGCCGACCTGTTCAACAAGAAGATCCTGGTGCAGATCGCCATCGTGATCTTCGTGGCCGGATCGATCGTCGCCGGGCTCGCCCACAACGCCGGTCAGCTCATCGCCGCCCGAGCCTTCCAAGGCATCGGCGTCGGCGGCCTCCAGGCGCTGGTCCAGGTCGTGATCGCGGCGATGATCCCGCCTCGCGAGCGCGGTCGCTACAACGGCTACCTCGGCGGGGTGATGGCCTTCGCGACTGTCGGCGGTCCGCTGCTCGGCGGGGTCATCGTCGACACCTCCTGGCTCGGCTGGCGCTGGTGCTTCTTCGTCGGCGTACCGATCGCGGCGCTGGCGTTCCTGGTCCTCCAGAAGACCTTGCACTTGCCGACCGTTCGGCAGACGAACGTGAAGATCGACTACTGGGGTGCGGGTCTCATCGCCGCCGGCGTCTCGATCCTCCTGATCTGGGTCTCCTTCGTCGGCAACTCGTTCGACTGGCTCTCCGGGGAGACCGCCGCCATGGTGGGCGCAGGCGTCGTGCTCCTCGCGATCGCCGTCTGGGTCGAATCGCGGGCGGCGCAGCCGGTCGTCCCGCTCCAGATCATCCGTCGGCGTACGCCGGCCCTGT
>NZ_JABFVK010000011.1 GCF_013362815.1 Hamadaea sp. | reverse complement strand
ATTCCGAACCCGGAAGCTAAGCCCTCCAGCGCCGATGGTACTGCACCGGGGACGGTGTGGGAGAGTAGGACACCGCCGGACAAACTTTCCAGTTGAGGGCCGCCCGGATGGGTGGCCCTCAACTGCGTTATGCCGCAGGAAACGCCCGCGGTAATGGAAGGATGTACCCGTGAGCTCCTCTGCAAACGACAATCCGCGCTATAGCCGCGGTGACAAGCGCCCGGCGCCCGGCGGTGGCCGGCGCGACGGCGACCGCACCGGTCGTCCGCAGGGCGACCGCTCCGGTGGACAGGAGCGCCGCGGGTACGGCGACCGCCGCGAAGGCGGGTACGGCGACCGTTCGCAGGGTGGCTTCCGCGGCGGCGACCGCGATCGGGACCAGCGTGGCGGTGGCTACCGCCGGGACGACCGCGAAGGCGGCTTCCGAGGTGGCGACCGGGATCGCGGTTCCTTTGGCGATCGTGGTCCGCGTCGTGATTCCGGTGACCGTCCGCAGCGGGACGGCGGTTTCCGTGGTGGCGACCGCCCCCAGCGCGACGGTGGTTTCCGTGGTGGCGACCGTCCGCAGCGTGAGGGCGGCTACCGCGGCGGCGACCGGGATCGCGGTGGCGATCGTGGCGGCTTCTCCGGCGGTCAGCGTCGTGAGGGTGGCTTCCGGGGCGGCGACCGTGACCGTGGTTCCTATGGGGATCGTCCGCAGGGCGGCGGTTTCCGTGGCGGGGACCGGGATCGCGGAGGCTATGGCGATCGTGGTCCGCGCCGTGATTCCGGTGACCGTCCCCAGCGTGAGGGTGGTTTCCGCGGTGGCGATCGCGACCGTGGTTCCTATGGGGATCGTCCGCAGGGCGGCGGCTTCCGGGGCGGCGATCGCCCGCAGCGTGAGGGTGGCTTCCGTGGGGGTGACCGTCCCCAGCGTGAGGGTGGCTTCCGCGGTGGCGATCGCGACCGTGGTTCCTATGGGGATCGTCCGCAGGGCGGCGGTTTCCGTGGTGGGGACCGGGATCGTGGTGGCTACGGCGATCGTGGTCCGCGCCGTGATTCCGGTGACCGTCCGCAACGTGAGGGTGGCTTCCGCGGTGGCGACCGTGGTCCGCGTCGCGATTCCGGTGACCGTCCGCAGCGTGAGGGTGGCTTCCGGGGCGGCGATCGCGACCGTGGTTCCTATGGGGATCGTCCGCAGGGCGGCGGTTTCCGTGGCGGGGACCGGGACGGCGGCTTCCGTGGTGGAGACCGCCCCCAGCGCGACGGTGGTTTCCGTGGTGGCGACCGTCCGCAGCGCGACGGCGGGTTCCGCGGCGGCGACCGCGGCGGCTTCTCCGGTGGACAGCGTCGCGAAGGTGGGTTCCGTAGCGACCGTCCGCAGCGCGATGGCGGCTTCCGCGGTGGGGACCGCGACGGCGGTTTCCGTGGCGGGGACCGTGACCGTGGTTCCTATGGGGATCGTCCGCAAGGCGGCGGCTTCCGCGGCGGCGATCGCGACGGTGGCTTCCGGGGCGGCGATCGCGATGGTGGCTTCCGTGGGGGCGACCGTCGCGAGGGCGGCTTCCGGGACCGCGAGGAGCGCCCGGTCCGGGAGGACGAGGGCGCCGAGCGGTCCTTTGGGCATACCGACGATCGGGAGCGCCAGCAGGGTCCGGAGATCCCCGAGGAGATCCAGGCCGAGGAGTTGGACACCGAGATCCGCGCCGAGCTGCTCTCGCTCGCTCGTCCGGTCGCCGAGCGCGTCGCCCGGCACCTGGTGGCCACCGGCTACCTGATCGACGATGACGCGCCGCTGGCGCTGGAGCACGCCATCGCCGCCCGTCGGCTGGCCTCCCGGATCGCGTCCGTACGCGAGGCGGTCGGGCTGGCTGCGTACCGGGCCGGGGAGTGGCAGACCGCCATCTCGGAACTGCGCACCTATCAGCGTCTGACGGGCCGGCAGACGCACCTGGCCGTCCTCGCCGACTGTGAGCGGGCGCTGGGCCGGCCGGAGAAGGCCGTGGACATGTTCCGCGCGGCCGACCGGGCCAAGCTCACCCAGACCGAGGCCATCGAACTGCTCATCGTGGCGGCCGGGGCCCGGGGCGATCTGGGGCAGAAGGACGCCGCCGTCGCGATGCTCCAGGTCAAGGAGCTGACGTCGGAGGCGACCGAGCCGTGGGCCGCGCGACTCCGTTACGCGTACGCCGACGCGCTGCTGGGCGCTGGGCGTACCGAAGAGGCGCGCGAGTGGTTCTCCCGGTCCGTCGAGGCGGACGAGGAAGGCGACACCGACGCGGCCGAGCGGCTGCTCGAGCTCGACGGCGTCAACCTGGAAGACGACCAGGAAGACGACGACGAGGACGCCGAGGGTGGCGAGGACGCCGAAGCCGACGACGAAGAAGACGGCGAAGAGTCCGAAGAGGACGAGTCCGATGAGGACGAGGACTACGACGACGATGAGGAAGACGAAGAAGACGACGACGATTACGAGGACGACGACGACTTCGACGACGAAGAAGAAGACGACGACGAGGACTCGGACGGCTACGACGAGGACGATGAGTCCGACGACGAAGACGACGAGGTCGAACCGGGTCGCGTCGGCGAAGGCGACGAGGACGACGACGAGATCGACGCCGACGCCGGTTCGGCGGACCAGCCCGGGGATCGCCCGGCCGCCGATTCCGAGCCCGGCGAACAGCGTTCCTGATCGTGGCTGATCTCGACGCCGATCCTCAGATGGGCGTGACCTCGGCCGGTCGGCTGGTCGACGCGTACGACTTGGTCATTTTGGACCTGGACGGCGTCGTCTTCCTCATCGACCGGCCGATTCCCGGTGCGGTGGAGACACTCGGCCGGTTGCGGGCTGACGGCGTACCCGTGATGTTCGCGACGAACAACGCGTCGCGACGAGCGGGAGAAGTCGCGGACCTGTTGTCGGGGATGGGCGTGGCCGCGACCGCCGCCGAGGTGCTGACCTCCGCGGGCGCCGCGGCCGCCACCTTGGCGAGCCGGTTCGCGGCGAACGAGCCGATCCTGGTGATCGGCGCGGACGCCCTGCGGGACGAGGTACGCGACGCCGGACTGCGCTTGGTCGACAGCGCGGACGACAAGCCGGTCGCGGTCGTCCAGGGGTACGGGCCGGACGTGGGCTGGCGGCAGCTCGCGGAGGCGTCGCTGGCGATCCGGGCGGGCGCGCTCTGGGTGGCCACCAACACCGACCGTACGCTGCCGAGCCCGCGCGGACCGTTGCCCGGCAACGGTTCCCTCGTCTCCGTGATCGCGACGGCGCTCGACCGCCGGCCCGACGTCGTCATCGGCAAGCCCGAGCCGGGACTGTTCGAGGCGGCCGCTCAGCTGACCGGCGCGCGACGGCCCCTCGTGGTGGGCGACCGGCTGGACACCGACATCGCCGGAGCGCGCCGGGCCGACGTCGACAGCCTGCTCGTCCTGACCGGGGTGAGCAGCCGGGCAGATCTGGAGCAGACCCCGCCCGAGCTGCGCCCGACGTACGTCGCCGACGATCTCACCGGCCTCTTCGCCGTCACGTCCGGCACCGAACGGTAGTTTGGTTCCTGTTGGGCGGCTTCCGCCGTCCACCCAAGGACTTGTCGCGCAAGCCGTCGGGCGCACCGGCGGGCGCGTGGACGAAGGGAGCGAGCGATGGCCGACGCATGGCGGTCGTACCTCGAGATGGCCTACGGGCTCACCAAGACCTCGCGGAAGAAGGCGGAGAAGGCCGTCCGCGAGATCGTCGGCAAGGGCAACGCCAAGGCCGGCGAATTCCAGACCATGGCCGAGGATCTGCTGGCCAGCGCCGACGCCAACCGCAGCGCGCTCACCAAGCTGGTGCAGGCCGAGCTCGACAAGGCGCTCGGCCGGGTCGGGCTGGTGAAGGCCGAGGAGGTCACCGAGCTGCGCCAGCGAGTGGACGAGCTGGAGGCGAAGCTCGGCGCTGCGGCTCCCGCTTCTGCGGCGGCTTCGTCGTCGGCATCGGTTAAGGCTCCCGCAAAGGCGCCGGCTAAGACAGTGGCTCCGGCTAAGACGGCGGCTCCGGCTAAGACGGTGGCGAAGAAGACGGTGGCCAAGAAGACCGCCGCTCCCACGGAGACGCCGCGGGCGGAGGAGGAGAAGCTGGGACCGGCCAAGGCTGAGCCCGCTTCGGCACCGGCTCGCAAGACGACCGCGAAGAAGACGGTGGCCAAGAAGACGGCCGCCAAGAAGGCCCCCGCGAAGAAGGCCGCACAGTGACCTCCGTCGAGCCCGATGTCGAGGCGGATTTCGAGCCGACCGTCGAAGGCGCTGCGCCGGAGACGGCCGCGGCCGGGGCGACCGGGCATCGGGCCGTCGACGCGGCGCTGAAGTCGCTGGAGAACGCCGCCGAACTGCCCGTGGGGGAGCAGATCGCGGCGTACGAGGCGGCTCATCGCACGCTGCGCGAGACGCTGTCCACTATCGACGACGCCTGAGCGGAGCACCCATGGCACGACGACTGCGCCTCGACGCCGAACTGGTCCGCCGGGGGCTGGCCCGGTCCCGCGAACAGGCGGCCACACTCGTCGAGGCCGGGCGGGTCGAGGTTCGCGGTCAGGTCGCGCGCAAGGTCGCGGCGATGGTCGACACAGCTGATCCGGTACGCGTGACGGGGGCGGACGTCGCTGACGAGTACGTCTCCCGGGGCGGGCACAAGCTGGCGGGCGCACTGGACGCGTTCATGCCGAAGGGGCTGGTCGTCGAAGGGCGGCGCTGCCTCGACGCGGGCGCGTCCACCGGAGGGTTCACCGACGTGCTGCTGCGCCGGGGGGCGGCGCACGTCGCCGCGGTCGACGTCGGCTACGGGCAGATCGCCTGGTCGCTGCGTACGGACGAGCGGGTGACCGTCATCGAGCGGACGAATGTGCGTACGCTCACGCCGGACCTGATCGGCGGCCCGGTCGGGTTGACCGTCGCCGACCTGTCGTTCATCTCGCTGCGTCTCGTGCTGCCGGCCCTGGCCGCCTGCACCGACGGCGACCTGGTCCTGATGGTGAAACCCCAGTTCGAGGTGGGCAAGGAACGCGTCGGCGCGGGCGGGGTGGTCCGGGAGCCGGAGCTTCGAGCCGAAGCCGTGGTGGACGTCGCGCGTACCGGGTGGGATCTTGGACTGGGCGTCGCCGGAGTGGTGGCCTCGCCGCTGCCCGGACCGTCGGGCAACGTCGAGTTCTTCCTGTGGTTCCGGAAGGACGCTCCGCCGGTGGACCCCGAGGAGGTCGCCCACGCGACTGGGGCCGGACCGACTACGGTGGTGGCCGAGCAGGAGGGGGACGATGGCTGACAGACGGGACGCGCTGCTGGTGACCCACACCGGGCGCAAGGACTCCACCGAACACGCGCGGACGGTCGCGGCCGACCTCATGGCCGCCGGGTTCGGCGTACGCGTGGTGGAGGAGGAGGCCGAGGATCTCGACCTGCCGGGCGTGACCCCGGTCTGCGGGCCGGAGGCGGCCGCCGGAACCGAGATCGTCTTCGCCCTCGGCGGCGACGGCACTTTCCTGCGCGCGGCCGAGCTCGCCCGGCCTTACGGCGCCCCGTTGCTCGGGATCAACCTGGGCCGGGTCGGCTTCCTCGCCGAAGCCGAGATCCACGACCTCGACCAGGCCGTCCGGAACGTCGTCGCCCACGAGTACACCGTGGACGAGCGGCTGACCCTGGACGTCACCGCCGAACTCGGCGACATCGAACTGGCCCGGTCCTTCGCGCTCAACGAGGTCAGCGTCGAGAAGAACGCCCGGGAACGGATGCTGGAGCTGCTCGTCGACGTCGACGGCCGCCCGCTGTCGCGCTACGGCTGCGACGGCGTGGTGTGCGCGACGCCGACCGGGTCGACGGCGTACGCGTTCTCGGCGGGCGGGCCGGTCGTCTGGCCGGAGGTCGAGGCGCTGCTGCTGGTGCCGATCAGCGCGCACGCGCTGTTCAGCCGCCCGTTGGTGACCGCGCCGACGTCCACTTTCGTGATCACAGTGGAGCCTTACACGACCGGCGCGCTGCTGTGCTGCGACGGCCGCCGGACGGTCGACCTGCCGCCGGGGGCGCGCGTCACCGTCCGTCGAGGAGAACTCCCCGTACGCGTCGTCCGGTTGCGCCCCAGGCCGTTCACCGACCGTCTCGTGGCCAAGTTCGAGCTGCCCGTCGTGGGCTGGCGCGGTCAGGCCTGACCCCAATTCACCTGCTGTTATCACGGACCGCCACGCCCGGCGGATGACACCGTCGTACGCCTGAACTAATCTCTGTGTCGTGCTGGAGGAGTTGCGCATCACCGGCCTCGGGGTCATCGAGGACACGACTCTGCCACTGACCCGTGGCATGAACGTGATCACCGGTGAGACCGGTGCCGGCAAGACCATGGTCGTGACCGGGCTGGGGCTGCTCTTCGGCGGCCGGGCCGACGCCGGGCGGGTGCGCGCGGAGCCGGGCCGGGCGATCGTGGAGGGCCGGCTGCGGCTGCCCACCCAGACTGCGGCCGCCGTCGCCGCCCGTGTCGCAGACGCGGGCGCGGAGGCCGACGACGACGGGAGCTGGCTGCTCAACCGCACGGTCACCGTCGAGGGACGGTCCCGGGCGCACGTCGGCGGCCGGTCGGTCCCGGTGAGCCTGCTCGGCGAGATCGGGGAGCAGGTGCTCGCCGTCCACGGCCAGTCCGACCAGCTGCGCCTGCTGCGCCCGGCCGAGCAGCGCGGCTCGCTCGACCGGTTCGCCGGTCCCGAGCACGAGAAGCTGCTGACGGAGTTCCGCGAGCTGCACTCGGCGTGGCGACGAGCCGAGGACGACCTCGCCGACCGCCGCCGCAACATGCGCGAACGCAGCCAGGAGGCCGATCTGCTGCGCCTCGGGCTCGACGAGATCACCCGGGTCGACCCGCAGGCGGGTGAGGACGACGAACTGCGGATCGAGGCGCAGCGCCTGGAGCACGCGGAGGGGCTGCGTACGGCGGCCAGCACGGCGCATCACGCGATTTCGGGCGAGGACGAGGCCGAGGACGCCAACAGCCTCCTCAACGCCGCCCGGCGCAGCCTGGAGGCGCAGTCCGAGGTCGACCCGGTGCTCGGCGAACTGGCCGCCCGGCTCGAAGAGGCCGCGACCCTGCTGGCCGACGTCTCGGTCGAGCTGTCCACCTACCTCGCCAGCCTCGACGCCGACCCGGACCGGTTGCAGGCGATCTACGAGCGCCGGGCCGCCCTGCGCGCGCTGACCCGCAAGTACGCCGACGACGTCGACGGCGTCATCGCGTGGGCCGACCGCGCGCGGACGCGGCTGGCCGACCTCGACGTCTCCGACGAGGCGCTGGAGGAGCTGGATCGGGAGCGCCAGCGGCTCGCCGGTGAAGTGGCGGTCGCCGCTGCCAAGGTGCGCGCCGCCCGGATCGCCGCCGCCGGCACCTTCGCCGAACAGGTCA
This sequence comes from Hamadaea sp., assembly GCF_013362815.1. Taxonomy (GTDB): domain Bacteria; phylum Actinomycetota; class Actinomycetes; order Mycobacteriales; family Micromonosporaceae; genus Hamadaea. Next base: position 71,429 of record NZ_JABFVK010000011.1, on the reverse strand, counting down.
CCGTCGAACTCGCCGGGCTGGCCATGCCGCACGCTCGGGTGGAGTTCGTCGTCTCGGCGCGTACGCCGGGCCGAGGTGAACCGGCGCTGATCGTGGACGGGGAAGAGGCTGGAGTCACCGCCGACGGCGCCGACGAGGTCGAACTGCGCCTGATCGCGCACCCCGGCGCGCCCGCCCTGCCGTTGCAGCGGGGCGCCTCCGGCGGTGAGCTCTCCCGGGTGATGCTGGCGATCGAGGTGGTCTTCGCCGGCGTGGGCGGCCCGCCGACGCTGGTCTTCGACGAGGTCGACTCGGGTGTCGGCGGCACCGCTGCCGTCGAGATCGGCAAGCGCCTGGCCCGGCTCGCCCGCAGCCACCAGGTGCTGGTCGTCACGCACCTGCCCCAGGTCGCCGCGTTCGCCGATCGGCACCTCGTGGTGGCTAAGGACACCGGCGGAGCGATCACGACGAGCGGCGTACGCGTCGTCGAGGAGACCGAACGGTCCCGGGAGCTGGCCCGGATGCTCGCCGGCCTGCCTGACAGCGATCTCGGCATCGCCCACGCCGAGGAACTCCTAGCCGTAGCCGCCCGCGAACGCGCCTAACCCACAATTGCGACATTTGCTGCGGCTCTGGTGTGCGCAAGCTCCTGAAGAGCGCACCGAAGAGGTGAGCACCGCGTGCGCCAGCCCACGCGGCTCGCTGCAACTCACTGCAACTCACTGCGTTGTCAGGATCACCTACGAACGCGTAGACCCCATTCGATCCCCCATGATCATGGGAACATTTGCGGTGTGATAGCAACGCAGAATTGACTCTGATCATGAACGCGCGCCGGGCAAACCGTGTATTTGGGGCGGAGTGACCCACGCAAGGATCAAGCCTGACCGCCTGGAGTGGGCCACTCCGCCCCAAATAGGGAAGCCCAGCCCAGTACCGTGATCAGCATGTCGAGTAGGCGATCAAGGCGCTGGCATGCCAGGATGGCCCCGATGCGTCTACCCACCTTGCGCCGGACCCGGGGCGCCGAACCGGGCACGATCATCGGCACCGCACGGCTCGATCGACGGACCAAACGGCTCGTCGGTCGGCTACGCGCGGGCGATCTAGCGGTCATCGACCATGTGGACATCGACCGTGTCGCGGCCGATGCCTTGGTCGCGGTGGGCGTCGGTGCGGTGTTGAACGCCAAGCCGTCGATCTCCGGCCGCTATCCGAACCTCGGTCCGCAGGTCTTGATCGAGGCTGGCGTCTTGCTCCTCGACGATCTCGGCGAGGGCATCTTCCAGAATGTGCGCGAAGGCGACGAGCTTCGCATCGAGGGGAACACCGTCTTCCTCGGCGATGAGCCGGTCGCGCACGGTGTCCGTCAGGATGCCGAGTCGGTGGGCAAGTCGATGGTGGACGCCCGCGAGGGGCTGTCCGTGCAGTTGGAGGCGTTCGCCGCCAACACCATGGAGTACTTGAAGCAGGAGCGGGATCTGCTCCTGGACGGCGTCGGCGTACCGGACGTCAACACGCAGGTGGCCGGTCGGCACTGCCTGATCGTCGTCCGTGGCTACGACTACAAGGCCGACCTCGATGTGCTGCGGCCGTACATCCGTGAGTTCAAACCGGTGCTGATCGGGGTGGACGGCGGGGCGGACGCGCTGGTCGAGGCGGGCTACACGCCCGACATGATCATCGGTGACATGGACTCGGTCTCCGACGACGTGTTGCGGTGCGGCGCCGAGGTCATCGTGCACGCGTACCCGGACGGGCGGGCGCCCGGTCTGGCCCGGATGCACCAGCTCGGGGTGCCGGCGATCACCTTCCCGGCCGCGGCGACCAGCGAGGACATCGCGATGCTGCTGGCCGACGAGAAGGGCGCTTCGCTGATCGTTGCGGTCGGCACGCACGCCACCCTCGTCGAGTTCCTCGACAAGGGTCGGGGCGGCATGGCGTCGACCTTCCTGACCCGGCTGCGCATCGGCGGCAAGCTGGTCGACGCCAAGGGCGTCAGCCGGCTCTACCGGCAGAGCATCTCGGGCTCGTCCCTGCTGCTCCTGGTGTTGTCGGCGATCGCGGCGATGGCGGCGGCGGTGGCCGTCTCCACGGTAGGCAAGGCTTATCTCGCTGTGGTCGCGGAGTGGTGGGACAATCTCATGTTCCAGGTGCAGCGGCTGTTCTAGGGATACGAATCGTGATCAACTTCAGGTACCACGTCGTGTCGCTCACGGCGGTCTTTCTCGCGCTGGCCATCGGCCTGGTCGTCGGGACGGCGGCGCTCAACGGGCCGGCCGCCGACGCCCTGAACGAGACGGTGAACTCGCTGCGCAAGTCCAACAGCCAGCTGCGCGACCAGCTCGACGGGCTGGCGGTGGAGCAGAACCGCAAGGACGACTACGTCGCCGAGTCTGCGCCGTATCTGCTGACCGGCAAGCTGACCTCGCGTCGGGTGGTCATCGTTGTGATGCCGTCCGGCCGGGAGTTCGTCGACGGCGTCACGAAGCAGCTGACCGCAGCCGGGGCGAAGGTCACCGGCACGGTCGCGCTGAACGACAAGTACACCGATCCGTCGAACGACAGCGAGCTGATGGAGCTGGCGGAGAACGCCCTGCCGCCGAGCGTCCCGGCGACGGCTCTGCCGTCCAGCAGCGACGCCCAGGAGCTGGCGAGCACGCTGCTCGCGGCGGTGCTGCTGGACCGTACGCCGGCCGTCGCGGGCGCCGACATGAACTCGGTGCTGACGGCGTTCAACAAGGCGGGCTACCTGAGCGTGGACGGCAAGGTCACCGGCCCGGCCGAGGCGGCTGTGATCATCTCGGGCATGCCCTACACCGACACGTCGGCGTCGGACAAGAACGCCAACGTGCAGACCACCGTCGTGCAGTTCGACAAGGCCGGCCCGGTCGTGGTGGCGGGGGTGCTCGGCGGCGACGGCAACGTCATCTCGGCTGTCCGCGCCGATCCGGCGCTGGTGAAGTCGGTGTCGACTGTGGACGATGCCAACACCGGCCAGGGACAGGTGGTGTCCGCGTTGGCGACCTGGGAGCAATTGGTGGTCGGCAAGACCGGGCAGTACGGCGTCGGTTCCGGCGCGACCTCGCTGATGCCGAAGATGCCCGCCTGATCATGGGAGCTGGGCGGATTCTGGGCCGGCTCGCGCTGGCCGGTGCGGGTGCGGTGGCGGCGCAGGGAATTCAGCGCGCGCTGCGGGCGTCGAGCTTGTCGAAGGATCTCGAGCGGACGAACTTCCGCGGCAGCACGGTCAACCTCGCCGGTGGACCGTCGCTGGCGATCAGTGCCGCGGTGACGAGCGCCGCAGGTGCCAAATCCGGCCGGGCGGCCGGGGCCGCTCTCGTCGCCGGGCTGGGTTCGGGCGCGGTCGGCTTCTACGACGACGTGGTCGGCGTACGCCCCGAGCACAAGGCCAAGGGTTTCCGGGGACACCTCGGCGCGCTCAAAGAGGGTCGGGTGACCAGTGGCCTGATCAAGATCGTCGGGGTCGGTGCGGCCGGTTTCGCGGCCTCGGCGCTGCTGACGCGTTCGCGCGGCCGGAGCGCGGTGACCACGGCGGTGGACACGGCACTAGGCGCGGGTGTGATCGCGGGCGCGGCCAACCTGTTCAATTTGCTCGACCTTCGTCCGGGACGGGCGCTCAAGGCCGGCGTCCTCGTCGGTGCGCCGCTGGCGATGGGCGCGACGGGCAGCCAGGTCGCCGGGCCGCTCGGTGCGGTCGCGGGCAGCCTGCCACCGGATCTGGCCGAGGAGACGATGCTCGGCGACTGCGGAGCCAACTCGCTCGGCGCGCTCCTCGGGACGGCGTACGCGGCGCGTACCGGCGTCTTCGGGCGGTTCGCCGCGTTGGCCGTGCTCGCCGGGCTGACCGCCGCCAGCGAGAAGGTCAGCTTCACCAAGGTCATCGAAAGCACGCCCGGTCTGCGGGAGCTCGACGCGTTCGGGCGGATGAAGGCGGCCCCCGACCAGGCGAGCGTGCCCGGCAAAGCCGACGCCTAGCGGCCGTAGATGAGCCGGATAGCCCGCGCCGCCACCCTCATCGCGGTGCTCACCGTCGTCAGCCGTGTCGTCGGGTTCGCCCGCACGTGGGTCCTGACCTTGTCGGTGGGTCAGACCGACCTCGGCAGCGTCTACGCCAGCGCCAACGCCATCCCCAACATCATCTTCGAGATCGTCGCCGGTGGTGCGATGGCGGCCCTTGTGGTGCCGCTGCTCGCCGGAGCCGTCTCCCAGGGCGACGTACGCGCAGTGTCGCGTACGGCGTCCGCGCTGCTCACCTGGGTACTGGCCGGGCTCGTGCCGTTGGCCTTGCTCGTCGTGATCGGAGCGGACTGGGTCATCCGGCTGGTCGCCGGCCGGCACTGGACGCCCGAGCAGTTCGAGACGGGCGCGCTCATGCTGCGGATCTTCGCCGTCCAGATCCCGCTCTACGGGGTCGGGGTGGTGCTCATCGGCGTACTGCAGGCACATCGGAAGTTCGCCTGGCCGGTCATCGCCCCGCTGCTGTCCAGCCTCGTGGTGATCACGGCGTACGCCTTGTTCGCGGCGCAGGACGGAGCCCGGGTGGATCTCGCTCAGGCGAGCCGGACCGGGGTGCTGATCCTGGCGATCGGCACCACGCTCGGCGTCGTGGTGCTCAGCGGCTGCCTGCTGATCCCGCTGCGGTCGCTCCGGCTGACCTGGCGGCCCCGCTGGGAGATCGACCATCCCGACGTCAAGGGGCTGGCCGTCAGCGGCCTGCTCACGGTCGGCTTCCAGCAACTCGCCCTGATCATCGCGCTGCGGCTCGCCAACGCCACGAAGGCCGACGGGACGGCGCTCGTCTTCACCGTCGCCCAAACCGTGTTCCTGCTGCCCTGGGCGGTGCTGGCGGTGCCACCGGCGACGGCGGCGTACCCGGCGTTGGCGGAATCGGCGGCGACCGGCCGGCTTTCGGCGTACCAGCAGACTTTGACGAACACCGCGCGGGCCGTGACCTTGCTGAGCTGCCTGGGCGTCGCCCTGCTGGCCGGAGTCGCGGGCCCGGCGGCGGCGTTCTTGTCGGCGGGCGCCGATCCGGAGGCGCTGGCCTGGGGCATCGCGGCCTTCGCGCCGGGACTGCTCGGCTACGGCCTCGCGGCCCTGCTCAGCCGGGCCCTGTACGCACGCAGTGGCCAGCGAGCGGCGGCGATCGCCTTCGGCCTGGGGTGGGGCAGCGCCGCGGTCGCGATGCCGATCCTGGCCGCGGTACTGCCGGAAAGCGCCCGGGTGGCCGCGCTCGGCCTGGGCACCTCGGTGGGCATGACGGTGCTGGGGCTGGTCCTGGTGATCCAGCTGCGCCGGGCCGGTGCGACAATGCCCGGGTTGACCCGGGCCGCCTTGGCGGGGCTCGTCGCGGCGATCGCCGGCGCGGCAGCGGGCAACGGCGTGCGCTGGCTCGCCGGCGGGCTTCCGTCGGGGGTGGGTGCGATCATCGGCCTCGGCGCGGCGGCCGGCCTGGCGGTGGTCGTCGTCTTCGTGGCCGTGCTGCTGCCGCTGGACGGCGGCGACCTGCGGGCGCTGGCTCGCCGGTTCGCCCGGCGGCGCACGAAACTGGGGGAAGGGTGAACGGTGGCACAGCAGCACTTCCACGGCGCGGTCGCGCTGGTGCTGGCGACCAGCACGGGCGGAATCGGGCAACATGTCGCGGCGCTGGCCGGCGAGCTGGCGGGCGCGGGCTGCCCGGTGACCGTGATCGGACCGGCGATGACCGAGGCGCGCTTCGGCTTCACCGAGCGGGGCGCGCAGTTCATCCCGGTGGAGATCCCGCCCAACCCGACCCCCGGTGACCTGCGGGCGGTTCGCAAGATGCGCCGCGTCCTCGCTGCTGTGCAGCCCGCCGTCGTGCACGCCCACGGCCTGCGGGCCGGCTTCGCGGTGGCGCTCGCCCGCCCGTCCGTCCCAACCGTCGTGACCTGGCACAACGCGCCTTTGCGAGGCGGTGTCCGGGGCGGAGTGCACGCGATGCTGGAGCGGATCGTCGCACGTGCGGCGACCGTGAACCTCGGCGCCTCGACCGACCTCGTCGACCGGGCCACGGCGGCCGGTGCGACCGACGCCCGGCTGTGGGAGGTGGCCGCGCCGGTGCGGGCCGCTGCTCGCCGCTCCCGGTCGGGCGTACGCGCCGAGCTCGGCGTGGCCGCCGACGCGCCCCTGATCCTCTCGGTGGGACGGCTGCACCCCCAGAAGCGATACGACCTGCTCGTGAAGGCCGCCGCCCAGCTTCGCACCGAGGCGCCCGCCGCCACGGTGGTGGTCGCCGGGACCGGTCCGTCCTATCTGGACCTGGCCGCCCAGATCTCGGCCGAACGCGCCCCCGTACGCCTGCTCGGCCACCGCGATGACGTCCCCGACCTGATCGCGGCGTCCGACGTCGCCGTCGTGAGCAGCGACTGGGAGGCTCGGCAGTTGTTCGCCCAGGAGGCGCTCGCGGGCGGCCTGCCCCTGATCGCGACCGGCGTCGGCGGGCTGCCGGAGCTGGTCGGTGACGCCGCCGTCCTGATCGAACCGGGTAGTGCCGAGGCGATCCGGGCCGCGATCGTCGACCTGATCGGCGACCCCGCGCGCCGGGCCGAGCTCGCCGAGAAGGGTCGCGAGCGTGCGGCGGGCTGGCCGGACGCCGGAGACATGCTGCGCCGCCTGTTCGACCTGTACGCCGGCCTCGCCGACCGGACACCGGTGGCCGAGGAGCTGGACTGATGCGGTCGGTCCGGGCGGGGAGCGTGCTGGTGGCGCTCCTCGCGCTGATCGCCGCCCTTTTCGCCCCGATAAGCCCGGCGTCGGCCAGCTGGAACGCCTCGGGCCCGAGTGCGAACGAGGCGCTCGCCACGCGGGACGGCGACGCCGATCCGGACACCCGGGCGGATTACGTCATCGTGGCGGGCGTACCGGGGCTGCGCTGGGAGGACTTGGACGCCACGAGGACTCCCACCCTTTGGCGGCTCGCCGAGCACGGCTCGATCGGCTCGATGTCGGTGCGCTCGGCGGTCACCCCGACCTGCCCGGCCGACGGCTGGACCACGCTGAGCGCGGGGAACTACGCGTACCGGAGTCTGGCCGCCAACCCGCCCAAGGTGTCCGGCGAATGCCCGCAGCTGGAGCAGGAGGTCATCCGAGGCCGGGACCAGCAGAGCGCTTCACTGCCCGCCGACGAGCAGCGCCTGGTGATCTTCAACAACGGCAAGGGCCCGTGGGGCGCGGTTCCGAGCGCCCTGCCGAACTCCGTGCGCTGCACCGTCGCGGTCGGCGTCGGCGGCGCGATCGCGGCGGTACGCCCCTACGACCGGGTCGACCGGTACGAGCCCGCGTTGCCCGACGATCCGGCGAAACTGGCCGACCTGCTGGCCTCCTGCGTGCTGACCGTCGCCGACCTCGGCACGGTCGACGCCAAGGACGAGGCGGCCCGCAAGACGCAGGCGGCGGCGGCCGACGCCCAGCTCGCGAAGCTCCTCGCGGCGCGCCCCGCGCTCAGCACGGTGATGGTCGCCGGAATCTCCGACACGAGCACCGATCAGCGGTTGCACGTCGCGATCTTCGACGGCCCCGGCTGGGACGCCGGCTGGCTGACCTCCGCCGGCACCGGGCGTAACGGATACATCCAGCTCATCGACCTCGCGCCGACGATTCTCCACGTCCTCGGGCGGGCGGCGCCGGCGAAACTGTTCCGGGGCTCCATCGCCGTGCCCGCCGACGGGCGGCCGGCCGACCTGGCCAGCGCGATCGGCGTACCGGCGCAGGCGGATGCTCAGGCGACCGCCCAACGGGGGATCACGGGGTGGTTCTTCGGGATTCTCGCCGTCGTCCAGCTTTCCCTGTACGTCCTGCTCGCCTGGGCGATGCGGCGCTCGTACACCCGGGCCGGCCGGGCGCAGAAGGCGTTGCCGCTGCCCGACTGGACGCGTCGCAAGGCGTCCGCCCGGTCGAGCGGCGGGCCGCCGTTCTGGACGAAGTGGGCGGAGATCGCGCTCATCGCCTCGGCCTCGGCCATCCCGGCCGCCTTCGCCGCGGGGATGGCTCCCTGGTGGCGTTCCGGGCACGCCGGGCTCGTCTTCTGGGCGCTGACGGTCGCGGGGATGATCGTCGTCACCCTCGTCGTGGTGCTGCTGCCCGCGTACCGGCGGACGCTCGGGCCGGTCGGGGTCGTCGCCGCGGTCGCTGCCGCCGTCGTGGCGCTCGACCTGGCGACGGGCGCGCGCCTGCAGCTCAACGGAGTCGCGGGGTACTCGGCCCTCGAAGGCGGCCGGTACGCCGGCCTGGGCGTGGTGGGGCTCGGGGTGTTCATCTCCGGCGTCCTGCTCGCCACCGGGTGCCTCGTCCAGGTCACACCGCGCCGATGGCGGCCCTGGCTGATGGCGCTGGTCGGCGGAATCGCGGTGATCGTCATCGGCGATCCGTTCCTCGGCGCGGACGCGGGTGGCGCGCTCGCGCTGACCGCCGGAGTGTGCCTCGCCGTGGCCGTCTGCACCGGCGGCTGGCTGACCCTGAGCCGGGTGATCTGGGCGACCGTGGCCGGGTTGGCGGTGACGGTGGTGTTCGCGCTCATCGACCTGCGGCGTCCGGTCGCCGACCGCGGCAGCCTCGGCCGGTTCCTCAGCCAGATCGCCGACGGCACCGGCGGGCTGACCGTGCACCGGCTCAGCGAGTCCAACGTCACCGCCTTCGCCAACACGCCGCTCACCCTGCTCGCGCTGGGCGCCGCGGTCTTCGTCTGGTCCGCGCTGCTCCAGCCCTGGGGCGGGCTCAAACGGCTGTTCGGCGTCTATCCGGCCGTCCGGGCCGCGCTCACCGGGGTCGCGCTCGCCACCGTGCTCGCGGGCCTCGTCGGCGGGGCGGCGCTCAATGTGGCGGGGGCGGCGGCGGCCACCGTCGTGCCCCTGGTGGCTTTGGGAGCTTTGCGAGTACGCGAACACGCCGACGACCGGACGATCGCGCAGGAGCAGGAGGCGTTCTCGGGGGTCGTACCGTGACGCGGACGCGACACCCGCTGGTGTGATCTGCGTCCTCCTGTGCGGCGAGCCGACTCCGAGGTGTTAGGGTGAAATCCCGTGGATCATGCGGTGGTTTCATGCTGTGTTCATCTCAGCGACAGCTCAGATGGCAGCTCATGCACCGCACGTTCGGACTAACTTCAACACCGACCACGGGAGCGGGTAGTGAGCCCTTCTGCACGGACGAACTTGTCGACACAGCAGCCGACGCGGCACATCTTCGTCACCGGGGGTGTCGCCTCCTCCCTGGGCAAGGGCCTCACCGCCTCCAGCCTCGGCAATCTGCTGACCGCGCGCGGGCTGCGCGTCGTCATGCAGAAGCTGGACCCTTACCTCAACGTCGACCCCGGGACGATGAACCCGTTCCAGCACGGTGAGGTCTTCGTGACCGACGACGGCTCGGAGACCGACCTCGACGTCGGCCACTACGAGCGGTTCCTGGACCGCGACCTCTCCGGCAAGGCGAACGTCACGACCGGGCAGATCTACTCGGCCGTCATCGCCAAGGAGCGCCGCGGCGAGTACCTCGGCGACACCGTCCAGGTCATCCCGCACATCACCAACGAGATCAAGTCCCGCATCCGGGCGATGGCCGACCCGGACGAGGACGGGCGTACGCCGGACGTCGTGATCACCGAGGTCGGCGGCACCGTCGGCGACATCGAGAGCCTGCCGTTCCTGGAGGCCATCCGGCAGATCCGGCACGACGTCGGCCGGGAGAACGTGTTCTATCTGCACGTGTCGCTGGTGCCCTACCTCGCCCCGTCCGGCGAGCTGAAGACCAAGCCGACCCAGCACTCGGTCGCGGCCCTGCGCAACATCGGCATCCAGCCCGACGCGCTGGTCTGCCGCTCCGACCGGGAGATCCCGGAGGGCATGAAGCGCAAGCTCGCCCTCTACTGCGACGTCGACGCCGAGGCGGTCGTCTCCGCGTCCGACGCGCCCAGCATCTACGAGATCCCGAAGGTGCTGCACCGTGAAGGGCTCGACGTCTACGTGGTCCGCCGGCTCGGACTGCCGTTCCGCGACGTCGACTGGTCGCGCTGGGACGATCTGCTCGACCGCGTACGCAATCCCGAGGCCGAGCTGACCATCGCCCTCGTCGGCAAGTACATCGACCTGCCCGATGCGTACCTGTCGGTGTCGGAGGCCATCCGGGCCGGCGGGTTCGCCCATCGGGCCAAGGTCAAGCTGCGCTGGGTCACCAGTGACGACTGCGAGACCTTCGAGGGCGCGGCCAAGGCATTGTCCGGTGTGGACGGCGTCGTCATCCCCGGCGGTTTCGGCGTACGCGGCATCGAGGGCAAGATCGGGGCGATCCGGCACGCCCGGGAGAACAAGATCCCGACCCTGGGACTGTGCCTGGGCTTGCAGTGCATGACCATCGAGGTGGCCCGGAACCTGGCCGGGCTGGCGCACGCCAACTCGCTGGAGTTCGACGAGACCGCCCCCGAGCCGATCATCTCCACGATGGCCGATCAGGAGGACATCGTCGCCGGACTCGGGGACATGGGCGGCACGATGCGGCTGGGTGCGTACCCGGCGGATCTGCGGCCCGGCTCGATCGTCGCCGAGGTCTACGGCACCACTGCGGTCTCGGAGCGCCACCGGCACCGGTACGAGGTCAACAACGCGTACCGGGGCAAGCTGGAGGAGGCCGGTCTGCGGATCAGCGGCACCTCGCCGGACGGCAAGCTCGTCGAGTTCGTCGAGCTGGACCGGGAGATCCACCCGTACTTCGTGGCCACCCAGGCGCATCCGGAGCTCAAGAGCCGTCCGACCCGGCCGCACCCGCTGTTCGCCGGCTTCGTGAGGGCTGCCCTGGAGTACGCCGACGCCGACCGGCTGCCGGTCAAAGTGGACTCGAACGCGTAGCGTTGGCGGCGTGACGCACGAATACCGGGTCGTGGAGACGACCGAGCGCTATCACGGCAGGATCTTCGACGTCGTGACCGACCTGGTGGAGATGCCCGGCGGCGGAGTCGCCCCGCGCGACTACCTCAAGCACGTCGGCGCGGTCGGCGTCGTGGCGCTCGACGACGAGCAGCGCGTGGTGCTCGTGCGGCAATACCGGCACCCGGTCCGGCGGTTCCTCTGGGAGCTGCCGGCCGGGCTGGTCGACGTCGCGGGGGAGGAGCCGGCCTCGACCGCTCTCCGGGAACTGGCCGAGGAGGCCGACCTGACCGCCGGCCGCGTCGAGCACCTCGTCGACCTGCACACCACGCCGGGTGCGTCGTCGGAGATGATCCGGCTGTTCCTCGCGACCGAGCTGCGCGAGGTCGGGCACGCCGACCGGCACGAGCGTACGGACGAGGAAGCCGAGATCGAGGTACGCCGCGTCCCGCTGGCCGACGCGCTGAAGATGATCTTCGGGGGGGAGATCACGAACGGGCCCGCAGTCGCGGGTCTGCTCGCCGCCGACGCCGTCCTGCGCTCCCGCGCCTGACTAACGTCCCAGCACGTCGTCGACGAGGCGATCTAGCTGCTCGAGCATTACTTCATCGTTCGTCGTGCGCCCTAACCAACGGAGGGCGCAAATCTCGTCCAGCGAGAGTCCAGGCATCAGCATTCGCAAGATTGACTGCGGCTCGATCGTCGATTCTCTGATGCCGAGCGGGCCGTGCAGCTCGTTCGGGGAGCCAGTCTCGTAGGCTAGCCGGAGCGCCAAGCTCGCGGTGCGTCGGTCGGCTCGCATCTGGTGGCTGAACGAACCGTCGGGCCAGATCATCTCTCGGCCCATCCGATGGCGGAGCAGCGACGTCAGTCCGAAGATGGGCCAATCCACCTGCCACCGCCGCGGCTCGCTGATCCACTCATACACCGCGTCGACGAATACGTCTCGCTCGGGACAATCCAGCTCACGATGATCGGTGAAATGGCTGAGCACCTGATCGATGAGGTGAACGGGCGCGTTGGCCAGCGAGGTTATCGGCGTGTCGGCCACCCGCCGTACTGCCGGCCGCCAGACCTCGGGAGCCTCGAACGTCAGCCCAAACGCGATGAGAGCTAGTTCGGTCCAGGCATCTGCCGGATGGCGACCAACACAGTGCAAGGCGAGATCCCCAGCGTGCGGCAGGCTCGGCCGTCGGCTGGCGAGGTCGAGGATCGCGGAGCCGGCGGGAATCTCCAGGATGTCGTAAGCCTTGGCGACGGCATCCTTGATCAGGTCGTCGAACCACTCGGTGAATAGTGCTTCCTTGTGGCGGATGAGGACCTGCGCCTCGTAGCGGGACAGGGGGGCGAAATCGATGATGCGAGGTTCGGCGACACTGCTGCTCAACGCGTCGCAAGTTTCCTGGTCCAGGGCACCGGGACTACAGACCTCCATGATGGTGAGCAACCCGGGATGGATCCCGCGGTCGGGATTCGGAAGCGACCGCAGGTCATCCCCGTATCGGCGGGCGATGTCCCCGGTTACGTTCGGCGACACGCGAAGCCGACGGCTGTCGGTGGTAATAGGGGCCGTCAACTGGTGTTGCTGGATCGTACGGAGAAGCTCTACCGAAGGTGCCTGGTCGAACACGTGGAGTCCGGCCAGACTGAAGGTCAGGTCATCGGCAAGCGCGTTGGCGACAACGAACGCGTCTTCGATCGGAACGCCTGAGGGCGCAGCGCGGATGTCGGAACGAGCCACGCGAACGTTGTCACCGATCGACCCAGCCCGGATCGTCCCGGCCAGCCCGGTGAGCGTGGCCAGGGAGAACCATGACCGCCAGAGCTGGACGAGCCGGTCCCAGGGCCGGCATTCGCCCGCAGACGCCTGAAGGGCATGAGCCGATACGGTCACCGGCTCGGTGGACAGCAGCGTCCACAGAAGCACGAGGTTGAGGCTGTATACCGCCAGATGGCCGGTGAGCGGCAGCGCCTCGAACGGTGTATCCGCGCTGCACAACATGATCTGGGGCGGATCGTTTTCGTCCAGGACGGCCGCCAATTGGCGGTTGGCGATGCGTTCCAGATCCTCCTCGAACACGTCTCGGTCCAGTCCCGCGGCGGCCAACCGGCTCGGAAGCCATTCGCGCATCATGTCCAGCACCACCGGCCGGGTGTGCAGGCTCGTGTAGATCAGCTGGGCATACCACTCCGGCGGGAGGTGGACGAGGTTGTCGTGGTACATGTCGGCAAGGGTCGGCTGCCGACGCAGCGTACGCACAACGTCGGTCTGGCGTAGCAGGCGCCGGACGAGGAAATCGGCGGTGAGGAACTCGCCGAACGTGTTGTGCAGGAATTCGAAGGTTGTCGGAGCATCGACCGCCGCTCCCCGGCTCTTGGACTCATGGATGAAGAAGAAGCTGCCGAGTAGCAACTCCGCCTGGCTGAGCGGATGACCGGGCCCGCCTGGGACAGGTTGTTCCAGGCGAAAGAAGGCGATGTCCTTGTTCAGGTCATCCTGGCCGATGTGTACCGCTTTTCGATTGAACATGCCGAGGGCGGCTACACCCAGCCGTTCCAGGTCCCGTTCGATCAGCTCGGTCTGCTGCCGGGGTGTCAACGCCGCGAAATCGTCTTCGCCGTCGCCTTTCGTGCGCTCTCGTTCCACGAAACGGCTGAGCAGATTGTGGTAAAGCGTCGCGCGATCGAGGTCGGCGTCGTCGAGCTGGTTTGCATGCGAGTCGTACACCGCAAGCATCAGTAGTAGCAGCGGCTGCGCGGCGAGTTGCGCTACCCGCGACACGGCGGGTAGGGCGAACGGCCGTACATCATGGTCGCGGAAGTACTCCGCATTGGCGGAGTTCCAGACCTCGGCGAACTTGTCGCGGCGTTCCTGATCGAAGTCGAGGAGGCGGACGACGGTAATGTCGTCGGGCAGCGTCGCCTTGTCGATAAGGGTCATACGGCTGGTCACGATGATCCGTACTGGTCGGCCCTGGATCGCCTCGCGCCGTTGGAACTGTCGGATCTTGCTGCTGAGGAAGGTGCTGTAGACCTTGCCACTGGCCTGCAGGAGTTCGTCGTAACCGTCGAGGATGACGACCGGCGGCGTATCGGCCAGGTCCTCGGCCAACTCCGCCCAGTTGACATCGTGGCCGGTATCCTCTCGAATCCGCTGTTCGATGAGGTCTTGGAGCTCGGCCTCGGCGTTGACGTCGCGAAGTTCGATCCGGATCGGCACGAACTGTGGAGGAGCCATCCGAGCAGCGAGGATCTCCGTTAGCAGCGACTTACCGGATCCCGGTTGCCCGAGGATGAGCAGCGGGCTCTCGGTGGCATACGGAGAGCTCAAGAAGCGGACCAGAAAGACGCCGAGCCCGTTCTGCGAGCGAACCTCCTTCCACGAGTCGTCCAGCTCCAATCGCAGGCCCTTTTCCGAAGCGCCGGCGAGGCACCGCAGCGTCTGAAAGGACTGTGGGACGAACAGTTCGGCCTTCGTGGGATAGGTGAGCGTGGTGGTGCCCGCCCGGCGGAACTTGTCCACGATGACGGGAGTCTGAATCCGGTCGGCGTACTCCTTATGGAGCGCGCTCACCACCTTCCGGGTCCGACCGTCGGTTGCAGTGTCGGCAAGCTTCGACCGTGTGCTGATCGCGTCCATCAGACGCTGCATTCCGACGTCGATCGCTTCCGCGGTGTCGGAGACCTTCTGGAGCTCGATCCGCAACTCGGCCGCGAGACGGGCGGACTGCTGCCGGCCCCGCGTGTGCTCATAGATCTCGGCCCATCGGTGGAACTCAGGGCTCTCCGCCAGAAGTGCGAGGTATTGCGCCTGGAAGGTCTCGTATGCCAAGGCTGGGATCTCCGAGAGCACTTCGTTGGCGTCGACCTTGATTTCCGTCCACGCCGCCAGACCCGAGGCGAAGCCCGCGTACGCCTTGCACATCCGGCGATACAGCTCCTGAAGTTGTTGTGCCTCGGTGTCGGGGTCGGTCGACGGGTGCGGCAGCGGCAAGGCCGTGGTGTGATCGGTGGCGGGATTGGCCGACGTCGACATGATCGCCCGTTCGGCGACCGCCCGGCGTTCCTCCGCGGTCAGCTTGAGGTGGCGGGTGATGCCCCGGGCTCGGTCGTCCAGCGCCTCGAAGAATGCGGAATAGATCAGCAGGGTGTACGCGGCGGCCAGTCTGCGCCGCTGCCCTATGAAACCGCCGCCGGTTGTCCGAGTCAGCCGCCGTACGCCGGCCCGCGCCAGCCTGATCAGCTGGTCCTTGGGGTCGAGCAGGTTCAGCGCCCCTGCGCCTGCGGGCCCGGCGACCACAGGGGTCAACAGGATCGCCGCTCCGAGGAACAGGTCCAGCCCAGTGATCAGGTCGTCGGGCCAGTCATCGTCGTTGGCCAGCGCCCGGATCTCGGCAAAGGTGAGTTTTGATCCGATCGCCTGATTCTTCACGAGTTCGCTCCCGACGCGCCGTCTGACGGAATGCATCAGCGTCGCATCGATGCCGGAACCCGACCGGGCGAGTGTCACCTAGGCGACCGCAAGACGGCCCGGTCGGACGACGCGGGCATCCTTCGGCCCGGCGGCACCAACGGATCAGGGTTCCGTGTCGAATCTTGCGCCAAGATTCGACACGGAACCCTGATCCGGCGCGAAGGGAGCTAACCGCAGGGAAAGAGCTGGCGGTTACGCAGAGTGAGATTGCGGACCGCGATTCACGGGTACCTGTGAAGCGTGACGCTACAGCCTGTAAACCCGGCCGCCCTGAGCATGACAGCGCGTCGGGTCTGTCCGCAGGTGAGCGGCCATACACTGGCGGCGAGAGCTGCTGCCAGCCAGTGTTGCGCACAGTGTCGTGCGCCCCGCAGAGAGGTATCACGGTGAAGGTCGGTATCCCCCGCGAAGTCAAGAACCACGAGTACCGGGTGGCGATCACCCCGGCCGGTGTCGTCGAGTTCGTCCGGAACGGCCACGAAGTGGTCATCGAGACCCAGGCGGGCGTCGGATCCTCGATCACCGACGAGGAGTACCGCACGGCCGGGGCGGAGATCTTGTCCACCGCCGACGAGGTGTGGGCCGCCGCGGACATGATCCTCAAGGTCAAAGAGCCGATCGAGTCCGAGTACCACCGCATGCGCGCGGGTCAGGTGCTCTTCACTTACTTGCACCTCGCCGCGTCGAAGGAGTGCACCGACGCGCTCGTCACGCAGAAGGTCACGGGGATCGCGTACGAGACGGTCGAGCTGCCCGGCGGTCAGCTGCCGCTGCTCGCGCCGATGAGCGAGGTGGCCGGTCGCCTGGCCCCGCAGGTGGGCTCGCACTACCTGCTGCGGGCGCAGGGCGGGCGCGGCGTGCTGCCCGGCGGCGTCCCGGGCGTACGCCCCGCCAAGGCGGTCGTCATCGGCGCCGGGGTGTCCGGCATGAACGCCGCCACCATCGCCGACGGGCTCGGCTTCGAGGTGACTCTCCTCGACAAGAACATCAACCGGCTGCGTACGGCGGATCAGCAGTTCCACGGGCGCGTCCGGACGGTCATGTCCAACGCGTACGAGCTGGAGCAGGCCGTGCTCGCCGCCGACCTGGTGGTCGGGGCGGTGCTGGTGCCGGGCGCGAAGGCCCCGACGCTGATCTCCAACGAGCTGGTCAGCCGGATGAAGCCGGGCAGCGTGCTGGTCGACATCTCGATCGACCAGGGCGGCTGCTTCGAGGACTCCCGCCCGACGACGCACGCCGACCCGGTCTACCGGGTGCACGAGTCGATCTTCTACTGCGTGGCGAACATGCCGGGCGCGGTGCCGCACACCAGCACCCACGCGCTGACCAACGTGACCCTCCCGTACGCCATCGAGCTGGCCAACCACGGCTGGCAGGAGGCGCTGCGCCGGGACAAGGCGCTGGCGCTGGGCCTGAACACCTACGACGGCCAGGTCGTCTACGGCCCGGTCGCCGAGGCGCACGGCCTGGCGGTCCTGCCGCTGGCGGACGTCCTCAACTAAGCGCCATCCGCAGTGGAGGCCGCACGATCCGCATCATTCGTTCGGTTCGGGTGGCCTCCACTTGCGTGTCGTTTCAACACGCCGTGGATGTGACCCGCTGCGGCGGCCCGCGGTGGCGTACAGTCAAGCGACGGCGCGTGACTTCTGACGGCGGCAGGCGTCGTAAGGGGAAGGGCGGGATATGGCTGGCGGCGAGCGTTCGGAGGCGTGGTCCTCGACGTTGCGGGGCGAGCAGTCCGCTTTGGACCTCAGCGCTGATCTGGGTCCGGCGGACCCTTCGGCGTACACGGCTCGCAAGGACATCCCCGAGCCGATGCCGACGGATCGGCACGGCCCGGCGCGGATCATCTCCATGGCGAACCAGAAGGGCGGCGTCGGTAAGACGACGACGACCATCAACCTGGGTGCGGCCCTGGCGGAGTACGGGCGCAAGGTGCTGTTGGTCGACTTCGACCCGCAGGGCGCGCTGTCGGTCGGTCTCGGGGTCAACCCGCACAACCTCGACCTGTCGATCTACAACCTGCTCATGCAGGACGACGTGGCGACCGAGGACGTGCTGATCAAGACCGATGTGGCCAACCTGCACCTGCTGCCGGCCAACATCGACCTGTCGGCGGCGGAGATCCAGCTCGTCAGCGAGGTCGCGCGCGAGATGGCGCTGGCCCGGGTGCTGCGCAACGTCCGCAAGGAATACGACTTCATCCTGATCGACTGCCAGCCGTCGCTGGGTCTGCTCGCGATCAACGCGCTGACCGTCAGCCACGGCGTACTGGTCCCGCTGGAGTGCGAGTTCTTCAGCCTGCGCGGGGTCGCGCTGCTGCTGGACACGATCGACAAGGTCCGCGAGCGGCTCAACTTCGATCTCGAGCTCGAAGGCATCCTCGCCACCATGTACGACTCCCGCACGACCCACTGCCGCCAGGTGCTTCAGCGGGTCGTCGAGGCGTTCGGCGACAAGGTGTACCAGACGGTGATCACGAAGACCGTGAAGTTCCCCGAGTCGACGGTGGCGGGAGCGCCGATCACCTCGCTCGACCCGGCCTCTTCCGGGGCTCGCAACTACCGGCAGCTGGCGCGCGAAGTGATCGCGCAGCAGGCCGCGCGCTGATCCGACCACACGCTGCTATTTTTCCAGTATGAACGCGCCCGAGTCAGCAACCGACGCCGCCGTGTCCGCGGCCGAGGCTGAGCCGACGGCGCCCGCCGTGGCGGAGAGCCCGGCCGAGGCCGGGAGCGGACGCTTCAGCGTCAAGCTGGTCAACTTCGAGGGCCCGTTCGACCTGCTGCTCCAGCTGATCGGCAAGCACAAGCTGGACGTCACCGAGGTCGCGCTGCACCAGGTCACGGACGACTTCATCGCACACATCCGGGCGATGGGCGACGCCTGGGACCTCGACGAGGCCAGCGAGTTCCTGGTGATCGCGGCCACTCTCCTGGACCTCAAGGCGGCGCGGTTGCTGCCGGCCGCCGCGGTCGAGGACGAGGAGGACCTGGCCCTGCTGGAGGCGCGGGACCTGCTCTTCGCGCGGTTGCTTCAATACCGGGCGTTCAAGCAGGCCGCGGCTCATCTCTCGGAACTGGCCGAGCTGGGCCAGCGCCGGTGGCCGCGCGCGGTCGCGCTGGAGGAACGCTACGCCGAGGCGCTGCCGGATCTCGTTCTCGGCGTCGGCCTCGACCGCTTCGCCAAACTCGCGGCCAAGGCGTTCAGCCCCAAACCCGCGCCGCCCACCGTCTCCATCGCCCACGTCCACGACGTCAAGGTCAGTGTGCGCGAACACGCGGAGATCCTCCGGGATCGCCTCGAGGCCGCGGGCATCGCCACCTTCCGCGTCCTGGTGAGCGACTGCCAGAGCACGCTCGAGGTCGTCGCGCGCTTCCTCGCGCTCCTCGAGCTCTACCGCGAGAACCTGGTCGGCTTCGAGCAGATCCAGCCGCTCGGGGAACTCACGGTCCGCTGGATCGCCGCCGACGGCGCGCGGGTCGACCTTGATTTCGACGAGTACGCCGGAAGCCCGGCCCCGCCGGAGTCGGTTGCGGACGCACCCGCCGGGGACTCCGAGGCCGATCCGGAGGCCGATTCCGAGGCCGACCCTGACGGGGACTCCGGCGAGCCCACGGCCTGAGCGATCAAGCGCTCGAAGAGCCCACGATAACGACTGATAGGCTGCAAAAGTGACACAAGACGGTTCTTTTTCCCAAGATTCGCTCGCCGATCAGGCCGCGAGCTGGGTGCCGCCGTGGCAACGGCCGGGCGACCGTCTTGACGTGCCCGCCGACGCTGTTGAGCATGACGCCGTCGAGCATACGGACGAACCCGTCGACGACCTCGGGCCCGAGGAGCCCGTGATCGACGTCGACCCCGAACTCGAGCCTGATGTCGAGCCGGATGCCGACTCTGCCGTCGAAGCGGCCGAGCCGGAGGTGGAGCTCCCGATCGAGCACACCGAGCCGGTCGAGCTGCCCGACATCGCGGTCGAACCGGAAGCGCCGGACGAGGAGCCGGGCGACTACACCGCGCCGTCCGGTGCGCTGACCGAGCCGGCGGCAGTTGAAACGACGGCCGACGAGGAAGCCGACCCGGCGGACGCGTACGCCGCTGTGGCAGGCCGGCTCGCCGCCCTGGTGGAGATGCCGAAGTACGACGCCGACCCGATCGCCGAACCGCGGCACACGCTGCCGTCGCCGCAGCTCGGTTCACCGGTCGTGCCGGCGCAGGCGAGTCCGGCGTACGAGGCGGTCGAGGAGACTGGGGAGACTGAGGCAGCCGCCGACGAGACTCAGCTCGCCGCGCTCGACCCGGGTGAGCTGCGCTCGGCGTTGGAGGCCATCCTCATGGTCGTCGACGAGCCGGTGGGCGAGATCATGCTCGCCCAGGTGCTCGAACAGCCGACCGAGGTGGTCGCCGACGCGCTCCTGACGCTCGCGGCGGCGTACACCGCCGAGAATCGGGGCTTCGAACTACGGCGCGCTGCCGGAGGCTGGCGCTTCTACACCCGCGACGCGTACGCCTCCTATGTGGAGCGTTTCGTGCTGGACGGGCAGTCGGTCCGGCTGACCCAGGCCGCGCTGGAGACGCTGGCGGTCGTCGCGTACAAGCAACCCGTGACGCGGTCGCGCATCTCGGCGATCCGGGGTGTCAACTGCGACGGCGTGGTGCGTACGCTCGTCAGCCGGGGACTGATCGAGGAGTGCGGCGCCGAGCCCGACTCGGGCGCGCACCTCTACCGCACGACCTCGCTGTTCCTGGAGAAGCTGGGCCTCGACGGGCTGGACCAGCTGCCTCCGCTCGCCCCCTTCCTGCCCGACAACATCGAGGAGATCGCCGATGCCGAGCGATGACGGACGAGAGCGCCTGCAGAAGGTGCTGGCTTCGGCCGGAGTGGGCTCGCGACGCGCCTCCGAGGAGCTCATCGACCGGGGCCGGGTCGTCGTGGACGGCAAGGTGGCCCGGCTGGGCGACAAGGTCGACCCGGTCACCGCTGAGATCTATGTGGACGGTCAGCGGATCGTCGTCGACAGCCGCCTGGTCTACCTCGCCATGAACAAGCCGCGCGGGGTCGTCTCCACGATGTCCGACGAGGAAGGCCGTGAGGCGATCGCGGACTACATCGGCGACCTGGGCGTACGCGTCTATCACGTGGGGCGGCTGGACTCCGATTCCGAGGGTCTCCTGCTGCTGACCAACGACGGGGCGCTCGCGCACAAGCTGATGCACCCGTCGTACGAGGTCCCCAAGACCTATCTCGCCGAGGTCGCCGGGCCGCTGCCCCGCAGCGTCGGGCGCTCGTTGCGAGCCGGCGTCGAGCTGGAGGACGGGGTGGCCCGGGTGGACTCGTTCCGTCTCGTCGACGCGATCGGCAACACCGCGCTGTGCGAGGTCGTCCTGCACGAGGGGCGCAACCGGATCGTCCGGCGCATGTTCGACGCGCTCGGCTTCCCGGTCTCCCGGCTGGTACGCACGGCGATCGGGCCGATCCGGCTCGGCGACCTGCGGGCGGGGCGGCACCGTCGGCTCAACGCGGGCGAGATCGCGGCGCTGTTCAAGCTGGTCGACGGCAAGTGAGCCTGTACGAGAGCGCGCTCGCGGCGCTCACCGCGATGCGACCGGCCGACGACGGCCAGGCCGATTGGCGTACCACTCTGGAATTGGTCAGACGCGGACCGGAAGCGTTGTGGCGAGAGCGACCCGGCGCGCACGTCACCGCGAGCGCGCTCGTCTACTCGCGTGAGCGGGACGCGTTCCTGCTGAGCCTGCACCGCAAGTTCGGGATCTGGGTGCAGCTCGGCGGGCATCTCGACGACACGGACGAGACGCTGGCCGGCGCCGCGCTGCGCGAGGCGACCGAGGAGGGCGGCATCGCGGACCTGGCGGTGGACCCGGTGCCGGTCGACGTGGACGTGCACGAGGTCCCGAACTGTGCCGGTCGCCGGCTGCTGCACCACGACGTGATGTTTCTGATGTACGCCCCGGCGGGCGCAGTCGAGCAGGTCAGCGACGAATCGCTGGCGCTGGGCTGGTTCTCCGTGGCCGACCTGCCGTCGCCGCGTGGGACCGATGTCGACCGCGTCCTCCGCAACGTCCTGGAGCGGATCGCTCAGGACGCGTAGAGCTGCTTGTTGTAGTTCTCGGGCTTGTAGTACTCCTCCAGCTCGGCCAGGCTCTCCTGGGTCGGCTGGACCTCCTTGACGAGGCAGGCGTGCGAGGGCAGCGCGTCGGGGTTCCACGTCTCGGTCTTCCACAACTGCGAGCGCAGGAACGCCTTGGCGCAGTGGAAGAAGATCGTGTCGATGTCGACGACCACCGCAAGCTGCGGGCGGTGCCCCTTGACGATCAGCTCGTCGAAGAACGGCGCGTCGCTGACGAGCCGGGCGCGCCCGTTGATCCGCAGCGTCTCGGTCCGCCCGGGGATCAGGTAGATCAGCCCGACGTGCGGGTTGGCCAGGATGTTGTGGAAGCCGTCGGCTCGGCGGTTGCCCTTGCGCTCCGGGATCGCGATCGTGTGGTCGTCGATGACGTAGGTGAAGCCGGCCGGGTCGCCCTTGGGGGAGACGTCGCAGTTGCCCTCGGCGTCGGAGGTGGCGACGAGGACGAACGGGGAGTTGGCGAGCCAATCGCGGTCGCGGGGGTGCAGCGCGGCCCGCTCCTTGGCCACGGCCCGGGGCATCGGCGACCCGAGCAGTTCGCGCAGTTCCTCGGGGGACGTGATCTCGATCAGTTCCGCGCTCTGCGTCATGATCACACCCTACTCCGGAGCGCCTGAGCCGATTCCTCGGCCGATCGCACCGGACTTTGGTACACAAAGGGGGTGAGTGATCTCCAACCTCGGCCGTACGCCGATGACGACCTCCCGGTTCTGCAGGACATCGTCGCGGGCTGGATCGCGGTGGCCGGGCGCTGCGCGTACGACCACATCGGCGAGCTGCCCCATCGGATCTATGAGAACCTGCGGGGCCGCCGCCCGATCGGCGAACTGGTTCAGGTGTGGGAGGAACGCGGCGCCGTCATGGGGATCACGATCAACCTCAGGTTCGGCGCCGCCTTCGACGCCTTCGTCGCACCCGCGTTGCGCGGGACGGCCGCGGAGGCGGCGATGCTGCGGCATGCGGCGTACGTGACCGACCACGCGGCCGCCGACGACGAGGAGTTCGTGCTCACCGACTGCTTCGACTGCGACACCGTACGGGCTGGGCTGCTGTCCGAACTCGGCTTCGAGCGGTTCCGGACCTGGGACACCGTCAACTCGCTCTCGCTCTCCTCCGCTGAGGCTGCTCCGGCCGAGGTCGAGGGGTTCGAGATCCGGCCGGCCGTCTACGCAGACGCCAAGGCGCTGGCGGTCGCCCACAACGGAGCGTTCGGCGACGACTGGACCGGCGAGAGCTACCGGGCCGAGGTGATGGACAAGCCCGGCTACGACCCCGCCCACGAGATCGTGGCGGTCACGCCGGACGGGAAGATCGCCGCGTTCTGCGTCTACTGGAACGATCCGCTGAACAAGCTCGGCCACTTCGAACCGGTCGGCACCCATCCGGACTACCAGCGGCGCGGGCTGGGCAAGGCGGTGATGGCGTACGCGTTGCGGGAGATGGCAGCCGACGGCATGTCCAACGTGACCGTCAACCACAACGCCGAGAACTCCGCCGCTGCCGCTTTGTACGCTTCGCTCGGGTTCGCTCCCGTCGGCTCCACTTCCGGCTATCGGCGGCCGCGGGGCGCGTCACGCGAGATCCCGGGATAACGCGGTTATCCGCGCGGTCAAGGCCGCGTCATCCCGGATAACGCGCGAGCGAGACGGCCTCGCGCCAGCGAAGCGCCCGGATAACGCGCCAAACCCGGGGCCCGGCTACCGTGAGCGGATGGATCTCGCTGACGCCATCGCGCAGGTCGAGGCCGGGGACTGGATTCCCGCCGACCGCTGGTACCTGACCGCGCCCCAGCCCGGTCCCCGCGCGGCGGCGGTGGTCGCCTTCCCGGGTGTGTCGATCGTCGCGGCCGACGTCGATCCGTCGTGGGTTGCGGCCGAGCTGCCCGAGGAGGACCTGTCCGCGCCGCTCAACCCGCCTTTCCTGCGCGCGCTGGAGGAGAAGCTCGCCCGCCGCGTCAACAACATCGACATCGTGATGATGTCCGCGCGGCTTCCAGGCCCGCCGCCGCTCACGCTGCGCGAGGTTTCCGATTCAGATCACCCACGGGTACGCCGGGCGCACCGCTACCGTGATGAGGTACGCGTCTGGGAGACCGAGTCGGGGCGGGGTGTCCTGATCGTCGGCCGTGGTCTGGCCGGGCGCTGGGAGGTGGCGGTGGAGGTCGATCCGCAGGCACGCGACCGGGGTCTGGGCCGGACGCTGGCGTTGTCCGCCCGGCATCTGGTGCCCGGGGACCGGCCGGTGTGGGCGCAGATCGCGCCGGGCAACGCCGCCTCGGTCCGGGCGTTCCTGGCCGCCGGGTACGAGCCCGTCGGAGCGGAGGCCCTCCTTGTTCCCTGAGTACGCCGACTCCGCGCTCGCCGAGAACCACTTCGCCTTCATGGGGGCGCAGCGGGGAGTCCTGCACCGGAAGGGCTCCGCGATCGAGCTGGCCGGCCGGGTGGACTTCCTGTCCTGGTGGTCGCCGCTGATCCCGGACGCCGAGGTGCCGGCGGGGATCGCCACGGTTCGGCTGTTCCCCTGGAGTCCCGAATCGTGGCCGCCGCGGCTGGCCGATCTCGGCTTCCGCCCTGCGAGCGAGCTGTCCTACATGGACACTCGAGTGCGGCCCGGCCCGGCGGAGCCGCTGCCGGAAGACGTCACCGTCGAGGTCGTCGAGACCGAGGCCGACGCCGAGGCGTTCGCCGCGACCCAGACGGCCGGTTTCGGCGAGCCGGCGGACACCGAGGAAGACACCGCCTGGTGGCTCGCCTTCCTGACCGAGGAGATCCGCCGCAACTACGCCGATCCCGCGCAGAACTTCTACCTGCTCCGCTCGGGTGGTACGCCGGCCGCGGTCAGCCTCTCGGTCACCACCGACGGAGTCTGCGGGGTCTACGGCGTGGCCACCGCGCCCGAGTTCCGCCGCCGGGGGTACGCGACTCGCCTGCTCGACCGCATCCGGGCGGACGCCGCCAGCCGGGGCGACGAGCGGCTGGCGCTCCAGGTCGAGCCGTACTCGGTCGCCGAGCGGATCTACCTGGCGGCTGGGTTCGAGCCCCGGTTCCGATCGACCCTGTACTCGCGCTGATCAGGGCACCGGCTACCACGCTGAGCTGGGATGTGTGACCATCTGGCGCATGCCGGACTGGACCTACCACCCCCTGCGCCCCCTCGCGGCTGCCGCGCTGGGCGTACGACGATCTCAGCGTGCCGCGCTGCACGGGCTCGCGACGATCGTCAAGCGACCGCGGGGGGCCAAGACCGTCGCGGCGGTCCTCGACCATCCGCCGGTCCCGGCCGATCTGCTCGGGCGGTTCGGCGCGAGCGTACCGGTGGGCGTGGCCAAGGAGGCGATCCGCGCGCTGCCCGTGCTGTGCGCGTCGGTCGTCGAGATCGGTCCGGTCGAGGTCGCCGATCTTCCACTGGTACGCACAGCGCTGACCGGCCGTAGGTGCCGCGTGATCGGGCGGGCGGCCGACGCCGAGGCGGCCGAGCTGCTCGCTCCATTGGTGGATCGTGTCGTCGTCGGCGATCCCCCCGACCTCGTACGCCTCACCGATCCGTCCATCGCCGCAGCGTCGACCGCGCTGGACGACGAGTCGGCGACCGTGCTGGCGACCCCGGCCGTGCTGCTGGCCGCCGGGCCTGGCTGGTTCCTGCGGGTGATCGAGGCCCGGCAGCCCTCCTCGCCCGAACCCGGTCTCCGGGAGGCCGGACTGAATCCACGCCGCTGGCCGGCCTGGGTGTGGGGGCTGATCGTCGGCGTCGCGATGACCGTCGCCGGGCTCGCGGCGGCCGCGATCACGCTCGGGCCCGTGCTGCTCTGGTACGACCGGGACTTCCTCGGCATGGATCTGACCGGCGTCGACGAGGTCAACGCCCGGCTCGGCCACTTCCTGCAACACGACCGGATCACGATGGCCGGTGGGATGGTCGCGATCGGCATCCTCTACACCGGGCTCGCCTGGGGTGGCATCCGGCGTGGCTGGCCGTGGGCGCGGCGGGCGTACCTGATCTCGGGGATCATCGGTTTCCCGACGCTGCTCTACTTCCTCGCCACCGGTTTCGTCGAGCCGCTGCACACCGCGCTCGCGATCGTCCTCTTCCCGATGTTCCTGCTTGCCACTTGGCGTCGCCCGGCGGTCGCCCGCTGGACGATCGCGCCCGAGGGCCCGGAACTGCAGCGACGCCGGGCCCTCGTCGGTCAGCTGCTCATGATCGTCACCGGCCTCGGCCTGTTCGCGGGCGGCGCGACGGTCTCGATCGTCGGGCTGACCGGCGTCTTCGTCGACACCGACCTCGTCTTCCTCGACACCGACCCGGCCGTCCTGGACGCCGCCAATCCGCACCTCGCCCCGTTCATCGCGCACGACCGGGCCGGGTTCGGCGGGCTGCTGATGGCGACGGCGGCGGCGATCGTGCTGCTCAGCCTGTGGGGCTGGCGACGCGGCGAGGCGTGGGTGTGGTGGACCCTCGCCGGAGCCGCCACGGCCGGGTTCGCCCCGGCGCTGATCATCCACAAGGGAATCGGCTACACGACCTTCGAGCACCTCTTCCCGGTCTACCTGGGCGTCGTCTTCAGCGTCCTCGCGCTCGCCTTGTCGAACGCGTATCTGCGGGCGGAACGGTAGGCCGCCGTCTGGTAAGTTCCCCTTGGGAACTCACTGATGGCCTGGGGAGGCTGCCGTGCGCGACGTCGTCCACACCATCCGCCGCCTGCCGGGCTGGCTGCGCGTACTGATGATCGGCCAGTTCGTCAGTGCGGCCGGGGCGCTGGCCTGGCTCTACATGACGCTCTACCTCGTCGTGGACCGTGGCGTGAGCGCGCCGGCCGCCGGGCTCATCACGGCGGCGTACGGGGTCGGGGTGATCGCCGGAAATCTGGGTGGCGGCTGGCTCGGCGACCATTTCGGACTGCGGCGCACGATGCTGTTCGCGGTCGGCGGCTGGGTCGTCTGCTGTGCGCTCGTCCCGATCACTCCGGTCGCCGTGCTGCCGGTGCTCATCGCGGTCGCGGGCGCCATCGGCGGGCTCAACCGCCCGGTCGGCAGTGCCCTCGTCGCCACCGCCATCCCGGCCGACCTGCGCCGGGTCGGCATCGCTCTGTCCCGATCGGTCTCCAATGCGGGCACCATAGTGGGCCCGCCGCTCGGCGCGCTGTTCGCGGCGTACAACTTCGGGCTGCTCTTCGTCTTCGACGCGGCGACCAGCGCGATCCTCTGGGTCGTCATCTTCGCCCGGGTGCCGCGTCCGGCCGCCGCCGTCGCGTCCGCCCGGTCACGTGGCAGCCTGGTCGCGGCGCTACGGGCCCGGCCCGCGATCCTGGCGTTGCTCGCGGCGATCGTCGCCATCGACACCGTCTACCGCCTGCAGTACACCGTGCTGCCCCTATGGCTACGTGACCATCATCAGCCCACCGCCGCCTACGGCCTGCTGATCTCGCTCAACTGCGTGATCATCGTGCTCGCCGAAGCCGCCTTGGCGGCACGCCTCCGCCGCCACCGTGCGGTAGCCGTCATCGGGGTGGGCTTCCTGCTGGTCGGGGCGGGATATCTGCTGCTCGGCACGGGGCTGGGCCTGATCGCCGCAGTCGCCATGATGGTCGTCGTGACGGCGGGGGAGATGCTCTACAAGCCGACTGCGACCGCGTACGCCGCCGACGCGGCCCCCGACGGAATGGCCGGGCGGTACCAGAGCCTCTACGCGGCGGCGTCCATCGCCGGGATGACCTTGAGCCCAGCGCTCGGCACCGCCCTGTACGCCCACTCGCCGGCGCTCGTCTGGCCCCTCGGCGGACTGCTCGCCCTCCTCGTCGGCGCAGGTACGCTCACCGCCGCCCGGCCACGCCCGACGCCCGGCCCGAAGCCGCGCCCGCTCCCCGAAACCGACCTCGCCTGACCCGCGCCGCTATCCGCGCACCCCTCCTGACACCGCCTTCGCATTGATCATGAACCTATGGTTCCCTTCGCCAGCGTTTCGCGCCCCCCAACCTCATGATCAACGGCGATGGCGGCGCGCGGCGAACTCGGGAGGTGGGACGCGGCGAAGCGGCGACGAGCGCTGCTTTCGGCGTATCAGAAATGGGACATGAGGAGATGTCCGGCACGTTCCGGCGGCCTGACGCGGACCTCGCGGCCGGGACCGGGCAGAATGGGACGGTGGAGCGGCAGTGGGCCGCGCGCGGGAGCGGGAGGCAGGCGTGACGCAGACGCTGGTCGTGGCGGTCGACGGACCGTCCGGGTCGGGCAAGTCGACGGTTTCGCGCCGGCTCGCGGCCAAGCTGGACGCCCGCTACCTGGACACCGGGGCGATGTACCGGGCCGCCACCTGGGCCGTGTTGCAGGCGGACGCGCAGCTGAGCGACCCCGACGGCATCTACAAGATCGTGAGCGCCGCGAACCTGGAGATCGTCACCGACCCCGCAGCGCCGTCGATCAGCGTCGACGGGGTGAACGTCGACGGGCCCATCCGCGGTAAAGAGGTCACCCAGGCCGTCTCCGCCGTGGCCGCCGTGCCGGCCGTGCGTCAGCTGCTGGTCGAGCAGCAACGGCGGATCATCGCCGAGGCGGGCCGGATCGTGGTCGAAGGCCGTGACATCGGCACCGTCGTCGCCCCCGAAGCAGATCTCAAGGTCTACCTGACCGCGTCCGAGCACGCCCGGGCCGCCCGGCGGAGCGCCGAGCACGCCGCCGACCACGCCGCGACCGCCGCCGACCTGCGCCGACGCGACCACCTCGATTCGACCCGCAAGACCGACCCGCTGAAGCAGGCTTCCGGCGCGGTCGTCCTGGACAGCACCGAGCTGGGCATCGACGAGGTCGTCGCCGAGCTACTCCGGCTACTCGACAAGTAAACGAGAAATAGAAGTGTCTGAAACTTTTGAGTGGGTCGAGGACGTCGACTCCCCGGAGGACGGCGCGTCCGTCGTCAACCCGGTCGTCGCCGTCGTCGGCCGGCCCAACGTCGGCAAGTCGACGCTGGTCAACCGGTTCATCGGGCGCCGGCAGGCGGTCGTCGAGGACAAGCCCGGGGTCACCCGCGACCGGGTGGCGTACGACGCGCAGTGGAACGGCCGTCAGTTCACCGTGGTGGACACCGGCGGCTGGGAGCCCGACGCGAAGGACCGGGCGGCCGCGATCGCCCGGCAGGCCGAGATCGCCGTGGACACCGCCGACGTCGTCGTGTTCGTCGTCGACGCGACGGTCGGCGCGACCGATGTCGACGAAGCCGCCGTACGCATGCTCCGAGCCAGCCGCAAGCCGGTGATCCTCGTCGCGAACAAGGCCGACAACAGCGCGGTCGAGCTCGAGGCGACCAGTCTGTGGTCGCTGGGACTCGGTGAGCCGCAGCCGGTGTCGGCCCTGCACGGCCGGGGCTCCGGCGATCTGCTGGACGCGATCCTGGCCGCGATGCCGGAGGCACCCGCGATCGTGGAGAACCGTCCCCGCGGTCCCCGGCGGGTGGCGCTCGTCGGCCGGCCCAACGTCGGCAAGTCGAGCCTGCTCAACAAGCTCTCCGGCGAAGAGCGCTCGGTCGTCGACTCGGTTGCGGGGACCACTGTGGACCCCGTCGACTCGCTGGTCACCGTGGGTGGCGAGGTGTGGCAGTTCGTCGACACCGCCGGGCTGCGCAAGCGAGCCGGGCAGGCGAGCGGCACCGAGTACTTCGCCTCACTGCGTACGCAGGCCGCCATCGAGGCCGCCGAGGTCGCCATCGTCCTGCTCGACTCCAGCGAGGTAATCAGCGAGCAGGATCAGCGACTGCTCACGATGGTCGTCGAAGCCGGGCGAGCCCTGGTCATCGCGTTCAACAAGTGGGACCTCGTCGACGCCGACCGTCGCTGGTATCTCGACAAGGAGATCGAACGGGAGCTCAAGCGCATCCCGTGGGCGGCTCGGATCAACGTCTCGGCGCGTACGGGACGGGCGGTCGAGAAGCTCGCCCCCGCGCTGCGCAACGCCCTGGCCAGCTGGGAGCAGCGCATCCCGACCGGGCAGCTCAACCAATGGCTGACCGCGTTGGTGCAGGCGACGCCGCACCCGGTCCGGGGTGGCAAGGCGCCGCGGGTGCTCTTCGCGACGCAAGCGGGCGTGGCTCCGCCCCGGTTCGTCGTCTTCTCGACCGGTCCGCTGGATGCCGGATATGTTCGGTTCATCGAACGGAAGCTTCGCGAGGAGTTCGGCTTCGAGGGCAGCCCCATCGACATCTCTGTGCGTACGCGTCGCGAGGAGCGCGCCAAGAAGCGCTGATCCGCCTATTTGCTGCGCGGGTTCGGGCGCTCGCACGCGCGTTATCCGGGATAACGTCCCCTCGCACACTGTGCTAGACCGCGTTATCCCGCATAACGCGCGAGGGCCCGCCCGCATAACGCGTGACGAACCCGGGTCAGAGCTCGATCGCCAGCCCGGACCCGGCGACCCCGATGGGCCCGGAGAAGTTCTGCCGGGCGGCAGCCCGGGCGGCATACGGGTCGGTCCCGGGTTCGAGGTGCGTGAGCAGCATGCCGCGTACGCCCGCCTCGGTCGCCTGAGCGGCCGCTTCGGCGGCACTGGTGAGCATGCCCTTCGCGTCGTCCGGCACCGTCTCGGCGTACGTCGCTTCGGCGATGAAGAGGTGAGCCTCCCGGGCCAGGTCGACGACTGCTTGCCCGGGACCACCGTCGCCCGTGTACACGAGGGTGCGGTCGTCTGCGGTCAGGCGTACGCCGGCGTTGGGCACCCAGTGCGGCAGCAGCGCGGTGACGGCCTGGAACGGGCCGAGCTCGAAGGTGTCGCCCGCCTGGAACTCCCGGATGTCGGCGTACTCCTGCAGCCAGCCCGGCCGGTCCAGCGCCATGACGGCGTCGATCGCCCCGGGCAGCGTGTAGATCGGCAACGGGGCGGACGCGGGGTAGCCGATCGCGCGCGCCCGCAGCAACGGGTTCAGGTCCGAGCAGTGGTCGGGGTGGCCGTGCGTGATGTAGACGGCGTCGACCTGATCGGCCGCGATGTGCGTCAGCAATTGCGGCACCGTCGCATATCCGAGGTCGAGCAACAGCCGGAAGCCGTCGTGCTCCACGAGGAATCCGCTGCAGGCGGAGGCCGGTTCGGGCCAGGCGCCGCAGCCTCCGAGAACGGTCAGCCGCATGCCCCGACCATAGCCTCCCGACCGCCTCGGGGCCTCGTCGGAGGGCTGATATTGACAAACGCGCAGCCGTGAGTTCACTCTGAACACATGTTCAGAACAGACGTTCAGAACACCGGCGTGGCCATTGTGGGCGGTGGACTGGCCGGGATGGCGACGGCGCTACGGTTGCAGGCGAGCGGGCTGTCCACGGTGGTCTTCGAGGCCCACGGCCACCTCGGCGGATGTGCCGGTTACTGGCGGCACAAGGGCTTCTCGTTCGACGTCGGCGCGACGACGCTGGTCGACTTCGAACCGGGTGGAGTCGGCGCGGAGCTGCTCGACAGCGTGGGCGCACCGGCGATCGTGGGGGAACAGCTGCCGGGCTACGAGGCGTGGCTGCCCGACCGGACGGTGACGCTGCACCGCGACCACGACCAGTGGCACGCCGAACGCCTCGCGAAGTTCGGCGACGACGCGTACCACCGAGCCTTCTGGGCCGAGCTGGACCGGATCGCCGACGTCTTCTGGCAGGCGAGCCGAGCGGGCATCAAGCTACCCATGCGCCGGCCCGCCGATGTGCTGCGCAACGTGACCGCGGTCGGGCTGCGCCACCTCCCCGCGGCGCGCCACCTGCGCGAGACGCTGGTCCAGGCGATGCGCCGGCACCGGGTGGATCACGACCAAGCGCTGAAGACCCTGCTCGGGATGCTCGTCGAGGACACAGTGCACAGCTCCGTCGAGCGCGCACCCCTGATCAACGCCGCGCTCGGCATCACCATCCGCGGGGCAGGCCTGACCAGGCATTACGGCGGCATGCACGGCTTTTGGCGTACCCTCGTGGGCCACTATCGCAAGCTCGGCGGCCTGGTGCGGACCGGCACGCGGGTCCACCGGGTGCGGGCGGGGTTCGAGATCACGACGAGCCGGGGGGTGACCCGCGCGGACCAGGTGGTGCTCGCGGTCCCGGCGGCGACCGCGCGGGCGCTGTGCGGCGACCTGCCGGTGGCCCGGCGGCTGTCTCGCTACCTGGAGCGGGACCGGGGGGAGATGGGTGGGGCGGTGATCGTCTTCCTCGGCGTCCCCGAGGCGGAGATCGGGGGTCACGGCCTCACCCATCACCAGTTCTGCCACGACTACACGCAACCCTTCGGCGACGGCAACAACATGTTCGTCTCGGTGTCCGCGCCCGGCGACACGCTCAGCGCGCCACCCGGGCATCGCGCCGTCATGATCTCCACGCACACGTCGCTGTCCGCCTGGTCCACTCTCGACACCGAGGGGTACGCACACCGCAAGAAGGAGATCGGTGAGCGGTTGATCAACCTGGCCCGGCGGGCGTACCCGGCGCTGGGGGATCGGGCGGTGGTGGCCGAGGTGGGCACGCCCCGCGCCTTCGAGCGGTACGCGTTCCGCCCGGACGGCGCGGTCGGCGGCCCGCATCAGACCCTGCGCAACAGCAACCAGTACGCCGTCCCGCACGACCTCGGCGGCCGCGGCCTGTGGCTGGCCGGCGACTCGACATGGCCCGGCCTCGGCACCGTCGCATGTGTCCTCGGCAGCCGGATCGTCGCCGACGGCATCCGGCGCGAAAGGCGGTTGAGATGAAGTTGCCCACGATGCGTGAATTGGGCGAAGATCTGCTGGTGACGACGCCCGCCCAACGAAGGATCGCGCTGGCCCGGCCCTATCTCGGGGTCGCCGCCTTCGCCGTGGCGGTCTGGCTCGGACTGTGGTGGCTGACTCCGCTGATCGTCTTCGGCATCTTCGTCGCCGTCGTCACGGTCACCCACGACGTGGTTCACCGGACGCTTGGGCTGACCGAGACCGAGACCGATCGGTGGCTGTTCGCGCTCGGCCTGGTGCTGCTGGAGTCCGGGCACGCGTACCGGATCACCCATCGGCAGCATCACCGGCTCTTCCCGAGCCCGGACGACCCCGAGGGCTACCCGGCCAACCTGTCGTTCACCGGTGCCGTCCTCTATGGACCGGTGTTCCTGGTCCGGTTGTGGGTCTGGGCGTACGCTCGATCGGGCTGGCGGGACCGGCTCTGGCTCCTGCTGGAGGCCTTCGTGCCGGTGACGGCGATCGTCGGGGGCGCGCTGCTCTGGCCGGTGACCCCGGGCGTACTGGTCTATGCGGTGCTGGCGATCGCCGGGAGCTGGGTGTATCCGCTGCTCACGGTGTACCTGCCGCACCACGATTACGGCGACGAGCCGCTGAAGCAGACGCGTACGCTGCGCGGCCGGATCATTCCCGCGATCTTCCTCGAACTGACCTACCACCTCGAACACCATCTCTATCCGCAGGTCCCGAGCCATCACCTGCCGGAACTCGCGCGGCGGCTCGATCCGTACTTCGCCCAGGTGGGCGTCCATCCAGTGGCGGTACCATGACTCAGCGGTCCTCCGCTCGCGAGCGCATCCTGCGGGCCGCGATCCTCGCCCTTTCCAGCCACGGGTACGCCGGCACGACCGCCCGGTCGATCGCCGCCCTCGGCGGGTTCGCCCCCGGCGTCATCTACTACCACTTCGCCGACCTGGACGAGGTGTTCACGGCGACTGCGGCGTACACCAGTGAGCTGCGCGAGGAGCGTTATCGCGCGGCGTTGGCGGGCGTGACCAAGGCGGTGCCGCTCATCCGAGCCCTGCGCACCCTGTACGCCGAAGACCTCGAATCCGGCCACATCGAGGCGGTCCAGGAACTCGTCGCCGCCGCCCGGCCGGGCTCACCGCTGGCGGCCGCGATGGCGGCGCAGACGCGACAGTGGGAGCTGCTCGCCGAGGAGATCCTCGCCCGGCTGCTGCGCGGCAAACCGTTGGGGCGCTTGGTGAACGTGCCGACCGCCGCCCGAGCCGCCGTCGCCTACTACCTGGGGATGCAGACGCTGACCCACATCGACGGCGACGCCAGCCGCCCGGAGGCCGCGTTCGCCCAGGCCGCCCGGCTGGCCGCCGCCTTCGACAAGCTGCCGGCCCTGCGCCGCCGACCCCGTCCTTCTCGCCGATCATGAACCTTCGGTCGTGATCGGCCGGCGTGTCGTGTCCGCAACTTCATGATCGTTCTCTTTCGATCTTGCCGCCGGAATTGAGCGCGGGTGACGACGA
Organism: Hamadaea sp.; assembly: GCF_013362815.1. Lineage (GTDB taxonomy): Bacteria > Actinomycetota > Actinomycetes > Mycobacteriales > Micromonosporaceae > Hamadaea. The sequence continues at coordinate 37,741 of NZ_JABFVK010000011.1, read as the reverse complement.
CGGTGATCTCAGCCCACTGTGGTCGCGGACCGGTTGGCCTCAAGAGCGCAGCTTGGCCTCAAGCGTGCAGCGCGCCCGGGCGGCGGCAAGATCACGTGCCCGTGGTCTGCGATTTCGGGGCGCATTTCATGATCATGTACCGCTGGTATGCGAGAAGCGGCCTCTGAGTGCAGATGACGGGAACATGATCAACGAATTCGAGCCGAGGACGCAGACCACGGGCACATGATCTTGCTCGGCTGCTCGGCTGCTCGGCTGCTCGGCTGCTCGGTTCCGCCGGTCCGTTGCGCGGCCGCGAAGATCGTCGGCTGCCGACATTCTTGGCGGTCCCGCCAGTCATGGTCGTCGGATGCCGACGATCAATGCACGATTCGGCCCACGAATGTCGGAAGCCGACGATCATGGGGGACGTCAGCGCCAAGAATGTCGGCTTCCGACGATCACGACCGGCGAGACGGCCGAGAACGGAGGCGGGTGACGGTAATGCAGCGCCGCGACAGTCCCAACGACCGCAGCCGATCATGTGCCCGCGATCGGTGAAAGCTCGCGGCTAGGGTCCTAGGACGGCGTACGCGGTGTGACGGCTGCGTCGCGGGCAAGAGGATCACCGCTGTTGGTACTCGACGGCCCGTTCGATCGCGCGGTAGATCTTGGCGTACCGCGTGTAGTCCTCAAGGCGCAGAAGCAGCAGCTCGGTGCCGGACGCGGCGGCCCAGATCTCGTACACCGCGTCGCCTTTGTCGTAGCTGTCGTCGACGCGGTGCAGCATCCATTCCCAGATCGCCCAGCCGAAGCCGCCCGCCATCAGCACCAGGGCGAGCAACAGGAGAGTGTTCCGCGGGACGTGTACGCCGCCGATGTTCGCCTCCGTGTACGCCGCGGCGACGAAGGCGACGAGGATGACGAGCCCGATGAGCCCGGCGAGCGTCATGATCGTGTTGAGCACGCCGCGGCCGGCGGTGCGGCTGCGTACTCGCCACGTCGCGGGGCTCTCCTGATGCCACACGTACTCCAGCTCGGACAGACGCCAGCGCCGGTCCTCGATCTGCAGGTACGTGGAGGTCACCACGACCGTCGGGTCCCGATAGAAGGTGATCATGGCGGCCTCCGCGGGGATCGTCCCCACGGTACGGGTCGTCCGCAACCGAGCTGCGACACTGGTCGGGTGCGGATCACGGCGGCGCTCCTGACCTTCTTGCTGGCAACTCTGATCCCGGCGGCGGCGTACGCCGATCCGGGGGAGATGTCGGTGGCGTGCATCGTGAACGACAAGCGGGTCAGTGAGCTGTCGGGGCTGGTGGTGACCTCGTCGGGTTACATCGCGATCAACGACTCGAACTGGGACGCCTCCGCCATCCGGATCTTCTACCTCGACAAGAAGTGCAAGCTCACGAAGTCGGTCGGCTATCCGACGGCGGCCCGTGATCCCGAGGACGTCGCGCTGGCGAAGGACGGCACGCTGTGGGTCGCCGACATCGGGGACAACTACAACGCGCCCGTACGCCGGAAGACCATCGCGGTCTGGAAACTGTCGCCTGGGGCGAAGAGCCCGGTGATCTACCGGCTGGCGTACCCGGATGGGCCGCATGACGCGGAGACGTTGCTGCTGGCGGCGGACGGTACGCCGATCATCGTGACCAAGGAGCTGACCGGCCGGTCGGAGATCTTCGTCCCCACCGGCCCGTTGGTGGCGAAGTCGGCCGACGGTGTGCTGTTGAAGCGGGTCGGGTCGGTGCGGCTGCCGGATTCGCAGACGCCGAACTTCCTGGACAGCATCGGCCGCCGGTTGGTGACCGGGGGAGCGGTGTCGCCGGACGGGCGGCACGTCGTGTTGCGCACGTACGCCGACGCGTTCGAGTGGGACATCGTGGACGGCGACATCGTCAAGACGCTGACGGACGAGGAGCCGAGGGTGACTCCGTTGCCGGACGAGCAGCAGGGTGAGGCGATCGCGTACGCGCCCGACGGGTCGGCCTTCGTGACGGCGTGCGACGAACCGACCGGTCCGACGACGTTGCGCCGTTACGTGCCGGCGGCTCGGCCCTCGCCGTCCCCGTCGCCGGACGCGGCGGACCCGGCGGACCCGGCGGCATCCGAGCAGGAGTTGGCCGGTGACGCGGGCGAGCCGGGGAATCGGCTGATGTTCGCCGTGGGGATCACCGGTCTTGTGCTGGTGGCGCTCGGGATCGCCGGGCTGGCGCTGCGCCGGCTGAAGGGCCAGCCCAGAGCATGATTGAGGGAGTTGACTCTTTCCCAATCTCGATGTTGCCTCTAGATTGATGCGGGAGCGCTCCCACGCCCATGGGAGAGCCCGTCCATGAAGGAGAATCCGTGCACTCGTCCTCCCACACGAGGCTCGCGGCGGTGCTCGCCGCCGCGACGGCCGCCCTCGCGGCCACCGTCGTCGGCCTGCTGGCCGGCGGTGAGCCGTCCTACGCCGGAACGCTCTCCGGCACCTTCTACAAGGACCCGAACAGCAAGGTCCTCCAGTGGCTGGCGGCCAATCCCAACGACTCGCGTGCGTCCCTGATCCGGGACCGCATCGGCGCTCAGCCGCAGGGCCGATGGTTCGCCAGCTGGAACCCGAGCACCATCCAGTCCGAGGTCTCGGCGTACGTGTCCGGGGCCAACTCCGCCAACCAGATTCCCCTGGCGATCGTCTACGAGATCCCCAACCGCGACTGCGGTGGCGCGAGCGCCGGTGGCGCGCCGGACTACAACCAGTACCGTTCGTGGGTCGACTCGTTCGCCCGTGGGCTCGGTACGCGTACCGCGGTGGTGTTGCTGGAACCGGACTCGCTCGCGCTGCAGACCTGCCTCAGCAGCACCGAGCTGGCCAACCGCAACTCGGCGCTGGCGTACGCGATCAACGCGATCAAGTCCAACAACCCGAGTGCGAAGGTCTACCTCGACGCCGGGCACTCGGCCTGGAACAGCGCGGGCGACCAGGCGCAACGGCTCGTCAACGCCGGCGTACGCAGTGCGGACGGCTTCTACAGCAACGTGTCCAACTTCCGCTGGACCGCCGACGAGGTCGCGTACGGCCGGAATGTGCTGAACGCGATCGGGGCGTCGAACCTGCACCAGGTGATCGACGTCAGCCGCAACGGCAAGGGCCCGAACGGCAGCGAGTGGTGCGACCCGTCCGGCCGGGGTGTGGGCGTGCCGCCGACCACCGCCACCGGTGAGTCGACCGTGGACGCGTTCGTGTGGGCCAAGCCGCCGGGCGAGGCCGACGGATGCGCCGCGTCCGCTGGGACGTTCGTCGCCGATCTGGCGTACCAGTTGGCTTTGAACGGCGTGGTGCCGACGGCGACCGCGACCGCGACGAGCAGCCCGAGCAAGAGCGTCAGCCCGAGCGCGAGTCCGAGCGCGAGCACCAGCCCCAGCGCGAGCACGAGCCCGAGCGCCAGCAGCAGCCCGACCGGCAACGCCTCGTGTTCGGTGGCGTACCGGGTGGACAGTCAGTGGAACAACGGGTTCACCGCCGCGGTGACGATCACCAACCGGGGCCCAGCGATCAACGGCTGGACGCTGACCTTCTCGTTCACCGGCAATCAGGTCATCACCAACCCGTGGAACACCGGAGTGACCCAGTCGGGCACCGCGGTCACCGCCAAGGATGTCGGTTACAACAGTTCGATCTCCACCGGCGGCACCGTGAGCTTCGGCTTCCAGGCGACCTACAGCGGGACCAACGGCGCGCCGACGGGTTTCAAGCTCAACGGCGTGGCCTGCTCCTGAACCTTCCGTCCTCTCCGGAAGAATGCGGCGTGACCTGCGAGATCCGCGGGTCACGCCGCAATCGCGTCCACGGGGGGACTCATGCGCATCCGCGCCATAACGCTGGCCGTCGCCAGCCTCATCGTCATCACTCCGGCCCAGGCTCACGCCGCGTCGCCGCCGGACCCGATCGCCTTCGTCCGCGGCGGGGACGTCTGGGTGCGTACGGCCGCGAAGACCTTCCCGGTCAGTCACGGCGGGCACGCCGTCTGGCCGCGCTTGTCGCCCGATAAAAGCCAGATAGCGTACGCGGAAAGCGGAAACGTCGTCATCGCGTACATCGGGGGCGGGCCGGAGAACGTCTACTCCACCGAGCTGACCCACGGTAAGGACGCGGGCGGTCCCGCCTGGTCGCCGGACGGCCGCTTCCTGGCGTACCGGGCCGGGGAAGTCCACAGCGGACTGCTGACGATCCTGCGGCTGGGATCGGCCGAAAGCGGTCGCGTCACGGTCGCCGGGCGCGAGGAGCACGCCGCTCCCCGAGTCGGCTTCGACCAGCTCCGGACGGCGAACACGCTGGACTGGTCGCCCGACGGCAAGTCGATCGCCTTCCCGGGCGGGGACTGCTGGGGCATCTACGACGACTGCCTGACGGTGCTGGATCTGGCGTCGAACACGGAGAAGACGATCGCCGCGTGGGGCGGCGGTGGCCAGGAGCTGTCCGGGTTCGCCACGACTCCTCGGTTCAGCGGCGACTCGCGCAAGCTGTTCTGGACCCAGCAGGAGGACGTCATCGACCAGTCCGACCCGAGCCCGCTGCGGGCGTACGGCTTCAATCTCGCGACGGAGCAGCGCTGGCAGGTCGGCGTCGACGGTGACACCGTTCCGGTCCACCTCGGCAACGGGCACTTCATCGTCACCGCGCGGCACGCCGGGACGAACTGGGTGGCGTACCTGAGTGGGACGGCGCACACCTGGCTGGTTCCGGGTGGACAGGCCGACGCCCGTCGCTGAGGGGAGAGGTCCGGCTTCTCAGCCGACTCCCAGGCCGGGCCGCTAGGGTGATGTGGATGCAGCAGATGACCTGCCCGAAGTGCCAAGGCGCGATGCGCCAGTACGAGCGCAGCGGGGTGGTGGTGGATCAGTGCTCCGAGTGCCGGGGGATCTTCCTCGACCGTGGTGAGCTGGAGAAGCTCGTCGACGCGGAGAACTCGTTCTACGGCCAGTCCTCGCAGGCCCCACCGCCCGCGCAGCCCCAACCGCCGCAGCCGCCGCAGTATCAGCAGCCACCTCAGCATCAGCAGCAGTACGCGCAGCAGCACCACCAGCAGCCGCGCTACGAGGAGCGCCGGTACGACAGCGACGGCTACGGTCGCGATTACCACTATAAGAAGAAGAAAAAGCACAGCTTCTTCGAAGAGCTCTTCGACTGAGCAGACCTCCTGAGCCCCGGGGCCTATCACCCGGGGCTCAGGCGTCTCCGGCGTCGGAGTCTCACGCGTCCCGTACGACCTCGGCCAGCGCCACCAGCGTCAACGAGTCCGGCGTGAGATAGCCGTCGTGGCCGTTCACGTTGCCGGTCGGCAGCAGCCGCGCGCCGTACGCGTCGCCGGTCGGATCGGCGCCGTGCCCCAGCCCCGCCACGCGTACGCCGGGGACCCAGCCGATCCAGTCGCTGTCGGCGCGGGCCGCCCACAGCCGGGCGGTCGTGTGGAAGCCGTCGCCGAGGCCGGGGGAGGCGAGTACCACGATGTCGGTGACCGTGGGGCCGAGGTGGGCGGCGGCCAGTCCGATCACGACGGTGCCGTAGCTGTGCCCGACGAGGACCACCTTCGCGGCCGGATTCGTCACGGCCAGCCCCTCGACGAACTTCGTCAGCGCCGCCGCTCCCGCTTCGGCCCGGTCTTCGCGTACGGCGGCTTTGCCGAAGCCTTCCGGCGGGTCGTAGCCGAGCCAGGCGATCACCGCGGTCTGCGGATCGTCGACCGCGGCGGCGACCGTCCGGGCCTGCGTCGCCGGGGCGCGCCGGGCGACGCCGCCCAGCCCCCGGTCGAAGTCGGCCAATGTGGTGTCGCTGCCGGGCACGATCACCACGATCTTGCGAGCGTTGGCGAGGTCGCCGACCACCTCGACGGCCCGGCCGTCACCGGTCGGGTCCCAGGCGAGGAAGGTGCGCTGGTCGGCCGCCCGGCGCAGCACCGACGTCGCGGCGTACCGGAGGGCGACGGGTGCGCCGTCGAGGGCGGCGACCACTTCGGGATGGCGTACGGCGAGAGCGGCGCGCTGAGCCGGGCCGAGCGCGGCGAAGAAGCCGGCGACCTGCCGGGGCGTGGCGGTCGCGGGATCGAGCCCGAGCGTCGCCGCGTCGGCGCGCCAGGCGCTCGTATCGGGCTCCGGCAGGGCGGCGTCGTCAGCCGACAGCAGGGGAGCGCCGAGGGCGGACAACACCGGTACGCCGAGAGCGGTGAGGGCGAGGGCGGTCTTGGCGAATGGCATGCGGGCCACGATCGCCGTCGACCCGGGCCGGACGCGTCACACCACGGAGCCAAGTCCGGGCTCATTCCACAGTGCTACGCCGATCCCGGAGTGACCAGACCCGACTCGTACGCGACGACGACCGCCTGGGCCCGGTCGCGCAGGTCCAGCTTGGCCAGGATTCGGCCGACGTGCGTCTTCACCGTCTGCTCGGCGACCACCAGACGAGCGGCGATCTCCTGATTGGACAGTCCTTGGGCAATGAGGGCGAGCACCTCGGTCTCCCGGGCGGTCAGGCCGCCGAGCGACGGGGGAGCGGTGCGGTGCTGGTCGGGCCGCCGGGCGAACTCCTCGATCAGCTTTCGGGTGACCGACGGGGCGAGCAGCGCTTCTCCGGCGGCGACGACCCGTACGGCGTGGACGAGTTCGGCCGCCGGCGCGTCCTTCAGCAGGAAGCCGCTCGCTCCGGCGCGGAGCGCGGCGTACACGTATTCGTCGAGGTCGAACGTCGTCAGCATGAGCACGCGGGTGCCCTCCGCGACGACCAGCGGAGTCGCGGCGAGCCCGTCCATGCGGGGCATCCGGATGTCCATCAGCACCAGGTCGGGGCGTCGTTGCCGGACGAGCGCCACCGCCTCCACCCCGTCAGCGGCCTGCCCGACGACCTCGATGTCCGGCTGCGCGCCCAGCAGCGCGGCAAACCCCTCGCGCACCATCTGCTGGTCGTCGACCACCATCACGCGTACGCTCACTCCGCCTCCCCGACCGGCAGCGTCGCCGCCACCTCGAAACCGCCGTCGGCGGTCGGCTCTGCCCGCAGCGTCCCACCCAATACCAGGGCCCGTTCGCGCATGCCCAGCAGGCCGTGGCCGCTGCCGCCGGACGTCGCGGGCTCCGGGCCCGGCTCATTGCGTACCAGTAGATCTAGAAGACCACTGTGGACCTGGACCGTCACGTGGACCTGAGTGCCCGCGGCGTGGCGAGCCGCGTTGGACAGCGCCTCCTGGACGATCCGGTAGGCCGCGAGGCCGGCCGCGGGCGACACCTCGCCGTCGAGCGTGAGATCGGCGTCGATGCGCAGACCCGCGTGCCGCGCGGTGCCGATGAGTTCGGGCAGGTCGGCGAGGGCCGGCTGCGGAGCGCGTTCGGGCTCACCCGGACCGGTACGCAGCGCGCCCAGCATCCGCCGCAACTCGACGAGGGTCTGCCGGGCCGACGCCGCGACCTCGAGGAACTCCGCGCGGGCCGAGTCGGGCAGGTCAGGCAGCCGATACGGGGCGGTTTCGGCTCGCACCGCCAGCAGCGACATCGAATGCGCCACCACATCGTGCAGCTCGCGGGCGATGCGGGCGCGCTCCTCCAGCAGTGCCCGGCGCGCCTCGGCGAGCTCGCTGCGCTCCTCCTGGACGTGCAGTTCGGCCTGCGCCCGGCGGCGGACCTGGATCTGCTGGCCGAGGATGACGACGACGACGATGAGCAGGGTGGCGCTCGCGCCGTTGGCGTTGGGCATCAGCGACCACAGGAGAACGCAGGTGATCACGGCGGACCAGAGGGTGACGCCGGACGGCGCTCGCAGCGCGACGTAGAACAGCACCACCAGCGCGACCAGGACTTGGGTGGCCACCCAGGGCCAAGCCTCGTTGCCGGCCCGGCCGTACGCGCCGAGCACGAGACCGACGGCGGCCAGCCGCCACGTCCACACCGGTTTGATCCGGACGAACAGCACCGGGGCCATGACGAGGACGGCCATCGCCGCCGCCACCAGCCCTTCGAAATGACGATTGTCCTGGTAGAACTGCTGCGTGGCGATGGTCAGCCCGATCCAGGCCAGTACGCCGACCGGCGCGAGCAGCGGCGTGAACCAGCGACTCTTCGCGGGCCGCCGGACGGCGGGCGCGGACGGGTCCGGGCCCCACACCGTCCGCAGCAGATCACGGACCACCCGGGCGAGGAAACTGCTCATCACCCGCAGGTTAACCGCCATACCGGGGCGTACGCGTCACACCCCGGAGCCAGGCGCTCGTAGCTCTCAGGTATGAGAGCCGGCCGGCGCTTTCGCGCTGGATCACGGATCTGGGTCGTATTCCGCCCAAGATTCGACCCACATCCCTGATCCAGCGCCAATAGCGAGGGCGGGGATCACGGCCGCCGCGGGTCGACCAGGCCCGCCCACGGGTTGTAGTCGACTTCGAGCGGCTCCTGGTCGGGGCGTTGCGCCTCGGGCACGTGCTGCAGGTTGACCCGGATGCGGTACCAGACCGAGCTGCGCCCGCGCATCCCGTCGACCAGCACGTCGGCCGGTTCGAGCCGGGCGGCGACGTCGCCGTGGCGCTCCTTCCAGCGCTCGAACCCGGCCAGCGCCTCGTCCTTGGTCTTCGCCCGGGCGATCTCGATCAGTGGCATCGTCGACTGGCGGCGGCCGTCCTTCGACGCGCCCTTCGGCGGCTTCTCCGCCGGGCCGAGCTTCTTCGCCAGGTCGAGCAGGCCGTCGAGGCCCCCGGCGGTGGCCTCCATGCCGGCCCAGGGATCGCCGCGTTCGGCGTACCGGGGTGGGACGGTGACGACGGTGAAGTCCGACGGGCGGCAGCCGGGGACTTCGTCCCAGGTCAGCGGGGTGGACACGCGGGCGTCCGGCAGCGGGCGCACCGAGTACGCCGAAGCCACCGTCCGATCCTTGGCGTTCTGGTTGAAGTCCACGAAGACGCCTTCGCGGTCTTCCTTCCACCACTTGCTGGTGGCCAGGTCGGGCACCCGGTTCTCCACCTCCCGGGCCACCGTCTCGGCGGCCAGCCGCACCTTCGGGTACGCCCAGTCCGGCCGGATGCGGGCGTACACGTGGAAGCCGCGCGAGCCGGAGGTCTTCGGCCAGGCGGTCAGCCCGAAGTCTTCGAGCACCTCCTTGGCGGCCAGCGCCACGTCGACGATCTGCCCCCATTCGACGCCCGGCACCGGGTCGAGGTCGATGCGCAGCTCGTCGGGGTGATCGAGGTCTTCGGCCAGCACCGGATGCGGGTTCAGGTCGACGCAGCCGAGGTTGATCACCCAGGCCAGCCCGGCCGCGTCGCGTACGACGACTTCTTCGGCGGAGGTGCCGGAGGCGTACTTGAGCTCGGCGACCTCGATCCAGTCCGGGCGGGTGGACGGCGCTCGCTTCTGGAAGAACGCCTCCTGGTCGAGGCCCTTGACGAAGCGTTTGAGGATCATCGGCCGCCCGCGTACGCCGAGCAGCGCGCCGTCGGCGACCGCCAGGTAATAGCGCACGAGGTCGAGCTTGCTGAGGCCGGGCTCCGGGAAGACCACCTTGTCGGGATGGGTGATCGTCACCGCTCGCCCAGCTACTTCCACGGTCTGCGAGGCCGCCATGTGCCCACCATACGCATCACGATCGAGGTGTAGAGTCCGTCCGCATGGCGGAAAGCGTTTTCCATCCGGTCCCGGGCCAGCTCACGTCCCTGTTGCGCGACATCGAGGCGGTCGCGGCCGACGATTCGCCGCTGCCGGCGCTCGGCTTCGCGGCGTACCACGACTTCTTCGTGACCGGCAATCGCATGCGCTACGAGAAGCTGTACTTCCAGCGGCGCGCGCGGCTCAACGCCCTGGCCGCGCAGGCGTTGCTCGACCCGGCCGCCGACGTGACCCGGCTCGCAGACGTCCTGTGGGCCGTCTGCGACGAGCACACGTGGGCGCTGCCCGCGCACATACATTACGGCCGCGCTTTCGGTCCCGACCAGACCCTCGATCTTTTCGCGGCCGAGACCGCGCACACCCTCGCGGAGATCGTCACCGGTCTCGGTCCGCGGCTGGATCCGCTTGTCTCCCAACGGGTACGCACAGAGGTGGAGCGTCGTGTGCTGGTCCCGTTGGCCGATCCGAGACCGCTGGCGTGGGAGGGCTTCGGGAACAATTGGGAGTCGGTCTGCGCCGGGGCGGCCGGAATGGCGGCGCTGCTGCTCGAGCCGCCGTCGGATCGACTTTCGGCGATGCTGGAACGCTGCGGCAAGGCGATGGACCGGTTCCTCGCCGGATATGGCGACGACGGCGGCTGTCCGGAGGGCGTCGACTACTGGGTCTACGGCTTCGGCTACTTCGTCTACTACGCGGAGATGCTGCGTGAACACACCGGCGTGGACCTGCTGGACGACCCGAAGGTCGCGCAGATCGCCGCGTTCCCGCATCGCGCCGCGCTCGGCGGCGGGGCGTACGCACCCTTCTCGGACGCGTCCGAGCGCCCGTGGCTGCCGGCCGGGCTGCTCACGCTGCTCGCCGAGCGATTCGGTACGCCGCCGCCCGCGGTGATCCCGTCGTTCCACGACGACCACTGCTACCGATGGGCGCACCTGGCCCGGACCTTGGCCTGGTACCAGCCCGTCTCCGCCGTCTCGGCGCTCGCCGCCTCGGATTTCCTGCCCGACCTGGCCTGGGTGGTCGACCGGGGCCCCGACGCCGTCTTCGCCGCCAAGGGCGGGCACAACGACGAGCCGCACAACCACATCGATCTCGGCGCGTTCCTGCTCCACGTACGTGGCCGCACGATCCTCGCCGACCTCGGCGCGGGCGAATACACCCGGTCGTACTTCAGCGAAACCCGCTACGACCACCTGCACCCGTCGGCGCGGGCGCACTCGATCCCCGTCGTCGACGGACAGCTGCAACTGCCCGGCCGGGCCCGGCTCGCGTCCGTCGTCCGGCACGAGGTGCTGCCCGACGGCGTCTCCGTCGACCTCGACCTGACCGCGGCGTACGAGGTCGACGGGCTGCGCCGGCTGGTCCGGCGGTTCCGCTGGTGGCGTACCGGACGGTTGGAGCTGACCGACGAGGTCACCGCCGACCGGCCGCTGCCGCTGACGGAGGTGTTCGTCAGCCGGTACGCCCCCGTCGTCGGCGACGGGACCGTGACCTGGAACGAAACCGTCACGCTGGACAGGACTGGCCCCGTGGAGGTGGACGTCGTCGAGGCGAGCGATCACCGCGCGCGGCTCGATGTGGCGTACCGGGTGCTGGTGCCGCTGACCGCGCCGGTCGGGGAGTCGGCGCACACCTTCGCCTTCACGGTCTGCTGAGCTTCTGCGCCATGCGTCGATGACCGGCGGGCAAGGCAAGATCAAGTGCCCGCGGTCTGCCTTCTGGGCTCGATTTCGTTGATCAAGTACCGGCCGTCTGCGCTCAGACGGCATTTTGCGCAGACCAGCGGCACATGACCTTGGAAAGCGGCCGAAAATCGCAGACCACGGGCACACAAAGGGCGGCGGCGCGGGCGGTCTCAGACGGTGAGGACGGGCGGCAGCGCGAACGCCGCGAACACCTCCGGATGCTGGAAGACGTAGGTGTGCGCGATCCGGCCGTCGCGAACGGTGAAGACCTGCAGGGTGTGCAGCCGCAGAACGCCCTCCTCGTCGGCGCAGTACGCGGCGATCCCCGGTTGGGTGTTCGCGCCAACCGGCGCAGTACGCCAGACGCGCCCGCGCATGTCGTAGACGCGCGCCATGAACCGCCCGTAGTCGGTGGCTCCGCGGAACCAGAGCGGCACCGGCGGCATCTCCAGCACGACGTCGGCGCTGAGCAGCTCGATCAGCCGATCGACGTCGGCCGCCTCGAACGCCTCGACATAGCGGTCCACGGTTCGGCGTACGCCGTCGGCCGGCTCGTCCATCTCGTCGGCGATCGGCCCGGCGGCCGCCACCCCCGCGCGGGCGCGCTGCAACGCGCTGTTGACCGCCGCCGGTGAGGTGTCGAGTAGCCGGGCGGTCTCGTCGGCGCTGAACTCGAGCACGTCCCGCAGCACCAGCACAGCCCGCTGGCGCGCCGGGAGCAGCTGCAACGCGGCCACCAACGCCAGCCGCAGCGTCCCCCGACGGACGACGTGGCCAGCCGGATCGTCGAGCCGGGTGTCCGGGAACGGCTGCAGCCACGGCACGTCGAACGCGGGCACGAGCGGCGCCCGCGGATCGTCGCCCGGCGTACCGAGCCCGGCCGGCAGCGGACGCCGGGCTCGGCCCTCCAAGGAGGTCAGGCAGGTGTTCGTCGCGATCTTGTAGAGCCACGTACGCACGGACGCGGTGCGCTCGTCATAGCGACCCCAGGCCTTCCAGGCCCGCAGGAACGCCTCCTGCACCGCGTCCTCGGCCTCCGGCATCGAGCCGAGCATCCGGTAGCAGTGCACCAGCAGCTCCCGGCGATGCGGTTCGGCTCGTGTCTCGAAGTCCGGCACGTGGTCACTCCTTACAGATGAACCGGGGCGTTGGCGTACGCCGCGATCTTCCAGTCGCCGCCCGAGCGAACGAACACCCAGGTGGCGTGCCGCTCCCGCTCGGCAGCCAAGGTCATCTCACCCGGCATCAAGGTACCCGCGTGGCTGACGACGATCGCGGCGTCGCCGGTGATCCGGATGCTCTGCGGGACGTCGACGCCCTGCGTGCCGGCCAGCCGACCGGCGAACGCGGCGGCCATGAACTCGCGGATGGCCTCGCGGCCGTTGTGGAACAGGCCCGGCATGACCACGGTGGCATCCTCGGTGTACAGATCGGCGAACGCGTCGGCGTCGTACGCCCGCCACGCGTCGTAGATCCCGCCGAGGACAGAGCGGATCGCGGCCTCGTCGGCGCTGATGGTGGTGGTGACAGTTGCGCTGGTCATCGTGGTGATCCTTCCGGTGCGTCAGAGCGGCCCGGCGAGCGGGCCGGTGAAGTGGACGCCCGGATATACCGGCGGGGCGGCGAGAATTCATCGCCCCGCCGGAAAGAACTTTTCTCAGGAGTCGACGCGGGTGGTCTCGGGCGAGACCGTGCCGGTCGCCGCCGGGGCGGGCGGAGTCACCGCCTTGCCGTTGTTGCGGACGAACAGCACGGTCAGCGCCGCCAAGCCGAGCACGATCAGCGGCAGCACCATGGTGCTCTTCATGGCCGCGGTGAAGCCCTCGTGGAACGTCTTGAGGGCCAGCTCGACGATCGCGTGCGGGGTGTTCGGCGGCATCGACGCGCCGCTCTGGCCCGCGCCGACTTCGAGGCTGCCGGAGCTGGCGTTCTTGAACGCGTCGACGAACCGGGCCTGCTGTTCGGCCGGCAGCGCCTTGGCGTTGGTCTCGGCGCTGTCGGTCAGCTTGGTGACGAGCTGGTTCTGCAGCAACGCGCCGACGGCGGCCGAGCCGATGACGCCGCCCAGCTGGCGGGTGGTGTTGATCATTCCGGAGGCCGCTCCGGCCACCTGCGGCTGGATGTTGCGCATCGCGATCGTCTGCAGCGGGGCGAACGTGCAGCCGAGACCCAGCCCGGCGACGAGCAGGCCGGGGATCAGGTCGCCGCGGTTGGAGTTCACCTGCGCCGTGAAGACGACGATGCTCAGCCCGACGGCCCACAGGGTCAGGCCGAAGAAGAGCACCCATTTGCCGCCGGTCTTGTCCGACAGCCGTCCGGCGATCGGGGCCACGACCATGGAGACCAGCGACATCGGCGCGACGGCGAGACCGGCCTGGAGCGCGGTCAGGCCCAGCACCGACTGCAAGTAGATGATCAGCGGCAGGAACAGACCCAGCATGCCGAACGCGATGGCCGCCACGACCCAGTTCATCAGGGAGAAGTTGCGGTCGGCGAAGATCCGGAACGGCACCAGCGGCTCCTGGTCGCGCTGGGCGTACTGCTGCCAGAGGAAGATCGCCAAGACCACGACGCCCGCGCCGATGATCTCCGGGATGGTGATCGGGCCCCACGCCTTGCCCCAGTCGTAGCTCTGCCCCTGGATCAGGCCGTAGCAGATGAGGAACAGCGACAGCGTGATCAGGGCGGTGCCCAGCCAGTCGAGCCGATGCTTGCGGTTCAACCGCAGGTCGGGCATGACGATGACGGCCATGATCAGGGCGACGATGCCCACCGGCAGGTTGACGTAGAAGATCCAGCGCCAGTCCCAGTTCGTGACGAGCCAGCCGCCCAGCGTCGGGCCGGCGATGGTGGCCACGCCGGCGACCGCGCCCCAGATGCCGAAGGCGGCGCCACGCCGCTCGGGCGGGAAGATCACCGTCAGGACCGACAACGTCTGCGGGGTCAGCAGTGCGCCGCCGACGCCCTGGATCACCCGGAACGCGATCAGCTGGCCGGGGTTCTGAGCGAGGCCACAGGCCGCCGAGGCCAGCGTGAAAATGATCAGGCCGAGGATGAACAGCCGCTTGGCGCCGTAGAGGTCGCCGAGCCGGCCTGCGGTGATGAGCAACACCGCATAAACCAGGATGTATGCGTTGAGGATCCAGAGGATCTGATCGAGTGAGGCGCCGAGCTGGTCGATCATGTTCGGGATCGCGATGTTCACGATCGTGGTGTCCAGCAGGATCATGAAGAACCCGAGGCAGAGTACGGCCAGTACGAGCCACGGGCTGTGCTTGGTCACCGGCGGCGAGCCGGGTCCTGAGGTCATGGTCGCGGTCTCCAGTCGAAGTGTGATCTCACCCGTAGCCTCGCCCCGTCGGGGCCAAACGTCCAGAGATTCGCCAATGTTGTGCAGACCTACTCGCCGACGTATACTCGCCTACGAGTAATGTGGCGCAGGGGAGAAGGTGGGACGTGGCGAAGCGGCGCAAGGTCGGCAACATGCTGGCGCTGGCGATCCTGGCCAACCTGCTCGCCAAGCCCATGCACCCGTACGAGATGGCGGCCACCCTGCGCGAGCGCGGCAAGGACCAGGACATGCCGATCAAGTGGGGTTCGCTCTACACCGTCGTCGGCAACCTGGAGAAGCACGGCTTCATCCGGGCCGTGCAGAGCGAGCGGCAGGGGCTGCGCCCGGAGCGGACGATCTACGAGATCACCGAGGCCGGGCGGGCCGAGCTGACCGACTGGCTGCGCGAGATCGTCGGGGTCGCCGAGCGGGAGATCCCGCGGTTCGAGGCGGGCCTGTCGCTGCTCGGCGTACTGCCGCCGGACGAGGTGGTCGCGTTGCTGGAGCAGCGGCTCGCCGATCTCACGGAGCAGCTCGCGACGGCCGAGGCGGCGCTGCGATCGGCGCCCGTTCCCCGGATCTTCCTGCTCGAAGGCGAATACGACCTCGCCGTACGCCGAGCGGAGGCCGATTGGATCGAAGGGCTGCTCGGCGAACTGCGTGACGGCACGCTGCCGGGCGCGAAGCAGTGGCGGGAGTGGCACGAGAACGGAGCCGACCCGAGCCAGCTGCTCAGCCTGATGGGAGAACTGACGGCCGAAGGGGGACCGGAGGCCTGAGAAGAAGACCCCGGCGCGGTGCTGCAACACCTCGCCGGGGCCACACCAGAGCGAACCGAACCGCGAGACGGCCCGATTGCCCGGTCGCACCAGCAAGGATAACCGTCTCGCCGGTCCGGTACGCGTACGCACCGGAGGAGAAGATGCGTGACAACCCCGGGCCGGCCGTGATGGCCGAGGCCCTCGTGAAGACCTATCCCGGCGACGTCCGGGCGCTGGACGGGCTGTCGCTGGCCGTCCAGCCGGGCGAGGTGTTCGGGCTGCTCGGCCCGAACGGCGCCGGCAAGTCCACCACGATCAAGATCCTGACGACGCTGGCCCGCCCCGACAGCGGGACGGCGACCGTCGCCGGGCACGACGTGCTGCGCGCCCCCGACCGCGTACGCCGGGTGATCGGAGTGGTGGCGCAGCGATCGGGGGCAGACCCGACGGCTTCCGGCCGGGACAATCTGACCCTGCAAGGCCGCCTCTACGGCATGTCCGGCAGTGCTCTGCGGAAGCGGGTGGCCGACCTGCTGGACCGCTTCGGCCTCACCGAGGCGGCCGGGCGGGCGGTCAAGACCTACTCGGGCGGGATGCAGCGCCGCCTCGACATCGCGCTGGGTCTCGTGCACCGGCCGCAGGTGCTTTTCCTCGACGAGCCCACGACCGGGCTCGACCCCGAGGCGCGGGCGGCGATGTGGGCCGAGATCGCCCGGCTCGCCGCCGACGACGCGCTCGCCGTCGTCCTCACCACGCACTACTTGGACGAGGCGGATCGGCTGGCCGCCCGGCTGGCGATCGTCGACAGTGGACGAATCGTCGCCGAGGGCGAGCCCGAGGTGCTCAAGGGCGAACTCCGGGGCGACGCAGTGCACCTCACGCTGCGGCAGGCCGCCGGAACCGGGGTGCTGGCGTTGCTCGGCGATCTGCCCGGCGTACGCGAGACCACAGTGGACGGCGTGACGGTCAGCGCCCGGGCCGACGACGGAGCGGCGGCCGTGCCCGGCATCCTCGCCGCGCTCGATCGGGCCGGCGTACCGGTGGCGGCGGTGACCGTCGCCCGTCCGTCGCTGGACGACGTCTACCTGCGCTACACCGGCCGCCGGTTCGACGCGGAGAAGACCGGCGCGAAGACGGGCGAGCAGACGGTGGAGGTGGCGGCGTGAACATCGTGACGCAGACCTGGTGGATGACGCACCGCCGGCTCAAGGCGCTGTTCCGGCAGCCCGCGGTGCTCGTGATCACGCTCGTGCAGCCCGCCGTCTGGCTGTTCCTGTTCGGCGCACTGTTCAAGCGGGTCGTCGAGCTGCCGGGCTTCGGCTCATCGTCCTATCTGGACTACCTGATCCCGGGCGTGGTCGTGATGAACGCGGTCTCGGCCAACATGTGGTCCGGCATGGGCGCGATCGACGAGATCGAACGCGGCACGCTCAACCGGTTCCTGGTCGCGCCGATCCGGCGCAGCGCCATCGTCAACGCGGGCGTGATCGAGGCGGCGGTCAGCACGATCGTCCAGTCGCTGATCATCGTGCTGCTCGGGTGGCTCGCCGGGGCGGAGTTCCCGGGCGGCGTCGGCGGCGTCGCGGCGCTGCTGGCGGCGTGCGTACTGCTCGGGACGGTGTTCAACGGGCTCTCGACCGCGATGGGGCTCGCGGTCCGGCAACGGGAGACCATCATCGGCTTGAGCATCTTCCTGCTGCTGCCGCTGACCTTCCTGTCCACCGCGTTCATGGCCAAGGGGCTCATGCCCGGCTGGATTCAGCACGCCGCCGCGGCGAACCCGGTGAACTGGGCGGTCGAGATCGGCCGCACGGCCCTCAGTGCCGATCCGGACTGGGCCGCCATGGGCCGGCTCGGCGGCGGGCTGCTCGTGCTCGCACTGGCGCTGGTCGCGCTGTCGATCCGCAGCTTCCGCGGGTATCAGAAGTCGATCTGAGATCGCTTGACAGGGTGAGGGTAGGCTAACCTATCCTCACCCTGTGCCGTTCCGCATCTTCCCGGTCCGCGTCGTCCGGGTCACGCCGCTCAGTCCGTCCTTCGTCCGGGTCACGCTCGGTGGCGAATCGCTGCGCGACTTCGCCGACAACGGCTTCGACCAGCGGTTCAAGCTCATCCTTCCGCTTCCGGGCCGTGGCGTCGCCGATCTTCCGACCACAGCCGACTGGTACGCACAATGGCGTGCCCTGCCAACGGAACGTCAGAACCCCATCCGCACGTACACGGTGCGCGCTGTGCGAACACCGTCGGCCGGAACGCTCGAGCCGGGAGTGAGGACGGACGGCCGACCTCATCAGGCCCAGCCTGCGGAGGTGGACTTCGACGTCGCGCTCCACGGCGTGACCGGTCCGGCGTCGAAGTGGGCCGGCGAGGTTCAGCCGGGCGACGAACTGGCCGTCTACGGTCCCGACGCGTTGTACGGGGGAGTCCACGGGGGGATCGACTTCCATCCGCCCGCCGTGCTGGGGAGCGTACTGCTGGCCGGGGACGAGACGGCCGTCCCGGCGATCGCCGGCATCCTCGAACGGCTGCCCGCCGATGCGCAGGGGGTGGCGCTGCTGGAGGTGCCCGTCTCCGGCGACCGGTTCCCGATAGCGGCCCCGGCCGGGATGCAGGTCACGTGGTTGCCCCGAGACGGCGCGGCGCACGGCGTACGGCTGATCGAGGCGGTCCGCGCCGCGGCGGAACGGATGCTCCCGGTGCCCGTCGGCGCGGGCGCGTCCACGTTGGAGGATGTCGACGTCGACCAGCAGCTGCTCTGGGAGGTTCCCGAGGCGGTCCCCGACGGCCGGTACGCCTGGCTCGCCGGGGAGGCGGGGGTCATCAAGACTCTGCGCCGGGCGCTGGTCACCGAATACGGGCTCGACCGCCGCTCGGTGGCGTTCATGGGCTACTGGCGGCAGGGCAAAGCAGAGGGCGCCTGACTCAGATCGGCTCCGCCGACGCCGACCCGTACGCCCGGTGCAGTTCCCGCATCAAGTCGTCGTTCACGGCGTACTCGTGATCGCCGATGCGTGTGACGGCCGAGATGCCCCGCGAGTTGGTGACGAACGCACCGGTGAACTCGGCGAGCTGCGTCAGGCGTACCAGTTGATGATGCTGGGGCAGCGCGAGCCGCGGCTGAACCACCTGGAGCGTGATCCCGCGCAGCATTGGGGCCTCCGGCCAGACGATGCGCGCGCCGTCCCAGAAGCCGACGTTGGCGATCCCGGCCTCGGCCACCGCGCCGCCGGGAGTGACGAGCAGCGCGTCGCCGAAACCCGCGCCAGCCGCGTGCCGACCCCAGTACGCCTGCCCGAAGTCGTTGGTGCGCTTGAGATGCGGCACGGTACGCGAGTAGTCGACGGGCAGCAGGCTGGTCGTCTCGGGGGAGAAGAACGGCGGGCGGACGGTGACCACCGTGGTGATCGGCTCTTCTCCGAAGACCAGTACGCGCACCGACGCGTCAGTGAGCTCGCCGAGCGCGTGCCGGATGAGCTCGCGAACCCGCTCGCCGTCGAGGTCGGCCCCGAACATCTCCGCATTGGCCTGCGCGAGCCGGGCCAGATGCAGATCGAGGCCGCGGACGCGACCGTCGCGGACCTGCATCGCGGTGAAATGCCCGAACGGGGCGAACGCCAGCTGCTCCAGCTGGGCCGGAGTCGGCGCGGCTCCGTCGATCTCGACGGTGATCAGATCCACCCGCGTCAGCCTAGCGGTCTTGGTGTCGCGGTCAGCGCCCTGATTTCGTCGAGGGCCTCGCCGATGTGGTCGGCGAGTGTCCGGGCGGGTGATTCGGGCTCTTGCACCGCTTCGTCCTGCGCGGGCGGCTCGCCGACCCAGTGTTCGAAGCCGACCTTGAACGCGGTCACGCCGGTCTCGGCCGCCAGGCTGGCCCGAGGCTCGCGTACGCCCCGGGCACGAAGCGCCGCTCCGGCCGCGGTCGCCAGGGCGGCCAGTTTCAGCAGCTCTCGCTCGAGAAGGCTCGGATTCGCCGCGATCACGGCCGCCCGCCGCCGGGACCAGTCGCGGCGCTCTTCCAGCATCGCCACGGCGGTCTGCAGTGCGCCGACCACGGTCTCGACCGGCGTTCGGTCCGCCGGGGCGGCCGCGATGGCGGCGACCATGGTCTCCTGCAGGGTGAGGGACGGGTCGAACAACACTTCCCGCTTGTCGGTGAAGTGCCGGAAGAAGGTCCGCTCGGTCACGCCGGCGCGCTGGGCGATGTCGGCCACCGTCGTCTGCTCGTAGCCGCGCTCGGCGTACAGGTCCAACGCCGCGCGGGCGAGTCGTCCCCGTGCGTCCGGCTCCCAGCGTCCCATGCCGCCAGTGTAGTGATGACAGCCTCTGACATCACGTGCTACGGTTGATGTCAGAAGATGACATCGAACTGAGGATGTGTGGATCATGCGTGTATTCGTCACCGGAGCGTCCGGTTGGATCGGTTCGGCCGTGGTTCCCGAGCTGCTCGCCGCGGGTCACGAGGTCGTCGGGCTCGCCCGGTCCGAGGAGTCGGCCCGGGCGCTGGCCGAGGCGGGGGCACAAGCTCGGCGGGGGAGCCTCGACGACCCGGACAGTCTGCGTGCCGGGGCCGAGGATGCCGGCGCCGTCATCCACCTCGCGTTCAAGCACGACTTCAGCGACTACGCCGGGGCCGGGCGGACCGAGCGTGCCGCGGTGGAGACCATCGGCAAGGCGCTCGACGGGTCGGACCGGCCGTTCCTGTTCGCCTCCGGCGTGGCCCGGCTGGCAGCCGGCCGGATCGCCACCGAACTCGACGCCAGCCCGTTCAGCGGACCGGACACCCCGCGCGGCGGCGGTGAGAACCTCGCCTTGTCGTACGCCGAACGCGGCGTGCGACCCATCGCGCTGCGATTCCCGGCGACCGTCCATGGCGACGGCGACCACGGCTTCATCGCGACGCTCGTGAACGTCGCCCGGCAGCGCGGCGCGTCAGGTTACGTCGGCGACGGATCCAATCGGTGGCCGGCGGTGCACCGGCTCGACGCGGCCAAGGCGGTCCGTCTGGCACTCGACTCCGCCGACGCCGGGAGCGTCGTTCACGCCGTCGCGGAAGAGGGGATCGCAACCCGGGACATCGCTGAGGCCATCGGGCGTGGACTGGACCTACCGGTCGTCTCGATCGCTCCGGAGGACGCCGCCGAGCACTTCGGCTGGATCGGCCAGTTCTTCGGGCTCGACGCGCCGACGTCGAGCGCCCTGACGCGGAAGCGACTCGGCTGGACGCCCGTCGGACCCGGGCTGCTGGCCGATCTGCCGCACTACTTCCGCTGACGCGCGGCAGCGGACGCCACGGGATCTTCGTGCGCGCCAGATCAGGGTTCACGGCCGAATCTTGGGGCGAGATTCGACCCGGATCCCTGATCCGGCGCGGAAGCAGCAGCCGCTACAGCTGGGTCGCTCCGATGAGGACCAGCACGATCGCGACGACGCCGAGCACCGTACGCACGGTGTGGCGAGCGATCCAGGGCTGCTCGAACCAGCCGCGGGCGGCGGCGAGCTCGGCGTCGGAGGCGGTACGCACGTCGACCGCGTCGAGCCGCTTGTTGAGCGGGATGTTCTGGCTGACCGTCACGCCGAACGGCCCCACGACGTACGCGATCGACGCCGCGAGCAGCCACCCGAACGCTCCCGTCCCGGCGGCCAGGATCGTCGCCAAGGGCAGCAGCACCACCGGGCCGAGGAAGGCGGGCAGGAAGACGGGGTTCACGATCCGCAGGTTCGTCTTCTGCACGACGTTCACATAGGTGCGGTCGTCCACGAGTTTCAGTGCGAGATTGTTGGCGACGGCGAAGCAGAACATGAGCCCGCCGGTCAGCGCGGTCAGGGTTCCGGCGAGGATGACTACCAGCGTCGTTGCGTCCACCTCCCCACGATAGTGTCCGGCGACCTGGCCCCGGCCATGCCCTCAGTCGTAGCATCATCGAATGCGGGTGGAACTCCGCCACCTCCGGGCGGTGTGCGCGATCGCCGACGCGGGCAGCGTCACCAAGGCTGCCGCCCGGTTGGGCTTGGCCACGCCCGCGCTGACCACGCAGCTGCAACGGATCGAGCGTATCTTCGGCGGCCGGTTGTTCGACCGCGACCACACCGGCGTACGCCCGACGGAGCTCGGTGAACTGGTGCTGGCCCGGGCCCGGGTGCTGCTGCCCGCCGCCCAAGGGCTGGAGGAGGAGGCCACTCGGCTCGCCGAGAGCCTCGCCCAGCCCGCCGAGCCGGCCGCGTACCGGATCGGGGCGGTGAACGGGCCGCTCATCGGGGGGCTCGTCGCCCGGCTCAACGCGGCGCAGCCGGCCGCGCGGATCACCTCGCACCCGTCATGGTCCACAGTAGAGCTGCAAGAGATGCTGCTCGGCGACAAACTGGACTTCGTCCTGGTCGGCGTGTGCGGCGGCGCGCTCGGCGAAACCGCGTCCGAGCTGACCACCCGGCTGTCCTGGGAGCTGATCGCCGACGTCCCGGTGTTCATCCTGCTCTCGGCGGACCACCCGCTGGCGGCCAACCCCGAGGTCGACCTCGCCCAGCTCGCCGACGCCTTCTGGGCGGCCACGCCGGGCGACGGCTGTTTCGCCGACTGCTTCGCGGCCGCGTGCGCCCGGGCGGGATTCGCGCCGCGGCCGATCTTCGAAACCGACGTCGGCGGCTGCATCGACTTGGTGCGTACGGGGGACGCGGTCGCGTTGTGCCAGCCGACGTTCCGCGGTTCGCCGGGCGTCGCCGTGGTGCCGCTGCGCGCCGACGGGCTGCGCTGGCGGCACCTCATCGGCTGGCGGCCCGGCTCGCCGTCGTCGGGCGCGTCCGACCAGGTCGTCGCGCACGCGCGCGCGGCATACGCCGACGCCGTGGCCCGGAGCACGGCGTACACCGGCTGGTTGCAGCGGCATCCGGAGCCTTACGCGGCGCGATAAGACCTCGCTGACAACTCTCGGTGACCGGTCTACGCCAGTAGCGTCCTGCGCATGACAACTCGCGATTTCTACACCCTCTGAGGCTCCGGCCTCGGCTCCTACGGCGGCCGTGCCCCGCCGGGGCGAGCGTGCCGGATCGGTGCGTCCGGCACGCTCGCCACACCTACCAGGAGCCGGGCCCGGCGTAGGTTGGGGGCATGGATCTTCTGCCTGCCATGCCCCGGCCTACGGTCACGTATCCGGGAATCGTGGTCGCCGACCCGCCCGGGTTCCGCCCGCTTCAGCTGGACCTGCACATCCCGGCGGGCGAGGGGCCCTTCCCGGTCGTGTTCTGGGTGCATGGGGGCGGGTGGACGTCCGGCAGCCGGGTCTGGCTGCCGGACTCCATCGAGCCGTTCGGGTTCCACCAGCGGCTGATCGACCGGGGGTACGCCGTCGCCGACGTCGACTACCGGCTCGCCCGCGAGATCTCCTTCCCGGCGCAGCTGGACGACGTCCAGGCGGCGATCCGCTGGGTGCGTACGCACGCCGCCCAGCTGCGGCTGGACCCCGCTCGGTTCGCCACGCTGGGGGAGTCCGCCGGTGGTCAGCTCGCCGCCCTCGCCGGGCTCCTGGGCAGCGACGACACCGCGGTGCACGCGGTCGTCGACTGGTACGGCGTGTCCGACTTCCTCGCCTTGAAGGGGCGCGACGACCCCGAGGACAACGTCGCGCGCTACCTCGGCGGCCCGCTGCCGGCGGTGACCGAGACCGCTCGCGCCGCCAGCCCGACCCACCGCGTCCACGCGGGCGCGCCGCCGTTCCTGGCCGTGCACGGGACCGACGACCGGGTCGTCCCGTTCGCGCAGTCCGTCGAGCTCGCCGAGGCACTCCGGGCGGTCGGCGTACGCTGCGACGTCCTGGCCGCCGAGGGCGGCGATCACTGCTTCGTCGGGTACGCCGACATCGGCGGGCTCATCGACGCCGGCATCGACTTCCTGGATGACGTCCTGGGGTGAGCGGGCGCGCGGCGTACCCCGATGTCAGATGGATAAACCCGCCGAAACGCTTGAATAGGCCGTCGGATACGGGCACGTTGGAGCTTTGCCTAGAGTCGTCACAAGAAGGGCTCTCCACATGCTTGCTGTAACTGAGCGCGCTGCGGACGCCATCCGCGCGCTGACCGACGCACCGCAGATTCCCGACGGGTCCGGGCTGCGTATCTCGTCCGGCGGGGGCGAGGGAAATCTGCAGCTCAGCCTGGTCGCATCACCCGCCGACGGAGACCAGATCCTGTCCAGCGGGGACGCCCTGCTGTTCCTGGACTCCGACGCCACCCTGCTGCTCGACGAGAAGATGATCGACGCCACCATGACCGACGGGGGCGAGATCCAATTCATGCTCGCCGACCAGTAACTGGGGGGTCCTGCCATGATCAGCGGAGTTTTCGCGGTGCTATGACCCCACGAAAACTCCGCTGATCATGGCGACCGAAAGCGATCATGGCGCGCGCGGCGATCAAAGTGCCCGGTAGCATCCGGCGCATGGAGCAGCTGCAGGAACTGCATACCCGGGCGATGAGCGCGTGTGCCGCTGCGGTCGCTCAGGCGACGCCGGCCGATCTGAGCCGGCCGACGCCGTGCGCGGGCTGGACGTTGGCGGATCTGCTCGCCCACATGACGGCGCAGGATCGCGGGTTCGCCGGGGCCGCGCGTGGTGCCGTCACGACTGCCGACGACTGGAAGCCGCAGTACCACGGCGACGATGCGATCACCGAGTACGCCGAAGCCGCCGCCGACGTGCAGCGCGCGATAGCGGAGGACGGCGTACTGGAACGCGGCTTCGTGATCCCGGAGTTCGCGACGGACCGGCTGATCAAGGGCCCGAACGCTGTCCGCGCCCATCTCATCGACGCGGTCGTCCACGGGTGGGACGTCGCGCGTACCTTGGGCGCCGGCTATGTGCTGGACGACGAGGTGCTCGCCGAGTCGCTGGCCATCGCGGAGTCCATTCCGGACGCCGACGACCGCGGCGGCTTCTTCAGCCGGGCGGTCGCGGCCGATCCCGTGGCTGCGCCGCTCGACCGGATCGTCGCGCACCTCGGCCGGTCACCGTCCCGGCCGGACTGACTCCATCTCCGCACGAAGGCGCGCGAAGTCCACTTCGGACGTTGTGTCGACGCGCAGCACCGGCCCCAGCGCCAACGGTTCGGCGCGCCGAGCCCAGTCCGGCCACGATTCGGCCAGGTGCCGGTCGTCCTCATAGTGCGCCGGTCGCTTGCGGCTCGCGTACCGCTGCCTGGCGATCTCGACCGGGACATCACACCAGAGCTCGACCACCGGGGTGCCGCGCAGCCCGGCCCGCGCGAACTCGAGGTCGCGCGGCCGGAACCACCACGATTCGAGCACGACCGTTCCCTCGATGCCCGCGCACAGCCAGTAGGCCGCCTCCATCGCGGCCGCGCCGAACGCTCGCGCCGGAACAGCCGGGAAGAGCGCCTGCAGACCGTCCTTCACGACGTCTTTCGAGATCACTTGTACGCCCAGCGCAGTGCCCAGTCCGGTCGCCAGCGTCGTCTTCCCCGAGCCGGGAAGGCCATTGACCATCAGCAGAAGATCAGCCACCGGACAAGGATCTCACAAATCCGCTACATGGCCTCTGACCTGCGAATACGCTCGACCGAATGAGTACCGGAACGGTCACCACCCAAGACGGCACGAAGATCTTCTACAAGGATTGGGGGACGGGGCAGCCGGTGGTGTTCAGCCACGGCTGGCCGCTGACGGCGGACGCCTGGGACGATCAGATGTGGTACGTCGTCTCCAACGGATTCCGCGCGGTCGCCCACGACCGGCGGGGGCACGGGCGATCCAGCCAGCCCTGGGAAGGCAACGACCTCGACACGTACGCCGACGACCTGGCCGCGGTCATCGAAGAACTCGACCTGCGAGACGTCGTCCTCGTCGGGCACTCGACCGGCGGCGGCGAGATCACCCGCTACATGGGCCGCCATGGCACCGAACGCGTCGCGAAGGCGGTCCTCGTCGGGGCGATTCCGCCGCTGATGCTCCAGACCGACGCCAATCCCGAAGGGCTGCCCCGCAGCGTCTTCGACGACATCCGAGCCGGCGTGGAGCGGGACCGGTCGCAGTACTGGCACGATCTGAGCCTGCCGTTCTACGGTGCGAACCGGGAGGGTTCCCAGATCAGCCAGGGATTGCGCGACCACTTCTGGCTCCAGGGGATGACCGTCGGCTTCAAGGGGGCGTACGACTGCATCAAGGCGTTCTCCGAAACCGATCTCACCCAGGACTGCAAGAAGATCGACGTGCCGACGCTCATCATCCACGGCGACGATGACCAGATCGTGCCGATCGTCGCTTCGGCGTACAAGTCGTCGAAGCTCATCAAGGGCAGTGAGCTCAAGGTCTATCCGGGCGCGCCGCACGGGCTGACCGCGACCCACCAGGACGAGTTCAACGCCGATCTGCTGGCCTTCCTCAAGGCTTGATCACTATCCACCGGCGCAAGCCGTCGAGGCCACGCGCCTCGACGGCGGCGGTCATCTCGGTGACCAGCCGGGCTGCGGTGTCCTCGTCCCGCAGACGGACCACGTGGGACCGCTGTTTCAGACCGGCGGCGTAGATCCGCAGCACGAACCGGTCCGGCGCGATCAGCTGCCACAGGCTGATCGGAACATCGAGGCGGAGGCCTTTGTAATCGTCGGGCGCGCCGCCGTGCCAGGCGGACTTCGATCGCGGTGGATCGCGGAACCGAGCCTGACCGGCCGTCCGCACCTCCAGTTGCACAGGCTCGTGATCGGGCCCGGTGACGGTCTTGGGGCCGAAGCGTGTGCGGTGGGCTGCTTCGGCCGCCGCGTACGCCTGCTCCTGCAAGAAGTGCTCGTGTTCCCGAGCCAAGATGGGCTCGATCCGTTGACGTTCCTTCGCCATTTTGCGTTCGGCCTTCTCACGTTCCCGTTCGAGCCGCCGCCGCTGGTCGTCGTTCAGCCCCCAAGGCATACGTTCAGAATCGCTCGCCCCGTCAAGCGAGGTTGCCCCTCACGCGGCGTGAGGGCTTACCGTCGGCTCATGGAGCAGCGACGGTGGCGGGTAGGGGAACTGGCCGCCGCCACGGGCCTGACCGTGCGGGCCCTGCATCATTTCGACGAGATCGGCCTGTTGCGGGCGGCCGAGCGATCGTCGGCCGGGCATCGGCTTTACACTCCCGCCGACCTACGCCGGCTGTACCGGATCGTGGCGTTGCGGCAGCTCGGCATACCGCTGGGCGACATCGGGCACTCGCTGGACGGCGAGCCCGACGATCTCGCGTATGCGGTGAGCCGCCAGCTGGAGCACGCGGAGGCCGAACTGACCCGCTGGGAGGCCGTCCGGCGGCGGTTGACCAAGCTGAGCGCGGCGCTTCGGCAGTCCGATCTGCCGGTGCGCGAGCTGCTGGACACCATGGAGGTCATCGTGCGGGAGCGGTATTTCAGCGACGAGCAGCTGGCGCGGATGAAGGAGCGGCACTCGGCCGGGTTCGGTGAGTGGATGGCGTCGATCACGGCGCTCGACCAGCGGGCGGCCGAGCTCGTGGCGACGGAGGTCGATCCGAGCGCGGACGAGGCCCGGGAACTCGTCCGGCGATGGAACGCGGTGATGGCGGAGATGAGCGGCGGCGATCGGTCCATCGTCGCGCGGATGTACGCCAAGCTGGACGGCCGCGGTGCGCCCGAGGCGTCGAAGGGCCTGCTGTCCCAGGTCTCGTGGGATTACTTGCGCAGCGCGTTAATGCTCGCCACGCTCTAGCAGTTCCGCGTACGCCCCGGAGCAGCCTGTCGTTCACCTTCGCGTCGTGCTCGGCCCCTAGCGTCGGCCGCATGCAGGTCAGCCCCCGGGTGAGCGTGGTCATCCCGACGTTCGGCCGCCCCGAACTGGTGGTGCGCGCGCTACGCAGTGTGCTCGCGCAAACCATGGCGGACCTCGAAGTCATCGTGGTCGTCGACGGTCCCGATCCGGCGACCGGGCAGGCGTTGGCCGCAGTGGACGATGCCCGGCTGCGAGTGATCGAGCTGCCCGAGAAGGGCGGCGCGCAGAACGCCCGGAACACCGGCGTACGCGCGGCGGCGGCGCCCTGGACGGCAATGCTGGACGACGACGACGAGTGGCTGCCGGAGAAGCTGGCCAAGCAGCTCGCCGCCGCTGAGGCGGCCGGAGCGCAGCGGCCGATCGTGGCGAGCCGGTTGCTGAACCGCACCCCCCGAGCCGAGTACGCGATGCCGCGCCGGTTGCGGCAACCCGGCGAACCGTGGAGCGAATACTTCACCGTACGCCGGGGGCTGTTCCACGGTGAGGGCTTCATCCAGACCTCCACGATCATGGCCCCGACCGAGGTGCTGCGACAGGTTCCGTTCGCCCCCAAGGTCCCCCGGATGCAGGAACTCGACTGGACGTTGCGAGCGCTCGCCGTCGGGGGCACCGAACTCGTCTACGTAGCCGAACCGCTTGTCATCTGGTATCAGGACGAGAACCGGCCGCGGATCAGCTTCGAGGCCAAGTGGCAGCAGTCGCTGGATTGGCTGCGGCGCAACGAGTCGCTGGTGACGCCGAAGGCGTACGCGGCGATCGTGATGAGCGTCGTCAGCTCGATGGCGGCGCAGACGCACAGCCCCAAGGTGTTCTGGCTGCTGCTGCGGGAGGCCCGGCGCAAAGGCCGCCCCGGGTTCATCGACTACGTGACGTTCCTCCAGATCTGGCTGATCCCGCCCGGCCTTCGGCGTACGCTGCGCGACAAGGCGTTGTCGAGAGCGCCCCGGCCTCAGGCAGAGTTGGTGTGAGCGGATCGGTCCTCATCTGGCGCAGCAGTATGCTCCCGGCGTCGGAGACCTTCGTCCGCGCCCAAGGGCTCGCCTTGACGTCCTGGCAGCCGACCTTCTGCGGCGCGGTCAAAGTCGACTCGCCCGTCGCGGCGGACTCGGACGTGATCGCGTTCCCGGAGACGGCGGTCGGCCGCCGCGCCCTGGTGGCGCTCAAGCTCACCGGTCGCTCAGCCCTGCTCCGGGCCACCCTGCGCCGGTTGCGTCCCGACCTCGTGCACGCGCACTTCGCCGGGGACGGTTGGCTCATCAGTGGAGCCGCGGCCGAGGCGGGGATCCCGCTGATCGTCACGATCCACGGGTACGACGTGACCCGCCTGCCCCGTGAATCCGGGCCGCGCGGCGTCCGCTACCGCCGCCATCTGCGTACGGTGTTCGCCCGGGCGTCGCTGATCATCGCCGTGTCCGGCTTCATCCGCGACAAGGCGGTCGAGCTCGGGGCCGATCCCGCGAAGGTACGCGTACACCACACCGGCGTCGCGCTCGCCGCTGTCGAATCCGCCGTCAAGCAGTGGGACCTGCTGTTCGTCGGCCGGCTGGTCGAGAAGAAGGGCGTGGACGACCTGCTCACGGCGATGTCGTCGCTGGACGGCAAGCCCCGGCTGCTCGTGCTCGGCGGTGGCCCGCTGGAGGATGCGCTGCGCCGACGCGCCGCGGAACTGCGCCTCGACGCGACGTTCCTCGGCCCGCAGCCACCCGCCGTCGTCCGGCGGAGTCTCGCCGAGTCGCGCATCTTCGTCGCGCCGTCCAAGACCGCGGCCGACGGTGACAGCGAAGGCCTGCCCACGACCATCCTGGAGGCCGCCTCGTCGGGCCTGCCGACAGTGTCCACTTGGCACAGTGGCATCCCCGAAGCGGTACGCCACAACGAAACCGGCCTGCTCAGCCCGGAAGGTGCTCCCGTCGCACTGGCGGCCAACCTGCGTCGGCTGCTCGCCGATCCCGAACTCTGCGCCTCCCTCGGCGCGAGTGCTCGCTCCTTCGTAGCCGAGCACTTCGACCTGCGTCGGCAGACCGCCGAGCTCGAGAAGATCTACGACTCCGTGGCCCGCCCCGCGCCTTGTTGACCACCCGCTCGCGGAGTCGATCACCCGCACACGAGATCGGCGAGCTGGGAAAACACTGTCGATCACCCCGAGTAGTTCATGATCGCGCGGAAAGGGTGGGGGTTAGCGGAGGCGGAAGCGGCGGGCGGTGCGGCGCGCGACGCGTACGCCGCCGACGAAGGCGCGGCCCATCCGAGCCGGTCCGGAGGTGCTCAGCAGCTCGACCAGGTGCAGCGTCTCGCGGAGTTTCTGCTCGCGCTCGTCGGCCAGCTGCTGGTAGGCGGCCCGCTGCGCCTGCGCCTCGGCCAGCAGGCGGGCCAGTTCGTCCCGCTCGGCGACGAGATCGTGCCAGGTCGGGGCGGCTGCGTCGGGCACGTCGGCGGGGTTCAGCTCGATCCCGGCCATCGCCGCAAGCGCGACCGTCAGGTCGGCCACGCCTTCGTGCGGCCAGGCGTACGCGTGTCCATTGTGGATCAGCACGGCGGCGAGGCGTCGCAACGCTTCGGCCGGCTCGATGCTCGCGCTGAGCGCGGTCAGCCCGGCCGGCTCGACGATCACCTGGTCCGCGGGCACGCCTGCGGGTCCCTGCTGCCAGGCTTGGAGCAGCTCGCGTACCGCGGGCAAGTCGCGTTTCGCGGCAGCCAAGCTAATCGATTCCTCGAGGGTACGCCCAGTGGAGCCGGCTGATTCCGGCACAGCGGACGGCAGATCCGCGGCGGCAGCCGAACCCGCGACGACGAACCAGGCGGCGGCCAGCGCCATCGCCGAGCCACTGCGCAGGGCCCGGGCGGCCACCCGGCTCGGATCGGCGAGTGCGCCCTCGACGGCTGTGTTCCGCAGCAATGCGGCTTGCAGGACACCGCTGTCGGGCGTATCTGCTCCGATGAGGACAGTCGGCGCGACCGGTGACGGGAATCCGGCGTACGCCCGGACGACGGGACGTCTCAGTTCCCGCAGGACCTCGTCGAGCCCGGGTCCGCCGACGTCGTCCACCCAGTCCTGGTCGGCGGCCGGGGCCGGTGGCGCGGTCAGCCGATGTACACCGACGGGGTTGCCGATTCCGAGCAGCAGAGTCCCGTCCGGACGCAGCCGCGCGGTCAGCCGCCGGAGTACCTCGGTCCACTCCGGACGGTCCGCCTCCGGCCCGGTGAGCCGGTCGAGTCCGGCCAGCGCCACGACGGTGTCGTACGCGGCGTCGGGGTCGAGCGCGGCTTCCAGCGCGAACAGATCGCCGGTGTAGACGGCGGCGGCCGGGTAGCGGGCGGCGAGCGTATCGGCGTCGGAGCGCGCGCGGACGAGCAGGGTCAGCCGGTCGGCGCTGATCGCGTCGATGAGGCCGGGGTCGTGCGGGCCGGCGACGAGCACCCGCCCCCGGGCCGTACGCGCGAGCGCAGCGAGCGCTTCGCCGCGCGCGGGACCGACGCCGTGCGCGCCGTCGAGATCGGAGTAGGCGAGCAGCTCGCCGCCGAGCGGGTGGTTCATCCCATCGCCTTCTCTGTGGGCCAACGCAACAGCCAGCGCATCTCCGCCGGGTCCAGCAGCCGGTCGGCGCCGAGCTCGGCCACCGCCACCTCCCGGGCGACCGCGAGGTCGAGCTGCTCCCCGTGCATCTCCGGCCATTCGCGTCGGACCCGGGCCTGACCGCCGTAGACCGGGTTCTCCCGCTGGAGGTGCATCGGATCGCCGTACACGGCCGGTTCGCACCCCGCGAGAGTTCCATAGAACACCGCCGTCGACAGCCGGTTCGACGCGACTCGCACATGCCGGCGCTGCTCGCGGAGCTGCCGATGGAGGAACTCGGGGTCCTGATGGCCCCAGCGATCGCCGCGGTAGCCGTGGCAGATCACCCGGAACCCGGCCTGCTCGTAGCGCCTGCGCAGCCGTCGGGACTGGTACTCCTGCCAGTACAGGCAGATCGTCACCGGGCCGGGCTCGGTCAGCTGGATCTGCGCGATCAGGCGGCTGTGGTCGCCGAGGACGTCCTGACCCTCCCAGCCGTGAAACGGGTACCAGATCGTGCCGCGTCGCTGCTCACGGAGTTCGCCGGGCTCCATCCGCAGCAGGTACGCCCACGGCGAGCCGAGCGCGTACGCCGTGTGGCGGCCCAGCGACCAGGCCCGGCGACGGGTGCGTTCCGACCACACGAGCAGCGGTACGCCCGGGACGAAGTCGTGATCCGGGGCCATGCCGTCGCCGATGTTCCAGCCGTGCTGAAGATAGCCGTGGATGCGCGGGAAGTCGCCGTCCAGTCCGCAGTAGCGGGCCAGGATGCGCGAGTGCCCGTAGTAGTGATTGGCGTGATGCACGGAACTCATTCGGTCGCGGTGGGTCTCGACGCCACGCCCCGAAGGCGAGCCGCCAGGAGCAGGGTATCCGGCTCGGGCTGAACAACGCACGTACGCCAGGTGACTTTCTTGCCGTGGCTAGGGCCTGCTTCTAGGCGCACCACACCTCGGCGTCGGCCAGGTACGCGTGGACGTCACCGGTGACGGGAACGCCCGCGACGGTCAGCGTGCCGACGGCGCACGGCATGTACACCGTGGACAGCAGATGCGACGAGCCGCCCAGGTCGAACGCCTCGTCCCGGACGAGCCGGCGGTCCTTCGGCCCGGTGATCTCGACGGTGACGTCGGCGGCGGACGCCCGCAGGCCCACGCCGAGATCCTGTTCCCACGCCACCGGGGCCTCGACCACCAGGGGATCCGGCCACTGCTGTCCGCGTACCTCCGGAAAATGGCGGGTGAACTCCTCGGCCAGCCAGCCGCCCAGCGCGGGCGACGCACTGACCACCTGGGTCGTGCCCGCGTGCCAGAGGACGAGCGCGAGCCCGGCGCCGCGCTCGGACCAGTCGACGCGCCAGACGGAGGCGAAGGCGAGCAGCTGATCGCCTTCGCGGACCGTCATGCCGGGATTGGCACCCACGAGACGGACCGACATGGCCGCCACGCTACGCGATCAGACGCCGTGCCGCGTGACCAGACTGGCCTTACCCTCGGCGAGCCGGTAGGACATGCCGACGACCGCGCAGCGACCTTCCTCGACCCGCTCGGCGATCAGCGCGGAGCGTTCGATGATCGTGTCGGCGGTGTACCGGATGTGCTCGGTGACCGCGAGATCGGGATCGCGGACGGCCAGCTCACGGACCGGGACGACGCTGATCATGACCCGTTCTACGATGTCCCGGATGAACCCGGGCGGGCTGGTGCCCTCGGCGATCGAGTCCAGGGTTGCGCCGATGGCCCCGCAGGAGTCGTGGCCCAGCACGGCGATGAGCGGCACGTCGAGCATCGCCACGGCGTACTCGATGCTGCCCAGCACCTCCGCCCCGACGACGTGCCCGGCGGTGCGGATGACGAACAGGTCACCGAGCCCCCGGTCGAAGATGATCTCGGCGGCGAGCCGGGAGTCGGAGCAGCCGAACAGCACGGCGAACGGACGCTGTCCGGTCGCGTTGGCAGTACGCCGGTCGGCGTCCTGGTTCGGGTGCTGGCGTTCGCCGGCGACGAACCGATCGTTGCCGTCGAGCAGCAACTTCAGCGCGTCGGCCGGGGACACCGGCAGGTCGGGGTGTACGGGCTCGCTCATCTCGGCCTTCCGGTCGACGGATCATGAGTCCTCGTTCGCAATTCTGCCGTACGAAGATTGCGGCCGTCGGGGGGTTCCCAGGTCTTGGGGCGCGTAACCCGGGATAACGCGGCTTTGCGCGCGTTTTTAAGCGCGTTATGCGGATGATGCGCCGGGGCACCCCCACTGTAGTGGACCGCGGTCCACTACAGTGGGGCGCATGATCACGAACGAGCGTGCGACCGAGTTCAGCCGCCACTGGGTGGACGCCTGGAACAGCCACGACCTGGAAGCGATCCTCAGCCACTTCCACGACGACGTGGTCTTCACCTCGCCGGTCGCCGCCCAGCTCCTCCCCGAAACCGGTGGCGTCCTGCGCGGCAAGGAGGCGCTGCGGGCGTACTGGGGCAAGGGGTTGCAGGCGATCCCGGATCTGCGCTTCACGGTCGAGGCCGTCTTCGCGGGCGTCAGCACGATCGTCATCAGCTATCGCAACCAGCGCGGCAACCTCGTCAACGAGGTGCTGATCTTCGACGGTGAGCTCGTCGCGCAGGGCCACGGCACCTATCTCGGCCAGGACAATCCGGCCGGCGTCACCGGCTAGCGGCGGCGGGCGATCGTGATGATCTCGCGGCTGTCCGGGCCGATCGGCGTACCGTCCCAGCCGCCGAACTGATCGTCGATCGCGAATCCGGCCTCGTCGATGAACGCGTTCAGCGTTGCCACGTCGAGGAATCGCAGCGCGGTCTGCTCGGTGCGCAGCACCGCTCCGGACGTGTCTGAGACGAGGCTGGTGAAGGTCACCACGTCACCGTCCACTGTGTCGACGCGATGCCAGCTCCTAAGTGGAGGGTCGGCGATCTCGGTGACGTTGCCCGGATTCCAGTCCTCCCACGCGCGCGCCTGCGGATGGCGCGTCTCGAAGGCGAACCGGCCGCCGTCGCGCAAGGCCGCGCGGATCGCGGTCAGCGAGGCGCGTAGCTCGTCGTCGCTGATCAGGCACTGGAACGCGTGGCTGGTCATGGTGGCCAGGCCGAACTCGCGGCTCCAGGCCGCGTCGGCGGCGGCTCCCGAAACCCATTCCACATCGGTATGCATAGACGCGCGAGCGAGCATCGCCGGGTCGGGTTCGAGTCCGACGAGGCGGCCCCGGTGCCCTTGCGAACGGGCGTAATGCAGCATCGACCCGGTTCCGCAGCCGACGTCGAGGACGGCGTCCGAGGCCATGACGAGCCGGTGATAGAAGGCGTCCGAGGCGTACCGCTCGACGTCCCACGGGTTCAGGACGTCGTAGAGCGCCGCGAACTCGGCGTCGGAGATCATCCTGGCATCGTGCCAGACTCCGGGCTGCCGTAGGCTCAGACACGGGAGGTCACGTGTCCAATACGCGCCGTGCACAACCGCGCCTGGTGCCGTCGCCACGCGGCGGGGTGTTGTCGGTGGAGGTGAGCGGCGCCCCCGACGGTCGGCCGGTCTTCCTCATGCACGGTACGCCGGGCAGCCGCAGCGGTCCCCGTCCCCGGAGCAGCGTGCTCTACCGCATGGGCGTACGCCTGATCTCGTATGACCGCCCCGGTTACGGCGGCTCGACCCGGAGGCCGGGCCGGCTGGTGCGCGACGCGGCCGACGACGTGGCTGCGATCGCCGACGATCTCGAGCTGCCGACGTTCGCCGTGATCGGCCGATCCGGCGGCGGACCGCACGCGCTCGCCTGCGCCGCGCTGCTGCCGGGCCGGGTGACCCGGTCGGCCGCGCTGGTCAGCATCGCCCCGCCGGACGCGCCCGGGCTCGCTTGGTTCGACGGGATGGCGAAGGGGAACACGAGCGACTACGAGGTGGCCGATCGCGACGTCGCGCTGTTCACCGAACGGCTGCTGGCCCGGGCCGACCATGTCCGCCGCGATCCGCGGATTCTCATGGACGCGCTACGGGGCGAACTGCGTGAGTCCGATCTCCGGGTGATCGACGACGCCGTGATCCGCCGCCAGATCGCCGACACGTACGCCGAGGCGATGCGCTTCGGCGGGCACGGCTGGGTGGACGACGCCCTGGCCTTCCGGCGCGACTGGGGATTCCAGCTGTCCGACGTGGACACCGAGGTGCTGCTGTGGCACGGCGCCGACGATTCGTTCTCGCCGGTGGGGCATACGGAGTGGCTGGCTTCCCAGCTCAAACGGGCCGAGGTCCAGATTCAGGCCGACACGGCGCACTTCGGCGCGATGGAGATCCTTCCGCAGGCGCTGGCCTGGGTGATCGCGGAATCCTGAGGGCGCGCCGGATCATCCCTCCGGGAACGACGCCACCTGGAACTTCAGGTACGCCAGCTGGCGGCGTAACTCGGCGGCGTCGGGCTCGGCCAGAAAGGCCAGGCGCTCGGTCCAGCTCTGTTCGAGCCGGTCGCCGAGCCGGCGGCCTTCTGCGTACTGGCCGCGGCGGCGCAAGTGACGCAACCGATGCAGCAGCAGCTGACGGACGGCCGCGTCGGTGCACTCCGCCGCGCCGGAGGCGTCGAGATGCGGCCACAGTTCGGCGTACGCCCCCCAGCCGCGCGGATCGTCCACTTCGGCCGGTGGCCGGATCGAGGCCAGCACGACATGCGCGTGATGCCGGATGACGGCCAGCTCCGGCTCGCTCATCCGGGATCGGATCACCTGCTGGAGCACGGGGTGGATGACGACGCGCGCGCCGCCCGCCTCCGGCCCGCGTACGTCGAGCTGGATCAACGCGAGGCGAGTCAGCGTCTGCACGAGTTTGCCGCGCCGCCACCGATCGACGACCGCCGGGTCGACCTCGGCGAGCGCGGCGGCGAGGGCATCGCTGTACACGATGGACAGTCCGATCTCCGGGCCCAGCACGGAGCACACTTCCAGCAGCCGGTACGCCGCCGCTGCCTCGGCGCGTACCCGGTCGAGGGAGGTGTTCCACCAGCGCAGCCGGGAGCCGATGCGTTCGGGCTCGACGAGCAACTCGGCGGGCGGACGGCCGGTGTCGGCCAGCCAGCGGCCAGCGGCGGCCACGGCGACCGGCAGGTCCGCCACCGACGCGGCGACCTGGACCGCCTCGGAGTCGCGGATGGTCGGCAGTCGATGGCGCAGGTGCGCGATGCTTTCGGCCCGGTCGAACAGGCCGACTTCGAGCGGTTCGGCGTGCTCGGCCCAGGCCGGATCACGCGAGGTGACGAGCGTGTGGCCGAAACCGCGGGGGAGCAGCCCGGCGACGGCGTCGAAGTCGTCCGCCCCGTCGAAGATCACCAGCCAGTCCGCGTACATCCGGCCGCGTTCGAGGGCGGCGAGGGCGGCCCGAGCGGCGGCTGCCGGAGACGGGCGCTTGACCGCCAGGTGCGGGGCGAGCGCGGCCAGTTGCTCGGTCACGTCACCCGTGGCGTCGATCCACCACACCAAGTCATAAGCGGCGGCATAGCGGTGTGCGTACTCGATGGCGATCTGGCTCTTGCCGATGCCGCCCATGCCGAGGACCGCGACGCGCGACCCACCGGGGAGCAGCGCCGTGCCCTCCTGATCGCGCAGCCGGTCGCGCAGCTCGCGCATCTCCTGGCCGCGGCCGGTGAATCGGGGGTCGCGCGACGGGGCCTGGAAGACGGCGGGCGGGCGGCCGGGAAACCGGGTCGGCGGGTGCGGTCCATCCAGGACGGTCGAGGCGTGGCCGAGCAGAGTGAGCAGATTGGTCGTCGCCGCGACCACGTCACCGGAGTGCAGCTGGGCGCTGTGCGCGGCGTCGAAGGAGCTCACCGGCGTGACGTCGGCGATGTACGCGGCCAGCGGCGGGCCACCCGGCTGGGCGCGTTCGTCGTGGGTCAGCCGGGCGAGCGCTGCGGCATTGGCCGACGAGACCAGCGTGAGCCGCGCGGCACCGGGCGGTGGATCGAAGCCGTCGAGCCACGGATCGGCGACCACGAGCCCCGCGCCCCGGCAGATCGAGGCGACCCACTCGCCCCAGACCGCGTCGACGGGCGTGTATTGAAGGGTGACGTCGCTGACGATGGGATCGGGCGTCCGGACGAACCGGGCGGCGGTACGCCGTCGCACCCCCTCGTCGAGGATCGGCGGCCCGGTGACCTCCCCGTTCGTGATGTGCCGGACCAGTTCGAGGTACGCCGAAAGCATCGTCCCCGGCACGCCCGGTGGATCGGCGACGGCGGCGAGGATCTCCTCGAACGCGTACGCGGGCTGGTAGGGCACCTCGACGGCGGCCCAGTAGCGGCGGCGTTGGGCGTCGGTGAGCCCGGCCGGCAGCCCGGCCAGGCGGCGCATCGCCACCGTGCGCCCGGCCTGCGCCTGCGCCGCCTGGCTGCGATCGATGTGCATCGGCGCGGGCAGTACGCGGATCGCCCGGTTGCGATGGCGGCTGGCGATCTCCCGGGCCAGCGTCGCCGCGCCCGAGATCGCCTGCTCGGCGAAGGTGAAGCAGGTGACCAGGGTGTCCGGTAGGTGCGCCGTGCAGATGTCGGCGAGTTCGCTGAGCCCGGTCCGACTGTCGATCAGCACGTAGTCGTAGCGTCGCCGAAGATCCTCCCGCAGGGCGTCGAAGAACCGGCCGCCGTGGCGGCGCTCGTAGAAGTCGTCCCAGTCGAGGTCGCTCAAGTGGGTGGCGTAATCCCGGTTCTGCCGACCGGCCGTCAGGACGTCGAGCCGCCCCCGGCCGAACGACCACGTCAGGGGCAACGCGTACCGGTCCACTTCGGCGTAATGGGCGTACCAGGCCGGGTCTTGCGGCTCGCCGGCCCCGGTGGCGTGCTCGAACTCGCGGATCAGGTCGATCACTCCGCCCGCTGTGGACAGCCGTGCGGCGTCCAGGAACGGATGGAGGAACCGGTGCAGTCCCGGCGATTCGAGGTCCCAGTCGGCGGCGAGCACGCGTTTGCCGGCGGAGGCCAGGATCCAGGCCACATTGGCCACCGCCATGGTGCGCCCGGTGCCGCCCTTGAAGGAGTAGAACGTGACTATCTCACCGCGTCGACGATCGGTGCCGCTG
>NZ_JABFVK010000061.1 GCF_013362815.1 Hamadaea sp. | reverse complement strand
GCCGTCCTGGCCTTCGCCGGGATGGCGCCGTTCGAGCTCAGCTGCGTGGTCGAGGTCTTCGGCCTGCCGCGGCCCGAGCTCGACATCGACTGGTACGAGCTGTCCGTCTGCGCCGAGCGGCCCGATCCGCTCCCGGTCGTGGGGGGATTCAGCATCATGGCCGCGCATGGTCTCGACACGCTGGCAGCCGCCGACACCGTGATCATTCCGGGTGTTCCAGATGTACGCACAGAGCCGTCACCGGCGCTCACCACGGCCCTGCGTGCGGCGTACGCCCGAGGCGCCCGGTTGGTGTCGATCTGCTCGGGAGCGTTCGCCCTGGCCGGGGCGGGTGTGCTGGACCGGCGGCAGGCCACCACGCATTGGCGGTACGCCGGGCTGCTGGCCGAGCGGTATCCGCAGATCGACGTCACCCCCGACGTGCTCTATGTGGACAACGGATCGGTCCTGACCAGCGCCGGGAGTGCGGCCGGACTGGATCTGCTGCTGCACATCGTCCGCAGCGATCACGGGGCCGCCGTCGCCAACACCGTCGCCCGGCGGCTGGTGCTCCCGCCGCACCGCGACGGCGGACAGGCTCAGTTCATCGAGGTCGGCGTACGCGACGTGACCGACGACGACGGGATCGCCCGGGCGATGGCGTGGACGCTGGACCACCTTTCCGAACCGATCACGGTCGGCGCGATGGCCCGGCAGGCCCGCATGTCGGAGCGCAGTTTCCTGCGGAACTTCTCCCGGCAGACCGGCACGAGCCCGATCCGGTGGCTGATCGACCGGCGCGTGCAGGCCAGCCTTCCGCTGCTGGAGACCGGTGACGCCCCCATCGAGCAGGTCTCCGTGGCGGTCGGGTTCGACAGCCCGGTGACCTTCCGGCACCACTTCGGGCGTTCCATGCGGACCTCGCCGTCGGCCTATCGGCGAGCGTTCACGACCCGTTGATCATGAACCTATGGTTCCGCCCGACGGAGTGTCGGCACCCCAAGGTTCATGATCAACCCAGTGACCGCACACTCACCGACGGCGGCAGCCGCTCCGCGAGCACCACGCGCCCGCCCGCATCGCGCAAGGCGGTACGCGTACCCACCCGCCAGGAGTGGGCGAGCAGCAGGAGTGCGGCACTCGTGCCCGGGGCGATCTCGGCCACCACGTCGTCCAAGTCGACGTCGCGAATCAACCCGGCGACCGATTCGTCCAGCAGCACGATCTCTCCGCTGGTGGTCTTGGCGAGGATGAGCGCGTCGACGATCCGGAAGTCCTGCTCGGCGGCGATTCGGCGCAGCCTGGCGGTGAACTCGGCGCCGGGCTGTGGATCGGCGAACTCCAGGACGACGAATTCCATCGCGAACTCGACCGACTCCATCCCGGAATCGTAAATACTGCGGAATGTCCACTTAGCGGGAATTCAGCGATATATCTTCGCCTTATGAACGAGCGCAGCGCAATCCTGTCCACCTGGCGGCAGATGAGCCTGATCGGCGGCGTCGTCGCCATCCTGCTCGGCATCGTGCTGCTCATCTGGCCGGACCGGACCCTGCTCGTGCTGATCTCGCTGCTGGGCATCTGGCTGATCGTGCTCGGCATCGTCCGGCTCGCCGACGCCGTCACCGGCCGGGAACTCGGCGGCGCAAGCCGCGGCTTCCTGGCCCTGGCCGGGGCGATCTACGTCCTGGCCGGCATCGTCGTGCTGGCGAACCTCCACGCGTCGTTGAAGTTCGTCGCGCTACTCATCGGCCTCATCTGGATCTTCAGCGGAGTCAGCGAGATCATCGCCGGGTTCACCCGGGTACGCGGACGCGGCGCGAAGTTCGGCACGATCCTGCTCGGCCTGATCAACGTGGCGCTCGGTGTGGTCGTCCTGTTCTGGCCCGGCATCACGCTGATCGTGCTGGTCTGGATCACCGCGATCTGGTTGATCGTGCTCGGGCTCGTTCAGCTGTACATCGCGTGGCAGGCGGGGAAGGCGGCCAAGGAGGCCGACGACGACCCGGCGTACCACGTCATCGAGAACGGCTTCTGACCCGCGCAGCGTTGATCATGAACCTAGGGTTCCGCCCGGCGGCGTGTCGCACCCCTCAGGGCCGTGATCAGCTACGCGGCGTCGCCGCGTTGATCACGGCGAGGGGCGCGCCGACACGCCGCCCAGGGGAACCCTAGGTTCATGATCAACGCTGCGCGGCTAGGTAATCCCGGCTCGCGGCGTACGCCGCACTCACCCGCCGGCGCAGGCCCGCCGCGTCCCGGTACGCCCACGGGTTGTCGTCGCGGTCGTTGCCCTCCCCCACCGGCAGGATGTGCACGGAGACGCCGTCCGGCACGGCGGCCAGGTCCCGGGCGAGGCGAGCGCGGCGGCCGATCTCCATCGCGGTCTGCGCGACTTCCCATGGCCGCTGCGGCGGTGACAACGGCTTGTCCAGCCGCCCGACGTGGAGGGCGTAGATCTCCTGTGCGCCGAGTTCGACGGCGTGCGCGATCGGCAGCGAATTGACGATCCCGCCGTCGATGTAGTGCTCGCCGTCGAGATCCACCGGAGGCAGCAGACCCGGGACGGCGGCCGCCGCCATCACCGCCGGAAGCAGCGGCCCGGCGGAGAACCAGGATTCGGCCGCGCGCTCGACGCACACCGCACCCAGATGCAGGGGCACGCTCAGCTCGCCGAACTTGCCCGGCAGGACCTTCTCCAGCAACCGGCGCAACGGCAGCGGGGAGTGCAGGTGCGTACGCGTGGCGAACCGGCGAAGCTGCCGCGGGATGGACTCCCCGTACACCTCGCCCATCTCGGGCGCGGCCCAGAGGCGTACCAGTTGGTCGGTCGCGGCCGGGGTGGGATCGGCCGCGACCATCGCGCCGTTGATCGCCCCGATGGAGGTCGCCACGATCAGATCGGGCGTGATCTCGGCGCGGGACAGGGCTCGCAGCATGCCGACCTCGACCGCGCCCAGGACACCTCCGCCGCCCAGGACGAACGCCGTGCACCCCATAAAGATCACCGTACACGCAGGTGAGCGGCGCAAAGGCGAGCCCGGTAGAGTCGCCCGACGTGACCGACTTCCGCATCGGCGAGGCGGCCGAACTGCTCGGCGTGAGCGCCGACACGGTACGCCGTTGGGTCGACGCCGGTCGCCTCCCGGCGACCCGCGACCCGCAGGGCCACCGGATGATCCCCGGCCGGAGCCTGGCGGAGTTCGCCCGATCGCTCGGCGGCGACCCGGACCACCGGGCCGGGCAGTCGTCGGCGCGCAACCGGTTGCGGGGCATCGTCACATCGATCGTGAAGGACGCGGTGATGGCACAGGTCGACATCCAGGCCGGCCCGTTCCGGGTGGTCTCCCTGATGAGCCGGGAGGCCGTCGACGAACTCGGCCTCGAGGTCGGGTCGCTGGCGGTCGCGGTCGTCAAGTCCACAACGGTCGTCGTGGAGCGCGCGTGAAGCGGGCCGTCGCGGTCCTCGCCGCCCTGCTGACCGCTGCGAGCCTAGTGACGGGCTGCGGCAAGCCCGCGACCCCCGACCGGGACAACGGCGGCAAGATCACCGTGGTCGCCGATCCGGCGCTGGCTCCGATCCTCCAGCCGTTCGAGACGGCCTTCGAGCAGGCCAACCCGGGCACCGACGTCGTGATCGGGTACGCCGCCGGACGTCGTGCGACTTCTCAGTTGTCCGCGGTCGACGTGCTGGTCGCACCGGCCGCCACCATCGCCACCGTGCCGAAGAGCAGCCCGCAGTCACTGGGGCGTACGCAGCTCGTCGTGGCGGTCGAACCGGGCAATCCGCGGAAGATCGCCAAGCTGGCCGACCTCGCCCAGGCGAAGGTGGCGATCTGCCAAGCGGCGGTGCCCTGCGGAGATGTAGCCTACGAAGTGCTGAGCAAAGCAGGGGTCACCCTCGCGAAGCCCGTGGAGGTCGCCGACATCAAAGAGGCGATGGACAAGCTGACTCTGGGCAACGTCGAAGCCGCCCTGGTCTACCGCACTGATGCGCTCGCGGCGATCGGCCAGGTCGACTCGGTCGAGTTCGCAGAGTCGGCCGGAGCGGCCGAGGAGTTCCAGGTCACGACGTTGTCCGGCAGCCCCAATCCGGCCGGGGCGAAAGCCTTCCTCGATTTGCTCACGAGCGCCGACGCGCGTACGCGGTTCACCGAGGGCGGTTTCACCCAGTCGTCATGAGCCCGCGTCCGCGCGGATGCGTACGCCGCCGCGGTCGAACAGGAAGACGCGGTCGAGGTCGACCTCCACGGCGAACGCCTCACCCACCCCCGGCCGGGTGCCGGCCGGTACGCGTACGACCAGCTCGCCGAAGGGCTCTTCGAGATCGTCGAGCGGCTCTCGCTGGTGCGGCACCGGCCGACCGCCCGAGCGTTGCGCGTCCGGCGACGCGTACGCCGCGGGCACACCGACCAGCCCGGTGGCGACGTGGACGAGCATCTCCGCACCGAGGTCCTCGACGAACGAGACGGTCCCCCGCAGCACCGGGCCCTCGGCGTCCACCGGGACCGGGCGCAGCGCGTCGGTCCGCAGCGCGACCGTCACCCGATCGGTGTGGTGACCCGGCAGCGTCCGGTCGGAGTCCAGCGCCTGCTCGCCGAGGTCGAGGACCGAACTGCCCCGGCGATCGACGTAGACCGCGCCTTGGACCAGGGTCGTCCGGGCCGCCCCGACGAACCCGGCCACGAAGACGTCGGCGGGGTCGGAGCTGATCTGCTGCGGGGTGCCGATCTGGCGTACGCGGCCGCTCTCCAGCACGACGATCCGGTCGGCCAGGGCGAGCGCCTCCTGCTGGTCGTGCGTCACGTACAACGTCGTGACCCGCAGCCGGCGAGCCAGCCGCGCGATCTCCCGCCGCAGCTGGAGGCGCAGATGAGCGTCCACTTGTGACAGTGGTTCGTCGAGGAGGAAGGCGCGGGGATCCCGCACGATCGCCCGTGCGACCGCGACTCGCTGCCGCTGGCCGCCGGACAACTGCGCGGGCTTGCGTTCCAGCAGGTCGGCCACGCCGAAGTAGCCGGCGACCTGCTCGACCCGGCGCATGTCCTCGGCGAGCGACCCGCTGTGCGAGATCCGCAGCGGCATCGCGATGTTCTCGCGAGCGGTCAGATGCGGGTAGAGCGCGAAGTCCTGGAAGACCATGGCGACACCACGGTCGCGAGCGGACAGGTTGTTGGCCATCCGGTTGTCGATGACCACCTCGCCGCTGGTCGGCTCCTCGAGCCCGGCGATCATCCGCAGGATCGTCGACTTGCCGCACCCGGATGGTCCTAACACGACCATGAACTCCCCCGGGCCGACCGTCATCGACACCGCGTCCACCACCACGCGGCGTCCGTATGCCTTCGTCAGCGCCCGAGTCTCGATCAAAGCCCGCTCACCGTCTGATTGCCGGACTATTAACGCAGCAACATCGTGAACCCGGCGACGGCCCGGGTGCAAGTGGAGCTTGCCCCGGGCCGTCGATCAATTGCGAGATTTACGGGACCGGACTACAACGCCTGCCAAAGCGCCGGGACGTTGGGCGGCTCCCACCCGACCAGCGCGGTATGCGTCTGGAGGCATTGGTAGTTCTTGCCGCCGTAGGTCACCCGCGTGCCTGCGGTGTAGAGCGTGCCCGCAGTCCACGCCGGATAGCTGCCACTCGCCGTCGGCGAAGCGCTCGGACTCGCGCTCGGCGAGGTCGAAGCCGACGGCGAAGTCGTCCGCGA
The DNA here is from genome assembly GCF_013362815.1 of Hamadaea sp. Lineage (GTDB taxonomy): Bacteria > Actinomycetota > Actinomycetes > Mycobacteriales > Micromonosporaceae > Hamadaea. Next base: position 74,771 of record NZ_JABFVK010000061.1, on the reverse strand, counting down.
CGGTGACGGTGAGGCCGACGCCGAAATGGACGGCGACGGTGAGGTCGTCCCGCCGGAGCAGGCTCCGTTGTCGGTCCACGGCTTGCCGTCCCCGGTGTTCAGGTCCGGCTGGTTGCCCTGGGTCCACCACTTGGCCGTGTACTGGTGGCCGTTGTAGGAGACCTTCGCCCCGCCGTTGTACGCCTGCGTCGCGACCCAGGCGGGTGCGGTGCACGCCCCGGTCGACGTCGACGGGCTCGCGCTGGCGCTCGTGCTCGTGCTCGCCGTCGGGCTGACCGAGGTGGTCGCGCTCGGCGAGGCCGGCGTACCGCCCCGGGCCCGGTCGACGCTGAGGGCGTACGTCGTCGTGCCGATCGTCAGCTTGTAGTTCGACGGCGACGCGATCGGCAGGACGTAGTTCAGGGTGAACTCCGCCGAGGCGCCCGGTGCGATCGAGAGGTAACTCGGGATCGTCACCGTTGCGTGATGGAAGTCGCCCTTCAGCCCGCCGATGTTGCTGCCGGTATGCCCGGCCGTCACCGACATGCTCCACCCCGACTGCTGGGACATGTTGCCCGGCGCGGAGGTGCCGTAGTCGAACTCCAGTTTCGAGCCGCCCGCGATGGTCACCGTCGAGTTGTTCTTGACGACCATCTCCGGGTTGATCGGGTAGTTCGCGTCGCCGAGCGCGAACCCGGTCAGCGAGATGTCCACGTCCAGGGTGGCCGTCGGCATCGCGGTGTTGGCCCGGGTCGCCCCGTACGCCGACGCCGTCTTGAACTTGTCGTAGGCGAGGTTGGTCAGGGTGTTGCCCATGAAGTACTCGCCCTTGGCCGAGTCGTACGCGTAGTCCCCGGCGAGCTCCCAGATCATCATCCCGCCGATGCCCTTGTTCACGATGTAGTCGGCCTTGGTGCCGATGGACTGCTCGTCCTCGGTCGACAGGAAGACCTTCTTCGTGTTGTTCCACAACCACGGCGCGACCAGGGCCGACGAGTAGTTGCGGGCGTACGTGCCGGTGATGGTGTCGTCGGGATCGGTCGCCGGAGTCAGCCCGTACGCCGCCAGGTAGTCCCCGGTGATCCCGTTCTCCAGGTTCTTCGCGTGCCACATCGGGTTGGAGCCGGCCGGCTCCTCCTTGCCGCTCGTGTCCAGATCGTGCCAGAGGTTGTCGATGCCGACCGCGCCGTCACCGCAGGGACTCTGCGTACCGGCCGGGCAGTTGGACGTCTTCGGCGCCTTGCCCCACAGGCCGTTGGTGCCGCCGGTGACGTTCCGGAAGCCCCGGGTGTAGTACGGGACGCCGAGGTTGATCCGTCCGGATTGGACGGCACCGCGGAAGTAGTGATACGCCCAGTCGGTGTTGAGATACCCGATGTTCTGGTACGCCCCGTAGACCCCGGCCGCCGCGAGCTCGGCGTCGTCACCGTTGTCGTAGAGGGCGGCATTCGGGCCGACGAACTGGTTCCATGCGCCGTGCAGGTCGTAGGACATGATGTTGATGTAGTCCAAGTACTGCGTGGTCTGGAACGCCTCCTCGCCGCGCAGCAGCCAGCCGGAGGCCGGTGCCGCCACGGTGAGCATGTAGTACTTGCCGTCGGCCGCCGCTGCGGTGTCGAGCTTCTCGCGCAGGGTCTTCATCAGCGTCTGGTACGACCGGTTGAGCCCGGCCCGGCGCGCGTTGGCCTGCGAGAAGTCGAGCGGGTTGCCGGCGTCGTTGTTGGACGTCGGGTACTCGTAGTCGATGTCGACGCCGTTGAAGCCGTAGGTCCGCAGGAAGGTCACGACCGAGTCGGCGAAGGTGGTGATGCCGGCGGTATTGATCGAGCCGTCCGCGTTGGTGGTCATCCGGTAGAAGCCGCCGGAGTCCACGCGGTTGCCGTTGTCGTCGAAGTACCCGCCGGTCTCGGCCCACCCCCCGACGCTGATCAGCGTCCTCACATTGGGGTTGGCCTTCTTGTACTTGTTCAGCAGGTTGAAGTGCCCGGTGTAGGAGTAGCCCGAGTCCATCTCGGCCCCGGCGACGCCCGGCCAGGTCATGTTGGTGGCGGCGTTGGCGGCCGCGGTCGGCGTACCGACGGAGATCTTGTTCGTGCCGTCGACGTGCGCGAAGGCGTAGTTGATGTGGGTGATCTTCGTCCACGGGATCTGGTTCACCAGGTACGCCGGCGTACCGTCCTTGCCTGTACGCCAGCCGGTGAAGTAGCCGATGATCCGGCGTGGATGGTCGGCACCCATCGATTCGCGCCCGTTGGTGTCGTACGCCGCGCAGTAGGGCACGGCAACGCCGGGCGTCGTGTAGAGGCCGTCGGGCCGGCAGGCGGCGTGGTCGGTGGCGGAGTGTGCGGTGCCCACGGCGGCGAGGGCGAGGCCGGTCGCGGCCAGCCCCGTGGTCAATGCCGTGATCAGGTGGAACAGGGGTCTTCTACGCATGAGGAGGCCTCCTGGGGGAGCCAGCAGCGGTTAACTGTTAGCAAACTTTGCTAAGAGTAGACACGCTGTGGCCCCGGTCACGCAAGAGACGTTCTCAGATATGGAAAAGAGAGAGCGGCGGGTGACGGCAGGCCAACCCCCTCGGCCCCACCGTCACCCGCCGCCACATGGGGAGGAGGAGTAACGCGCTGTGCGAACCGCGCTCGTGACGCGGCGCTTGATGTTAAGACGTCGAACCCAGCGTCACGGTTGTCGTCTTAGTGGCTCCATCCCGGATGTACGTCACGGTGATCTGCTCGCCCGGGTTGTGCGACCCGACCGCGTTCACCAGATCGTCGGCGTCGTTGACGACCGTGTCGCCGAACTTGGTGACTACGTCGCCCGCCTTCAGGCCGGCCTTCTCCGCCGCGCCGCCCGAGACGACCTCGGTGACCTTCGCCCCGCCGGACTCGTTGTCGCCCGCCTTGACGCCCAGGTACGGGTGGTTGACCTTCTCGCCCTTGATGAGCTGGTTGGCCACCGCCGACACCCGATCGCTCGAGATGGCGAAACCGATGCCGATGTTGCCCTCGCTGGATCCGTCGGTCGCGATCGACGAGTTGATCCCGACGACCTCGCCGTTCGTGTTGACCAGCGCACCACCGGAGTTGCCCGGGTTGATCGGCGCGTCGGTCTGGAGCAGGCCGGACATCGTGGTGTTCTGCACCGAGATCGTGCGGTCCTTGGCGCTGATGATGCCCTCGGTCACCGAGCCCTCCAGGCCCAGCGGGCTGCCGATCGCCAGCACGGTGTCACCCACGCGGACGTCGGTGGACTTGCCGAACTTCGCCGCGGTCAGCCCGGTCTTGTTCACCTTCACCACGGCCAGGTCGTACCGGGCGTCGGTGCCGACGATGGTGCCGGTGGTCTTGGTGCCGTCGGAGAAGCTCACCGTCACGGTGTTCCCCGAAGCGGTCGCGACGACGTGGTTGTTGGTCACGATGTAGCCGTCGGAGCTGAACACGACGCCGGAACCCTCGCCGGAGCTGGTCTTGATGGCGACCACGCTCGGCGTCACGTTCGCGGCGATGTCGGCCAGCGAAGACCGGTCGATCGCCGGAGCGGCGTTGACCGTGGTCGTGCTGACCGGGTTCTTGTCCACTACGGCCGCACCGACGACGCCACCGGCGACGGCCGAGCAGATCGCGATCACTCCGGCCGCCGCGACCCCCGCCACGACCTTCAGGAATGGGCGCGACTTCGGCGGCGTCGGCGCGGGGCCGAACGGCGAGCCCGGCGGCAGGTTCGAGCCGGGCGGCGTCCACATGGGACCGCTCGTCGGCGCGTTGTCCCGGCGCAGCGGGTCCGGGCCGTACGAGCCGGCCGGAGCACCGGCACCGACCGGAACGCCGGCGCCGACGACCACCGGCTGCGGCGCGGTGTCGTACGTGGGATAAGTCGGTGGCGCGTATGCCGGCTGCCCTGCGGGCGCGGCGGCCGGTGGGGCCGTCGCGGCCTGGTCCGCAGAGGGCTGCTCGGTCGTCACCGGACGCTCCGCCGACTCGGCGGCGCTCGCGAACGGGTTCGGATTCTGCCGGTCAGCCGGCTCGGGGTTGCTCTGCGGGTCGCTCATGTCAATGATTCTTCCGGATATTTCTTACTCTTATCTTGGCCGAACCTGAAACTACACTGTGAACCCGTCTGGCCACTTTCACGAAGTTTGTTCGGGTTCTTCATCATCGGTGACGTTCTCATCGAGCTCCACCAGCGGGAGGCGTACGCGGAAGGTCGCTCCCACGCCCGGCTGAGACTCCACCTCCACGGTGCCGTCATGTGCCGCGACCAGGGCCGCGACGATGGCCAGCCCCAATCCCGTACTCACCGTGCCGTCTGCTCGCCGGGTCCGGGCCGGGTCCGCCCGGTAGAACCGTTCGAACACGCGCTCCTGCTGCTCGGCGGTCAGCCCCGGGCCCCGGTCGTGGATCTCCACCACCGCGGTTCCGTTCGGCCCGTCGGCCATGTCACTGGCCAGGCGCACTATCACCGGCGTACCCGCCGGAGTGTGGGTCAAAGCGTTGCTCAGGAGATTGCCGATGACCTGCCGCAACCGCGCGTCGTCTCCGCGTACCACTAGATGCCCGGCGTCAGGCGCCGTGACCAGCGTGACCTGACGATCCGGCGCGACCACCCGGGCGGCCTCGACCGCCTCCGCGGCCAGGACCCGCAGCTCGATCGGCACGAGCTTGAGCGGCCGCTCGCGATCGAGCCGCGCGAGCAGCAGCAGGTCCTCGACCAGCAGGCCCATCCGCGCGGCCTCGTTCTCGATCCGCTGGACCACCTCGCCGGTCTGCTCGCGTGTGGTCACCGCGCCCTGGCGGTACAGCTCCGCGAAGCCGCGGATGGTCGTCAGCGGCGTCCGCAGCTCGTGCGAGGCGTCCGCGACGAACCGCCGCATCCGCTCCTCGGACCGGCGCGCACTCTGCTCGGCCGCCCGCGCGGACGCCTCGGAGGCGGCCTGCGCGGTGAACGCGGTCTCGATCTGCGCGAGCATCGTGTTCAACGACCGGGCCAGCGACCCGACCTCGGTCACGGGCCGCGGATTCTCCGGTTCTGGATCTGGTACGCGTTGCGACAAATCGCCGGCCGCGATGGCGCTGGCGGTCTTCTCGATTTGGGAAAGCGGCCGCATACTCCGGCGGATCAGCTCTGCGCCGATCGTCGCGGCGAACAACAGGACGGAGATTCCGCCGAAGAGGTTGATCGTGATCAGCCGCTGCACCGCGTGATCGATCTCGTACTGGGACTGACCGATCAGCTGGATCTGCCCGTTGTCGAGCTTCAGCGCGAATACCCGCCACCGCTTCGCGGAGCCCTTCGAATTGACCGTGAAGGGCTCGCCGAGCTCGGCCTGCACCTCGTCCACACTGGGCAGTGCAGGCAGATCGGAATCGCTGAAGACGTCGGAGATGCCCTCGGGGGGCAGCCACTTGCCGTCGAGCGACGTCGTCCCGTAGTAGATGGACGGGATCTGCAGCTTGCCGCCGTGCTCGTTGAACTGCTTGGCCGTGGCGTTCGACAGATTGATCAGCCCGCCGTCGAGATCGGAGAGCAGATAGCGGCGCAACGCCGTCACGCTCGCCACCGCGATCAGCGACATCGCGGCGACAAGCAGGGCGAGCACCGTCGCCATCAGCTTGACGCGCAACGGCTTGGTGCGGATGGGATGGCGAAACGCCGAGCCGGGCTTCATCCGGTCGTCACATCGCCGGCTTACGCAACACGTAGCCGACGCCCCGCAGAGTCTGGATGAGCCGCGGCTGCACCGTGTCGATCTTGCGGCGCAGGTAGGAGATGTAGGACTCGACGATGTTGTCGTCGCCCCGGAAGTCGTAATTCCAGACGTGGTCGAGGATCTGCGCCTTGGACAGCACCCGGTTCGGGTTGAGCATCAGGTAGCGCAGCAGCTTGAACTCGGTCGGCGAGAGCTGGACGAGCTTGCCCGCCCGGTAGACCTCGTGCGTCTCCTCGTCGAGGGTGAGGTCGGCGAAGGTCAGCTTCGGCGACGCGGGCTCGCCTGCCGTACGCCGGAGCACCGCCCGGATGCGGGCGGTCAGCTCCTCCAGGCTGAACGGCTTCGTCACGTAGTCGTCCCCGCCCAGCGTCAGGCCGCGTACCTTGTCCTCGGTCGCGTCCCGGGCGGTCAGGAACACCACCGGCGTACGCACGCCGTCCGCGCGCATCTGCCGGATCACCTCGAAGCCGTCGAGGTCGGGGAGCATGATGTCCAGCACCACCAGATCGGGCCGCTGCTCCTTGAACGCGGTCACACCGCCACTGCCGCTAGTCGCCGTACGCACCTCGAACCCGGCGAATCGCAGGCTCGCGCTGAGCAGTTCCACGATGTTGGGGTCGTCCTCGACGACGAGCAGCTTGGCCTCGACCTGGGCGGAGTTCATGACTCCATTCAACCCAGCGACACTGCGCGGTGGCTGCGCTTTGGCTGAGAGGAATCTGTAAGAATCTGAGAACCGGCTGTGCGCTGCTATCTCAGCAGCTCACGAAGGGTACGCAGGGTCGCATCGAGGGTGGCGGCCACCGCCTTCGCGGGTGCCGCTCCCGGCCGCGCCCGGGCGATGAGCGTACGCGCCTCGGCCGTGAACTCCTCCAGCTTCCGGAGCAGCGCCTCGTTCTCCGGCGACGACTCCTTCTTCGGCGTCACGCGTACGCCCGACTTCATCTGCCGGGTCTGTTCGCGCAGCTGCCGCCGGATGTCTGAGAGACCACCGGAGATCTGTGCCTGGATCTGGTCGGCGAGCCCGGACAGATCGGCCACCGACGACTGGATCTCCCGATCGATAGCGGCGATCTCGTCCGCCCGCTGCTCCAGTTCGGCCCGGCCGGACCCGGTCAGCGTGTACGCCATCCGGTTGCCTTCGGCGACTCGGCTGACCAGTCCTTCTTCCTCCAGCTTCGCCAGCCGGGGATAGATCGACCCGGCGCTGGGGGCATAGAGGCCCTGGAACCGTTCCTGCAGCAGCCGCATCAGTTCGTAGCCGTGCTTCGGCCCGTCCTCGAGCAGCTTGAGCAGGTACAGCCGGAGGCGGCCGTGGGAAAAGATCGGCGGCATTGCTCACTCCCCCGCGAGCAGGGCGATGCTGCCGCTGGTCGTCGTCGCGCTCAGTCTGCCACTGCCGTTGCCGAGCCGGCCGTGCGCACTGCCCGACCAGTGGACGCCCTGACGGTCCAGCGGGAACACCGTCGTGATCGAACCCGCCGTCGTATCGAGGCGTACGTCGAGATCGGCCTCGGCCGGGATGCGGATCGTGATCGACCCCGACGTCGTGTTCAGCCGCACATCGGCGGGGGTGGTCGAGTCGAGATCGCAGGTGATCGAGCCGGACGTCGTCGTCGCCTGTACGCGATCGGCCCCCGACTGCGCGACGGTGAGCGAGCCGGACACCGTCTCCATGACGAGTTCACCGGCGACGCCGAGCGCCTCCACCGGACCGGAGACCAACTTCGCCCGCGTACGCCCGGCGAGGCCGAGCAGGCTCACCCGGCCGGACGTCACGTCGACGTCAGTGGTGGTACGCAGCCCGGCGACGGACACCCGGCCCGACACCACGGTCACCGAGGCGATCGCCTCCGGCGGTACGGCCACCGTGATCTCGCAGTAGTACCGGCGATGGAACAGCCACCAGTAGACCGGCCAATGCTTGCGGGCCTCGTGGTGGATCTTGAGCCGGCCGGAATCGTGCTCGACGTTCACCGGCTTTTTCCCAGTGGACTTGATCTCCAGGCGAGCCGCGCCCGGTACGCCGACGATGCTGATCTTCCCCGTGACGAGGCTGACGTCAATCCGATCGACCTCGCCGTCCAGCTCGATCCGTTGCGGATCCTGCACCGTCCACTGCGCCACCGTCGCTCCCTCCACCCTGGGTCTTGGCCCTACCCGCCTGCGGACCGCTCGGGCTCGCCCCACCGGCCCGCTCGGCCTCACCCCACCGGCCCGCTCGGGCCACCCTATCGCAACTCGCGATATATCGCGACTCTCCGCGTTGACCCCCTCGCGTTGACCCCCTCGCGTTGATCATGAACCTAAGGTTCCCTTTTGCGGCGCGTCACCGCCCCCGCGGCCGTGATCAACGCAGCACCACCCCGCCCTCCAAGATCGTCGGCTTCCGACAATCATGGGCGTCTTAGTGCACTGATCGTCGGAAGCCGACGATCTTGGGGGCGGGGCCGACCACAACGAGCCGACGATCTCGGCGAGGCGGACCGTCCCGGAGTGACTGGCGGCCAGCTTGGGTGACCTCCATCGGCGGAGAACAGGCAAGTGCCGGTGGTCAGTGGTACTGGATTACGCCGCGCGTCCGCTTCGGAGTTGATCATGATGTTCGGGACGGGGACGCGCCGTAAAGGGGAACCTTAGGTTCATGATCAACGGGACAGGGCGGGGGTGGGGAGGGCCGCAGGAGTGGGGCGGCGAAGGCGGGTGAAGATCGGCGTCGCGGCGACGGTCGCCGACGCGGCTCGGGCCAGTACGCGGCGGTCTGCCCCCGGTTCCGGGAACAGGGGCGCAGCTGCCGAAACAGTGAGCGTCAGACCCTTCGCGCGGGCGAGGCGGCGTACCGAGGCGATCAGGGTTTCGTCGCCGACGAAGGCCGCTGCGGCACTGCGCTCCCCCGCGACGGAGAACGTCAAGGTCAGCGGGGTCACCGGGACTCCGGCGTCGATCGCCGCCTGGAAGAACGCCGGGCGCATCGGCACCGGGCAGGCACCACAGGTCGTGGTGGCCTCCGGGAACACCGCGACAGTCGCGCCCGCCCGCAGACCGGCCGCCGCTTCGGCGACTGCCGCCGGCAACTGCCGGGGACGGGCTCGATCCACGAAGACGGCGTGCTGCCGCCGGGCCAGCCGCCCGATGACCGGCCACTCGCCGACCTCTTTCTTGGCCACCAGGCGTACCCCGCCGGTCACCGCCATCAGGACGACTATGTCCACCCAGGACACATGGTTCGCGACCAGCAGACCGGGGCGGTGCTTTCCGCGTACCCGTAGATCGAGACCGAGCACCCGGAGCAGCGCCCGGGCCACCGCCTGGACCGTCGCGGGCCGGGCCGGGGCCACCGCGGCGAAAGCCAGGACGGCGGCCGCGCCCACCAGGCGCGCGACGTAGCGCAGGAAGCCCACCTGAGGGGTGTCCCCGGGCAGGCAATGCGGCCCGCAGCCGGCCTCCGGACGCCAGAAGCTCATGACGCACCGCCGAGGAAGTGCTTGAGATACCGCGGGTCCACGCGGTCGAGGCTGAGCAGGACGTAGAAGTCGGCGACCTGGAAGTCCGGGTCGTACGCGGGCTCGCCGCACACCCACGCGCCCAGCCGGAGATAGCCGCGGAGCAGGGGCGGAATGTTCGCACGGCCGAGCGGAGACTCCGTCGCCGGAACCGGTACGCGCGGCTCGACGCGCAGCTGCGGCGGCGACAGATGCTTCTGCACGGCCTCGCGGACGGCGGGCGCGTCAGCGATCGGGACCGAGGCGCATCCGCCCAGCCAGGAGTAGTTGTTGGCGGTGAGATAGCGGGCGATCCCCGCCCACATCAGGTTGATCACGGCACCGGTCCGGTGCTGTGGATCGACGCACGACCGCCCCGCCTCGACCAGACGATCCCGCAGGACGATCAGCCGGCTCATGTCGAACTCGGTCTCGCTGTAGCGGCGGCCCAGCCAGACCGCGCGCTGCGGCGGAAGCAGCCGATAGGTGCCGACCACCTCGCCGCTTCGGTCGTGCCGCACCACGAGGTGATCGCAGTACGCGTCGAACTCGTCGACGTCGAGTCCCGGCGTCGTGGAATGGAGGGTCGCACCGCACTCCTCGGCGAACACCCGGTACCGCAACCGCTGCGCGGCCTCGACGGTGGCGGCGTCAGTCGCGATGAGCGCCGAGTATCCGGTCGGCGCAACGGTGAGGATCTGTGTCATACGCCCTGTGTAAGGGCCCGGAACTGCGCAGACGTGTCGATGTTCCGCCAGCCGCGTGACATCCGGATGAACGCTGTCCGCTCATGCCTCGGCCCGCCGTTTTCGCTGCGGATCACGGATATCCATGCATCCGACCGCCCGGATCACATGCATTTCCGTGATCTGCAGCGAAAGGCGCGGGCGCGGGTGTGGCAGGCTCAGACGGTGATCGTCGCAGCGCGCTTCAACGGCCCGCCCACCTCGGGCAACGGCGGCTACACCGCCGGACTGTTCGCCACCGAGGCAGGAGCGGGCGGGCCGATGACGGTCACGCTCCGGCAACCGCCGCCGCTGGAGACGCCTCTCACCATCACACCGGGCGGCGAGCTGCTGGACGGCGACCGCCTGATCGCGACGATCCAAGCCGAGCCGGTGCAGCCCACCGCGCCGGATTGGGGCGATCCCACCGAAGCCGCTGCGTACGCCGGATTCACCGATCATCCCTTTCCGACTTGCTATGTCTGTGGACCCGCGAAATCGGACGGATTGCGGATCTTCCCGGGCCGGCTGCCCGATGGGCGTACGGCGGCGAACTGGACAATCCCGGACCAGGCCGGAAGAGAGACGGTCTGGGCCGCTTTGGACTGCCCCGGCGGCTGGGCGATCATCGCCCCGGGCCGCCCGTACGTGCTCGGCCGGATCACCGTCGCGATCGACGCGCTGCCGAATCCGGGCGACGACTGCGTGATCGTCGGCGAGTGCACCGGCGTCGAGGGGCGGAAGGGCTTCGTGCGTACGGGGCTGTTCGGGCCGGACCGCCGGCTCCTCGCGGCGGCGTCGGCGACGTGGATCACGGTGTGAACCGCGACACCCGTTGACCTCCGGGTGAACGTCCGCTAGGGCAGCGCGTAGCCTTGTAGACCGACTTCTGATTTCCCTACCAACCCGCGTGGAAGAGGGCGAGAGCGACCGTGTCGACGCAACACAGCTCGCAGGAAAACCCACTGGCCGACTTCGGTCCCAACGAGTGGATCGTCGAAGACATGTACCAGCGGTATCTGACCGATCCGGCGAGCGTGGATCCCGCGTGGCACGACTTCTTCGCCGACTACAAGCCCGGTGCCACGGCCGCTGCCGCGCCGGCTCCGGCCGCGCCGAAGGCCACGCCGGCTCAGGCTCCCGCTCCGGCCAAGCCCGCCGCCACGCCCGCTCCGGCAGCGCCGAAGGCGGCCAGCCCCGCTCCCGCGGCGAAGCCGGCAGCGCCCGCTCCCGTGCAGGCACAAGGCGTACCGGAGAAGAAGGAAGCCACCGTCGTCCCGCTGCGGGGCGTGGCCGCGAAGATCGTCCAGAACATGGACCAGTCGCTGACCGTGCCGACCGCGACCAGCGTGCGCGCGGTGCCGGCCAAGCTTCTCGCGGACAACCGCATCGTCATCAACAACCACCTCGCGCGCGGGCGCGGCGGCAAGGTCTCGTTCACGCACCTCATCGGGTACGCGTTGATCAAGGCGCTGGCCAAGCACCCCGAGATGAACAACTCGTACGCGGAGACCGCCGGTAAGCCGACGATGGTCGTGCCGCCGCAGGTGAACCTGGGCATCGCCATCGACCTGCAGAAGCCGGACGGCTCCCGCAACCTGGTCGTGCCGAGCATCAAGGGGTGCGAGCGACTGGACTTCCGGCAGTTCTGGCAGGCCTATGAGGACATCGTGCGCCGGGCCCGCCGCAACGAGCTGACCATGGACGACTACGCGGGCACGACGATCTCGCTGACCAATCCGGGCGGCATCGGCACCGTGCACTCGCAGCCGCGGCTGATGGCCGGGCAGGGCACCATCATCGGCGTCGGCGCGATGGAGTACCCCGCGCCGTTCGCCGGGATGAGCGACGCCCAGCTCGCCGAGATGGCGGTCAGCAAGATCATCACCTTGACCAGCACCTATGACCACCGGATCATCCAGGGCGCGCAGTCCGGCGAGTTCCTCAAGGTCATGCACGAGCTGCTGATCGGCGACGAGTTCTACGACGAGATCTTCACCTCGCTGCGCATCCCGTACGAGCCGGTCCGGTGGGTCCGCGACATCGCGCACACCTCCGAGGGACAGATCGACAAGGCCGCCCGCGTCGTCGAGCTCATCCGCGAATACCGCGTACGCGGTCACCTGATGGCCGACACGAACCCGCTGGAGTACGAGATCCGCCGGCACCCGGACCTCGACATCCGCGAGCACGGCCTGACCCTGTGGGACCTGGACCGGACGTTCGCCGTCGGCGGCTTCGCCGGCAAGGACAAGATGAAGCTGCGCGACATCCTGGGCGTGCTGCGCGACTCCTACTGCCGGCGTACCGGGGTGGAGTACATGCACATCCAGAGCCCGGAGGAGCGCAACTGGATCGCGTCCCGGGTCGAGCGCAAGTACACCAAGCCCTCCAAGGAGGAGCAGGCGCACGTCCTCAACCGGCTCAACGCCGCCGAGGCCTTCGAAACCTTCCTGGCCACCAAGTACGTCGGTCAGAAGCGGTTCTCGCTGGAGGGCGGCGAGTCGCTGATCCCGCTGCTCGACGAGGTCTTGCAGGCGTCCTCCGAGGGCGGCCTGGACGAGGTCGTCATCGGCATGGCCCACCGCGGCCGGCTGAACGTGCTCGCCAACATCGTCGGCAAGCCGTACGAGAAGATCTTCAACGAGTTCGAGGGCTTCATCGACCCGAAGACCACGCAGGGCTCCGGCGACGTGAAGTACCACCTGGGTATGACCGGGAAGTTCACCTCGCCCGACGGTCAGCACGGGGTCACGGTCTCGGTGACGGCCAACCCGTCGCACCTGGAGACGGTCGACCCGGTCCTGGAGGGCATCGTCCGGGCCAAGCAGGACCGCCTCGACCTGGGCAACGAAGGCTTCACCGTGCTGCCGGTCCTGGTGCACGGCGACGCCGCGTTCGCCGGTCAGGGCGTCGTCGCGGAGACGCTGAACCTGTCGCAGCTGCGGGGCTACCGCACCGGCGGCACCGTCCACATCGTCGTGAACAACCAGGTCGGCTTCACCACCGCTCCGGAGTACAGCCGGTCGTCGCTCTACAGCACCGATGTCGCCCGGATGATCCAGGCGCCGATCTTCCACGTGAACGGCGACGACCCGGAGGCGGTCGTCCGCGTCGCCCGGCTCGCCTTCGAGTATCGCGAGGCGTTCCGCAAGGACGTCGTCATCGACCTCGTCTGCTACCGCCGTCGCGGGCACAACGAGGGTGACGACCCGTCGATGACCAACCCGCTGATGTACCAGATCATCGACGCGAAGCGCTCGGTCCGGAAGCTCTACACCGAGGAGCTCATCGGTCGCGGTGACATCACCGTCGAGGAGGCCGAAGAGGCCCTGCGGGACTACCAGAACCAGCTGGAGACGGTGTTCAAGGCCACCCGCGACGCGCAGACCACCTCGTCGGCCCGGACGAGCCGCTCCCGCGAGGTGCAGCCCGAGCCGCAGGTGACCACCGCGATCAGCCCGGAGGTCGTCGCCGCGATCGGCGAGGCGCACACGAACCTGCCTGACGGGCTGGTCCCGCACAAGCGCGTACAGCAGCTGCTCGAGCGGCGGTCGAAGATGTCGGTCGCCGGCGACATCGACTGGGCCTTCGGCGAGATCCTGGCCTTCGGCTCGCTGCTGAACCAGGGCGTCACCGTACGCCTGGCCGGTCAGGACTCCCGCCGGGGCACCTTCGTCCAGCGGCACGCCGCCGTGGTGGACTCGCACGGTGGCGAGGACTATCTGCCGGTCACCCGGGTGGCGCAGGACAACGCGAAGTTCTACGTCCACGACTCCCTGCTCTCGGAGTACGCGGCCATGGGCTTCGAGTACGGCTACTCGGTGGAGAACCCGGACGCGCTGGTCATGTGGGAGGCGCAGTTCGGCGACTTCGTCAACGGCGCCCAGTCGGTGATCGACGAGTTCATCTCCTCCGGCGAGGCGAAGTGGGGCCAGAAGTCCTCGGTCGCGCTACTCCTGCCGCACGGCCACGAGGGCCAGGGTCCCGACCACACCTCGGGCCGCCCGGAGCGGTTCCTCCAGCTGTGCGCCGAGGACAACATGCGGGTCGTCATCGCCTCGACCCCGGCGAACTACTTCCACGCGCTGCGCCGGCAGGCGTTGTCGCCCAAGCGGAAGCCGCTGGTCGCCTTCACCCCGAAGTCGCTGCTGCGCAACAAGCTCTGCATCTCGCAGGTGGCCGACTTCACCTCCGGCACGTTCCAGCCGGTGATCGGGGAGGCGGGCGACATCCGGCCGGAGGCGGTCAAGCGAGTGCTGCTCTGCTCGGGAAAGGTCTACTACGACCTGGTCCAGGCTCGGGCCGAGCGCGGTGTCAGCGACACTGCGATCCTCCGGCTGGAGCAGCTCTATCCGCTGCCCGTCGACGAGGTCAAGGCGGAGCTCGCCAAGTACCCGAACGCGGTCGACTTCGCCTGGGTTCAGGAGGAGCCGGCCAACCAGGGTGCTTGGTCGTTCGTCGCGCTGAACCTGCTGGAGCACCTCGACGGCGTGAGCCTGCGGCGGATCTCCCGTCCGGCGGCGGCCGCCCCGGCGGTGGGCTCCACCAAGATGCACGACGTCGAGCAGGCTGCGCTGCTGGAAGCGGCGTTGCCGAAGGCGGCCTGATGTACTTCACCGACCGCGGCATCGAAGAACTCGTCGAACGGCGCGGCGACGAGTCGGTGGCCGTCGAGTGGCTCGCCGAGCGGTTGCGGGACTTCGTGGACGCCAACCCGGAGTTCGAGACCGCCGTCGAGCGCCTGGCAACCTACTTGGCGCGCTACGACGAGGACGACGACCTCTAGTTCCCTGCAGATCACGGTTATGCATGCTTCCGCCGCCCGGTGAGGCATGCGTAACCGTGATCTGCAGCCATCACAGTCCTCAGATACGGCGAACGCCCCGGGAGAATTCCCGGGGCGTCGTCAGTTCGCGGTTTTCGGCGGGTGCTCCGCTCAGAGGGCGCTGGCGCGTACGCGCAGCCCACCGCGGCGCTTCAGAGCGCGCCGCTCCTCTTCGCTCATCCCGCCCCAGACGCCGGCGTCCTGGCCCGACTCCATTGCCCACTGCAGGCACTGGTCGGTCACAGAACACCGCCGGCAGACCGCCTTCGCCTGCTCAACTTGGAGCAGCGCCGGGCCAGACGTCCCAATCGGGAAGAACAGCTCGGGGTCCTCGTCGCGGCAGATCGCACGGTGGCGCCAGTCCATGGCGGCAACACTCCTTGTTCCTGAAGTGGGTGTGGGTATCCCTGTATGCGTCCCGCGTACACGGCATGGTTAAACATGACCGTCAGTGACGGTCAGTTACCAATTCCGTGAGCGGTGAGCAGGCAGCGAGCGCTTGACTCGATACGCTTGTGAATACTTTCACGAACTCCCGCCATGTCAAGGGGGGTGAAGCGAAAAAAACCGGTCGGGTGAGCAAGCTCACGACCCATTTGTCCGGATCACCAGGAGTTACCCTGACCCCCGCGCACGACAGTCATCTGTGAATGTAGTACTCTCCGCGCCTCATTACTAGTATTTCCGACTCGTGTCATATGTGTGGGACTGCCACCGACGGTCGTTTCGACCGACGTGTCCGTCAGCAGACAACTCGAAGCGCATCCGGCACCGCGGTGAACCGGACTTGCTCGCGTTCTCCGAGGTAGTCCCCGTCAAGTTGAAACGCCTGGGGCGTACCGGAAGTGACGGTGAACCCGGCGAGGTCGTGATGACGGAGGACCTGCCGGCCGCGCGGCTCGCCGTCGGTGGCCAGAATCTGCGCCACGGTACGCACGGTCGACGGCACCCGCAGGACGCGCAGCGCCATCACGTCGAGCCCGAGATCGAAGGAGGCGTCCGGGTTCGGATGCACCGGCCGATCCCCCAGGAAGGTCCACGGCGCGGTGTTCTGCACGATGATCGAGGCGAGGCGCCCCTCGTCGGGCTCGCCGGGCAACTCCAGCGTCAGCTCGGCCGGATGCCGTTCGAGGAAGTACTCCCCGAGGGTCGAGCGCAGATAGAGCCCGGGAGTCGAACGGCGGCCCTTGCGGCGCGCCCGCTCCACCCGGCGGGTGACGGCCGCATCGAGCCCCAGACCCGCGCAGAAGGTGAAGTACCGGTCGTCGGCCAGTCCGAGCCCGATCGTCCGGCTGCGGCCCTCTCGGAGCGCCTGCAGCAGCACTCCCGTCGCCTCGGACCACTCCCGCGGGAGGCCCAGCGCGCGTACGAAGACGTTGGTGGACCCACCCGGCACCACCGCGAGCGCCGGCCGCTTCTCCGGCGGCCCGGCCATGAGGCCGTTGACCACCTCGTTCACGGTCCCGTCGCCACCGAGCGCCACGACCAGCTCGATCCCCGCCTCCGCGGCCTGCTGCGCGAGGTGCCCGGCGTGCCCGCGCCGCCGGGTGTAGCCCAGCTCCAGCTCGAGCTCGCTACGGAGCGCACCGTGGATGACGTCGCGGCTGCGCGCGCTGGTGGTGGTCGCCTTCGGGTTGACGATGAGGAGGGCCCGCATGGGGCGCAATCTACCGGGCCTACGCTTGAGGCCATGACCACACCGGCCGTCACCGACACGGGTACGCCCACCGCGACGCCGCCGACCGTGCGTGCCGCGGTCGCGCTGCTGTCCGCGCAGGCGATCGCCGCCGCCGCGATCACGATCTTCCTGGTCTACGAAGACCTCACCGTCGGCGGAGCGAGTCAGCGGCTCGCGTGGGGTGTGACCGGCGTCGCCGTGCTCATCGGCGCGTTGCTGGCGCTGCTGGCCCGATCGGTCGGCAAGCACCGCCGCTGGGCCCGGGACATCGCCGTCGCGCTGGACCTGACCTTCCTCGCTCCGGCGTACTACATGATCGTCGGCGAACTCGCCTGGCTCGGGGTGATCGTCGGGCTGATCTGCCTGGCGACGATCGCCGCGCTGGTCTCGCCGCCGACCAACCGCGCGGTCGGCGAGGCGGGCCTGTCCCTGTAGCCCGCGTTCGGGTCAGCCGCTGAAGCGCTGGCTGACCATGCGGATGGTCGCCTCGTTCGCCGCCAGCTCGGCGGTGGCCTGCGCGGTCAGCGAGGTCAGCACGTGCCACGGCCAGCTCGTCGGGCTGGGCAGCCGGGCGCCGTCCTTGACGGGGGCGGCGATGGAGATCACCAGCTGCTCCGCGCCGATCTCGAACCGGCACGTCAGCTCGGCGTCGGGCGGCGTGATCACCAGCAGCATCGCGCACGCCTCGTCGACGGCGATGCGGAGGTCCTCGATGCGTTCGAGGGTGTAGTGGAGGCGTGCGGCGAGCCCGGCCGTGGCCGTACGCAGAACGCTGAGGTAGCCGCCGTCGGCGGGCACCACAAGGGTGACGACGTCGTCATGGACGTTCGTCTCGTCGTATGCGTCGCTCAGCGGCAAGGAGCCTCCCCCCGGGGAGGGACTTTAGCCGAAAGCGGGTGGCCGTGTATTCCACGACCACCCGCCCCCGCTGTCGATCAGGCCTGCTTGGTCTCCCAGAAGATCTTCGAGATCTCCTCGATCTTCGCCAGGAGCTGCTCGGCCGTGGCCGGGTCGGCCGAGCCCTTCGCGCCGCTCGCCCCGGCCAGCTTGGTGGCCTCGTTGAAGAGCTGGTGCAGCTGCGGGTACTTCTCGAAGTGCGGAGCCTTGAAGTAGTCGGTCCACAGCACCCACAGGTGGTGCTTCACCAGCTCGGCGCGCTGCTCCTTGATGATCAGCGCCCGGGTCCGGAACTCCGGATCGGTGTTGCCCTGATACTTCTCGCAGATCGCCTTGACGGACTCCGCCTCGATGCGGGCCTGAGCCGGGTCGTACACGCCGCACGGCAGGTCGCAGTGGGCGCTGGCGACGGTGGCCGGCGTGAGGAAACGCGGCATGCGGAAGCGCATGAGATCCTCCAGATAGGTCTGTGCAGCTTGCGTTGCAATCTTGACCCTACTCTCGGATTCAAACACGGTGGAAGGCGGTGGCGTGGCGTGTTCGGGTGGTGGCCGGTGCTGGTGTCCGGCCCTTCGATGGCCCCCACGTTGCGCTCCGGGGACGCGATTCTGGCCCGCCGGGGCGGGCGGGGCGTACGCCCCGGTGACGTGGTCGTCGCCCGGTTCCCGGCCCGCCCCGACATCGGCCTGGTCGTCAAACGCGCCGTACGCCGCGCGGGCGACGGATGGTGGATCGAGGGTGACAACGCCTTCGTCACCGACGACTCGCGGGCGTACGGGGTCGCCCTGGTGGAGGCCCGGGTCGTCGCCCGCTACTGGCCTCGGCCCCGACTGGTCGGCCGCCCGGGGCACTGAACTACACTGGCGTCCCTCGGCCTCTCCGGCACCTCGGAAACTGCCCAGTTCGCGACGCGTGCGGGTCATCCCCGATCGCCCCTTCCTCGGGTAACCTCCCGTTCGTAGCCCGCCGAGTCCGGTCAGTGCACCCGTTCGACGACCGCCGCCCGGCATTGTGAAGTTCTCTCTGGGAGCCCAATCGTGGAAGATCCCGTCTTCGCCCGGCACCGCGGCGGCAAAATGGCCGTGGCGAGCACCGTTCCGCTTTCCAGCCGGGAGGACCTCTCCCTGGCCTACACCCCCGGCGTGGCTCAGGTGTGCGAGGCGATCGCCGCCGACCCGGCCCTGACCCGGGAGCTCACCTGGGTCGGCCACACCGTAGCGGTGGTGACCGACGGATCGGCGGTCCTCGGCCTCGGCAACATCGGCCCGCGCGCGGCGATGCCCGTCATGGAGGGCAAGGCCGTCCTGTTCAAGCAGTTCGGCGGGGTGGACGCGGTGCCGGTGTGCCTCGACACCCAGGACACCGAGGAGATCATCGCGGTCGTCAAGGCGCTCGCGCCCTCGTTCGGCGGCATCAACCTGGAGGACATCGCCGCGCCGCGCTGCTTCGAGATCGAGCGACGCCTCGACGCCGAGCTGCCGATCCCGGTCTTCCACGACGATCAGCACGGCACCGCCATCGTGGTGCTGGCCGCTCTGCGCAACGCGGCCCGGCTGCTCGGCCGCGACCTCGGTGACCTCCGCGTCGCCGTCTCCGGGGCGGGCGCCGCCGGCATCGCGGTAACGAAGATGCTGATCGCAGGCGGGGTCGACGCCGGCCGGGTGATCGTCTGCGACTCCAAGGGCACCCTGTACGCGAGCCGCCCCGACCTCGCGCTGGGCTCGGAGAAGGCGGGGCTGGCCGCGATCACCAACGCTCGCCACGTCGCCAACGGCATCGAGGCCGCCCTCGCCGGGGCGGACGTGCTGATCGGGGTGTCCGGCGGGCAGATCGCCGAGTCGGCCGTCGCCGCGATGGCCCCCGACTCGATGATCTTCGCGCTGGCCAACCCGACCCCGGAGGTGCCGCCCGCCATCGCGGGCAAGTACGCCGCCGTCGTCGCGACCGGCCGCAGCGATTTCCCCAACCAGATCAACAACGTGCTGGCGTTCCCCGGGATCTTCCGGGGCGCGCTCGACTCCGGGGCGCAGCGGATCACCGAGGCCATGAAGCTGGCCGCGGCCGACGCCATCGCCGGGATCGTCGCCGACGACCTGCGGGCCGACCAGATCGTGCCGAGTCCGCTGGATCCGCGGGTGGCTCCCGCCGTCGCGGCCGCCGTCATCGCCGCCGCCTGACGCCCTTCCCGCGTGCTGGATCAGGGTTCTGGGTCGAATCTTGCGCCATGATTCGACCCAGAACCCTGATCCAGCACGGAAGAGGTAGCTACCAACGGGTAGGTTGAGACCCATGCGCGCCGTCTTCGCCCAGTCCATCCACCCGAACGCGCCGCTCGACGGTCTCGCGATCGGAGAGCGCCCCGAGCCGCAGCCGCAACCGGGGTGGGAAGTCGTCAAGGTCGTCGCGAGCGCCCTCAACCACCACGACATCTGGTCGCTGCGCGGAGTCGGCCTGTCCGAGGCGCAGCTGCCGATGATCCTCGGCTGCGACGCGGTCGCCGTACGCGAAGACGGGACGCGCGTACTGGTGCACGCGGTGATCCCGGACGCCAAGGATCCCCGTGGCTTCTCGCTGCTGAGCGAGAAGCATCAGGGGACGCTCGCCGACTACGTGACGGTTCCCGCCGAGAACCTGCTGCCGTTGCCCGCCGGAGTATCCACTGAGGACGCTGCTGCGCTGCCGACGGCGTGGCTCACGGCGTACCGGATGCTGACGACGAAGGGACGCGTCCAGGAGGCCGAGTCGGTGCTGGTCCAGGGCGCGGGCGGCGGAGTCGCGACGGCTGCCGTCGTCCTCGCCCACGCGATGGGCAAACGCGTCTACGCCACCAGCCGCGACGCCGCGAAGCGCGAGAAGATCGCCGCTCTCGGCGCGATCGCCGTCGAATCCGGCGCGCGGCTGCCCGAGCGGGTGGACGTCGTGATCGAAACCGTCGGCCCGGCCACCTTCGACCATTCGCTGAAGTGTGCCGCGCCCGGCGCCCGGATCGTCGTCTCCGGCTCCACCTCCGGCCGCAGCGCGGAGTTGCTCCTGGCCCGGGTGTTCATGATGGAACTGCAGATCCTCGGCTCCAGCATGGGCACCGCCGGCGAGCTCAGGGCCCTGATCGAGCTGGTCGCCACCGGCCAGGTGAAACCGGTGATCGACGAGGTCCTTCCCTTCGCCGACGTGCGTCAGGCGTTCGAGAAGCTCGCCACCGGCGACGTCTTCGGCAAGCTGGTGCTCACGCACTCGTAGCGGTCCAGGATCAGCCGCGCCAGGTCCCACGACGCGCCGAGCGGTTCGGCCACGGCCACCGCGCCCGCGCGTACCGCACTGTCTGTGACCAGGTCGAAAAGGCGTCCGCAGGCCAGGAAGTAGCTCGCCACGGCCACTCTCCGCGCGCCACGAGCCTGCAAGGCCGCGACCGCCTCACCGCCCGAAGGGGTCGCGCCGGCGGCATAAGCCACTTCCACTGGTACGCCTAAAGCAGCGCTCAGGGCATCACCGGTCTGGTGGACGACCACCCGGGCTTCGGCCATGCGCGTACCGGCGGCGGCAAGGACCAGGCCGTCATAGGCGTCGCGGCCGATCGCCGCGTCGAGCCGTTTGCGCAGCCCGGCGAGCAGATGATCGGACACTCCGCCCAACGGGGTGGCGACCGCGACGTCGAACCCGGCGACTTGGGCCGGCAGGTCGATCCGCCCGTGGTACGCGTTGGTCAGCAGCAACGGCACGACGACGGCGCACTCGTCCAAGGCGGTGAGCACGGTGGCCGGACTGGGTTGGGCGAGTTCCAGGAAGGAGACCCGGACGTCGAGGCCGGGCCGCGCCGCCGCCACGACCCTCGCCAGGGCTCGGGTCGTGGCGTTGGCGCGCGGATCCCGGGAACCGTGCGCGACCAGCAGCAACGGCGTCATCAGGACACTGACTGCACTTCTTGCGGCTCGCCCAAGAGGCTCCCCGGCGTATGGAGACCGCACTCGGTCTTGTCGAACATCGCCCAGCGCCCGGCTCGCGGGTCCTCCCCCGCCGCCGTACGCCGAGTGCAGGGCCAGCAGCCGACCGAGCCGTAACCGTTGCTGAGCAACTGGTTCACGGGGATGTCATAGCGCTCGATGTACGCGTTGACGTCCTCGTCGGTCCACGCCGCGATCGGGTTCACCTTGACCTTGTTGCGGGCGTACTCGAAGTGCACGACCGGGGTCTTCGCCCGGGTGGGCGACTCGTCGCGGCGCAGCCCGGCGGCCCAGGCGTCGTACTCGGCGAGCACCTTCTCCAACGGCTGCACCTTGCGCAGCGAGCAGCACAGGTCCGGGTCGCGGGCGTACAACCGGGGGCCGTATTCGGCGTCCTGCTCGGCCAGCGTCAACTCCGGCCGCACCGACCGGATCGTCACCGGGATCGTGCGCGCCACGGTGTCGCGTACGCGCAGGGTCTCGGCGAAGTGCAGGCCGGTGTCGAGGAAGACGACGTCGATGCCGGGGGCGACCCGGGAGGCCAGGTGGGCCACGACGGCGTCGGCCATCGAGCTGGTCACGGCGAAGCGGTCGCCGAAGGTCTCCACCGCCCAGGCGATGATCTCTTCGGCGGGCTTGCCTTCGAGCGCCTTGCCGGCGCGGACGGACAGTTCGACTAGTTCGTCAACGGTTCGCGTGCTGCTCACTTCGGACCTCCGAGGGGTGACTGAGTAGGCCGAGGAATTTCAGCGAGAAGACTCTGGTGCAGGACCGGCACTCCCAGGTGCCGTGGACATCGGAATGGGGACGCAGGTCCTCGTCCCCGCAATAGGGGCAGTAGCTGGGGAACGCCCGATCACCGGAGGACATCTTCATCCGCCCGCTGGACCCATTCCGCGAACGGCTCGTCCGCGTCCTTACGCCCGTCCAGGTACGCCCGGCTGAGCCGCTCCACATAGGACGGCAGCTCGGCGCTCGTGGTCTTGAGGCCGCGCAGCTTCCGGCCGAACCCCGACTGCTGGCCCTTGGCCAACGTCAGGCCGCCGCCCAGGTGCACCTGGAAGCCCTCGACCAGCTCGCCGTCCGGGCCGGGGACGAGCTGACCCTTGAGCCCGATGTCGGCGACCTGCGTACGCGCGCAGGCGTTGGGGCAGCCGTTGACGTTGACGCTGATCGGCAGGTCGAGGCCGGTGGACTCGATGTGGTGCACGACCGCTGCCGCCGTCGCCTTGGTCTCCACGATGGCGAGCTTGCAGTACTCGATGCCGGTGCACGCCATCGTCGATCGCCGGATCTGCGACGGACGCGCCTGCAGCCCGATGCCTTCGAGGGCGTCGGCGAGGGACTCCACCCGATCGGGCGCCACGTCGAGGACCAGCAGCTTCTGGTGGGGCGTCAGGCGTACCCGTGCCGATCCATGAGCCTCGGCCACGTCGGCGAGCGAGTGGAGCATGGGCCCGGAGACACGGCCTACGAGCGGCGAGGCGCCGACGTAGAACGAGCCGTCGCGCTGCGGATGCGCGCCCATGTGGTCGATCGGCTGGGCCGGCAGCTCCGGAGCCGGACCGTCGACGAGCTTGCGCCCGAGGAACTCGTCCTCGAGGATCTGGCGGAACTTGGCCGCGCCCCAGTCGGCGAGCAGGTACTTCAGCCGGGCGCGGTTCCGCAGCCGCCGGTAGCCGTAGTCGCGGAAGACCTCGACGACGCCCTTCCAGACCTCGGGGATCTCGGCGAGCGGAATCCAGGCGCCGAGCCGCTGGGCGAGCATCGGGTTGGTGGACAGGCCGCCGCCGACCCACAGATCGAAGCCCGGACCGTGCTCGGGGTGCACCACACCGAGGAACGAGACGTCGTTGGCCTCGTACGGGACGTCCGGCAGCCAGGAGACCACCGTCTTGAACTTGCGGGGCAGATTGGCGAGCGCCGGGTCGCCCACATACTTGCCGACGATCTCGTCGATCGCGGGCGTGGCGTCGACCAGTTCGTCCGCGCTGACCCCGGCGACCGGGCTGCCGAGCACGACTCGCGGGGTGTCGCCGCAGGCCTCGGTGGTGGACAGGCCGACCGCTTCGAGCTGCTGCCAGATCGCGGGCATGTCCTCGATGCGGATCCAGTGGTACTGGATGTTCTGGCGGTCGGTGATGTCGGCGGTGTCCCGGGCGTACCGGGTCGAGATCTCGGCGAGCACCCGCAACTGCGCCAGGCTCAGCTGGCCGCCGTCGATGCGTACGCGGAGCATGAAGTACTCGTCGTCCAGCTCGTGCGGCTCGAGGATCGCCGTGCGACCGCCGTCGATACCGGGCTTACGCTGGGTGTACAGGCCCCACCAACGGAACCGGCCGCGCAGGTCGGCGGGGTCGATGCTGTCGAATCCGCGGTGGGCGTAGATCGACTCGATCCGGGCCCGGACGTTGAGCGGGTTGTCGTCCTTCTTGGTCCGCTCGTTGGGGTTCAGCGGCTCGCGGTGGCCCAGCGCCCACTGTCCCTCGCCGCGCTTCCGCCGGACGGCGGGTTTGGCAGTCACGGCATTATCGGTCGCCATCGCGGCGTCCTCCTGATGCTTGGATTGCGCGCTGTACGCCGAATATCGCGACGATCATTCGCGATCAAGCATCATTGCTCCCGGCGCCTGCGCGCCCGGACAAGAAGTGACTCCTCGAGACGGAGTCCTCGGGCGACGCTCAGCCGAGCCGACAGATGGCGCTCCGCACACGCCCGTAGTCGACGTGCCGCCGCGCAGTCAGCGGCACGGAACGGAGCGTGGCGGGACTCATGTCGTTCACAATGCCATGTCCGGCCGCCGATGGCCAAGATGCCGTGGCCGCCGTCTCAGCCCTCGGAACCATTGGGCCGGTTATGCGGCGCGAATCACAATATGCTGACACTCGTGCGGAGGATTTGGCCGGATTTGATGGCAGTCGCGTTCTTCGTCCTAGCGGCAGTATTAGTTCTCCGGGGTCTGTGGGCGCACCCCGGCCAGCGTCTCCTGGCCACCAATCCCCAAGATCAGATCCTCTTCGAATGGATGCTCCAGCACACCGCCCAGGCCGTCGCCCACGCCCGTGATCCATTCCTCGCCCCCATCCTCGGTACGCCGACCGCGGCGAATCTGGCGGGCAACACCTCGGTGGTGCTCGTCGGCGTACTGCTCGCCCCGGTGACTCGGCTGGCCGGCCCGGGCGCGAGCTTCACGATCTTCGCGACCGCCGCCTTGGCCGGCACCGCGATCGCCTGGTACGCCTTTCTCCGCCGCCGTCTCGGCACGTCCGCCCCGGCCGCCTTCGTCGGCGGACTGTTCTGCGGTTTCGCACCCGGCATCGTGTCGCAGGCGAACGGGCATCCGCATATCGCCGCTCAGTTCTTCGTGCCGCTGCTCGTGGCGCTGACCTTGAATCTCGGCGTACCCGGGCGATGGTGGACCCATCCGTTGCGGGGAGCCGGACTCGGCTTGGTCGCCGCTGCGCAGATCCTGCTGGGCGAGGAGACTCTGTTCCTCGCCGCGCTCGGCCTCGGCGGATTCATCGTCTTCTACGCCGTCCAGCGGCCCGCGATCGTCTTCGCCCGGTGGAAGGCCGCACTCGTCAGCGTGGTGCTCGCCGGCGTGGTGACCCTCTCGATCGCCGGCTACCCGTTGTGGGTGCAGTTCCTCGGGCCGGAGGCGTACCACGGCTTGCCGAGCGGGCGGTACGTCGCCGACCTCGGCTCGTTCACGGCGTACGCCGGCGCCTCGATCGCGGGCAGTCCGGCGGCCGCGGCCGAGGTCGCGCCGAACCCGAGCGAGCAGGCCGCGTTCTTCGGCGTACCGCTGATCCTCGTCGCCGTGGTGGCGGCAGTGTGGCTCCGTCGGCTCGTCTGGGTCCGGAGTGCCGCCCTGACCGCGGTGCTCGCCTGTATCGCGTCCCTCGGCGTGCTGCCCAAGTGGCACGGGCGGGCGATCGGCGTACCGGGGTCGTGGACGCTGGTCGCCCAGCTCCCGCTGTTCCGCGACGTCATCGTCGTACGCCTGGCGCTCATCGCCGTTCCGGTGATCGGCCTGCTCCTCGCGGTGAGCTGGGATCACGCCGCCCGGCTGAGCGTCCTGCGCTGGGCGTGGCCGGCGATGGTGCTCGTGGCGCTGATCCCCACCCTTCCGCGCGGGCTCGGTGCGACGGCCGCCAAACCCGCCCCGGCGTTCATCAGCTCGGGTCAGTGGCGGTCCTGTGCCGAGCAGCACGGCACCTTGATCGCGTACGGGGACACGACCCGAGCCGGGGTGATCCACTACCAGATGCGACTGCAACTGGCGGCGAAGCTCGGCTACGCCTCACCCAACGGCTACTACTTCAGCCGGGATCACGACGGCGCGGGCCGGTTAGGACGTCCACTTCGGACGATGGACGTCGCCGTGATGACCGCTCGGGAGACCGGGCACGCGCCGGAGCTGACTCCTCGGCAGCTCACCGTCGCGCGCGCGGATCTCGTCTACTGGCGCGCCCAATGCGTCGTTCTCCAGCAGGGCGGGCCGCACGCCGACGCGATGCGCGACACGATCACCGGCATCGTCCAGCAGCCCGCCCAGACCGGCGGCGGGGTCTGGTACTGGCGGGTGCCTCAGCGCACTTCGTAGACCGAGACGGCCCCCTCGGTGTGCCGCAGGTCGGCGTACGCCGCCAGCTCCGGCGAGACTGCGCCTGACCGGGAGTCGGCGACGAGCCAGCGGACGCCGTCGGCCTTCAACGCCGTCAGATCCTCCGGCGTGGGATCGGTGAAGACTCGGTCGTTGCGCTGGAGCAAAGCCTGATCCCAGAACGGGGTGAGGGCGTCCCCGGCGACCCGGGGGGCGAACGTCCAGCCTTCCACCAGCACCCGCCGTTCGGCGTACGCCGAAAGCCAGAACGATCGCGGATCGCACCGCCCGGCGTACGGGACGGGGCCGCAGTGGACGTTGGTGGCCAGCACGTCAGAAGGGCGGCTGTGGTCGCGGACCCAGCGGGCGGCGAGCACCCGCGACCGGGGCATAGCCGTGTTGTAGTACGCGCCTCCGTTGGGCGAACGGGCCGACTTCGCCATGTCCATGACCAGCCCGGGCGCCCCCACGACCAGGATCGCCGTGAGCACCACGAGCCCGCCCTTGCCGCGCATCCCGGGCCGGGTCAGCGACAGGCTGACCCAGATCACCCAACCCGCCAGGCCACACACCGACAGCAGGGCGATCCACCGGAGGATGGGCACGGCCGGATCGAACGGCCGCCGCCATTCGGCCGGCCCGGCGAAGGCCAGCTGAACCCCGATCGTCGCCAGCGCGACCAGGCCGGCGAACGCGCCGAGATACCAGCGGCCGCGCCGGGACAGCTGGGCGCGTTCGAAGACTTCGGCGTACCCCCAGGCGGAGAGGATCACGCCGAACGCGAACCCGGCGCGGGCGAAGTACTGCTGGCCGTCCGAGAGTTGCCGGAGCAGCAGGTACGCCGCCACGCCACCGAGCGCGCCACCCAACAGCAGCCACTGCGCCGGTTCCAGCCGCAAACGGTGCCGTCGGAGCAGCGGGATGATCCCCGCCTGCCGCAGTTCCATGTTCACCAGGAAGGCCACGACCACGCCTGCGGTGATCGCCGACTGCTCCCACCAGCCCCGATGCTCGCCGGCCGGCGGATCGAAGAAGACCCCGAGGCTGCCGAGGACGTCGATGTTCGTGGCGTAGGTGTGGAACCGGTAGAGGACTGCGGTCGCGAAGAGCTGACCCGCCGCGGCCAGCAGCCCGAGCCAGACGACCGGCCAGGGGATCTGCTTTGTGCGTACCAGCTGGGTGAAGAAGACCAGCAGCACCGCGGCCAGAACCACTGGCAGCGAGCTGGCCTTTGCTCCGCTCGACGCGGCGATGAGCAGAGCCGCGAGCAGATAGCCGCGCCACGACCGCTCCTCGCCCGTGAGCACCGTGACCAGTACGCCGATCAGCGCGACGAGCAGGGCCCAGCTGTAGATCATCGACATGCCGTGCCAGATCACGAAGGTCGCCTGGGTGCCGAACGGCATGGTGACCGGATCGGTGAAGTTGACCTCCCCGATCGTGAAGAAGAGCACGGCCGCGACCACTCCGGCCCACGGCCGACGAGTCACCCGCGCACCGACGACTGCGGTGAGCACGATCGTGAGCGCGCAGAGCGCGGGAATGGCGAAGCGCAACGACACCGCGGTGAGGTCCACCCCGCCCACCAGGGACGCCATCGCCATGTGCGCGTAGGCGAACCAGTGGTAGTTGAGCGGCTCGGCGGCGACCTGGGGCAGGTGCAGCGGAAGATGGTTCTTGGCCTCGCCCGCGAGCGACAGCTGATACGCGAGATCGAGGTATTGCCGGGTGGACTCGGAGGTCGGCAGGACCGGGTTCCGGGCCAGGAACACCACGTAGAGGTAGTAAGTCCAGAAGATCACGATGGCGGCGACCGACCACGACCAGGCGACCGGCATCTTCTCCGGGTATGCGGGCCGCCAATGCCGTCGCAGTGGCTTGGTCAGGAACACCGCGACCACGAGGAGCGGCCACCCCGGCAACAAGAAGCGCACGTCGAGTGCTCCGCAGAGGGCCCAGGCGATCAGCTCCAGGGTCAGCCCGACAGCGGTGCCCAGCGCTACGTCTTCGACCAGCGTCCGCGGGGTCGGCCGAAGCGCGCGGTAGACCAGCGTCCCCGGCAGGACCACCGCCCACACCGCATACGCGCAATACCGGGCCACCTCCGCGACCGGCGTGCCCGCCGCCAGCACCAACGCCGTCATCGCCAGGAAGGCCACGATCAGCGGCAGCCATCGGGCCGGCCTGGCCGTCATGCGCGTCCTCCGGGGTCGGTCTTGGCGGGGGTCGGTCTTGGCGTTGGATCAGGGTTCCGGGTCGAATCTTGCCCCATGATTCGACCGCGAACCGTGATCCAGCGCTGATCTTGGGGGGTCAGCGATCTTGAGCGGGCCGGTCAGCGCTTCGTGAGCGGAACCTCGAGCAGCGCCTCGGCCCCGCCCTCGGGACGGTTACGCATCTCGATGCTGCCGCGAAGTTCACCGGTGGTGAGCGTACGGATGATCTGGAGACCCAGCCGCTTGGAGACCGCCGGATCGAAGTCCTCGGGCAGGCCGCGCCCGTTGTCGGCCACCGCCACCTGCAGTTGCTTACGGAAACGGTGAGCTGAGATCACCACCTCGGCGTCGGCGGAATCCTCGGCGAACGCGTGCTCGACCGCGTTCAGCAGCAGTTCGTTGAGGACCATGACGAGCGGAGTGGCGATCTCAGCCGGCAGTACGCCGAAGCTGCCCTCCCGGCGCATGCGCACCGAGATGCCACTGCCTGAGAAACCGCCCGCTACCTCGGCCGCAGCGGTCGCCACGCGGTCGACGATCCCGTCGAACTCGACCGCCTCGTCAGCCGACATCGCAAGTGTTTCGTGGACCAACGCGATCGACGCCACCCGGCGTACGGACTCTTCGAGAGCGGCTCGCGCTTCGGGCGCGTCGACCCGCCGCGCCTGCAGCCGCAACAGGGCAGCCACCGTCTGCAAGTTGTTCTTCACTCGGTGGTGGATCTCGCGGATCGTCGCGTCCTTGGTGATCAATGCCCGGTCGCGGCGGCGTACCTCGGTGACGTCGCGGGCCAGGATCAGCGCGCCGATCGGCACTCCGGCCGGAATCAGGGGCAGCGCCCGGGTCAGCACGGTCGCTCCGCGTACCTCGATCTCCTTGCGAGCCGGGGAATCGCCGTGCAGCGCCGCCAGCACCCGGGCCGACGCCTCGGAGCCTTCGAGCGGGTCGTCGGCGATCCGGCCCAGCAAGGCGGCCAAGTCTTCGCCCACGAGGTGGGAAGCGTGTCCCAAGCGGCGGAAGGCCGACTGCGCGTTCGGCGAGGCGTAGGTGACCTTCCCCGAGCCGTCTAGCCGGATCAGCCCGTCCCCCACCCGCGGCGCGCTGGTCGTCTCGCCCGGGTGCCGCGGCGGCGGGAAGGTGCCGTCGGCGACCATCTGCGCGAGGTCGTCCGCACTGGTCAGATAGTTCAGCTCCAGCTGGCTCGGGGTCCGCGCGGTGGACAGGTTCGTGTCGCGGCCCACGACCGCGATCACCTCGCTCGCCTCACCGTCCGCGCGTCGCCGCCGGACCGGCACCGCCTCATGGCGCGCGGGAGTGTCGCCGTACCAGACCGGGTCGCCCTCGCGCCAGATCCGGCCCTGCTGGCGGGCGATGGCCAAGTGGGCCACTTCCGGTCCGCTCACCATCCGGCCCACTTGATCATCTTGGTACGCCGTGGGAGCGGTCGTCGGGCGTACCTGGGCGACGCAGAGGAACGAAGGAGCGCCCGCGACCGCCTCTCCTGTGCTGACCGGCACCCAGAGCAGCAGGTCGGCGAAGGAGAGGTCGGAGATCAACTGCCAGTCCCCGGCGAGCCGGGTCAGGTGGTCGATGTCGTCCGGGCCGAGCGAGGTGTGCTCCTCGACCAGATCGCGAAGTGTGGACACGCGACCACACTAGCTACAGAGTCTCGGTGACTTTCTTGAGTCCGCGGGGAGCGTCCGGGTTCTCGCCCCGGCTGAGCGCGATGGCCAGGGCCAGCTTTTGCAGCGGCAGGATGTCGAGCAGTGCCGAGTAGCGCTCGTCGACGTCGGGCACCACCAGCCGGGCCGATGCCTCGGCCACCTGGCCGGAGCCGATGGTGACGACGTCGGCCCGCCGCTCGCCGAGCCGGGTGAGCACATCCGACATCGCGGTCCCGCCCGGGCCGGTGCCGACGACGGCGAGCACCGGGACGTCGGGGTCGGCCATCGCCAGCGGGCCGTGCAGCAGGTCGGCTCCGGAGAAGGCGAGCGCCGCCAGGTAGGAGGTCTCCATGAGCTTCAGCGCCGCTTCCCGGGCGGTCGGGTACGCGTACCCCCGGCCGGTGGTGACGACCCGCCCGGCGAACCGATAACGCTCGGCCAGTTGCGCCGGGGTGTCGTCGCGCAACGTCTGCTCGGCGAGCTCCGGCAACCTCGTGAGCTGGGCGAACTCGTCGGCGGGCACCTTGCCCTCGCCGCGGATCGCTTCGACGAGCAGCAGCAGGGCGAGCAGCTCGGCGGTGTAGGTCTTGGTCGCCGCCACAGCCCGCTCGTGCCCGGCCGCCACGTCGACGGTCAGCTCAGCCGTCTCGTTGAGGATCGACTTCGGGTTGTTGGTCACGGCCAGCGTCAGCGCGCCCTGCTCCCGGGCGATCTTGAGCACCTCGGTCAGGTCGGGCGAACCGCCGGACTGCGAGACTCCGACGACGAGCGCCTCGGAGAAGTCCGGGCGAGCGCCGTACACCGTCATCGCACTGGGCGAGGCGAGCCCGGCGGGCACGCCGAGCCGGATCTCGGTGAGGTACGCGGCGTACAGGGCGGCGTGGTCGGACGTGCCCCGGGCGGTGAACACGATGTGCTTCGGGCGGCGCTCGGCGATCGCGGCGGCGACCCGCTCGATCTCGCGTACGCTCGCCGGCTCCAGCAGCGCACCGTAGACGCCCGGCTGCTCCGCGATGTCCGTCGCCATGCCGACGCCGCGCTCGCTCATGCCCACTCCCTGAGTCTTCGTGCTCAATTTATGCTCGATCTGTGCGCAGTCTTGCACGAAATGACGGCCGACTCAACTCGGGCGAGCAGGATCACGCAGGTCCCGCGCTGGAAGTCACATTCCTCTACCCTGCCCGGGTGACCCAAGCCGAAGGAGTCCACGACCCCGTCCAGGAGGCGCATGGCGAACTGGCGCTGGCCCGGATCGCCCTCGCCGGAGACGACCTCCACCACGCCGCCAACCATCTCGCCGGGGCGATCGCGCACGCACCGAGCCTGCCCGAGGTGCACGAACTGCTCGCGGCGCTGGCCGCCCGGAGTCCCGACGGCGGCCTGAGCCTGTTCCCGCTCGACGACCGCCCGTTCCTCGGCGCGGTCGTCGCGCACGCGCACCTGCGCGCTGCGTCCGATGTGGATGGCGCGCTGTCGTTGCTGGCCAAGGCGACGGCGTTCGACCCGGCTCAGCCGTGGGCCGACGTGAGCTGGGTACGCGCACTGCCCGGCGACCGCGTCGACCCCGACGCCTTCGTCCAGGTCCTCGTGACGCTGATGCGCGAACTCGGCGAGCCCGCCGCCCCCGAAGTACGCCGAGCCAACGCGGCCTACCTGGAGCTGGCCACCCGAGTGATGGCCGCCCATCCACAGCACGCGATGCTGCACGGCGCCGCCGCGGGAGTCGGCCGGCGACTAGGCGACCCGGCCCAAGCAGCCCGGTGGGGCGAGACGGCGTACCGCCTGGAACCCACCAAGCTCACCGCCGTTTGGTACGCCTACGCCCTCCGCGCCGCCGGCCGGCTGCCCGACGCGCTGGCCGTGATGGCCGAGGCACGCCGACAGAACCCGCTCGACCTGGACCTCAACGCCGATGTGGCGAGCTGGCTCAGCGACGCCGGGCGCCTCGACGAGGCGCTGTCGGTGATCGAGGACGCGATGCGGATCGACCCCACCTATGACTGCGCCGTGCACACGGCGTACCGGCTGCGGTTCCAGCGCGACGGCGATCCGCAACACCTCGTCGCGCTGTCGGACTTCGTCCGCACCACCCCGCAGACCAGCCATGATCACACCGATCTCGCCGACTGCTGCGACGGGCGTACCTGGTTGGGGATCGTCGCCGGGCCGAGCGCGTCGTGCATCAACGTGCTCGGCCAGTTCCCGGCGGACCAACGCGACAGCGAGGGCGAGATCGGCATCTCCGGACTGGAGCCGCCGAGCGCACTGGCGATCTTCCGGCGGGAGATGCCGAACGTCTCGGTCTCCATCGCCGGTGATCCACCGCCGGACATGGTGCAGCCGTTGCGCCCGGGCCGGGTCCTCTGGCAGTACGCCGGCTTCCGGGCCGACCCGGCGGTGCCGCCGCCGTCCGCTCGCGCCACCGCACTGCTCGCCGAGCTCGCCTCCGGGACTTGGCCCGACCCGGTCTCGGCGTACGACCACGCGCTGCCGCTCGGCGAACTGCCGTTGAGCGATCTGCTCGGACTGCTCGTGTATCCGCCGCCGGTGCCCGATCGGATGGCCGGCATCCCCGACGGCTGGTGGGAACGCTCGGCGCAGACGTTCGCGGCGCTCGGCATCCTGCATTGCCGGGAACTCGCCGCCGAGCCGGGTGACACCACCGCCCAGCGGGCCGTGCTCGCGGAGATCGCGTACGGCGTCGAGGACTGGACGACCGAGGCGGCATTGTTCGCGCTGGTGGTCGCGGCCTGGCTCGATCCCGGCTGCCGCACAGAGGTCGGCGAGCTCGTCGGCCGCCGGTTCCTGGCGGCGACGGAGGCCTCGCAGCAGCGGCCGGTCACGATCCTGTCGTCGCTCGCCCACCTCGTCCGGCTGGTCCCCGACGTGAACCCGGAGCTCGGACGCCTCGCCGACACCGTGCTGGCCGACGAGGCCGATGACGACGCCGACCGACCGGCCGCGGAGATTCCGGAACAGCCGAAGAAGCGGTCGCTGCTGCGCCGGCTGACCGGCCGATAGGCGCTGGACAGCGCGATGCCCCCGGAGGAGGAAAGCTCCGGGGGCATCGAGTCTTGAGGTGTCCCTAGTGGACGATCACTCCACGCTGGCGAGGGCGAGCGCCGCCTCCGGCGAGTCCTCCCCGGCCTTCTGCGGACCGGCGCCCCGCAGCGGGACCTCCTTGACGAACCAGGCCAGCACCGGCACCAGCACGGCGAACGCCAGCGCCCACCAGAACAGCCCCGACGTCGCGTACGCGATGGCGTGCTTGATGGCCTTGACCATCGGCTCGAGCTGCTCCGGCGGCAGGACCTTGGCGAGTTGGGCCATGCCCTCGGTGCCCAGGTTGCCACCGAACTGGTCGATCATGGCCGCGGCCTTGGGGCCTGCGGTCTCGGTCATGCTGTCACTGAGCCGGGAGTTGAACACGGCGCCGAAGATCGACACCCCGAACGAACCGCCGATCGACCGGACGAAGGTGGCGGTGGAGCTGGCCACGCCGAGGTCCTTCATCTCCACGCTGTTCTGCGCGATGAGCAGCGTGGTCTGCATGAGGAAGCCCATGCCGAGGCCGAGCAGCACCATGTAGACCGACGACTCGAACTTGCTCGTGTCGTCGGCGAGGCGAGTCAGCAGGAACATGGCCACGGCCATGATCGCGCCGCCGATGATCGGGAAGATCCGGTACTTGCCGGTGTTGGTGATGATCCGGCCGATCGCGAACGAGGTGACCAGCACGCCCATCATCATCGGCAGGAGCAGCAGGCCGCTGTTGGTCGCCGAGGCGCCCTGGACGGTCTGCTGGTAGAGCGGCAGGAAGGCGACCGCGCCGAAGAGCGCGAACCCGACCAGGAAGCCGATGCCGCTCACCACGCTGAAGTTGCGGTTCTTGAAGATGTGCAGCGGCAGGACCGGCTCCGGGTGACGACGCTCGACCAGCAGGAACAGGCCCAGCGTGACCAGCGCGAGCGCGCCGAGCCCGAAGATCTGCGCCGAGGCCCAGTCGTACTCCTTGCCGCCCCAGGTGGTGATGAGCACGATCGCGGTGATGCTGACGCCGAGGAGGCCGGCGCCCAGCCAGTCGATCTTGTGCTCGGTCTTGCGCACCGGCAGGTGCAGGAAGAACAGCAGCATGACGAAGCCGACCGCGCCGATCGGCAGGTTCATGTAGAAGATCCAGCGCCACGACGCGTGGTCGGTGATCAGGCCGCCGACCAGCGGGCCGGCGATCATCGCGATCGCCATGATGCCGCCCATGAGGCCCTGGTACTTGCCCCGCTCGCGAGGCGGGACGAGGTCGCCGATGAGGGCGAACGCGCCCACCATCAGACCACCCGCGCCGAGGCCCTGGAAGGCCCGGAACGCGATGAGCTGGGTCATCGGGTTGATCGCGTCGTTGAGCCAGCCGAACTCGCCGGCCGCGCCGGAGAGCATCGAGCCGATCATGAACAACACGACCGAGGTCAGGAAGACCTTCTTGCGCCCGTAGAGGTCGCCGAGCTTGCCCCAGATCGGGGTGGACACCGAGGTGCCCAGCACGTACGCGGTGACGACCCAGGAGAGCTTGGACAGGCCGCCGAGTTCGCCGACGATCTTCGGCATGGCGGTCCCGACGACCATGTTGTCGAGCATCGCCAGCATCATCGCCAGCATGATTCCCGGCAACACGAGCCGCAGATTCGGCTTCGCGATGGACGGTTCGGGGATGGTGGACACGAGCGATGCTCCCTTGATCAGCGTCTTGATCAGATCCAGCCAGGCTTACTTGCCGACCGGCTAGCAAACTTACTAGCCGTACGGTAAGTTGATTACTAGCCGCGCGTCAAGTGCAATGGAATTTCGGATCTCCGCAGGAGCAGAAGATGAGCGAACAGCAGGTCGAAGGGCGGGATACGCGATCGCGGATCCAAGCTGTTGCGCTGGAACTCTTCACCGAACAGGGCTACGACGCCACGTCCCTGCGGGAGATCGCGGAGCGGCTCGGTGTGACGAAGGCCGCACTCTATTACCACTTCAAGAGCAAGGAAGAGATCGTCGAGAGCTTCATGGGCGACCAGTCCGCCCGGATCGACAAGCTCATCGAGTGGACCGCCGATCAGCCGCGCACCCTGGAGGCGCGCAAGGACTTCCTGCGTCGGTACGCCGACAGCATGATGGAGGGCCAGCACCACAAGATCATGCGATTCTTCGAGCGCAATCAGGCCACGATGAAGGACCGCCGCCCGACGAAGGACTTCCGCGGGCGGATGCAGGCCATGATCGACTATCTGGTGGATGCCGACGCCACTCCAGGGCGGCGATTGCGCGCCTCGATGGCACTGTTCACGCTGCACGCCTGCTGGTTCGTCCTCGATCCGGACAAGATCAGCGACGAGGAGCGGATGAAGACCGCCCTGGAGATGGCGGACGAGCTGATCGAGGGCTGACCCCCGCGCGGGCCCTAGCCGATGATGGCGATCAGATCGCCTTCCTGCACGACGTCGCCCTCGTTCACGGCCAGCTTGGTCAGCGTGCCGTCGGACTCCGCCATCACCGGGATCTCCATCTTCATGGACTCGAGGATGACGAGGGTGTCACCGTCCGCGACCTGGTCGCCCTCGGCGGCCACGACCTTCCAGACGTTCGCCACCATCTCCGCACGGATCTCGTCGGCCATCGTGCCCCTCCCAGCAGCCGTCCGCCACATTGCGGACCCTGAGGGTCATCCAACCATGGCGCGGCCGTCGACCGCCGACACACCGTCGCAGTGCCATCGCCCGCCCGTCGCGGTGCTGTCGCGGCGGACGCGGTGCCGTCGCAGTCAGGAGACGACGCGGTCGTCCACGACGAGCTCGGCGAGCTTGGCGCGCAGCCGGCGCTTGAGATCCTCCGGCGCGTTCTCCGCCCCACAGCAGCGGGCCACGAGCGCCTTGACCTCGGTCTCGATCCCGTACTCCCGCAGGCACGGCGAGCACTCGTCGAGATGCTGCTTGATCAGGTCACGACGTTCGTCGGTGCACTCCAGATCGAGGTAGAGGTACACCTCGTCGAGCACGTCCTTACACTCGTCGCTCATGATGCCGTCACCTCGTCGTGATCGGCCGACGCGCCGATGATGCCGCGCTCGGCCGCATAGCTCTCCAGCATGCCGCGCAGGGCCCGGCGACCGCGGTGCAACCGCGACATGACCGTGCCGAGCGGGGTGCCCATGATGTCGGCGATCTCCTTGTAGGAGAAGCCCTCGACGTCGGCGAGGTAGACCGCCAGGCGGAAATCCTCGGGCAGGGCCTGGAGGGCCTGCTTGACGTCACTGTCGGGCAGCCGGTCGAGTGCCTCGGTCTCGGCCGACTTCAGCCCCGACGAGGTGTGCGACTCTGCTTCGGCCAACTGCCAGTCCGTGATCTCCTCGGTGGGAGCCTGCACGGGCTGCCGCTGCTTGCGACGGTACGAGTTGATGAAGGTGTTCGTCAGGATCCGGTACAGCCAGGCCTTGAGGTTGGTGCCCTCTTCGAACTGGTGGAACGCGGCGTACGCCTTGAGGTAGGTCTCCTGGACGAGGTCCTCCGCGTCGGCGGGGTTGCGGGTCATCCGCAGGGCGGCCGGGTACAGCTGGTCGAGGAACGGCATGGCGTCCCGCTCGAACCGTGCGCGCCGGTCTTCCGTCGACTCCGTGGTCACCCTGGCCTCGCCCTTCCGGGGCCGTGTGGTCACGGCCCGTCCCGCTGAGGATACGCGGGTGGCGGGCATGGGCGTCGCAACAACGGAGGCGGGCAGACGGGTCATGTCGTCCCCTGCCGTCTCCGCCGACCAGTCCGGGGACCCGATCAGGATCTTGATCTGGTCGTCAGGCCTCGTCTTCGTCGCAGTACGCACTGAATCACCCCTTCGCGGAGGAAACCTGGTCAGGTCCTCCGGCCGGGTCAACGCTCTGCGACCGCCGCGCATTCCATGCCGCGCCACCACCGCGGTGATGAAGGTCACGCGACCAGCGCCTCCAGCGCGGGTGCGGGCTCAGCGAAGCGCTGAAGCGGGA
This sequence comes from Hamadaea sp., assembly GCF_013362815.1. GTDB lineage: Bacteria > Actinomycetota > Actinomycetes > Mycobacteriales > Micromonosporaceae > Hamadaea. The sequence goes on along the minus strand of NZ_JABFVK010000061.1, from coordinate 38,042 downwards.
TCAGCACCTGTGGTTCGCGGCGTTCCCGCAGCTCCGGCTTGCGCTCATGGATCTCCAGCGCCAGCTCGGTGACGGCGGGCACACCCCGGCGCCGGGTCGGGCCCGTTCGCTTCGGTGGGCGTACGCCCGAGGCTCGGGCCACTTCCGCGGCCCGGGCGACCGCCGCCGCCCAGCCCGGCGCGGGGATCGTTCCCCCGACGACCGGACTGGTCGCGTCCGCCTGCTCCGCGTACGGCTGCTCCTCGGGCTGCTCCGGGGTTCGCCAGGCGACCACCATGGCCCGGCGTTCCCGGGCGGTGGTGCCACCCCAGACGCCGTGGCAGTCGCCGGCCTCAAGAGCCCAGGCAAGACAAGCCCCCTGCACCGAACAGGTGCCGCACAGCGCAATGGCCGCGTCCGGCGGATCCGTCGGTGCCGGAAAGAACGTCTCCGGGTCGACCGATTGGCAGACCCCCCTGGTCCGCCAGGCAGTGTCGTTCTGCCGCTCGGTGGCGGCCCGCAACAGTCTCGGGTCGCGACGCGCGGCCGCGACTTCATGTGGGCGTGGAACACGCGCCCGGGTCAAATCCACCCACCTCCCCCGTGGGTCCGGTGCCTCACCGCGCTCTAAGCTGCACGGTGCAAACCATCCGGTGGCGGCTGGATGAACCGGCACCGGCGCTGTGTTCTATCGCACAAAGGCGTACGGAGACAAGAGTTCGTCTGGACATCGGCAAAAATTCCTGCCGACAATCCGCCGTCAAATGGCGTTAATCAGGCGCATTGTGTGTCGCTGCATCGATTACCCGGCGTCACCGGATCACGATGTCAGCCGATCAGAAAAGTAGACCGGCTTCGATGGGTTCGATCAGACCGGGACCGTCGTTGCGGACATCCCCCACTGCTGACCCCACTGCCCGGATCTCGATTGTGGACAGGTAGTCGTCGTCGGCCGGGGTGAGCAGGTCGTCACTCGGTGTAGCAGACAACCACTCCGACCACCGGTCCGGTGGGAGCAGCAGCGGCATGCGGTCGTGCACCTTGGCCAAGTCGCCGCGAGCGGGCAGGGTGATGACACTGAACGTCAGCAGATCGCCTTTGACGCTCCAGATGCCGCCCATCGTGAGGCCTTCTCCATTCATATTCATGTAGAACGCCTGCTTTCCGGTGGGCGACCGGGTCCATTCGTACCAGCCGTCGACCGGGACGAGGCAGCGGCGGCGCTCGAAGGATTGCGCGTAGGCCCGCGAGCTCGCGACGGTCTCGGCACGAGCGTTGATCATTCGGGAGCCGATGCGCGGATCGGTGGCCCACGGCGGAACCAGCCCCCAGCGCGCCACCGTCAGCACGCGCGCCTCCCGGCTCGCGGAGACCCGGACGATGGGCACCTTGTCGGTCGGTGCCACGTTGTAGTCCACCGTGACGCCGCCCTCGGTCTCGTCGAACGCCTCGAAGAGGCGGCTGAGATCGGCCGAGGAGCGCGTCGTCGCATAACGCCCGCACATGAAAATGAACCTACCCGCATGGTCCGACAGAGCCCTCGAACGGTAAGAATGAGCGGGTGACGAAGCGCGCCGTGCCGTGGACTGCACCGACCGCCATCGATCCGCTCAACGCCCGAGTCCGGTTACCCGGATCGAAGTCGATGACGACGCGCGCGCTCGTCCTGGCCGCGATCTCCACGGGGACGTCCACACTGGACAACCCGTTGCGCGCCCGGGACACCGAACTGATGGCCGCCGGACTGCGATCGATAGGGGTGAACATCTCGACCGTCGACGACGAGCGGTGGGTGGTCCGCCCGCGCCCGCTGACCGGGCCGGCGCACATCGACGTCGGGACGGCCGGATCGGTCATGCGCTTTCTGCCGCCGCTCGCCGGGCTGGCCAGCGGCGCGGTCACCTTCGACGGCACCGCCCGGGCCCGCCAGCGGCCGCTCGGCCCGCTGGTCGCCGCGCTCCGGGCGATCGGCGTACGCCTGGACGCCGGAGCCGCCGACGGACTGCCTCTCACGGTCTACGGCCAAGGCCGCGTACGCGGTGGCGACGTGAGCGTCGACGCCTCCCCGTCCAGCCAGCTGCTGACAGGACTCCTGCTGGCCGCGCCCGACTTCGACCGCGGCCTCACCCTGAAGCACACCGGACCGGCGCTGCCCCGTGCCCCGCACCTCCGGCTGACGGTGGAGATGCTGCGGGCCGCCGGAGCCGCGGTCGACGACGCGACACCGGACGCGTGGCGGGTCGAACCGGCCCGGCTCGCCGGCCGCAGCTGGCTGATCGAGCCCGACCTCGCCACGATCGCCCCGTTCCTGGCGGCCGCCCTCGTCGTGGGCGGTCGCGTCACCGTGCCGGGCTGGCCGCGGAGCACCCTGCAGGCCGGGCACCGGCTACGGGCGGTGCTGACCCGGATGGGCGGCTCGTTCCGGCTCACGGAGAAGGGCATGACCGTCCGCGGCGGGCCGCAGATCCGCGGGATCGACGTCGACCTGCGCGATCAGGCCGAGCTGAGCCCGGTCATCGCGGCGCTCGCCGCCCTAGCCGACGGTCCATCCACCCTGCGCGGGCTCGCCCATCTGCGTACGCAGGAGAACGACCAGGTCGCCGCGCTGGCCCGGGAGCTGTCCGCGCTCGGGGCCGGGGTCACCGAACACGAGGACGGGCTCACCGTCGAACCGCACCCACTGACCGGAACGGTCTTCGAGACCTACGACGATCATCGGATGGCGCACGCGGCGGCGCTCCTGGGCCTCAAGGTGCCGGGAGTCGTCCTGAGTGATGTGGCGTGTACAGCCAAGACGCTCCCGGATTTCCCGGCACTATGGAGTGCCATGGTGGGTGCTAGCTCTTGACGGCGAAACGGCGCGAGTACGACGAGGACGACGTCCGCATCCGGGCCACGCGTGGATCCCGACCCCGGACGCGTACGCGGCCCAAGCACGACGACGCGACCGAGGGCTTCGTCTTCGCGGTGGATCGCGGCCGGTACACGGTGGCGATGGCGGACGGCGCCGTCGTCACGGCGATGCGCGCCCGCGAACTGGGCCGCAAGTCCGTGGTCGTCGGTGATCAGGTGGCGATCGTCGGCGACGTCAGCGGCAGCGCCGGCGCGTTGGCCCGGATCGTGCGCGTCGCCGACCGAGTGAGTGTGCTCCGGCGTACGGCGGACGACGACGAGACGACCACCGAGGGCCGGATCGAACGAGTGGTCGTCGCCAACGCCGACCAGCTCGTCATCGTCAGCTCGCTGTCGGATCCCCCGCCCCGAACCGGCTTCATCGACCGGTGCCTCGTCGCGGCGTACGACGCCGACATCGAACCGATCCTGCTGCTCACCAAGTCGGACCTGGCGACGCCGCACGAGATCCTCGACTACTACGCCGCTCTGGACCTGCCGCACCTGCTGACCGGACCGGGCTCAGACCTCACCGCGGTACGCAAAGAGCTGGCCGGGCACGTCTCGGTCCTCGTCGGCCACTCCGGGGTCGGCAAGTCGACGCTGGTCAACCGGCTCATCCCCGGAACCGGGCGGGCTGTCGGGGAGGTGAGCGCCGTCGGCAAGGGACGGCATACCTCGACCAGCGCCGTGGCGCTGCGGTTGCCTCCCATCGGGAAGTCCCGCAAGGACCCGGGCTGGATCATCGACACCCCCGGCGTACGCAGCTTCGGGCTGGCCCTGGTCAGCGCCGACAGCGTGCTGCACGGCTTCCCCGACCTCGTGGAGGGAACGGTCGACTGCCCGCCGAACTGCGACCACATGGCGGGCGCGGAGTGCGCGCTGGACGCCTGGGTCGCCGCCGGGCATGCCGACGAACGGCGGCTGGCCTCGTTCCGGCGGCTGCTCGCCTCGCGTACCAGCTCCGACGTCTCCGATGCCGACAGTTAGCTAGATGTCGACATATCCCCCGGTACGCCAATAGAGCCCTTGCTCCCGGCCGAGCAGCCCGGCGTCGATCAGGTACCGCCGAATCGTCACGTAGTCGTCCCAGAACGCCCGCAGGATGGCGTTCACCTCGAGCTCGGTGTACTTCACGCCCGGCTCGAAGGCGTACGCGATCTGTTCCAGGACGAACCGGCGCTTGCCCATCCGGGCCGGCATGCTGACCAGACGGCCGTCCGGCCCGAAGAACGTGCGCAGCACGGCCTCCCGGCGCTTCTCCTCCTCGACCTGCTCCGTCATCTTTCCGAACCTACCCGGGGACGGTCGCGGAGTCGCGCAGGTTTCCGCGCGCTCCTTTGCGGCGTTGATCATGAGGTTCGGGGCGGCGACACACCGCCCAGCCGGACCTTAGGTTCATGATCAACGCCTGAAAGGGCAGGTCAGGGGAGCAGGAGGCCCAGGCCGAGGGCGTACGGGACTAGCAGCACGGCCCCCGCCAGCACGGCTCCCAGCCGAATCGACGGCGCCGACCGGAACGCCGGCGCCACCAGGACACCGCAGGTCAGGGCGACGGCGAGGCAGACCCGGGCCAGCAGCCACACCAACGGCTGGCCGAGGAACGCGGCGTGTACCGAGGTTCCGCCGGAGGCGACCACGAAGACGGCGTACGCCGTCCCCAGCAGCGTCGCGGCCAGCCCGGTCAGCACCAGCAGTCGAGCCGGTACGGCACCGGCCGGACGGTCACGTCGGCCACGGATTCGCCGGACGACTGCCGTCACCGGCCAGCTGAGCAGCACCAGGAGCAGCAGGACGAACAGGCCGTAGCCCACGATGCCGATCGGCTCGATCGCCGTCGAGGTGGTCCGCTGAGTCGGCGGTGCGTCCGTTGTGGACGGGAAGCCGGCCGCGATCCACGAGGTCATCAGGTCGGCGTACCCGGGACTGAGCTCGCCCATCACGAAACCGCCGACGGTGGGACCGCCGACCCGGTCGAAGCCGTTTGTCGTCACGCGCGCAGCGTGGCTGCTGCCGGACAGGATGCGGATGCTGACGCTCGGGCTGACGATCAGCTCCCGCCGGAAGATCTCCGCGCTCTCGGCCGGCGGCACCAGCAGATCCCGCTCGCCCCAGATGGCCAGCACCGGCTGCCGGATCTGCCGCAGCACCTCGACCGGGTCGTGCTTGGCCTCCGGGAACTGGTCCAGGCTCACGGCCAGACCCATGCCCGAGGCGATCAGCTCACCGGCGGTGCCGTCCGCGACGCCATTGCCGGCCAGCCGGTTGTTCAGATTCCACGCCTGGGTACGCGCAGGGCTCAGTCCGGATCCGCCGATGGTGATGAGGAAGGCGACGTCGCGGGAGCGTGACGCCGCCAACGGGGCGACCCAGCCGCCCTCGCTGAGCCCCCACAGGCCCACCTTGCCGGGATCGACGTCGGGCAGGCCGCGGATCAGCGCCACCCCGGCGAGGGCGTCGTTCGCGAGGTCGCCGTAGTCGCGATGGCTGCGGTTGTAGTCCGGCCGCTTGTCGTAGATGAGGGTGACGATTCCAGCTCGGGCGAAGACCTCCGCCTCCTGCGCCAGCTGCTGCCGGACGGCGTTGCCCGAACCGTGGACGAGTACGATGCCCGGTCGCTTCACCGAGCCACCCGAAGCGGAGGCGGCCTGGCCAGCGGCGAGGCGTACGACGGAACCGTGCAGGACGGTGTCGCCGTTCGAGAAGGACACCTCGGTCGCGGTCAGACCGGCCGGGGCGGAATAGGGCGGGATCGGACCCGCCGGTCCGGCGTACGCGCCGATGCCGGGAACCAGCACGGCGACTCCAGCGGCGGTCACAGCCGCGAGGATGGGAAGGAGCTTTCGCATGGACAGCAGCCTTCCGAGAACGCACTCCCGGAACATCGCCGACGAGAGGGAGGGACCTACTCCCCCGCAGTGATGAGACCCGACTCGTACGCCGCGATGACCGCCTGCACCCGGTCGCGCAACCCGAGTTTGCTCAACACGTTGCTGACATGCGTCTTCACCGTGTGCTCGCTGACGAACATGGCAGCGGCGATCTCCGCATTGGACAGTCCCCGTCCCAAGTGGACGAGCGTCTCCCGTTCCCGGTCGGTCAACCGGTCCACGAGGCCGGGAACGGGGCGGCTGACCCCACGGCGGAGGACATCGTCGATGAGCGTACGCGTGACGCCCGGAGCCAACAGGGACTGACCTGCGACGACGACGCGGACGGCGTGGACCAGGTCGTCCCGGCGTACGTCCTTGAGCAGGAACCCGCTCGCCCCGGCCCGCAAAGCGTCGAAGACGTAGTCGTCGGAGCCGAACGTCGTAAGCATGATCACCCGAGTCGCCGACGTAGCGCAGATCCGCCGGGCCGCCTCGATGCCGTCCAGCAACGGCATCCGGATGTCCAGCAGCGCAACGTCCGGCGCATGCTCGGCGACCGCCTGCACCGCCGCAGCGCCGTCGGGCACTTCTGCGACGACGTCCATGTCGGGCTGCGCCGACAGGATCATTGCGAACCCGGCCCGGACCAACTCCTGGTCGTCCGCGATCAGAACACGAATCACGAGAACACCGCCGCCACTCGGAAGCCCTTTCCCTGGTCGCCCGCGCCGACGCTGATCCGCCCGCCGACCGCGCCGACGCGTTCCCGTAGCCCGGTCAGTCCATGCCCGCCGGCCGTCGTGCCTGCTCCGCGCCCGTCGTCGGAGACGCTCACCCGCAGGCCGGCGGTCCAGTCCACGAGGACCTCCGCCGATGTCGCACCCGCGTGCTTCACTACGTTGGTCAGGGCCTCCTGGACCACTCGGTAGGCCGCCACCTGCACCTCGGCCGGCGTCGGCCGCGGTCGTCCCCGTTCGGTCAACCGGACCGACAGACCGGTGCGCTGCGTTGTGCGTACAAGCTGATGAAGGTCTGCAAGCTGCGGTTGCGACTCGCGGAGCTCGCCCACCGCGGCCCGTAATTGGCCCATGGCCTCGCGCCCGCTCGCGGAGATCGCGTCGAACGCGGCCTCCGCACGCCCCGGATCGGTCCGCGCGACCGCCGCGCCACCCTCGGCCTGGACGATCATCACGGCCAGCGAGTGGCCCAGGATGTCGTGGAGGTCGCGGGCTATCCGGTTCCGCTCGGCCTGCGCGGCCATTTCCTTCCTGGTACGCCCAAGGGCGCCGATCGCGTAGGCGGCCGACCAGGTGGCGAGCTCGCGAACGGCCGTGTTGACCGAACCGATGACGCTGAGGGCGCCGACCGCCGTCCCGATGACGCACAGGATTCGCTCGATGCGTCCCGCCTGATGGGCGACCGTGTAGAAGATCACCAACGGGCCGTACCAGATGGGCTGCGACGGTCCGGCGTCGACGGCGGCATAGGCGGCGATGCCGACGGCCGCGACCGCAAGGCTGGCGCCGGGCTGCCAGCGCCTGGTCAGGGTCGGTAGCGACGTGAGCAGAACCGGCCAGTAGACCCATATCGTGTCCGGCGGCTGCTGGGTGAACAGGTATGGCGCGGATTGGGCGAGCAGCACGACGACGGTCAGCCCGACGTCTGTGAGCCACCGCTGTCGCATAGCCAGCGAGACTAGAGCACCGTTGGCGACCGTGATCCGATAGGTTCTGCGCATGGCCCGGTACGCCGACGATCTCGCCCTCGCCCACGTGTTGGCTGATACAGCCGATTCGCTGGCAATGTCCCGATTCCGGGCTCTCGACCTGCACGTGACGAGCAAGCCGGACCTGACCCCCGTCAGCGACGCCGACACGGCGGTCGAGAAAGCGCTGCGAGCGACCCTCGCGCGTACCCGGCCACGCGACGGCGTCCTCGGCGAGGAGTACGGCTCGACCGGGGCGACCGGCGCTCGGCAGTGGGTCATCGACCCGATCGACGGCACCAAGAACTACATCCGGGGCGTACCGATCTGGGCGACGCTGATCTCGCTCATGGAGGGCGACGAGCCGGTCGTCGGCCTGGTCAGCGCGCCCGCCCTGGGCCGGCGCTGGTGGGCCGCCCGGGGGCTGGGCGCGTTCGCCGGTCGCCACCAGGCCGCGGCCTCGGCGATCAAGGTGTCCGGAGTCAGCCGGCTCGCCGACGCGAGCTTCTGCTACTCCTCGCTCGAATCGTGGGAGCAGACCGGACGGCTGGCCTCGATGCTCGACCTCATGCGCAAGTGCTGGCGGTCCCGGGCGTACGGCGACTTCTACGGCTACATGCTGCTGGCTGAGGGCGCGCTGGACATCATGGTCGAACCTGAGCTCTCGCTGTGGGACATCGCCGCGCTGATCCCCATCGTGACCGAGGCCGGCGGGACGTTCACCGACCTGACCGGCCGTCCCGGGCCGGGCGGCGGCAGCGCGATCGCGACGAACGGCAAACTTCACACCGACGTCCTCGGCAAGCTGACCCCCGGCGGCCTGCGCGCGCTGTGACCGTCCTGTCACCCTCGTGAGCTGGGTCTCCAGGATTCGGCTCATCCTCCAGGCGCAGTGGGGCGGAGTCGACCCTTAGGGGTTTACCATCGCTGGGTGATGTCCTCAGGGTGGTGGTTCCTCGCGGCGATGATCGTCGCGTACGGCGTGGCCAACCTGCTCCAATCGATCGCCGCCTCGCGGACGAAGATGCATCACACGCTCGACCCCGGCCTGCTCGTCCGGCTCCTCGGGCACCGGATCTACCTCTACGGCATCGGCTGCCAAGTCCTCGGCTTCTTCCTCGCCCTCGTCGCCCGGCGCGATCTGCCGCTGTTCCTCGTGCAGGCGAGCGTCGCCGCCGGCCTCGGCGTGACCGCCGTGCTCGGTGTGGTCGTACTGAAATGGCAGCTCCCGCGAAGCGAGATCCTGCTGCTGGCCGCGCTCGTGCTCGGCATCGGTGGCCTGGTCCTGGCGGCCGAGCCGGCGCCCTCCCGGCCCCTCGGGCTGCTCGGCAAGATCAGTCTCGTCCTGGCTCTCTTGATCATCGCAGGCGCGGGCTTCTTCGCCGTACGCATCAAGGGCGCGCCGGGCAGCGTCGCCCTCGGCGCCCTCTCCGGCCTCGGCTTCGCCTGCGCCGCCGTCGCGGCCCGGCCGCTCGCGTCCTCGCACTCGGTCTTCGAGTTCGTCAGCAGCCCGCTGCTCTACCTCGTCATCGCCCACTCACTGAGCGCGCAGCTGCTCCTCGGCCTGGCGATGCAGCGCGGCTCCACCAACGCCGCCGTCGCCGCCATGGACGCCGCCGGGGCGGTCCCCGCCGCCGTGGTCGGCCTGCTCCTGCTCGGCGACCGCATCCGGCCCGGCCTCACGTGGCTGGCCGCCCTCGGCTTCCTCGTCACCCTCGGCTCCGTGATCGCCCTCACCCGGTACGCCGAGCCGCAGGCCGAGTCGTCCGCTCCCGTTGACGTCCCTGCGCCTTCGGACGTCGTGCCGCATCGGCCGGCTCCTGCTCGGCCTGTTCGGCCGGTGGTGAACGGGCATACGCCGCTCATGGATCTGCCCACTCGGGAATATCCGGCTTTGTCGGAATCGTCCGGCCGCTAGTCCACCTCGCCGAGTTGATCTAGGCGAGAAACGGTTGCCCTGGCCGCCATTTCTCGCCTAGATCAACTAACGCCATCCGGCGGCCCGCAACGCGGCGGTGATTTGGCGTACCACCTCATCCGGATTTGTCAGGATGAGGAACGCGGGAATCCGAACGACCCGATCACCGTCGATCCAGAGATCGTTCTGCCGGAGCATGTCCGATGCCCAGGCCCGAACGTCCATGTGCTGTGCACCGTCGATCTCGACATGCACCTGGAACTCCGCGAAGTACGCGTCCAGGTAGCGCGTACGGCCGCTCGCGTCGCGTCGCTTCACCTGGAGCTGCGGCTCGGGTAGCCGATGCCGTCGGCACAGCTCGAGGAACCCGATCTCGGCCGGGCTCGTCGCGCCCAGCTCGGCCAGATCCAGCGTCGCGACGATCAGCGCGTGCCGGCGGCAGTGCGGAAAGCGGGCGGCGACTGCGCGTACCTCAGCGGGGAGGACGAGTCGTTGCTGGCATCCGGCGGCCAGGATCGACACGGCGTCCTCGTCGCTCAGCGCCCACACCGCCGCGTCTAGCAGCGACCGGGCCATGCTCGTCCGGGGCGGCCGGCCGACCTGGCGATCTTCGATCGGCAGCCGTGTGGTGCGGTGGACCTTCACCGCCGGCATCTCCAGCGGGAGCCGCTTCAGGAGGCGAGGCACGCTGCTGGTCCCAGGCCGCAGAACGTCCACGATCTGGCGTCGCCGCCATGAGCCGCGCAACCCGCCCGCGCGGGCAGCAGCCATACCCGCGAGGTACGCCTCCGGCCCGGCCGCCAAGACCGCAGCCCACCAGACGGCCTCCTCAGCCAGCAGATCACGATGACTCACCAGTACGCCGTGGCACAGCCGACGCCATTGCTTCGCGTCCAGCAGGTGGCGCAGATGCGCGCGCGTCATGAGGCGGCTCGCTTGAGCGGTCGTGATCACGCCGCATTGGTCGAAAAGTAGCCAATCGAGCGACCCAGCCTGCTCATCCGGAATCCGCACCGCGTCAGCGTCCTCCGCAAGCCGCTTGATCGGGAGGGGCTGTGGATGACGCGAGTCGATCTAGGCGAGAAATGGCGGTCAGGGCAGCCCTTTCTCGCCTAGATCCACTCTCCAAGGTCAACTGTTCAAGGTCAACTGTTCAAGGTCGACGACGTCCAGCGTCGGGAGATAGGTGACGCCCTCGCGAGCCCCCGCCGCCAGCGGAGCAAGGGTGTCGAGCCAAGGCGAGAAGTCCCGTTCGACGACCGAAGCGCCGATGAGGTCGGCCAGCGAATCAGGCGTCATCCGAAGATGCTCGTCGACCAACCCGGTCCCAGCAGTGATCACGAGCTGACCTGAGTAGGACCGCAGCCACTCGTGCGCCGAAGCGGACATCAGGTACAACGCCGGCACGACGAGCAGCCGATAACCCCCCAAAGGAGCGCCGACGGGGATGACGTCGACGGGACCGCGAGCAGCTAGCGAAGCATGCCAGGACTGCACGAGCGAGGTGTAGTCGACGCGGGTGGGCAGGTGAGGGCTCTGCCAGGCCCACATGCTCTCCTCGTCGTAGACCACCGCCACGTCCGCGGAAACGTCGGCGGGCGAGCGTGAGGCCAGCGAAGCGCCGAGGGAGCAAGCCTCGGCGAAGACCGGGGAGGAGAAGCCGACCAGGGCCGGATGCCACTGCTCGGCCCCACCCCGGGAGGCCCGCCATTGGAAGTACATGATCCCGACGGCTCCCCGGTCGAGATACACCGAAGCCACGGAGGACAGCGACTCGGTGGAGCGCCGCAAGCCGGAAGAAGTGTGCGAGTAGCCCGGCGCGTGCTCCATGAGAAGCCACCGTCCGGCGGGATGGCCGGCGGCGAGCGCCCAGCCCCGGGCCTTGTCGGCGGAGAAGGCTCGACCGGCGAGGTCCGGCGGGTAGTCGTCGATCGCCACCAAGTCCACGAAGGACGACCAACGGGCGTGGTCGACCGGCACCCAGTCGCCGAGGACGAAGTTCGTGGTGACCGGAGCTCCCGCCAACACAGCCTTCTGCTCCAGGAAATGGCGGAGGAAGGAGTCGGACATGAACCGGCGATAGTCCAGTTCCTGCGCCGGGTTCCGGAGGTACTGCGTGGCGCGGGGTGGGACGATCTCGTCCCATTCGGCGTACCGCTGCGACCAGAAGTCGGTGCTCCACGCGTCGTTCAGGACATCCACAGTGGAATAACGCGTACGCAGCCAAGCCCGGAACTCCAGCGCGCAGTGCGAGCAGAAGCACCAGGTGCCGTACTCGTTGTGCACGTGCCAGAGGCGGAGCGCCGGATGCGTGCCGTAGCGGGCGGCCAGCTCCGACGCGATACGCACACTGGCCGCCCGGTACGCCGGAGCATTGACGCAATAGGTGTCCCGCGACCCGTGCGTGAGGCGTACGCCTTCCCGCGTGACGGGCATCGAATCCGGGTAACGGCGGGTGAACCAGGGCGGGGGTGAGGCGGTCGGGGTGGCCAGGCACACCCCGATCCCCGCCTCGTGCAGCCCGTCCAGGACCTCGTCCAGCCAACCGAAGTCGAAGGTGTCCGGCGTGGGTTGCAGGCGTGACCACGAGAACACCCCGACCGTGACGAGGTTGACCGACGCTTCCCGCATCAACGAGAAGTCAGAAGCCCATACCGAAGCGGGCCACTGCTCCGGGTTGTAATCACCCCCGAAGTACACGGGAGCCCAGCCAGGTAGCGTGCTCGACGGACTGGTCGTAGCTGCCGCCCTCGTGCCCGTTGAACCGGTAGACCCGGATGTCCTTGTCGGCCGAGTTCCACGCGTTGTAGGCGGCGTACACCGTCGACGGCGGGCAGATCTGGTCCATCAGCGCGGTGGAGAACAACGCCGGAGCGGTGGCCCGCCGGGCGAGGTTCACTCCGTCGAAGTAGGACAGTGTCCGGTAGACCTGTTCCTCGTTCCGGCGGTGCACCGTGAGATAGCGCGCGATCTCGGCGTACGGGTCGGCGTCGGTGAGCCCGATCGCCCGCTCGAAGTGGCATAGGAACGGCACGTCCGGCAACGCGCCCACCAGGCCACCGACGAGTCCCGCCGCCGCGATCGTGATGCCGCCGCCCTGGCTGCCCCCACCGACGGCCACCCGGGTGCCGTCGACACCGGGAGCCACCCGAGCGGTTTCGATCGCGCGTACGGCGTCGGTGTAGACCCGGCGGTAGTAGTACTCCGCCGGGTCGGTGATACCGCGAGTCATGAAGCCGGCGTGCTGCGGCCCCGAGCCCACCGGATCCGGCGTATGCCCGATCAGCCAGCCGCTGCCCTGCCCCCGGGTGTCCATCATCAGATGGGCGTACCCGTAGTTCGGCCAGCCGATCTGCTGTTGCGGGATGCCGCGTCCGCCGTTGTACCCCTGGTACTGCACGACGATCGGGAACGGCCCGTCGCCGAAGCGAGGCACGGTCAGCCACGCCTTGATCGGGTGGCCGCCCCAGCCCCGGAAGGTCACGTCGTACGAGGTGACCATGGTCAGCCCGGTCTCGACCTGCTCGAACACCGGATCCAGGTCGAAGGCGCGCGCTTCCTTCAAGGTCGCCGCCCAGAACTCGTCGAAGTCGGCGGGCTCGGCGACGTCGGGACGGTAGTCCCGCAAGGATTCGAGAGACAGGTCGAAGAAGGCCACTAGATGCGCTCCAGGGTGAGGTCCCGGGCCTCGGCGTACCGGGCCCGGACGGAGGGGTCGGGATCGGCCTCGAACACTTCGACGCCGGAGTCGGTCCAGGTTGGACGCTGCCCGGTCAGGGCCCACGCCGCCTGTCGCGCCGCACCGTCGGCAACATATTCGCCGGCTGAGGGCACCGCTACCGGCCGACCGAAGACGGCCGGTGCGATTTCGCGTACCGCCTGATTGCGAGCGGCACCGCCGATGAGCAGGACGCGCCGCACGGCCAGACCTTGCGCCGCGAGGGCGTCGAGACCGTCGGCGAGCCCGCAGAGCAAGCCCTCCACCGCGGCCCGCGCGATATGCGCGGACGTGGATGTGCCCAGGGTGAGGCCGTGCAGCGAGCCGGTCGCATCTGGACGGTTGGGGGTGCGCTCGCCCTCCAGATACGGCACGAGCACGAGCCCGTCAGACGACGTCGACAGCGCGAGCGAAGCCAGTTGGGCGTGGGAAACGCCCAGCAAGGAGGCGGTCGCGTCGAGCACCCGCGCGGCGTTGAGCGTGCACACCAGCGGTAGGTAGTGACCGGTCGCGTCGGCGAAACCGGCCACGATGCCCGATTCGTCACTAGCGGCCACAGTGGACACTCCGAATACCGTGCCCGACGTGCCGATCGACACCACCACGTCGCCCGGCTGCGCGTCCAGGCCCAGCGCGGCCCCGGCATTGTCGCCCGCGCCCGCACCGAAACGGCCTACCCGGTCCGTGGGCCCCAGGACCCGCGGGACGATCACGCTCCGTCCGAAGCCGTGTTCCAGCAGTTCCATCTGGTACGCGTTGAGCCGGGGTGACCAGTACCCGGTGCCCGAGGCGTCGGACCGGTCGGTGACCAGGTCGGCGAGATCCGTGGAACCGGAGAGTTTCCAGGTCAGCCAGTCGTGCGGCAGGCACACGGCGGCCACCCGGGCCGCGTTCTCGGGCTCGTGCGTGGCCAGCCACCGCAGCTTGGTGATGGTGAACGAGGCGACCGGCACCGAGCCGGTCGCCTCCGCCCACGCCTTGGCCCCCAGCTCGGAGACCAGGTCCGTCGCGGCCGCAGCCGAGCGGGTGTCGTTCCACAGCAACGCCGGGCGGACCACCTCGCCGGAGTCGTCGAGGCAGACCATGCCGTGCTGTTGCCCGGCGATGCTGACCGCGTCGACGTCGTCGAGGCCGCCGGCCTGGCCGATCGCGCCGTGCAGCGCGTCGAGCCAGGCCGACGGGTGGACCTCCGTGCCGTCCGGGTGAGCCGCGCGGCCCTCCCGGACGAGCACACCGGTGTCGGCGTCGCGGACGACCACCTTGACCGACTGCGTCGACGAGTCGACGCCGGCGACCAACGTCATCGGGCGCCCAGTACGTGTTCGACCATCAGCTGGGTGAGCTGCACGAAGTTCGCACCCCGGGCGCCGGCCGCAACCGGATCGAAGTCCGCGTCGCCGGCCATGAGGTCGGCGACCGTCTCCCCTGCGCCCAGCGTCGGCGTGTTCAGCTCGTTCACCCGCGCGTTCGCGAGGGCTTCCTGCACCGCCGGGTCGGCCCGGAATGCTGCGGCCCGGTCGCGCAGCAGCGTGTAGGTCTTCATGTTGGCCGCAGCGCTCGCCCACACGCCCTCGACGTCCTCCGTACGCGCGGGCTTGTAGTCGAAGTGCCGCGGACCGTCCCACGCCGGAGCGCCGTCGGGGCCGCCGAACTCGAGCAGATCCACGAGCGAGAAGGCGTTGAGCAGGTCGCCGTGGCCGAAGATCAGGTCCTGGTCGTACTTGATCCCGCGCTGGCCGTTGAGGTCGATGTGGTACAGCTTGCCGTGCCACAGGGCCTGGGCGATGCCGTGCGTGAAGTTGAGCCCGGCCATCTGCTCGTGCCCGGTCTCGGGGTTGACGCCCACCCGCTCGGGGTGCTCCAGGTCGTTGATGAACGCCAGCGCGTGCCCGAGCGTCGGCAGCAGGATGTCACCTCGCGGCTCGTTCGGCTTGGGCTCGATGGCGAACCGGATGTCGTAGCCCTGCTCGATCACGTACGAGGTGAGCAGGTCCATGCCCTCCTTGTAGCGGTCGAGGGCGGCCCGGATGTCCTTGGCGGCATCCGACTCCGCGCCTTCCCGGCCGCCCCACAGGACATAGGTACGCGCGCCGAGCGAGGCCGCGAGGTCGACGTTGCGGATCACCTTGCGCAGCGCGAAACGGCGTACCGACCGGTCGTTGGCGGTCAGGCCGCCTTCCTTGAACACCGGATGGGTGAACAGGTTGGTGGTCGCGTGCGAGACGAACATGCCCGTCTCGGCGAGGGCCTTCCGCAGCCGCTCGATGTGCCGCTCACGCTCGGCGGTGGAGCTGCCGAACGGGATCACGTCGTCGTCGTGGAAGCTGACCCCGGCCGCGCCGAGCTCGGCCAGCTTGTGGATGCTCTCGATCGGGTCGAGATCAGGCCGGGTGGCGTCGCCGAACGGGTCGCGGGCCGGCCAGCCGACGGTCCAAAGGCCGAAGGTGAACTGGATCTGGGACATGCGTCTACTCCTGCACTGTGCCGTTGAGGACGACTACGCCAGGCACGGCGTAGCCGGCCACCTGAACGAACTCCACCCGGTCGATCCGGGCGGGGCCGCTCGTGGTGACCGTGAACGTGGCGTCCTCACGTACCGCGGTGACCGAAGTGACCCCGTCATCGTCGCGGATCTCGGTGGTTCCGCTCAACCCTCCCACGCTCAGAATCGTGATCGACTTCCACGGCCCGTCGGGGATCGACTCCGCCGTCGCAGTCGTCGGAAGGAGCGCGCCGACCCGGGCGTACAGCGGAATCTGGTGCGGGGCCGGGCTCACGTGAACCGAAGTCGGCCCAGTCACCAGCTCGCCGTTCCACCAATCGGCCCACTCGCCGGCCGGCAGGTACACGTGCCGCTCCTGCTCCTCGCTGATCACCGGGGCCACCAGGAGATCCGGGCCCAGGCGGTACTCATGTTCGGCCCGCCAGGCCAGCGGGTCCTCCGGCGAATCCACCATCAGCGGGCGCATGATCGGTTCGCCGGTCTCGCCCGAGCGCAGTGCCTGCGAGTAGAGGTACGGCAGCAGCCGATAGCGCAGTTTGAGCGCCTCGATGACCTGCCCCTCGACCGCCGGAAACCGCCACGGCTCCCGAGTCGTGGTGCCGTGGAAGCGCAGCAGGGGCGAGAGCGCGCCGAACTGGGCCCAGCGGAGAAACAGGTCGTCGGTGGGCGTACCGGAGAAACCGCCCGTGTCGTGCGACCAGAACGGCACGCCGGACAGACCGTGCGCGAGACCGCCGTTCATGGAGCTGGCCAGCGCCGGATAGGAGCACATCGTGTCGCCGCCCCACTGCGCCGCGTGCCGCTGCCCACCCAGGTACGACGAGCGGCCCCAGATCATCGAGTGCCCGTGCACCTCCCGGGTGACCGCGCTGACGGCGTCGTTGAAGAGCAGCGAATACACGTTGTGCAGCTCGGTGCCGGTCATCCCGTTGTACGCCACGGCGTCGGCGGGGACGCCCTCGGCGAAGTCGGTCTTGAAGACCTGTACGCCTTGCCGGGCCAGCGGTCGCAGCAGGTCCTGGAACCAGGTCGTGGCGTCCGGGTTGGTGAAGTCGACGATGCCGCACTCGGGGAACGATCCGTGCCACGAGTCGGCCACGTACGCCGTCCCGTCCGGCCGCTTGAGCAGGTACCCCTTCTCCGCCGCCTCGGTGAACCGGTCGGAGTTGACGCTGATGTAGGAGTTCATCCAGAGGCAGACCTTGAAGTTCTGCGCGGCCAGTTCGGCGAGCATCGCATCCGGGTCCGGGAAGGTCACCGGATCCCACCGCAGCTCCGACCACTTCCCGTCGGGCTGCCAGTAGGTGTCCAGATGCATGACGTCACAAGGGATGCCGTGTTCCCGGATCGTCCGCGCGCGCTGCAGGACGTGCTCCTGGGTGTCCACGAAGAAGCCCGAGGAGATCCACGAGCCGAAGGCCCATTTCGGCGGCGTCACCGGACGGCAGGTCAACCGGTCGTACCGGGTCAGCACCTCGGTCGGCGTCGGGCCGGCGAGGACGTAGTAGTCGATGAGGTCGTCCGGCACCACGATCTGCACGACGCTCTGCGTACTCGCGCCGAAGTCGAACTCGATCGGCATACCGGAGTCGACGACGACACCGTAGCCGCGGCTGGACTGGTAGAACGGCACGTTCTTGTAGGCGCGGTCGCCCTCGCTGCCGAACGCGTCGAAGTTCCAGATCACCGGGCGTTGACCGCGCAGGTCCAGCGGCAGGAACCGCTCGCCGGTGCCGACGAGGACCTCGTCCGCGGGCAACACGAAGGTCTCGTGGTACGCCACCACGCCGCCGTCCACTGTCGACAGACCGAACGGTGCGGTACGCATCCGCCCGGAGATGTCGACGACACCGGGCGCTGTCCGGGTGAGAACCCGGCCGGTCCCGGTCTCGAGGAACCGGATGCCCCAGGGCTCCAGCGTCACCTCGGCGGTGATCGAACCGGCGACGATCCGGATCACGCCGTCGGCCACCTGCACGTCGGCGGAGTAGCCGAGATCCGGGTGGGTCAACGGCAGCACCCGGGCGCTGCGCGTACGCGCTGCCGGGTCGGTCGAGAGGCGTACGCGGATGATGCCTTCACCGGCCGCGGTGACCTGTGCGGTGAGCAGGTCCCCCGAGGTGGCGTGTGCTTTGACGCTGATGCCGTTGGGGTCGGTCGCCATCAGCTCGGCGTGGGTGATCTCCTGCGGCCCGCCGTCCCCGTGCCGTCGGCGGGGCAGCTCCGGCGGGTCGGCGCTGAAGTATTCGTGTGCCACCAGGGGCGGACGGAAAGGCATGGAATTAGTTTCTCTTTCGACTAAACAAAATGTCAACGGACTTCGGCACGGTTCTGACAGCCGGCGTGTCAGCCCTTGACCGCGCCGATCATGACGCCCTTGGTGAAGTGCTTCTGGACGAACGGGTAGACGATCAGGATCGGCAGCAGGGTCAGCGTCACCACCGCCATCTGGATCGTCAGCGGGGAGACCTGCTGATGGCCGAAGTACTGCCCGGTGTTGGTGATGCCGGAGCCCGGCATCGAGTTGCCCTGCAGGACATAGGTGTTGACCACCTGCGGCAGCGGCCACATGCCGTTGTCGGGCAGGTAGAGCTGGGCGGCGAAGAAGTTGTTCCAGTAGCCAACCGCGTAGAACAGGGTGATCACCGCGAGGACGGCCTTGGAGGTGGGCAGCACGATGGACCACAGGATGCGCCAGTCCCCCGCGCCGTCGATCTTCGCCGCGTCGATCAGCTCGGGCGACGTGCTGCTGAAGAAGGACCGCAGGACGAGAATGTTGAACACCGCGACCGCACCCGGGAGGATCTGCGACCAGTAGTTGTCATAACCGCCGAGACCCGCTACGACCAGGAAGGTCGGGACCAGGCCGCCGCCGAAGAACATCGTGACGATCATGAACATGAGGATTGGGCGGTGGGCGAACGATCGCGACCGGGACAACCCGTACGCCGCGAGCACGCTGACCACCATGGACAGGGCGGTGCCGAGGACGGTGATCGTCAGGCTGACCAACAGGGAGTGCACGATCAGCTGGTTGCTGAAGATCTCCTTGTACGCCTGCGTCGTCAGCTCGTCCGGGATCATGACGAGGCCGCCGGCCCGGTTGATGCTGGCCTGCGTCGAGAAGCTGGTGAGCACGACCGAATAGATCGGCACCGCGATGACGGCGAGGACGATCGTGATGATCAGTGTCTTCGCACCCTGGCCGAGGGCGGTCGGCTTCTCCTCCCAGGGCGGCCGGTTGGAGGTACGCCGATTGCGGGGCAGTGTCGTAGTAGTCATCGCCGGTAGAACCCATCCTCGCCGAACTTGTGCGCGACCTTGTTGGCCGCCAGGAGCAGAGCGACCGAGACGATGCCCTTGAACAGGCCGGCTGCGGTGCCGTAGCTGATGTTGTTGCCGACCAGTCCGTAGTTGTAGGCGAAGGTGTCGAGCACCTCGGCCGCGTCCCGCCCGACGGCCAGCCGTTGCAGGATGAACTGCTCGAAGCCGATCGACAGCGCATTGCCCAGTCGCAGCACCAGCAGCAGGACGATGACGCCGCGCATACCTGGCAGCGTGATGTGCCAGAGCCGTCGCCACCGATTCGCTCCGTCGGCCGCCGCCGCCTCGTAGAGGCTTGAGTCGATGGCGGCGAGCGCGGCGAGGAAGACGACGATGCCCCAGCCGGCTTCCTTCCACACCGCCTGCGCAGTGACCAGGTATTTGAAGGTGTCCGGGTTGGTCATGATGTTCCAGGTCGCCATGTCGTGCTGACGCAGGAACATGTTGAGCGCGCCCGCTCCGCCCAGCATCTCCTGGAAGACGACGACGACGAGGACCCAGCCGAAGAAGTGCGGCAGGTAGACGATCGCCTGGACGAACGAGCGGACCTTGCTGCTCATGATGGAGTTGAGGAGCAACGCCAGCACGATGGGAATGGGGAAGTACAGGACCAGCTGGACGGCGCTCAGCACCAGGGTGTTCTCCAGCGCGTGCCAGAACAGCGGATCGCTGAACAGTCGCTGGAACTGATCGAACCCGACGAACGGGCTGCCCGCCACGCCGTTGTAGATGTCATACGCCTGGAACGCCGTGATGAGGCCGAACATCGGGCCGTAGCTGAAGACGGCCAGCAGAATGACGGCTGGCAACGTCATGATGACCAAGCTTCGGTCGCGCTTCAGCCTCCCCCACCAGTTCAGTCCCCGGCCGCCGCTCGCCGCCTTGGCGCTCGGCTGCGAGGACAGGGCGGGCGGTGCCGCCACACCGTCGTCGATCGCTGCCACCGTCGTACTCCTTCGATGCTGGATTGTTCAGCGCTGTTCAGCCGAAGGCCCGGGTCCCGCCGCTCGCGGCGGCACCCGGGCGGCAGATCACTGACCGGTGCCGTACTTGTTCCGGATGTCCTCGTAGAACGCCCGCAGCGCGTCGCCGCCCTGCGACTTCCACGACTTGACGGTCTCCTGGTAGTCGGCGACCGACTTCCGGCCGAACTTGACGTCCTGGATCATGTCCTGGACGGCCTTGCCGATCGAGGAGTACTGCGACGGCTCGGTGACGTTCATGGCGTAGAAGGCCGGCTTGACGGCGTACTTGACCATCTCTGCCTGCCAGGTGCCGTAGTCCTTGGCGACGTCGGGGAAGCCCTGCTGGACCGTGGTCTGGTTGGACGGCGTGACCAGGAATTGGAAGGTCGTCGCGACCTCCTTGGCGCCCTTCTCGGTGAGCGCCGGGTTGCCGTCCTTCATCGTGTAGGTGTCACCCTCGGCGCCGAAGTTGACCACGAGCCACTCGGCCGAGCCGTACGGCGCGGCGATGTAGTCGGCGACCTTCAGCAGCTCCTTGATCTTGTCCTCGGAGAGCTTGGCGTTGAGGTAGCCGAACATGCCCGCGCCCGGACCGATCTCGACTGTCGGCGTGCCCTTCGAGGACATGAGCTTGAAGGCGGCCCGACGGTAGCTCGGGTTCGCGGCGGTGCCGGACTTGGCGTCGTCACCGTTCCACGCGCCGGTGCCGTCGGCGGTGATGCAGACCTTGCCACTCCAGAAGCGCTGCTTGCCGTTCTGGTTGTTGCCCGCGATCGCGTCCGGGTGGACGTGGCCGGCCTTGACGATCTTCTGGTACCAGTTGAGCGCCTCGATGATCTCCTGGCTCTCGTATTTGTGGAAGAGCTTGCCGCTGGAGTCGATGCCCCACTTCTGCGGGAAGTGGAACAGCTGCGACACGTAGTTGGCGTCGTCACCGAAGAGGTCGTCGAAGGCCCACTGGCCGGCCGACGCGCTGGTCAGCTGCGCTCCCAGGGCGGCGAGGTCGTCCGGCGTCTTGATGCTGTCGGGGCTGATGTTCAGCTTCTCGAAGATGTCCCGGCGGTAGAAGTAGGTGCCGGAGATGATCGCGCCGCCCGGGTAGACCGGCAGGCCGTAGAGCTTGCCGTTCCACACGCCCGCCTGCCACGCGCCGGTGGGGATGTTGGCGAGGTTCGGGTAGTCCTTGATCTTGTCGCCCGCCAGGTACGGCGTCAGGTCGGCGAACTTGCTCACGCCCTGGCCGAAGTTGAGCGTCGAGGTGTTCCAGCCCGGGATCTGGATCCAGTCGGGTAGCTTGTCCGCGGCGAACAGCGCGGGCAGCGCGTTGCCGTAGTTCGTGCCGTCCGACGGCTGGATCTTCAGCGTGACGCCGAGCGCCTTGTTCACGGCGTCGTAGTAGGAGTTGCCGTCCGACGGCGGGATCGCGCCCCAGAGCGGGGTCATCGTGGTGTAGCTGCCACCCTTGCCGGGAATGGCCGCGACGGTCTTGACCGGGGAGTCCGGGTACCGCAGGAAGACCGGGTCGGACACGGCGCCGTTGGCGCCGACGACGGCCGGCATGTCCGGCTTGACGGCGGTGTTCGGGATGTAGTTCGGCAGGATCTTGCTGAGATCGCTCTGGCTGGTGGTGCCCGGTCCGTTGGCCTTCTTGTCGGTGCAGCCGGCGAGCCCGCCGACACCGGCGACGGACAGCACGCCGAGACCCGCGAGCGACAGGAACTGACGGCGGTTCGTGGCCGCGCCCTTGAGGGGGTCTTGCACGGCACACTCCCTTCGTGTGGAGGGGGTAGAGGGTATGGGATGCGGGGGGTTGTGCGGTACAGTTAGTTGGTCTACCGACTAAACAAATTAGCCGACGGGTGACCACCGCCACAAGCGCCGTTTCCAGGCTGTTACTTCGAGCCGCCGGACGGTGTCGCGACGGGCGAGGCGTCCTCGGCGGCGGGGGAACCCTAGCGCAAGGAGCTGGATGATGACTCGACGTGCCGCGATACGGCATGATGGGGCACGCTGCGCGTTCAGTCCGAGTGCGTTCAGTCCCAGTGCAGTCGCCGGGGAGCCGCTCGGGCGAGCCGCCAGGAGTTCAGTCAATTGCGACGAAGTCACGTTGTGGAGCCGACGGTGATCACCATGCAGAGCGGGCCGCAACCGGCCGACTTCGCCGACGTGCGGGCCACGAACCTCGCCGTCGTCCTGCGCCACCTGCGGATGAACGCGCCCTGCTCCCGGGCCGACATCGCGGCGGCGACCGGCCTCAACAAGGCCACCGTCTCCAGCCTCGTCGCCGATCTCATCGACCGCCGGCTCGTCCGCGAGACCGGGATGACGGAGCGGCGGATCGGCCGCCCGGCCACCATGCTGGTGCTCGACGGCTCGCCGTACGCGGCGATCGGCATGGAGGTCAACGCGGACTACATGACGGTGGTCGCCGTCGACCTCGCCGGGCGCAAGCTGTTGTCCTGGCGGCGGGCGTTCGCCGGGTCCTCGGCCAATCCCGGTCAGGCCGCCGCCTCGATCGCCGCCCTGGCCAAGCGGGCCGTCGGCAAGGTCGAGAAGGAAGGCCGCCGCACCCTGGGGTTGACGGTGGGCGTACCGGGGTTGGTGGGTGGCGACGGCATCGTCCGGCTGGCCCCCAACCTGCGCTGGCATGACGTCGACCTGCGGTCGGCCCTGCGGAAGGCGCTCGGTGAGCCGCCCTACCCGATCGAGGTCGAGAACGACGCCAACCTGGCCGTCCTCGCCGAGCAGCGCTACGGCGGCTTCGCCGAGACGGCCAACCTGATCTACCTCACTGGCGAGATCGGCATCGGCGCGGGCATCATCAGCGAGGGCCGCCTCATGCGGGGCGAACGCGGGTTCGCCGGCGAGTTCGGCCACCTGCTCGTCGACCCGAGCGGACCGGTCTGCGGCTGCGGCCGACGCGGCTGTCTCGAGGCGCTCGCCGGTGTCGGGGCGCTCGTCGCGCGTACGCTGCCGGACGCGGCCACCTCCTCCCCCACCGAACTCGAACCCGAGGTCGAAGAGGTCGTACGCCGGGCCAAGGCCGGTGACCCGAAGGTGCTCGACGCCCTGGCCGAGACCGGTAAGCACCTCGGTCACGGGGTCGCCACGGTGGCGAACCTGCTCAACCCGGATGTCGTGGTGCTCGGCGGCTACTTCGTGCAGCTGGCACCCTGGCTCATCCCGGCCGCCGAGGCCGAGTTGCGCGCCCGTTCGATCGCCCCCGAAGCCGGCGGTACGCGTCTCGTCGCGTCGACGCTCGAACTCGGCGCGGCGGCGACCGGCGGCGCGGCCCGGGTGCTCGACACGATCGACTCCGGTCGCCTCCCGACCCCCTAGTTCCCGGCGCTGGATCAGGGTTTCGGGTCGAATCTTGGGTCAAGATTCGACCGAGAACCCTGATCCAGCGCGAAAAAGGGCGCGCTCCCCGCAATAGCGTGCTCCCACGGCGTCTAGTGCACGGGCTCTTGACGGCGTGGGAGCGGTTCCGGTAGACCTCTTGGACAAGTCCCCGAAACACATTCGACATCAACTCTTCGGCGTAGTTGTCGAAGCGCTTCGACCGTTAACAACGCGTACTGTTGAAGCGCTTCGACAACCCGCCCTCACGACGGAGGGTGACCCCCGATGACCGACTTCCGCGACCCCACGGCGCCGCTACAGCGCCGCGTCGAAGGCCTGCTCGGGCAGCTCACGCTCGAGGAGAAGCTCGCGTTGCTGCACCAGCACCAGCCCGCCATCGAGCGGCTGGGCATCGGGCGGTTCACCACCGGCACCGAAGCGCTGCACGGCCTGGCCTGGCTCGGTGAAGCGACCGTCTTCCCCCAGGCGGTCGGCCTGGGCGCGACCTGGGACCCCGGGCTGGTCAAGCGGGTCGGCGACGCGACCGGGGACGAGGTACGCGGACTGCACCACAAGGACCCGACCCGCTGCGGCCTCAACGTGTGGGCACCGGTCGTCAATCCGTTGCGTGATCCGCGTTGGGGGCGCAACGAAGAGGGCTACAGCGAGGACTCCTTCCTCACCGCTGTGCTGGGTGAGGCGTACGCCGAGGGGCTGCGCGGCGATCATCCCCGGTTCCTCAAGACGGCCCCGACGTTGAAGCACTTCCTCGGGTACAACAACGAGACCGACCGCTGCCTCAGTTCCAGCAACCTGACTCCGCGCGTGCTGCGGGAGTACGAACTTCCGGCGTACCGGCGCGCGATCGCCTCCGGTGCCGCGGTCGCGGTCATGGCCTCCTACAACCTCGTCAACGGCGTCCCGGCGCACGTCACTCCGCACATCAACGACGACCTGCGTACGTGGACGCCGGACGAGGTGTTCGTCGTCTCCGACGCGTTCGCGCCGAACAACCTCGCCGACCCGGCGCAGCAGGCGTACTTCCCCGATCACGCGGCCAGCCATGGGGCAGCGGTCCGGGCGGGCATCGACAGCTTCACGGACCAGAACACCAACTCGCACATCACCATCGACCGGCTGCGCGAAGCGATCCAGCGCGGCCTGCTGGACGAGTCTGATGTGGACACAGCCGTGAAGCGCGCGCTGACGATCCGCTTCCGCCTGGGCGAGTTCGACCCGGTCGAGGACAACCCCTACAACAGCCTGAGCGCCGACGTCATCAACTCCGCGGAGCACCAGGAGCTGGCCCTGGAGACCGCCCGGCAGTCGATCGTGCTGCTGAAGTCCGAGTGCAAACTGCTGCCGCTCGACCCGGCCCGGCACAAGACGGTGGCCGTCATCGGGCCGCTGGCCGACCGCAACCACACCGACTGGTACAGCGGCACCCTCCCGTACGCCGTCACCGTGAAGCAGGGACTTGCGGAGAAGACCAACGTCCTGCACGTGGAGGGCGTCGATCGCGTCGCGCTGAAGAAGGACGGCCGATACCTGGTGGTCGACGAGACCGGGGCACGGCTCGACGACGCGCTGTGTGCTTACGACATCTTCGACTGGGGCCAGGGCGTGGTGACCTTGCGCTCGACCGCGACCGGGCGGTTCCTGCGGGTCAACACCAGCGCGGACCAGGACGGCCCGGTCGGCGGACCGGCCGCGGACATCGCGCAGAGCGGGGCGAAAGGCACGCTCGACGCGGGCTCGGACGGGCCGTCGGAGTGGACGGTACGCGAGCTGTTCCGGCTGGACGAGCAGGTGGACGGCACGGTCGTGATCCGCCACCACGCGTCGCCGGGCAACGAGGAGCTGGGCGGCCTGCAGGCGGACCTGACGCTCGGCGCGCAGCCGGTGCCGTTCGAGGTCGAGTTGGTGGTCGACGGCGCGGCTCAGGCCGCCGCCGCGGCCGCGAGCGCGGATGCCGCAGTGGTCGTACTGGGCAACCACCCGCTGGTCAACGGCCGGGAGACCGAGGATCGCGCGGACCTGGCGCTGCCTCCGGGGCAGGAGAACCTCCTGAAGGAGGTGTACGCGGCCAACGCCTCGACCGCGTTGCTGCTGGTCAGCAGCTACCCGTACGCGGTCGGCTGGGCCGAGGTCCATCTCCCTGCGGTGCTGTGGAGTTCGCACGCGGGGCAGGAGCTGGGCCGGGCCGTCGCCGACGTGCTGACCGGCGCGGCCGACCCGGGCGGGCGGCTGCCGCAGACCTGGTATCGCAGCGCCTGCGAGCTGCCGGACATCTTCGACTACGACATCATCGCCAACGACGCGACCTACCTCTACTACCGCGGCACCCCGCTGTACCCGTTCGGTCACGGTCTGTCGTACACCACCTTCGAATACGCGGGACTGCGGATCTCTGCCGAAGGTGCGGCGGCCGGCGAGACCGTGACCGTCACCTGCACCGTCACGAACACCGGCTCGCGGCCCGGCACCGAGGTCGTCCAGCTCTACTCGCACCAGCAGCGGTCGCGGGTCAAGCAACCGCTGCGCCAGCTGCGCGGATTCACCAAGTTCACCCTCCAGCCGGGCGAGTCCCGCGAGGTCAGCCTGCCGGTCCACGTCGACGACCTGGCCTTCTGGGACGTCACCACCGGCCGCCTGGTGGTCGAGGCCGCCCGGCACAAGATCATGGTGGGCCGCTCCAGCTCCGACATCCGCCTCACCGCGACGCTCGCCGTCCGAGGCACGGTCATCGGCACCCGCCGGGCCGTGGACCAGCCGGTCCGGGCCGTGGACAACGACGAGTACAGCGGGATCGCTCTCGCCGCCGACGGGGTCAAGGCCGTCGAGGACGGCGCCTGGCTGTGCTTCCAGGGCGTCGATCTCTCAGGGGTACGCACGACGCAGATCCACGGTCACGGCGGTGCGGTGTCCATCCGCGTCGACGATCCGTTCTCCGGTCCGGAGCTGGCGAAGGTGGTGCCCGGTCAGCGCGTGCCGACCGCTAGCGTGGACGGCGTGCACGACCTCTATCTCGTCTACGGCTCGGTCGGCACGACCGTCGAGGAACTGGCGTTCGCCCGATGACCACTACTTCCAACCCCTCTGGGCGGGCTCGCGGCAACGTCGTCACGATCACGGACGTCGCCAAGCATGCCGGAGTCGCGGCCAGCACGGTGTCCTATGTGCTCAGCGGCAAGCGGACGATCTCGGCGACGACCCGGGCCCGGGTGATGGCCAGCATCCGTACGCTGGGCTTCCATCCCCATGCCGGAGCGCGCTCACTGGCCAGCAACAAGGCCAACGTGATCGCCCTGGCGCTACCTCTGCGCCCCGGTATGCACCTGCCCATCCTCATGCAGTTCGCGATGGCCGTGCTGACCGGCGCCCGGAGTGTCGAGCACGACGTGCTGCTGTTGACCGCGGACGAAGGGGCGGCCGGCGTACGCCGCATCGCCGGGAGCGCGCTGGTCGACGGGCTGATCCTCATGGACGTCGAGACGCACGATCCCCGCGTACCGACGTTGCTGGAACTCGACCGGCCCAGCGTCCTCATCGGACTGCCGGCGTCGGCGGACGGGCTCACCTGTGTCGACCTCGACTTCGCCGCCGCCGGGGCAGCGTGCGTACAGCACTTGGCTGCGCTCGGGCATCAGGAGATCGCCCTCCTCGGTGCGCCACAGGTGGTCTACGACCGGGACACCGGCTTCGCCCGGCGTACGCGGGACGGCGTGATGGAGGCCGCCCGGACGGCCGGGCTGACCGCGGTCGCCCGTCCCTGCGAGCCGACGTACGCCGCCGCCCTGGAGGCGCTGCGCTCGGTGCCGCACGCCACCGGCCTGATCGTGCACAACGAGGCGGCCGTCGATCACGTGCTGACCGCCTTGCGGGAGCTGGACCGTCGCGTACCGGACGACGTCTCGGTCGTGGCCATCTGCCCGGACGAGATCGCCGAGCGGGCCACCCCCGCGCTCACCTCGGTGCCGATCCCGGCGTCGGAGGTCGGCCGCCGGGCGGTCGAACTGCTCATGGCGAAGCTGGACGGAGTCACCGTGCCCAACGTGACGCTGCTGGCCCCGAACCTGACCGTACGCTCCTCCACCGGCCCGATCACTCACTGATCTACTTGGTCAGTTGATCAAGGCAAGAGTGTGCCAATATTTTTGTCCACTGTGGACCTGGGGAAACAGGGTCTTCACAACTGGCCGACCAGAGGGTTAAATCTCTAACACAACGGAGTTCCCTATACGAATATGGGAGCGCTCCCAGAAGTGAATACACCGTGCCTGCCTGCAGACATGCGGCGGGGCGGATGCGCCCACATCCGCCCCGGTGTCCCCCGCACGACGCAAGCCGCACGGCTCCACGGACAGGAGACATCGTAATGCCCGAGCACCACATTCTGCGAAGCCCTGACCGGGCATCTCACATCGCGGCTGATTTCTGCCTGTCCGGCCCCCACGGATTCGACCGTTTCACCGAACCCGGCTCCACCCGCTCCACCGGATAAGACGCAAACCGCCCAGGGGTCGGCACCGCCCAGTGCCGACCCCGCATCATCCCCAGCGGTCTGCCTGCCCATCCCCCGCGAGGAGTACGCATGAAGCTCACCCCCCGCCGCACCCGGCTCAGGCGCATCCTGGCGCTCGCCGTGTCGGCCGTCCTGGCCGCCGCCGGCATCGTCGCCGGCGCGGCACCCGCCCACGCTGCCGTCTCCTGTTCGGTCGACTACGCGACCAGCGACTGGAACGGCGGCAACAACCAGGGCGGTTTCACCGCCAGCGTGACGTTGCGAAACCTCGGCGACGCCTGGAGCTCCTGGTCGCTGCAGTTCACCTTCCCGAACGGGCAGAACAACATCCAGGGCTGGTCGGCCAACTGGTCGCAGTCCGGCGCGGTGGTCACCGCGACGAACATGTCCTGGAACGGCAGCATCCCGACCAACGGCACCACCTCGATCGGGTTCAACGCCAACTGGTACGGGTCGAACGGCAAGCCCACCGACTTCAAGATCAACGGTGTGGCCTGCACCGGGGCGAACACCCCGCCCACGGTGAGCATCACGAGCCCGGCGACGAACACGCACTTCTCCGCCCCCGCAGCGTTCACGATCGCGGCCTCGGCCAGCGACACCGCGCCCGGCACGGTGGCGAACGTCGAGTTCTACCGGGACGGCAGCCTGCTCGGTTCGGACGCCACCTCGCCGTACTCCTGGTCGGTCTCGGCGCTGCCCGCCGGCACCTACACCTTCCAGGCGAAGGCGTACGACAACCAAGGCGGTACCGCTACCGCCCAGATCACGGTGATCGTGGACGCGGTGACCGGGCCGTCGATCGTGGCGAGCGCCGCCTCGGCGTCCGTGCCTGAGGGCTCCTCGACGACGGTCGGCGTCAAGTTGTCGGCCGCGCCGACGGCGAACGTGACAGTGGCGGTCGCCCGGAGCGCCGGGGACACCGACATCACGGTCACGCCCGCGACCCTGACGTTCACCCCGTCGAACTGGTCGACGAACCAGAACATCACGATCGCGGCGGCCGAGGACGCGGACAACGCCAACGGCACCGCGACGGTCTCCGCCACCGCGACGGGATACACCGCGGCGACGGTCGCCGTGACCGAGTCGGACAACGACCAGCCGGTCTACGTCCAGCGGTTCCTGGAGCAGTACAACAAGATCAAGAACCCGGCGAACGGCTACTTCTCCCCCGAGGGTGTGCCCTACCACTCGATCGAGACGCTGATCGTCGAGGCGCCGGACTACGGTCACGAGACGACGTCCGAGGCGTTCAGCTTCTGGCTCTGGCTCGAGGCACAGTACGGCCGGGTGTCGCAGAACTGGACCCCGTTCAACCAGGCCTGGGCGACGATGGAGAAGTACATCATCCCGTCCCACGCCGACCAGCCGACGGCCGGCGCTTCCGGCACCCCGCAGTACGCCGCGGAGCACGACTACCCGGACCAGTACCCGTCGCCGCTGGAGTCCAGCGTGCCGGTCGGTGTGGACCCGCTGAAGTCCGAGCTGACCAGCACCTACGGCACCGGCGACATCTACGGCATGCACTGGCTGCTGGACGTCGACAACAAGTACGGCTACGGGCACTGCGGTGACAAGACCACGCGGGTGTCGTACATCAACACCTTCCAGCGCGGTCCGCAGGAGTCGGTGTGGGAGACGGTTCCGCAGCCCAGCTGTGAGAACTTCACCGCCGGTGGCCAGTACGGCTTCCTCGACCTCTTCATCAAGGAGTCGGGTACGCCGTCCAAGCAGTGGAAGTACACCAACGCGCCGGACGCGGACGCCCGCGCCGTCGAGGCGGCGTACTGGGCGCTGCAGTGGTCGACCGCTCAAGGCAAGCAGGCCGACGTCGCGACGACCGTGTCGAAGGCCGCCAAGATGGGCGACTACCTCCGGTACGCGCTGTTCGACAAGTACTTCAAGAAGATCGGGAACTGCATCGGCGCCTCGGCTTGTCCCGCGGGCACCGGCCGGGACTCGGAGCACTACCTGCTCTCCTGGTACTACGCCTGGGGCGGTGGCATGAGCGACCAGTGGTCGTGGCGCATCGGTTCCAGCTTCAACCACTTCGGCTACCAGAACCCCCTGGCCGCGTACGCGCTGTCGAACGTCGCGGGCCTCAAGCCCACCTCGCCGACCGCGAACGCGGACTGGACCACCAGCCTTCAGCGCCAGCTGGAGTTCTACCAGTGGCTCCAGTCGTCGGAGGGCGCGATCGCCGGTGGCGCCACGAACAGCTGGGGTGGCAACTACGGCACCCCGCCGAGCGGCACCCCGACGTTCTACGGCATGTTCTACGACTACCAGCCGGTCTACCACGACCCGCCGTCGAACCAGTGGTTCGGCATGCAGGCGTGGTCGCTCGAGCGGCTGGCGGAGTACTACTACGTGAGCAACGACGCCAAGGCCAAGTCCATCCTGGACAAGTGGACGACGTGGGCGATCGCGAATACGACGGTCAGCGGGTCGAGCTTCCTCATCCCGTCCGACATGTCGTGGTCCGGCGCGCCGAACACGTGGAACCCGACGTCGCCGCAGGCCAACACCAACCTGCACGTGACGATCACCGCACGTGGCTCGGACGCCGGTGTCGCGGCGGCCTACGCTCGTCTGCTCATGTACTACGCCGCCAAGTCGGGCAGCACCTCGGCGAAGAGCACCGCCAAGGCGCTGATCGACGCGCTGTACGCCAACAGCGACAGCAAGGGCGTGGGCATCCCGGAGACCCGGTCGGACTACAACCGGTTCGACGACGTCTACAACGCCTCGACCCACCAGGGCCTCTACATCCCGTCCGGCTGGACCGGGGCGATGTCCAACGGTGACCCGATCGCGTCGGGCAAGTCGTTCCTGGACATCCGGTCCTGGTACAAGAACGACCCGAACTGGCCGGCGGTCCAGGCCTACCTGAACGGTGGGTCCGTACCGACGTTCACCTATCACCGGTTCTGGGCACAGAGCGACATCGCCATGGCTTACGGCGACTACGCCGCCCTGTTCCCGAACGGCTGACGTTATTCCAGGCCCCGTGTCGCCGCGCTCGAAGCGACACGGGGCCGCCCCATGTCCGCGGTCCGCTGCCGCCGCGCGCGGTTCTCCAGCGACCGTGCTTCGCGAGGCCGGGTGGGGCTAAAAGAAGTCGTCGCCGTCCGTGGTCGCGGCCAGCTGCTTCACCCGCTGCTCCAGCGCCGCGGTCAGGTGCGCCTGCGCATCAGGACCGACTGGTACGCGCAACGGCGGATTCGGTTCGCGGACGACGCGTACCACCGTCTCGGCGAACAGCGTGGGATCGTTCAGCCCCGGCAACTGCTCGAAGTGCTCGAAGGCGGTTCGCATCTCGCCGTACACCGGAACGTAGGCGTCGACCGATTGCGCGGGCTGCACCAGCGCCCGGCCGTAGCCGGTGGCGAATCCGCCCAGCTGGAGGATCGTCACGCGTACGCCGAACTGTGCCGCCTCCTGCGCGAGCGATTCGGCGAGCCCTTCCAGGGCGAACTTGCTCGACGTGTACGCCGAGAGCCCCGGATAGGGCGTGAAGCCGGCCGTCGAGGAGACGAACAGGGCGTGCCCGCCACCCTGCGCCCGCCACTGGGGCATGGCCAGGCGCAGCAGCCGCCACGGCCCGAACAGGTTCGTCTCGAACTGAGCCAGCAGTTGCTCCGGCGAGACTTCCTCGACCGCCCCGAACTGCCCGTATCCGGCGTTGTTGACCAGGACGTCCAGCCCGCCGAAGCGGTCGGCGGCGAGCTCGATCGCAGCGCGGCACTGCTCCTCGTCCCGGACGTCCAGCGGTGCGACGACGACGTTGGGCAGGCCCGCGAACTCGGCGATCGTCTCGGGCCGCCGGGCGGTGACGAGCACCTGTTCGCCCTCGTCGACGAGGCGACGGGCCAAGGCCCGGCCCACTCCGCTCGAACACCCGGTGACCAGCCAGCGATGCGGCATTGTTACCCCTTCCTCCAGTACGGCCGAGCATCACGGATGAATTCGATTCATCGCAATGTAAGAATGTTGACGGCCACCCGGTAGGGTGAAAGACGTGATCATGCCGAAAGTCGTGGCTACGGATCTGGACGGGACACTGCTCCGCAGCGACGTCACGCTCTCTGTGCGTACCAAAGCAGCATTGAAAGCGGTCCGCTCAGCCGGAACGCGCGTGGTGGCCGCGACCGCCCGGCCGGCCCGCGTGATCGACGAGCTCTTCGGCGGCGAGACGCTGATCGACCTGGCGATCTGTGGCAATGGCTCGAATCTTCACCGCGTCGGCGAGGCGCCGGAGATCCTGCATCCACTGCCGCTGGACGTCGCGCGCAAGGTGATCGAGGAGATCACCGCGATCGTGCCGGGCTCCGGCTTCGCGGTGGAGACCGGGCACCGCGTGCTGTTCGAGCCGGGCTATCGGTACAAGCCCGCGCTCGACTATCGGCGTGAGTTCGTCGAAAGCGTGGCGGACCTGCTGACCGAGCCGTTCGTCAAGCTCATGGTGTGGCTGCCCGACTCCGACCCGGATCGTGCCTGGGAACGGCTGCGCCCGGCGATCGGCGAGCTGATCGAATGCACCTGGTCGGCCGAGCGCGCGCCACTGGAGATCGGCGCGGCCGGGGTCTCGAAGGCCGCCACGCTGGCCGCGCTGTGCGAGCAGTGGGGCGTCACCTCCGACGAGGTGATCGCGTTCGGGGACGCGCCGAACGACCTGCCGATGCTGGCCTGGGCCGGGACGGCGTATGCAGTCGCCAACGCGCATCCCGCAGTGCTCGCCGCCACCTCGCTGCGCGCCCCCGCCAACGACGACGACGGCGTCGCCGTCGTCCTCGAGGGGCTGTTCAGCGGAGGCCGCGCTCGATGAGGTGCGTCGGCAGCACCTCCGTCCGCGGCCACGTCTCGTCCCCCGCGATCCGGGCGAACAACAGGTCCGCCGCCCGGCGCGCCAGCTCCTTCGGGTCGTACGCGATCACCGTGAACGGTCGCGGCATCAGGTAGGACAGCTCGAAGTCGTCGAAGCCGAGCAGTTCGGCGTCGCCGCCTCGGCGTACGAGTTCTTGCAGCGCTCCGACGGTGATCCGGTTGTTGAGGCACACGTACGCGTCTACATCGGACAATTCAGCCACGACCGCTGCGGCGGTGGCAGGGTCCTTGACCCCTTCGCGAACGAGCGTGGGGTCGTACGGAATCCCGGCGGCGGCCAGCGCCTCCTGGGCCCCGGCCAGGCGTTCCCGCATCGTGTAGACCCCGACCGAGTCGAGCAGGACGGCGATCCGCCGGTGGCCACCGGCGAGGAGCCGCTCCACCCCCGCCCGGGTGCCGCCCCGGTTGTCCAGCAGGACGGTGTCGGCCACCAGCCCGCCGCCTGGCCGGTCGAGGAACACCACCGGGAGACCCCGCTCCACCTCCGAACGCAGGAAACCGTGGTCGTATCCGGCCGGCACCACGATGAGCCCGTCCACTCGGCGCGCGCAGAGATCGCGGAGGAGCAGCTCCTCGCGTACGGGGTCCTCCTCGGAGCTCGCGGTGAACAGCAGGGTGTCGTGTTCCCGCGCAGTCTCGGCCACCACTCCGGCGATGGTCGCGTAGAACGGATTGGCGATCTCCTCGATGAGCAGCCCGACCGTCGCGGTGAGCTGCCCCGAACGCAAGGCGCTGGCCAGGTGGTTACGCCGGAAGCCGAGCTCGGCGATGGCCGCGTGGACGCGGTCGGCGAGTTCCGGCTGCACCTGCGGGGAACCGTTGACCACCCGCGAGACGGTCTTCAGGCTGACACCTGCGCGTTTGGCGACGTCGACCATCGTGGGCCGCCCGTCCCGCTGCTTCTCGTGCCGACTCGCCACCACGCTGAGGAGGTTACGTCACGGCAACGGTACGCGGGGCTGACAACGTTGTCACAAGACGCTCGGGCTATCCTGCCCGCCATGGATCGTGCTGCGCTCGCCCTCGCCGTCGACATCGGCGGCACCAAAATGGCGGCCTCTCTCGTGAGCTCGGACGGGACGGTGCTCGGCGCGCGGAGCGTGCCGACGCTGCCCGGGGACGCCGAGACGGTGTTCGCCCCGCTCGCTGGGCTCATCCAAGACACGCTTTCTGAGGCGTCGGGTCACCCGGTGGTCGGCATCGGCATCGGCACCGCCGGTCCGATGAACCTGGACGAGGGCACGGTCAGCCCGGTCAACATCCTCGGCTGGCGAGACTTTCCGCTGGCCCCGCGCGTCGCCGAGCTGGTTCCCGGCACCCCCGTACGCATGGCCGGCGACGGGATGTGCGCCGCCGTCGGGGAGCATTGGCGCGGCGCCGCCCGATCCGTGGACGACGTGATCGTCCTGGTGGTGTCGACCGGCGTCGGCGGCGGGCTGATTCAACGCGGCCGGTTGGTGAGCGGGCGTACGGGGAACGCCGGGCACATCGGGCACACCGTCGTCGACCTGGACGGCGACCCGTGCCCGTGCGGCGGCCGGGGTTGTGTCGAGGGCATCGCCAGCGGCCCGAGCATGGTGGCCTGGGCACGCCGCCAAGGCTGGATCGGCGAGTCCGCGGTGGACTTGGCCGCCGCCGCCCGTGCGGGCGACAAGATCGCCGGCCAGGCCTTCGACCGCGCCGGCCAAGCGGTGGCCGCCGGGATCGTCTCCGCTGCGGCGATCGCCGACCTGTCCCTGGCGGTCGTCGGCGGTGGCGTCTCCCGGGCGGCCGACGTGCTGCTCCCGCCGCTGCGGCAGGCCATCGACGAGCACGCCAAACTCGGCTTCCTGCGGGATCTCGCCGTCGCCCCGGCGGAACTGGGGAACGCGGCCGGCCTCGTGGGCGCGGCCGCGCTCGCCTTCGAACCGGAGCGCTATCCGTCGGTGCTCCGCCTCGCCTCTTAACCCCGTCCAGCCCCGTTGATCATGAACCTAGGGTCCGCGTGGGCGGCGTGTCGGAGCACCCTCGGTCGTGATCGACGCGGCGTCGCCGCGTCGATGATCACGACCTTAGGGGTGCGACACACCGCACAGGTGGACCCTAGGTTCATGATCAACGGGAAGGGGTTAGTAGACCTCGAATTCGTAGATGCGGGCGGCGGTGTTCGTGTCTTGGGCCGGGGTTTGGACGGTCAGCCGCACATAGCGGGCGGAGACCGGAGTGATCGGGTGCGTACTGACGCTGGCGGTGTTCCCCGTGACCGTCGCCCGCGTCGTCCAGGTCGAACCGTCGGTCGACGTCTGGATCGTGAAGTCGCGCGTGTTCCACGTCGTCGACTCCCCGCCCGCGCCGGCGTGCCGCACCGTGAACGACGAGACGGTCTGGGTCGAGCCCAGGTCCACCTGCCACCACTTGCTGCTGCCCAGCGAACACCACTTGTCGCTGTTGCCACCGGTCCAGGAGCCGTTGACGGCCTTCTCCGGGCCCTCACTCGTGGCACACGACGAATCGGCGGTCGCTGCCTTCCCCAAGGCGAGGTTGACCGGTCCGCCTGTTCCGGCGTACACCTCGAATTCGGCAATGCGTGCCGCGGCATTGCCGTTGTTCGTGGGTGTGGTGATGTCGAGCCGCACGTAGCGCGCGGAGACGGTGCCGATGGGGTGATAGGTGCGGCTGGAACGGTTGCCGGAGACCGACACCCGCTGGCTCCAGGTGCTGTTGTCGGTGCTGGTGGAGATGGTGAACGCGCCGATGTTCCAACCGGTGTTCTCGCCGCCGAGCCCGGCGTGCTTGACCACGAACGCGCCCACGTTCTGGATCGAACCGAGGTCGACCTGCAGCGTCTTCGTACCGCTCACGCTGGAGCACCACTTGCTAGCCGCCGAGATCTGCCCGTCGAAGGCCTTGTCCGCGGTCTCGCTCGAGTTGCAGGTCGTCGAGCCGCTCGCGGCCTTGCCCTGAGCCAGGTTCGGGCCCAGATTCGGCGCCGCGGCGGGCGGGGTCCAGCCGTCGTTGAAGCTCGGGGGCACGTCACCCGCGCCGGTGCCCCAGCTGCTCGCAGCGCTTCCCATCGTGTACGCGAGGGTGGCGCCGTTCGCGACGTCCGGGTAGCGCAGGTAGTTCCGGGTCTGGCTGGTGCCGTTGCGGCTGAAGCTCTGCACGTACTGCGAGCCCTGGCCGGCTCCGGTGGCGGTGATCTGGATGTCGCCGGACGGCCGGTCGATCAGGATCGACGGGAACAGCGGGCCGTGCAACGCCAGCGTGTCCGCGCCGGGCGTAGCCGGGTACATGCCCAGCGCGCCCCACACGTACCAGGCCGAGGTCGCACCGAGGTCCTCGTTGCCGGGCAGGCCGCCGGCTCCGGTCGTGTAGGACTCGTTCATCACCCGGCGGACGACCGACGAGGTCCCGGCCGGCCATTGCGCCCAGTTGTACGCCCACGGCACTCCGTGCTCGGGTTCGTTGCCGATGTAGAAGTACGGCTGGGTCAGGCCCCCGTTGAGCTGGGTGAAGTGGTGGTCGAGCCGCTGTCGCGCGGTCTGCGGCCCGCCCATGAGGTTGATCAGGCTGCCGAAGTTGTAGGTGACCATCCAGGTGTACTGCGAGGCGTTGCCCTCGGTGTAGTTGCTGCTGCTGGCCGGGTCGAGCGGCCAGGTCCAGCTGTTGTCCGGGTTGCGCTGCTGGATGTAGCTCGACTCGGTGGAGAACACGTTCGCCCACCACTGCGCCCGTGTCATGTACGTGTTGTACAGGCTGGTGTTGCCCTGTCGTTGGGCGAACTGCGCCACCGCGAAGTCCGACGCGGAGTACTCCAAGGAGTCGGACGAGTCCTCGTCGATGAAATGCTGGCTGACGTACTCCGACTGGCGGCCGCGAATGGCGCCGCCCTGGATCGTTCCGCCGTTGGAGCTGCTGTTCATCAGGTTCAGCGCGGCGGCGGTGTCGAAGTTCGTGACGCCGAACGCGTTGAGGCTGGACACGATGACCGGCCCGGGGTCACCGGTCATGACGAAATGCTCGTTGCTGTTGTGCGACCACTTCGGAATGAGCCCGCCCTGCTGGCCGTCGAGCACCATCGAGTTGGCGATGTCGGCCGCCTCGCCGGGCGCGATCAACGCCACCAACGCGGCCCACGACCGATAGATGTCCCAGCCCGAGTAGTTCTGGTAGATCGTCCGGCTGGAGGTGTGCACCGCCTGGTCGAACCCGCGGTACTGCCCGTTGACGTCGCTGGCGATATTCGGGTTGATCAGCACGTGGTAGAGGGCGGTGTAGAACTTCTGCAGATCAGTTGCGCTGCCACCGGTCGCCTGCACCCGGTTCAGCATCGCGTTCCAGTCCGCGTCGGCGTTGGCGCGTACGGTGTCGAAAGCGAAGCCACTCTGCTCGGCGGCCAGGTTGGCCTGCGCGTTGGCGACGCTGACGAAGGAGATTCCGATCTTGAAATTCACCGCCGGATTGCTGCTGGTGTCGAAGGTGACGTAGCCGCCCGAGTTGGCGCCACTCGTGCTCGTCGAACCGGCGCTCACCGTGCTGCCGAGCCAGGTGCCGACCGAAGTCGGCGTACGGTCGAACTGGCCGTAGTAGTAGATCTGGTAGGTCTTCGACGACCCGCAGAAGCCGCCGCCGGTGACCGAGCCGCTCACGGTCGCACCGCTGATCGAGATGGAGCCGCTGCGGCTGCCGGTCGCGCTCTTGCTCGTGTTCAGCAGTACGCGAGCCGACGCCGTGGCCGGGTACGCGAGCCGCATGATCGCCGTACGCTTCGTCGCGGACAACTCGACCTGCGTGTTCCCGTAGGTGGACAGCACCGACTTGTAGTAACCGGCCTGGGCGACTTCACTGCCCTTTACCTGTGTCGCCTGGTACGCCGTCCAGTTGGTGCCCGGCGACGATCCGATCGCGCCGGTGATCGGGAGGATTCCGATGTCCTCGTTGTTCGAGCAGCCCGCCCCGTTGAAATGGGTCAGGGCGTACTCCTGGATCTGGGTGTCGGAGAACCGGTAGCCGGAGGGGGACGCAGTCGGCGTGTCCGGGCTGAACTGCACCATCCCGAACGGAGCGACCGGACCGGGCACGGTGCTGCCACCGGCGCCGCCGGGGACGGGGTTGGGCGAGTTGCTGTCGTCGGTCCCGATGAACGGGTTCACGTACTGGGTGAGGTTGAGGGCCGCGTGCGCCGGCGTTGGCGCGTACGCGACACCGGCTGCGACCGTTCCGGTCACGATGGCGAGGAAAGCGGTGAACACACGCCCGAACCGTGGGAGGGGTCCGCGGGACATGATCCACTCCTTTCAGACAACGTTGTCATGGAATGGAGATAGAAAAGTCCCTACGAAGACATATGTCAATAGCCCGTACTGTGCCGGACTGTTTCCGGGCAGATCAGGGATCTGGTGCTAGCGCGGTGCGGCGCGGGCCGTGCG
>NZ_JABFVK010000065.1 GCF_013362815.1 Hamadaea sp. | reverse complement strand
CCGAACCCGGAAGCTAAGCCCTCCAGCGCCGATGGTACTGCACCGGGGACGGTGTGGGAGAGTAGGACACCGCCGGACAAACTTCCAAATGAGCCCTCGCGAAAGCGGGGGCTCATTTGCGTACCCGGACTGCGTTCGGCGAACTAATCGCGGGACTATTTTCGGTGCTCGATCGCCGTACGCAGATCGCGCATGACAGTCGCGGATTCCTCGCTATCGCGTTCGGGAAACATGGCGAGCGCAATGCTGCCGTAGTCGGCCCATCCGCAGATCGTCATGGCGTCGGAGCCTTCGGCGGTGCCGCAGCGCATCACGCCGCCCAGCGATCCCGCGTCCACTTCCACGACGTCGCGTACGCCGCCCGCCTGGTCGTCCAGCAGTGCGAAGAGGCTGTCGAGCTCCTTGGCCGGCCGGGCCAGGAAAGCGCTGCCGCCGACGAAGAGCACCGATCGCGACGCGTGCTCGGGATCGCCGTAGACCCCGGCGACGGTGTCGTTGAGGGAGAAGCCGGCGTCCAGCACCGTACGCAGATCGTCGGCGGCCGACTTGGCGGCGTCCGTCGTGTCGAGCGTGAGGCCGGCGGCGTTGGCCGGGGTCGTCAGCGTGGCGTCTTTCTGCGTCCACATCCGATAACCCGTCGGGCCCAACGTGATCCCCGCGGCCAGTACGCCACAGCCGACCACGGAGCCTGTCATCGCCAGCCAACGGCGACGGCGGGACCAGCCGGCCCAGCGGCTGGCGACACTCGGCGGGGTGACGATCTCCCCCGACTCGGGGGACAAGACCGTCGACTGGGGCTCGGACGCTGATCGCGCTGCCGGTACCTGCTCTGTGCGTACCTTATCGTGCTGTTCTGTCATGATTTTGACCTCCCGCGACCCGCGGAGCTTAGCAAGCGCGGACCTTGTCAGCGTGACTCCACGGCGGACCGTACGTCGACCATCTCGCGCCCAGCGACCTGGAGATCGTCGGCGGGCACGAAGGTGACGATTCCGACGCTGCCGTGGTCGGCCCACCCACACATCACTCCGCGGTGACCGGACCACTCCTTGTCTCTGACGTACGCGCACTTGGCGACGCCGCCGAGATCTCCGGCAGGCACCTCGGTGACCGAGCCCATCTCGTCGTAGGCGGCGCCGACCTCCGCCAGCAGGCGCCGCACATCGTGGTCGGGCCGAAGCGTGAAGCCCGCGCCCGCGACCACCACGACGACGGGGAGCTTGTCCGGGTGTCCATAGATCGCGATTTGGCCGACGGCGTCAGCGGGAATGTCTAAGTGGAAGCTGTCGGTCGACCGGGGCAGGCCGAGAACGGTATCCGGGATCGTGATGGTCGCCGGATACTCGCGGGCGATCGGTACGCCGATCCACAACCCCGTTCCGCAGATCGCGAGACCCAGCAGCGCGAGGCAGAACAGGGCGAACGCCCAGGGACGACGGCGCTCGGCCGGGGCGATCGGGACGTCGGTTGCGAGGGACACGCGCGATCCTATGGCGCGGCGACGATCCTGTGTGCCCCACCGGCCCGGGCGTGAGAAGCGCGGGCGGGTGGGGAGAGTCAGCGGTGCTGGATGGTCTGCCGGAAGTCGAGCAGCAGCTTGGCGGCCTCGGTCGTACTCCGGTCGAAGAACATCACCATGCCGAGCGAGCCGTGGTCGGCCCAGCCGCAGATGGCGAGCTTGACGCCACCGGTGACTGAGGTGGCGCACTCCGCGCGCCCGCCGAGCGAACCGGCCGGGACGGCCTTGCGCCCGGTGATCGGCAGGCCGCCGGACTCGATCGCGCCGTACGCCGAGTTCAGCTGGGCCTGCGGGCGCAGGATGAGCTTGGTGCCCGCGAAGATCATGACGATCTTCTGCTGGGCGTCGCTCTCCTTGTGGTAGACCCCGGCGGCGGTGGTCGAGAAGCCTGCGCCCTGCTTGAGGTCGCTGTCCATCTGGTCGCCGATCGACTTCAGCTCCGGCGACGTCGAGCGAGGGAAGCCGGCGATGGTGTCCGGGGCGGACACGGTGGCGGGGTACTCCGCCATGATCGGCTTGCCGAAGATGTAGCCGGCGACGCCACCCGCGAGCACGATGACGAGCGCCACCGCCAGGAAGATCTTGAGCTTGCCGCGCTTCCGGGGCGGGTCGTCGAAAGCGGTCGCGGCGGCTGCGGCGTCGGCGAAGCTGGGTGGTGCGGCTGCGGGAGGCTGCGGAGTGCCTGGTTGCACCTGACTGGGGTACACCTGGCGGGGGTATTCGGCAGTGTGCTGATCGGCGAAGCTGTCGTTGAGTTCGCCGAGGCGGGCGTACGGGTCGTGGGGGTCGTCGCCGTGTCCGCCGGACGGCTGGTAGCCGTGCTGCGGCCGGTACCCGGCGGGCCCCGGTTGTGCGCGGTCGCGCTCAACGCGGGAGGACGGCTGCGAGCCGCCGGAGGGGTAGGTCACGGTTTGGCTCCTTTGCGGGGGTGCCGGGCGATCGTAAACGGTCTCAGCGCTTCGAGGCCACCGCCGCGGTCGGGCGTACCGAGCCGGTCCGTAGACTGACCTGGTGACCGAGTCTGCCCAGAACACCCCCTCGACCGTCGAGCTCGCCGCCGCGTACCAGCCCGGTGAGGTGGAGCAACGCCGATATGAGCAGTGGGTCGCCGACGGGCACTTCAGCGCGGACGCCGCGAGCGACAAGCCGCCGTTCACCATCGTCATCCCACCGCCGAACGTGACCGGATCGTTGCACATCGGTCACGCCCTCGACCACACGATCCAGGACTCCATCGTCCGCCGCAAGCGCATGCAGGGCTTCGAGACGCTCTGGCTGCCGGGCATGGACCACGCCGGCATCGCCACCCAGAACGTCGTGGAGCGAAAGCTCGCCGCCGAGGGCCTGTCCCGGCACGACCTCGGCCGCGAGGCCTTCGTCAAGAAGGTCTGGGAGTGGAAGGCCGAGTCCGGCGGCGCGATCCTGGGCCAGATGCGCCGGCTCGGCGACTCGGTCGACTGGAGCCGCGAGCGGTTCACCATGGACGACGGCCTGTCCCGGGCAGTGCAGACGATATTCAAGCGGCTTTACGACGACGGCCTGATCTACCGGGCCGAGCGCATCATCAACTGGTGCCCGCGTTGTCTCACCGCGCTGTCGGACATCGAGGTCGAGCACTCGGACGACGAGGGCGAGCTGGTTTCGATCCGCTACGGCGACGGTGACGACGCGATCGTGGTCGCCACCACCCGAGTGGAGACGATGCTCGGCGACACCGCGGTCGCGGTGCACCCCGACGACGAGCGCTACCAGCACCTGATCGGCACCGAGGTCGAGCTGCCGTT
Organism: Hamadaea sp.; assembly: GCF_013362815.1. GTDB lineage: Bacteria > Actinomycetota > Actinomycetes > Mycobacteriales > Micromonosporaceae > Hamadaea. The sequence continues at coordinate 77,791 of NZ_JABFVK010000065.1, read as the reverse complement.
CACCGGCCGGCGGATTCCGATCGTGGCCGACGAGCACGTCGACCCGGCCTTCGGCACCGGCGCGGTCAAGGTGACTCCGGCGCACGACCCCAACGACTTCGAGATCGGCCAGCGGCACTCGCTGCCCTCGCTCACCATCATGGACGAGCGCGGCGTCGTCACGGCGCACGGCCCGTTCGAGGGCCTCGACCGCTTCGAGGCGCGCCCGGCGATCGTGGCGGCGCTGCGGGAGCAGGGCCGAATCGTCGCGGAGAAGCGTCCCTACCTGCACGCCGTCGGCCACTGCTCCCGGTGCAAGACCACTGTGGAGCCTCGCCTGTCGTTGCAGTGGTTCGTCAACACCGGGCCGCTGGCGAAGGCGGCCGGCGACGCGGTCCGCGACGGCCGGGTCCGGGTCGAGCCGGTCGAGCTGGCCAAACGCTACTTCGCCTGGGTCGACAACATGCACGACTGGTGCATCTCGCGACAGCTGTGGTGGGGCCATCGCATCCCGGTCTGGTACGGCCCGGCCGGTGAGGTCGTCTGCGTCGGCCCCGACGAGCAGCCGCCGTCCGGCGAGGGCTGGAAGCAGGACGAGGACGTCCTCGACACCTGGTTCTCCAGCGCGTTGTGGCCGTTCTCCACGCTCGGCTGGCCCGAGCCGACGGCCGATCTGGCCAAGTTCTACCCGACGAGTGTCCTGGTCACGGGCTACGACATCCTCTTCTTCTGGGTCGCCCGGATGATGATGTTCGGGCTCTACGCGATGGACGGCAAGCAGCCGTTCGACGTGGTCGCGCTGCACGGCATGGTCCGCGACCAGTACGGCAAGAAGATGTCGAAGTCGTTCGGCAACGTGGTCGACCCGCTGGACTGGATGGACCGCTTCGGCGCCGACGCCACCCGGTTCGCCCTGGCCCGCGGCTCGAACCCCGGCTCCGACGTCGCCGTCAGCGAAGAGTGGGTGCAGGGCGCGCGCAACTTCTGCAACAAGCTGTGGAACGCCACGCGGTTCGCCCTGCTCAACGGTGCGACCGTCGAAGGGCCGCTGCCCACTGAACTGTCCGCTGTGGACCGGTGGATTCTGTCCCGGCTCCAGCACACCCTCGCCGAGGTGGACGAGTACTTCGAGGGTTTCGAGTTCGCGAAGGCTTGCGACGCCTTGTTCCACTTCGCCTGGGACGACGTCTGCGACTGGTACGTCGAACTCGCCAAGCCGGTGCTCGCCGCCGGGGGTGAGGGCGCTGAGCGTACCCGGCGGGTGCTGGGGCACGTCCTCGACCAGCTGCTGCGGCTGCTCCACCCGGTCATCCCGTTCGTCACCGACGAGTTGTGGTCGGCGCTCACCCGCCGTCCGACGCTCGTCTCGGACGCGTGGCCGACCGTCGACAAAGGACTGATCGACGACGCGGCCGAGGCCGAGCTCGAGGCGCTCCAGCGGGTGGTCACCGAGGTCCGCCGGTTCCGGGCCGACCAGGGCCTCAAGCCCGGTCAGCGGGTGGCGGCGACGCTCGCGGGGCTCGAGGCCGTGGGCATCTCCGGCCACGAGGATCTGATTTTCTCGCTGGTACGCCTAGAGCACGCGGCCGACGGGTTCGCCGCGACGGCGACGCTGACCGTCGCCGGTGGCGTGACCGTCGCACTCGACACCCGGGGCAGCATCGACGTCGCCGCCGAGCGGGCGCGGCTGACCAAGGACCGCGCGGCCGCCGAGAAGGAGGCCGCCCAGTGCCGGGCCAAGCTGGGCAACGAGGCGTTCACCGCCAAGGCTCCGGCCGAGGTGGTCGCCAAGATCGAGCAGCGGCTGGCGGCGGCCGAATCCGACCTGGCCCGGATCGACGCCGCACTCGCCGCCCTCCCGAGCGCATGACGAGGGCATCATGAGCGACGAAGTCTCGGAGAAGATGCGGGCCGCCGAGGGGGAGCTGGAATCTCGCGGCTTCACCCGGATGGTCTTCGACCTCGGGCGGATCACCGAACTACTCGACGTGCTCGGTAGTCCGCAGCGTGCGTACCCGTCGATTCACCTGACCGGGACGAACGGCAAGACGTCGACGGCCCGGATGATCGACAGCCTGTTGCGGGCTTATGGCCTGCACACCGGGCGTTACACGAGCCCGCACCTGGAGACGGTGCGGGAGCGGATCAGCCTCGACGGCGAGCCGGTCGACGAAGAGCGCTTCACGCGGATCTATGACGAGGTCGCGCCGGTCGCGAAGCTGCTCGACGACCGTAACGTCGCCGGCGCAGGCGAGCCGCTGACGTACTTCGACATGACCACGGCGCTGGCCTTCGCGACGTTCGCCGACGCCCCGGTCGACGTGGCCGTGGTCGAAGTCGGCCTCGGCGGCGCGGACGACTCGACCAACGTCCTGCAGGCCGGCGTCACCGTGATCACGCCGATCGGCCTGGACCACACCGAATGGCTGGGCGACACGGTGTACGACATCGCGCTGGCCAAGTCCGGGATCGTCCACTCCGGATCGACGCTGATCTGCGCGCAGCAGCCCGAGGAGGCGATGGAGCCGATCCTCGAACGGTGCGCGGACGTCGGTGCGACAATCGCCCGTGAGGGCCTCGAGTTCGGCGTGATCCAGCGGAACGTGGCGCTCGGCGGCCAGGTGCTGACGCTCCAGGGACTCGGTGGCGTGTACGAGGACGTCTTCATCTCGCTGCACGGCGCTCACCAGGCGCAGAACGCCGCCGTAGCGCTGGCCGCCGTCGAGGCCTTCCTCGGTGCGGGCGGCGGCGTCGGCAAGGTCAAGCAGCTCGACATCGAACTCATCCGGGAAGGCTTCGCCTCGGCGAGCTCGCCCGGACGGCTGGAGCGCGTACGCAGCGCGCCGACGATCCTGCTGGACGCCGCGCACAACCCGCACGGGATGACCGCCACCGTCGCCGCGCTGACCGAGGAGTTCACCTTCCATCGGCTGGTCGGCGTCCTGGCCGCCTTCGCCGACAAGGACGTGCACGGCGTACTGGAGCTACTCGAACCGGTGCTCGACGAGATCGTCGTCAGCCGCAACTCGTCGCCGCGCTCGATGGCGCCCGACCAGCTCGGCGCGCTGGCGATCGAGATCTTCGGCGAAGACCGCGTCCACATCGTCCCCGACCTGCCCGACGCCATCTCGGAAGCGGTCGTCCTCGCCGAGGAGGATCAGGACGGCCCGCTCAGCGGCGTCGGCGTACTCATCACCGGCTCGGTCGTGACCGTGGCCGACGCCCGGAGGCTGCTGAAGCGATGACCCAATCAGGACTCCGCAACCCCGAGAAGGCCGTTCGCGGGCTCGGCGCGGCGGCACTGTCGCTCGAAGGGCTCACCCTGCTGCTCGGCATCGCCCCGATCCGCATGCTCGGCACCGGGCACCCCAACGCGGCGATCATCATCCTGATCGTGACCGCGGTGGCGGCCTTCACCCTGGCCGGAATGATGGGCCGACCCTGGGCCTGGCCCGCCGGTGGGGCGCTCCAGGTGGTGCTGATCGTCGGCGGGCTCGCGCACTGGATGATCGCGGCCGTCGGGGTGGTCTTCGGAATCGCCTGGCTCTACGTGCTGCACGTACGCCGCCAGATCCTCTCCTGACTCGCTTCTTTCCTGCTTCTTTTCCTGCAGATCACGGTTATGCATGGCTGGGAGCGCTTCCACGGCCTGCGCAACCGTGATCTGCAGGTGAACGGGTGAGGCGGAGACTAGTGGCGGGAGCGCCACTGGGTCAGGTTCACCGCGTGCCCGTCGGGGTCGCGGAAGGCAGCCGCCCACAGCTCCAGGCGCTCGCCGCGGTTGACTACGCGTGGTGCGTACGTGAAGGAGACGCCCTTCTCGACGAGTTCGGCGTGCACCCGGTCCAGGTCGTCGACCTCGAGGTTCAGGTGCGTGAGGCGTCGGTTGCCCGCGGTCAGGTCCTCGGCCCGCCGCAGCACGAGACGGGTGTCGCCAGACGACAGGACGGCGTTGCCGTAGCCGCTGTCGATCTCGTCGAAGCCGAGCAGGTCCCGGTAGAAGGCCACCGAGCGATCCACGTCGGCGACCAGCAGCGTCACACCGACGGAGTTCACCGAGCCGCCACCGTGCGCCGAGTACGCCGGGATCGGGTCGACCGGCGGCTCGGTGCGGCCGAGGAACCCGCCGTCCTCCGGGCTCATGCGGGGATTCGGCGGTAGATCGCCCAACGCGGACGGAGTCGCCTCGGAGAAGTCGATGATGTCGACCCGCAGCGGAGCGTCCGGGCCCTCGACGATCTGGCCTTCCAGGACCTGCGTCGTCCCGCCGCCTTCGGCCGGTTCCTCGCGGCGATCCTCCCGCCGATCTTCCCGTCGCGGGCGGGGCCGGGGACGGCGGCGATGGGGGAGTTCCGGCCCTTCGGGCCCTTCGTCGTCCACGGGCGGCCCCTGCGCGGCCCGGGCGGCGGCGACCTCCTCGGCGAGGTCGGAGTCCCGGTAACCGGCGAGATCTTCGCGGTCGTCCTCGTCGTAGTCCTCGAACCGCATCTGCCCCGGGCGGCTCGCATGGTCGTCGTAGAGCGGGTCGTCGTCGACGAGGCCCTCGTACTCCGAGTACGCATCGTCCTGGTAGCGCTGCGTGTGCGTGAGGATCTCGTCCCAGAGCACGCGTACGCGGCGGATGTCGTCGACGGCCACCCGGATCGGCAGGACGTCGCCGACGGTGGGCCACTTCGCCACCGGAACCCGGGGATCGCGTACGCGAACGGACGCCGGCGGATGCCCGGGCGCTTCGATCTGCAGGTGCATCTCGATGCGGCCGTGCGTCAGCGTGGCGGGCGGTTCGGTGGCTTCCAGGACATGGGCGGTGCCGACGACGAACGCCCGGTCGGCTCCTCGGAACGAACTGGTCAGCAGGAGCGCGACCGCCAAGATCAGCATGGCGACCCCGACGGCGCCGAGCGGCCAGCTCGTCAGGCCGAGCCCGGCCATCGCGGTGAAGACGCCGAGCGAGCCCAGGGCCACCGCACCGGTCGCGCGTACTGCCCCGATCTTCTTCCGCTGGCCGTTTGCCACGTTTCGTCCCTCCCCGGCGACCGTCGTCCCCCAACGACCCGATCGTGCCACAGCGGGGGAAGTCGGCGTCTTGGAGTAAACATAGGGGGACGTCGCGGCCTGCGGAAGGGCCGATCGGGTGTGGCTGGCGGGGGTTCGCCGTGGCCTGCCCGGCTCGGTCGGTAGTCTGCTGATGAACCACGCTCACAAAAGGGGCGCAGCACGAACCCAGGAGGAACCTCGTGGCCGAGCGCACGCTCGTACTGATCAAGCCGGACGCCGTACGCCGGGGACTGGTCGGGGAGATCATCAGCCGGTTCGAGCGCAAGGGGCTCTCGATCGACGCGCTGGTGCTGCGCACGATGGACGCCGAGCTCGCCGACGCGCACTACGCCGAGCACGTCACGAAGGCGTTCTACCCGCCGCTGAAGCAGTTCATGACCTCGGGACCGCTGCTCGCGGCGATCATCTCCGGCGACGAGGCGATCGCCGTCGTGCGTACGCTCGTCGGCGCGACCGACGGCCGGGCGGCCGCGGCCGGCACCATCCGAGGCGACCTGTCACTGTCCAACCGGGAGAACCTCGTGCACGCCTCGGACTCGACCGAGTCCGCCGAGCGCGAGATCAAACTCTGGTTCCCCGAACTCGTCTGAGACGCCGGAGGGCCGCCGGGAAATCCCGGCGGCCCTCCGTTTCGATTCGAATCTAGGACTTGGACGGCTGCCAGGTGGCCGCGGTGTCCTTGTTGATCGCGTCGAAGAGCGTCGCGGCGACGGACTTATTGGCGTAAACCACGCTCTGCGAACCCTCCCACCCGGTGCCGGTCGTCGGATTCGTGATGAACCGGATCTTGCTGCTGCTGATGCCACGCAAGTCCATGGCCGTGCCGAACAGGTCGAACTTCTTGTCCGCCGATATGGCGCTCGCGGTCGCCTTCAGGAAGTCGTTCAGCTTTCCCGGATCGGTCAGAATGCCGGCACTGGTGGCCTTCGTGAGGATCGCCTTGATGACCTGCTGCTGATGCTTGATTCGTGCGAAGTCGCCGTCCGCGAACTGCTTGCGCTGGCGCGCGTAGTCGAGCGCCTCGGTGCCGTCGAGATGCTGCATGCCCGCCTTGAACTTCCGGTACGGCGGATGGATGGAGGTGAAGTCCTTCTCGACGTTGACCTCGATGCCGCCCAACGCGTCGACCACCTGGGCGAAGCCGGCGAAGTCGATGACGACTACGTGGTCGATCCGAACCTTGGTGTACTGCTCCACCGTCCGAACCATGAGCGGGATGCCACCCCACGCGAACGCGGCGTTGATCTTGGCCTTCACCCCGCCGTGCCCGTTGGCACTGCGCGGAATGTCCAGCCAGGTGTCACGGGGAATGGAGACGACCTGCGCGCTTGAGTGATCGGCGGTCACATGGGCGAGCATGATTGTGTCGGTCCGGGATCCGTCGACGTCCGGATTCCGCGAATCGCTGCCGAGGATCAAAATGTTCATGGCCTTGGTAGCCTCGGCCGGCTTCGTCGGTCGCTCCGACTCGACGACTTCGGCGAAGGCGTCCACCCGCGTCACCTTGTTCTCGACCGACTTGACGTAGAGGCGGAGCGCGATGAGCGTACCGCCGGCGATCACGGCCAGGACGACAAGGCTCCACAGCGTGACACGAAGCCAACGTCGCCGCTTCTTGGCCGGCGGCTGCTCCGTCGCGTCCGCCAGGCTTGAGTTTTCCGGTTCATCGCCCCCGTGGGCGATCTCCCGCGAATCGAGGACCGGTTCCGGGTCCGAGGGGATCGACATGGGACCAGACAATACAGCGCCGCGGCTGACCAGCCGAACCGCCGATCACGGGTGGTCCGGTCAGTCTGGCGCGAATCGTACGGCGTCGGCCACGACGACTCCGTCGGTGCCGTCGGTGCGTATGGTCACCTTCTCCTTGCCGGTGGCCGCGAAGCGGAAGGATCCGACCGACACCCATACGCCGCCGGACGAACGCTGATCGATCGTCACCGTCGTCGTTCCGCTCGAGTGGAGGATGTCGACCGGCACGTTGCCCGCTCGATCGGCCTTCGCCGTCCAGCGCAAATAAACCGTGTACATGCCTTGAGCGGGAAGCTTCGGAACGAAGGAAATGCTCGTTGTACCCTTCGGTGCGTTGGCGTCGTGTTCGTAGTCGTAGCCGTAGTACCCGCCGACGGATTTGCTGCTCGCCCACTTGCCGACGCGCGACACACCAGGGCCGCCGTTGTCGAGGATGACGTCTGCGGCGTCGGCCGGCCATGCCAGCACCTGGCCATCGGCGCGCAATCGTGCGGTGAGGCGGCCATAGTCGACGGCCTGGACGTCCTGATCGGACTCGATCGCCATCACTGCGGCCGTGGCGGACGACTGGCCCAGAATCATGAAGACCGGCTCCATCCGGATCGATCCGTACGCGGTGTGAGTCGCCGCCAGACAGACCGGAACGAAAAGATTGGTGCACTGTGAGGCGATGGGAACGATGGATCTATAGCTGACCGGGAACGGACCCGCGACCGGTACGGCAACGCTGCCCTCGTTGAGGACGCCCTCCGTGTGAACCACACGATTGCAGTTGTGTGAGTCGACGAAGTAGCTGGCCAATCCCACCGAGTCAGGGGCCTTGGTGGTTCCGAAGCAGTCGTGCTCCGTCATGATGTACGCCGATCGCATGCGGCGTGCCTCGCGGACGTAGAGTTGCGGAGGCCAGCCTCCAGTCTCGGTGAACTCGCCCGGATCAAGCCCCCATTGCTGTGTCTGTTCGCGTACCCAGGGCGGCAAGCCCGGGTCGTTTGCGAGGCACCACATCAGCCCTTGCTGGAACCGGAGGTGCTCGGCGACGATTGCGGCGCGCTCGGCCGCCGAGGCCGTGGGGTACGAGTGATTGGCGCCGATGAAGTCGGTCGAGAACGGGCCGGAGGTGTTGACATCGAACTTCTGACGCCCGACCTCGAACGCTCGGAAGAAGTCGCCGGTGTAACCGGATCTGACCAGACGCCGAAGCAGTTCGTAGTCCGCGGAGTCATATCCTTCCGGCTTCGGGAACGGAATGCGATCCGGTGACTTGGTCAGGCACATCCGGTAGTTGTACGCCTGGATCGTGTCGTCGGCGCTGCCGTTCGGGCCGATCGACGCGATGATCCCGGGCAGTAGCCCCGATGCGGTGACCCCCTCGGTCCGGTACGGCGAGACGAAGAGGGTGTGCTGCCGTTCGACGCTCAGATGGACGCCGTTGTACGCCTCGCCGAAGGTGCCGTTGCTCTCTCGCCCCACAAGCCAGTCCACCCGAGCTTCAGCCATGAGGTCGCCCTCGTAGCTGGCGTCGATGAAGACCCGTCCGGTGAAGGTCTGGCCGTTGTCGGCTTCCAAGGCCGTGATGCGGCTCCCCGAACGGACCGCCCGCCGAAGGCGTAGGCCGGTGTAGACCGGTATGTCTGCTTCATCCAGCAAGTCGTCCATGACCTCACGCGCGACATGCGGTTCGAAGGTGTATCGCATCGGCGAGTCGGCGGTGTGCTTCGTCGAGGTGTACTTGGCGTAGACGCGGCGGAAGAACTCTGCCGCCAGCCCACCGATCGATTCCTTGGCGCCGAGGTCGGAGTTGCCCAGTCCGCCTGTGATCATGCCGCCGACGTGCGAACCGGGCTCGACGATCACCGCTCGGCGGCCCATCCGACGAGCCTGAACGGCAGCGATGATTCCCGCTGGCGTGGCGCCGAAGACGACGATGTCGGCCGTGACTTCCCGGCCGGTGAGGGCCACGATGCCGGCCGCCGTTCCACCCGCGACCAGAACGCCCGTTCCGCCGAGGAGCAGCGCTCTGCGGCGCGTCAGGTGAAACGACATGAGCCCGTCCTTTGCGGGTTCGGCGGCCTCTCCGGCCTGAGGTGAGCAGCATTGAACTGTAGCCAATCGCCTCCGAACATGTGGGCCGGACCTTGACGGAGACGCCAGCCGAGAATCGCTCGGGGAATAGATGCTGTGATTTGCCCAAGTATGCGTATTGCACAGGCATCGCCGGGCTGCGTGCTGTCGCCTCGGGCTAGTACGGTACGAAGAACCCGGAGGTCGACGGGCGCTGCCAAACCGGGGGCGGCGATGAGATGGGCGGAAAACCGTGCGAATGAACACCGATGATCGCCGGTCCGGCGGTCGCCGGCGCTTAGAGCCCCATCGCCGGGATCTGGCGGATGATCAATTGTCGTCCAGCAAGGTGGCCAAGAAGGTCAAGAGCCCGTTGTGGGCCAAGCTCGTCGTGGTTCTGGGCGCGTTGCTGATGGTCGCGAGTGGTGGTGTTGCCGCCACGGTGAACGTCATGCTTGGGAAGGTCGACGACGCGGTAGACCAGGAGAGCATGCTGGGCGACTCGGTCGCCACTCCGACGGAGAAGGGGCCTGTTCTGCAGGGCCCTCTGAATTTGCTCCTGATCGGCGTGGACGAGCGGACGGTGAGTGACGACCCGGAGGGCACTCGTGCGGACACCATCATCGTCTTCCACATCAACGCTGCTCACGACAAGGCCTACTTCCTGTCGGTGCCGCGAGACACACTCGCGGACATTCCGGCGTTCCCCAAGACCAAGTTCGGTGGCCGCAAAGAGAAGATCAACGCGGCTTTCCAGCACGGAAGCGACAACGGCGGCGGCCGGACCGGCGGGTTCGAGCTGCTTGCGAACACGGTTTCAAAGGTGACGGGCATCACTTTCAACGCCGGCGCGATCGTGAACTTCGCCGGCTTCCAATCAGTCGTAGAGGCCCTCGGCGGGGTCAACATGTGCATCGACCAGAAAGTCACCTCCATTCACCGTGACGTCAAAGGCAACGAGCTGCCCTCGGGCGTGCCGGCGATGACTTATCAACCGGGCTGCCGCCATCTAGAGCCGTGGCAGGCGCTCGACTATGTCCGTCAGCGACACACCTCCGGCGGTGACTACGACCGCCAGCGGCACCAGCAGCAGTTCCTCAAGGCAGTGGCCAAGGAAGCCATGAGCCAGGGAATGACGGACGTCGGCAAGCTGAACCGAGTCATGTCCGCAGCCGGAAAGACACTGACTTTCGACCCCGGCGCGGCTCACCTCACGGACTGGATCTTCCTCCTGAAGGGAATCGGCACGGACGGCATCCAGATGGTGCGGACGAACGGCGGCGAATACGCGTCGGTCAAGTGTCCCGACAAGTCGTCGTGCCAGTACTTGACCGCCAAGAGCCTGAAGATGTTCGCGGCAGCCAAATCTGACACGCTTGAAGACTTCCTCGCGGAGAATCCGACCTGGCTGGCTAAGGCTTGACACTCACTGCCAGTCCCGCGGCACGGGCGACCGCATCGACGAGGTACGGGCCGAGCGTACGGCTGAACGTCGAGGTGATATGGCCGACGGTGTCGCGGTAGACGATGACGTTGCCGATCACAGCCGGACAACGTGAACTCTTGCAGTAGAAGGATCTGAGGTCGACGACGGCAGTTCCGTCGACCAGACGAGCCGCGCCCAGGAGCGGATCTGTCTCGCTGAAGGCGTGCGACACGGGGGTCGAACAGTCGTCCTTGGCAGGCGAGAATCCGATACGTAGAACGCAGTCAAGCGCGGACTGGTCGACTGCGGGGCTGTCCGCGACGACGACGATCTTGCTTCCACGTTCGGCCACCGGCCGCCATGCGTCGGCGTACATCTGGGAAACCCACGACTTGTCCTGAGCAGTTCGCTGCCGGGCCGCCGTCACTAGAACTACGTCGTAGGCCTTGCCCGTCATGAGCGCCTTCTGGATGTCTCGCATGGCGCCGTCACAGGTGCTTCCAGTGCCGGTTCGCATCCACTGGCAACCCCAGCCGACATAGGCGTCCAGACGCCATCCCCGCGTTTTGAGCTGGGATTTCAGCCCAGGTAGCAGCATGGCGGCATGACTGTCGCCGACGATTGCCACTCGAGTCTTCGCCGATGGATCCCCGTAGGCGCACCGCTTCATCCGTTCCCCCTCGGCGATCCAGCAGTCGAACGCGCCGGCTGTGTCATCGACGAGATCCGCCGGAGCGGGCAGGACGTAGTTCCCCTGGCTGAGCGGGCAGACAAGCGCGGGGTCCAGTGCCGCAGCCCCGAAACACTCGGTAGGACTGCTCGGCGGGCGAACGACTTGCGGCGGGCCCTGAATGACTGCGACGCCGCTCACAAGCAGCAGAGAACCGAGCCCGAGCGCCAATGCCGGCTGCGGTCGCCCGATCCGCATCTTGCCAGGCGACCACCAGGGCCAAGGGGCGTTTCGTAGCGGGTCTTCGACGAAATGGTAGGAGACGACCGCGAGGAGGGAAACCAGGCCGATCGAGAGCACCGGGTACAGCAGGCCCTCAGTGGCCACGAGGGTCGGCAGGAATATCACGACCGGAAAGTGCCAGAGGTAGAGGGAGTAGGAGATGTCACCGAGGTATTGGCTGACTCGATTTGTGAGGGGCCACAGGTATTTCGGTGCGGTGGACGAGCTCCGCTCAGCACCGATGACCAGGGCCGCTCCGGCAACTGGTGCCAACGCCCAGGGGCCGGGGAAGGCGACGTCGGCGCGGAGCGAGAAGATCGAGATCGCCACCGTGGCCAGGCCGAGCCATGCGAGCGCCGTACTGGTGCGTGCCGACCACCTTCTCCCGCGAAGGCGGAGAAGCGCGACGCAGGCCCCGACGCCGAGTTCCCATGCGCGGGAGAAGGTGGAGAAGTATGCGACAGTCGGTCCTGTCGCGGTCTCGAAGACCGACCAACAGAACGAAATGGCGGTGAGGCCGCCTACGGCGGCCAGCGCCGCGGTGAGACGGGCGTCCGCGTTACGGCGCGCATACCTGATCGATAGCGTCAGTACGGCGAGCAGAAGAGCCGGCCAGAGCAGGTAGAACTGCTCCTCCACGGCAAGGGACCAGAAATGCTGGACCGGTGACGGTCGGAGCCCTTGCTGGAAGTAGTCCGCGCCGACTGCGGCGAAGCGCCAGTTCGCGCCGAAGACGGCGGCGGCGACGACATCCACGGACATGTCGCGGAATCGAGACTCGTCGAACAGCATCCGCCCGAAAGCCAGCGTCGTCCCGAGAACGAGGATCGCCGCCGGAAGGATTCGCTTGGCCCGCCTGATGTAGAACCCGCGAAGCGAGATACGTCCGGTTTGGCCGTACTCGCGCAGCAGCAGGGACGTGATCAGATAGCCCGAGATCACGAAGAAGACGTCCACGCCCACGAAACCCCCGCGGGGATAAGCGAGCAGGTGGTCGCCGATGACCGCGGCGACAGCGATCATCCGGAGGCCCTGTATGTCAGGTCGCCGCCTGCCGTGCGGCCGACTCTGGAGAAGCCATGGTTCGGCGTCGATCGTGCCGACCGTTTCCAATCGGCTCACTTCGCGGGCTGCCGGATAGCTGCCGAGCGCTCAGCAGGCCGCGTTTCCGCTGGACGGACGAGACTCACCGTCCGCCACCCCGGAAGACCTCCGCAACTGTCCGCAGAACGACCTTTACGTCCAGCCAGAGCGACCAGTTCTCGATGTAGTAGTTGTCAAATCGAGCCCGGTCGGAGATCGGCGTATCCCCACGCAGACCACTCACCTGAGCGAGACCGGTGAGACCCACCGGCACGCGGTGTCGCAGATCGTAGCCAGGGTGCTCGGCGGAGAACTTCTCCACGAAGAAGGGTCGCTCCGGGCGGGGGCCAACAATGGTCATGTCTCCCCGCAGGATGTTCCAAAGCTGTGGAAGCTCGTCGAGCGAAGTGCGTCTCATGAAGCGACCGACCGGGCCCACCCGCGGATCATCGGCTACCGACCAGTTTGTCTGAGACTCGTTGTCGTCACGCGGCCGCATCGATCGGAACTTGATGACCTCGAACGTTACGCCGTAGCGGCCGATGCGCTGCTGGCGGAAGAAGACTCCGCGACCGCCCTCGATTCGGGTGGCAATCGCGCACAACAGCAGGATCGGGCTCAAGAGCAGGAGGGCGGTGCCCGACAGGATGATGTCGGTCGTACGCTTGACGGCCCACTTCGCCCCGGATAGCTCCGGCCGCCGCATGTGCGAAACCGGAATGGCGCCGATGTGATCCGGGATTCCGCCGTGAGTGTTGAAGGTACGCAGCCGGGGCACCACCCAGAGATCGCAGCGCATGGCGGCGGGGAGGCGGATCACCTCCAGGAGTTCCTCCTCCGGGCAGTTGATGTCCGCCACGATCAGTACATCGCACTCCGTCGCCTCGATCATTTTTTCCAACTGGTCGAGATGACCGATCAGCGGCATGAGATCCCTGGTCTCGTGCGGGGCTCCGGCGACATCGATGAATCCGCAGAACCGGAGGCCGTATTCGGGATAGCGACGCAGGAGGCGAGCAAGCTCGGTTGCGACGGGACCACCGCCGAGGACGATGGCGCCGTGCTCAACCAGCCGACGCCGACGAGAAGTCACCACGATGGCGCGGGTGATGGCGCGGCCGATGAGGACCGCGACGGAGGAGATCGCGATAGCGCGCATGAACCCCGCGACATACTCGACCGACTCGTGACGCTCCGCCGCGATGATCGCGACAATGGCAGCCGCGGCGAGGAGCCGGCCCGCCAGCGCCGGTAACTCATCGAGAATGCTCATATGCCGCCGGCCGCGGTAGAGGCCACCTACCGCGAAGATCAGAACGGTCAGCAGAGCCGTGAACAGCGTGCCCTTCCAGTACTGCACGGTCATCAGAAGTGGCGTCAGCAGCGCTAGGACATCCACGGGAAGTGTGATCATCCAAGCGCGCAGGAGTCGCGTACGCCGCGACGCGCGCGAACCGACATAGGGCAAGACGATCGTCGCCGCAGATGGCTCGGGTGGCGGCGTCACCTGCCCGCTGTCTTCGGGGATCCGCGGTGCCGGCACGCTTTCCTGGTTCCGCTGCTGTGGCACGTCAAAATACATCCGGTCCGGTGGGTCATCCGTCGCCGAGTGCTGGTAGCTGTAGTCGAACGGTGACTCGTCACCGTATTCCGATTCTGGCCGAGCGAAGACCGCCGACGGGATGATCGATGGGTCGTAGCCGTCGTCCGTCAACGATGATAGACCGGCGTCGTTCATTTCAGTTCCCCGTTTTTATCTGAATAGCTCGATGTTTCTGACCGCGACCGCAGAATGCTATGTCCTCCTGGCTGACCGCGCTATCGCCGATCAGGCCAGGAACGAGCTTGTCCTCGAACTGAGATCTGCCGGATAGCCGGGATGTATCGGATTATTCGGAGGAATCGGGGAACAGATCGTCCTTGGGCGGTCCGACCGCCGCGTACGCATCGGCCAATTGGCGTCGAACTGCCTCCGTGCTGTGGCTGCCCACCGCCCACTCGCGACCGGCTGCGGCAAGTCGCTGTGCCGCTTCGGGGTTGGTCAGTAGCGTAGTGACCGCGTCGATCCAGCCGTCGGGATCATCGGAGACGAGCACATCGTGACCGTGGCGTACGCCTGCCCGCCGAGTCACGGCGGAAGTCGCGACGGTTGGCACTCCGGCGGCGAGCGCCTGGATGAGCTTCATCTGGACGCCGGTTCCTCGATGAATCGGCACAATCGCAGCGGATGCCTCCAGATAGTATGGATCGACATCCGGCACGTTCGCGAAGACCTCGACACCGTTGGTGGCGGCCTCGAGCACCTCGCGGGGCGGTTCGGTGCCCACGATTCGCAACTTCGCGTTCGGTACGCGCGTACGAATGCCCGGCCAGCACTGCTCGATGAACCACATGAGACCGTGCACGTTCGCCTCGTATGTGAGTCGTCCGACGAAGAGGACGATCGGCTCCGTCGGCTCCGCGTGACGTGTGAGCGGGAAATCGTACGCACTCCGTACGACGTACGTTCCCGGGCGCTCCGCACCGGGCTCATCGGGAGCGGAAAGCATTATCGGTACGCCCATCTCGACCAGCCGGTCCTCGCGCGCCTTCATGCGTGGACCTTCGATCCGGCCCACGAGATGCCAAGGGAACTTCGCGGTTCGAGCCACTTGCTCGTAGTACTCGCTCCGGAACTCGTCGAGGTCGATGATGACCGGCGTCGGAGCGCACTCCTCGACCAGGTGAACGGTGCGGAAAACGTTGAGGTGCACGACGTCCGGCCGCCAGTCTCGGATCTGCTCGCGTACAGCCGCTGAGAGTCCGGGAACCTGAGCGTAGGCCTGTTGCAGCGCCGTGCGGGTCGGAAGGGCGCGAGCGCATCGCGCCATCGATCCCCAGCGATCACGCCGGATCAGGACGGGGTTGGTCACCGGTAGTTCGGTCGCCTCGCGCTCTTCCGCTTCCGAGCTGACGAGCCCGACGAACCGGACGTCGTGGTCTTTGACCAGCATGTTGAGTATCTCGAGACTCCGCGGCCGGATCTTCGACGGGATCCACGGCGCGACGAACAGCACCTTCATAGGGGGAATCTCCTCAAAGCTCTCGCCAGTACGCGTTCAATCCGCGCGCCGTGGCGGTCGAAATAGACGACCATCCCGTCTCTATAGAGACGGTTCTTGCCGACCGCACCCGTGCTTGTGCTCTCTCGATGCAGGGCGACGCTGGTGCCGACCGAGCCGACGCGCCAGCCCGAGGCTCGCATGCGTTTGCAGAGGTCGACATCCTCGAAGTACAGGAAGAAGGCGGGGTCGAAGCCGCCGACCTGCTCGAAGGCCTCACGGCGGACGAGCATGCAGAAGCCGGAGACCCACGCCGTGTGCTGAATTGCGGCTGCTGGCTTGGTGTCCAGGTAGGCGAGCATCGGTACGAGCCGGCGGAGGAGACGCGACCGCGACAACGCGGCGCGGGCCCGGCGCGGAACCAGATGGTCGACGCGCAGTGCGGCGAGCCACTCCTTCGCGATGCTCATCTCGGGCCCCGCCGAGATCCCGAACTCGCCGTTTGGATAGCGCATCAGGGGCGCTACGGCTCCAAGGGCGGGGTCGGCCGTCAGGGCGCCCGTGAGCTTGTGGAAGTCCGCCAGATGGATGCCACAGTCCGGGTTGATCAGCAGGTACGCGTCAGCGCCCGGCAGATACTCCACCGCCGCGTTGATCGCCTTGCCGAACCCGACGTTGGGCAGGCGCAGGACGTGCGGCGTATAAGTGAGCGCGATCTCGGCGCTGTCGTCGCTCGACGCGTTGTCCACGACGACGATGTCGGACACCGGCAGCGCCGCAAGGCTCCCCAGACTCAGGGGAAGGTCGGCGGCAGAGTTGTAGCTGACGAGGATTCCGACGACCTTCACTGACGGCTCGCTATCTCATACGCGTCCAGGTACGCACGAACGGTGTCATCCCAGCGGAACAGGTCGCCCACATGCCTGCGGCCGGCCCGGCCGACAGCCGCTGCGGCTACCGGATCCGACAGGACCTGGCAAACCGCTGCCGCCAGATCTGCGGCTTCGTCGGCGATGAAGAGGACGGACGCATCACCTTGAACGGAAGCGGCTGGACCGGACGAAGTGACGACTGGGCAGCCCAGCGCCATGGCATGCACCACCTTCATCAGCACTCCGCCGCCGACGATCGACGGTGCCAGAACGGCGGTGCTGCTCAGCATCTCGGTCCGGATGTCCGGCACCTCACCGGTGACCACCACGCGGGGATCGGCAGCAAGCTCGATGACATCGTGCGGAGGCCGGGCGCCGACGATCCGCAATTGCGTCTGGGGATGACGACGCCAGACCTCCGGCATTACCTCGTGGACCAGGAAATGGGCGATCAGGGCGTTCGCGCGGCGCCACATCGCCCCGGCGAAGACGAGAACCGGGGAAGGGCCGACTGCAGCGGGTCGCCACTCCAGTTCACCCAGTTCGATTCCGGGCCGAGCCAGGAAGACGCTGCGGTTGTAGCGTGACGCCACCGAGTGGTCGGCCTCGGAGAGGGTGAGCACGGCGGCGGCGTTGCGGATCGCCTCCCGCTCGAAAGCAGCCGTACGCCAGAGCTCGGCCAGCCGGTACGGCTTCTTCGGAAGGGAAGACGCGAGCAGCGATTGCCGCATCACGTTCTCGGTGACGTCGTGGATGCCGAGCACTGAGCGAGGCACACCCGCGATGGCCTCGGCGCACTGCAGGTACTCGGCATGCACAACATCAGGACGAAGGCGGTTGATGAGGTCGTGTACCTCGCGGGTGGCCTGTTTAGGCCACGCCTGGCGTAGCCAGGCTGGCTTCGGCCCGAGCCGGGCGGCGACACCGGCAGCGCCCTGGGGGCCGGCGGGCAGCAAGGTGTAATCCAGATCGTTGGGAGCGTCTATCGCAGACCCGGTTTGCGGCGAGTACACGAACAGCTCGACGTGTTTCGCGAGTCGCGGTACGAGCTGCACGATGGTGTCTGACGCAGCATGGTCGTGGTGAAGGTGCGGCGCGAACGGCGACAGCAACAGCGTACGCATCAGCGGAGCCTCTTCACCATCGCGGCGATGAAATCACGCGCGATCGATCCCTGATGGATCACCCGCGTACGCGCTTCGGCGAACACCTCTGGAGCGGCGGCGGCACGCAACGCCACATCGCGGAGGTCTCGCGCCGTACAGTTCGGTCCGACGAGGAAGTCGGACAAGCCGAGGTCCACGAACGCGTCGCGTACCTTCCGCTCGTACGCGATGGCGACGGTGGGTACACCCATGGCGACAGCCATGAGGGCGGCGTGCAGGCGGGTTCCCAGCACGACGCGATACGCGCCGAGACCAGTGAGCCAGGAGTCGAGCGACTCACGTATGAGCTGATCGCTGTCGAGAGGATTCCGGCCTAGGGCGAGGCCCGCAGCGAAGTCGGCGGCGTAGATTTCCCGGTCGTCCTCCCCGTTCGCGTCTCGCCCGTACGCCATGGCGAGGAAGTCGCCCTCCCATCCATCGGCCTGCAGGCTCTCGGCACACCCGCGTAGAGCCTCGGTCAGCGATTTCTGAGTTTCCGGGGCCAAGGGGCGCATCGACACCGCGAATCGTGGCTGGAGCGCGGGTGCGGCAGGGGCCGGCAGGTCGACGGCGTAGGCCATGTCGCCGATGACGGCTGCTCTGGGGCCGAAGTGGTTCGCGCTACGCCGATCCCGGGTGCCGACGGCCAGGGCGGCCGTTCCGAACGATCGCAGCAGTGACCGCCCGAAGGCGGTGCCGCCCTCTCGTACGCCGACACCCACCGCGGCGACCGGCGTCCGGGCGAACTTCGCCATCCCGGTGATGCGGGCGAACAGCGGAAGTGTCCCTGGCCAAGGCAGGTTCGGCGACCTTTCCTGAAAAACGGTGCCTGGGCCGAAGACCAGCAGATCACATTCCCGGAGAAGGGCGATGGTCTGCTTGGTCCGGTCGGCCAGTCCACCCCCTCGCAATGTCGGCATCGGCGCGGTCTGGACGCCGTGCAGCTGCGCGACACGGTCGGGATTGGGCGAGAACACCACGAACTCGCTGCCCCCGGCGGCGGCGCTCACGTTGTGCATGAGCGAATGGAGCAGGATCTCGTCGCCGAGATTGTCCGATCCAAACCAGCCCACGATGCCGGTTTTCATGCTGCTTCCTCCGCGTTCGTCAGGATGCGAGGGGCGTGCCGACGGCCGCGTTGCCTGACGAAGCTCCACGCTGCCGAGGTCAAGTAACAGAGGCCCACCACCACGGCGGCCAGTCGGGGTGTCAGAGCCTGTAATGCGACAAAGGTCATGGCCGCCATCCCGGCGGTCACCACGAGCGTCATCGCCACCGGCCGGACGAGGCTGCGCTGACGGCTCGCCCAGACGAGGGAGACCGCCACGACGAACTCCGTCAGCATCGCGGCCCAGGCCGAGCCCTCGGCCCCGAAGGGCCGGACGAGCATCAGGTTGAGCAGAACACTGACCGCGATGCTCGCCAGTAGCACTAGAACGCGGCGTGGGGCGCCGCCCTCCGCAAGGAGAATGGCCGACAGACCGAAGTTGGCGAAACGGAGCGAGAGGAAGAGCGTGAGGATCACCGACAACTGAAGAATCGGCATCCCGCTGGAGCCGAACAGGATCGCGATGGCGATCGGCAGCCCGAGGCCGATGGCGCCGGACGCCGCTAGCCCGGTCAGCCGGAAGAATTGGTAGATCGATCGCGGGTCGGATCTCCCGGCGTGCGCGGCGAACGCTTTCGGCGCGGCGAACGCCAACGCGCCGACACTCATGGCGGCCGCCACTTGAACCGCTGGATTGATCAGCCCGGTCGCGGAGACGTACTCACCGACCTCGGCGGCGGCCACGAAGGTGGTCAGGATCAGCACGTCGCCTCGGAAGTAGATCAGTCCGAGGAGGTCAGAGGCGAGATAGGGGACCGACTGCCGGAGGTGGAGCTTCACTCGCAGCGGGTCGCTGATCCGTCGTGGCCGGCCCCGGAAGACCAAGGCCGCGGCGATCCCCGCCCGAACGGCCGCAGTCACGGCGGCATAAACGGCGGCGTTCAGGAAGGTCAAGCCGTCCAGCAGCCAGAGGTCTGCCGCGCACGCTGCGACCAGCACAAGACTGGTAGTCGAGTTGGCGACCGGCTCCTTCCATGCCTTCGGCGTGCCGCGGACCAGTACCCACGCGGTCTCGTTCCACTGATCCAGCAGGCTGGCTACGAAGAACAGGAAGAAGCCGAGGTGGATGGCGGACGGGGTCATGGCAGACAACACGGGATACGCGACCGCGGCGGCTCCGGTGAGGACTACGAGCCGTAGACCATGGATGCGGACGACCTCGTCGGGGCGGACCTGGGCCGCGGGTACCTGCCTCGTCAAATAGGTGGGCATGCCGAAGGAGAGTCCGATGGCGATCAACGACGCGGCCAGGGTCGCGAGGCCGTAGTAGCCGACGCTTTCCGTACCCGCACCGCGGACGAGCAGAGCCATCACAGCCAGCGTGCTGACCCGGGCCACCAACTGCGAGAGACCCAGCAAACCGGAGGACATCAGCAGGGTGACTCGTTTGCCGCCTGAGCCTCCCACGTGTTCGGCACTCATCAGGACGCGGCTCCCTGGTGTGGGTTCGGCACTTCTTCACTGGTCTGCTGCGTTCGCGCACCCAGATAGCCGAAGGCGAGAGCGAATATGAGGTATACGGGCGCCTGCAACAAACCCCATCCGGTGAGCAGAATCAATAGGAGCCCCGGAAGCGACGCGAGAATGACGCGAGCTGCTGGATCGCGGCCCTTCGACGAAATGACCCCGGAGACGGCCCGGACCACGACCATCACGAATGGCAACCACAGTGCCATCGATCCGAGCACTCCGAGTTCAGCCGTGCTCAGTAGGAGCGCGTTGTGTACCGGTACTCCTGACGACGTGAGCTTGTCGATGGCTCCGCCGAGGGCGACGTAGTTGTTGGGGCCGAGACCGCTCCACCAGTGGTCTCTGATGAGGCGCGCGGCGACCCCGAGGAGATGCCCCCGTGCGCCGCCGGTGGGATCGGCGGAGAACCGCGCGATCAGCCATGGCAACGAGACCAGGCCGAGGAGCGCCGCCGCACCCAGCATCATGAGATGCGTACGCCGAATGCCCGAAGCGACTGCCTCCAGTCCGGCGAATCCGACGATCAACACAAGTACGCCGACAAGTCCGGTGCGGCTCTGCGAGAGCGATATTCCCAGGAGTGCCGCACCGAGCGTCAGCCGTGATGCCCACAGCTGGCTCCGTGTGCTGCGGGGGAGGACGAGAGCGAACATGGCGCAGAAAAACAGCACCTTGGCGAGTTCGCCGGGGTGTGCGGTCAAGCCGGTCGCTCGGCCGACGAGATCGGGAGCCTGCGGTCCGGTGATATGGCGAAGAGGCAGACCGACGGCTGCGAATGCGATGGCCAACAGCTGGATCCACGCCACCGCGGCAAAGGCCCACGGGAGAACGGCCCCATCCGGATCCCGTCTCGCCGCGGCGATTCCGATTGCGAAGACGACCGCACCGAGTGTGAGGTGAAGGATTCCCGAGGACATCCGAGCCGAGAATCCCCAGCTGAAGACAGACATGAGCAGAATCCAGCCGAAGAACGGAGTCCACGGGATCAGCCCACGCCAATCCTGCCTTGGCGCCTGCAACGTGTAGATGAGGGCGATGGCGGCGATCACCACGGTGTACGTGTAGACAGTTGGGATATCCGGTGCAATTCCGACATAGATGCGTTTGTCGTCGTTGCCGAGCGCCATCGGACCTGCGCCAACGCATATCGCAAGCAGCAATGTGGTCAGACGCTGCCGTGGCTCAAGCAACATGGCGCGAAGCAACGAACCATCCCACCACGAGCTGATCTTCGCTAGGAAGAGTGTTCCAGGCTGGGTCATGGGCGGACGGAGGGATCGACGAAGGCGGTCAACCGATAGACGCTGACCAGCCGGGCGGAGCTCTGCCGAGATGGGCGACCGCGATGAGTTCGCCTGGTGTCGCCCCGGCGCTGACCCGTGAGGGACCGCACTTCCACTCCTGTTTCCACCCGTGAATCGGGCCCATCCGCATGCGGTGGCCACGACATGGCTCGCGCCAAATGGCAGTAACCATAACTGACCAGTGGGGGAACGCCAATCGGCCGACCTGACCTGACCGTGGGAACGCTTGGGCGGTTTGCGGAGTATGGCAAGTCTTGCCCCGCATGGCCGTCGTCGGTGTGGTCCCGGTCATGCCGGCGATGGAGCGAGCATGTTCGTATTGCCGGTTTCGCCGCTTCGGCTTCGTGGCCTACATTCTTAAGGCATGACCGACAGCGTCGCGTTGCTGTTGCGACGGGCCGGATTCGGGCCAACCGCAACGGATCTGGCGAATGGGAAGCGATCGGGCTATTCGGCCGTACTTCGCGATTTGCTGGCACCCGCCGGTGACGACGCCGGGGCTGTCAGGGCGCCGTTTCCGGTGTTGCCAGTCGATCCGTACACGTACTTCAAGCGTCCGCCGACCGCGAAGGAAGCGGCAGCCGCTGATGTCGTGCGTGAGGACTCGATTCAGCGCATCACTCGCTGGTGGATCGATCGCCTCGTCGTCGCCGATCATCAGGGACTCGAGAAGCTGACGTTCTTCTGGCACGGCCACTGGGCGACGTCGGTCAAGAAAGTCCGTGACGCGCGGCTGCTGCTGAACCAGCATCAGGTGTTACGCAAAAAGGACTTCAGGGAAATGGCCCGCACGATGGTGACGGACGCGGCCCTGATTCATTGGCTCGACGGTCAGCTCAACAGCCGTTCCAAGCCCAATGAGAACCTGGGCCGGGAGCTGATGGAGCTCTTCCTCCTCGGCATTGGCAACTACACCGAGGCGGACGTCAAGGATGCCGGTCGCGCGCTGACGGGGTGGAAGGTCGACTACGGCAGAGCGCGCTCCTACTTCGCGGCCAAGGATCATGATTTCGGGTCGAAGACGATCCTCGGCGTGACACGTGACTTCGATGCTCAGTCGCTGACCGACTTCCTGCTGTCGCAGCCGATCTGCCCACGATTCATCGCCTCTCGGATGTGGTACCGATACGGTTCGGCGATAGATCCGATTCCGCAGTCCGTGCTCGACCGCATGCTGACGGCATTTCCGTACGGACCGTCGATGCTGTGGGCGATGTTCGAAGACGAGGCGTTCTTGGCGACCTCGGGGACGATGGCCAAACAACCAGTCGAGTGGCTGGTGGGCGCCATGCGACAGCTGGGATTGCGGCTCTGGGATCTGCCGAAGCCGGCTCAGGACATGGTCGTCGCCGGTCTCGAGGCGTTGGGACAACTGCCGTTCGCCCCGCCGAGCGTGGGTGGCTGGCCCAATAGCAATGCTTGGCTGACGACCGGTGCGACTCAGATCCGGTTGAGCCTGGCGGGCGTACTCGCCGAAGCGGTCGGCGCTCCACAGTCCATCGAGGGCCTGGCCGAAGTCCTGGCCGTCGAGACCTGGACGAGCCGGACATTCGAAGCGTTGAAGGACGTGCCCAATCCCCGCCACAGGCTGATCCTCGGTCTGGTGAGCCCCGAATACATGGTGAGCTGATGGACGCCGTCACCCGTCGCAAGTTCCTGATCGCCTCCGGGGTTCTCGGCGGGGGAGCCGTCGGTCTCGGCGCAGCCATCGGCTTGGCTGACCTGCTCCATCGGGCGAAGGCGCAGGACCCCGAGGAGCCCGGCGACAACCCGGACAAGCTTGTCGTAGTGACGCTCTACGGGGGCAACGACGGGCTGGCCACCGTCGTCCCACACGGTGACGACGCTTATCAGTCGGCACGGCCCGAGCTGGCGTACGCCTCGGGCCAGGTTCTGGATCTGAACGGCACCTTGGGACTCAATCCAGCCCTGGTCGGTCTGAAAAAGCTGTGGGACGACGGTCAGCTTGCGATCGTCCTCGGGGTGGGATATCCCCAACCGGACCGAAGCCATTTCCACTCGATGGACGTATGGCAGACGGCGTCACCGGCACACCCGATCAAGTCCGGTTGGGTCGGCCGTTGGCTCGACGCCGTCAAGGGGCCGCTGGAAACGGCGGTCAGCTTCGAGCCGGTGTTGCCTCCACTGCTCGTCGGAGCGGAACGGTCGGGGGTGAGCGTCGGAGTCTCCGGTCTCCAGCTCCCCGCTGGGATCACCAGTGACATGCTCGCTCGCCTGGGTCAGGTCGTCCCGGGCGAACCGATGATCGGGGCGCGGGCTGCCGCTGGGATCAGAGATCTCCTCGACATCGACCGCCTGGTCCGCGAGGCAGAGCGAGCCGAGCGCCCGTCCACGGGAACTCGGCAGGAGATCCCGGCGACCGGCACGGGAGGCGAAAGCGCACTCGCGGCGCAGTTGAATCTCGTCGCCAGCTGTGTGGAGGCCGGCGTGCGAACCCGGGTGTACTCCGTCAGCCTCGGCGGCTTCGACCTGCACGCCCAGGAGCGGGCCGGGCAGGAGATGCTCCTCAGGGAACTCGACCAGGCCCTGACGCCCTTCGTCCAGCGGCTGTCCGCGACGCAGGCCGGGCGCCGCGTGACTGTTGTGGTCTACAGCGAGTTCGGTCGTCGAGTGAGGGCGAACTCGGCCTTTGGCACCGATCACGGTACGGCTGGTCCGATGTTCGTCCTCGGCCCGCACGTCGCCGGCGGACTTCATGGCGTACAGCCATCTCTGACCGACTTGGACGATGGCGATCTGAAGATGACGACGGACTTCCGGGACGTCTTCGGATCGATTATCGAGTCAGTGCTTCACCCCGATCCCGAGCGCTTCTTGGAGGGGCACAAGTTACGGCCCATACCCCTCATCAAGAAGGCCTGATCCGGATCAAGTCCGGCGGGTCCCGTCGTAGCCGTCCGAACGCTGGTTCGGGAGGTTGTCCTCCTCGTCCGGCCAGACGAACAACTCCTGCGCCGCGCCGCTCTCCACGGCGGGATCCGGCATGACCGGAGGAACAGGTTGCGGGACCGGCTGCATAGGCGGTGACGCTACCGGCGGCACCGGCCCAGCGGGGTGCTGTACGGGTTGAGGCTGGTGCTGCACAGGCTGAGGCTGGTGCTGCACGGGTTGAGGCTGGTGCTGCACGGGTCCAACCGCGGGCGGCACCGGTCCGGCCGCCTGCTGAGCAGCGGCGGGATGCTGTACGGCCACCGCTGGAGGATGCACGGGCACGGCCGGAGGGTACGCCGGCCCTCCGGGATGCTGTCCGGGCAGCAGGGGCTGCGCGGGTGCGGCTACGGGCTGCGCGGGCGGGGCCGACTGGGGATTCGCCGACTCCGGCTGGGGGTTCACCGACGGGGGCATCGGCACCGGCACACCGGGCGGACCCGGGTAGATCGCAGCGGGGCCAGGCCCGGGTGGCGCGGAGAACGGAGCGCTCGAGGTCGGAGCGAAGGGGTTAAGCGAAACTGGAATGAGCAGCTCGGCCTCGTCCGACGGACGTCGGCGCCGACCGAGCAGGATCGCCATGACGATGATGCCGACCAGCAGAATCACGACAACCGCGGCACCTGCGATCCAGACCCAGACGGGAATGGCCGAACTATCCGCCTCGATGCTCTGACGGTCGATCGCCTGCTGCCGGTATACCGCGGCAGTCTTGTTGGCGGGCACTGCCGCGATCACGCTGTCGAACTGGGCGATCGCCGCACTGTAGTCACCGCGGAAGTACGCGTCCAAGGCGTCGCGATACTGCTTGTCGGTGGCGCTCAGAGTGTTGGCGAGCTGCACGTTCGACAGTGCCTCGGCGATAGCGGAGCTTGGCGTGATCGCGCGGACCGCGGGATTCTGAGCCGTCCAGTCGTAGTTCAGCATTCCGACGACGCGGCCGCTGCTGTCGACGGCCATACCGCCGTTCGAATAGGGACCGAGGTCACCGTTGATCTTGCTGAATGGCAGCTCTCCGATCTTGCCTGTCCCGGTGACCTGCACCGACTTCGAGGTCGGCGTGAACGCGGCGCTGCGCGCGTCGGCGTCGGTCGTCGCGAAGCCCAGGGCCTGGAGGGCGGCTCCCTGGCTAGCGGGATCTCCGGTCTGTAGCTCCACCGCCGGCAGGTTGCCCTGCTGAAGCTTCACGATGGCCACGTCATTCTTTTCCAGGAGACCGACCAGCTGCCCGGGGATCGCCGGGCTGTCGGCCAGGCCGGCGGTCGCCACGTTGATCTGCCCGAAGATGCGAGCTTCGGGTTCGGTTCCCGCGGAAAGTCCGGTGAACTCCGTGATCTGGCGGTGCCCCTGCACGTAACCGTCTACCTGGTTGGGCTGAAGCTTTCCGGCCTTGATCTGGATCTCTGCCGCCTCGTAGAGCGCACCGGTCCGGATGGCCTCGTCGCTCAGCTTGACGCACGAAGCCGGTGTCACGACGAAACCGTCGGAGTTCACGACGAAGCCGCTGCATCGGCGGGCGTACGTGATCGGCGAGGCCACGACAGCCGTATGGGTCGTCTTGTCCCGGAGATAACCGGTGTAGAGCTCCTCGATGAAGACGAGTGACGGCGAACTGATCGCGAGTGCCCGCTCCTCCAAGGTATAGGCGGGTGCGGCCCAGCCTGCGGGGACAGCCGTGCCAAGCGTGGCGCACAGTGCCGCCAGAGTCGCTGGTAGTAGCGCACCGGCCCGGCGCTTCAGCACTCTGCGGAAGGACATTTCGATCTCCGGGGGTGGTGAGGGGACAGGAGCGCGTCCGGTGATTCTAGTTCGCGTGTCCGACCCTTCGGTCATTGCTCGGCCCCGCGACCGGCACCAGATCGGTTCACGCGAAGACGGCAATTCCATCGCCTGACTGTTGCTGACTGAAAAGCAGATGCGCCGCCGGGTATTCTAGGCGTACAGGCATAGACCCGGCGATCACCGGTGAGCCTCCGGAAGAAAAGCCGGTTCTGCCGCATTTACGGCCGAACGGCCCAGTAGAACCGGACGGGACGGCCCGTCACAGCCGACAACGAGCGGCCCAGGAAGTCTGAACCGAGGCGGACGGGGCAAGCGAGGTGGTACCGCGGGCTGGGCCCAAACCCAGTTCGTCCTCGCGGACAGGACCGACGGACTGTACGCGAGAGAGGACCACTCATGGCGTACCCCCTGCACAACCACGAAGAAGGTGTGCCCGCCAGCCCCGACCTGCCGGCGGTCGAGCGGAACGTGCTCGACTACTGGGCGGCCGACAAGACCTTCAAGGCCAGCATCGAGGCCCGTCCGCAGGATGACGAGTACGTCTTCTACGACGGCCCGCCGTTCGCCAACGGCCTTCCGCACTACGGTCACCTGCTGACCGGCTTCGTCAAGGATGTCGTGCCGCGGTATCAGACGATGCGCGGCAAGCGGGTCGAGCGCCGGTTCGGCTGGGACACCCACGGCATGCCGGCCGAGGTGGAGGCCGAGAAGCAGCTCGGCATCACGACGAAGGCCGAGATCGTCGCGCTCGGCGTCGACAAGTTCAATGAGTACTGCCGTGAGTCCGTGCTGCGCTACACCAACGAGTGGGAGCGGTACGTCACCCGGCAGGCCCGCTGGGTCGACTTCGCCGACGACTACAAGACGCTCGACCTGCCCTACATGGAATCGGTCATGTGGGCGTTCAAGTCGTTGCACGACAAGGGTCTGGTGTACGAGGGCTTCCGCGTGCTGGCGTACTGCTGGCGCTGTGAGACGCCGTTGTCCAACACCGAGACCCGGATGGACGACGTCTACAAGGACCGGCAGGACCCGGCCCTCCACGTGTTGTTCCAGCTGGAGATGGGCGAGAAGGTCGCGGTGTGGACCACCACGCCGTGGACCCTGCCGTCCAACCTGGCTCTGGCGGTCGGCCCGGACCTGGAATACGCCGTGCTCGCCAATCCCCAAGGGGAGAAGGTCATCCTCGGTGCGACCCGGGTCGAGGCGTACGCCAAGGAGCTGGAGGGCTTCGAGCGCGTCGGCACGCTCACCGGCGAGCAGCTGAGGGGCCGGAAGTACACGCCGTTGTTCGACTTCCTCGTCGAGCAGGCCGGCCCGAACGCGTTCCAGGTGCTGACGGCCGACTTCGTCAGCGACTCCGACGGCACGGGCGTGGTGCACCTCGCGCCCGCGTTCGGTGAGGACGACCAGAACGCCTGCAACGCGGCCGGGGTGCCGACGATCGTCACGGTGGACGCGCACACCCGGTTCACGTCGCTGGTGCCGCCGTTCGAGGGCCAGCAGGTCTTCGAGACGAACAAGCCGGTGATCCGGGAGCTGAAGGAGCGCGGGCTCGTGCTGCGGCACGACACGTACTCGCACTCCTACCCGCACTGCTGGCGGTGTGACACGCCGCTGGTCTACCTGGCCGTGTCGAGCTGGTTCGTGGCGGTGACGCAGTTCAAGGACCGCATGGTCGAGCTCAACCAGCAGATCGACTGGACGCCGGGGCACATCAAAGACGGCTCGTTCGGCAAGTGGCTGGCCAACGCCCGCGACTGGTCGATCTCCCGGAACCGGTTCTGGGGCTCGCCGATCCCCGTCTGGAAGTCGGACGACCCGGCGTACCCGCGGGTCGACGTCTACGGCTCGCTCGCCCAGCTCCAAGAAGACTTCGGAGTAGAGGTCAAGGACCTGCACCGGCCGTTCATCGACTCGCTGACCCGGCCGAACCCGGACGACCCGACCGGGAAGTCCACCATGCGGCGGGTGCCGGAGGTGCTGGACTGCTGGTTCGAGTCCGGCTCGATGCCGTTCGCCCAGGTGCACTACCCATTCGAGAACCAGGAGTGGTTCGAGTCGCACTACCCAGGCGACTTCATCGTGGAGTACATCGGGCAGGTCCGCGGCTGGTTCTACACGCTGCACGTCTTGGCGACGGCGTTGTTCGACCGGCCGGCGTTCCGCAGTTGTGTGGTGCACGGCATCCTGCTGGGCGACGACACCCGGAAGATGTCGAAGAGCCTGCGCAACTACCCGGACGTCTACGAGATGTTCGACAAGTACGGCGCCGACGCGATGCGCTGGATGCTCGTCTCCTCCCCGGTGCTGCGGGGCGGGGACATGCCGGTCACCGAGACCGGCATCCGGGACGCGGTTCGCCAGGTGCTCCTGCCGCTGTGGAACGTGTACTACTTCTTCACGCTCTACGCCAACGCGTCAGGACACCAGGCGAAGCTCAGCACCGCGAGCACGCACGTCCTCGACCGCTACGTGCTGGCCAAGACGCATTCCCTGGTCGCCGAGGTGACCGCCGCGATGGACGCGTACGACCTCTCGAGGGCGTGCGTCGCGGTCCGCACCTACCTGGACGCGCTGACCAACTGGTACGTCCGCCGCAGCCGGGACCGCTTCTGGGCGGGCGACGCGGAGGCGTTCGACACCCTCTACACCGTCCTGGAGACGGTGGCGAAGGTCGTCGCGCCACTCGCGCCGCTCACGGCCGAGGAGGTCTGGCGCGGGCTCACCGGTGGGCGCTCGGTCCATCTCGCCGACTGGCCCGCCGCGTCCGCGCTGCCCGCGGACGACGAGCTGGTGGCCACGATGGACCAGGTCCGCGAGGTCTGTTCCGCCGCGTTGTCCCTGCGCAAGTCGCAAGGCCTGCGGGTACGCCTGCCGCTGACGAAGCTGACGGTGGCGGCCGAGGGGGCCGACCGGCTGGAGCCGTTCACCGAGTTGGTCGCCGACGAGGTGAACGTGAAGGTCGTGGAGCTGACCGAGGACGTCTCGGCGCACTGCGAGCAGGTGCTCACAGTGGTGCCCAGGGCTCTCGGGCCGCGCGTCGGGGGAGCGGTGCAGTCGGTCATCAAGGCGGTGAAGGCGGGCGAGTGGTCGCTGGTCGACGGGGCACCGGTCGCGGCCGGGGTGACCCTGGCGGAGGGCGAGTACGAGCTCAAACTGGTCGCCGCGGCCGGGGAGTCGGCGGTTCCGGTGCCGGGCGGCGTGGTCCTGCTCGACACCGAGGTCTCGCCCGAGCTGGCGGCCGAGGGGCTGGCTCGAGACGTCGTCCGGGCCGTGCAGCAGGCGCGGCGCGAGGCCGACCTGAACGTCTCCGACCGCATCGCGCTGCGGCTGGCGGGCTCGCCCGCGGTCGAAGCGGCGGTACGCGCGCACGAGGAGTTCGTGACCGGGGAGGTGCTGGCCACGTCGGTCGAGTACGGCCCGGTCGAGGGCGGTTTCACCGGTGAGGCCGGCGACGGTGAGGCGGTGACCGTCTCGGTCGCCCGCGTCTGACAGTTCCCCTTCAGCGGCGGATCAGGGTTCGCGGTCGAATCTTGGCTCAAGATTCGACCCGGGTTCCTGATCCGCCGCTGATCTTGTGACACCGGCTGTGATCTGCGTTCCAGAAACGCGCGGAGGCGATCCGGCGGCGGTTTCGGCTTCAGCTGACTACGGTATGTTCAGCGGCGGTCTCGAGGGGACGAGCGAACGACGCGCAGGAGGCAAGCGGTGCCCGTGCTTTACACGGTGGGTCAGTGGACGGTCGCTCCACTCCTCAAGCTCGGCTGGGCGCCCGAGATCGAGGGCCGGGAGAACATCCCCGAGACGGGTGGGGCGATCTTCGCGGGCAATCACCTCTCGGTGGCCGACGAGTTCATGCTCGGCGCGGTCGTCAGCCCGCGGCGCGTCTCGTTCTGGGCGAAGTCCGACTACTTCACGGGTAAGGGCCCGAGCGGCCTGTTCTTCCGGACCCTGATGAACGGACTCGGCGCGATCCCGGTCAACCGGGAGGGCGGGCGCGCGGCGCTCAGCGCGTTCGACTCGGCCATCCCGGTGCTGCAGGAGGGCGGCCTGGTCTGCGTCTACCCGGAGGGCACCCGGTCGCCGGACGGCCGGCTCTACCGGGGGCGTACCGGGGTGGCGCGGTTGGCGCTGGCGGCCGGTGTCCCGATCATTCCGGTCGGTTCCCTGGGCACCGACAAGATCCAGCCCACCGGTCAGGTCCTGCCGAAGCTCAAGCGCGGCGAGGTCACGATCAAGTTCGGTACGCCGATCGTGGTCGACAAGTGGCGCGACGCGGAGAACACCTCGTCGGCGGCCCGGGAGATCACCGACACGGTGATGTCCGCCATCCAGGCGCTGACCGGCCAGGAGTACGTCCCGCGGTACGCACCCAAGCGCGTGGAGAGCTGACCGGCGCGGCCGGGTAATCTCAGTTGTTATGGGTTCGAACAGTCTGACCGCGGCACCGACCGTCTGGCCGCAGCTCGAGCAGCTGCTCCCGCTGATCTCCAAGCCGATCCAATACGTCGGCGGCGAGCTCGGCGCGACGGTCAAGGAGTGGGACTCCGCCACGGTGCGCTGGGCGCTGTCGTACCCGGACGCGTACGAGGTGGGGCTGCCCAATCAGGGCGTCCAGATCCTCTACGAGGTGTTGAACGAGCAGCCTGACGTGCTCGCCGAGCGGACGTACGCGGTCTGGCCCGACCTCGAGAAGCTCATGCGGGAGCGGGGCGTGCCCCAGTTCACGGTCGACGCCCACCGGCCGGTCCGCGAGTTCGACGTGTTCGGCATCTCGTTCGCCACCGAGCTCGGCTACACGAACATGCTCACCATGCTGGACCTGGCCGGGATTCCGCTGAACGCGGCCGACCGCGACGAGTCACACCCCGTCGTCGTGGCCGGTGGGCACGCCGCGTTCAACCCGGAGCCGATCGCCGACTTCGTCGACGCCGCCGTCCTCGGTGACGGCGAGGAAGCCGTCCTCGAGATCACCCAGATCGTGCGCCAGTGGAAGACCGAGGGCTCCCCGGGTGGCCGCGACGAGCTGCTGCTGCGGCTCGCCCGCACCGAATCGGTCTACGTCCCGCGCTTCTACGACGTCGACTACCTGCCCGACGGCCGGATCCAGCGGGTGGTGCCGAATCGGGCGGACGTGCCGTTCCGGGTGCACAAGCGCACGACCATGGACCTCGACGCCTGGCCCTACCCGAAGAAGCCGCTGGTCCCGTTGGCCGAAACGGTGCACGAGCGGTTCGCCGTGGAGATCTTCCGCGGGTGTACGCGCGGCTGCCGGTTCTGCCAGGCGGGCATGATCACCCGGCCGGTCCGGGAGCGTTCGATCACCACGGTCGGGCAGATGGTCAAGGAGGGCCTGGAGTTCTCCGGCTTCCACGAGGTCGGCCTGCTGTCGCTGTCCAGCGCCGATCACAGCGAGATCGGTGACATCTGCTCCGGCCTGGCCGACCAGTACGAGGGCACCAACGTCTCGCTTTCGCTGCCGTCGACCCGGGTGGACGCGTTCAACGTCGACCTGGCCAAGGAACTGTCGCGCAACGGGCGGCGTACCGGTCTGACGTTCGCTCCCGAAGGCGGTTCGGAGCGGATGCGCAAGGTCATCAACAAGATGGTCACCGAAGAGGACCTCATCCGGACGGTCGTCACCGCGTACACCAACGGGTGGCGGCAGGTGAAGCTGTACTTCATGTGCGGGCTGCCCACCGAGACCGACGAGGACGTGCTCCAGATCGCCCGGCTCGCGCACGAGGTGATCAAGGCCGGCCGGGCCGCCACCGGGACCCGGGACATCCGGTGCACCGTGTCCATCGGCGGATTCGTGCCGAAGCCGCACACTCCGTTCCAGTGGGCTCCCATGGAGCGCCCCGAGGTGATCGACGACCGGCTGCGCCAGCTGAAGCAGGCGGTCAACGCCGACAAGTCGGTCGGCCGGGCGATCGGCCTGCGGTATCACGACGGCGAGCCGTCCCTGATCGAAGGGCTGCTCGCCCGGGGCGACCGCCGCGTCGGCGCGGTCATCCGGCGCGTGTGGGAGTCCGGCGGCCGCTTCGACGGCTGGAGCGAGCACTTCGACTACCGGCGCTGGGTGGACTCCGCTGCGGAGGTGCTGCCGGCGTACGGGGTCGACCTGGACTGGTTCACCACCCGGGAGCGCGACGAGCTGGAGGTCCTGCCCTGGGACCACCTGGACTCCGGGCTGGACAAGGACTGGCTGTGGCAGGACTGGCAGGACTCGCTGCGGGAGTACGAGCAGGACGACTGCCGGTGGACGCCGTGCTTCGACTGCGGCGTGTGCCCGGCGATGGACACCGAGATCCAGATCGGCCCGACCGGCCGGAAGCTGCTTCCGCTGACTCCCGTGGGGGGCCTGCGGCAGGCGCATGCGCACTGACGCCGGTGCCTGGCGAGGGCCGGGTGAGCAGGGTCCGGGCTGGTAACCTGACCTCCGCGCACCGTCCGGTAGGGTATGCCGCCGTTACTTTGCGTTCCCCTCGCCTCGGAAACGGAAAGCCATGCCTCGGTGGGTCAAGATCTGCACTCTGCTCGTCATCGTCTGGGCCGCGGCGTTCGCCTTCGTCGCGCTCCAGCTGGCGTGGCTACTGATCCCATTCGTCTGGCTGGGTGTCGCCGGGCTGGTGCGCGTCGGGGAGCGGTTACTGGATCGGCTGGTCGCGGGCGCCTTCGTAACCGCGGGCTGCACGATGGCGGCCGGACTGGGTTTCTCGGTGTGGCCGTGGGGGCTGGACCCTGCGCCAGTGGCCGGAGTGGCACTCACCGCCATCGTGCTCACCGCCGTGCTCTCCGGCCGTCGGATCCGGCTGCCGCGTCCGAGCCTGCACGACGCCGCTCCCGTCGGAGCCGCACTGGTGATAACCATCCTGGTGGCGATGCCCTATCTCCGGGCGGCCGACTTCACCGGAGTCCTCGCCGCGATGATGGGCGGAGAGGACTCGTCCCGCCACGCCAGCCTGGTCGATCACATCCGTGTGGCGGGGGCGTACACGTTCATCCACCCCCGGACGACCAGCGACGTCCTGAATCCCGGTATGGCCGATTACCCCCAAGGATGGCACCTGGTCACGGCGATCCTGGAGAACCTGCTGGCCGCCACGACTCACCTTGGCTCCGACGAGAAGGGGGTCGTCCTGCTCGTGATCATGATGCTGGCGACCTTCTTCGCGTTGATGCTGGTCGTCACGTGGGGCGCCGGCCGGGTGGCCGGTCCGAAGCTCGGCTTGGGCGCGTACTGCCTGGTCGTCATGGTTGCCGGCTGGCTCGCCGCCTGGTCTGAACTGGTCCGCACGATCGTGTACACCTATCCCGCGGAAATGGCCGGTCTGGCCTTCCTCGGCGGGCTGGTGGTCGCCGTCACCCGCCCGGCGGTCAAGGTGCGCGATCAGATCACGCTGGTCGCCGCCCTGACCATCGGCGTCGGGTTCAGCTACTACCTGTTCTTGCCGATCGCCGTCGTGATCGCCCTCGGCGGCATGATCATGGACCGCCGCCGGATGAGACGTGTCCCGATCTCGGTCGCCGCCGGGGTGCTCGTAGCCGGGCTCGCCGCCACGCAGGCGGCTGCGGCCGTCCTGCTGGGCGGCCGGGAGAGTCAGCTCGCCTTGGGCGTACTGGGCGACGTCAGGCCGATCGAGATCGGTGTGCTCGCCCTGCTGATCATCGCCGGCGTGATCCTCGGGCGGCGGCGGCCCGGCTGGCGGAGATACTCGATCCCGCTGGCCACGGCGTTGGCCGCCACTGGGATGATCTATCTCTACCAGCGCCTCTCGGGCAGCCAGCCGGGCTACTACTTCGGCAAGATGCTGCACGTCACTGTCCTCGTGCTGATCCTCGGTGTGGCCGCGATCGGTGCGGTGGCCGGTCCTGTGTCACGCCGCCTGTCAGGCCGGTTCGGCGTACGCGCGACTGTCGCGGTCGCGGTGCTGGCCGTCGCCGCAGCCGGGCAGGTCATCGTCGGCGCGCCGTCGCTGACCGGCGTCCCGTGGCTGACTCAGCAGGCCTCCGGAAAGACCGCACAGCCTGCCTCGGCCCAGACTGTCATGCAGATCTATCGCGCCTGCCCGATCGATCCGCACCGGCCTACGGTGCTCTTCTATAGCGCTCCCGGCCTGCGGTACGGCTACGGCGAGTCGGTCTTCTTGACCGCCCTCCAGCGGCAAGCCGGCGCGGGTTATGCGGCGACCTATTCGCTGCCGTCGATCTCGGCGGAGAAGCGTGCCGAAGCCATCGTCCGCCGGGTGCGCAAGCCCGTCCGTATCGTGGTCGGCGACAGGCAGGCGGAGGCGATTCTGACCGAGGCGCTGCGGGCACAGCCTGAGCGGGCCGCCCAGATCGAGCTGGTTGACCTGGCCAGCCTGACCAGCACCGGCCGGTGCGACCCGATCACCCCAAGACCCACCGACGCCGCACCCTGATCGCCTGGTCGCTGCCGTATGCTGGCGAATCGTTCGTCGAAACGCGTGTATGCGGACAAGGGGGAAGTCGAGCATGCTGGACGCGCAGGTCCCGCCAAGCCCGCTCAGCGTCGCGGCGCCGGTCGAATCGGGCGAGCGGGCACCGCGGCGGCAACTGCTGATCATGCTGCTTGTGGGCGGCTATCTGGCCAACGTGATCCTTCGGGTGTGGCTGTCGAACAGGATCAGCTTGCCCGTCGCGCATACCGACGAGGACAGTTATCTCAATACGGCCCGGGTGTTCGCGGGCGGTCCGGGTGGCTTCAGCTCGGAGAACAACCTGCTCCGGCGGGTCGGCTACGCCTGGCTGATCTCCCCGGCGTTCCTCGGTGACCACTCCTTCGGGACGAGCTACGCCCGGGTCCACGTGCTGAACGCGATCTACAACTCGACGATCTTCCCGTTGGCGTACCTGTTCGCCCGGTCAGCGCTCCGGCTGCCGTGGCGCCGCTCGTTCCTGCTGGCCCTCGCGGTGGCCGTCATGCCGTCGACGGTCTTCTGGTCCGAACTCGCCATGACCGACGTCGTACTCGCTCCGCTCACCGTGGCCTGGGTGCTCCTGATCGTCCTGTGGCTGCGCCGCCCGGCCGGACTTTGGTGGTCGGCGGGCGCCGCTGCGGTGGCCGGCTTCTATTACATGATCCACATCCGGGGCGTGGTGATTCTCGCCGTCCACCTGGCACTGGTGCTCGCGGTGACGATCGCCCGGCGGATCAAGTTCCGTGCGCTGGCCGTCGCGGCGGTCACCGCCGTCGCGTTCATCGGCGCGCATCAGCTGCTCGTACGCAGCCTCGGCGACAAGCTTTACCTGTCGGGCGACGCCAACGTGGCTGCCAGCACGGCTCGAGAGCTTTCCTCCGGAACTCTGGCCAAGACGATGATCACCATTGTCGGCAGTCAGCTTTGGTACATCTCGGTGGCAACGTTCGGGCTCATCATGATCGGCTGGCTGTTCGCCGTGCGAATCATGCGAAGCCGGACCGAGGAGCCGCCGCTCCGATGGGCCATGGCGGCAGGACTGTCGGCCACCGCGGGCGTCGTGGTCGGGTGCGCGTTGCTGTTGTCCACCACGCCGTCGGCGACAAGCGACCTGGTCTACGCCCGATACGCCGAGGCCTTCGCGCCGCTGTGGACCCTTGTCGGCATCGGGGGCCTGCTGACGGTGGGCCGGATCACCGCCCGGTGGTGGGGGCTGGTCACGATGGGCTTCATGGTGGTGGCCGGCCTGTCGGTGCAACTTCGGCTGGATCGGGCGGAGGCCGGCGGCCGCAAACTGCGGCACGGGCTGTTCTCGGCGCCGGAGCTGCTGGCGACCGAACGGTTCGGCCTGCTGGACCCGCTGGTGTTCACAGCGCTGTTGCTGGCTGTGGGCGTGGTCGTCTTTCTGCTGATGCGGGGGATGCCTGCGCACTGGTCCGGCCGGGTCCGGCCGTGGGCGGCCGGGTTGGCCGTCATGCTGGTGGTGAACGTCGTCCTCTTGCTGTCGTTGCGCTGGGGCGTGGGGCTGCAGGTGGAACGAGTGACACCGACGCCGACCTTGGCCGCGCTAGGCGTACACGAAGGTGCTCAGGTGTACGCCACCCGCAATGCTCCCCGCATCCTCATGCTGAACCTGGCGCACAACGTGACCTGGGATGACGTCCCGATCATCGACAACGATGCGCGGCCACCCGCCGACGCGGAATACATGATCGCCCTCTGGAACCCGACCGGAAACACTTGGAACGGCGAGCAGTATGGCTACAGATACGTGGGCGGCAACGTCGAGCAGAAGTGGGCGCTCTGGCGGCGCTGACCGCTTCCGTCACGCTCACCGAAGTGGGAGCTCGTAAATCAGGCAGTCGCCGCTGCGATAGCGCAGCGTCGCCACCTGGTCGAGCGGCCGCGGCTTCAGCCGCCGATCGGCGAACAGCCACCGGACCCCGTACGCCGTGGCCAGGCGGTGCACGTCGGCGGCCGTCCCGGAGCTGAAGACGGCGTCGTTGTCGGCCAGCCGCTGCTGATTCCAGTAGGGCAGGCGGGTGAAGTTCGCCCCGGTCTCCTCGGCGATCCGGTACGCGGTCGGCGTGTACGCCCAGCCCTCGACGAGGACCCGGCGTTCGGCGTACGCCGACACCCAGAAGCTCCGGAAGTCGCAGACCCCACCGGGCAGCCGTACGCAGTGGACGTTGGTGGCGACGAGATCGTCGGCCGAGGAGTGCCGCCGCAGCCAGCGCCCGGCGTCGAGCGCACCCGCCGGCACCTGCCCTGGGCGTACCGGATAATTCTCGGCCTGCTGGAGCACGGCCCGAGCCGGATCGAGGTAGCGGTGGGGGACCGTGACGAAGGTGAGCGCCATGACCGCGGCCAGGACGAGGCCGGCGATCCGCCAGACCCGGGTCTGGAGCGCGAGTAGTCCGGCGACGCCGCAGACGGCGGCGATCGAGAGATAGGGACGCGCGGACTGGAGGAAGTACGCCTGGCTGCCGCCCGGTTGGGTGGTGAGCAGCATGGCGGCGATACCGGCCAGGCCGATGCCGACACAGAGCACGACCGGCGGATCGGCCCGGCGTTCCCGGGCGAACGCGAGTCCGGCGAGCCCGGCCCAGGCCGCCAGCCAGCCGACGGCGAGCGCGCCCAGCGTGGCCGGATCGAGCGAACCGGGCGGGACGAGACGCAGGCCGGTCGTGGAGCCGGCGAACAGCACGAGGGACGCGGTGACGAGTACGCCGACGGCGACGAGCCCGGCGACCAGCACCGGCCGCGTCACACGACGCAGCGTGACCGTCTGAACCGCCGCCACCAGCAGCAGTCCGCAGACCAGGAGGGGCACGAAAGTGGCCTTCGACCCCGCGACGGCGACCGTGAGCAAGACGACCAGGAACCAGTCGGCGCGGCGGTGCCGTCCGCGCAGGACATCGCTGAGGACGAGCATCAGCCCGGCGAAGATCATCGCTCCGAAGGTCTGCGTCGGGCTGTTCCAGAGGTTGAACAGAATGACTCCGGAACTGTCGCGTTGACCAGGCCGAACGGTGAACAGGGTGACGGCGAGCGCGCCGGCCCCGGCCCACCAGCGGCCGGCGAGCTTCCAGCCGAGGACGGCGACGGCGACGGCGAACGTCAGCAGCGCGGGCAGCACGCCGAGCCGATAGACGAGGGTCTGCGCCTCGACGCCGGTCAGATTGCCGGCGGACGCCGACGCCGCGTGGAAGAACCAGTGGTAGCGCAGATCCTCACCGGCGACGTACGGGGTGACCGGAGGCACGTGGTGCTTCAGCTCGCCGATCAGCGCGATCTGATAGGGCAGATCCAGGTACGGGGAGGAGTTGCCGGGAAAACTCAGCCCGACGGTCCGGTAGAACGTCGCTGCCGACCACAGCAGCAGAAAGATCAGTCCGGCCGCGACGGACCAACTCCAGCCCAGGGGAGCGGCCCGACCGGAACCGCGCCAGTGCCGGCGAAGCCGCGGAACGATCGCGAACACGACGGGTATGCCGATCGGGGCGGCGGCGAGCCAGCGGAGCCCGACCGCCACGGCGGCGATCTGCGTACCGATGACCAGGGCGTATCCGACGGCGAAGCCACCTGCGGCGTCCTCGGCCAGCAGCCCGGCTCGGCCGCGTACGGCACGCCAGACCAGTAGGCCCGGCACGGCGACTACCACGATCGTGTACGCCCCGAAGACCGCCGTCGTCCGCAGCGGAACGTCGTAGAGCCGTAGCAGCGCGACGGCCACGGCGGTCACGACGAGAACCGGAAGGTAGCCCGCATACGCTGCCCGGCCGGTGCTGCCGGAAGAGGTCAGCGCTGCCCCGTCCACGTCGGCGTCCCGCGTATGCACATCCATCCGTCCGCCATCCGCTGGCTGTCCCAATTGTTCCGATGGTACGGAATGAGAGAACGACTCGGCCTATGGTCGGCGGAAAGACGCAGGACCCGTCTGCTGTCCTGACATCGGGCGGAACCCGCATCTATAGTACGGAGCGTGATGAGGCCGGACGCGGTGTCACCACCGAGGCTCTCGGTGGTGATCCCGATGTACAACGAGGAAGAGGTGCTGCCTCTTCTCGTCCAGCGGCTCCGGCCGGTCCTGGACGGCTTGGGACAGACCTACGAGGTCGTCGCCGTCGACGACGGCAGTCGAGACGACACGGCCGCGATCATCCACCTGATGCGGGCCAAGTGGCCGCAGCTTCGGCTGATCAAGCTGCGGCGCAACGGCGGACACCAGGCGGCGCTGAGTGCCGGGCTCTTCCGGTCGCGCGGCGACTACGTCGTCAGCCTCGACGCCGACCTCCAGGATCCCCCGGAGACGATCGCCGAGATGCTCCGGGCCGCCGAAGAGGGTGAGCTGGACATCGTCTACGGCGTACGTGGCGATCGCAGCACCGACACCTCGTTCAAGCGGATCACCGCCGCTTGGTATTACCGGCTGATGCGCCGCATCGTCGGCAAGAAGATGCCCGACGGCGCCGGCGACTTCAGACTCCTCAGCCGAGCCATGGTCGAGGCGTTGCGGGGGCTGCCCGAACGGGCCCCGGTCTACCGGCTGCTGGTCCCGTGGCTCGGCTTCCCGAGTGGACAGGTCGCGTACACCCGGGAGAAGCGGGCCGCCGGGGTCAGCAAGTATCCGCTCTCGCGGATGATCAAGCTGACCGTCGACAGCATCGTGAGCTTCACCGCCGCACCGCTGCGCATCGCCACCTGGCTCGGCGCGGTCGGCGTACTGCTGGGGATCGCGCTGGTGGTCAAGACGCTCTGGGCGTACTTCGCCGGGGCGACCGTGCCCGGCTGGACGTCGATGTTCCTGGTGGTCATCTTCTTCGGCGCCTGTCAGCTGCTCTGCCTCGGCCTGCTCGGGGAGTACGTCGGCCGGATCTACGAAATGAGCCAGGGCCGGCCGGCGTACTACATCGGGTACGACTCCGAGAGCGACGAGGAGCCGGATGGCATGATCGACACCATTCCTGCGGCCGACCCCGGCCGCGTACGCGCGACGGCGGGAGAAGGGCGTGGCTAAGAGGCAGCCGGAAGGCGGGCAGGCCCCGGTCGTCCAGCGGGTGCGGATCCGGTACGCGAAACGGGGCCCCCTGCGGTTCACCAGCCACCGCGACTTCGCCCGGGCCATCGAGCGCGCGATTCACCGGGCGAACGTGCCCATCGCGTACTCGCAGGGGTTCACCCCGCATCCCAAGATCTCCTTCGCGTCGGCCGCCCCGACCGGAGTGGCCAGCGAAGCGGAGTACCTCGAGCTGGGGCTGCAGAGCCGGGTCGACCCGGCGGAACTGCGGACCGCGCTGGACTCGGCGTTGTCACCCGGGCTCGACGTGCTCGACGTCGTCGAGGCGACCGTCCCGGGAAGCCTGGCCGACCGGATCGAGGCGTCCCGGTGGCGTGTCGAGCTGCCGGAGGTGTCGGCGGCCGAGCTGGAGCGCGCCGTCGAGGCGTTCCGCGCCGCGCCGGAAGTCCTGGTGGAACGCCTCACCAAGCAGGGCCGGCGCAGCTTCGACTGCCGGGCGGCAGTGCTGAACATCACGGTGATCTCGCCACCTGACGGGGTCCCGGACGGCCCGTATGCGATACTCGACCTTGTCGTACGGCAGGTGACACCGACCGTGCGACCCGACGACGTCCTCTCCGGGCTGCGTGTCGTGGCGGATCTGGCTCAGCCGGTCCCGCCGCGGGCCACCCGGCTCGCTCAGGGGTCCCTGAACGCGGCGGGAGAGATCGTTGATCCGCTGGACGTGGATCGCGAGGCTTCGTCGGTCGAGCGCTAGACCCCGGAAAGGTCCGGCGCCCGACGGCAGACTTAGGAAGGGCGATCCCCCCGGGGAACGCCGTCCGAGTGACTATGAAGCAAGCCCTGCGTGGCAGCGTGCGTCGCGCCCGGGGCCTGCTAGAACTGGAGATCATCCGGATGCTCGACAACGAGCCCGCCGAGGCTGCGGACAACGATTCCGCGGCCGAGGCTGAGAACACCACGCCACCGGCGCTTGGGGACAATGCCGCGGTGGATGACGTCCCGGTCGAGGAGGCCCCGGCGCGCCGCCGGAGCACCCGCCGCCGGGGGACCGCTGAGGACGACGCTTCGGGCGAAACCGGACGAGTGACGCGTACGCGTCGACGGTCGGCCTCCCCCGAGCCCGAGCCGATTCCGCTCGTCGAGGACTCCGAGCCCGGCGAGGAGGAGCTGGCCGAGGTCGCCGCCGAGACGCTGCCCGAAGCCGAGGCCGAACCCGAGGCGGAGGACACAGACGCCGAAGAGGTGGTCGAGGAACCGGCGGAGGAGCCCGAGCCGGCCCCCGAGGAGCCGCGCGGTCGCCGCCGTCCCGCCGCCACGGTGTTGTTCATGGCACCCGAGCCGGTGGCACCCCCGGCCCGCCCGGTGCGGGGGGAACGGGACGCCTGGGACCGCGACAGCCGCGCTGAGGGTCGGGCCGAGAGCCGGCCGGAGCGCGAGGAATCGCCGGAGACCGAGCCCGAGCAGGCACCGGCCGAGTCGAGCCGCCGTCGCCGCCGGAAGAAGGGCGCCGCCGAACCCGTCGAGGTCGCGGAGGCCGTCGAGACCGACGCCGAGGCTGAGGACGACGAGCACACCGCCGAGGCCGAGGGCGACGCCGACAGTGAGCACCGCCGCCGTCGGCGGGGACGCCGGGGCCGTGGCCGGGGCAAGGGCACTGCGGAGGACTCCGCCGACGAGGCGGAGACCGCCGAGGAGCCGGAGGCCGAAGAGGAAGAGGGCGAGGAGGACGAGGCCGGCGAGCCGCTGACCCGTCGCCGTCGCCGTCGCCGCCGCAAGGGCGCCAGCGGCTCGGACGCCGAGGAGATCGACGAGGACGGTGTACCGACCATCGTCAAGATCCGCGACGGCCGGAAGCCTTCCGACGAGGTTCAAGGCGTCACCGGATCGACCCGGCTGGAGGCGAAGCGCCAGCGTCGCCGGGACGGTCGTGAGCAGCGTCGCACCCGGCCCCCGATCCTGTCCGAGGCCGAGTTCCTGGCTCGCCGCGAGGCGGTCGACCGGGTCATGGTCGTACGCCAGAAGGGTGACCGTACGCAGATCGGCGTCCTCGAGGACGGCGTTCTCGTCGAGCACTACGTCACCCGGGCCAGTGCCGCGACCATGGTCGGCAACGTCTACCTGGGCCGAGTTCAGAACGTGCTGCCGAGCATGGAGGCCGCCTTCGTCGACCTCGGCCGGGGCCGTAACGCCGTCCTCTACGCGGGCGAGGTCAACTGGGACGCCGCCGGGCTGGAAGGCCGGTCGCGGTCGATCGAGCAGGCGCTGAAGAGCGGTGACTCCGTCCTCGTCCAGGTCACCAAGGACCCGATCGGGCACAAGGGCGCCCGGTTGTCGAGCCACATCGCGCTGTCCGGCCGTCACCTGGTGTACGTGCCGCACGGCACCGCCTCCGGGATCAGCCGCAAGCTGTCCGACGTCGAGCGCCGGCGGTTGCGGGACATCCTGAAGAAGCTCGTCCCCGAGGGTGCCGGCGTCATCGTGCGTACGGCGGCGGAGGGCGCTTCGGAGGAGGAGCTGTCCCGCGACGTCGCCCGGTTGCAGGCGCAGTGGGAGGAGATCCAGGCGAAGGCCGGCACCGGCGGCGCTCCGGCGCTGCTCTACTCCGAGCCCGACCTGCTCGTACGCGTCGTCCGGGACCTGTTCAACGAGGACTTCAAGGAACTCGTGATCGCCGGTTCCGACGCGTACGACACGGTGGAGGGGTACCTCAAGCACGTGTCGCCCGACCTCGTCGAGCGGGTGCACCGCTACACCGGGACGGTGGACGTCTTCGCCGCGTACCGGGTGGACGAGCAGCTGCTCAAGGGGCTGGACCGCAAGGTCTTCCTGCCCTCCGGCGGGCACCTGGTGATCGACCGGACCGAAGCGATGACGGTCATCGACGTCAACACCGGGAAGTACACCGGCGCGGGCGGCAATCTCGAGGAGACCGTCACCCGGAACAACCTCGAGGCGGCCGAGGAGATCGTGCGCCAGCTGCGGTTGCGCGACATCGGCGGCATCGTGGTCATCGACTTCATCGACATGGTGCTGGAGAGCAACCGCGAGCTGGTGCTCCGGCGGCTGACCGAGTGCCTCGGCCGCGACCGGACCAAGCACCAGGTCACCGAGGTGACCTCGCTCGGCCTCGTGCAGATGACTCGTAAGCGGATCGGCGCGGGCCTCTTGGAGGCCTTCAGCGAGACCTGCGAACACTGCAAGGGCCGGGGCGTGGTCATCCACACCGAGCCGATCGCCGAACGCGGCAGCGGCCGGGGCGACAAGGGCCATGACAAGGCGGCGGGCGAGAAGGTCAAGGAGGTCGCCGCCTCGGTCCACCGGGACACGGTGGCTGATGACGAGGAGGGCCCGGCCGAGCCGGACGATCCGTTCGCTGCCGAGGCCGAGGTCGTCGAGGACACCGAGGAGCTGAACGGCGACGACGCCGACGGCCACGAGT
This sequence comes from Hamadaea sp., assembly GCF_013362815.1. Classification (GTDB taxonomy): domain Bacteria; phylum Actinomycetota; class Actinomycetes; order Mycobacteriales; family Micromonosporaceae; genus Hamadaea. The sequence goes on along the minus strand of NZ_JABFVK010000065.1, from coordinate 34,903 downwards.
CCGACGAGCGAGGCGGGCGACGCCGGGGCCGGCGCGGCGGCGCGCGACGGCGTACGCGCCCCTGACGAGGATCCGACGGAAAGCGGTTGATCGACAACGATCAACCGCTTTCGGGTTTGCCGACAGTGCCGCCGGGTAACGAATCCTCATGCGACACACCCCTTCCCGTACGCGAATGATCATGCTGTTCGCCGGGGTTCTCGCGGCCGTCACCGCCTGCTCCGGCACCGGTACGCCGTCGGCCTCCGGCAGCGCCACCGCGAGCACCTCGAGCGCCCCCAGCGCCTCAGTGGCGGCGACCCCGACCGATCTCGCCGGGAACACCCGGGCCGTCTGCGAGCGCATCCGGTCGATCGCCGCCGACGGAGCCGCCCAGTTCAGCCGCAAACTGGCTGACGCCGTGGCCGCGGCACAGAACGGCGGTGCGGCCGCCGACTCGGCCGTCAAAGAGGTGAAGGACCTGCTCAGCCGGTGGTCGGCCGATCTGCGGAGCCAGGCGTCCGGCGCGCTCGACCCGCAGTTGAAGGCGGCGCTGACCACCGAGGCCGACGCGTTCGACCGGGCGGCCGCCCGGATCACCGAGCCGAAGGACCTCCAGACCGCCGGCTCCCTGCTGACCAGCTCCGAGGTGACCCAGGCCGGGCAGAGTATCCAGCAGGCATGCGGTACGTACTGGACTAGCTGAGTCTGCCGGTTTGAAGCAGTTTGGACAGATCGCTTAGAGTGCGGCGCAGTGCCGCCTCCCGGGGAGGGGGCGGCGCTCGTCATCCCTCACGAGATTGAGAATGTGACATGCGACGTGTACTCGTGCTGGCCGCCCTCACCGGCGCCCTGCTCGCGTCGGCCGCCTGCGGCGACTCCGACGACCCGAACACCGCGACCAGCCCGACCGCGGCCCCGGCCACCTCGGCCAGCGTCGACGTGAAGGCGAACACCACTGCCGCCTGCACGGCGGTCGACACCCTGTACGGCAACCTGCACACCACCGCCCAGCCGGAGCTGGCCAAGGCGATCATGGCGATCACCTCCGGGGACAGCGCGGCGGCGCTGAAGGCGTGGAACACCGCCAAGCCGCTGCTCGCGGCGGCTGCCGCGACGATCAAGGCGGAGGCCGACAAGGCCGCCGACCCGGCGGTCAAGCAGGCTCTGGCCGACTTGGGGGCGAAGTACGAGAAGGTGGCGAGCGTCACGTCGCCGTCGCAGATCGAGGCGGTATCCGGTGACCTGGAGACCGCGTCGGACAACGTCAAGAAGATCTGCACCGACGCCGGCGTCACCCTGAAGAATTTCGAATAGGCGACGATTACGGGCCAAAACGCGACGCGCTGCGGCGGTCCGTTACAGTCACGATGCCACCGGGACGAGTTGCCGGTGGCATCGTCGATTTCCACCCCCTCGAAGAATGCGATTCGACAATGCGACGTGCATTTGCCGTGGCCGCGCTCGGCGCGGCCCTGCTGACCGCGGCGGCTTGCGGTACCTCGAACGACACCAACACCTCGTCCAGCCCGACGGCCGCGGCGACCAGCGCGAAGCCGGACTACACGGCGAACTCCAAGGCCACGTGCACGGAGCTGAAGACCAAGCTGGAGACCGAGCCCGACAGCGCGGTGATCCAGAAGGCCGTCGCCGACGCGATCAAGGGCAAGAAGACCCAGGCGGAGATCACCGCCGCCACCCTCACCGCGGTGAAGAAGGTCCTCGCCGACTGGGTGGCGCCGATCAAGGACACCGCCGCCAAGGCGGAGGACCCGGAGCTGAAGGCCGCGATCCTGGCCACCGAGTCGGACATCCAGACCGCCATCAGCACCCTCACGAGCCTGGAGGACGTCGAGAAGGGCCTCGGCGCGATCGACCAGCTCGAGGGCTCGAAGAAGGTCACCACCATCTGCAAGGCGGCCGGGGTCGACCTCGACGCCTGACGGCGTATGGCCGGAGTCACCGCGGGTGACTCCGGCCACCGCCCGGGTGGCTCCGGCCTCCCCGGTTTGGGGTCGGGGCGGCTCATGGCGTAATCTTTCCTGCGGTGCCCACTCGGGTGCCGGGTGCTGGCGTGCGCACCAGTCGCGGGCTTGCTGTCACCTGAAGCAAGCCGGCGGCGGCAGCCGCCGCAGGCACACCCATCCGCCAGACAGCGCCGGCCGTTCGCGATCGGCGTAGATCACTACGCAAGGGAGTCCGCGTCCCATGTACGCGATCGTCAAGACCGGCGGCAAGCAGTACAAGGTCGCCGAGGGCGACGTGATCGAGGTCGAGAAGCTGGCCGGCCAGCCCGGTGACGAGGTTGCCCTCAAGGCTGTTCTCGTCGTCGACGGCGCCGACCTCGTGACCGACGCGGCCAAGCTTGCCAAGGTTTCGGTCTCCGGTGAGGTCGTGGCCCACACCAAGGGCCCGAAGATCCGGATCCACAAGTTCAAGAACAAGACCGGCTACCACAAGCGCCAGGGTCACCGCCAGCCGCTGACCCAGGTGAAGGTGACCGGCATCTCCACCGGGAAGTAGGCGTTCCGAAATGGCACACAAAAAGGGTGCGTCCAGCTCCCGTAACGGTCGCGACTCCAACTCGCAGCGCCTCGGCGTGAAGCGGTTCGGCGGTCAGGTCGTCAGCGCCGGCGAGATCCTCATCCGCCAGCGCGGCACCAAGTTCCACCCGGGCGACCTGGTCGGCCGCGGTGGCGACGACACGCTCTTCGCGCTCGCCGACGGCTCGGTGCTGTTCGGCACCAAGCGCGGCCGCAAGACCGTGTCGATCGTGCCGGCCGAGGCCTGAGGCTTCGCCGCACACGAAAGCTAGGAGCGGGTGGGGCGCGAGATGCGCTCCACCCGCTCACTGTTTTGAGAGGATTGAACCGTGGCAACCTTTGTCGACCGAGTGGTGCTGCACCTGCAGGCCGGGGACGGTGGGCACGGCTGCGTGTCGATCCTCCGGGAGAAGTTCAAGCCGTTCGGCGGGCCCGACGGCGGTAACGGCGGGCACGGCGGAAGCGTCTACCTGACGGTCGACCCGGGCGCGCACACGCTGCTGGACTTCCACTTCAAGCCGCGGATCAAGGCGCAGAACGGCAAGGGCGGAGCCGGTGGCAACCGCGACGGCGCGAACGGCGAGGATCTTGTGCTCAAGGTCCCCAACGGCACCGTGGTGCTCAGCCCGTCCGGTGAGGTGCTGGCCGACCTCGTCGGCGTCGGAACCACGTTCGAGCTGGCCCGGGGCGGTCGCGGTGGTCGCGGCAACGCCGCTCTCGCGAACTCCCGGCGTAAGGCGCCCGGCTTCGCCGAACTCGGCGAGCCCGGTGACCGGCTCGACGCCGTACTGGAGTTGAAGAGCGTCGCCGACGTCGGCTTGGTGGGTTTCCCCAGCGCCGGGAAGTCCTCGCTCATCTCGGTCATCTCGGCGGCCAAGCCGAAGATCGCCGACTACCCGTTCACGACGCTGGTGCCGAACCTCGGAGTCGTGCAGGCGGGCGAGCACACCTTCACCGTGGCCGACGTGCCGGGCCTCATCCCCGGCGCGGCCACCGGCAAGGGGCTCGGCCTGGAGTTCCTCCGGCACATCGAGCGTACGTCGGTGCTGGTGCACGTCGTGGACACCGCCACGCTGGAGCCGGGCCGGGACCCGCTCGCGGACATCGACGCGATCGAGGCCGAGCTTTCGGCGTACGGCGGGCTGGAGGACCGGCCGCGACTGGTCGCGCTGAACAAGATCGACGTTCCGGACGGGCGGGACCTGGCCGAGATCGTCCGGCCCGATCTGGAGGAGCGGGGCTTCCGCGTCTTCGAGATCAGCACCGCCACCCGCGAAGGGCTCAAGGAGCTCAGCTACGCGATGGCCGAGCTGGTCGAGGAGTCCCGGGCGGCCAAGCCGGTGCTGGAGCCGACCCGCATCGTCATCCGGCCCAAGGCGGTCGACGACGACGGGTTCACCATCGAGCAGGACGGCGAGGGCGTCTACGTCGTCCGCGGGGTCAAGCCCGAGCGCTGGGTCCGCCAGACCAACTTCGACAATGACGAGGCCATCGGCTATCTGGCCGATCGGCTCGCCAAGCTGGGCGTCGAAGACGCGCTGGCCAAGGCGGGCGCCGAGCCCGGTGCGCCGGTTCGCATCGGCGAGCGGGAGTTCGACTGGCAGCCCACGGTCTACGCCGGCAAGGCGTACGTGCCGGGCAACCGGGGCACCGACATCCGGATCGACGAGGCACTGTCGACTCCGCGTACGTCGGCTTCCGAGCGGCTCGCCGCGCGCAAGGCCCGTCGGGTCCACCAGGACGTCGAAGGCGAATGGTCCGCGGCGGACATCGACGAGTAACGGCGGTGTGACGAGGGAGTGATCACTCTCACGAACCGTTCGTGAGGAGCCGGAAACAGCTCGGAAACGTGCCCTGGCTAGCGTCTCGCGAGTGTTGATCCAGAACCGCGAAGTCACGCACCCAGACGTCACGCTTCTCGTCGTCGCGGCGGAGAAGGAGTTGCTCTCGCGGTATCCGGATGAGCGCATCACCCCGGTCGACCCGCTCGCCCGCTTCGTGGTCGCGTACCAGATGGGAGAGCCGGTGGGGTGCGGCGCCGTGGCGACAGTCGCGCCGGGCGTCGCGGAATTGACCCGCTTGTGGGTGCGGCCCGCGAGTCGTCGCGCGGGCGTGGGGCGACGGCTGCTGGCGGGGCTCGAGCGCCGCGCGAAGGCCGACGGTCACGACACGATCATTCTGGAGACAGGGGTACGCCAACCGGAGGCGATCGCGCTCTACGAAGCGTCCGGCTACCACCGGATTCCGCCGTTCGGTGAGTACGTGGGCAACCCGCTGTCGGTGTGCTTCGAGAAGAAGCAGGCCTGAAGATCACCCCGTGCTCCCCGCGAATCGCGCGGGCGGGCATGATGGGGGCATGGCCAGCCTGACCTACGACGAGGCGAAGGCGCGCGTCGGCGTCGTTCGCGACCTGAGCTACGAGCTCGACTTCGACCTGACTGGCACCGAGTCCTTCCGGACGACCACCGTCGTCCGCTTCGGTGTGGACGAGCCGGGCGTCGAGACCTTCCTCGAGCTGCGGCCGACCAGGCTCATCAGCGCGACGCTCAACGGCGAACCGATCGACGGGTACGCCGACGGCCGCCTGCCGCTGACCGGGCTGGCCGCCCAGAACGAGGTGACCGTCCTCGCGGAGTACGCCTATTCGCACGTCGGCGAGGGCCTGCACCGGTTCGTCGACCCGGCCGATGGCGCGGCGTACGTGTACGCGCAGCCGTCGATCGCCGAAGCGCCGCAGTTCATGGCCTGTTTCGACCAGCCGGATCTGAAGGCCCCCGTGACGATCCGGGTGACCGCCGATCCGGCGTGGGTCGTACGGTCGAACGCCACCGGCGTGCAGAGCGAACCGGGACGGTGGGAGTTCGAGCCGACCAAGCCGGTCGCGACCTACCTGATCACCATCATCGCCGGCCCGTACGCCGAAGTCCGCGACGAGCACGACGGCTTCCCGCTCGCCCTGTACGCCCGCAAGTCGTACGCCGAGGCGCTGGCGGAGAACGCGACCGAGCTGTTCGAGCTGACCAAGCAGTGCCTGGACCGCTATCACGAGCTGTTCGGCATCCGGATGCCGTTCGGCAAGTACGAGCAGGCCTTCGTCCCCGAGTTCACCTGGGGCGCGATGGAGTTCCCGGGGCTGGTCGTCTTCCGCGACGAGTACATCTACCGAGGTCCGGTCACCGACACCGAGCGCGCCCGGCGGGCCTCGATCGTGGCCCACGAGATGGCCCACATGTGGTTCGGCGACCTGGTGACGATGCGCTGGTGGGACGACACCTGGCTGAACGAGTCGTTCGCGACCTACATGGGCTACCGCGTCGCCGCCGAGGCCACCCGCTACACCGACTCCTGGGCCGATTTCGCCAGCGAGCGAAAGATCTGGGGCTATGGTGCCGACCAGCGGCCGTCCACGCACCCCGTCGCCCCGGTGTTCGTCGCCGACACCGAGTCCGCGTTCGCGAACTTCGACGGCATCTCGTACGCCAAGGGCTGCGCCGCGCTCCGCCAACTGGTGGCGTGGCTGGGCGACGACGCCTTCTTCACCGGGCTGCGGGCGCACTTCGACAAGCACGCCTGGGGCAACGCCACCCTGGACGACCTGCTGGCGTCGCTGTCGGCGGCGTCCGGGCGCGACCTGTCCGGGTGGGCCGACAAGTGGCTGCGGTCGCCGCAGGTCAACACCCTTCGCCCGGTCGTCTCCGAAGGCTCCTTCGCGGTGGCGCAGACCGCGCCGGAGGCGTACCCGACGGTGCGGCCGCATCGCATCGGCATCAGCTGGACGTCGCCTTCCTCCGGCCTGCGGGAGCGGCTGGAGACCGATGTGGACGGCCCGCTGACCGAGATCCCCGCCCTGCGCGGGGTGGCGATGGAAGACGTGCTGCTCAACGACCGGGACCTGACCTTCGCCAAGGTGCGGTTCACCCCGGACACCGACCTCGCCCGGCTGCTCACCCGGCTGGACTCGCCGCTCGACCGGGCGGTCGTCTGGGGCGCGGTCTGGGACGCCGTCCGCGACGGCGAGATCCCCGCGATGACCTTCGTCGACCTTGTGCGTACGTCGTTGGCGGGGGAGACGCACGTCGGCGTGGTGGAGCACATGCTGGGCTTCGCCCGGGGCATCGCCGTCAATCGCTTCCTCCCCGTCGCCGCGCAAGCGGCCGGGCACGAGGCCGTGAACGACGCCTGCGAGGCGATCCTGGCGCAGGCGGCACCCGGTGGCAGCCTCCAACTGGCCGCCTTCCGTACGCTGATCAGCGGCATCCCCACGGCGGAACCGATTCGCGCCTGGCTCGCCGGGCAGGACCTGCCCGAGGGCCTGATCGTCGACGACGAGGTGCGCTGGACGCTGCTGCTCCGGCTGGCCGTGCTCGGCGACCTCGGCGAGGCGGAGCTGGACGCCGAACAGGCCCGCGACGGGAGCGCCCGGGGCGCGGTCGAAGCGGCCCGCTGCCGCGCCGCCCGGCCCGACGCGGCGGCCAAGGCGGCCGCGTTCGAGCAGCTCGTCCGCGACCGTGAACTGTCCAACCGCATGCTGGAGGCGATCGGCCAGGGATTCTGGCGGGCCGAGCACGCCGAGCTGACCGACGCGTACGTCGAGCGCTATTTCGCCGAGCTGCCCGCGTCGCAGGAATGGCGCTCCGGCTATCTGCTGGCACATCTCGGCACGGCCGGCTATCCGGTGACGGCGGCGTACGCCTCCACTGTGGAGGCCGCCGAGCGGATGCTCGCCCAGCCGGGCCTGAACACGCAGTTCGCCCGGGCGATCGCGGACTCCACCGACGACCTGCGCCGGGCGGTACGCCAGCGGAACCTGCCGTGAGCCGTCGCCGCATCGGGATCATGGGCGGGACGTTCGACCCGATCCACAACGGCCACCTCGTCGCCGCGAGCGAGGTGGCCGACCGGTTCGACCTCGACGAGGTCGTCTTCGTGCCGACCGGGCGGCCCTGGCAGAAGCCGGACAGCAAGGTCACCCCGGCCGAGCACCGGTATCTCATGACGGTGATCGCGACCGCGTCCAATCCGCAGTTCACGGTGAGCCGGGTCGACCTCGACCGGGATGGCCCGACCTACACCGTCGACACGCTGCGGGAACTCCGCGAGTTGTACGGCGCGGAAGCCGAGCTGTTCTTCATCACCGGGGCGGACGCGCTGGCGAAGATCCTCTCGTGGAAGGACGCCGACCAGCTATTCGACCTTGCCCACTTCGTCGGCGTGACCCGGCCGGGGTTCACCCTCAGCGGCTCCCACCTCCCCTCGGCGGCGGTGACCCTGGTGCAGGTCCCCGCGCTGGCGATCTCCTCGAGCGACTGCCGTACGCGTGTCGCCGCCGGGCAGCCGGTCTGGTACCTCGTCCCGGACGGGGTCGTGCAATACATCGCAAAACACCACTTATACCGCTAAACCTCGTACGCGCTGGGCGCTGGATCAGGGTTCCGGGTCGAATCTTGGACCAAGATTCGACCCGGAACCCTGATCCAGCGCCGAAGAAGCCCGGCAGCGCACGCGGGCGCCGGTGTGAAAGCGGGAGGGCGACAAGCGTCATATCTCCCGGGTGCGAAGGCCCCCACCTGTGAGATCCTGGAAAGCAGGGAAACGTCCCCGACGGAAGGAACCAGGTGCCAGCATCCGAGCGTGCTGTCCAGATGGCGTTGACCGCGGCCCAGGCCGCGGCGGACAAGAAGGCCGAAGACATCGTCCTGCTCGACGTGGCCGATCAGCTGATCATCACCGACGCCTTCGTTCTCGCCTCCGCGCCGAACGAACGGCAGGTGCTCGCCATCGTCGACGCGATCGAGGAGAAGCTGCTGGAGCTGCCGGAGAAGGCCAAGCCGGTCCGGCGGGAAGGCGAGCGGTCGGGCCGTTGGGTGCTGCTCGACTACGTCGACATCGTGGTGCACATCCAGCATTCGGAGGAGCGCGAGTTCTACGCGCTCGACCGACTGTGGAAGGACTGCCCGCGGATTGACTTCGTCGACCGGGACCTGGCCGACACCGCCTCATGACCAGCGCGGAAGGCTTGATCGCCGGCACCCGGGTCATCCTGTGGCGGCACGGCAACACCGACTGGAACGCCGAGCACCGGGTGCAGGGCCAGACCGATGTGCCCCTCAACGATCTCGGCCGGGAGCAGGCCGCTCAGGCGGCGGCTCGACTCGTCTCGCTGAAACCCGACCTCCTCGTCAGCAGCGACTTGCAGCGCGCTGCGCGTACGGCGGACGCGTTGGCCGAGCTGACCGGGTTGCGTCCCGAACGCGACGCCCGGCTGCGCGAGCGCTACTTCGGCGCGTGGGAGACCTTCACGACGCCGGAGATCAAGGAGCGCTTCCCGGAGTCGCGGGTCCGCTGGGAGTCCGGCGACCCGGATCCCGGCGACGGCATCGAACCCCTGCCCGACCTGGCCAAACGGGTCGGCGAGGTGATCCGGGAGACGGCTGAGCGCATACCGGGTGGGCTGTCGGTGCTGGCCACGCACGGTGGTTCGATCAAGTACGGCGTCGCCGCGTTCCTCGGCCTGCCCGACGACTTCCTGCCGACCCTCGGTTCGATCGGCAACTGTCACTGGGTGGAGCTGCGGGTCGAGGCCAAGAGCCGGTGGCGGCTTCACGCGTACAACGTGAATTGAGACAGGGTGATCGGACTCCCCCCGTGAGAGTCCGATCACCCTGGTCTTCTTACGCGAGTCGCAGCGCCGCCGCGGCCGCGTGGCCGTTGGCCCGGCTGGCCCCGAAGGTGTTCATGAACGCCCGCGCGCCCGCCGGTCGCCACTCGGCCGGCCAGCCCATCTCCACGACCACCGTGGGATGCGCCGCCGCGAGCGCCTCGGTGAGGCGGCGGGCCGGTTCGGTCCGGTGGATGTGCCGGCCCACGATCACGATCGGCCGATCGCCCGCCTTGGCGGCCAGCTCGCCCGCCGACGTCCCGGCCGGGTCCGTGGTGAGCTGTTCGGCTCCGGCGAGATGCGCGGCCAGGCCCCACGGCACCGGGCCCTCGGCGATGCCGTAACCCGTGACGAGCTGCACGACCAGCGGGTTCTCGACGCCGTCCAGCGAACCCTCGACGCGGATCGCTCGGGCGGCGGCCGCGTACCCCAGGTCGGGCTCGATCTCGGTCGGGAAAGCGCCCTGCGTCCAGGCCGCCAGCTGCGCGTTGCGCTCGGCCGCCTCGGTCAGCCGGGCCACCGGCAGTTCGCCGCGCTCGACCGCTGCGGCGATCTCGGCGACGACCCGCTCGACCAGCGCCAGGTCCACGTCCGCGCCGATGCACAGCAGGTCGCTGCCCGCGTTCAGGGACAGCACCGCCGCCCGCTCGATGCCGCCCGCCGCCTGCGCGGCTCCGGCCATCTCCAGCGCGTCGGTCACGATCACGCCCGTGAAGCCGAACTCGGTGCGCAGCAGGTCGTGCAACACGCGCCGGCTGAAGGTCGCGGGCAGATCGCCAGTCAGCACTGGTACGCGAATGTGCGCGGTCATGATCGACTTGACCCCGGCGGCGACCGCGGTCGCGAACGGGGGCAGTTCCCGATCCCGGAGCACCTGCTCGCTGACGTCGATGGTCGGCAACCCGAGGTGCGAGTCGCTGACCGTCGCGCCGTGCCCGGGGAAGTGCTTGGCGCAGGCGGCGACGCCGGTCGACTGCAGACCGACTACGGCGGCAGCCGTGTGCGCGGCGACCTGCGTCGTCGACGCCCCGAACGAACGGGTGCCGATGACCGGGTTGTCGGTGGCGACGTTGACGTCGACGGTCGGCGCGAGGTTGAGGTTCACCCCGGCCGCCCGCAGATCCTGGCCGATGGCCTGATAGATCCGGCTGGTGAGGCCGAAGTCGCCGATGAAGCCGAGGGCGGCGTTGCCCGGGTATGGGCTGCCGATGCGGTGGTAGAGGCGGGTGACGTCGCCACCCTCCTCGTCGAGGCTGATGAGAACGTCGGGGCGGGCCGCGCGGAGCTGCGCGGTGAGGCCGGCGAGCTGTTCGGGGGATTCGATGTTGTACCCGAACAGGCAGAATCCGGCCAGACCTTCGGATACCAGGTCGACGGCCCATCCGGGGGCGCTGAGGGCTTCGGCGTCCAGCCGTCCGGCGCCGATGCCCACGCCCGATTCGGTCCGTCCACCGAAGGAGGGGAGCAGGGTCTGCAGGATGAGGCGCCGCAGCCCAGGGTCGATCGTCATCTTCTGTCCCACTGTTCGTCGTCGTTCCGGGGGTCTGTGTCGTACGCGAGGCGGGCCGCGCCCGGTGCGGCGGGGCCGTGTCGGTCGGCTTGGGGGACGCCCGCTTGGCGGTGGACGTCGTACCCTTGCCCTAGTGGTAAAGCAAAGCCAATCTAATAAGAAACTTTACTAAACGCCAGAGGCTGTCGCCATGTCATCTGCTCGTCTTCCGGGAACCCCCCGTCTCCTGCGCGCTCTCAACGATCGAGCCGCCCTCGAACTCCTGCTGGAGCACGGCCCCCTCACGCGTACCCAGCTCGGCGAACGCACCGGCCTGTCCAAGGTCACCGCTTCCCAGCTGGTCGAACGGCTGGAGGAGCGCGGCCTGGTCCGGCGCGTCGGCGAGCAGGCCGGCGGGCGGGGTCCGAATGCGCAGCTGTACGCGGTGACACCGTCCAGTGCCTATGTCGTCGGCGTGGACGTCGGCCCGGACCACGTGGTCGCGGCGTGCGCCGACATCACAGGTTCGATAGTAGGCCGTGTCGAGCACTCCACTCGGGACACCGACGACCCGGTGGGCGTCGTGCACTCCGCCGTCCTGGAGGCGGCCGAGCTCGGTGGCGCGGCACTGTCCGACATCCGCCGGATCGTCCTCGGTACGCCCGGCCTCGTCGACCCGGCGACCGGCGACATCGCCTTCGCCTGGGACCTGCCGCGCTGGCACCGCGGTCTGCTCGGCAACCTGCGGGAAGACCTCATCCCGGACGTGTTCTTCGAGAACGACGTGAACCTGGCGGCCGTCACCGAGGCGCACGAAGGAGCCGCCCGGGGCGTCGGCGACTTCCTGCTCGTCTGGATCGACCGCGGCGTCGGCCTGGCCGTCATGCTCGGCGGGCGGCTGCACCGGGGTGCGACCGGTGCGGCAGGCGAGATCGGCTGGCTGCCCGTCCCCGGCGCGGATCTGCCGCGTGACGTCAGCAAGCGCGGGGCGAAGGGCGCGTTCCAGGCCGTCGCCGGTGCCGACGCGGTTCTCGCCGTCGCTCGTGAACAGGGCTTCAAGGGGCGTACGGCGGGCGAAGCGGTGCGGGCCGCGATCGCGGCGGGCACCAAGGGCGGTCCGGTCCTCGACGAGCTGGCCCGGCGGCTGGCGCTCGGCGTCGCCTCCATCGGCGTCGTCCTCGACCCGTCGCTCGTCGTGCTGGCCGGAGAAGTCGGGCAGGCCGGCGGTACGCCGCTCGCCGATCGCGTACAGCACGAGGTCGCCGCGATCTCTGTGGTGTCGCCGCGGGTGGTCGTCTCCGAGGTCGGCGCCGAGCCGGTGCTTCGCGGCGCGCTGCTGACCGGGTTGGACGCCGTCCGCGATCAGGTCTTCGGCTCCACCACCAACTGACGTTTCCTGCGACAGCGCTGGATCAGGGTTCTGGGTCGTACTCCGCTCAAGATTCGACCGAGAACCCTGATCCAGCGCCCTACTGAAGAGCGCTAGGCGAGGTCGCGCCGCCGGAAGGTGCCGAACGCGGCCGCGAGGACCACCGCGACCAGCGCCCCGAACACGACCGCCGCATGCCACCACTCGATGCGCCCGTATTCGCCGTAGCCGAAGTAGTACTCCAGCCGGCCGACCATCCAGGCGCCGACGTAGGTCGACAGGAACCAGGGCTCCTGTGCGCGGTAGTCCAGCACCTCCATCACCAGCCGCCCGCCGGCCTCCCAGACGACCGCGTACGCCGTGAGCAGTCCCAGCGCAGCGGCGGTGTGCCGGCCGACGGTGGCGATGCCGAAGGAGATCCCGGTGACCATCAGGGCCAGCCCGAGGCCGCGTACGACGAGGAGGGCGAGCTGACGGAAGAAGTCCGCGTCCACTCCGCCGACATACCCGGTGGCCTTGGCGATGCCGTAGAACGTCGCGACATAGAGCACCGAGAACACGAGCGAGAAGACGCCGACCGAGCCGAGCAGCACCGCCAGCTTCGCCCCCAGGACGCGTACGCGCTCCGGCCGCCACAGCAGCAGATTGGTGGTTCCGCCGCTGGCGAGTTCGGCTCCGATGAACGTCGCGCCGACGAGGAACCCGAACAAAGCCAAGTACGCCGCCAGGAACCCGACCAGCGGCCGGATCGACGTGTGGAAGACGTAGGTGTCGTAGAGGAAGTCCTCCGGCTGCTCGACGACCAGCCGGCACTGCTCGGGGTACTTCGCCCGGTCCAGGGCGGTCGCCTCGGGTCCGTGCGCGGCCACGCAATCGTCGTAGAGCTGCTGGTGGACCTCGTTGTTGGCGCGCGCCTGGCTCACGGCGGCGGCCCAGTCGCCAGCCGACGGCGTGGTGCTGCCCGCCATGGTCACGGCGACGGTCACGGCGAACGCCCCGATCATCACGGCCGCCAGGATCTGCACGAACCGCCGGGACAGCAGCCGGTTCAGCTCCGCCTTGAGCAGACTGCCCTTCATGCGACGACCTCCAGCTGACCCGACTCGACCTGCACCGTGTCGTCCACCTGCCGGTACGCCCCCGGCAGCGGCCGGGTGGCGGTCAGGTCCAGGAAGACGCTCTCCAGATCCGCGCCGACCGGGCTCAGCTCGGTCAGCCACACCTCGGCCCGGCCGAGCGCCTCACTGATGACGGCCGGGTCGGTCGCCCCGCCCACCACCAGGTGGCCATCGACCGCCGACACGGTCAGGCCCGCCCCTTCGAGGACTTCGCGAGCCCGGTCCAGCTGCTTCACGCGTACCAGATGCTCGTTTTTGGAATGCGCGGCGAGCACGGCGCCCACGGGCCCGGCGACGACGCGGCGACCGCGCGAGATGATCGTGACGGTGTCGCAGACCTGCTCGATCTCGCTCAGGATGTGGCTGGAGACGAGGACCGTGACGCCTTCCGCGGCCAGGTCGCGCAGTAGCGTGCGCATCTCGTGGATGCCGCCGGGGTCGAGCCCGTTGGCCGGTTCGTCGAGAATGAGTAATTCAGGCCCCTTGAGCAGCGCGGACGCCACCGCGAGCCGCTGCTTCATGCCGAGCGAGAAGGTCTTGACCCGCTCGTTCTCGCGATCCCGGAGCCCGACCCGCTCGAGCACCTTGCGCACCCGCTCGGGCTCGACCCCGCCCGCCGCCGCGAGCAGCGACAACGTCTTGCGCGCAGTGAAGTTCCCGAAGAAGGCCGGGCTCTCCACGATCGCGCCGACCCGGTGCGCCACCGCGGCATACTCGCTGCTCGGCCGGCCGAGCACGGTCATCTGCCCGGCGTCGGCCCGGACCAGGCCGAGCAGCGTGCGCAATGTCGTCGTCTTGCCCGAACCGTTCGGCCCCAGAAAACCGTGCACCTGGCCCGCCTCGACGGTCATGTCGAAGCCGTCCAGCGCGACTTTCCCGCCGCCGCGCAGGCCACGGAAGTTCTTCCGCAATCCGCGTATCTCGATCACCGCTGTCATGCCCGCTATGACGTCGCGGGTACCGCCCGGAGTTTCCGCCCGATCGGCTGATTTCCGTCGGCGGCTACCATGGCCCGCGTGATCGAGCAGGTTCGACGGACGCCCGCGCTGCCCGAGGCCGCGGCGTCCATCGCGCTCCTCGGTGGTTTCTTCCTCATCGGGTACGCCTGGAGCGCGCCCAACCGATTCGTCCTCTGGGTCGTCGCCGGACTGTTCGGGCTGGCTCGCCTGCTTCTGCGGCGGCATCGACGGGCACAGCAGACGGAGTCCTGGCTGGCGTACCGCGACACATCGGGCGGCTTCGGCTTCGAAGCGCACCGCCTGACGTCGCTGCGATTCTGGAGCTGGCTGGCCTTCGTCGCCTTCGGTTCGGCACTGGCCGCCTACTACGGCGGCATCGTCAAGGCCGGCGGGCCGTACGCCGAGCCGCCACCCGAGATGGTGTTCTGGCCGGCGGTGGTCGGCTTGGGCTGGTACCTCCGGGAGAGCGTGCGGCCGTCGCGGCTCCTGGTGACGCCATCCGGGGTGACGGTCGGGCGTCGGCTGGTCCCGTGGCCCGACCTGGAAGCGGCGCTGCTCGACGGGGACAACCTGGTCCTGGAGCTCGCCGACGGTCCCGGCCTCCGACGGGCCGTGCAGAGCCGGATTCGCGTCGACACCACGGAGTACGCCGTCCCCGCCGCCGAGCTGCATTGGCTCATCCAGCACTACCTGCTGTTCCCGGCCGATCGGTCCCGGATGCACTCCCTGCCTGGTCGCGATTTCTCGCTCGCCTCTGTGTGATCGTCGGAAGCCGACGATCTTGGCCATTCGCGCCGCAGTGATCGTCGGGTTCCGACATTCTTGGCGGTTCGCGCTGCCATGATCGTCGGAAGCCGACATTCGTGGGCCGTTTAGTGCGTTGATTGTCGGGAGCCGACGATCTTGCGGCACGGCAGCGGGCGCGGCAGCGCGGCGGCGGCCGCGGGCGGACTGCGTTCGGCGTAGGTGTGACGGACGCGGGAGGGAGAGGACCCGGGCGTACTCGCTCGCGGTGTAGCTGATTTGATAGCCCCGTGGCTCACGATCAGCTTCCCGGCTCACCCGTCGCGAACGACCTTCCAGCCGCGGACGACCCGGATCTGGCCGTCGCGGCCGACCACGTCGACGTCACGCGCTCCGGCCAGCACCTGCTGCGGGACCTGACCTGGCGGGTCGAGCTGGACGAGCGCTGGGTGGTGCTCGGCCCCAACGGCGCGGGGAAGACCACGCTGATCAATCTGGCCGCGGGGCGTACGCACCCGACCAAGGGCACGATGCACGTCCTGGGTGAGCGGATCGGCCGGACCGACCTGACCGAGCTGCGTACTCGGGTGGGGTTGTCGACGGCGGCGCTCGCCGAGCGCATCCCGGCCGACGAAGTAGTCCGCAACGTCGTCGTGACGGCGGCCTGGTCGGTCGTCGGCCGGTGGAAAGAGGACTACGAAGCCGCTGATCTCGCCCGGGCCGAAGCGCTGATGGCCCAGTTCGGCGTCGTGCAGCTCGCCGACCGCCTGTACGGGACGCTCTCCGAGGGCGAGCGCAAACGCGTGCAGATCTCCCGGGCGCTGATGACCGACCCGGAGCTCCTGCTGCTCGACGAACCCGCCGCCGGCCTCGACCTGGGCGGCCGGGAGGACCTCGTCGGACGGCTCGCCCGAGTCGCCGCCGATCCGGATTCTCCGGCGTTGGTGCTGGTTACGCACCACGTGGAGGAGATTCCACCGAACTTCACCCACGCGATGCTGCTGCGTCGGGGCGAGATCGTGGCGGCCGGACTGCTGGACGAAGTGATCACCGGCGACAACCTGTCGACGACGTTCGGCGTCCCCTTGAAAGTGAGTTATGAGGACGGGCGATTCAGCGCCCGAGCGTCTTGACGCTCGTCCAGCCCGGGGACACCGTCGTACGCCGTGAGGTGATCCGGGGCGAACTGTGGTTCGCGTCGCCGTCGATCTGCGTGCAGGACGACGGGGACCTGCTGGTGACCTATCTGCCGACCGGCAGCCCGTTCGCGTTCCCGGACGGCGAGTTCCCGGCCGGGCGGCATCCGTGGGACGTCGCCGGGCACCGCAGCTGGCAGGGGCACGGCCTGCTGTCATTGCACTGGACGGGAGTCGACCACGCGATCTTCGTCTTCTGGAAAGGCCCGGAGCGTCGGTTCACCGGGTGGTACTTCAACCTGCAGGACGCGCCGCGGCGTACGCCCATCGGGTTCGACACCGTCGATCACGAGCTGGACATCGTGTGGCCGGAGGGCGCTGCCACCTACCACTGGAAGGACGTCGAAGTGTTCGCCCGCACCGGCGAACTGCGGTATCCCGGCCGGGTCGACGAGATCCAGGCCGAAGGCGACCGGATCGCCGCTCGGCTCGACGCGGGGGAGCGCTGGTGGGACGAGGGCTGGGCGACCTGGGAACCGGACCCGGCCTGGACGCCTCGGACGCTGCCCGACGGGTGGGAATCGGTTCCCTGGGCGAACCGCTGACCGTCGCTTGCGTCCACGCGAGATGATCAGAGCATGCGGACCATCCTGAACGTCCTGTGGTTCATCTTCGGCAGTGGCTTCCTGCTCGCTCTCGCGTACGCCTTCGCCGGTGTGCTGTGCTTCATCTTCATCGTGACGATCCCGTTCGGGGTCGCCTCGTTCCGGCTGGCCCGCTATGCGTTGTGGCCGTTCGGCTACACGATCACCGAGAAGCCGAGCGCCGGAGTCGCCTCCACCATCGCCAACGTGGTGTGGCTGATCATCGCCGGGTGGTGGCTGGCCCTCACCCACGTCGTGACGGGCATCGCCCAGTGCCTGACCATCATCGGCATCCCGTTCGGCATCGCGAACTTCAAGCTCGTGCCGGCCGCGTTGTGGCCGCTCGGCCGGGAGATCACCGCGATCCCCTGACGCTCGCGGCGCTGGATCAGGGATCTCGGTCGAATCTTGGCCCAAATTTCGACCGAGATCCCTGATCCAGCGCTCAACGGGGCGAGACGCGATAAGGGGCGTGGCAGGAGAACCGGCCGAACGGATGATGTTGCGGTCGCCACAATGTGAGGAAAGCTCCCGGGAAAGTTCGCCGAAAGTTTCCCGGAGGCGTCGCACGTGGGACGGAAACGTTTCCAACATGGGACCTCGGGTCCGGCCACCGTCCGAACGGTCGCCGACCTCGCAGGGGTCTCGATCGCGTCCGCCAGCCGGGTGCTGAACGGACTGGGCGGCAGTCCCGAGCTGTCGGCCCGGGTGAAGGCGGCCGCCGAGCGCGTGGGCTACGTGCCCAACGCCATCGCCCGCTCGCTGCAGGCGCAGCGTACGGGGCTGATCGGGCTGGCCGTGGCCGACATCGGCAACCCGGTCTACGTGCAGATGATGCGCGCCATCGAGCAGGAGATCGCCGGGTCCGGCCGGCAGCTGCTCATTCAGGCGACCAACGCGCACACGGCGAACGAGACCGAGCTGCTGCGGGGGCTGGCCCGGCGCTATGTGGACGGTCTGATCATGTCGCCGCTGCGGGTCACCGACGCGCACTTGCACGAGCTGGGGCGTACGGCGGTTCCGGTGGTCGTCGTCGGCCAGCTGCCCGACGAGACCCCGATCGACAACGTACGCGCGGACTCCATCGGCGGCGTCGCGCTCGCCGTCGACCACCTCGTCGGCTTGGGGCGTACGCGCATCGCCATGATCAACGGTGCGCCCGACACCGTGCCGGGCGCCCATCGAGACGCCGGATTCCGGGCGTCGCTCGCCCAGCACGGGCTCGAACCCGTGGCGGTCGAGGACGGCGACTTCACCTTCGACGCCGGGTTGCAGGCGACCCGGCGGCTGCTGGGGCGTACGCGGCCGGACGCCGTGTTCGCCGCCAACGACCTCATCGCCGCCGGAGCGCTGCACGCGCTGCTGGAGGGCGGCATCCGCGTACCCGAGGAGGTGGCGCTCGTCGGCATGGACAACACCGACATCGCCGAGCTCACGTTCCCCCGGCTGACCAGCGTCGACCTCGGCGCGGCGGCCCGTGGCCGCAAGGCGGCCCAGCTGCTGCTGTCCCGATTGGACGATCCGTCGCTGCCGGCCCGGCGCGAGAACATCGCCCCCGCGCTCGTCCGGCGGGAGTCCGCATGACGGCGACTCTCGAAGAATCCCCGGTGACCACGCGTCAGCCATCGCGCGATCAGGGCAAGCGTTTCGCGTATCTCCTGTTGTTGCCGGCGCTGCTCCCGGTCGTGATGCTGTCCGCGGCGCCGTTGCTCCGCGGCGTGTTCCTGGGTTTCACCGACGCACGGGCCGGGCGCAACGTGGACATCAATTTCACGGGTGTCGAGAACTATCGCGAGTTGCTCAGCGACACGCAGTTCTGGGACGCGTTCAAGGTCGGCCTGATCTGGGCCTTCGCGGTGACGATCCTGCAGTTCGGGCTGGGCCTGGGCCTGGCCGGGCTGCTCAACCAGCCGCTGCGGCTGCGCTGGCTGGCCCGGACGCTGGCGCTGGTGCCGTGGGCGATGCCGCCGGTCGTGGTCGGCATCATGTGGAAGCTCGTCTATCACCCGGACGCGGGCATGCTGAACGAGGCGTTCTCGCGAGTGGGCCTGGACGGGTTGCGGCACAACTGGCTGGGCGACTTCAGCACCGCCCTGCCCGCGGTGATCCTGGTCGGGATCTGGGCCGGGCTGCCGCAGACCACGATCGTGCTGCTGGCGGGATTGCAGAGCGTGCCGCGGGAGCTGCACGAGGCGGCCCAGATGGACGGGGCCGGCGCGGTACGCCGCTTCCGGGCGGTCACCTGGCCCGCGCTCGCGCCGGTCGTCGTGGCGATCACGAGCCTGGACTTCATCTGGAACTTCAACTCGTTCGGCCTGGTCTACGTGCTGACCGCGGGCGGGCCGGGCGGCAAGACGATGCTGCCGATGCTCTTCGCCTACGAAGAGGCGTTCCGTTACGGCCACTACGGGTACGCCGCCGCGCTGGGCAACGTCATGGTCCTCATCATCGTCGCGCTCCTCGCGGTGTACCTTCGCCGCCGGCTCCGGGAGGCAAACTGATGGCTGGCGTGAAAACGTTTAAAAGAGCCGCTCAGTACCTGACGCTCTGCCTCTACCTGGTCTTCCTCGGCTTCCCGCTGGTCTGGCTGCTGTCGATCAGCTTCAAGGAGCCGCGCGAGATGGTCGAGCTGCACCCGACCCTGATCCCGAAGCATCCGACGTTCCAGAACTACGTCACCGCGTTCACGGAGCAGGATCTGGCGCGCTCGGCGCTGAACAGCCTCATCGTGGCGTCCGCATCGGCGGCGCTGACCGTGCTCCTGGCGCTGCCGGCGGCGTACTCGCTGGTGCGCTTCAAGACCCGGCTCAGCACGATCACCCTCGGCTGGGTGCTGGTCAGCCAGCTCTTCCCGTTCGTGTTGCTGGTCATCCCGCTGTTTCTGATCCTGCGGGAAGCCGGCCTGACGAACACCCGGTTCGGCCTGATCCTGGTGTACGTCACCTGGTCGCTGCCGTTCGCGTTGTGGATGCTCCAGGGCTTCGTCCGCGGCATCCCCCGTGAGCTGGAGGAGGCCGCGTCGGTCGACGGCGCGTCCCGGCTCCAGGTGCTGCGCCGGGTCGTGGCCCCCCTGCTCGCGCCCGGCCTGGTGGCGACCTCACTGTTCGCCTTCATCAGCGCCTGGAACGAGTTCTTCTTCGCATTGGTGCTGCTCAAGAGCCCGGAGCTGGCGACGCTGCCGGTGACGCTGGCTCGCTTCGTCGGGGTGGAGGGGATCGCGCGGCTCGGGCCGCTGGCGGCGGGTTCGCTGCTGGCCACGCTGCCCAGCCTGGTCTTCTTCGCCGTGCTCCAGAAGCGTCTCGCCGAAGGCTCCCTGGCGGGCGCGGTCAAGGGTTAAACGGTTAGGGATGGGAAAACCTCAATGGAGAGATCGCCCGTGAACATCAACAGAAGGTCGTTGCTGGCGCTGCCCGGCCTCGTGGCGTCGGCCGCGCTCCTGGCCGCCTGCGGTGACGACGACAAGCCGGAGACGACCGGCCCGGTCAAGCTGCGGTTCCTCAGCCTCGCCTGGCAGAAGGAGTCGCTCGCCGCCAACAAGCAGATCGTCGACGACTGGAACAAGGCCAACCCCGACATCCAGATCGAGTACGTGCAGGGCGACTGGAACTCCGTCCACGACCAGCTGCTGACCTCGTTCGAGGGCGGCGACGCGGCGGACATCATCCACTACGAGTCGGCCGCGCTGGGCGAGTTCGCCAAGCAGGGCTACCTCGCCGATCTCGGCTCGCTCCTGCCCGCCGACTTCAAGGCGGAGATCTCCGACAAGGTCTGGCAGACCGTCACGGTCGACGGCAAGGTCGTCGGCGTGCCGTTCCTGCTGGAGTCGCAGGTCGTGCTGGCGAACAAGAAGCTGCTCGACGCGGCCGGGATCACCGTGCCCGCCGCGAACGCGCCATGGACCTGGGACGAGTTCGCGGCCAACGCCAAGAAGCTCACCAAGCCCGGTCAGTACGGCGTGGCCTGGGCCCTCAAGTCGCCGACCAACCGGGTGATGAACCTGGCGCTCAACTACGACGGCGCCTTCTTCTACGAGGAAGGTGGCAAGTGGACGGTCAAGGTCGGTGACGCGGAGAAGGCCGTGCCGCAGCGCATCCACGACATGATCTACGTGGACAAGTCCGGCTCGCCGGAGGCGCTGGCGTTCGGCGGCACCGACCCGCTGCCGGGCTTCTTCGGCGGCAAGTACGCCATGCTCCCCGGGTCGATCTACCTGCGGCAGCAGATGGTCGAGCAGGCCCCCAAGGACTTCGAGTGGGTGACCCTCCCGGCGCTCAAGGGCACCTCGCAGAACCAGGCGGCCAACCCGCAGACCATCTCGATCAGCGCGGACTCCAAGGGCAAGGCGCAGGCCATGAAGTTCATCGCGAACTTCCTGAACGCCACCAACCTGGCCAAGCTGGCGCACGGCGACTGGCTCGTGCCGACCGGCAAGGCGGCGGGCGCCCAGCTCGTCCAGTCCACCCAGGGCAAGCAGGGCTGGGACGTCGCCGTGGCCAGCGCCGACACGCTGGTCCAGGCCCCGTTCCAGCGGGCCGCCGGCTACTCCGAGTGGAAGTCGAAGATCGCCACCCCGGCGCTCCAGCAGTACTTCGCCAACAAGATCTCGATCGATCAGCTGGCGAAGACGCTGGAGGAGGGCGGAAAGCAGGTCCTGAAGTAGTGCTCCTCGCCAAGAGCATCGGGTGCCTCGCCGGCGCCGCCGTGGGTGACGCCCTCGGCGGCGCCGTCGAGGGTCACTCGGCGGAAGAGATCCGGGCCTTCTACTCCGGGCCCGTCACCGGGATCGCCGGGCCCATGCGGGCGGCCGCGGACAAGCCGACCGCGCCCTACTCCAAAGGACACGGCCGGATCACCGACGACACCCTCGTCACCCATGCGCTCGTCCGGGCGTACGTCCGCAAACGGGACCATCTGGACGCGTACGACATGGCCGGGCTGCTCGTGCCCGACCTGCTCGAACACCTCGTCTGGGTGCCCGACCTGGAACGCGAGACGGTCGCGCTGCACCGGCTGGCGGCCGGCGAGCGGCACCTGATCACCCAGCTGCACTTCGCCCACGCCGATCCCCGCGAAGCCGGCGTCGGCAATGCCGTGAACTGCGGCGCGGCCATGTACATGGCACCCGTCGGCATCGTCAACGCCGGCGATCCGGTGGCGGCGTACCGGGAGGCCATCGAGCTCGCGGGCGCGCATCAGCACAGCTACGGGCGCGAGGCCGCGGGGGTCATGGCCGCCTGCGTCGCGGCTGCGGCCACGCCGTCGGCCACTGTGGACGATGTGGTGGCGGCGGCGCTCGCGGTCGCGCAAGACGGCACCCGCGCCGCCATCTCCGCCGTCGTCACTGCGGCTCACGGGTACGCCGTTGGGTCTGGCCTGGATTTGGCGACAGTCAAGGGGCTGCGGGCTGCGATGGCACCGTTCGACACGGTGGGGGAGGCGTACCGGGACCCCGGATTGGGTGCGCGCAGGCCGTCACGGCTGCATTCGATCGAGGAGTTGCCGATAGCGCTCGGAATGCTGGTGGTTTCGGGCGGGGACGTGCGCGACACGATCCTCGGGTCCGTCAACTACGGGCGGGACGCCGACTCCATCGCCAGCATGGCCGGCGCTATCGCTGGGGCCCTTTGCGGGGTTGGCTTTGTTCCTTCCTCGTGGGTGGGTTCGGTCTCCGCCGCTTCGCGGCTCGACCTCACCGCTGTCGGTACCTCGCTTGCGCTCGTTGCCTCCGAGGTGCTCGCTCGCGACCTCGCCCGGGCTGACGCCCGGGCTCGGGTTGCTCGCTCGCTCCTCGACGCTGGCGCTGACGCGCCCCGCGTTGCGGGCGCTCCCGCCTTCGGCGACGCTCCGGGGCGTTGATCATGAACCTAGGGTTCCCGTTGACGGCGTGTCGCAGTCCCAAACTCCATGATCAACGGGGTACGCGCGTTATCCGGGATAACGCGGTCTCGCTGGGTCGTGAGGCCGCGTTATCCCGGATACTGCAACGATTCTCGGTTCGTTGTCAGTGGTCGGCGGTAGCTTGATGCCCATGCGATTGAGCTGGGTTCAGCCCGAAGACCTGCTCTCCCACGAGCTGGTGACCGCCCGTGACCTGGGCAAAGACGTCTCGAAGGTGACTTGGCGGTGGCTGGACGCAGGCGGATCGCTCACGGCGGGGAGCAGCGGCGCGTCAGCGTCGCCCGCGTCGCCCGAGCTGCATACGTTGGCGGAGAAGCTGATGGCCGCTCTCGACGAGCAGCCGATGCCGCCCCGTCCCGGTGAACCCGACGACTTCGAGGGCGTGAAAGCGTTGTGGCGCAACGTTCCACGCCAGCAGCCGCGGCACGACCTGGAGCGGCTGCATGCCGCGTGGGTCGGGCGCGCTGCCGGGTGCGTACTCGGCAAGCCTGTCGAGAAGATTCCCCGGGAAGGGATCCGGGAGATCCTCGGCTCGAGCGGCCAGTGGCCGTTGACCGGTTACATCGCCGGCGACCCCGTGCCGGCTGAAGTCACCCAGCGCTGGCCGTGGAACCGGCGGTCGGCGCCGACGAGCCTGGCCGAGCCGTTGGCGGCCGGTGTCAGCGACGGAATGCCGGAGGACGACGACCTCAACTACACCCTGCTCGCACTGCGCTTGGTGGAGCGATGCGGGCCGGGGTTCACCGCCGACGACGTCGCTCAGGCATGGCTCGACGAGTTGCCGGGCGGGCGGGTCTTCACCGCCGAGCGGATCGCGTACCGGAATCTGCTGCTCGGCCACACGCCGCCGGAGACCGCCCTCCGGGGCAACCCGTTCCGGGAGTGGATCGGGGCGCAGATCCGCACCGACCTCTACGGCTGGATTCATCCGGGCCGGCCGGATCTCGCGGCGGAGTGTGCGTACCGGGACGCTTCGGTGAGCCATGTCCGGGCGGGGATCTACGGCGCGATGTGGGTCGCCGCCATGAGCAGCGCGGCGTTGACCGCTAGCACCATCGACGAAGTGCTCGACGCGGGGGAGTCGGTGGTTCCGCCGGTGAGCCGGTTCGCCAACGCCATCATGGACGGCCGTGACCTCGCCACCCGCGGCGACAGTTGGGAAGGCGTGGTCGACGAGATCTACGCCCGTTACGGTAAGCGCCACTGGGTGCACGTTCTGCCGAACGCAGCGCTCGTCGCCGCCGCCTTGACGTTCCACGGCGGCGACTTCGCCGCCTCGATCTGCGCTGTGGTCAGCGCGGGCTGTGACACCGACTCCAATGGCGCGACCGTGGGCGCGATCACCGCCGCGCTCGCCGGCGCCGTCCCCGACCACTGGGCCGCGCCGCTGCGCGACACCCTGCGGACCAGCATTCCCGGCAGCGACAAGGTGACCTTCACCGAGTTGGCCGAACGCACAATGAAGGTGAGCACATGAAGATCGTCGTCGTCGGCAGCGTCAACCTCGACCTCGTCGCGACCGCCGCCGTCCTGCCCCGGCCCGGTGAGACCGTCCTCGGGGACAGCTTCACGACCGTTCCCGGTGGCAAGGGCGCCAACCAGGCGATCGCCGCGCAGTATGCCGGAGCCGACGTCACCTTCGTCGGGGCGGTCGGCGAAGACGCCTTCGCCCAGCAGGTGCGCGACAACATGGCGCAGGCGGGGCTGGATCTGACGCTGCTGCGGACCGTTCCCGGACCGTCCGGGGTGGCGCTCATCGCGGTGGACGACAGCGGTGAGAACTTCATCGTCGTGGCCCCGGGCGCCAACTCGAAGCTGACCGAGCTCACCGAAGCGGACCGCGCCGCGATCGCCGCGGCCGACGCGCTCGTCATGCAGCTCGAGATCCCGTTGGAGATCGTGCAGGAGGCCGCTCAGGTCGCCCGCGACGCCGGCGTCCCGGTGCTGCTCAACGCGGCTCCGGCGCGGAGCCTCCCGGCCGACTTGCTCGCGCTGGTCGACGTGCTCATCGTGAACCTGATCGAGGCGCAGATGGTGCTCGGCGACAAGATCGACAGCTCGGCCCGGCGTAGCCCGAGCGCCTCCGCGCGCGGCATGCACGCGTACTCGCTGATGGAGCGGTTGCGGCAGATCGCACCGAAGGTGGTGCTCACCGTCGGGGCCGACGGCGCGTTCTACGCCGACCGCGACGGCACCTGGATGCAGATTCCCGCGCCGAAGATCGACGCCGTGGACACGACCGCCGCCGGTGACGGCTTCGTCGGCGCGTTCGCCGTGGCGTACACGGAGGGCAAACCGATCGCCGACACGCTGGCCTGGGCCTGCGCCGCCGGGGCGATCGGCGCGACCCGGCTGGGCGCGTCCAGCTCGCTCGCCCTCCGGGAGGAGATCGACAAGCTGGCGGCCAAGCCGTGAACCCGTATGTGCCCCGGCCGATCGACCAGCCGACCGCAGTGCCGCTGGAGCTCGATGCCGATCTCTCCGTCCTGGACGAGGCGAAGATCTTCGCGGCGCCCGATGATCCCGCTCAGTGGCCGAGCTGGCGCAACGCGCTCGCCCGGTGGCGCAAGTCCGCCCGCGAACGGCTCGACTACGACGGCTCCCGTTATGAGCAGGTGCCGCTGGATTGCTTCGCGGTCGCCTTGGTGTGGCTCTGGGACGAGTCTCTGTTCGACCATGCCACCGGCGAGTTCACCGTCGACGCCTTCGTCGACGCCTCGATCGAGGAGTTCGGCGGGTTCGACGGGATCGTGCTGTGGCACGCGTACCCGGTGATCGGGCTGGACGACCGCGATCAGTTCGCCTTCTATCGCGACGTGCCCGGCCTCGCCGACGTCGTCGGGGCCTTCCAGGCGCGGGGCGTGAAGGTCTTCGTGGACTACAACCCGTGGGACGGCGGCTCGGCCGACGAGGTTGCGGCCCTGGCCGCCGACCTGGGCGTCGACGGCGTCTTCCTCGACACCTTGAAATCCGCGGCCGAGCTGGTCGAGGCGCTGCCCCCGGCGGTCGTGCTCGCCGGGGAGTCGCGGGTGCCGCTGGAGCGGGTTCAAGACCACACCATGTCGTGGGCGCAATGGTTCGCCGACTCGGAGGTTCCGGGCGTACTGCGGGCGAAGTGGTTCGAGCCCCGGCACATGCTCCACCACACCCGCCGTTGGCATCGCGACCATCTCGAAGAGCTCCAGTCGGCTTGGTTCAACGGCACCGGCGTCCTCGTGTGGGAGTCGGTCTTCGGCGTCTGGGTGGGCTGGTCGGAGCGCGACAAGGCGTTGCTGCGATTCATGCGCGAGACCTGGTCGACCCGGGCCCGCTTCTTCCGGGAGGCCGAGTGGACGCCGTTGGCCGGCCACCCTGCCGGGACGTCGGTGTACGCCTCCCGCTGGGACCTCGACGGCGAGACACTGTGGACGGTGGTCAATCGGGGGCCGGACTACGACGGTCCCTGGGTCGTCGACGGCGGTCAGGTCGTTGCGGCCGGACCGCTGCCCGCCGGTGCCATCGCGTGGGCGACGTCCACCGGTGAGCAGGGCGTCGCCAACTCCGCCGATCCTGGGTTCCCCGCTCGCGCGGCGGTACGCGTACCGCATCGGACGGTGCTGGCCGAGCGCCCGCCGGTCGGTCTGGTCGAGGTGCCGGCCGGTCGGCGAGACCTCCTCGTGCGGCACCGTCGCCGGGAGACCGGCCTCTACGGTGAAGCACCGTTCGTCGACGAGTGGAAGCCATTGCCACCGCGGCTGCACGACACGGCGACGCTGCGCCGCCGGGTCGACCTCGGCCGGTTCGCCATCGGTGAACTGGAGGTCAGTGAGGCCGAGTTCGCGGAGTATCGTTCCGCCGTCGGCGCCGAGCCGTGGCCGGTCTCCGATCCCGAGGCGCCCGTCACCGGCGTGACGCTGGCCGAGGCCCGGGCTTACGCCGCGTGGGCGGGAGCGCGCCTGCCGACCGAGGACGAGTGGCAGGTGGCCGCCGAACTGGGCGTCGTCGACCGGCGTGATCCGCTCGTGTGGAACCTGACCGAGAGCGAGCACAGCGACGGTCGTACGCGTTTCGTGATCCTCAAAGGTGGCAGCGCCCACCGCTCCGAAGGCTCCATGTGGTACTTCGACGGCGGTCCCCAGCCACCCGAAGTGAGCAGCAAACTGCTGCTCATGGGCTTGGGGCTCGACCGCTCGCCGTCCGTCGGCTTCCGAGTCGCCGTCGACCTGCCCGCAACGGACGCGGGACGGTGATCGGATGAAGCCACTCGACGGGATCAAGGTCGTCGAGATCGCGACCGTGATCGCCGGACCGCTCGCCGGCGCGTTCCTCGGTGACTTCGGCGCGGAGGTCGTGAAGATCGAGCATCCGAAGGCGCCCGACACCGCCCGTGGGCACGGGCCGGGTGGCCTCTGGGGCCGCGTTCTGATGCGGAACAAGCGTTGCGGCACTCTCAATCTGTCCACACCGGAGGGTGCGGAGCTCCTGAAGCGGCTCCTCGCCGACGCCGACGTCCTCGTGGAGAACTTCCGTCCGGGCACCCTCGAACGGTGGGGACTGGGCCCGGAGGTGCTTCTCGAGGTGAATCCGCGCCTGGTCATCGCCAGGATCAGCGGGTTCGGCCAGACCGGTCCGTGGGCTTCCCGCGCCGGGTTCGGCACGCTGGCCGAGGCGATGTCGGGGTTCGCGATGGCCACCGGGGAACCGGGCGGGCCGCCGACGCTGCCGCCGTTCGGGCTGGCCGATTCGGTGACCGGGCTGTCCGCGGCGTACGCCGTCCTACTCGCCCTGCGAGCCCGCGATGTCAGCGGCCGGGGGCAGGTGGTCGACCTCTCGCTGGTCGAGCCGATCATGGCGATGCTGGGTCCGCAGGTCACCTGGTGGAAGGAGCTCGGCTACGTCTCACCCCGGCTCGGCAACCGGTCGGCCAACAACGCGCCGCGGAACGCTTACCGCTGCTCCGACGGGCATTGGGTCGCGGTCTCCACGAGCGCGACCTCGGTGGCGGAGCGCGTGATGCGGTTGGTGGGGCTGCCCGAGGTGGTCGACGAGCCGTGGTTCGCCACCGGCGCCGGCCGCGCCCAGCACGCCGACCTGCTCGACAAGGCGGTCGCCGACTGGATCGCCGCCCGGACCCGGCCGGTCGTGCTGAAGGCCTTCGCCGAGGCCGACGCCGCGATCGGCCCGGTCTACGAGGTCCCCGAGCTCGCCGAGGATCCGCAGCTCGCGGCGCTCGGCACGTTCGTCGGCGTGCCCACGGCCGAGGGCGGCGAGCTGATCATGCAGAACGTCCCGTTCCGGCTCTCCGACACCCCGGGCGAGATCCGGGAGGCTGGTCGCCCGCACGGCGCCGACACAGACGCCATCCTGGCCGGACTCGGGCTGACCGAGGAGGAGATCGCCGGCCTGCGCGAACGAGGAGTGGTCTGATGCTCACCTGGCTCTACGTCCCCGGCGACCGGCCCGAGCGTTTCGCCAAGGCGCTCGGCTCCGGTGCCGACACCGTCATCGTCGACCTTGAGGACGCCGTCGCCCCCAGCCGGAAGGCGTACGCGCTCGACGCGGTCACCGACCTGCTCGGTTCCACCCACGGGGTGCCCGTGCAGGTACGCATCGCCGCCTTCGACCAGCTCGACGCGCTGACCGGATTGCCGGGGCTGTCGGGCATACGCGTCCCGAAGGTGGAGACGCCACAGGCGGTCCGGGCGGCCGCCGTCGCCGGAGTGCCGGTGCATGCCCTCATCGAGTCGGCGCGCGGGGTCGAGGCGGCCTTCGAGATCGCCACCGTCTGCGGCCCGGACGGCTCCATCGGGCTCGGCGAGGCGGACCTGAGCGCCGACCTGCACGTCTCCGACGAGGCCGGGTTGACCTGGCCGCGCTCACGGGTAGTGGTGGCCGCCCGCGCCGCCGGACTCGGCCCGCCCGCGATGTCGGTCTACCCGCACGTCTCCGACCTGGCGGGCCTCGCCGCCTCCTGCGTCGCGGGCCGGCGACTCGGCCTGCTCGGGCGGGCCGCCATCCACCCCCGGCAGCTTCCCGTGATCGTCGAGGCGTTCCGGCCCAGTGGATCGGAAGTGGCGAAGGCGGAAGAACTACTTTCCGCCTTCGATCCCGATGCCGGGACGGCAGTCCTTTCAGATGGTCGATTCGTTGATATCGCAATGGTTGCGGCGGCTCGGCGTACGGTCGAATTGGCCGCCCGCTTCGGTTGACCGTCACACGACTGCCCGGCCCAGGACGCCTTGGCTGGGCGTGTCGGACCTGCCCGATAGGGTTGTCGTGGCGAAGGGGGTTGGGGTCGTGAGCAGCAAGAAGCGGGATCAGCGAAAGGCGCGCGAACGCGCGGCACACCAGACGCACCGGCAGACTTCGACCGCGAGTGACCCGTTCGGGTTCGCCGGGACGAAGCCCCTCCCCTCGCAGCGCGAGATCGTGGAGCGCGTCCTGCTGGAGGGCATCTATGCCCACGACGCCGGTCGCCGAGCCGAGGTGGACCGATCGATCCGATCACTGGGCGAGCGTGCGAGCGCGCTGACGGTCGTTTTCGATGTGCTGCAATCCGAGGTCGTGGCGGTGTGGCGGCGCGGCTGGCAGCCGGGCGAGCTGCACCGGTCGCTCAAACGGGAGCTCACCATCGAGCACGCCGCCCTAGTCGGCTATGCGATGGCCGCCCAGATGCTGACGTACGCGCCCGCGACCGTGGACGATCGCTGGCAGGAGCAGCTCAAGGCGATCCGTGCCCGGGTCATCTGGCACTCGGACAAGCTGCCGCTGGACATGCTCGGCGGGTACACCGGACGCCTCACCGCCGGAGTCGCCGCTCAGGTGATCGAGGCGATCTGGCACTTGCGACGGCTGCCCCCTTTGCCGTTCACGGGGCCGCTGCCCGGCGAAGCCCGGCCGGGGTCGCCGCGTCCGTCGGCGGCGGCCGATCAGAAGATGCTGGACAAGGTACGCGCACTGCTGGCCAAGGCGGAGTCGACGACCTTCCCGGAGGAGGCCGAGGCGTACACCGCAAAGGCGCAGGAGCTGATGGCCCGGCACAGCATCGACGTCGCACTGCTCATGGCGCGCACGGGCGGCCGGGACGAGCCCGGCGTACGGCGGATCTCGATCGACTCGCCATATGAGGCGCCGAAGACGTTGCTGCTGCAGGCGGTGTCGGAGGCGAACGGGTGCCGCTCGGTGTGGTCGCAGTACTTCGGGTTCTGCACGGTCGCCGGGTTCCCCGGCGATCTCGACTCGGTCGAGTTGCTGTTCACCTCGTTGCTCGTGCAGGCGGTCGCCGCCATGACTCAGTCCGGACCGAAGCAGGATCGCTACGGGCGCAACAACACCCGGTCGTTCCGGCAGTCCTTCCTCACCGCGTACGCGCAACGCATCGGCGAGCGGCTGCAGGGGGCGACGGAGACGGCGGTCAACGAGACGATCGAGGATGTCGGGGCAGACGCCCTCCTCCCGGTGCTGAAGGCGCGCAGCGACGAGGTGACCGAGAAGTTCCAGGAGCTCTTCCCGCAGTTGCAGACCCACTCGATCGCGGTGTCGAACCGGGAGGGCTGGACGCAGGGCCGGGCCGCCGCCGACCGGGCTGATCTCCATGGCCGCCGAGCCGTACCCAAGTAGAGTCGATCTCGTGGCGCGCAGCGTATATGTGACCGGCCTGGATGCGGGCGGCGGCAAGTCGACAATTGCCCTCGGGGTGGCGGAGCTGCTGTCTCGCCGCGTACGCCGGATCGGGGTGTTCCGGCCGTTCACGAGGACCGACGACGACCCGATCGTGGCGCTGCTGCGTGATCACTACGGGATGCCGTCGTCGTCGGCCGCGACCGGCGTCCGGTATGACGAGGCGGCGTTGATGCTGGCCCGGGGCCAGCTCGACGCCATGGTGGGGCTGATCCTCGAACGGTTCCACGAGGTGGAGCGTGGCTGCGACGCGGTGGTCATCGTCGGCACGGACTTCGGTGCGCCGGACGGTGGCGAGGGCGAGCCGACCTTCCCCGACGAGCTGGGCATGAACATCCGGCTGGCCCGGGAGTTGGGCGCACCACTGCTGCCGGTGGTGGACGGCGACGGCCGGAATGCGGCCGACCTCGACACGGCGATCCGGGGCGCCCGGCAGGCCGTGGCGGGTCATTCAGTGGTCGCGATCGTGGCCAATCGCGTCGATCCCGAGCTGCGTTCCGGCGTACCCGATGATCTTGATGGAACACCGGTGTATGCCGTTCCGCGCGTCGCGGCCGTGAGCGCCCCGACGGTCGCGGAGGTTGTGCGCGTGCTGAATGCGACGCCGCTGCTCGGCAGTTCGCCGCAGGCTCTGGACCGGGACGTGCTGGACATCGTGGTGGGCGGCGCGACCGTGCCGACTTTCCTGGACCACGTCGGCGATGGATGTCTCGTGGTGACGCCGGGGGACCGGTCGGACCTGATCGTCGCGGCGATGGCGGCGCATTTCGCGGGCCTCGCGTCGATCTCCGGGCTGGTGCTCACGCTCGGCATCGAGCCTGATCCGCGGGTGGTCGCGCTGGTCGGCCGATTCCGCGGCGAAGTACCGGTGATCTCGGTACGCGAGGACAGCTTCGACACCGTCGGCCGGCTCACCGGGCTGGAAGGCGCGTTGACTGCGCAGAATCAGCGGAAGGTGACCGCGGCGATCGGCGCGTTCGAGGCGGCGGTCGACGTTCCGGAGCTGACGGCGCGGCTGGATGTGACGCGGTCCGACGGCGTGACGCCGCTGATGTTCGAGTTCGAGCTGATCGAGCGGGCGCGCGAGGATCTGCGGCACATCGTGCTGCCCGAGGGCACCGAGGAGCGGGTGCTGCGCGCGGCCGAGCAGTTGCTGCGGCGTGGCGTGTGCGAGCTGACCCTGCTCGGTCCGCTGGACGTCGTCCGGGACAAGGCCCGTGACCTGGGCCTGGACCTTGGGCTCGACGACGGCGGCGCGCGGATCGTCGACCCGAACGCGAGCCCGTGGCGCACCGAGTTCGCCGGGACGTACGCGAAGCTGCGCGAGCACAAGGGCATGACCTTGGAGAAGGCCTGGGACCAGGTCGGCGACGTGAACTACTTCGGCACCTTGATGGTCCACAGCGGACGAGCCGACGCCATGGTGTCCGGCTGCGTGCATCCGACCGCCGACACGATCCGGCCGGCCTTCGAGATCATCAAGACCGCGCCGGGTGTCTCCATCGCGTCCAGCGTGTTCTTCATGTGCCTGGCCGATCGCGTCCTCGTGTATGGGGACTGCGCGATCAATCCCGACCCCAATCCGGAGGAGCTCGCCGACATCGCGGTGTCCAGCGCGGAGACGGCTGAGCGGTTCGGCGTCGAGCCGCGCGTCGCGATGCTCTCGTACTCGACCGGGATCAGCGGGTTCGGCGCGGATGTCGACAAGGTCGCGCACGCCACCGAGCTGGTCCGCAAGCGGCGGCCCGACCTGCCGGTGGTGGGCCCGATCCAGTACGACGCCGCGGTCGATCCCAGCGTGGCCGCCACGAAGATGCCGGGCAGCGACGTCGCCGGGCACGCCACCGTGCTGATCTTCCCCGACCTGAACACCGGCAACAACACGTACAAAGCGGTGCAACGCTCGGCGGGTGCGGTCGCGATCGGCCCGGTCATGCAGGGCCTGCGCAAGCCGGTCAACGACTTGTCGCGCGGCGCCACGGTCCGCGACATCGTCTCGACCGTCGCGATCACCGCCATCCAGGCGGCCTCGTGACCAGCCGCAGGCGGGTCCTTGTGCTGAACTGCGGGTCGTCGTCGGTGAAATACCGCCTCTTCGACGACGGCGAGACGCTCGCGAAAGGCATCACGGAGCGCGTCACCGATCACGAGGCCGCGCTGCGCGACATCCTGGCCCAGCTCGATCTGTCCGGGCTCGTCGCGGTCGGCCATCGCGTGGTTCACGGTGGTACGCGTTTCTCCGCGCCCAGTCTCGTCGACGACGATCTGATCTCCGTGGTACGCGAGTTGATCCCGTTGGCGCCCCTGCATAATCCGGCCAACCTGACCGGCATCGAAGTCGCCCGCCGGCTGCTGCCGGAGGTTCCCCAGGTGGCGGTGTTCGACACCGCGTTCCACCGCACGATGCCACCCGAGGCCGCCACGTACGCCCTGGATGCCGAGGTCGCCGAGCACTTCGGCATCCACCGGTACGGATTCCACGGCACCTCGCACGCCTACGTGTCCCGGCGTACGGGGGAACTGCTCGGCAAGCCCGAGGCGAACGTGATCACTTTGCATCTGGGCAACGGCGCGAGCGCGTGCGCCGTCCGGGCCGGCCGCAGCGTGGCGACCTCGATGGGATTCACTCCGCTGCCCGGGCTGGTCATGGGCACCCGCTCCGGCGACATCGACCCGGCGATCGTGTTCTACCTGGTCCGGGTCGGCGGGATGAGCCTGGACGAGGTGGACGAGCTGCTCAATCAGCGGTCCGGCTTGAAGGGGCTGAGCGGCGTCAACGACATGCGAGACGTGCTGTCCCGGGCCGAGGGTGGCGACGAGCGCGCGCAGCTGGCGTTCGACTTGTACTGCGCTCGGATCAAGTCCTATGTGGGGGCGTACTATGCCCAGCTCGGGACGGTCGACGCCGTTACCTTCACCGCTGGCGTCGGGGAGAACGCGTCGTTGGTCCGGGCAGCCTGCCTCACCGGCCTGCATCGGCTGGGCATCGAGATCGACCCCGTACGCAACGCGGCCGGGGAGACGTTCATCTCGCCCGACGGGGCCGAAGTCGCGGTCCTCGTCGTCCCGACCGAGGAGGAACTGGAGATCGCCACCCAAACCTTGGCGGCGGTCGCCGAGTCGCACTGATGAATCGCGCTGCTCAGGTGCCGTCCTCGGAGCCCTGGGCGAACTCGGCGGCCTCGACCGCGTCGCCCTCGGTGTCTTCGAGCGCCCGTTCCAGGGCTCGATAGATCTTGCCGAACCGGTGGGTGTCGGCGATCCGGATCAGGCGGCGTTCGACACCGTCGACGACCGCGCAGATCTCGTGGACTTGATGGCCCTGATCTATGTTGTGGTCCACCCGGTGCAGCGCCATCTCCAGCAGCGGCCCGGCGAAGCCGATCAACGCGACGACCCCGGCCAGCGGCAGCAGCACTCGGCCGGCGCCGGCGGCGTGGCCGATCACCCCGGCGAACACGTAGAGCACGCCGATCAAGGCGAGCAAAGCACCTACGATCAGGGCGAATCCGATGATGCCGCGGTGCGTCGCCCGGAGGCGTACCGCGGGCTCGGCCACGCCTTCGCGATGCCAGACGTATTGCAGCCGGGCCAGTGGAATGCGGGATTCGCCGACGTACAGCGCCTCCGAGGTGACCCGCACGTGCCGATCTCGATAGTAAACGATCAAGATTGACCCCCATCAACGTTCACCCATCCTCGCACGCCACGACGGCGAGCGCCCCATATGCTCGGCTCGAAACGGACTTACAACGGAGTGGGTGACGAAAAATGGGCGAGCTGGTACGCCTGGAGATCAACGACGGCATCGGCACGATCCGCCTGGAGCGGCCGCCGATGAACGCGCTGAACATCCAGGTCCAGGAGGAGCTGCGGGCGGTCGCGGCGCAGATCACGGCGGACGACATCATCCGGGCGGCAGTGATCTACGGCGGCGAGAAGGTGTTCGCGGCGGGTGCGGACATCAAGGAGATGGCCGACATGTCGTACGTCGACATGGCGAAGCGGGCAGGCGCGCTGAGCAGCGCGTTCGACGCCATCGCCCGGATCCCCAAGCCGGTCGTCGCCGCGATCACCGGGTACGCCCTCGGCGGCGGCTGCGAACTGGCGCTGGCCTGCGACTGGCGAGTCGTCGCCGAGGACGCCAAACTCGGCCAGCCCGAGATCAAGCTGGGCATCATCCCCGGAGCCGGCGGTACGCAGCGCCTGGCCCGGTTGATCGGCCCGGCCAAGGCCAAGGACATCATCTTCACCGGCCGCATGGTGGACGCCGCCGAAGCGCTCGCCATCGGGTTGGCCGACCGGGTCGTCCCCGCCGACAAGGTCTACGACGAAGCGATCGACCTCGTCCGCGCGTACGTGGGCGGCCCGGCCCAGGCCATCGCGGCGGCGAAGGCGGCGATCGACGGCGGCCTCGACCGGGATCTCGCCGGCGGCCTCGCCTGGGAGTCGCAGCTGTTCGCGGCGCTTTTCGCCACCGACGACAAGCGCGAGGGCATGGCTGCTTTCGTGGGCAAGCGCCCGCCGGAGTTCACCGGGCGCTGACGCCCCGCGCGGGCGGGGCCGCGTTATGGGCGGGGGCGGGCCGCGTTGAGGCGAGGGCCGGCCGCGTTGAGGCGAGGGCGGGCCGCGTTGAGGCGGGGGCGGGCCGCGTTATCCGGGATAACGCGGCCTCCGCGCGAGTTGAGGGGACGTTATCCCGGGATA
>NZ_JABFVK010000098.1 GCF_013362815.1 Hamadaea sp. | reverse complement strand
TCCGAACCCGGAAGCTAAGCCCTCCAGCGCCGATGGTACTGCACCGGGGACGGTGTGGGAGAGTAGGACACCGCCGGACAAACTTTCGATAAGGCCCTCCACTTCGGTGGAGGGCCTTATTGTGTTTGCGTTTCCGCACGCCCTTTAGAATGCGGATCATGCGCCGACTTACGGGCTGGAAGAAGTACGCGGTGTGGGCGGCGCTCGGCGTCGTGGCACTAGTGGCCTCCGGTGCCGTCGTCTGGCGCGTACTCGGGCCGGCTGAGGTCGTCACGACGGCGGGGTCGGCGTACCCGAGTCCGGTCGCGACTCCCGAACCCGGTGCACTCGGTGCGCTCGTCAACAGTCCCCTGATCATCGACGGCAGCCTCCGGGTGTACGCCGCCAAGCGGCAGATCCAGGCCGACGATCAGCCGGCGTACCGGTATGAGACGAGCCCGTTCTGGTCGTATCGCCGGTGGCCGCAACAGCTGATCGGGGTGGTGCATCCGCCGACGGCGGCCACAGCGGGCATACCGGTGGTCGTCGGGAGCTGGTCGGACGGCAAGCTCATCGCCATCGACGCCCGCACCGGCCAGGTCGCCTGGGAGGCGGACGGCGCTGTCCTCGGGACGGAGTATCCCGGGCGGCGTACCGGCTCCGCAGTGGTGTGGACGCCGACCGGGTTGCTCACTGGAGTGACCAAGGACGGCAAGGCCGTCGTGGTGACTGTCAAGGACGGCATCACCGTCACTGACGCGGCCTCCGGCACCCGTCTGTGGACCAGTGCCGAAGCTGGTTGCGCTGCGCTCGCGTTCACTGTCCCCGGCGAGATCGTCGTAGCCGATCGCTGCGACGATCCCAGCCGGCTTCGACGTCTCGACCTGAACACCGGTACGCCGACCGAGCCGCCGTTGGAGCTCTCCAAGACGGTCACGCCGCTGGGTTGCCGAGTCGGCCGATCCGAGTGCGGCGGGGTGCGTACGCGCGGCGTGGCCTGGATCTGGTCGGATGGAACTCCGAAACCGGCGGCCGGGCTCATGGGTGCGACGGCGTGGCTCGCCGGGACGACCGCGATCGACGCCCCGCTCGGCGACACCGCGGAAACCCGTGCCCTCACCGGCAAAGATCCCCTCACGGGCGAGGTCCGGTGGACCTGGAGCAGCACTGGCGAGGACGTCTCCGAGGCGCAGGTCATCGCGGGCACCCAGGATCGAGTGCTGCTGCTGACCCGGGCGCGTACGCTCATCGCCGTCGACGCGGCGACCGGCAAGGAACTGACCCGAGTCTCCGTGATCATGGATCACGACCCGAAACAGCAGTATGCCGTCGGCCCGGTCTACGCGAGCGGAGCCTTCGTCGCGATCGAGCGACTGAGCCTCGCGTACACGCAGGCCGAAACCGACGACGAGTACTACTACACGAACCGTCCGGTGTTGCTGGCCGCCGGTTAGAGCGCCTTCTCCGCCGCGTTGAGGAAGGTGTCGTTCTCCTCCGGCGTACCGATGGTGACCCGGACACCGTCTCCGGCGAACGGGCGGACGATCACACCGGCCTGCTCGCACGCCTGGGCGAAGGCCATGGCCTCGTCGCGCAGCGGCAGCCACACGAAGTTGGCCTGGCTCTCCGGCACGTCCTGACCCAGCTTGAGCAGTGCCTCCCGGACCCGGGCGCGCTCGGCGACGACGAGGGCGGCCCGGCGGGCCATCTCCTCCTCCTGGTCGAGCGCGGCCAGCGCAGCGGCCTGGGCGGCGGCATTGGTGGAGAACGGCGTGATCACCTTGCGGACGGCCTCCGCCACCTCCGGCTGCGCCACCAGGTAACCCGCGCGCAGTCCGGCCAGCCCCCACGCCTTGGACAGCGTGCGCAGGACGACGACGTTGGGTCGATCGCCGAACTCCGTCAGACCGTCCGGCACCTCGGTGTCGGTCACGAACTCCCGGTAGGCCTCATCCAGGACGACGACAACGTCCGGGCCGACTGCGTCGAGGAAATCGCGGAGCTCGGCCCGCCTGAGCGGCGTACCAGTCGGATTGTTGGGATTGCAGGCGATGACCAGCTTGGTGCGGGAGGTGACCGCGGCGGCCATGGCCGGCAGATCGTGACCGTGCGCCGCGGTGTTGGGTACGCGCACCGAGGTCGCGCCGGTCGTGGCCGCGATGATCGGGTACGCCTCGAAGGACCGCCACGAGTAGACGACCTCGTCACCGGGCAGGCAGGTGGCCCGCATGATGTGCTCCGTCATGGCGACCGAACCGCAGCCGGCGGCGATCCGGTCCACCGCGACGCCGAGGCGGCCGGCGAGCTTCTCACGGAGCGCGACCACGCCGAGATCCGGATAGCGGTGTACGCCCTGAGCAGCCTCGACGATGGCCTCGACCACGCCCGGCAGCGGGCCGTAGGGGACCTCGTTGCTGGCGAGCTTGATCGAGCCCGGAACGGTACGCCCGGGGACGTAGCTCGGCAGCGCGGCCAGGTCGGCGCGGGTGAGATTCATCGCGGCCTCCTCCTTCAGTTCAATGGTGCCTTGCGATCGGGGATGCGCACCACGAAGGTGCGGGCCAGCCGGTCGTGCCAGGCCAGCCGGAGGACTGTGTCGGTCGCTATGAAGATGTTGTCGATGAACGGCAGGACGAAGCCGAACACGCCGCAGCAGACGTACAGCAGGAACGGGTAGCCGAACAGCGACCAGCGCCGGAAGGCCCGGCCGAAGGGCAGGCGCTCGGTGCTCTCCCACGGGATGATCCGCAGGCCGAGCAGCATCTTGCCGAGCGTCTGGCCGCGCGAGTGGGTGACCGGCACCTCGTAGGCGAACCACAGGGCGTAGGCGATCAGCGAGATGATCAGGCCGAGTTCGCCGACCTTGCTCCAGGACTGGGCGTCCAGCTCGCCGGAGCGCAGCCACTCCTGTCCCAGCGCGGCCGACTCCGTCACCCACTGGAAGAGGAAGTAGCCGTTGAAGATCAGGTTCAGCACCAGCAACGCGCCCAGGTCGATCGCGCGGGCCGCGAGGCGCCGGCCCGGCGAGGCGAGCGCGAGCCCGTGCGGGGTCACCGGTCCGAGCGGCGGAAACGCGATGTCCTCGGGCCACCACGGCGGCTTCACCGGCTGGTACGCACCCGGCACCGGCCCCGGCAGCACAGTGGGTTCGGGGATCCGCCTCGGCTGGTTCCCCGGCGCGGCCGCTTCCGTCGATGGTCGGTCGGCGGTTTGCTGCTCGGCGGTTTGCGATTCTTGCTGGTCGGCCCAGCCTTCGCCGTCCCAGTATCGGGTCGTGGCCGGATCGGCGGGATCGGGATACCACCCGGGAGCTACGGACATCTCATCAACCGATCTTCACTACGACGGTGCGGGCGGCCTTGTCGTGCAGGCATTGCTGGAGCGGCTTGTCCCAGAGCTGCCACAGCCCGTCGACGTAGGAGAAGAACGGGATGAGCGCGCCGCCTTGCTCGACCAGCCAGCGCTTGGCGAGCATGCCGCGCGTACGCTCAGCGGCCGGGTCCACCGGAACGATCTTAAGCTTCACCACTCGCTTGCCGATCGTCTGCCCTGACCGCCAGGTGAACTCGACCAGATAGAAGTACGCCACGACGAGCTGGACGATGATCATTACGCCGAAGATCGCCAGGTAGCCCCAGATCAGCCCGGCGAAGTCCGAGCCGTCGAAATCGACGGTGCCGTCGGCGGACGTCTGGATCGTCTCGACCTCGGTGACGAAGGTGAACACCCACCAGATCACCAGCGGGATCGCGACCACCGCCCCGATCGCACCCATGATGAGCCCGTCGATCAGGTACGCCCCCAGCCGGCTGAAGAAGTCGGCCAGCGGCATCCCGTTCGGGGCCAGCGGCGGTGGCTGGAGGTACACCGGTCGCGGGTAACCCGCCTGCTGGGGAACCGTGTACCCGGCCGGTGGCACCGGTCCCGGAACCTGCCCGGGGGCGGACTCGGCCGGCGGCGTCGATGTGGGTCCAGTCACGGCAGACATCCTGTCACGGCTCGACCACCGGTGGCGCTTGCGCTTGGCGCACTTTCCGGGTCGGCGCTGGATCAGGGATCCGGGTCGAATCTTGGCCCATGATTCGGCCGAGATCCCTGATCCAGCGCACCATCGGGGGGCGGAAGCGGGGCGGTCAGAGGTTTCCGCGCATCTCCTGCTCGCGCTCGATCGCCTCGAACAGGGCCTTGAAGTTGCCCTTGCCGAAGCCGAGCGAACCGTGGCGCTCGATCAGCTCGAAGAAGACCGTCGGACGGTCCTGCACCGGCTTGGTGAAGATCTGCAGGAGGTACCCGTCCTCGTCCCGGTCGACCAGGATGCGGCGGGACTTCAGCTCCTCGATCGGGACCCGGACGACGCCGATGCGGGCGCGCAGCTCCGGGTCGTCGTAGTAGGAGTCCGGGGTGGCCAGGAACTCGACGCCGGCCGCGGCCATGGCGTCCACGCTCGCCAGGATGTCGTTGGTGGCCAGCGCGATGTGCTGCGCGCCCGGGCCGCCGTAGAACTCCAGGTACTCGTCGATCTGCGACTTGCGCTTGCCGACGGCCGGCTCGTTGAGCGGGAACTTGACCTTGCGCGTACCGTTGGCCACCACCTTGGACATGAGCGCCGAGTAGTCCGTCGCGATGTCGTCGCCGATGAACTCCGCCATGTTCGTGAAGCCCATGACCTTGTGGTAGAACTCCACCCACTCGTCCATCTTGCCCAGTTCGACGTTGCCGACGACGTGGTCGACCGCCTGGAACCGGCGCTTGCCGGGGGCCACGATCGGGTCGCGCGCGATGAAGCCGGGCAGGAACGGGCCGGTGTAGTTCGACCGGTCGATCAGCGTGTGGCGGGTGTCGCCGTAGGTCGCGACGGCGGCGTACCGGATCGAGCCGTGCTCGTCGGAGACCGTGGTGGGCTCGGTCAGACCGACGGCGCCGGTGCTGGTGGCGTGGGCGTACGCCGCGTCGACGTCCGGCACCTCCAGCGCGATGTCGACCACGCCGTCGCCGTGCTTGGCGTGGTGGTCGGCGCCGGGGGCGGCAGCGTGCACCGCGCCGCGGAAGACGAACCGAGCCGAGCCGCTGACCAGCACATACTCGGCGTAGTCGCGGTAGCCCTGCTCGGGGCCGCGATAGGCGACCAGGGTCATCCCGAAGGCGGTCGAGTAATAGTGCGCGGCCTGCTTGGCGTTGCCGACGAGGAACGCGACGTGGTCGACCGCTTTGACGGGGAAGACGTCCTGCTCTTCGGCGGCCTCGTGGGCAGCCGGGATGGTCTGCGTGCTCATGGGGGTAGCCTGCGTCACACATCCCCAATGGGCAACCAGTACCGTGATCACTAGTCAAGTTGTGCAATCTGCCTCGTCAGACCCGTGAGTAGGTGGTCAATATGCCTAGT
Source organism: Hamadaea sp. (assembly GCF_013362815.1). GTDB lineage: Bacteria > Actinomycetota > Actinomycetes > Mycobacteriales > Micromonosporaceae > Hamadaea. The sequence continues at coordinate 21,712 of NZ_JABFVK010000098.1, read as the reverse complement.
GAGGTCGACACCCTCGACGCCCGGCTCATCCGTCTTCTGCACTCCGAGCCGCGGATCGGCGTATTGGAGTGCGCCCGCCGTCTGGGGGTCGCGCGGGGCACCGTCCAAGCGCGCCTCGACCGCTTGCAGGCGCGGGGAGTGATCACCGGCTTCGGGCCGCAGATCGATCCCGCCGCCCTCGGGTACGCCGTCACCGCGTTCGTCACGCTGGAGATCCGGCAGAGCCGGGGACATGACGCCGTGGCTGAACATCTTGTCGCCATCCCGGAGGTCCTGGAGGTGCACACGATCACCGGATCGGGCGACCTCGTCTGCCGGGTGGTGGCCCGGTCGAACGCCGATCTGCAGCGGGTGATCGACGGGATCGTCAGCTATCACGCGATCGTGCGGGCGTCGACGATCATCGCGCTCGCCGACCAGATCCCCTACCGCGTGCTGCCGCTCGTCGAAGCCGCGGCCGCAGCTGGGTGATTCGCCCCAATATCACGACGATCATGGACTCTGGTACAACGACACGCCGTCAAGCCGGACCGTAAGTTCATGATCAACGGGTTGGGGGCGGCTACCGTGTGCGCGTGGCCAAGGGGAGCGTGGCCACAGGGAGGACGGGCGTGGCCAAGGGGAGGTCGACCGCTTCGGGCTGGCTCGTCGCCGGTCTCCTCGTGCTGGTCATCCTGGTGAGCACCGGCGTCTGGAATCCCTTCCCGGCCATCTGGAACTGGATCAACACCTCCGCCACGCTCGCCGATCCGCAGCCGAAGTGGCAGGAACGGCTGGGCGGCGTACCGGTGCACGTGCTCGACGCCGACGGCACCGTGATCGTCGAACAACGCGAGTCCGTCGAGGGGCGCTCGCTGACCACCGGCGTGCACCTCTGGCAGCAGGAGGCCGACTGGACGGCGATCGCCGGCCCGGCCGGGCGTACCGTCGTCGTCACGGGGAAGTTCCTGGTCAAGGGCTACCGCGTGCTCGATCCCAAGACCGGGGCGGAGCTACGCAAGAACGACAAGGCGGCGGCCGTCTGGACGTTCTCCGACGCGATGATCGATGTCACCTGCCGCAATTCGCAGGACTGCGTACTCACCGCGCGGGAGCCGCGCAGCGGCGACGAACTCTGGCGGGCCGATCTGCCCGGCGTCGGCTTCGTGCTCTTCGCCGACAATCCGGATCTGCCGGGCCTGCGCCCGTTCGAGGTGGATCAGGCCGACAAGGCGCTCACCGGCTCCGGTCGCATGCCGCGGTACCTCGGCTTCCCGGTCGACGACCAGATCCACCTCGTCGACACGCGTACCGGGAACGTGGTCAACGTGCTCAAGAACGCGAAGAACGAGCGCATCTACCTCGCCGGCGGCCGCGTCCTCCACAGCGAGGCCAAGCCGATCTCCGGCGGCTGCGAACAGCACCTCGTCGCCCGCGATCCGATCACCAACCGAGTCGTCTGGCGGCTCGACGGATTCAACCTCGGCACGATCTCCGGCGCGGCCTGCGACCAGCGGTCCGAGCCACGCGGCGCCGGGTCCGCGCTGCTCGCCACCCGGCCCGACGGGCGCCAGGTCCTCCTCGACGCCGCCGACGGCCGCCAGCTGCTCGTCGCGCCGGCCGACGCGAAGATCATTTCAACCGATGGGGTACGCGCAGTGGTGCGGTCGAAGGACGGCAAGACGCTGACGGCGTACCAGTTGGGCGAGCCTGACGTCTTGTGGAGCCGCAAAGCAGATCCCAAAGCCGGGGTGGTCGTCACGCGTACTCATATCGTGGTCTTCGATCGGAAGCCGGACCGGATTCGCGTGCTCGCGCCGGACAGCGGGCAGCCGGTCGTCGAGGCCGCGAGTGAGGCGAAGGTGTTGGCTCTGTTGCCGCAGGGGGTGTTGCTGGGCGACCACCGGGACGTCGGGTTGCTGACCTTTCCCAACGTCCAGCCGTGACCTGACCCACCCGGTCCCGGCAGGCGCGACCGGCGGGTAGGTACTCTCATGTTCATGAGTTCCGGGGAGTTTGGGTATGCGCCGCTGCTGCCACTGGCGCCTGACAGCACCGAATATCGGCTGATCACGGACGAGGGCGTGGACGTGGTCCGCGGCCCGGGTGGGCGCGACTTCCTCACCGTGGAGCCGGCGGTGCTGACCCAGCTGACCGCGGAGGCGATGCACGACATCGCGCACTTCCTGCGCCCGGCTCACCTCACCCAGCTGCGGTCGATCATTGACGACCCGAAGGCCTCCCCCAACGACCGGTTCGTGGCGACGGACCTGCTGCGCAACGCGAACATCGCGGCCGGTGGCGTACTGCCGATGTGCCAGGACACCGGCACCGCGATCGTCATGGGCAAGCGCGGCCGGCACGTCCTCACCGACGGGGGCGACGAGCCCGCCATCGCGCGCGGCGTCTTCGAGGCGTACACCAAGCTGAACCTGCGGTACTCGCAGCTCGCCCCACTGTCCATGTGGGAGGAGCGCAACACCGGCAGCAACCTCCCCGCGCAGATCGAGATCTTCGCCGAGGACCCCGACGGTCACCCGGACGCGTACAAGTTCCTCTTCATGGCCAAGGGCGGCGGCTCGGCCAACAAGTCGTATCTCTTCCAGGAGACCAAGGCGCTGCTCAACCCGACCCGGATGATGCAGTTCCTCGAGGAGAAGCTGCGCGCCATCGGCACCAGCGCGTGTCCGCCTTACCACCTCGCGATCGTCATCGGCGGCACGAGCGCCGAGCACGCGCTCAAGACCGCGAAGCTCGCCTCGGCCAAGTACCTCGACGGGCTGCCGACCGAGGGATCGATGCTGGCCCACGGTTTCCGTGACGTCGAGCTGGAGGCCGAGGTGCTCGAGCTCACCCGGAACTTCGGGATCGGCGCGCAGTTCGGCGGGCGCTACTTCTGCCACGACGTCCGCGTCGTCCGGCTGCCCCGGCATGGGGCCTCCTGCCCGGTCGCGATCGCCGTCTCCTGCTCGGCCGACCGCCAGGCGGTCGCCAAGATCACGCCGTCCGGCGTCTGGCTGGAGCGGCTGGAGACCGACCCGGCCCGGTTCCTCCCGGCGGTCGAACCCGACCACGTCTCGGAGGAGGTCGTGCACGTCGACCTCAACCAGCCGATGTCGGTGATCCGGGAAACCCTGTCGCAGTACCCGGTCAAGACCCGGCTCTCGCTGAACGGCCCGCTCGTCGTCGCGCGCGACATCGCCCACGCGAAGATCGCCGAGCGGCTGGACGCGGGCGAGCCGCTCCCGCAGTACCTCCGCGACCACGCCGTCTACTACGCCGGACCGGCCAAGACCCCCGAGGGGTACGCCTCGGGCTCGTTCGGCCCGACCACGGCCGGTCGCATGGACTCCTACGTGGCCAAGTTCCAGGAGGCCGGCGGCTCCTACGTGATGCTGGCCAAGGGCAACCGGTCGCAGCAGGTCACCGACGCGTGCGCGAAGTTCGGCGGGTTCTATCTCGGCTCGATCGGCGGACCGGCCGCGCGGCTGGCGTCGGACTGCATCAAGCACGTCGAGGTCCTGGAGTACGCCGAGCTCGGCATGGAAGCCGTCTGGAAGATCGAGGTCGAAGACTTCCCGGCGTTCATCCTCGTCGACGACAAGGGCAATGACTTCTACGCCGCGACGTCGCAGCCGGTGTTGACCATCGGTCGCCGCTGACCCCGTCTTCTTACCGCAGGGCTCCGGCTTACCGCAGGGCTTCAGCGATCGCTTCGGCGGCGGTGCGGAGCGGCTCGCGTACGGCGTCGGGGTTGAGCTCGCCCAGGGAGACGACTCCGACGCTGGCCGAGATGCCCTCGACGCCTAGCACCGGGGCGGCCAGCCCATAGGCGCCCGCCTGCAGCTCGCCCGCCGATCGGCTCAGCTCACCGGTGACGATGGCCTTCCCGGCCGCGCCGCGATCCAGCGGATGCCGGGACCCCACCCGGTACGCCACGTGGAACATCGTCGAGCTGGGTTCCACCACGGCGACGGCCACTGCTTCGGCGCCGTCGGCCAACGTGAGATGCGCGGTCGCGCCGACCTGCTCGGCGAGCGTACGCAGAGCCGGGAGCGCGGCGTCGGCCAGCAGCGGCTGGGCTCGGCGGGCCAAGTGGATCAACCCGATGCCGGGCAGCAGCCGCCCGGCGGAGTCGCGGCGCACCATGCTGTGCTCGCCCAGCGTGGCGGCCAGCCGGTAGACGACCGCCCGCCCGACGTTCAGCCGGTTGGCCGCCTCGGTGACGGTGACCCCGGCCGGGCTGTCCGCCACCAGCGTGAGCAGGCGCAGCCCGCGATCGAGCGTCTGAGCGGTGTCCATGGCGCACAGAGTACGTTGGTCGCGTGATCACGACCGTCGCGTTCGACGCCGACTACACCCTCGTCGACCTCCTTCCCGCCGTCCTGGCCGGGCTGGACGCGGTGTCGGCGGAGACCGGCGTACCGGTCGGGGTGTTGCGGGCCGACGCGTCCGCGCACTGGGCGGCGACGCCGCACCTGCCGGCGCGCGAGATCCGGATCGCCGCCATGCGGGAGTCGCTGGCCCGCTATGGCCACGAAGCCCAGCTGGACGAGATGGTCGCGCTGTTCTTCGACGTCCGGTACGCCAACAGCCGCCCGTACACCGGAGTCGTCGAGATGCTGGCCAAGCTGCGCAGCGACTTCCGACTCGGGTACGCCACAAACGCCAACAGCCGCTCTGAGCTGTGCGGCCTGGGCGGGCAGTTCACGTTCGAGATCTACGCCTTGCAGAACGGGGTCCCGAAGAAGCCTGCCGCCGAGTTCTTCCACGCCGTCCTCGCGGCGGCGCAGGCGGAACCGGCCGAGGTCGTCTACGTCGGCGACACGTACGCCCACGACGTCGCCGGCGCGGCCGCGGTCGGTCTGCGTACGGTGTGGCTCAACCGGGGTGGCGATCCCGTGCCCGGGGAGGTCGTGCCGGACGCCGTCGTCGCTTCGCTCGACGAGCTCCCCGCGCTGCTTTCCCGCTGGAACGCCGCCCAGTAACGTATTGGGGGTCTTAGTCACGGTGCGTACCGAGTCAGGAGGGGATCGTGACGAATCTGGACCTGCCGGGCGTATATGTAGATTTTGTCAAGAAGATGACAACGGGGCACGTATGGACGGCGGAGGACTACGGGAGTATTCCAGAGGAGGTCATCTGCGAGATCTACGACGGAGGCCTCTACGTGTCCCCCTCAGTGAGTGTCGGTCATCAACGCGCGGTCTACCGACTTCTCCGCAGTTTTGAGTTCATCTTCGACGACACCTTGGTGAGTGGCGACGTCGACGTCCGCGTGGGCGACAAGGTCTTCCAGCCCGACGTCTTCGTGATGAGTGAGCGATTCGACGGGCGGCCGGTGCCCGCCTCGAACGTCCGGCTGATCGCCGAAGTGGTCTCCGACAACGAGAACATCGAACGCACGACGAAGATGCGGGAGTACGCCGCCGCCGGGATCCCGGCGTACATCATTGTGGACGGCAAGAACGGGATGCGGACCGCCGAGATTTTTCGGTTGGTGGACGGGAAGTACGAACTCGCCGTGACGGTTCCCGCGAACGGGCAGCAGGTCATGGGCGAGCCCTTCAAGTACATCCTCGACATGGGCAAGATCAACAAATGAGCTCGATCGCGGGTTTCGTGGAGAAGCTTGCCGGACCCCACTGGTGGACTGCAGCTGACTACCCTGACCTGCCGGAAGAGCTGCGATGCGAGATCTATCTCGGCGGTCTTCGGGTCGTGCCGGCTGGATCGATCAGCCACAAGGTCGTGTCGGTCGAACTCGCCGAGAGCTTGCGGGCCGCCGCCTCCGATCCGTGGAGCGTTGGGCGATCGATTCCGGTTCACGCCGAAGATCAGATCTTCCTTCCGGACGTGCTCGTCTTCCGAGGCGACGTCGGCGCGCTTCCCGTGTCGGCGGTGAACGTGGGCCTGGTCGTGGAAGTAATCGACCAGGAGAACATCGAACGCACTGTCAAGATGCGGGCATACGCGGCGGCGGGTATCCCGGCGTACCTCATCCTGGACGGCGAGCCGGGAAAGCGTCGGGCTGAGGTTTACGGACTCGTCGAAGGGAAGTACGAGCGCACGGCCTTCGCCGCCTTCGACGTCCCGCTATCGGTGGAGGCGCCGTTCTCGTTCGTCATCGATATGAGTAAGATCAACACTTAGAGGTGTGGTGCGGTACCGGGCACGCGTCGGGGTTTGACTATCCTTGACGGGTGACGCTGAGACTCTTCGACACCGCAACCCGGTCGGTGCGCGACTTCACGCCGCGCGTACCCGGCAAGGTTTCGATGTATGTCTGTGGTCTCACCGTGCAGTCGCCGCCGCACATCGGGCACCTTCGTTCCGGGGTGAACAACGACGTGCTGCGCCGCTGGCTGATCCACAACGGGCTGGCCGTCACCTACGTGCGCAACATCACCGACATCGACGACAAGGTACTGGCCAAGGCGGTCGAGCAGGACCTGCCGTTCTGGTCCATCGCGTACGCGAACGAGGTGCGCCTCGAAGCGGCGTACCGGGCGTTGAACGTCGCCGCACCGACCTATGAGCCGCGTGCCACCGGGCACATCCCCGAGATGCACGAGCTAATCCAGATCTTGATCGACCGCGGTCACGCGTACGCCGCCGAGGACGGGTCGGGCGACGTCTACTTCGACGTCAAGACCTACCCGGAATACGGCGCGCTCTCCGGCCAGCGGGTCGACGAGATGCTGCCCGCCGGGGACGCGCCCGACCGCTCGAAACGGGACCCCCGGGACTTCGCCCTCTGGAAGGGCGTCAAGCCCGGCGAGCCGGAGAACGCGTACTGGCCGTCGCCGTGGGGCCGGGGCCGACCGGGCTGGCACATCGAGTGCTCGGCGATGACCTGGCGCTATCTCGGCGCCGAGTTCGACATCCACGGCGGTGGCCTGGACATCTCCTTCCCGCACCACGAGAACGAGATCGCCCAGTCGCGGTCGGCTGGGCTGCCGTTCGCCCGCTACTGGGTCCACAACGCGATGCTGAACCTGCGTGGCAGCAAGATGTCGAAGTCCGAGGGCAACGTGCTCGACGTCGAGGCGATCAAGAAGCTCGGCGTACGCCCCATCGAACTGCGCTACTACCTCAGCTCGGCGCACTACCGGTCGATCATCGAGTACTCCGAGGAGTCGTTGCGCGAGGCGGCCAGCGGCTTCCAGCGCATCGAGGGCTTCCTGACTCGGGCCACCGAGGTCGTCGGAAACACCGAGCCGAGCGTGTTGTGCGCCGAGTTCGTCGCGGCGATGGACGACGACCTGAACACCTCGGCCGCGTTCGCCGCCATCCACGACGTCGTCCGCGAAGGCAACACGGCGCTGGCGGCCGGCGACACGAAGACAGCGGCCGGAGCGCTGGCGAGCGTACGCGCGATGCTCGGCGTGCTCGGGCTCGACCCGCTCGACGCCGCCTGGGCGCAGAGCGACTCGGCCGAGGGCGGTTTACGTTCCACTGTGGATGCACTCGTCGCCCTCGCTCTCCAGCAACGGGCAGCCGCCCGCGAACGCAAGGACTGGGCCGCCGCGGACGCCGTCCGCGACCAGCTCAAGCAGGCCGGAGTCCTCGTCGAGGACACCCCGCACGGCCCGCGATGGACGATCGGAAGTGACACGTAATGCCCGGCAACTCCCAGCGCCGCAACGCGCGTACCACCTCGAAGAAGGGCGCGCCGGGCGGATCGGGCGGCAAGGGCCGCGACACGCTCAAGGGCCGCGGTAAGACGCTGCCCGCCGACGAGCGACCGTGGCACAAGGGCTACTCGGGGACCGAGAAGCTGCCCTCGAAGACCGAGTGGAAGCAGGACAAGGAACGCAAGGCGGCGGCGGCCGAGGGTCGCGCGCCCAAGATCGGCAAGCCTGGCACCAAGGACACCACGTGGGGCAGGAGCGGCTCCGGCAAGGGCGCCCCGACCAAGCGGACCGCCAGCCGGACTCCCGTCTCGCGCGGTCCGAGGGTAGCGCCCGGTCGTCGCTCGGCGACCCCCAAGGACGCTCCCGAGCTGCTCGTGGGGCGCAATCCCGTGGTCGAGGCGCTGCGCGCGCACGTCCCGGCCACCGCGCTTTACGTCGCCCTCGGCATCGACATCGACGATCGGGTTTCCGAGGCGGTACGCACAGCGGGCGATCGCGGCATCCCATTGCTCGAAGTCAGCCGGGCGGAGTTGGACCGGCTGACCGGTGGGGTGCTGCACCAGGGCATCGGACTCCAGGTGCCGCCGTTCGCGTACGAACCCTTCGACGACCTGCTGAACGCGGCGCTGGAGCAGCCCGCGGCCCCTCTGCTCGTGGCGCTGGACGGGGTGACCGACCCGCGCAACCTGGGTGCGGTCATCCGATCTGCGGCCGCTTTCGGGGCTCACGGGGTGTTCGTGCCGGAACGCCGGGCTTCCGGGATCACCGCCACCGCTTGGCGCACCAGCGCGGGTGCGGCGGCTCGGGTGCCGGTCTCGCAGGTCACGAACTTGACCCGGGCGCTCAAGCGGGCGCAGCAGGAAGGGTTCACCGTCGTCGGACTGGACGCCGACGGCGAAACGGCGCTTTACGACCTGGAAGCCGCGGTCGGGCCACTGGTGATCGTGGTGGGTTCGGAGGGTCGCGGCCTGTCGCGGCTGGTCGGAGCCACCTGTGACCTGCGGGTGAGCATCCCGATGGCCTCCACGGTGGAGTCGCTGAACGCCTCGGTGGCCGCTGCGGTCACGCTGGCCGAGGTCGCTCGCCGACGAGCGGAATAGTCCGATTCATCCGGGGGTAATAGGCCCCCGTGACAGATCTCAGGCATCGGCCGCACGTCGAGGAGTCCACGGCCGACCTGGTACGCCAGGCGACCGAGCAGATCAGCACGCTCGTTCGGCAGGAGATGCAGCTCGCCCGGACCGAACTCGCCGAAAAGGGCAAACGGGTCGGTCTGGGCGTCGGGCTGTTCGCCGGCTCCGGCGTGGCCGTTTTCTACGCAATCGGCGCACTACTCGTCGCGGCGGGGTTCGCGCTGGCCTTGGTCATGCCGGGCTGGCTCGCCGCCCTCATCGTCGGCGTGGTCCTGCTGATCATCGCGGGGGTGGAGGCCCTGCTCGGCCGGGGCCAGGTCAAACGCGGTACGCCGTTGACACCGAACCGGACCGTCGACAGCGTCCGAGCCGACCTGCAGTCGGTCAATGAGGCCTTCGGCGAGAGGAACGCCCGATGACCACCCACGACGGCCACCAGCAACCGATGAGCGTCGCGGAGCTGAGCGGCGAAATCGCTCAGACCCGGCAGGCGCTGGGCGAGACCGTGCGGGCGTTGGCCGCGAAGGCCGACGTCAAGAGCCGGGCCGAGGAGTTCGTTCAGGACACCCGAGAGCGGGCGTCGAGCTCGGTCAAGGAACACCGGACCCAACTAGCGGCGATCGGCATCGGCGTACTGGCCGTTGTCGCCGCCATCCTGATCTGGCGTAACCGTGAGGCGGTGAACTCGTGATGGTCATCCCCGACCCGCTGTCCCCGACGCGGCCCGACCCGTTGCCCGACCCGTTCCCTGTTCCGGACCCGTCGCCGCTACCCAAGCCGGAGCCGCAACCCGAGCCGCCGGCCCCGGAGCCACAGCCGGGACCGCTGCCCGGGATGTCCTGGTAGTACGCGCTAGTAGTACTCGCCCAGCGGCACGTCGCACCACTGCCCGCCGATGCGGCGCAGTACGAGGTCGTGCTCATAATCCGGAGTCGGCTTGCCCTGGATCACCCCGTCGGCGTACGCCTCGGAGTCGTCCTTCGCGATGTAACCGAGCGCCTCTCCTTCGGCGAGCGACATGAAGCGCCGGGTGTTCCGGCTGATGCCCCACAGGTGCCGGAACCCCGGCGACTCCACCGCCAAGAGCGCCTCGAACATGCGGATCGCGTCGTCCTGGGACAGCCACAGGGCGAGCGACCGGACGTCGATGGGCTCGGGCATGCACATCCCGATACGGGGACACAACACGTCGATGCCGTAGCGGTCGGCGTACAGGCTGGCCATCGCCTCGCCGGCGACCTTGCTCCAGCCGTAGAGGGTGTCGGGGCGGCCGGCCGCGTCGGCGGGGAACCCGTCGGCCGGGGCGTCCACGCGGTCGAGGAAACCGGCCGCGTGGTTGGAGGATGCGAAGATCACGCGGGGTACGCCCGCCCGCCGGACCGCCTCGAAGAGGCAATACGTGCCGTGAGCATTGTTCTCCAGCACGTCGGCCATGTTGGACTCACGGCTTTGGCCGCCGAGGTGGATGACGGCGTCGGCCCCGGCGACCAAGGATTCCAGCGCCGGTAGATCGGTGACCGAGCCGGTGAAGACCTCGGCGTCCTCGCCGGGCGCGACGGGCTCGGGCGGGACGATGTCCATCAGGCGAAGCCTGCGATCCGGGCGAGCCAGCCGGTGGCGGAGGAGGCGGCCGACCTTTCCGGCCGCGCCGGTGATCACGACGGTCTGCGACATGCCGCCCAGCATAAGACACGTACGCCTCACTGAACAGCGTCCACATATGTGTACGTCGCCTGGGTCTGGATCAGGGTCGTTCCGTGGGCAGGTCGCTGATTTCCGAGAACAACGCGAGGCGTCGCGCCGCTGTGCGTACAAGCTGATCTATGCCGGGAATGACCACCTGGCGAGCCGGGCCCGCGTGGCGTTCGACGAGCCGAGCCGGATCGAGGGCAATGGGCGTCGGAGCCGCGTGGATGTGCTCGAGCACCGCGGTGAACGCGGCCGTGACCGCGAGCGGCGCGATGAGCGAGTCGCGATCGTCGAGGAGATTGAGTAGCAGATCGGCGCGGCCGGTGGTCTCCCAGTCCGGTGTGGACAGCCGGAGCCGATCGGTCGGGTACTCCAGTTCCGCCTCACCGGCGGTGCCCTGGACGAGGACCGAACCCGGGAGGAAGCCCTCCGCGCACAACGTGACCGCCACGACCACCGGCGGGCCGTCGACCGGGCGAACCCGCAGCGTGGCGGTGTCGTCCACCTCGATCGGCCGGGCCCGATAACGCTCCACCTCGATCGACGCGATGCGGATCGGCTGCGGAAGCAGAGCGAGACACTGCATGGTCGCGTGCGCGAACGGGTTGGCCAGCGCGCCGTCGATCGTGCGCTTGCCGGCCCACGGCGACCGGCTCCAGTACGCGTCATCGCGCTGCCAGGCACCGAAGGCGGAGATGCCGATGATCTCGCCGAGAGCGCCGCTCGCGATGGCCTCCCTGACTCTCGTGAGGCCGGCTGACCCCAAGGCCTGGAACCCGACCTGGCAGACCTGCCCGGTCTCGTCGAGCGCGGCTTGGAGCGTCTCGTGATCGGCGAGGGCGAGCATCGGAGGCTTCTCGAGCAGCAGATCCGCCCCCGCGCGTACGCAATCCAGGGCTATCGGCAGATGCGTGTGCGGCGGCGTGCAGATGATCACGACATCCGGGCGGGTTTCGGCGAGCATCGCCTGGTGATCCCGGTAGACCGGGACCTCGCCCGGCTCGTCCACCTCCGCCACGTCGCAGTACGCCGCTACCTCCAGGCGGTTCGCTTCGCTCAGCTCCTGGAGCTTTCGGCGGTGGGAGCGGCCGTGGCCGTTCGCTCCTATCAGCGCGACCCTCTTGGGTTTCGCTTTCGCGCTTTTCGCTGGCGCTGGCGCTTCGTGCGTGGGCGCTTGCGCGCGCGTTATCCCGGATAACGTCCCCTTGTCGCGCGCGGAGACCGCGTTATCCCGGATATCGCGCGCGCCTGCCGACCCCGGGAGGTCACGCGCGCCCGCCGAAGTCACGACACACCCGCCACAGTCGCGCGTACGCCGTGCGTACTGAGGGCTCGGTGCCACTCGCGGACGAGGGAACGGAACTCCTCGTCGGAGGTGAGTGACTCGGGGAAGATCTCGGTCAGCGACAACAGCTGGTCGACGACGTCGTCACCCGCGGCGAGCCGGGCCTGAATCTGTGCGGCCATCGGGTCGTTGAGGGGCAACTGCGTACCGTCGTCGGCGGTGCCTTCGGCGAACCGCATCCAGGCGGCTACGACGAGCGCGCCGAAGCGGGGCGAAAGCCCGCGGGCGCGCAGGTCCAGCACCGTACGCAGGACGCGATAGGGAAGCTTCTGACTGCCGTCCATCGCCACCTGAATGGTGCGGTGACGAATGGCGGGATTCTCGAACCGCTCCAGTACCTCGTCCCCGTACGCCATCACGGAGACACCGGGCGGTGGAGCGAAACTGGGCGCGATCTCATCGGCGATGAACCGCCGCAGTACGTCGGTCAGCCCCGGCATGACCAACGCGTCGGCGATGGTCTCGTACCCGGCCAGCGCCCCCAGATAGGCCACTGTGGAGTGAACGCCGTTGAGCGTACGCAGTTTCAGCTGTTCCCAGGGGGCGACGTCGTCGGTGAGCACCGCTCCGGCCCGATCCCAGGCGGGCCGGCCGCCGGGGAAGGCGTCCTCGATCACCCACTGCTTGTACGGCTCCGTCTCGACGGCGGCCAGGTCGTCCACTCCGAGCGCGTTGCGTACGAGGGCGTAGGTCTCGGCCGTGCTCGCCGGGACGATCCGGTCCACGGTCGTCTTCGGGAAGGTCACCGACTCCGGCAGATCGACCGCTTCGGCGACGAGCGCCCGCAGCCGCGATCCGTTGGACGGCAGGTTGTCACAGCTCACCACGGCCAGCGGGGGCGCGCCCGCCGCGATGCGCGCGCGAATGCCGTCGACGAGCAGCTTCACCATCGCCGACCCCGGCTGATAGGCCTTCTCGGTCACGGTCAGCGTCACCACGCGGATCGCGGGATCGGCCAGCAGGTCGGTCACCGTCGATCGCTCACTCGGCGCGTGCAGCACTGTTCCGATAGAAGCGATCACTCTGGTACGCGCTCCAGCCGCCGACAGGCTCGCGACGCTGAAGAGACCGTCCTGCGCCCGCAACGCGTCCACGATCGTCGTCGACGAGGGGGCGACCGCGGCTACGGCCCAGTCTCCGCCGCCCTCCGCGATCGCGTCTTCGATGTAGACCGCCTGATGAGCCCGATAGAAGGCGCCGATTCCTAAGTGGACGATGCCGAGTCCCGGGGTCTCGATGCGGGGACGAGCCTCCGCCGGTACGCCGGCAAGCGACTGCTTCGTCAGGCGCGCCATACCGGGCCGTCCGGGAAGGCGTACTCCGCAATCGATTCGGGGTGCAGCGTCGTGCTGTAACCCGGCTGCTCGGGCAGCAGATAGCGGCCGTGCTTCGTGCGTACCGGGTCGACGAAGTGCTCGTGCAGGTGGTCCACGTATTCCACCATTCGCCCGTCGAGCGAGGTCCCGACCCGGAGGTAGTCGAAGATCGCGAGGTGCTGGACGTATTCGCAGAGGCCGACACCGCCCGCGTGCGGGCAAACCGGTACGCCGAACTTCGCCGCCAGCAACAGTTCGGCGAGCACTTCGTTGACCCCGGCGACTCGGCAGGCGTCGATCTGCATGACCCCGATGGCCTCGGCCTGGAGCAGCTGCTTGAAGATGACCCGGTTGGCCGCCACCTCACCGGTCGCCACCCGGACGGGGGCCACGGCGCGGGCGATGCGGGCGTGGCCGAGCACGTCGTCGGCGTGCGTCGGCTCTTCGATCCAGTACGGGTTCACCTCGGCGAGCACGGCCATGTTGGCGATCGCCTCGTCGACGTCCCAGACCTGGTTGGCGTCCATCATCAGCAGCGCGTCCGGGCCGATCTCCGCCCGGATGATCCGGGCCCGCCGGAGGTCGTCGTCGATCGGGCCGCCGACCTTCATCTTCATGGCGCGCCAGCCCTGCTCGTACGCGGTCCGGGTCAACGCCCGGACCTTGTCGTCCGGGTAACCGAGCCAGCCGACCGAGGTGGTGTACGACGGGAAGCCGTCGGATTCCAGGACGGCGAGCCGGTCGGCCAGCCCTTCGCGGCCGCGTTCGAGGATCTCCAGCGCCTCGGCCGGGGTGATGGCGTCGGTGATGTGGTGGAAGTCGACCGTCCGGACCAGTTCCTCGCTCGGCATCTCCGCGAGCAGCCGCCACAGCGGTACGCCGGCGGCTTTGGCCCGCAGGTCCCAGACCGCGTTCACCAGCGCGCCGGCCGCCATGTGGATGACGCCCTTCTCCGGGCCGAGCCAGCGCAGCTGCACGTCAGCGGTCAGCGACCGCCAGAACGCGACCGGCTCCGCCACGATCTCGGCCAGCGTACGCCCGACCACGTGGTGCTGGAGAGCGGTGATCGCGGCACACGTGATCTCGTTGCCACGCCCGTTGGTGAAGGTGAATCCGGCGCCGGTCAGTCCGTCGTCGGTCTTCAGCTCCACATAGGAGGCGGAGTAGTCGCCGCGGTTGATCGCGTCCGACCCGTCGCCGGCGGCGGCGGTGGGAAAACGAACGTCGTGGACCTCAGCGGCAATGATCTTGGTCATCGGTCAGTCACCTTGAAGATTCGTCGTGGCTGGTGGTATGCAATGTCGGCGGCGGTCTCCACGGCCTCTTCCAGCGAGAGCCGATGTTCGGCGACCAGCCGGGCGAGGAAGCCGGCGTCGACCCGGCGAGCGATGTCGTGCCGGACCGGGATGGAGCAGAACGCGCGAGTGTCGTCGACGAATCCCGCGGTGTTGGCGAAACCGGCCGTCTCGGTGACGGCCTCGCGGAACCGGCGCATCGCCTCGGGCGAGTCCAGGAACCACCAGGGCGCGCCGAGGTAGAGGGCGGCGTACCCGCCCGCGAGGGGGGCCAGCTCCCGGCTGAACGCGTATTCGTCCAATGTGTAGAGAACCAGGCGCAGGCGGGGATCGTTGCCGAGCTCGCGCAGCAACGGGGCAAGCCCGTGCACGTAATCGGTGGCCTGCGGGATGTCACCGCCCACGTCGGTCCCGTACGCCCCGTGCAGCCACGTGTTGTGATTGCGTACCGAGCCGGGATGCAGCTGCATGACCATGCCGTCGTCGACCGACATCCGGGCGAACTCGACGAGCATCACCGCACGGAAGGCCTCCGCGTCGGCGGCGGTCGCCTCGCCTCGCAGTCCCCGTTCGAAGAGCTCTTGTTTGTCTGCCTCGGGGAGGACGAGCGTACGCGCGGTGGGGTGGCCGTGATCGCTGGACGTGGTGCCCATGGCGAGGAACGCCGCCCGCCGTCGCCGCAACGCGGCGAGGTATCCGGTGAAGGTCAGCGTGTCCTCGCCGGTGATCTCGCCCAGCTTGACGATCCGCTGCCGCCAGGCCTGCGTACCGGCCGCCCCGGTGAGCCCGCCGAACTCCATGTCCACCACGTCGTCCGGGCGGAAGGTGCTCACGACACGATCGCCCCAGCCGTCTGCGGCCAGCTTCGCGTGCTGGGTCAGCGAATCCAGCGGTGATTCGGTGGTGGCTAGGACTTCGATGTTGAACCGCTCGAACAGCGCGCGCGGCCGGAACTCCGGACGGGCCAGGCAAGCGGCGACCGCGTCGTAGACCTCGTCGGCCGTGGCCGCGGACAACGGGACGGACACGTCGAACACGTTCGCGAGCGTCTGCTCCAGCCACAACTTCGACGGCGTACCGCGGAAGAGGTGCCAATGCGAGGCGAAGGTACGCCAGATCTCGCGCGGTTCGACCGATGCGGTCGAGCCGTCACGCCGGGGCACCCCGAGCGCGTCCGGGTGCACGCCCTGGCTGTAGAGCATCCGCGTCAGGTAATGATCCGGCACCACGAACAAGTGGGCCGGATCGCCGAACGGCTCGTCGTCGGCGAGGAGCCGCGGATCGATGTGCCCGTGCGGCGAGATGAGCGGCAGGTCCCTGACGTGGGCGTACAGCTCGCGGGCGATCTCCCGCTGCCGTGGTTCGGCCGGGAACAGCAGATCTGGGTGTGGCAAGGCGACTCCCGTTCGGGGCGGCTGCCGTTTCGGCGCTGGATCAGGGATCCGGGTCGAATCAAGAAGCAAGATTCGACCGCGATCCCTGATCCAGCGCGCGACGACGGCGGCTGGTTACAGGGTCAGGAGGTCGGGCACGTGCACCGGGGCGCCGGTGGCCAGGGCACGGTTGGCAGCCAGGCCGGTCAGCAGAGCGAGCGCGCCGTCGCGCTCGGTCGCGCTGCGGCGCAGGGGATCGGTCGCGCCGCCGAAGAGGATGCCGGTCATCTTCGCGTCCGCGCCGCCGTGGCCCTCCCGGGACTTCTCGGGGACGTCGATCTCGACTGGCGGCTCCCAGAACCGGTGCAGCGTCAGGCGTACGCGACCCTGTTCGGCCGCCGCCTCATCGCCGTGCAGGGCTGCTCCCTTCAACGCGCCGGAGGCCCCAAGGCTGACGTGGTCGTTCTCGACCACCTCCAGCTCCAGCCGGCCCCGGCTGCCGTTGACCATCAGGCGATACCCCTCCCAGGGCGCGTACGCCGTGAGGTGGTAGGTCATCGTGGCCCCGGTGTTGTAGCGCACCATCACGGCGAGGTCGTCCTCGATGTCGATGCCGCCGGCGAAGACGTTGCGATCGCGTTGGTAGCCGTCGGCCGATTCGGCGTCGAGGTAGAGCTCGCGCAGGCGCGGATGCGCGGCGAGATGCAGGGCGAACGGATCGTCCGTGGCGGCAGGCGAACCATGGGCGCGCTCGTAGTCGCGGGCGTACCCGTGGCGGCGGCCGGTCTCACCGTAGAAGAACAGCTGCCCGTACGCGGAGACGTCCACCGGCCGAGCCGTTTCTAATGGCGCCGGCCCACCGTCCTCACTCCCGGCTCGAGCGGGGGCCGGCGGCGACAACCACCAGTTGACCAGGTCGAAGTGGTGGCCGGACTTGTGCACGAGCAGGCCGCCCGAGTTCTTCTTCTCCCGATGCCACCGGCGGAAATAGTCCGCGCCATGGCGTACGTCGAGGAGCCACTCGAAGTGCACCGAGCCGATCTCGCCGACGGCGCCTTCGTCGAGCAGGCGCTTGACCTGCTCGTGCACCGGGTTGAAGCGGTAGTTGAAGGTGACCGTGACATTCCGCCCGGTCTCGCGGACGGTGTCGAGGATCGCCTCGCACCCGGCGAGGTCGGTCGTCATCGGCTTTTCCGTCAGCACGTCGCACCCGGCCCGCAGCGCGCGCGTGATGTAGTCCGCGTGCGTGCTGTCCATTGTGGTCACGATGACCCCGTCGACCTGCTCTTTCGCCAACATTTCGGTGAAATCCGCCGCATCGTACGCAACGGCCGCGGGCGCGCCCAACTCAGCGAGGTACCGCTGGTGCGCCTGTACGCGTACCGGATTGGTGTCGCAGAGCGCGACCAGCGACGCGGTCGTCGGATGGTCGCGGACGATGGCCCGCTCGAACATCTCCGCTCGCGAACCCGTTCCGACCAGCGCGTAGCGCTTGGGATCGGTCATCGACGCCTCCCCAGGAGAACTGCAAAGGTTTGCAGCAGAACTAACCATGAGACGCCATTGGCGTCAACAGTTCGGTAACGAGGTCGCCCAGATTAGACCGTTTGATGTGGATATTTACGTGAAGACAGCGTGACTGCGGAAACCGATCAGCAACATTTGGGCGTTGACAACACGACAAGCGTTTGCATTAATTGGCGAACTGAAACTGAAGGGGGTGACTATGCCGGCGACCATCCGGGATGTCGCGCGAGCATCCGGAGTGCACATCTCCACGGTGTCGCGCGCCTTCTCCGCGCCGCAGCTGGTCAACCCCGAGACTCGCAGCAAGGTGCTCGAGACCGCCGAGAAACTGGGATACCGCCCCAATCGGGCGGCGCGGGCGCTCATCACCGGCCGAACCCACAACATCGGGCTGATCGTCGCCGACATCGCCAACCCGTTCTTCCCGCCGCTGATCAAGGCGGCGGAGCGCGAGGCGCGCCACCGCGACTACCACGTCTTCGTCGCCGACAGCAACGAAGACCCGGCGGTCGAGGAGGAGCTCGTTCGCGCACTTGCCAAGCAGGTCGACGGGATTCTGCTGGTCAGCCCCCGGCTGGCCAACAGCGTCATCGAAGGCCTGTCGCGAGAGGTGGCCCTCGTCGTGGTCAACCGGCAGGTGCCCGGCCTGCCGTCCGTCGTCATGGACGTCGGCCACGGCGCCCGTTCGGCGATCGAACACCTCGCCGAGCTGGGCCACCGCTCCATCGGCTACCTCGGCGGACCCCGCGGATCCTGGACCAACCGCGAGATCCGCCGGGCCGCCATCGCCGCCGCCCGCAATCTGGGCGGTCTCGGCGAACCCGTCGAGGTGACCGCCCTCGGCCCGAACGCGCCCACCGGCGACGGCGGGCTCGCCGCGGCCGAACAGGTGCACCGGGCGGGCTACACCGCGGTGCTCGCCTACAACGACCTGATGGCGATCGGCCTGATCGAGGGCCTCGCCACTCTGGGCGTACGCGTTCCGCAGGAAGTCAGCGTGGTCGGCGTCGACGACATAGCGCTGAGCCGGCTCACCCGGCCGGGACTGACCACGGTGGCCAATCCCACGGCCGCCGCCGGCCGGGCCGCGGTCGACATGCTCCTGCAACACGGCGACGACCGTCGCACCACCGGGCAGATCACCCTCGCGACCGAACTGGTCATCCGCGACTCCACGGGCCCGGGTCCGCAGGGCAATGCGGACCCGGGCTAATGCGGCCGTCACCGCCTCCGCGGAGTCGTCTCCTACGCGTCAAGGAGTCAGTGCCATGAAACCCACAGCACCCCTCGCGGTGGGCGCCCACTCGCCGCTGCACCACGGTAGCGCCAGCCGCCGGTCCCTGTTGAGGGGCATCGCAGCCGCCGCGCTCGCCGTACCGGCCGCGTCCGTTCTGGCCGCCTGCGGAGACGACGACAAGTCGTCCACCGACCCGAACGCGCCGGTCGAGCTGTCCATCTTCTGGTGGGGCGGCGACGCCCGGGCCAAGATGACCGAGGACGCGCTGGCGCTTTACACCGCCAAGCACCCCAACGTCACCTTCAAGAAGACCTGGCAGGCCAACGCCGGTTACTACGACAAGCTCGCCACCCTGACTGCGGGCGGCAACGCCCCCGACATCTTCCAGATCGACGACGGCGCGCTGTCGGAGTACGCCGAGCGCAACCAGACGCTGGACCTCTCGAAGTACGCCGACTCCAACAAGCTCGACAAGAGCAAGATCCTCCCGGGTCTGTGGCAGGCAGGCGTCGTCGAGGGCAAGCCGGCGGGTGTGCCGATGGGTGAGAACACCCCCGGCATGATCTACGACAAGGGCCTGCTGAAGACCCTGGGTCTGCCGGAGCCCACCACCGGCATGACCTGGGACGCCCTGATCGCCTGGGCCACGCAGGTCACCACGAAGTCCGGCGGCAAGGTGTTCGGCACGATGGACCCGTCCGCCGACTACAAGGCGCTCTGGGTCTGGCTGCGCCAGCAGGGCAAGCAGCTCTACGACGGCAAGAAGATCGGCGCTTCGGCCGAGGACTTGACCAAGTGGTTCGACCTGTGGAAGGGCGCTCGCGACACCAAGGCCGCCCCGCCGGCGGACGTCGTGCATACCGCCAACGCGGGTGCAGTCGCCAACCAGCTCGTGGTGACCGGCAAGGCGGCGACCTCGTTCATGTGGGCCAACCAGCTCCCCGAGCTGCAGAAGGCCACCAAGAGCGAGCTCGGCGTGGTGGCGTACCCGGGTGACCCGAGCGGTCAGTGGGCCCGGGCGGCGCTGTACTTCTCCGTCTATAAGGGATCCAAGCACGCCGACGTCGCCGTGGACGTGCTGAACTTCCTGGTCAACGACGTCGAGGCGGGCAAGATCCTCGGCACCGACCGGGGCCTAAACGCCAACACCGACGTGCGTACGGCGGTCGCGTCCACCCTCAAGGACTCGGCCGCCACCGCCGCCCAGTTCGAGACCGACCTGGCGAGCAAGTTCGGCACCCCGCCGGCGGTTCCGCCGAAGGGCCACGTCAAGGTCCGCTCGCTGCTCATCACGTACGCCGAGAACGTCGGCTACGGAAAGGCGACCTCGGCCGCGGCCGCAGATG
Source organism: Hamadaea sp. (assembly GCF_013362815.1). GTDB lineage: Bacteria > Actinomycetota > Actinomycetes > Mycobacteriales > Micromonosporaceae > Hamadaea. The sequence continues at coordinate 1,835 of NZ_JABFVK010000098.1, read as the reverse complement.
CGTTCCTGAAGGAAGCCAATGCAGCCCTCGCTGGCTGAGCTCGGCCCCCGCACCGACGCCGGACCGCTCGCACCTTCGCGAGCGGCCCGGCGCCGCGGCAGCAGCCGCCGCGGCGAAGCGACGGCCGGCTACGTCTTCCTCTCCCCCTGGCTGCTCGGCTTCCTCGGCATCACCGCGCTGCCGATGATCTTCTCGCTCATCCTGAGCTTCACGAACTACGAGCTGCTGGACGACTGGTCGCAGATCCAGTTCGTGGGGTTCAAGAACTACCAGCGCATGTTCACCGAGGACCCGCATTACTGGCACTCGGTCGGGGTCACCCTCCGGTACGCCCTCATCGCAGTGCCGCTGAAGTTGGCCGCCGCCTTGGGCGTGGCCTTGCTGCTGCGCCGGGATCGGAAGGGCAACGGCCTGTTCCGCGGCCTGTTCTACCTGCCGTCGCTGCTCGGCGGCAGCGTCGCGCTGGCCCTGGTGTGGCTGGCCATGTTCAGCCGGGACGGCGCGTTCAACGCCTTCCTCGGCATCTTCGGCATCCAGGGCAGGCCGTGGGTCAACGACCCCGACTGGTCGCTGTCGACGCTGATCGTCCTGGCGGTGTGGCAGTTCGGCGCGCCGATGGTCATCTTCCTCGCCGGGCTCAAGCAGATCCCGGTCGAGCTGTACGAAGCCGCTTCGGTGGACGGCGCCGGCCGCAGCCGCCAGTTCTGGCACATCACGCTGCCGATGCTCAGCCCGGTGCTGTTCTTCAACCTCGTCATGGAGGTCATCCACGGCTTCCAGGGGTTCACCGGGGCGTACGTGCTGAGCAACGGCGAGGGCGGTCCGGTGGACTCCACGCTGATGTACACGCTGTACCTCTACGTCGCGGGCTTCACCGACTTCAAGATGGCGTACGCCTCCGCGATGGCCTGGGTCTTCCTGCTGGTGATCGGCGTGATCACGGCTGGGCTCTTCGCCACCGGCCGGCACTGGGTGCATTACTCGGACGGAGGGGACAAGTGACCCGGAACCTCGCGCGCAATGCCGCCCGCATCACCGTCCTCGCGCTCGTCGTGGTCGCGGTGCTCTACCCGCTGATCTGGATGGTCGGCAGTTCGCTGAAGTCGCCCGAGGAGATCAGCAACAACCTGTCGGTCCTCCCGCGCGACTTCACCTGGTCGAACTACGACAAGGGGTGGACCAGCCTCGACATCGTGTTCGGGCGGTTCTTCCTGAACAGCGCGGTCATCGCGTTGGCGACGGTGCTCGCCAACTGCGTGTCGTGCCTGCTCGCCGCGTACGCCTTCGCCCGGTTGCAGTTCCGGGGCCGGTCGCTGTTCTTCGCGATCATGATCGGGACTCTGCTGCTGCCGCACCACGTGCTGTTGATCCCGCAGTACCTGCTGTTCAACAACTTCGGCTGGATCAACACACCGCTGCCGCTGGTGGTGCCGAAGATGCTCGCGACCGAGGCGTTCTTCGTCTTCCTCATGGTGCAGTTCATGCGGGGCATCCCGCGCGAACTGGACGAGGCGGCGAAGATCGACGGTGCCGATCCGTACCGGATCTTCCGGCACGTGATCTTCCCGTTGGCCCGGCCGGCCCTGGTCACCACGGCGATCTTCTCGTTCATCTGGACCTGGAACGACTTCCTTCCTCAGCTGATCTACCTCAACGACCTGTCGCACTACACCGTTCCGGTGGCGCTGCGGCTGTTCGTCGACTCCAGCGGGCAGAGCTCGATCGGGCCGATGTTCGCGATGTCGGTGCTCTCGCTGCTGCCGGTGTTCCTCTTCTTCCTCGCGTTCCAGCGGCTGCTCGTGGAAGGCATCAACACGGCAGGTCTCAAGGGATGA
>NZ_JABFVK010000007.1 GCF_013362815.1 Hamadaea sp. | reverse complement strand
AGACCAGTCCGATGAGGACGGTGACGAAGCCGGCTTGGGTCATCGCCGCGTACCAGATCGCCGCTGGGCGTACCTCGGCTCGATGGCGGTGCTCGGTCAGCACCAGCAGCAACGAGGTGACTGCCATCAATTCCCAGCACACGAGGAACGTGGGAACACTGTCGGCCACCGGGACCAGCAGCATCGAACCCGTGAACATCGGCAGAACCAGGAGGGCCGTACGCGACCCGGGACCTTGGCCGGTGCTTTCGGCGTACCCGATGGTGTAAATGCCGGCAAGGGTCGTGACGGCCCCGATCAGCAGGAGGAACCACCCGGACAGCGCGTCTGCCGAGAGCTGTACGCCCGCGAGCGGGAGCAACTCGGGCAGATCGAGCCGCCACGACCGGCCGGAAAGCGCGGCCACCCCGCCGAGCGCGCCGGCGATGCCCGACGCGGCCAGGAGCGGACCGACCAGCCGCGGCCTGATGCGGGCCGGCAGCAAGGCGGCCGCGGACGCCGTGACGGACAGCGCGAGCAATGTGGCCAGCGCGGTGCCGATCGGATCCCAGCTGGTCATCGCCCGGTCAGCCCCCGCAAGGCGGCCACGATCGCCGACGGTTCGGGCGGACACCCCGGGACGTGCAGATCCACCGGGACCACATCGGACACCGGACCGAGTACGCCCGGACCGCCCGCGAAGACGCCGCAATTGCGAGCGCAGTCGCCGATCGCCACCACGATCCGCGGTTCCGGCATCGCCTCGTAGGTCTTGCGCAGCGGTTCGGCCATGTTCACCGTGACCGGACCCGTCACCGTCAGCACATCGGCGTGCCTAGGCGACGCCACCAGCCGTACGCCGTGCCGCTCGGCGTCGTAGACGGGCGAGAACGCCTGACCGATCTCGATCTCGCAGCCGTTGCAGGACCCCGCGTCGACGTGCCGCACCTGCGCCGAACCTCGTAGCGCTGCCGCTGCGGGCAGCGGTGCGTCGGGCTCGCCTTCAGGCTCGGCCGCCTTGCCCACGGCCAGCATCTTCCTCGTCAGGCCCATGCGGGCCTCGCGGCTCTTCCGACGCGGGCTCTTGGGCCGTGGACTTTTAGGACGCGGTTGCGGTGTCGGTAGCTCGCAGGTCGTCGAGCAGCCCGGCCTGCGAGGTCAGCACCTCGGTGAGAATCCGGCGCGCCACTGCGAGCAGCTCCGCGACCTGCGGGCTGACCAGCGAGTAGAAGACGGCCGAACCCTCTTTGCGGGTGGTGACCAGATTCAGCCTGCGCAAGACGGCCAGCTGTTGGGACAGGTGCGCCGGCTCCAGGCCGACGTCGGCCAGCATCTCCGACACGGCATGTTCCCGCTCGGACAACAACTCCAGGACACGGATGCGAGCCGGATGGGCCAGCGCCTTGAAGAACTCCGCCTTCGCCTGATACAGCGGCGTGGACACCGGGCCACCTCCCTTGCTCGCCCGCACTCCCTTGCTCGCCTTCACGATACCGGCCATCGGCGGTGCGACTGCGTACGGCAGCGCCCGCCGGCCACGGCTCCACGACAGCACCTGACCACACAAGTTGCTAAAGTTAGCAAATAGTTGATCCTCTGGCTAGCACCCACGCGCGCGTGACCCAGTTCATTGCGACGGACGGTGGACGCAACCAACAATGCCGTCGTGATCGTCGGCTTCCGATGTTCGTGGCGGAGATCAACGGAGAAAATGTGGGGCTATGGCACCGCGAATCTTCCGCTGATCATGGCCGCCCATGATCAACGGGATGGGGGGTGGTGGATGACGGCGGCCAGGGTGACGGTGGCGGCGGCCAGCTCGTCGGGGGTCGAGGCGGCGTACCCGAGAACCAGGCCGGGCGGGCCGTCGACCATGCGGCATGCCGACAAGGCGAGCGGTCCCAGCCCGGCTCGGCTCGCGGCGGCGGCCACGGCGACGTCGTCGGAGCCGGGTGGCAGGTCGAGCACGAGGTGCAGCCCGGCTGCGACGCCGTGAATGCGTAGCCCGGGTAGCTGCGTTTCCAGCGCGGCTACCAGGGCGTCCCGCCGGATTCGGTACGCACGCCGGGCTCGCCGTAGATGACGGTCGTACGCACCACTGCCCACCAGGTTGGCGAACGCGTGCTGCTCCAGCACCGGACCACCTAGATCGATCGACCGCCGCTTTGTGCGTATCGCCGCCAAATGCCGGACCGGCGCGGACAGCCAGCCGAGCCGCAGAGCCGGTGCCAGCGCCTTGCTCGTCGATCCTATGTAGATGGTGACGTCCGGCGCGACGCCTTGCACGCAGCCGACTGGATCGCGGTCGTAGCGGAACTCGGCGTCGTAGTCGTCCTCTATGATGACGCCGCCGGTGCGCCGCGCCCAGGCGATGAGTTCCGCGCGGCGCGTGGGCGACAGGACGCTGCCGGTCGGAAACTGGTGCGCGGGCGTGACCACGACCGCGCGGACATCGGTGCGCGCAAGCGCGGCCACGTCGAGCCCTTCCTCGTCGACCGGGACGGGCCGCACGGTCAGCGCGTGCGCCAGCTGCTCGCGGATGCCCTGGCTGCCCGGGTCCTCGATCGCGACCGCGCGGTGCCCAGCCGCGCGCAACACCATGCCGACCAGGGAAAACGCATGCGCCGCGCCCGATGTGAGCAGCAGGTCCGCGGCCGCGAGCCGGGCCGCGCGCACCCGGCGCAGATAGGCGGCGAGCTGCTCGCGGACCGCCGCCGGGCCCGCGGGATCGCCATAGTCCAGGTCCGTGTCACGCATCGTCGTCAATACCGACTCGTACGCACGACGCCAAGCGACCCGCGGGAACAGCCCGAGATCGGGAATGCCGGGCCGGAGTGGCAGTGGCCCGGCCGGGACGAACGAGTCGCGTGCGCTGGCGTCGTGCGGCTGACCGGCCGAGGTGACCGTCGTGCCGGAACCGCGCCGCCCGGTGAGCCATCCTTCGGCGATCAGCTGCTCGTACGCCTCGACGACGACACCGCGGGACACGCCCAGCTCGGTGGCGAGTTCTCGGCTCGACGGCAACCGCGTGCCCGCCGTCAGCCGCCCCTCCTCGATCGCCGTACGCAGAGCTGCCGTCAGCCGTCCGGCAACCCCGCGACCCGTCCGCTCGAACGAGAGGAGCGCCTCCAAGTGGTCCTCCAATTCATCGCTCAAGTGGCCCTCATGTGAGGACCAATCGCAGTCTACGGTCGAGATCATGAAGCTCTCGTACGCGTTGTGCGTCCTCGGCATGACGATCGTCGGCAGTTCGGTGGCGGTCAGCCGGCTCGTCACCGCCTATCCGATGCTGACCGGCCAGGCATTGCGGTACGCCGTCGCCGCCGTCCTGCTCTTCGGCGTCGCCCGGTTCTTCCCCGCTCCGGTGCGTACGCGGCCGACCCGGCGAGACCTGACGTTGCTGGTGGCGCTCGGCGCGGTCGGGCTCGCCGCGTTCAACGCCTTCGTGCTCATCGGGCTGCGGCATGCCGAGCCGGCCGTGATCGGCACCGCGATCGGGGCCGCGCCGCTCATCCTCGCCCTGCTCGGGCCCGTGCTCGCCGGGCGGCGGCCGGCCACTCGCCTCGTGACCGCGTCCGCCGTCGTCGTCGCCGGGACCGCTGTCGTCGAGGGACTCGGGCGTACGGACGCCATCGGGTTGGCCGCCGCCGTGGGCGCGCTCGCGTGCGAAGCGGCCTTCTCCCTGCTCGCCGCCCCTTTGTTGCCCGGCCTCGGAGCCGTACGCGTCTCGGCGTACAGCTGTCTGCTCGCCGTCCCGCTGCTCGTGATCGGCGCAGTGGCCACCGGAGAAGTGGCCGCGATGCGGATGCCGACGTTGCTCGAAGCGGTTGGCTTGGCGTACCTCGCGGTCTTCGTGACGGTGGTTGCCTTCATCGCCTGGTTCCTGGGCATGCAGCAGCTGGGCGTCGAGCGCGCGGGCGTCCTCGTCGGCGTACTGCCCCTGGCGACTCTCGCCGTCGCATCCATCATGGACGGTCAGTTGCCCGAACTGGGCGCGGCCACCGGAGTCCTCGTGGTGGTCGCCGGGCTGGCGCTCCCCCACATCACCCTGCCCCACATCAGCCGGCGTCGGCGGGCAGCACTCGGCCGGGAGCAGGCTCGGCCGGTATACCTAGGTCTACCGGAAGACTCGATCCAGCGTCCTGGTTCGGGCCGGGCGGCGTCGCTAAGTTGACCTCATGACGTCGACAACCTCGCTGCTCAGAGCGGTGACGCAGGCCCGGTTCCCCCGGTCGGCGTGGCTGTGGCGCGGGGTTGCCTACGCCGCGTCGACGGCGATCGCCCGGGCCCTCTCGTTGACCGAGGCGGGCACAGGTCGTGGCCGCGCCGATCAGGCGACGCGCAGGCGTTCCCCGTCGATCTCGACGACGTCTCCGCGATGCAGCTGCCGACCTCGGCGTACCTCGGCCTCGCCGTTGACCACGACCTCCCCCGCGACGATGGCGGACTTGGCCTCGCCACCGGACTCGATGACCCCCGCCAGCTTCAGGAACTGGCCCAGCCGGATCATCTCGTCGCGGATCGGAACGTCTCTCATCCCTGCATCATCGCTCATGCGCCCGACCCCTCGGGTCATCCGGTCCTACGCACTGGCGCCTTTCCTTGATCCAGTGCCCGTGGTCAGCGATTTCCGCCCGATTTCGTAGATCAAGTTCCCCTGGTCAGCGCGAAATCGGGCTCTGAGCGCTGGCCACCGGAACTTGATCTACGAAAACGGCGTTTCGAAGCTGATGAGGGGCACCTGATCTTGGCGGGCGACACGAACTGGGTGCGAAATCTCGTTGCCAGCCAGACCTTTTGCCTGTGAGGCTCACGACGTGATCGACCCGCCAGACATCGACACGCGGGCGCTGGCCGCAGAGGTGGCCGACGCTTGGGCGATCGATGTCGCCGATCTCGTGTTCCTGCCGGTCGGACTCGACGGGCAGGCGTGGGCGTACCGGGTAGAAGGTGCAGACGGCGCGCGCTTCCTCAAACTACGGCGCGGTGAGTTCACGGCAGCCGCCGTGCAACTGCCCGGCGTTCTTCGGGCGTACGGAGTCCAGCAGGTGGTGGCCCCGATCGACCGGCCGAGCGGCGGGACCTGTCACGCGTACGGCGACTTTCAGCTGCTGCTTTATCCGTTCCACGAGGGCGGCAGCCTGTGGAGCCGCGGTCTCACCGATCGGCAGTGGATCGAGTACGGCGAGTTCCTGGGGCACCTGCATGCGGTCACGCCGAACGCCGACGTCGCATCGCTCTTGCCCGCCGAGACCTTCCGGTCGACCGCAGGCGAGCGGCTCCGGGCGCTTGAACCGCAAATAGAGACGAGCAACTTATGGCAGCGCTACGGTGCCGCCCTGCATCGGTTGTCGGACACGGTCGACGAACTCGCCTCCCGCGTACGCCCGACCCGGCACGTCATCTGCCATGCCGACATCCATCCCGGCAACCTGATCGCCGACGCCGACGGTCCGCTGCACGTCGTGGACTGGGACGCACCGATCCTCGCGCCGCGCGAACGGGACTTGATGTTCGTCTTCAGCCAGGACTTCGGCGAACATCCGATCAACGCGCGCCGAGCCGAACTGTTCCGCCGGGGCTATGGGCCGCTGGATCCGGACGAGATGATGCTGAGCTACTACCGCAGCGAACGGCACCTCGATGACGTCGCCGTCTTCGTAGCGAGCATCCTCAACCCCGAGGCCAGTCCGGAATCGCGCGCCAACGACTTGCATTGGCTGATCCGCATCGCCGAGAACGTCGCCAGCCGCAGTTGATCAGGGCGTCGTGGGGTCGATCAGGGGGCTCGGGACACGACACGCCGGCCGACAACGTCCGGTAGTTCATGATCGCGCGGACAATAAGTAAGTTAGCAGCTCGGGCCGCTTAGCGGTATCGGGCGACGAACCGACTCCGGCGGCGTGAACCGGCCACTAACCTCCACCGAGTGCTGATCCCCGGAACTCGCCCGCAACGCGTCATCGCGCTGTCGTCGTTCGTCAACATGCTCGGCAGCGGAATGTTCATGGTCAGTTCCGCGCTGTTCGCCACCCGGGTGGTGGGCCTGTCGGTGGCGCAGGTCGCCGCTGCGCTGGGCATCGCGGCCATCGTCGGGATCTCGGCCGGCATACCGGTGGGGCATCTGGCCGACCGTCGTGGTCCGCGCGAGGTCTATCTCGTCACGCTGTGCATACAAGCGGGGGCGATGGCCGCACTGGTCGCGGTCCGCTCCTTCGGCTTCTTCCTCGTAGCGCTGTGCATCGGCGAGCTGGCCCGCAACGCCAGCGTCTCGGCTCGGGCGCCGCTCGTGCGCCAGTTCGGCGACGCCGACCTGCCCCGGTTCCGCGCGTACCTGCGGTCGGTCGCCAACCTGGCCGGTGCGCTCGGTGCGGTCGCCGCCGGCTTCGCGGTGCAGTTCGACACCCGGCCGGCGTACGTCGCGGTGGTGGTCGGCAACGCGATGAGCTTCGTGCTCAGCGCCGCGATCACGTTGCGGCTGCCGTCGGTCACTCCGGTCCAGCCTCCGGTGGCGGCCGGCCGGTGGCTCGCTCTCCGCGACCGCGGCTACGTGACCTTCACCGTCCTCGATGCGATCATGGCGATCCAGGGCCGGGTCCTGGTCTTCGGTCTGCCGCTCTGGATCGTCGGGCACACGGCCGCGCCCCGGTGGCTGGTCGGCGCGGTGACCTTGCTCAACACCGCGCTCATCGTCGTATTCCAGGTCCGCGCCGGTCGCGGTGTCGCCGACAGTGCGACCGGCGCCAGGGCTTTCCGCCGCGCCGGGCCCGCGTTTCTCGCAGGCATGGCGTTGATTTCAATAGCATCTGGTACGCCGAGCTGGGTGGCCGCCGTCCTGATAGCGCTCGGGGTGGCGGTGCATACGCTGGGCGAATTGTGGCAGGCCGCGGGCTCGATGGAACTGCGGTTCAGCCTCGTCCCGGCGTACGCCCAAGGCCAGTACACCGGGGTCTCGAGCCTCGGCACCGGATTGGTGAACGTCGTCGCACCCTCGGTCGTCGCATTGCTGTGCATCACCTGGGGCACGCCGGGCTGGCTGCTCCTCGGTGGCGTGTTCGTCCTAGTGGGACTCGTCATGCCGGCCGTCGTGCGCTGGGCGGAGGCGCACTCCCCCACGGAGGTCAGGGGACCCCACCAGCCTGGGCGGGATCCCCTGACGTCGGTCAGCTAGTCCAGATCTGGACGGTGGAGCACTGCCCGGCGGGCCAGCCCGTGTTGGCGGTGAAGTTGATCCGCCAGTAGCGCTGACTCGTCGCGGTGAAGGTGACCGTGACGGTGTTGCTGCTCGCCGGGTCGAACGTGTACGCCGCCGACGCCTTCACCGTGGTGAAGTTCGAGCCGTCGGTGCTGCCGAGGATCGACAGCGTCTGCGTACGCGCGCCCCAGGTGGCGGGCAGTTGCAGGACGATCCGGCTCGCACTCTGCGCCGAGCCGAGGTCGACCTGAACCCATTGCGGGAAGGCGTTGTTGGCGCTCTCCCAGTAGGTGTTCTGGTTGCCGTCGGTCACGTTCGACGACGGGTAGACGTCGTTGTGGCTCGACTCGCTGGTGGGCTTGCCGGTCGCCAGCTCGGTGCTGCCACCGGCGCCGGTTCCGGTCAGCGACACCGTGGTCGGGCTGTTGGCCGCGTTGCTGGTGACCGTCAGCGTTCCGGTACGCGTACCGGAGGCCGTCGGCCGGAAGCTGACGTTGACGGTGCACGTCGCTCCGGCCGCCAGCGAGCCGCAGTTGTTGGTCTGGCTGAAGTCGCCCGTCGTGGTCACGCCCGACACCGTCGCGGTGGCGGTGCCGGTGTTGGTCACCGTGACCGCCTGCGCCGGGCTCGTCGTGTTCACCGCCTGGCTGGCGAAGGTCAGCGAGCCCGGGCTCGCACTCAGCGTCGGCGAGGTGCCGCCTCCGCCGCTCGGGTAGACCTCGAACTCCGAGGCCTGCCCGGCCGGCCAGCCGCTGTTGGCGGTGAAGTTCACCCGGACGTAGCGGGCATTCGTCGCCGGGACGCTGATGTTGACGACGTTCGCCGGTGAGGTGAACGTGTACGTCGCCGAACCGACGGCCGTCGTGAAGGTGGAGTTGTTCGTGCTCGTCTGCACCGACAGCGTCTGCGTACGCGTGCCCCAGGCGCTCGACGGCGGCAGCTTCAGCGTCACCTTGCCGATGTTGTAGGTCGCGCCCAGGTCCACCTGCAGCCATTGCGGGAACGCGTTGTTGGCGCTCTCCCAGTAGGTGTTGGCGTCACCGTCGACGGCCAGCGCCGGGGTCAGCGAGCCGTTGGCCTGGCTGCTGGCGGTGGCGGCCTTCTGCAGGGCGAGGTTGGTTGTCGTCCCGATGCCGGTTCCGGTCAGCGCCACCGTGGTCGGGTTGTTGTTGGCGTTGCTGGACAACGTCAGCGTCCCCGTCCGGCTGCCGGACGCCGTCGGAGTGAAGCCGACCGTCACCGTGCACGAGGCGTTCACCGCCAACGACGAGCAGTTGTTCGTCTGGCTGAAATCGCCGGAGGCCGTGACCCCGGAGATGGTCGCCGTGGTGGTGCCGGTGTTGGTGACGGTCACCGTCTGCGCGGCTGCCGGACTTCCGACGATGGTGCCGGCGAAGGTCAACGACGTGGGGTTCGGGCTCAGGATCGGCCCCGGCGCGACGCCCGTTCCCGACAAGGGCACGGAGTTCGTGATTCCGGAAGCCGTCAGGGCGAGCGTTCCGTTACGCGTACCAGATGCGGTTGGGGTGAAGACCACGGAGACGGTGCACGACGACCCGGCGGCGATCGACGAGCCGCAGGTGTTGGTCTGGCTGAAGTCGCCGGAGGCCGTGATCGAGCCGACCGGCGCGGCGGAGGTGCCGCTATTGGTGACCGTGACCGCCTGCGGCGCGCTGGACGAGCCGGTCGCGACCGAGCCGAAGCCGAGCGTGCTGGGGCTGATCGAGATCTGCGACCCGTTGTCCGGCAGGTACGGCGGGAATGTCGGAGTCGTGATGTTCTGGCAGGCGGTCGAGCCGAAGATGCCCGAGTTACCGCCGCCGTCGGTGAGCGTGAAGCCGACGCCGCAGTTGTAGACGGCGGCCGGCGCCTGCGTGCCCGTGGCGGTGCTGTTGGTGATGGTGGCCGAGCCGCCGACCTGCTCCTGGACCACCCAGGTGCCGGAGTTCTGGATCGTCGCGTTGTTGATCTTCACGTTGGTGATGCTCGACCCCGAGACGAACTGGATCGCCTCGAACGGGCTCTGCTGAATCAGGATGTTATCCACATTGGTCAGACCAGACATGGCGGCGTCGCGAGCGTCGAACCATAGCGCGCCCACCCCGAAGTTCCAGTTGGGGTCGAGGCTGCCCGACCGGATGATCGTGTTCCGAAGCACGTCGGTGCGACCGAGAGCGGTCGAGGCGAACCGTTGCGCCACATGGATTCCGCCGCCCTGCGCGAGACCGGAGTCGATGACCCGGTTGTCGGTGACGAAGTTGTCGTGGCCGCCGTAGATCGCGATGCCGTTCGCCAGGATCGGGTACTGCACGGTGTTGTGGTCGAACGAGTCGTTGGCGTCGGCGTTCGTGTCCGACCACGTCGCGAGGCCATCGTCACCGAGGTTGCGCAGATCGCTGTTGGTGACCTTGGAGTTGGTGACGCCGTTGTGGAAGTTCACGCCGTCCGCGGTCACGTTGCGGATACGCATACCGGAGAGGACGAGGTTGTTCATCGGCCCGTCCATCCAAGCGCCGACCTTCAGGTGCTCGATCCAGATCCGGTCGGCGGTGGAGTTGCTCAACGCGCCACCGATGCCGTTGACCTGGTCGCCGTCGTTTCGCTCCTGGACGTTGCCGAAGATGGCGAAGTCGGCCAGGTGGACGCCGCTGCCCCCGTTGGGCGCCCAGCCGCCGTAGAAGCCGGGCGCGTTGCCGACGATCGTGGATCGCCACATCCCCGCACCCTTGATGGTGACGTTGTTGAGGACGAGGTGGCTGCACGACATCCCGCACCCGGGCGAGCTGCCCGGAATCCGGAACGTGCCCTCCGGAATCCACACCGTGCCACCGGCTCCGGCTGCAGCGATCGCGGCGTTGAACGCGGCCGTCGAGTCGTTTACGCCGGTCGCGTCGGCGCCGTGGCTGGTCACCGAGACCGAGCCGGACGGCTGGGCGAGCGCCCCGGCGACGTTCTCGAAATCGGCGAAGTCGATCGTGTACGACCCGGCGGTGTCTTCGGCGTCGACCTGCAACCGGAACTTCGTGCCGGCCGCGTACGCCGTCGGGAAGAGCCGATGCGCCTCGTCGTAGAAGTGGTGCGGGTTGCTGCCGGGGGTGTTGGTGAACGGGTATCCCCCGTAGTACCAGCTGTATGCGTTGGTCAGCGTGAAGTTCGACTGCTTGGTTCCGTTGACGTAGAGCGAGAGCTGAGCGGTGTACACCGATCCGTTGCCGGTGTCCGGGATGCTGTAGCGGAACACGATCGAGTTCGTTGCGGCCGGTGCGGTGAACTCGACGTACTTCCCGGTGCCCTGCAGAGTCACCGCCTTGCGATAGGACGCCTCGGCGGGCAGCGTTCCGTACGCCGAGCTCGGGCCGATCACGGTTCCGTTGGTGGTGGCGTTCTCCGCCTGGACTTCGACGTAGGGCAGGGTCGCGCCGACTCCGCCGGTCGCTGCGGCGGCGGCCGGCTCCGCGGTGAGCGCGACCAGGCCGGCGGCGATGAGCGTACCGACGGCGAACGCTGCCGCTCTGGCTCTGCCGGTACTGCTGGTTCTTCTCGGGCTGCTAGTTCGGGTGCGCGGGAGTGGGGACGGGGACATCTCGCGGCTCCTTCGGTGACGTGAGCGCATGGGGCGGGCGCTGTCACAGGGACCGTAGCGTTGTCGATACATCTTTGCAATATCTCGATGATTCGCTGGCAGAATTTGCACGCCTCGCGCAATACATCGACCGCCAGGGTTTTCATGATCATGTCATTTCTGGGTCGCTGTCACGACGCGGAATTGAACCATGATCTTGAGAATCCGCTGTTGGGTGCCGCGAAACCCCCTCTTATCCGCCTCAAGCGGACCTATCCTGGCTGGGTTGAAGCGAACGGCGCGCAGCGTCGAAGCAGCGGCGAAGGAGCGGAGTTATGGACGTCGAGACCATGGGACCTGTCGACTACCTGGTGGTCGAGTTCCCCGGCAACCAGATGACCGGCGAAGGCATACCGCTGCTGCTGGATCTCGTCGAACGCGGCGTCATCCGCATCCTCGACCTGGCCTTCATCCGCAAGGACGCCGACGGCACGATCAGCGCGGTGAAGATCGAGGACCTCGACGCCGAGGGGGCCGCCGAGTTCGCGGTGTTCGAGGGCGCGTCCTCGGGTCTGCTCGGTGACGACGACATGCGAGAAGCGGCTGACGTCATCGAACCCGGGAACTCGGCCGGGATCATCGTCTACGAGAACACCTGGGCCGCGCCGCTGGCCATGGCCTGGCGCCGGGGCGGCGCGCAGATGGTGGCGTCCGGCCGAATCCAGATCCAGGCCCTGCTCGCCGCAGCCGAATCCGCCGCCTGATCCGCAGAATCACTACCTGAGGAGACATCATGGGACTGCTTCGAGGAGTCGCGCGTACGGCGGTCGTCGCCGGAACGGCAACCGCCGTGTCCAACCGCGTGTCACGCCGCCAGGCCGGTCGTTGGGCCGCACAGGAACAGCAGCAACAACAGCAGTACGCTCAGCAGGCGGCCGCGCAACCGCAGCAGGCGGCTCCGGCCGCTCCGGCGGCACAGCCCGACAAACTGGAGCAGCTGAAGACGCTGGGCGAGCTGAAGGCGCAAGGTGTGCTCACCGACGCCGAGTTCGAGCAGCAGAAGCAGCGCATCCTCGCCGGCTGACGCCGAAGCCACGGCCCTAGATCATCGGGCGCTATCCTGCGCGCATGACGCACGAGCCCGAGCTGACCGCGCCGGTCGACCTGTGCCTGCCGGACGGACGGCTCAACCGGGCCGCCGTGGGATGGACTCGGCGGCCGCTGCATACGGCGAATCTGCGGGGCTGGGGCCGGGCGAAGCGCTGGGAGTATTGGGGCATCGTCACGCCGGAGCACATCATCGGACTGGTCGCCTCGTCGATCGACTACGCGGGCGTACACAGTGTGTATGTGCTGGATCGGGCGACCGGCCGGGAGACCGGCACCGAGGCCGTCGTCCCGCTGGCCCGGGGTGTGGTCATGCCGCCGAGAAGCGGCGAAGGTCCGGTCTCGGCCCGCGGCGGCGGGCTGTCGATCGCGATCACCCAGCAGCCGGACGGCACGACGATCCACGCGACCGCCCGCGACGTACGCCTCGACGTCGACATCCCCATCCCCGAGGGCCACGAGTCGCTGGGTGTCGTCGTGCCCTGGAGCGACCGGCGCTTCCAGTACACCGTCAAGGATCTCGGCCGGCCGGTGACGGGAACGCTGACCCTGCACGGGCGTACGCACGAGATCGGCGCGGGCGCGTTCACGGTCCTCGACCACGGACGAGGCAAGTGGCCCTATTCGATCACCTGGAACTGGGCGGCCGGCGCGGCCGAGGGCCGGGCGATCCAGCTCGGTGGCAAGTGGACGGACGGCACCGGCATGACCGAGAACGCCGTGTTCGTCGACGGCCGTCTGCACAAGATCGGCGAGGAGCTGCGCTGGACCTACGACCGGTCCGACTGGCTGCGCCCGTGGCAGATCACCGGCGACCACGTACGCGCGGAGTTCCGCCCGTTCCACGAGAAGGTCGCCAAGACGAACCTGGCCGTCGTGGCGAACGAGACGCACCAGTGCTTCGGCACGTTCACCGGTTGGGCGCTGGCCGACGACGGAAGCCGGGTCAGCCTCGACGGGTTGGTCGGCTGGGCCGAAGAGTCCCACAACCGCTGGTAGCCGGCTAAGTTCGAGACACCTTGAGCAGCAGCGCATGCAGCTGCTTGCGCTCCGCCGCCGTCAACGCCGACAGCAGTTCGCGGTCCACCTCGGCGGCGTCGCGCCTAAGCTCTTCGAGCAGCTCCCGTCCCTGGTCGGTGAGGCTGACCAGCATCCGCCGCCGATCCGCCGAGTCGCGTACGCGATCGATCCGGTCGTCCGCCGTGAGCTGATCGAGCACCTTCGCCATGTCGCTGACGTCGACGGTCAACCGGACGCTCAGGTCCCGCTGCGAATGCGGGCCGAAGTCGGCGAGCGCGGCCAGCACCGCGAAGTGCCACAGCCGCAGCCCGCGCGCGGCCAGCCGATCGGCGACCCGATTGCGCCCGGCTTTACCGATCTGCGACAACAGATATGCGTCGATGCCCAGAAGGGTCGGCGGCTTCTCCATGGCGTCAATAGTAGGGCATGACCTATAGTGGGTCCGCACCTACGAATCCTGGGAGAAGTGATGGACGCGTTGCACCCCCGTCTGCTGGTCACCGACTTCGCGGCGGCGTACGCCTTCTATGCGGCCGTGCTGCCGGAACTGGCCGGGGCCGAACTCGCCGCCGGTGGACCGACCGGCCCGTACGCGAGTTGGGACGTCAACGGCGAGGGCCTGCTCTCGATGTTCGACGCCAAGTTGATGGCGGCCGCCGTCGGTGTCGACGTCCCGGCCGGGGCGCAGAACGCGGTCATGCTCGTCTGCCGCGTCGCCGACGTGGACGCCGGGACCAAGGCGTGCCTCGAGCACGGAGCAACCGTCGTCGCACCACCGGCCGACCGCCCGCAGTGGGGGCCGAATCTGCGTACGGCGCATCTGCGTACGCCGGACGGCGCGCTGATGGAGCTTCAGTCCTACTAGGACGGACAGCCGACGGACGAGCTACGTACGCGCGACGGACGCAAGATTGTCGGCGGGGTCGGCTATCTTCCCCGCATGTCCGTTGCGAGCTACGCGTACGCCCGGCCGTCAGCCCTGTCCGACGGTGGTCTCGACCTGCAGACCTCCGGCGGTCAAGCGGCGAATCCGCGGTTCTTCGAAGGCTTCGTGACCACGCCGCAGCCGGTGGCGCTCGGGCTGCTCGCAGTCGCCGACGTGGCCCGAACGCGGTATTACCAGCCGACCTCGCGAGCGAGCCTGGACCCGGTCGTCACGGGCAGCCGCGACATGCTGCGGTTCGAGTCGTTCAGCGGCTGCTGCGGGGTGTACGCGCGGATGGACGTCCTGCCCGCCGGGCTC
The DNA here is from genome assembly GCF_013362815.1 of Hamadaea sp. Taxonomy (GTDB): domain Bacteria; phylum Actinomycetota; class Actinomycetes; order Mycobacteriales; family Micromonosporaceae; genus Hamadaea. Next base: position 13,086 of record NZ_JABFVK010000007.1, on the reverse strand, counting down.
GACGGCCGCACGCCCGACCACGGCACGACCAATGTGGACGTCAACAATCCGTTGCGGTTGAGCCTGAGCCGGATCTCCGGTCTCGATCCGCTGCACCTCGCGGTCGGGCCGGACGAGCTGGCGGTCTCCACAATGGATGGCACGCTGGTCGAGCGGAAGGTGCCCTTGCCCGGTCGCTGGCTGCGCGGCTTCGCCGAAGTGGCCGTCATCGCCGCCGGGATGGAGCCGCGCGCCTCGATCGGGGCGGCTGAGGCCGCCGACTTCCTACGCCGGCTGCCCAACGACCGCAAGGCGTTGTGGGTCGTTCCGGCCGGACGCTCGCTCCGGCTCACCTCCCGTCCGGTCGCCGGTGCCGTCTGCGTTTCCGGTGGCGCGCGGCTCGCCACGCTCCGCGGGCTGCTCCGGCACGCCACTTCGCTGACCGTCTTCGGACCGCCCGCCGGACCGGGCAGTCCCCCGCTGTCCAGCGCCTGGCTGCTGGAGACGCCGACCGTACGCCTGCTGCTGACGCTGTCGCCGGAGATCTCGCGCGGCTTCTCCGGCGAGGGAGCCGTGCTCACCCAGCTGGCCGACGACCAGACCGCCGACGACGCCGACCTGGTCAGCGCGATGCTGGCCTGGGATCCGGTCATCGACGTCGACGGCCTCACCGCCGCCTGCAACCTCCCGCCCGAGCGCGTACGCGCAGCGCTGACCCTGCTCGGCACGGCGGGACGAGTCGGGTTCGACGTGACGGAGGGTGCGTACTTCCACCGCGTGATGCCGTTCGGCACCGACGCCGCCGCTCGGCTCAATCCTCGCCTGGCCGGTGCTCGCGCGCTGGTCGACGCCGGTGCCGTCCGCCCGTTCGCCGACCGGGCCGAGGTGGTCAGCGGCGAGACCACCTACCAGGTACGCCTCGTCGACGGCCGCCCGGTCGGCTGCACCTGCCAGTGGTGGGGCAAGTACCGGGGCGGTCGGGGACCGTGCAAGCACCAGTTGGCGGCACTCATCAGCGTCGGCGCGCTGGAAGAGGTCGCCGCATGACGAAGGAGCTTCCAGCCGAGCTCGCCCGAGCGATCGACAAACGCTCCCCCGAACTCGCGTACGCGTACCTCATGACGTTGTCGGAGAAGGAACGCAAAGCGGCGTTCCCCGCCGCCGTGGCGTACACGAGAGAAGAACTGAGCGATTGGCGCGGCGGCTATGAGGCGGTAGCCGGCCTGGTGTTCCTCGGCTGTGCCCCCACCGCGAAACGCGCGATGCCGGCGCTGAATCGCGGCGGCTTGCGGTGGCGGCGCGGGAGCATTCCCCGGCAGCTCGCGCTGGACCTGCTGGCGGCACGGGACTTGCCGTGGCTCGGCGAGCTGGCGAGCCTGTGGTCGACGCGCTCGGATCTGTCCAATGTAGCGGAATGGCAGCTGGTCGACGGCATCGCCGGGCTGGCCGGAATCGAGCCACCCGTCACCGCGGGCTTCACTCGCGGCTGGATCGCCTGGGTTCGAGCACAGCCGGACCCGGCCGAAGCCATCACCACCGGCCCCTACGCCGCGCTGCTGCCGATGCTCTTCGAGGACGACACGATGGGCCGCGAGCTGGAGTTCACGTTCCACGGCAAGGGTTTCAACACCGCCCTGCTACGACTCGCCGAAGACGACCCCGAGGTTCGCGCGATGCTCGTCGACGGATGTCTGGCCCGGCTGCTGCGCGGCGGGCGCCCCGGCGATCTGCGGCCGTTCGTGGCCCTGCACGACGAGCTCAAGGTGACCCCGGCGGAGATCGGGGCCAGGACCGCCGACTACCTCGGCCTCGCCGACGCCACGCTCGGGACCGTCGCGGGGCTCGCGCAGCGCAGCCTCCGCCACGCGCACGAGGCCGGTCTGCTCGAAACCGACACCCTGCTCGAACTCACCGCGATCATCTTGCGGCGCAAGGAAAAGGGCCTCATCAAGACCCAGATCACATGGGTACGCACAGCGGCCAAGCGGCACCCCGACCGGCGCACGGAGTTGCTCGCGTCGCTGGACCTGCCGGCGGAGCCGGACCTGCTGCCCAGCGCGCCCCTGATCGCGCTGCCGGTGCCGGAGATGCCGCCGCCGCTCGCCAGCCCGGCCGAGATCGCCGAGGAGCTCACGGCGATCCTGGGTGGCGACCGCTCGATCGTCTCGCTGGAACGGGTCCTCGCCGCGATCGTCGAGCAGTACACCCGTGACCACCGCGCGCTGGCCGATGCGGTCAGCCCGCTCCTCACCGATCGCCACCGGCTGGGACACGAGCGGGCCCGTGGCTACTGGGCAGCGCTCGGCCGCATGCTGTGCGATGTCGTGCGGCCACCCGAGTCGCGGTCGATGTGGCTCAAGGAGGCCTTCGCCGATCTGCGCGCCGATCACGCGCTCGCCCGGCCGCTCGCCGATCCCGAGCGCTCGCCTTCGGTGCTGCTGGAGATCCGGCTCGCCACGATCGAGCGCTACCTCCGCCGTAGTCCCGTTCCCCGGCTGGTCGCCACCCCCACGCATCGCAACGGCCACCTCGACGCCGAGGTTCTGCTCGGCCGCCTGGAACAGGCCGAACGAGAAGGCTGGCAACCCTGGCGCATCGACCTCGACCAAGCCCTGCTGCGCCTGCCCCGCACCGACCCCGGGGACGGCGTACGCCGCCGGGCCGAGCGCCTCGCCAGCCCCGCCGGTCAGGCGTTCACCGCTGTCCTTCACAATGGACATGCCGATCCTCTCGTCACGGCGTACGCCCAAGAAGGCGGGGGCGGCCGTTATCCGTGGTACGGATTGCTGCCGGACCGGCGGGTGGCGGTCACGATGGAGCCGCCGGCGAAGGCGAACGCCGTCGAAGCTGCGCTGTTCAAATTGCGCCGGGACAAGAAGCCGCAGGGATCGCCCTGGGTTCCCGGTTCCACTACGCAGATCTGGACGGGAGCCCTGCCCTCGCACCGGGAGGTCGTCGCCGCCTGGGCGCTGCCGTCGCTCGCCATGGCCGCCGAACGCAACACCGGCAGCGAGACCGGGCAGATCCTGCCGCTGCTCGCCGAGAACCACGGGCCGACCGGTCCGGCGACGCAGCTCGCCCTCGTCTACGGCATGTGCGCGCCCGAGGCCACCGACCGGGTGGCCGCCGTCGATGCGTTACTCGCCTTCGGAAGCGGGGTGGACTGGCGGGCGACCGGACGGCACCTCGGTGACTGCGCAGCTCCGGGTTCTCTGGTGCTCAGCCGGGCGGCCGGAGTCCTGCGGGACGCCGCCGAAGCAGGCGCGGTCGAAACGGTCTGGGCGATCTGCGTCGGAGCCCTGCCCGCGTTGCTCAGTACGCCGAAACCCCGGGTCGGCACGACCGACATCCTCCAGCTCGCCGAACGATGCACGCGTACGCTCAGCCGCCGAGATCACGTCGACGGGTTAGCCGAGGTGGCCGATCGCGGCGGCGGCAGCCAGTTCGTCAGCGCCGCCCGTGGCCTGCGCGACGCCCTGGCCGGGCTGCCCTGAACACTCGTCCCCGGCCTGGTGGGTCGGCTGGGCCGGGGACGAGGCTGTGCTGTGCCTATCGGAGGCGGGCGTCGACTTCGATCTCGATCTTCATGCGCGGGTCGGCCAGGCCACACACCATCATCGTCGCGACCGGGCGTACCTCGCCGAAACACCGCCGCAGGGTCGGCCAGCAGGGCTCGAAATCGGCCGGATCGGGCAGCAGATAGCGTACGCGCACCACGTCGGCGAACGACCCGCCCGCCTCGGCCAGTGCCGCCCCGATGTTGCGCAGGCACTGCTCAGCCTGTTCCACCACGTCGTCCGAAATGGTCATGGCGGAGTAGTCGAACCCCGTCGTCCCGGACACGTAGATCGAGTCGCCGAGGACGACGGCACGGGCATAGCCGATCTGCTCCTCGAAGGTCGAACCGCTGAGAATGGCGCGTCGCTCCGTCATCCCCGAAAGGCTACGCGACCCCTCTCGCCCTTTCCGCGCTCTCACCCCGCTTTCCGCGCACCGCCCTTCCCCGCGACCACCGCCCTTTCCGCGCGACCATGAACCAAGAGCCTGTTGGTAAATGGGTTCCGGGTGCGTCAAGATCACGTGCCCGTGGTCTGCGATTTCGGGCCAGAACTGATGATCAAATACCGGCGGTCTGCGGCCTTCTGGCGCATACCACGGGGCGCCGGGTTCGCCCGTTGCCGAATTGTCCGAGTCCCATGATCATGGTCAATTCTGGGCTGCGATTGCGACGCAGAATTGACCCTGATCATGGGCGGCCATGATCAGCGGAAGATTCGCGGTGCCATAACCCCACATTTTCTCCGTTGATCTCCGCCAAGAACACCGGAAGCCGACGATCATCTGCGCGCGATCCGCCAAATTGTCGGGCGCTTTGCCAACAGGCTCTAACGGTCGTTGTCGACCGGCGTGTCGCGCCCCCGCGCCGCTGATCGATTCCCCACGGGCCTGATCGACTCGCGGGGAACGGCACCTCGACGACTGAGTTGATCTCCGTGGCGAAGAGGGACAACACGCCTGGTCACGGTGTTGTATCGTGCCGCGTCATGCAGCCCACCAGCATCCGGGTACCCCTGTCGATCGGCATGAGCGGCGCGGCGAAGGCGATCGCCACCGCCGGCGCGCTCGTCCTGATCATCGGATCGACGTTCTTCGCCGCCGTCGCGCTCGGCATCGGCTCGATGGCGGACTGGATGTCCTCGACCGCCGACGACCCGTTCGGCGGCAACCCCGTCTTTCCGGACGAGCCCGGCTTCGAGACGCCGGACATGCCGGACGTGTCAGCGCCGTTCGACTTCTTCAAGTTCGTCGCCACGGCCATGGCGTTCCTCGGGATCCCGTTCATCGTCGGTGGCCTCTACCTGCTGGTCTACACCTGGCGGCACGGCGCTTGGCTCACCGGCACGGTCGTCGCGAAGCGGGGTGCTCTGCTCACCCGGCGGGCCGACCTCGCGACCGCCGAGGTGAGCATGGGCGGAGTGAACTACACCCAGCACCACCAGCACGGCGTACACGACCATCGGACGATCATCCGGCTGCCCGCGCTGGTCGTGACCGATCCCGGCACCGGCAAGACGCTGAAGATCCCGCTGCGGGGCAACGGCCTGGACCTGCTGCCGCCGTACCAACTGGAGGCGCTGGCGTCCGCGCTGGAGGCGAACACCTCCGCCGGGGCACAGCGGGCGCGCGCCATCGGCGCCCACCTCCGGTCGGTGGCCGGCGATCCCCTGGCGGCCTGACCATGGGCTTCGGGTTCAAGACGTCATGGCTGGCGGTTCGCGGGCGGACCGTCGAGGAGGTCGCCGACGCTCTCGGCTTGCGACAACGGCGGACGATGGACTGGGTGACCGGCGTCGACCTCGCGTACAGCGAGGGAGTCTATGTGGCCTCACCGATACCGGGCTGGACGATCGCACACAGCCGGCTCGACCTGCCCCTGAGCGCGTACGACCAAGGTTTCGTCGAATGGCTGGGAGATCTGAGCCGCAGCCTGGGCGAGGTCCAGTTCTTCGCGAGCGAGCGAACGGTGGAGTATCACGCCTGGGCGTTGGCCCGGGAGGGCGAGGTGCTTCGGGCCTATTGCTACGTGGGCGAGCAAGGTGAGATTCCGCTGTTTGTGGGAGATGCCACGGCGGACGAAGTCCGCATTGGAAAGGGCGTGCTCGGCCCGATCCCGGACTCCGCGGACTGGTCGGACGAGGATGCGGACGCGTGGTTCGCCACGACGCCCGCTGAGGGCGACGTGATGCAGGTAGCCGCGGCCTGGAGCCTCGACCCGAGCACGCTTGACGACGAGACGGTCACCGGCCTTTACGGCGTCTGAACCGGCTGACGGACGGCGCGGAACGCTCGCTCGACGGTCTCCTCGTTCTCGCCGACGGGAGCCACATACCCGATGACGTCGCGGACGGCGTCCTCGCCGAGCAGCCGGTCGATCACCCACGTCGCGAGGTACTGCGAGGCGAGGCACCCGCCCGCCGTCGCGATGTTGCCCTCGGCGTGGAACGGGACGTCGAGCACGGTGACGCCGCAGGCCTCGACGAACGGGCGGCTGATCAGGTCGGTGCAGGCGGGCATGTCGCCGAGGAGACCGAGCCGGGCGAGCACCAGCGCGCCGGAGCACTGGGAGCCGATCAGCTGTCGGGCCGGGTCGAGCGGCAGGCGGGAGATGAGCCGGTCGTCGGCGACGACGTCGCGGGTCTTGATGCCGCTGCCGATCAGCACCACGTCGGCGTCGGTCACGAACTCCATCGGCCGCTGGCCGGTCACCTCCACCCCGTTCATCGAGGTGACCACAGGTGTCGGGGTCGTGATGAAGGCTTCCAGTCCCCGCTTGCGGCAGCGGTTGATCAGTGCAGAGGCGATGAAGCTGTCGAGTTCGTTGAACCCGTCGAAGGTGACCACGGCTACCTGCATGTCCTGACTGTGGCGCAGGCGACAAGCGAGGCCAAGGGCCAATCCGGCCCTGGCGGCCTGCATGCCTAGTCGGCTTGCCGTGTGACCATGGCGGGATGACCGATGACGTTCTGGCCGAGCAGGTCGACTACTACCGGCACCGGGCGGCCGAGTACGACGCGACGGCGTACGGCGATGTCGAGGCGGCGCGTCCCCGTATCGCGCGGATCGTCGGCGACCTGCGGGTCACCGGCCGCGTACTGGAGATCGCCTGCGGCACCGGGCTTTGGACCGAGGCCCTCGCCGCGTACGCCGATTCGCTGACCGCCCTCGACACTGCGCCCGAGGCGTTGTCCATCGCCCGTGGCCGGGTCGGCCGCGGAAACGTGACCTTCGTGGCCGCCGACGTCTTCCAATGGGAGCCGGGTACGCAGTTCGACGTGATCTTCTTCTCCGCCTGGTTGTCGCACGTTCCACCGGAGCGGTTCGACGGCTTCTGGGCGGCCCTGCGCCGCATGCTCGCCGACGGCGGCCGAGTCTTGTTCATCGACGAGCACGTGGCGGAACGCCCGAAGGAGTCCTATGTCGACGATGGCATCGTCGAGCGACGGCTGACGGACGGTCGAACCTTCCGCGTGGTGAAGCACTTCGTCGACCCGGCGGAGTTGTCCGCGCGGTTGCGTGATCGGGGCTGGGACTGCGTGATCCGGCGAGAAGGCGACGACTGGGTCAGCGGGGAAGCCCGTCCCACGGCATGATCATCGGAGTGAGCATCAGTGACCTCCGGGGCGCGGCCGCGATCACAGTGGACGGGGCCGTCGTCTTCGAAACCGCCGAAACAGCGACGACCTGGTACCGGCTGGCGTCGGTCGGCAAGCACATCTGCGCCGCTGCGATCCTCCGTGCCGGGCTCGACCTCCATGTCCCGGCCAGTACTTGGCTGCCCGCCCTGGATCGGCGGGTCACTCTGCATCACCTGCTCAGTCACACCGCGGGCGTCGGGCATTGGCAGCCGGGCGTACCGGGGTTCGACATCGACGTCACGCTGCCAGTCGCGGAGCGGCTGGAGCTCATCGAACGCGCGCCGCTGATCGCCGAGCCCGGTTCCGCCTGGCACTACAGCAGTCCCGGGTACGCTTTGGCCGGGCGCATCCTCGAACTCGCGACCGGACAGTCCTATGCGGACCATCTGAACCACGAAGTCTTCGCCGTCCTGGGCGCGACGGCGATCACGGCCGGAGAGCCGCCCGCCGACCGGCCGATCGCCGAGGGCCACCGCGACGGCCGTCCCGTGCCCACCAACGATCTCACCGGTCTGCCCGGCACCCGGGACGTCTGGGCCACCGCCGCCGGACTGGCCGACTTCGTCACCCGGCTGCACACGTCCGACCTGCAAGGCGTACGCGACCTCGCCGCGGGCCACGTCCCGATGGTGACCGACGAGGACGGCATCACCACCGAGTCCTATGGATACGGGTTGTACGCCGGAACGGTCGACGGCCGGCGGGCGTACCTGCATCCGGGGGACAACCCCGGCTTCCAGACGCTGTCCGTGTGGTTCCCCGAGCTCCGGGCGAGCATCGCGATCCTGGCCAACGAGGAGTCGACCGACCCGCTGCCGGTCCTCCACGCTCTCGCCGCCCGCCTCCCGATGCCTGCAGATCGGGGTTACGCAGCCTAAAAAGGCCCCGGGAAGCAGGCATAACCGTGATCTGCAGCCAAAATCAGAGCCAGCCGTTGGAGTCGGCGATCCGGGCGGCCTCGGCGGACGTCCGAGCCCCGGTCTTGCCGATGGCGGCGGACAGGTGATTGCGTACGGTCCCGGCGGACAGGTGCAGCTGCCGGGCGATGTCGCCGACGGTCGCCCCGGTCGCGGCGGCGCTGAGCACGTCGCGTTCGCGCGGTGTGAGCGTACTCGCGCCGCTGGCCAGCGATTCGGCGGCCAGGCCGGGGTCGACGACGCGGAGTCCGGAGTGGACGCGGCGGATGGTGTCGACCAGGTACGCCGGTGGCGCGTCCTTGACGACGAAGGCGGAAGCGCCGGCCGCCATGGCCCGGGCGAGGTAGCCGGGACGGCCGAAGGTCGTGCAGATGACGATCCGGATCGCGGGAAGCAGCCGATGCAGCTCGGCAGCGGCGGTCAGGCCGTCGACGCCGGGCATCTGCACGTCGATGAGCGCGACGTCGGGATGCACCGCCCGAGCCGTACCCAAGATCTCGGAGGCCTGGCTGACCTCGGCGACCACCGAGAGGTCGGCTTCGAGGTTGAGCATGGCGGCCAATGCGCCCCGGACGAGCGCCTGATCGTCGGCGAGCAGCACCCTGATCATGACGTACCCGCCGCGAAAGAGGCACGAAGCCGGAAGCCGCCGGAGTCGACCGGTCCAGCGGTCAGGAAACCACCGACCGGAGCCAGCCGTTGCCGCAGTCCGGTCAGCCCATTGCCGGGCGTGGCGTCGCCGCCTCGACCGTCGTCCAGGATCTCGACCGCGTCCGCAAACAAAAGGATCTCGCAGCTGGTGGCGGCGCTGTGACGCAAGACGTTGGTGACGCCCTCCCGCACCACGTACGCCAACGGCTCCCGCAGCTGAGCGGGCACTGCGGCCGGATCCCCGGTGACGCGTACGCCGATCTGCCCGGCCTCCAAAGCGATCCGCGCCCCGGCGAGCTCGGCGTCCAAGGACACCTGGCGATAGCCGGAAACGGTCGCCCGCAGCTCGACGAGAGCCTGCCGCGAAAGCTGTTCGAGGTCGGCGAGCTCGTTCGACGCCCGGTCCGCCTGATCCGTGCCGATCAGCCGCTGAGCCAGCGCCGATTTGACCGTCAACGTGGTCAGCGTATGCCCGAGCACATCGTGCAGATCCCGGGCGACTCGGGTGCGCTCGTCGGAGACCGCCCGCGCGGCCAGCTCGTGGCGAGCCTGGAAGAGCGCCTTGTTCGAGGTCATCAACATCCCGACGAGGAGCAGGTCCACGACGATGATGAGCAGCGTCGTCCACGACTCCCACGGGGTGTTCGGGACGGCGACGGTCGCGATCGCCGCGCCAGTGAGCACCACTGCGGCGACCCCGGCCGCCCAGCGGATCGGCAGGAGCACCGCTGCCACCGCGAAGGCGTACCCGATGATCGGCAACCAGGGGAGCCCACGGACCGTGACGTAACCGGTGGCCAGGACCAGGAGTCCCGCCACGGCCGTGAGCTTGGCCGCGAGGCCGCGCGACCACATCGCCGTCGGCGCGACCAGGTAGGCGATGGCGTAGGCGACCAGCAGCACCAGCGCGGTGACGCGGCGCGGACCCGGCGGCGCGTGCCAGGTGTCGACCGCGACCGGCCCCAGCATGACGGTGAAGAACACCCCGATCGCGATGCCCCACCGCCGGCCCACGCCCAGCCCCATCTCTCGCACGAGCCCACGGTAATGGTCAGGCCCGCGCGACGTCCGCCCGGAAGCGGGTGATCGCGACGAGTCCGGCCGCGAGGGTCCAGCCTGCCAAGACCAACAATCCAGTGGTACGCGAAGCGACCGGACTGAAAGCGGACAGTCCGAACTCCCGCAACCAGAAACTCGGCGTCGCCTGCATGACGTGGCGCATCCACCCGGGCACGATCTCGGCCGGAATCCACATGCCGCCCGTGAGTCCCAGTACGCTCATCAGCGCACCGCTCATCGCCTGTGCATTGGACGATGTGGACAGTTGACCGAGCGCGACGCCCAGTACGCCGAACGGCAGCACGGCGATCCACAGCCCGAGCGTCACCACCAGCCACTGTGAGCCGGTGAGGCTGACCCCGCCGACCGTCGCGCCCAGCGTCGAGACGAGCAGCACCGATGGCAGCGCGACCAGCATCGACAGTGTCGTCTTCGCCGTCAGATAGCCCGAACCGCTCAGGGGTGTGAGACGCAACTGCCGCAGCCAGCCGCTTCCCCGCTCGGCGGCGATGGTGAGCCCGGTCGACAACGCCGCGCCCATCGCGCCGTACCCGGCCATGCTGACCATCAGCGCGGGCGACGCCTGGGTGCCGTCGGCGAACGCCTGACCGCCGAAGAGGCCGTCGAAGACGAGGAAGAGCACGGCGGGCATGGCCACGGTGAAGACGAGGAACCTGATGTCGCGCATCACCGCGCGGGCTTCCAACGCCAGATAACGCACATTCATCGGTTCTCCTCCGGATCGCTCTCCGTCAATGTGATGAACGCGTCTTCGAGTCCGGCGGCGGTCACCTCGACGTCATGCGCGTCCCGATACCGGTCGAGCAGCGTACGCAGAGCGGTGTCGGAGTCACCGCACCGCAAGGTCACCCGGTCCTCGCGTACTTCGGCGTGGTCGACCCCGGGCAGCCGCCGGAGCTCCTCGAGAGTCGCGTTCGGGACGACCGCCTGAATCGTGCGCCCGCTCGCGGCCGCCCGGATCTGCGCCACGGTCCCGTCGGCGATGACCCGCCCCTGCCGCAGCAGCACCACGCGGTCGGCGAACGACTGCGCCTCTTCCAAGTAGTGCGTGGCGAAGACGACGGTGCGCCCGGTGTCGCTGTAGGCGCGCATCGACGCCCAGAATTCGCGCCGCGCCTCGACGTCCATGCCGGCCGTCGGTTCGTCCAGCACGATCAGCTCAGGCCGGGAAATCAGCGCGATCGCGAAGCGTACGCGTTGCCTCTCGCCCCCGGAAAGCTTGGCGCACTTGCGTTTGGCCAGTTCGGTGAGCCCGGTCTCGGCCAGCACCTCCGGGACACGTCCCGGCTGCCGGTGCAGCGCCGCGATCTCGGCGACGGTCTCGCCGACGGTCAGCCCGTCCCGCAGCGCCCCGGTCTGCAGCATGGCTCCGACCTGCCCGGCGACCACCGCTTCCCGGGGGCTCCGGCCGAACAACCGGGCCTGCCCGGCGTCGGGCGCGATCAGCCCCAGCATCATGTCGATGGTCGTGGACTTGCCCGCGCCGTTGGGGCCCAGCAGCGCCAGCACCTCCCCCGTCGCGATCTCGAGGTCCACCCCGCCGACCGCGACCGTGCTGCCGTACCGCTTCACGAGGCCGGTCAGGCGTACCGCCGGAGCGGTCACCACCGAGCCGGCCGTCACAACGGTGTTCGTCATGCTCCGCACGGTATTTCGCGGGCGGCTTCCCGCGATCTGCTCGTTGTCACGGCTTCCCCATGACACTTGTCATGCCCTTCGCCCCTGTCCCGTTGATCATGAACCTATGGTCTTTCTCGACCGGCGTGTCGCGTCCCGGGCACCCTGATCGACTCCGCCAGGCCCTGATCGATTGACAGCGGTCGGCACCAGCACAGTAAGGATCGCTAACAGTCTATTGACGTCTCGGTACGCCCGGTTCTAGCCTGAGAGCGCTCTCCTCCTCGTGTCCGTCCCCCTGCGAGGTGTCTGAGAGCGCTCTCTGCTCTGTCGTCCTAGATTGAGAGGGCTTTATGCGTACCTGGACCAAGGTCGCCGGTGCATTCGCGGCGACCGCTCTCGCTCTTCCCCTGACCTTGGTCGCCTCGGCCGGGCCGGCCCAAGCCGTCGGGCCCGACCTTCTCCCGGTCACGGTCACCAACAGCACCGGGCGCGGCGACGCCACCTATCTCTACGTGATCGGCGTACAGCTGTCGTCCGGCCGCCTCGGCTACGTCAACTCCGGCGGCACCTTCACCGCCTGGAGTGGCGGTCAGCTTCCGCCCAGCCCCGCCCCCGACGTCTCCATCGGCGGGCCGGGCAACGGCGGCAGCACCACGATCCGGTTCCCGCGCGGCTTCTCCGGCCGCGTCTACTTCTCGTTCGGCCAGAAGCTGCAGTTCTTCCTCACTCCGGACGGGCTCGTCCAGCCCGCGCCCTGGGCGGCCGGTGACGCCAACCAGAACATCCTGTTCGACTGGAGCGAGTTCACCTACAACGATGCCGGGCTCTGGCTCAACAGCTCTCAGGTCGACATGTTCGCCGTCCCGCACGCGGTCACCGTGACCGGCAGCTCGGGGGTCACGAAGCGTACGGGTGACCTGGTGGCGAACGGACGCGACGCGGTGATCAACGGCGTGCGGGCGCAGTCCGGCTGGGCCAACACCGTCTACACCCGCTCCGACGGGACGGTGTTGCGCGTGCTCTCCCCGGGCAAGGCGGCCGGTGCGGGGCTGTTCAGCGCGACCTATCTCGACAGCTACATCGCCTCCGCCTGGGGTGCGTACGCCTCGAAGACGCTGACCGTCGTCCCGTTCGCCGATCAGCCGAACACGAAGTACTTCGGGCGTACAAGTGGGACGGTGATGACCTTCACCAACTCGTCGGGCGGTCAGGTCGCCTCGTTCAACCGGCCTTCCAGCGCCGATGTGTGGGGCTGCGCGGGGAATCTCAACGCTCCCAACGATCTCGTCGTCGGCCCGATCGCGCGTACGCTGTGCGCCGCGCTCAACCGGGGCACGCTCGGCACGGTCGACACCCAGCCGAGCACCAATGCGGCGCAGTTCTACCAGAACAGCCCGACCAACCAGTACGCCAAGATCATTCACGCGAACATGGTGGACGGCAAGGCGTACGCATTCCCGTTCGACGACGTCGGCAACTTCGAGTCGCTCGTCAACGACGGCGATCCTCGCTCGGCGAGCATCATCCTGAGTCCGTTCACCGGCGGTGGCGGGGGCGGCGGTGGTTCGATTCCGGCGGCGTCGGGGACGGTCACGGGTCCGGGTGGCAAGTGTGTGGACGTGATCGGTGATGACAACGGTGGT
>NZ_JABFVK010000080.1 GCF_013362815.1 Hamadaea sp. | reverse complement strand
GACTAGAGGTCGAGGCCGGTCAGCACCATGACCTTGACGTCCGTGTAGTCCTCCATGGCGCTGCGCAGCCCTTCCCGGCCCACGCCACTGCCCTTGAGCCCGCCGTAAGGCATCTGGTCGGCCCGGAAGGACGGCACGTCGCCGACGATGACCCCGCCGACCTGAAGATCCCGATGTGCCCGGAACGCGGTCTGCAGGTTGTGCGTGAAGACGCCCGCCTGCAACCCGTACGCCGAATCGTTGACGGCGGCGAACGCCGAAGCGTCGTCGGCCACGCTCGACAGCACCAGGACCGGTCCGAAGACCTCTTCGCAGGTGACCTTCGCGTCGGCCGGGACGTCCGCCAGGACGGTCGGGGCAACCGAAGCGCCGTCCCGTTTCCCGCCGGTGAGCAGCCGCCCGCCGGCCGCCACCGCCTCGCCGACCCACTGCTCGATGCGCTCAGCCGCCGCCTCGGAGATCACCGGCCCGACCTGTACGCCGTCCCCGAACGGGTCGCCGACCTTCAACGCCTCGACCGCGGCGACCAGCTTCTCCTGGAAGCGACCGGCCAGGGCGGCGGGAACGATCACGCGTTGGACCGCGATACAGCTCTGCCCGGCCTGGTAGTTGCTGAACAGCGCGATTCGCTGAGCCGCCCAATCCAGATCGGCGTCGCTCGACCAGTCGGTGCAGACGACCGCCGCCGCGTTGCCGCCCAGTTCCAGGGTGACGTGCTTGTCCGGCACCGAGCGCCGGATCTGCGCGCCGACCGGTCCGGAGCCGGTGAACGAGACCACCGGCAGCCTCGGGTCGGCGACCAGCGCGGGCGCGGCGTCGTTCGAGATCGGCAGCACCGAGAACATCCCGTCAGGCAGGTCCGTCTCGGCCAGGATGCCGCCCAGCAGTAATGCGGTCAGCGGCGTGGCGGGTGCGGGCTTGACGACGATCGGGGCGCCGACCGCGATGGCCGGGGCGACCTTGTGCGCCACCAGGTTCAGCGGGAAGTTGAACGGCGTTATGCCGAGGACCGGCCCTTTCGGGAAGCGGCGTACGACCGCCATCCGACCGGCCGCCGCCGCATCGGTGTCGAGGCGCTGCAGGTCGCCGGAGAACCGCCGGGCCTCCTCGGCGGCCCACCGGAAGGTGGAGATCGCCCGGCTGACCTCGGCCCGCGCCCAGATGAGCGGCTTGCCGTTCTCGGCCGTGATCAGTCGCGCCACTTCTTCCGACCGATCGGCGAGCTTCCGGCTGACGTGGTCGAGCGCGGCGGCCCGGACGGCGGCGGGCAACGCGGCCGCCTCGGCTGCCACGTCGGCGGCGGCTTGGACGGCGCGATCGACCTGCTCCGGGGTGGCGAGCGTCGTCCGTCCCACCTCGTGACCGTCGAACGGATGCGTGACGATGAGGTCGGCGGTGCCGTGCTCGGGCGTACCGGCGATCCAGAAGGGCTCGGCCATGATTTCGAGCCTAGACTATTGCGGATACCGTGGCCTAGGGTCTCCTATACGACGAAATCGGTTGTGAGGATGGCCATGGACCAAGTTCTGCGCAACTTCATCAGCGGGGAGTGGGTGGCCCCGGTCGACGGGCGTCACGCCGACCTCATCGACCCCAGCACGGGCGAGGTCTTCGCCAGCGCGCCCGTCTCCGGCGCAGAGGACGTCGACCGGGCCCTGCGCGCGGCGGCGACCGCCTTCGAGTCTTGGCGGGACACCACGCCCTCGGAACGGCAGCTGGCCCTCCTCAAGATCGCCGACGCGGTCGAGTCGCACGCCGACGAACTCGTCGCCCTGGAGAGCCGGAACACCGGTAAGCCCATCGCCCTGACGATGAGCGAGGAGATCCCGCCCGCCGTCGACCAGCTGCGGTTCTTCGCCGGTGCCGCGCGTGTCCTCGAAGGACGGTCCGCCGGGGAGTACCTCGCCGGGCACACCAGCTACGTCCGGCGCGAGCCGATCGGCGTGTGCGCCCAGGTCACCCCGTGGAACTACCCGCTGATGATGGCGATCTGGAAGTTCGCCCCGGCCATCGCGGCGGGCAACACCGTCGTGCTCAAGCCCTCGGACACCACGCCAGTGTCCACGTTGCGGCTCGCCGAGCTCGCCGCCGAGTTCCTGCCGGCCGGCGTACTCAATGTGGTGACGGGAGATCGTGACACGGGCCGCGCGCTGGTCGCACACCGCACGCCCCAGTTCGTCTCGATCACCGGCTCGACCCGCGCAGGCATGGAGGTCGCCGCGGCGGCCGCGCCCGACCTCAAGCGCACCCACCTCGAGCTCGGCGGTAAGGCGCCGGTCCTGGTCTTCGACGACGCGGATGTCGCGGCCGCGGCCGAGGCCATCGCGATCGCGGGCTACTTCAACGCGGGCCAGGACTGCACCGCGGCCACGCGCGTGCTGGTCGCGCCGGGCGTCCACGACGAGTTCCTGGCCGCGCTCACCGAACAAGCCAGGGGTACGCGCACCGGCGCGCCCGACGATGGTGACGTCTTGTACGGGCCGGTCAACAACGCGAACCAACTGGCCCGGGTCCAGGGTTTCCTGGAGCGGCTGCCGGGGCACGCCACGGTGACCGCCGGTGGGGAGCGAGTCGGCGACCGCGGCTACTTCTTCGCGCCGACCGTCGTCGGCGGGCTGCGGCAGACCGACGAGATCATCCAGGACGAGGTGTTCGGACCGGTCATCACGGTGCAGCGATTCACCGACGAAGCCGAGGCGGTGGCACTGGCCAACGACGTCCGGTACGGACTGGCCTCCAGCGTGTGGACGAAGGATCACGGCCGGGCGATGCGGGTCTCGCGCGCGCTGGACTTCGGCTGCGTCTGGGTCAACACCCACATCCCGCTCGTGGCCGAGATGCCGCACGGCGGGTTCAAGCACTCCGGGCACGGCAAGGACCTGTCGATGTACGGCCTGGAGGACTACACCCGGGTCAAGCACGTGATGCACAACATCGGGGCGTGAGATGACCTCCGCAGAGATTCACAAGCGCCGGGTCGCGGCGGTCGCCCGGGGCGTCGGCTCCACCATCTCGTCCTATGTCGACCACGCGAGCGGCGGCACCCTCACGGACGTCGACGGGCGGGAGTGGATCGACTTCGCCGCCGGAATCGCCGTGACCAACGTGGGCAACAGCGCGCCGCGCGTGGTCGAGGCGGTCCGGCGGCAGGTCGAGCGCTTCACGCATACGTGCTTCATGGTGGCTCCCTACGAGTCCTACGTCACCGTCTGCGAGCAGCTCAACGAGCTGACCCCGGGCACCTTCGAGAAGCGGTCGGCGCTGTTCAATTCAGGGGCCGAGGCGGTCGAGAACGCCGTCAAGATCGCCCGGTACGCCACCCGCCGACCCGCGATCGTCGTCTTCGACCACGGCTACCACGGGCGTACGAACCTGACGATGGCGCTCACCGCCAAGAACATGCCCTACAAGAACGGGTTCGGGCCGTTCGCGCCGGAGATCTATCGCGCGCCGATGTCCTACCCGTTGCGGGACGGCCTCGACGGTGCCACCGCAGCGGCCCGAGCCATCGAGATGATCGAGAAGCAGGTCGGCGCAGCCAATGTGGCCGCCATCGTCATCGAGCCCATCCAGGGCGAAGGCGGCTTCGTCGTCCCCGCGCCCGGCTTCCTGCCCGCACTGGCGTCCTGGACGCAGGAGGCGGGAGCGCTGTTCATCGCCGACGAGATCCAGACCGGGTTCTGCCGGACCGGTTCCTGGTTCGCCTCATCGCACGAGGACGTCGAACCCGACCTGATCACCACAGCCAAGGGCATCGCCGGTGGCTTGCCGCTGGCCGCGGTCACCGGCCGGGCGTCCATCATGGACAGCGTGCACGCGGGCGGGCTGGGCGGCACTTATGGTGGCAACCCGATCGCCTGCGCAGCTGCGCTGGCCGCCATCGAGACGATGCGGGAGCTGGACCTGGCCGCCTCGGCCCGGCACCTCGGATCGCGGATCACCGCCCGGCTGTCTTCCCTGGACGCCCCCGCAGTGCGGGAAGTACGCGGCCGCGGCGCGATGATCGCCGTCGAGCTGACCGACGCCTCGGTGACGGCCTCCGTCGCCACGGAGTGCCATGAGAACGGACTCCTCGTCCTGACCTGCGGAACCTACGGCAACGTGCTGCGGTTCCTGCCGCCGTTGGTGATGCCGGACGACGTGCTGGACCGGGGTCTCGACATCCTCACCGCCGCCCTCTCCTCCCGCTGACCCCCTTTGGGCTGCAGATCAGGGTTATGCATGCTTCCCGAGCTTGGGAAGCATGCATAACCCTGATCTGCAGGAAACCTGCTAGTGCGTGGCGAGCTGAGAGCCGCCGACGCGCAGCCCCCAGGGAGTCCCGTACGCCTTGAGCATGTCCAGGAACGGGACGGAGTCGAACGCCTCCGGCCCGAGTACGCCGACGCCGGACCACGTTCCAGCGGCGAGCAGTTCGAGCGCGATCACCGGATTCACCGCGGTCTGCCACACCACCGCCTGATGGCCGTACTCCCGCATGGACCATTCGTTGTCGACGACGTGGTAGAGGTACGCCTCCAGCGGCTCTCCGTCGCGGCCCGTACCGGTGACGAGCGTTCCCGCACAGGTCTTGCCCCGCATCCGGTCGCCGAGGGTCGCCGGATCGGGCAGCCGAGCGGCCAGCACGTCACGGGGTGAGACGTCGACGCCGCCGACGCGTACGGGTTTGGTGGAGTCGAGTCCGAGTTTGTGGATGGTCTTCAGGACGTCGATGAACTCGGTGCCGAGGCCGTACTTGAAGGTGACCCGCCGGGCGTCGACCCAGCGCGGGATGAGCAGCACCTCCTCGTGTTCGACGTTGACGCACTCGACCGGGCCGATGCCGTCGGGGAAGTCGAAGACCTCCGGCTCGGAGAACGGTTCGGTGGTGTACCAGCCCCGGCCCCTCTCCCATACCACCGGCGGGTTCAGGCACTCCTCGATCGTGGTCCAGATCGAGAAGCTGGGCGCGAATTCGTAGCCGTCGACCGTGATGTTCGACCCGTCCCGTACGCCGACCTCGTCGATCTCACGGAACAGGTGGTCGGCGGCGTACCGGGCGAAGACGTCGGAGAGACCGGGTTCGACGCCGATCCCGACGAGGGCGAGCCGTTCGGCCGCCTGCCAGTCGACGGCTGCGGCGAACTGCTCGTCGCCGAGTTTGACCCCCGTCTCCGCATAGGGCAGCGACGGATGGGGCTGGGACAACGACATCGCCATGTCGAGATAGTGCGCGCCGGCGGCGTACGCACCGTCGAAGATCGGCATGACGAACCTGGGGTCGACCGCGTTCAGCACATGGGTGATCGCGTGTTCGCGGCACAAGTCCTTGACAGCCGCCGCCGATGAGGCGTCCACCTGTGCGGCCCGGAAGCGTCTGTCCAATCCGGAGACGGCCCGCTGGGCTCGGGGCAGGGAATAGTCGGCTACCACCATGAGGTCGAAGAAGTCGCGACGGGCTGCGATGGCGGCGGCGGCGCTGCCGACCCCGCCCGCGCCGACGAGAAGTATGCGCATGATCAAGTTCCTTCTGGGAGGAGCGCGATCATGGACCTACGGACACGACACGCCGGTCGAGAACGTCCGTCAGTTCATGATCGCGCAAAGAGGTCAGGAGTCGAAGCCGAGGCCGGCCCGGTCGAGGGTGCGCAGCCACAGGTTGCGGCGACCCTGCCGGGCGTCGGCGCGAGCCAGCGACCACCGGGTCAGTCCGATGCCGACCGACCGGAGGGGTTCCGGCGGGAAGGGCAGCGGCCGCGTACGCACGAAGCGAAGTCGCGTGCGTTCGGTCGGGACACCGGAAAGCAGGTCGAGCATGACCTGAGCACCGAAGCGGGTCGCTCCGACGCCGAGCCCGGTGTACCCGGCCGCGTACGCCACTCGCCCGGACATGGCCGTCCCGAAGAACGGGCAGAACCGGGTGCACGTGTCGATCACGCCGCCCCAGGCATGGCTGAATCGCACCGAATCGGCCAGCTGCGGGAAGGTCTCGAAGAAATGCCGGGCCAGCGTCTCGAACGTGGCGTTGCGGCGTTCCAGTGAAACCGAGATGCGACTACCGAAGTGGTAGATCGCGTCGTACCCGCCGAAGAGGATCCGGCCGTCCGGAGTGATCCGGTAGTAGTGGAACTGGTTCGCCAGGTCACCCAGCCCCTGCCGGTTGCGCCAGCCGATGGACGCACGCTGATCCTCGGACAACGGTTCAGTCATCAGCGCGTAGTCGTACACCGGAACCAGATATCGCCGCAGGCGGCGGAGCAGCGGAAACGCGTTCGTCGCCAGGGCGGCGTGCTGCGCGCGTACCACTCCCTCCGGCGTGTAGACCGCGACGCCGGAACCGTCGCGCGAGAGCTTGACGGCAGGTGAGTCCTCGTAGATCCGGACTCCCGCGGACAACGCGGCTGCGCGCAGACCCCAGGCCAGCTTGGCCGGGTCCACCATGGCCACCCGATCGCGATCCCACAGTCCGGCGAGATAGGTCGGCGAGTGCACCTCGGCCTGGACGGCGGATCGGTCGAGGAAGACGGCGTCCTGGCCGTAGTCCAGGGCGTCCTCGGCCGCCGAGCGAAGCTCGTCCACCTGATAGGGCTCGACGGCCACGGAGAGTTCACCGGTGCGCTCCCAGTCGCACTCGATGCCGTGCCGCCGGATCGTCTGCTCGATCTCGTCGAGATTCCGCCGGCCCAGCCGCTCCAGCCGGGCCACCTCGGCCCCGAAGCGCTCGGCCCCGTTGGCCAGCCCGTGAGTCAGGCTCGCCGCGCAGAATCCGCCGTTGCGGCCGGAGGCGGCGCCGCCGCACAGCCCGGCCTCGACCAGCACCACGTCGCGGTGCGGGTCACGTTCCTTGGCCAGCAGGGCCGTCCACAGCCCGCTGTACCCACCGCCGATGATCACCAGATCGGTGGTCTCCACCCCGCTCAGCGGCTCGCGGGCGACGGGCCGGTCCGGCCGGTCCGTCCAGTACGGCGTCGGTACTGCGTCTCGCAGGGCCGACGCCCACAGATCTGATCCTTTGGCTCGCATGAGCCGATCACCTTCTCCTTCTCTCGCACACGCCCGCGCATGTGGTTCTTGTGCCGGCCGATCGAACTCCTCGATCGGCATCTCCCGCAGTGCGGCTACCTGCGGGTCCGCGGTGGTTCCCCGTCCGGCGCGCCCTGAGGCGTTCGGCGGCGAGGCCGCGAAGTCTTATATGGATACGCCGAAAGCAGCGCACGGAAATGGGTAAGCCAGTACCGCCGCACGGAACACGCGGCGGTACTGGCTTAGGAAGAGGCTTAGGAAGTGGCGGCGCGCCGCGAGCGGCGGGCGTTGCGCAGCTGCCCGACGGCGACGATGACGAAGGCGATCACGAACATGCCCGTCGCGATCGCGTTGACCTGCGGCGGAATGCCACGCTGGTTGGCGCCCCAGACGAACAGCGGGAAAGTGCGTACGCCGCCGCTGTTGAACGTCGTGATGATGTAGTCGTCGAACGAGAGCGAGAAGCTCAGCAGGGCGGCGCTGACGATGCCCGGCATGACCAGGGGCAGCGTGACCCGGCGGAAGGTGGCGAACGGCGTGGCATAGAGGTCCATCGCCGCCTCCTGAAGCCGGGGGTCGAGCCCCGCCAGCCGCGCCTTCACCGTCACCACCACGAACGAGATACAGAACATCACATGTGCGATGACGATCGTACCGAATCCGAGGCCGACCTGCCCGGAGACGAACAAGGTCAGCAAGGACGAGCCCATCACGATCTCGGGGGTCGCCATCGGCAGGAAGATCAGCACATTCATCGCGGAGCGGCCGAAGAACCGGTGCCGGACCAGGGCGAACGCGATGAGCGTACCGAGGATCGTGGCGATCACGGTGGCGATGAATCCGACTTGGAGACTGACCCAGAGCGAGCCGCACATGTCGTCGGCGCCACTACAGATGTTCGTCCAGTTGTCCAAGGTCCAATGGACGCCCGAGTCGTCGAGCAGGTAGGTCGTCTTGTTCGAGTCGGGCTTGTTGAAGCTGAGCAGCGCGATGACGGCGATCGGCAACGCCATGTACGCGAGCACGACGAGCCCCACGCCCATGATCCAGTGGTCGGCAATCCAGCGGGTGACGCGGCGCATCTAGACCACCTCGTCCGTGCCGGAGACCGCGACGTAGATCGCAACCAGGATCAGGATGCCTGCCATCAAGGTGAACGACAGCGCCGCCGCGACCGGGATGTCACCGACCCGGAGGTACTGCGACTGGATGACGTTGCCGATCATCGTGGTGGCCGGACTGCCCAGCAGCTCGGCGTTGATGTAGTCACCGGCCGCCGGGATGAACGTCATCAGCGTTCCGCCGACGACACCGGGCATCGACAACGGCAGGGTCACCCGGAAGAACGACTTGATCGGGTGGGCGTACAGGTCGCCGGCCGCTTCGAGGAGCCGGGGATCGAGTTTGCCGAGGGAGGCGTACAGGGGCAGGACCATGAACGGGACGAAGTTGTAGGTCAGCCCGGCGATGACCGCGGCCGGGGTGGCCAGCAGCCGGTCGTCCGGCCCGAAGAACGGCGTCATCCGCAGCACGTCCATGACCCAGCCGTGGTCGGACAGGATCGTCTTCCAGGCGAGCGTACGCACGAGGAAGCTCGTGAAGAACGGGGCGATGACGCCGATGAGCATCAGATTCCGCCAGCGGCCCGCTTTCAGCGCGATCGCGTACGCCAACGGATAGCCGATGATCAGGCACAGGATCGTGGCGACGAGGGCGTACCCGAGCGACCGGAGGAACTGGTCGGAGTAGGTGCTGATCCCGTCGCTGAAGTTCTGCCACCGCCAGGTCAGCTCGTAGCCGTTCTCCAGGCTGCCCGCCGGATCCCACAGGGTCGACTGAGCGAGCAGCGCCACCGGGAGAGCGAAGAAGATGACCAGCCAGAGGCCGCCCGGGAAGAGCTGGACATACGGCACCCACCACCGGCGCTTCGCACCGGCTACCGGCTCGGGCGGCGGCTCGTAGGTGTCCCCGCCCGCCGTCCCCGCCGGAGTGGTGACGACGGCGCTCACACCGGCTCCGCGGCGGTCTCGGCACCGGACTCGGCCGACAGCAGGAACGAGTGGGCCGGATGCCAGTGCACGGTGACCTCGGTGCCCGGGTGCAGCGGGCCGCCCGTCCCCGAGTTCGGCGCGAAGACGGCCAGCTCGTCGCCCCACGGTGCGCGCACGAGGTACTGCGTCGAAACTCCGACGTACGAGGAGTCGGTGATGACGCCGGGCACCG
Organism: Hamadaea sp.; assembly: GCF_013362815.1. GTDB lineage: Bacteria > Actinomycetota > Actinomycetes > Mycobacteriales > Micromonosporaceae > Hamadaea. Next base: position 18,114 of record NZ_JABFVK010000080.1, on the reverse strand, counting down.
CGTTGTGACCCTCAGGGACTACTTCGGTAGTGACGTGCAGCTTCTCTGGGCGTACCCCTAGATGAGCGGGACCAGAGGTGATCCGCGACCGGGCCGCGGGAACCGCGAACCGCGAGCCGTACGCCTCCACCGCGACATCGGCGCCCGACGGACCTTGCGCCTGCGCGGTCAGCAGGTTCGACTGGCCGAGGAAGTTGGCGACGAAGGCGCTGGCCGGGAACTCGTAGATCTCGGTAGGCGGGCCGAGCTGCTCGATCCGCCCGGCGTTCATCACGGCCACGGTGTCGGCCATCGTCATGGCCTCCTCCTGGTCGTGCGTGACGTGGACGAAGGTGAGCCCGACCTCGGTCTGGATCCGCTTGAGCTCGATCTGCATCTGGCGGCGCAGCTTGAGGTCGAGCGCGCCGAGCGGCTCGTCGAGCAGCAGCACCTGCGGGTGGTTCACCAGCGCGCGGGCGAGGGCGACCCGCTGCTGCTGGCCGCCCGAAAGCTGGGCGGGCCGACGGTGGCCGTAGTCGGCGAGCTGGACCAGGTCGAGCATCGCCTGCACGGCCGGCTTGATCTCGGCCCGCTTGACCTTGCGTTGCTGGAGCCCGAACGCGACGTTCTGCTCGACCGTCATGTGCGGGAAGAGCGCATAGGACTGGAAGACCGTGTTGACCGGACGCTGGTAGGGCCGCATCCGGGTGATGTCGGCGCCCCCCAGGGTGATGGCGCCGGTGGTCGGCTCCTCCAGCCCGGCGACCATCCGGAGGGTGGTGGTCTTCCCGCAGCCGGACGCGCCGAGGAGGGCGAAGAACGAGCCCTCCGGGATGTGCAGGCTGAGGTCGTCGACCGCGACGAACGCGCCGAACCGCTTCGTCACCCCGGTGAGGGTGAGGCCGCCGGTGGCGGGAGCGCCGGTCGCGGCGGCCGAGGCCGCGACCGGGGTGGGGGCGACTGACATGGGACCTCAGGCCCCGATCACGGCGCGGAACTTGCGCTCGTAGTCCTTGCGGACGTCGTCGGCCAGCGTCATGAACGCGTGCGCCTTCGACAGCTCGGCGTCGGTCGGGAAGATGAAGCTGTCCTCGACCAGCTCGGGGTCGATGTCCTTCATCGCCTCCTTGGCACCGGCCACGGGGCAGATGTAGTTGACCCACGCGGCCAGCTCCGCGGCCACCTTGGGGTCGTAGTAGTAGTCGATGAGCGCCATAGCGTTGGACGCGTGCGTCGAGGTGATCGGGATCAGCATGTTGTCCGACCAGTACATCTGCCCCTCCTCGGGGATGACGTACTTGACGTTCTCGTCGTCCGCGCCGGTCGCGATCACGTCACCGGACCAGCCGATGCAGGCTCCGACGTCGCCCTTGGCCAGGTCGGTCAGGTAGTCGTTGCCCGCGACCCGGCGGATCTGGCCGGAGTCGACCGCCTTCTTCAGCTTGTCGATCGCCGCGTCGTAGTCGGCCGCCGTGAAGTTGGCCGGGTCTTTGCCGAGCGAGAGCAGGATCAGGCCCATCGTGTCGTTGAGCTCGGTCATCACCGAGACCTTGCCCTTGAGGTCGGCCCGGGTCAGCAGCTCGTCGATGCTCTTGACCGGGGTCTTGACGATCTTGGCGTTGTAGCCGATGCCGGTGAAGCCGGACTGCCACGGGGCGGCGTACACCATCTCCGGGTCGAAGGCCCGCGCCTTGAGCGAAGGAGCCAGGTTCTTCTGGAAGTTCGCCACCTTCGTCGGCTCGAACTTCGCGACCTGGTTGGCCTTGATCAGCTTCGCCGCCATCCAGTCGGTGAAGACCACGACGTCTGGCTCGATCGCCTGACACTCGGTCAGCTGCGTACGGATCTTGCCGTAGAACTCGTCGTTGTCGTTGATGTCCTCGCGATAGGTCACCTCGATGCCGGTCTTGGCCTTGAAGCCGTCCAGCGTCGGGTGCTTCTTCGCATTCTTCTCGTCGGTGTCCATGTACTCGACCCAGTTCGAGAAGACGAGCTTGCGCTCGGAGGCGGAGACGTCGGGCGTCGCGCAGACCTTGGCGGCGCTGCTCGTCGCGGCGGTCGGGTTCTTACCCTTGGCACCGCAGGCGGCCAGGGCGCCACCGGTCAGCGCCAGCGCACCGCCGGCGGCCACGCCGCGCAGCAGGCCGCGCCGGGTCGGCATGACGTCGAGCAGCGCTTTCGCCTCCGGGGAGAGAGGCTTGCGAGAAGACGAGCGCATCTGAGGGGTCCTTGTCTTCGGGGCCGGGGGTGGCTGGGCTAGGAAAATATAGTGCGATGCCAGGGCTTGGCGGCAACCCCGGTCAAGTCCAGCATCACGTGCTTGACCTGCGTGTACTCCTCGAAGGCGTACGCCGACATGTCTTTGCCGAAGCCGGAGCGCCGGAAGCCGCCGTGCGGCATCTCGCTGATGATGGGGATGTGGTCGTTCACCCAGACGCACCCGGCCCGGAGTTCCCGGGAGCCGCGCAACGCGCGGTGCACGTCACGGGTCCAGACGCTCGCCGCCAGGCCGTAAGGGGTGTCGTTGGCCAAGGCGAGCGCCTCGTCGTCGGTGTCGAACGGCAGGACCGTCAGCACGGGCCCGAAGACCTCGTCCTGGACGATCTCACTGTCCTGAGCTGCGTCGATGATCAGAGTCGGCTGGTAATACGCCCCTTTTGTGGCAAGCGCGCTCCCACCGGTCACCGCCTTCGCCCCGGTTTCCAGGGCACGTTCCACGAAACCGGCGACCCGATCGCGCTGGGCGAACGACACCAGCGGGCCGAGGTCGGTCTGCGGATCCGTCGGGTCGCCGAGGCGTACGCCGGCCATCAGTTCGGCGACGCGGTCGACGAACGCCCCGAAGAGCGGTCGAGCCACGTACGCCCGAGTCGCCGCGGTGCAGTCCTGACCGGTGTTGATCAACGAAGCGGCGACGGCTCCTTGGGCGGCCGCCTCGAGGTCGGCGTCGGCGAACACGACGAACGGCGCCTTGCCCCCGAGTTCGAGGTGTACGCGTTTCACCGCGCCCGCCGCCGTCGCCCCGATCTGCCGGCCGACCGCGGTCGACCCGGTGAAGCTGACCATGTCGACGTCGGGATGTTCGATCAAGGCCGTCCCGGCGACCGGACCTCGCCCGGCCACCACGTTCACCACGCCGGCCGGAATGCCCGCGTCCACCGCCGCCTGCTCGAACAGGAAGCTCGTGAGCGGGGTGATCTCGGCCGGCTTGAGGACGATCGTGTTGCCCGCCGCGATGGCCGGCAGAATCTTCCAGGCCGCCATCTGCAGCGGATAGTTCCACGGCGCGATCGAGCCCACGACGCCGATCGGCTCGCGCCGGATCAGGCTCGTGTGGTCGGCGGAGTACTCCGCGGCGGCCTTGCCCTCCAGGTGGCGGGCGGCCCCGGCGAAGAACGCCGTGTTGTCGATCGTGCCGGGGACGTCGAACTCCGTGGCGAGGCGGATCGGCTTGCCAGTCTGGCTGACCTCGACCCGGGCGAACTCGTCGGCCCGCTCGGTCAGGATCCCGGCCAGCCGGGTCAGCGCGCCCGAGCGCTCGGCTGGAGTCGTGCGCGACCAGTCCGCGTACGCCGACCGGGCTCGGGCCACCGCCGCATCCACCTCCGCCGGACCGGCGAGTTCGTATTCACTGACGACGGAACCGTCGGCCGGATTGACGACCTGAAAGCCCATGGACCGCCTCCCAGCAGCGCCGACGGTATCGTGTGCGCCTGATACTGGCATGACGTGGCGCAGTTCACAAGTGATTCCGTTGTTGTTGTCGACTTAGACAACGGATTACGCGAGAATCTTCGTTCAAGATTGCGGTTTCGTTACAGCGACCGCTTGGCGTGACACGGAGAACACGAACCGTGACACGGCCCGACGCTTCACAGGAGGATCGATGGCGTCACGGCAGCACCTCGACAACGCCCAGCATGCGCTGCTCGACGACGTGGCGAAGCAGATCATCGCCCAACTTCAGGAAGACGGCCGCCGCGCGTACGCGACGATCGGCCGCGCGGTCGGCCTCTCCGAGGCGGCCGTCCGCCAGCGCGTCCAGCGCCTCATCGACGCGGGCGTCATGCAGATCGTCGCCGTGACCGACCCGCTGCAACTGGGGTTGGGCCGCCAGGCCATGGTCGGCGTCAAGACGAGCGGGAACCTGGAGGCGATCGCCGATCAGATCGCCGCCATCGACGAGGTGGACTACGTGGTGATCACGGGCGGCTCGTTCGACATCCTCCTGGAAGTCGTGGCCAGCAGTGACGAACACCTGCTGGGGATCATGCAACAGGTACGCGGCGTCGACGGAGTCAACAGCGCCGAGATCTTCGTATACCTCAAGTTGCGCAAGCAGACCTACTCCTGGGGCGCCTGAGCTGTTCCTTCGCCTTCGCTTGGGCGCTCTCGCTCCGCGCTGGATCAGGGTTCTCGGTCGAATCTTGCCCCAAGATTCGACCGAGAACCCTGATCCAGCACCTAGACCCAAGCGGTTGCGGATTTCGTCGCGAGAGCGAGATATCACGACGATTCTGGTTGCCAAACCCCGGTGACCTGTGCGATAACCGTCGCATGGGAAACCCGACTGACCACCTTTGGATGCACTTCACCCGGATGGGCGCGTACGCCGAGACCGACGTGCCGACCATCGTCCGTGGCGACGGCTGCTACGTCTGGGACGCGAACGGCAAGCGTTACCTCGACGGATTGGCGGGCCTGTTCGTCGTCAACGCCGGGCACGGCCGGCAGGAGCTCGCCGACGCCGCCGCCAAGCAGGCGAGCGAGCTGGCCTACTTCCCCCTGTGGTCGTACGCGCATCCCAAGGCGGTCGAGCTGGCCGACCGGATCGCCGGCCTGACCCCGGGCGACCTGAACCGCGTCTTCTTCACCACCGGCGGTTCCGAGGCGGTGGAGAGCGCCTGGAAACTGGCCCGGGCGTACTTCAAGCGCGTCGGCGAGCCGATGCGGCACAAGGTGGTCAGCCGCTACGTCGCGTACCACGGGACCTCGATGGGCGCGTTGAGCATCACCGGCGTACCGCCGTTCAAAGTGGACTTCGAGCCGCTGGTGCCGGGTGGGATCAAGGTTCCCAACGCCAACTTCTACCGCGCGCCCGAGTTCTGCAAGGACGACGAGGCCGCGTTCGGGCTGTGGGCGGCCGACGAGATCGAGCGCGCGATCCTGCGGGAGGGGCCGGAGACGGTCTGCGCGGTGTTCCTGGAGCCGGTGCAGAACGCGGGTGGTTGCCTGCCCCCGCCGGTCGGCTACTTCCAGCGCGTACGCGAGATCTGCGACCGCTACGGCGTACTGCTGGTCTCCGACGAGGTCATCTGCGCCTGGGGCCGATTGGGCACCTACTTCGGCGCTCAGCGGTACGGCTACCAGCCCGACATCATCACCACGGCCAAAGGCCTGACGAGTGGCTACTCCCCGCTCGGCGCGATGATCGCCTCCGATCGGCTGATCGAGCCGTTCCTCGGTGAGAAGCAGATGTTCGCCCACGGCATCACGTTCGGCGGGCACCCGGTCAGCTGCGCGGTCGCACTGACCAATTTGGACATCTTCGAGCGCGAGGACCTCGTGGGTCATGTGGCGAAGACCAGCGACGCCTTCCGCGCCACCCTCGGCAAGCTGCACGACCTGCCCATCGTGGGCGACGTCCGCGGCGACGGGTTCTTCTTCGGCATCGAGCTGGTCAAGGACAAGACGACCCGGGAGACCTTCACCGACGCCGAGTCCGAGCGCATTCTGCGCGGCTACCTGTCGCACGCGCTGTTCGACGCCGGGCTCTACTGCCGGGCCGACGACCGCGGCGACCCCGTGGTGCAGCTGTCGCCGCCGCTGATCGCCGAGCAGCAGCAGTTCGACGAGATGGAGCAGATCCTGCGCGAGGTGCTGACCGAGGCGTGGAAGCTGCTGTGAGCCGGTCCTACTGGCAGGCGACGGGCGGTCCGGTCACGGACCGCCCCTCTCTTCCGGGCGACTTGGAAGTCGACGTCGCCGTCGTCGGGGCCGGCTACACCGGGCTCTGGACCGCGTACTACCTCAGCCTCGCCGCGCCCTCGATGCGGATCGCGGTCGTCGAGGCGGAACACGTCGGCTTCGGGGCGAGCGGACGCAACGGCGGCTGGTGCTCGGCACTGCTGCCGATGTCCGCGCCGAGCATGCAGACCGCGATGGAGGCGACCGTCGACGAGGTCGGCCGGGTGGTCCAGCTCGAAGGCATCGACTGCGACTTCGCCAAGGGTGGCACGATCGTCTTCGCGCGTACCCCGGTGCAAGCCCAACGCGCGGCGGGCGACCAATGGCTGGACGCCGAGCAAGCCCGAGCCCGGTGCAACGCGGCCGGTCTGCTGGGCGCGACCTACACACCGCATTGCGCCGCGATTCACCCGTTGCGTCTGGTCCGCGGGCTGGCGGCGGCCGTGGAGCGGCGCGGCGTCACGATCTACGAGCACACGCCCGCCGTCCGGATCCACGCCGATCGCGTGCTTACCGCGCATGGCACGATCCGCGCGAATTCAGTGGTACGCGCAACGGAGGCGTACACCTCACGGCTACCGGGGCACCGTCGCACGGTCGCGCCGGTGTACTCGCTGATGGTGGCTACCCCGGTGTTGCCGGCTTCGATCTGGGACGCGATCGGCTTGCGCGAGCGGGAGACGTTCTCCGAGCATCGGCATCTGATCGTCTACGGCCAGCGCACCGCCGACGACCGGCTCGTCTTCGGCGGACGCGGCGCGCCCTACCACTTCGGCTCGGCGATCCGGTCGTCGTTCGACCGGGACGGCCGGGTGTTCGCCATGCTCCGCGAGACGTTGGGCGAACTCTTCCCGATCCTGGGCGACGTCCCGATCGAGTACGCCTGGGGCGGCCCGCTCGGCATCGCCCGCGACTGGCACGCCTCCGTCGGCGTCACCCGGGGCGTCTACCACGCTGGGGGTTACGTGGGCGACGGCGTCGGCCTGTCCAACCTCGCCGGGCGTACGCTCACCGCCCTGATCACCGGCGCGACCTCGCCGCTGCTGGACCTGCCCTGGGTCGGGCACCGATCGCGGCGCTGGGAACCGGAACCGCTGCGCTGGCTGGGCGTGAACGCCGGACTGCGATTGATGAGCGCCGCCGACGCCGAGGAGGCCCGGACCGGCCGCCCGTCTCGCCGAGCCGCCCTCTTCGCCCGCCTCGCCCCCCACTGACCCCACCCCTCCCCGTTGATCGACGCGGCCAGCAGATCAAGTGAGCCGAAAACGTTCCCGGAGGCCGCCCACGACGTTTTCAGCTCACTTGATCAAGGTGGAGCCATAACTGGCACCGCTTCGCCCACCTTGCACGCCGGGGGTGCCGCGAGGGCGCGCTACTGGATGTCGTCGGGCGACATGCCCAGCAGGTTCGCGACCTGCTCGATCACGACGTCGCGGACCAGGTCGGCGAGGTCGTCCCGATCGCCGGAACGGAACTCCAGCGGACGTCTATAGACCACGATCCGGGGCGGTACGCCGTGCCGCCCGGGCCGGCCGGGCAAGAGCCGCGCCAGCGGCACGGAACCGTCTTCGAGCACGTCGGAGTCGTAGACGTTGAGGTCCGGCGGGACGTCTTCGACGGCGAACTCGACACCGGCCAGCTCTTGGGCGTATCGGCGCTCGAGACCCTCGACCGTGTCGAGGACCAGGTCGTCGAAGATCTCCGCCTTCGTCCGGGACATCGGCACGCTGGCCGGGACCAGTCGGCCCCGCAGGCCACGGCCGTGCCGATCTCGTCGCGCTCGCGAGCGGCGGGCGCGGGGATGGCGAGGATCGGTCACGCAGCTACCCTAGCTTGACCGGTCGGCCGACCGAGAGCGAGTTCACCCACAGCGTTCTCCGCGTGTCGGGGCCATGACGGAGTGCGAGAAGCGCTAACGTCAGCGGCCGTGAGGTCACCGCGACGCTGTTCTCGCAACGGATGCCCCAGACAGGCAGTTGCGACGCTGACCTATGTCTATTCGGACTCTACGGCAGTTGTCGGGCCTCTTGCGATAAATCCGGAACCGCACACGTACGACCTCTGTGAGACGCACGCGCGGAATCTGACCGCCCCCCGGGGCTGGCAGCTCGTCCGGCACGATGGCGAGTTCGAGGCCCCGCCGCCCACCACCGATGACCTGGTCGCCCTGGCCGAGGCGGTACGCGAGGCGGCCCGGCCGCCGCAGCGCATCGCCGAAGACGGCACTCCCCTACCCCCTACCCCAGGCCGCCGGGGCCATCTCCGCTCGGTCCCTCCACCGAGTTGATCAGGACCAAACGGGGCGCGACACGCCGCCGATACGGACCCTAGGTTCATGATCAACGAAGAGGGCGCCCGCCGATCGGCGAGCGCCCTGGTCAGGCAGCGCGGCGCTTGAGCTTGCGACGCTCGCGTTCGGACAGTCCACCCCAGATGCCGAACCGCTCGTCGTGCCCTAGCGCGTACTCCAGGCACTCCGACTTGACCTCACAGCGTGAGCAGATCCTCTTCGCCTCGCGCGTCGACCCGCCCTTCTCCGGGAAGAAAGCCTCCGGATCGGTCTGCGAGCACAGTGCACGCTCCTGCCACTCCGGCGCGTTGCCGAGCAGATCGGCGACGACGGGACGGCCGTCCATCGCACCAGCCTCCTTCACCTGCGCCGGACCGGCCGGCGCATCCCCCCTCTTGCCCTGTTGCGGTGATCCACTCGTACCACGAACTGGAACCCGTGGTCTGGTGGTCGCCCCAGAACAACCCCTGAGAATTACACGCAGTTCGCGTCGGCATCGTCAAGGACAACGGCTCGTTCAGGGCCGTTCGTACCGGGGCACCCCGCCACTGCCCTATCGGTTCGCCGACCCGATTGGTTACGCCCTCTCGGCGTGTCGTACCAAGAAATTCTGATCTGGCGGCGCAAACTGGCGCACCTTACATAGGAGTCAACGAATAGGTCGTGTTCCGCTGACGGGCGGGACGTCCAGCCGCTGCCGCGATGGCGTGCAGTTGCCCGACTGTACGCGCAGAGCCGTGTTCCGAGCCGGCCATCCGCGAGATGGTCTCCTCCATGAGGGTTCCGCCCAGGTCGTTGCAGCCGCCCTGAAGCATCGCCACCGTCCCCTCGTCGCCGAGTTTCACCCAGGAGCACTGGATGTTGGGAATGCGGCCGTGCAACAGAATCCGCGCCATCGCGTGCACCGCCCGGTTCTCCCGCCACGACGCCCCCGCCCGGGCGATGCCGGCCAGGTAGATCGGCGCGTTGGTGTGGACGAACGGCAGCGCCACGAACTCCGTGAACCCGCCTGTGTCATCCTGAATCCCCGCCAGCACCCGGAAATGGCCGAGCCAGTGTCCAGGGTGGTCGACGTGCCCGAACATCATCGTGGCCGAGCTGCGGATGCCCAGCCGGTGCGCGGTGGAGACGACGTCGATCCAGGCGGCGGCGGGCAGCTTGCCCTTGGTCAGCACCCAGCGCACCTCGTCGTCGAGGATCTCGGCGGCGGTGCCCGGAATGGTGTCGAGGCCGGCCTCGCGCAACCGCGAAAGCCAGTCGTGGACGGAGACGCCGGCCTTGGCGGCGCCGGTGACGATCTCCATCGGGGAGAAGGCGTGGACATGCAGCGCCGGTACCCGTTCCTTGATCGCGCGAATCAGGTTCGGGTAGATCTCGACCGGAAGTTTGGGGTCGATTCCCCCTTGCAGACAGACTTCCGTCGCGCCCAGCTGCACCGCCTCGGCCGCCCGGTCGGCCACCTCGTCCACGCTGAGCCGGTAGGCGTCCGCGTCGCGTTCCCGTTGAGCGAAGGCGCAGAATCGACAGCCGACGTAGCAGACATTGGAGAAATTGATGTTCCGGTTGACCACATAGGTCACGTCGTCACCGACGGCTTCGCGCCGCCACCGGTCCGCGATCGCCGCCAGCTCATCGAGCGGCTCGCCCTCCGCCGCGAACAAGGCCAGCGCCTCGCTCTCGTGGCGGGGGTCCAGCAGACTCGCCGGGTCGCTCGCGGCCCGCTTCAGTCCCGCTGCCATCTGCGGGTACGCCGAAAGCAGTGGCACTGCTGGGATATCGCTGCGCAGTAGCTCCCAGTCGCCGTACACGTCGTCGAAATCGGACCGGCGGTCACCGGTGCGCCCCGCACCGTCGACTGCGGCGTACAGGTCGGTCCGGCCGGCTGAGAAGACTTCCTCGGGCTCCTGCCACGGCCGCCCGATCGGGCGCGCTTGTTCGATCGCGAGCCCCGTTTCGGGATCGGCCAACGCGGCCACGTGACCCTGCAGGCGCGGATCCAGCCACGGTTCGCCGGCCAAGCCTCGTTGTGCGTACCAGGGATAAATGGTCAAGCGCTCGCGGAGCCGGAAGCCCGCCGCGGCCGTGTGCCGCGCCAGCGTGTCGATGAGCGGCCAGGGGCGTTCCGGGTTGACGTGGTCGGCGGTGACCGGCGAGACGCCGCCCCAGTCGTCGATGCCGGCGCGGAGCAGCAGCTCGAAGTCGCCGGCCTCCTCGACGAGGTTGGGCGGGGCCTGGAGGCGGATCTTCGGACCGCAGACCAGGCGCGTGACGGCGATGGTGGCGGCGAGGTCGAGCATCTCGGCGTCCGGCGCGGATCGCATCGCGGTGTCCGGCTTGGCCCGGAAGTTCTGGACGATGATCTCCTGGATGTGGCCGTACTCGCGGGCGACGCGGCGCATGGCGAAGATCGCGTCGACGCGTTCGGCGAGGGTTTCCCCGATTCCGACGAGAATGCCCGTGGTGAACGGTACGCCCACCCGGCCGGCGTCCTCCAGGACACGCAGCCGGACCGCCGGTTCCTTGTCGGGTGAGCCGTAGTGGGGACCGCCGGGCTCGGACCACAGCCGCGTCGCCGTCGTCTCCAGCATCATCCCCATGCTCGGCGCGACCGGTTTGAGCCGTTGCAGATCGGCCCAGCTCAGTACGCCCGGGTTGAGATGCGGCAGCAGTCCGGTCTCCTCCAGCACCGCGATCGCCGACGCGCGTACGTAGTCCAGTGTGGAGTCATAACCGCGCTCGTGCAGCCAGTCCCGAGCCGCTTCCCAGCGATCCTCGGGGCGGTCGCCCAACGTGAACAGCGCTTCCTTGCAACCCTGCTCAGCGCCTTTCCGAGCGATCTCCAGCACCTCTTCGCGCTCGAGGAACGCGCTCGGCAGCCGATGCGGCACAGTCGCGAAGGTGCAGTAGTGGCAACGATCACGGCAGAGCCGGGTCAGCGGGATGAACACCTTCTTCGAGAAGGTCACCACACCCGGCCGGCCGGCCTCGGCCAGTCCGGCGTCGCGTACGCCCCCGGCGACGGCCAGCAGGGCGGCCAAGTCCTCCTCGCGGGCGCTCAGCAGGACCTCGGCCTCGGTGCGATCGAGCTGCCTCCCCTCGCGCGCCCGGTGGAGCGCGCGACGTATGCCTGAGGATCCTCCTGAAGATTGCGCCACGAGGGGCAGCCTACTGCCGTTGGACACTCGGCACCCGTGCTGGTCGTCGCGCGGCTGTGAGAGAGGATGGCTTCATGCGCATGACGGTGATCGCCGGTGGCATCGGCGGAGCTCGCTTCCTGCAGGGTGTCCGGGCGTACGCCCGGGCAGTAGGCGGCGAAGTGACCGCGATCGTCAACGTAGGCGACGACGTGACCCTGCACGGCCTGCGAATCTGTCCCGATCTCGACTCGGTGATGTACACCCTCGGCGGGGGCAACGACACCGAACGGGGCTGGGGCCGGGCCAAGGAGACCTGGACGGTCAAGGAGGAGCTCGCGGCGTACGGACTGGGCCCGGAGTGGTTCGGGCTCGGCGACCGCGACATCGCCACGCACCTGACCCGGAGCGTCATGCTCACGGCGGGCTACCCGTTGTCGCAGGTCACCGAGGCGCTCAATCGTCGCTGGCAGCCCGGCGTACGGATGATCCCGGCAACCGACGACAAGGTGGAGACGCATGTCGTGATCTCGGCCGCCGACGCCGCCGACCAGGGCCTGGTGACCTCGGAGTCGGCCACCGCCGCGCTCGAAGGCGGCGAGTACGCCATGCACTTCCAGGAATGGTGGGTCCGCTTCCGGGGCGACATCCCGGCGAAGAAGTTCGTCTTCGTGGGCTCGGAGCAGGCCGCACCCGCGCCCGGAGTGGTCGAGGCGCTCACCGACACCGACATCGTCTTGATCGCGCCGTCCAATCCGGTCGTCTCGGTCGCGCCCGTGCTCGCCATCCCCGGCGTACGCTCGGCGCTGCTGGCCAGCCGGGGCCCGGTCGTCGGCGTCTCGCCGATCATCGCCGGGGCACCCGTCCGGGGCATGGCCGACAAGTGCCTGGCCGCGATCGGGGTCGACTGCACGGCGCAGGCGGTCGGCTCGGCGTACGGGGCCCGGGGATCGGGCGGCATCCTAGACGCCTGGCTGGTCGACACCAGCGACGCCGGGATCGTCGTGCCCGGCGTGACGGTCCGATCGGCTCCGCTTTGGATGACCGACGAGGACGCGACCGCCGCCATGGTTCGCGCCGCGCTGACCGCCGGAGGTGTCGCGTGACTCAGCCCGACGACGGATTCAGCGTTCTCCCGATCCGCGGCATTCCCGAGGTACGCCCCGGCGACGACGTCGCCGCCCTGATCATGCAGGCCGCTCCGTGGTTGCGGGACAACGACGTGCTGGTCGTCACGAGCAAGATCGTGTCGAAGGCCGAAGGCGCTCTCGTCCCCGTCCCGACCCAAGGTCCCGACCGGGAAGCCGCCCGGGAGCAGGCGCTGCAATCGCAGACCGCCCGAGTCGTCGCCACCCGGGGGCATACCCGGATAGTGCAGACGCATCACGGTTTCGTGATGGCCAGCGCCGGGATCGACGCCTCCAATGTGGAGCGCTCGCAGCTCGTGCTGCTACCCAAGGACCCGGACGCGTCGGCCCGCTCGCTGCGGTCGGACTTTCTGGAACGAGGACTGGACGTCGCCGTCGTCATCTCCGACACGATGGGCCGGCCGTGGCGTAACGGCCTCACCGACGTCGCCCTGGGCTCGGCCGGCATCGAACCGCTGCGTGATCACCGGGGCGAGACCGACCCGCACGGCAACGAGCTGCACATCACCCAGATGGCCGTGGTGGACGAGCTGGCCGCCGCCGCCGAGCTGGTCAAGGGCAAGATCGACCAGGTTCCCGTGGCAGTGATCCGGGGTTACCTGACCGCGACCGCGCCCGACAGCGCGCCGGTGGTGCCGACGCTGGTCCGGGACGCGGCCAACGACCTCTTCTCGCTCGGCACCGCCGAGGCAATCGAGCTCGGCCGGGCCCTCTGACGGCGCCGCCTTCCGCGCTGGATCAGGGTTCTCGGTCGAACCTTGGGTCAAGATTCGACCCGGAACCCTGATCCAGCGCGAACAAAGGGACGGTGGCTCAGGAGTCGAGGAGGGTCCGGCCGAGCACGGTCGGCAGATGCCGGACGCGGTTGCCCTCCCGGACGCTCATCACCAGGCCGGAATCGCGCAGTACGGTGAGGTGCTGACTGGCCGAGGCGGGTGAGACGCCCAGCTTCTTCGCGACCTCGCCCGTCGTCGAGCCGTGCTCGATCGCCTCGAGCACTGCGGCTCGCGTACGCCCGAGGAGGTCGCTCAACGCCTTCGGGCGGCCGAGCTGGCCACCGGTCCGGTCGATCGGATAGACGAGCACCGGCGGCATGTCCTCGTCGACGAGGGTGATCGGCCGGCCGGGCGCCTTGAAGAAGGCCGGGATCAAGGTCAGCCCGCGCCCGTTGAGGTGCAGCTCCCGGTCGGGGTAGGTGTCGATCTCGATCGCCTCGCCGGTCCACCGGGCGGTCGGGCTCAACGCGGCGAGGAGGCCGTCGACCCCCTCGTGCGCGAGGAGCCGCCGTCGCTGGACGAGGTCGGACTCGACCGCTGTGCGTACGCGGGACCAGATGGGCTTGAGGGCGACTTCCTGGTACCGCAGGAGCGACCGCTGCAATCCGGCCATCCCGGGCGAGCGGACCAGGTCAGTCGCGCCCGACGACAGCCGGCCGTGCCGAGCCAGCAGATCGAGGTCGCGCCTGACCAGTCGCTGCGGCGTACGCATGACCGCGTCGACACCGGCGGAGAAGCCGGTCCGGCCTTCGGCCGGGGTGAGGAAGTCGGGGAAGTAGCCGAGCGGCGGATTCAGCTCCAGCAGCAGATCCACCTCGGACCGATCCGGCCCGCCCTTGACGAGCCGATCACTGACGGACTTGCGCCAGTCACCCAGAGTGAGGTCCGGACGGCGTGACCGCAGGACGTGGATGCTCAGGCTGAGCTCCCACATCGGGTCAGGCGCCGAGGCCAGCCGCGTACGCGCGAGGTCGGCGCCGGTGAAGTGGATCCGCAGCATCTTCCACCAACCGGCCGGGGGTGTTGCAGGACGACTCTACCCACCCACGCGAGCAGGGTCTTTCGGCCAGGAGTGAAAGACGGTGATCTGACAGGAAGCCTTACGGCAGGATGTCGGGACGGCAGGGTACGTGCGAACGGTGATTCGGGGGAACACCGCTCGCTCGTGCACCTGCCTTTCGCGTTCGGTCAGACGACCTCGGAGCCCCGCTCCTTGAGCGAGTCCACTAGCTTCTTGACCTCCTGCGCCCGGTCCCGGGGACAGACGAGGACGGCGTCGGGGGTGTCGACGATGATCATGTCCCGTACGCCCAGCGCGGCGACGATCCGGCCGCTGCTCGGGATGATCAGGCTGTCCGCCACGTCGTGCAGGATCACGCCCTCCTTGACCGCGACGTCGTCATCGGGCTCGCTGCGTACGCCCAGGATCACGTTGCCGTTGCGATCGGCGGGCAGCACCTCGCACAGGGTGTGGAAATCGCCGACATCATGCCAGCCGAAGTCGCCCGGCACCGTGCCGACCAGGCCCTGCGCCGCCGCGCCCTCCATCACCGCGTAATCCACGGAGATCTTCGGGAGCTCCGGCCAGATCTCGGTCAGCACCCGCTCGCGGTCATCGGTGTCCCAGGCTGCGGCGATCTTGGTGAGGCCCGCGTGCAACTGCGGCTGCTGCCGGCTCAACTCCGCCAGGAACACGTCGGTACGCCAGACGAACATGCTCGCGTTCCAGAAGTAGCGGCCGGAGGCGACGTATTCCTCCGCAACCTCCAGGGACGGCTTCTCCTTGAACTCGACCACCCGGCGGACCGGCCCGGCCACGACCTCGCCGCAGTGCAGGTAGCCGTATCCGGTCTCCGGATGCGTCGGCTGGATGCCCACCGTCATCAGGAGACCCTGCTCGGCCCCGGCCACTGCCTGCCGCACGACCTCGGTGAACAGCTGCTCATCGCGTACCAGATGGTCGGCGGCGAACGAACCCATCACCGCGCCGGGCGCGCGGAGCTGGATCACGGCGGCGGCCAGCCCGATCGCCGCGCACGAGTCGCGCGGTGACGGCTCGACGAGGATGTTGGCGTCGGGCACGTCCGGAAGCTGGCGGGCGACCGATGTCGCGTGGGCCGCGCCGGTGACGACGAGAGTGTCGGCCGGTGGCGACAAGGGCGCGAGGCGAGCGACCGTGGCCTGCAACAACGTCGCCGACGTCCCGGTCAGCGGATGGAGGAACTTGGGATTCGCCGACCGCGACAGCGGCCACAACCGAGTTCCACTGCCCCCGGCGGGGATGACGGCATGCAACATCGCGCCATTGTCCGTGGTCCGACCATCCGCCATGCGGCTACCTCCCGGGCAGTTATCTTTCCCTCACGGCGGGCAGCGCCAAACGGCCACTCTCCACCAGCGCGTACGCCACACCGCTGGGAAATACTCGGCAGCAGGCGGCATTCGCGTCGGGAGCCAAATTTACGCGGTTTTGCCCTATCTCGCAGCCCGGGCCCAGGCCGCCAAGTGCGCCTCGGCACTCGCCGCCCAGGTGAACTCCTTCGCCCGGGCCAGACCGGCCTGCGCAAGGGTAACCCGGCGAGCCTGATCCTCCAGCAACGCGAGAAGATCCTTCGCGATCCGCTCCGGATCCTCGCCGGTGTACGCCACCGCGTCGCCGCCGACCTCCGGCAACGACAACCGCGGCGTGGTCAGCACCGGAGTGCCGCAGGCCATCGCCTCCAGCACCGGCAGACCGAAGCCCTCACCATGACTCGGGTACGCCGCGAGCAGCGCCCCGCCTAGGAAACCGGGCAGGTCGGCGTACCGGAGATAACCGGGGCGAAGCAGTCGCAGGTGAGCGGGCACCTCGGCGACGGCGCGGTCGATCTCCTCATCGTGCCCGGAACCTCCGGCGATCACCAACACGGGCGGGTTCGGCAACTCCTTCACCGCCAGCACCCAACCCCGGATCAAGTTCGGGACGTTCTTCCGGGGCTCCTTCGCACCGAGGAAGGCGAGATAGTCGCCGGCCCCCAGCCCCAGCCGGGCGCGTACGCGAGCCTTCTCCGACTCCGACGGCGCGTGGAACGCCTCCGGGTCGACCCCGTGGTACGCCACGTCGATGCGGGTGGGATCGGCGTCGAGCAACCGGATCAGCTCGTCCCGGGTCGCCTTGCTCGGCACGATGACCCGGGCGGCCCGGCGCAGCGACGTCTTGATCGCGCTGCGGAAGAAGGTCCGCTTCGCGGCGTCGTAGTGCTCGGGTTCGGTGAAGAAGGTCGCGTCGTGCACCGTCACCGTGACCGGGCAGGTCGCCCGCAACGGGCAGGTGTAGAACGGCGAGTGCAGCACATCGGCGGCCAATTGCTGAGCCAGCAGCGGCAGTCCGGTCTGTTCCCAGGCCAGCCGGGCCGGGCGATGCGCCACCGCCGCCGGCGCGGCGACCACCTCCGCCCTCGGCATCATCCGTTGATACCGCTCCACGTCGGTCCGCTGGGCGACGACGCTGATGCCCTCGGTGTCGACGAGGGCGCCGAGCAGACCGTCCAGATAGCGCCCAACGCCGCCTCGGTCGGCTGGAACGCTGGTGGCGTCGACGAGCACGCGGGCCACTGTCACTCCTTCGCCGGCGGCGCGGTCATCACGGTCTCGGGTGATCGCTGTGCCTATCGCTGAAACTGCTGTGCGCCGCATCACAGATGTCGTTTCTACCTTACGCCCGGACGCCGACACATGAGGGTCCGCGACGCGACACCTGACTCAAGCGCGTGAGTTAGCGTGACCGTGTGCCGACCGTGTCCTCCGCCTTCCTGGCAGCCGTTTCCGCCGATCCGGCGCGCCCCCTGCTCACCTGGTACGACGACGCCACCGGCGAACGGACCGAACTTTCCGGGGCGACGCTCGCCAACTGGGTCGCCAAAACCGCGAACTTGCTGGTCGACGGCTGCGGCCTCGGTCCCGGCTCGATCGCGGCGATCGACTTGCCCCCGCATTGGCAGACCGCTTCGCTCTACTTGAGCGCGTGGACCGCCGGGCTGTCCGTCGCCACCGCTGCGGAAGCGGTTGATGTCGCCTTCATCGGCCCGACCTCGTCTTCCGCCGACGCTGCAGACGTCTTCGCCGTCGGACTGCACCCCTTCGCGTTGCCCGTACGCGACTTGGCCCCCGGCGTACAGGACTGGGTTTCGTCGGCGCGCGTCCACGGCGATCACTACCGCGGTCCCCTGCCGACCGGAACGGATCTCGCCCTCGGGGCGTTCACTCACGACTCACTCGTCTCATTCGCGTCCGATCGTGCCGCCGCGATGGGGCTGACCCCCGGCACCCGCGTCCTGCTGACCGTGGACGACCACTCCGACGTCGTCGACTGGCTCGTCGCTCCGCTCGTCGCCGGGTGCACCCTCGTACTCTCCGCGCACACTCCGCCATCCACTCTGGACGCTCGGGCGGCCGTGGAACGCGCCGTCCTCCCGCCCCGTTGACCCCGCCTCTTCCGCGCGATCATGAACTATCGGGCACCCTCGGCCGGCGTGTCGCGTCCGCGAGCCCCTGATCGTTCCCCTCCGTCGATGATCGATTCATCAGGCGCGCCCTGCTTCCAATGGCCGGCCGCTTCAAGGTCGAGTGCCCGTGAGTTGCGATCCTGGCGCACTTTCGGCGATCGAGTTCCCTAGGCCAGCGCTCAGGGGCTGATTCTGCGCTGACCACGGGCACTTGATCTGGAAAATCGGGCTTCGGGAGCTGACCACGGGCACTCGACCTTGACCGCGGCGCGGGATCCCGGGATAACGCGGCTTAGTTGGGCGGCAAAGCCGCGTTATCCCCGGATACGGCGATGA
>NZ_JABFVK010000067.1 GCF_013362815.1 Hamadaea sp. | reverse complement strand
GAGCGCGCCGCAGAGGGTGGGGGTGGGGCTGCGTGCGTTGGCGTTTTGTCCGACTTCCATGATCATGGTCAATTCTGGGCTGTGATAGCGACGCAGAATTGCCCATGATCATGGGTGGCCATGATCAGCGGAAGTTTCGCGGTGTCATAGCCCTGCTTTTTCTCCGTTGATCATGGAAGTCGGACAAATTGCCAACGCGCGAAGCTCCACCCCCCACCCCCTTCGGCGCGCTCTTCCAACAACGAGCCGAACAAAGCCGCATCAAACGGTCAGGTGAAAGTGGAGCGATCAACGCCAAGCGCAAGCGCAACGCCGCCAAGAGCGGAGGCTTGAGCGCCAAGCTGAGTGGGAACGACTTCCACAGCGGAGGCGGCGGCAGCCATGGCGGTGTCGGCGAGCCCACCGCGGAGCGGGTCGAGCAGGAGTTCGGTGGCGGCGCCGAGTTCGCCGCCGAGGACGATGCGTTCGGGGTTGATGAGGTTGAGCAGGCCGCCGAGGGCGAAGCCGAGCTGGCGGCCGGCGTCGGCGAGCAGGCGGCGGCAGCCGGGATCGCCCAACGTGGCGAGGTCGACGAGGTCGACGAGGCTCTCCAACTGCGGATGGGTGGCGCGGGCGTGGCGGAGTAGCGCGCGGCCTCCCGCGGAGAGCTCGACACAGCCTCGGTTGCCGCAGCGGCATACGGGGCCTCGGGCGTCGAGCGTGATGTGGCCGAGTTCGCCGGCGGTTCCGGCGAAGCCTCGGTAGAGCCGTCCATCCAGGACGATCCCCGCGCCGATGCCGGTGGCGACTTTGACGTAGACGAGATCGGCGCTCTGCTGGCCGGCGCCCCAGACGTACTCGCCGAGCGCGCCGAGGTTGGCGTCGTTGTCGACGCGTACGGGCAGGTGGAGGCGGCCGGCCAACTCGTCTTCGGGCAGCAGGTCGGCCCAGGCCGGGAGCAGTGCGGGCGACCCGATCCGACCCGTACGCGTCAACGGCGCGGGGATGCCGAGCCCGACGCCCACCACTTCGGACCGGTCGGCTCCGATCGCGTCGAGGGCCGCGTCGACTTGCCGGGCCGCCGCGTCGAGCGCCGACTCCGGATAGTCGTCCGCGTCGAGGTCGAGGACGGCCGGATAGTCGACCAGTACGCGGTGCCCCAAATCGGCCACGGCGACCCGGACATGGCGGCGTCCGATGTCGACGCCGACGGCGAGGCCGGCTCCCCGGGCCAGCCGGAACACGGTCGCCGGACGGCCGCCCGCCGGCCCGGTCTGAGCGGCTTCCTCGGTGAGCAGCCCTGCGTTGGTGAGGTCGGCCAGCGCCGCCGAGACCGTGGGGCGGGACAGTCCGGTCAGGCCGATCAGCTCCGCCCGCGTACGCGGACCGCGAGACCGCAGCACGGTGGCGACGCGGCGCGCGGTCGAGCCGAGGTGGGCCGGCAGGGTCACGAGAGCAGGGTGCTCCGCATCCACCAGTTCTGTCAAATATTCGCATAACTTCGTTGTCGGACCTGGCAATACTCCCGGGCTGACGACCCTTTTGAGCGCTCTCCCGGCCGATTGTTGCGATCGGATCACAGAGGTAATGCGAGTGATTGACGGAACTATCTCAATGGAGTCATCGTTGCGTCGCAACACCTTCGCCGGCGTACTCCGCCGGCCGACCTAACGACTCACATGGACGTGATCCGATGGAGGGTGTCATGCAAGTCAACCGAAGGCAGCTTCTCGGCGCCGGTGTCGGCGCATCCGCGCTCCTCGCCCTCCCCGCGTGCTCCAGCAGCGGAGACTCCGGCTCGGGCGGAGACAAGAAGGTCGAGGTCTTCTCCTGGTGGTCCGGTCCGGGCGAAGGCGAGGGCCTGGCCGCGCTGATCGAGGACTTCAAGAAGAACAACCCCGGCGTCGAGTTCGTCAACGCCGCCGTGGCCGGTGGTTCGGGCACCCAGGCACGGCAGGTGCTCACCTCGCGCCTGCTGGCCAACCAGCCCCCGGACAGCTACCAGCTGCACGCCGGGCAGGAGGCGGCCAGCGACATCAAGGACGCCAAGCTGGAGGCGATCGACTACCTCTACGACGCCAACGGCTGGCGGGACAAGTTCCCCAAGGGACTGACCGAGAAGCTGACCATCAACGGCAAGATCTACGCCGTGCCGGTCAACATCCACCGGTCCAACCTGCTCTTCTTCAACCCGAAGAAGCTGACCGAGTGGGGCATCACCGCCCCGGGCAAGACCTGGTCGGAGCTGCTCGCTCAGGGCAACACGCTGAAGGGCAAGGGCGTCAAGCTGCTCAGCGTCGCCACCACCTGGGCCCAGATGCATCTCATGGAGAACGTCCTGCTGGGTGAGCTGGGCGCGGACAAGTACAACGGCCTGTGGAACGGGCAGACCGACTGGAACGGCTCGGACGTCGTCGGCGCGCTCGACGTCTTCAAGCAGCTCCTGGCGCTGTCCGCCGTCTCCACCGACGACTGGCAGCCGGCCATCGACAAGGTGATCGCCGGGACCGCCGCCTTCAACGTGATGGGCGACTGGGCGGCGGGCTACCTCCAGGGCGCGAAGGCGCTGAAGTACAAGACCGACTACGACGTGGTCGCCTCGCCCGGCTCGGCCGGGGTCTACAACTTCCTCGCCGACTCGTTCACCCTGCCCAAGGGTGCGCCGCACAAGGCGTACGCCGAGGCTTGGCTGAAGGAGTGCGCGTCCAAGGAAGGCCAGGACCTCTTCAACCCGAAGAAGGGTTCGGTGCCGGCCCGGCTCGACTCCGACAAGTCGAAGTACACCGACTATCTCGCCTGGGCGCTGGGCGAGTGGCAGAACACGTCCACCGTGGTCGTCGGCTCGCTGGTGCACGGCGTCGTCGCCAACAACGCGTGGAAGGCCGAGATCGAGAAGGCATACGGCGTCTTCTTCCAGGACAAGGACTCGAAGAAGTTCGCCGGGGCCATCGCCGCGGCGTACGCCGCCAACAAGTAGGCGCTGATCACGAGGGCCCGGTCGGCCGGCCGGGCCCTCGCTCACGGTATGTCGCGAAGGGAGGGATGACGTGCGCAGAAGTACCCGGCGCGGAGTCCGGAGGTGGCTGCCGGGCCTGATCCTGGTCTCGCCCTCGCTGCTCGCCCTGGGCGTGTTCGTCTACTACTTCATCGGGTGGAACGGGTACTACTCCCTGACCAACTGGAAGGGCCTCGCGCCGCCGGACAAGATGGTCGGGCTGGACAACTACAAGCAGCTGCTGTCCAACGACGAGACCTTCCGCAACGACGTCCGCAACCTCGTCGTCTTCACCGTGGTCTTCATGGTGGGATCGCTGCTGCTCGGGTTGTTCATGGCGCTGCTGATGGACAAGGGCGTACGCGGCGAGGGCGTTCTGCGCGCGATCTTCTTGTTCCCCATGGCGATCTCGTTCATCGCCACCGGGATCATCTGGCGCTGGCTGCTCAACAGCGACTCGGGCGCGGGCACGACCGGCATCAACAAGCTCTTCGACGTCGTGGGGCTGGGATTCCTGCACAGCGACTGGCACAAGAGCGACTCGTCCTTCGCCATCGCCTCGCTCGCCCTTCCGGCCGGCTGGGCGCTGTCGGGGTATGTGATGGCGCTGTTCCTCGCCGGACTGCGCGGCATCCCGGAGGAGCTGCGCGAGGCGGCCCGGGTCGACGGTGCGAGCGAGCTGCGCGTCTACTGGCACGTCGTACGCCCGCTGCTGCTCCCGGTGCTGATGAGTGCGGTCGTCATCCTCGCCCACATCTCCTTGAAGACCTTCGACTTGATCTACGCCATCGATCCGGGCGGCCCGCGTACCGAGACTCCCGCCCTCTACATGTGGCTGACCTCGTTCCGTGGCGGCTTCTTCGCCCGCGGCGCGTCGATCGCGACGATGCTGTTCGGCGCGATCGCGCTGGTGGTCATCCCGTATATCTGGTACTCGATGCGGCAGGAGCGCCGATGACCGCCCAAGCCCCGACCGCCCCGCAGACCCGGGAGCCGGAAGCGCCGCCGCAGCGGTCGGCGAAGCCGTTCCGTTGGGGCCGGTTCCTGCGTCAGCTGATCCTGTTCGCGCTGGCCTGCTTCTTCCTGATGCCGGTGTACGCCCTCCTCGTGACGGCGTTGAAGGACCCGGCGCACGTCGACGTGGTGAAGATGTGGAACCTGCCGGACACGTTCTCGCTGGAGTCGTTCCGGACGGTGATCCCGCAGCTGCTGCCGGGGCTGCGCAACAGCCTGACCGTCAGCATCCTGGCCAGCACGATCTCGTCGCTGCTCGGCGCGGCCAACGGGTTCGTGCTCGCGAAGTGGCGCTTCCCCGGGGCCGACCTGGCCTTCCCGATCATCCTCTTCGGCATGTTCATCCCGTACCAGGCGATCATCATCCCGATGTTCAAGCTGCTCTCCGACGTCCCGGTGATCCATCAGCGGGCGCTCGGCGACACCCTCTTCGGATTGATCCTGGTCCACATCATCTACGGTCTGCCGATCACCACGCTGATCTTCCGGAGCTACTTCGCCGGGCTGCCCGACGAGCTCATCGAGGCGGCCGAGGTCGACGGGGCGGGCATGCTGCGTACCTTCTTCTACATCGCGCTGCCGATCGCGCCGCCCGCCTTCGCCGTCGCCATGATCTGGCAGTTCACCTCGTCGTGGAACGACTTCCTGTTCGGGCTGATCCTCACCGACACCGAGCACTGGCCGGTCACCGTCGCGCTCAACAACATCGCCGGCGGGCAGACCGTCCCGTTCAACCAGGCGATGGCCAGCGCCTTCCTCGCGAGCATCCCCACTCTTCTGGTGTACGCCCTATTGGGTCGGTTCTTCATGCGAGGTCTGATGGCCGGAGCGCTCAAATCGTGATCATGTCCCGAACCGCAACCACGTCTAACGTCCTGCTCTCTGGGATGCTCCGATAGACTTCTGCACCATGAGCAGTGACATCCTGAGCACCATCACCTCGCCTGCGGACCTGAAGGGGATGAGCTACGAGGAGCTGATCCTGCTCAGTGGCGAGATTCGGGAGTTTCTGATCACCAAGGTCGCCAAGACCGGCGGCCACCTGGGCCCCAACCTGGGCGTCGTCGAGCTCACGCTGGCGCTGCACCGGGTCTTCGACTCGCCCCGGGACAAGTTCGTCTTCGACACCGGTCACCAGTCATACGTGCACAAGATGGTCACCGGGCGGCAGGACGGCTTCGACCACCTCAAGCAGCGCGGCGGTCTGACCGGCTACCCGAACCAGGCCGAGAGCGAGCACGACCTGGTGGAGAACTGTCACGCCTCGACTGCTCTCAGTTACGCCGACGGCCTGGCGAAGGCCTTCGCGCTCCGCGGTGAGGACCGTCACGTTGTGGCGATCGTCGGTGACGGGGCTCTCACCGGGGGCATGTGCTGGGAGGCGCTCAACAACATCGCCCACGCCAAGAACCCGGTCATCATCGTCGTCAACGACAACGGCCGCTCCTATGCGCCGACCATTGGCGGGCTCGCCGACCACCTCGCGACGCTGCGCCTCAACCCGGGCTACGAGAAGGTGCTCGACCTGGTCAAGGACTCCCTGGAGCGGACGCCGCTGGTCGGCCGCCCGCTCTACGAGGCGCTCCACGCGATCAAGAAGGGCATCAAGGACGCGGTCGCCCCGCAGGCGATGTTCGAAGACCTCGGAATCAAGTACGTCGGGCCGGTCGACGGCCACGACCAGGCCGCCGTCGAAAGCGCCCTGGAGCGGGCGAAGAAGTTCAACGGACCGATCATCGTCCACGCCGTCACCCGCAAGGGCAACGGCTACCAGCCCGCTCTCGACGACGAGGCCGACAACTTCCACGCCCCCGGCGCGTTCGACCCGCTCACCGGCAAGTCGCTGGCGGCGCCCAGCCTCAAGTGGACGCACGTCTTCGGCGAGGAACTGGTCGAGATCGCCGCCGAGCGCTCCGACATCGTCGGCATCACCGCCGCCATGCCCGAGTCGACCGGCATCGACCGGCTCGCCGCGAAGTACCCCGAGCGGGCGTACGACGTCGGCATCGCCGAGCAGCACGCCACCACTTCGGCGGCCGGGCTCGCCCTGGCCGGCCTCCACCCCGTCGTCGCCGTGTACGCCACCTTCCTCAACCGGGCGTTCGACCAGGTTCTGCTCGACGTCGCACTGCACAAGCTGCCGGTGACCTTCGTCCTCGACCGGGCTGGCATCACCGGTCCCGACGGGCCGAGCCACTACGGCATCTGGGACATGTCCGTCTTCGGCGTCGTCCCGGGCCTGCGCATCGCCGCCCCCCGCGACGCGGCGACCCTGCGGGAAGAGCTGCGGGAAGCGGTCGCCGTCAACGACGGCCCCACCATCGTGCGTTTCCCGACCGGCTCGGTCCCGGCCGCCCTGCCCGCCCTGCGCCGGGTCGGGCCGGTGGACGTCCTCTCCGAGGCCGACCGCAAGGACGTGCTGCTCATCGGGGTCGGTTCGTTCGCGCATACCGGTGTCGCGGTCGCCTCGCTCCTCGCCGAGCAGGGCATCGGCGTCACCGTCGTCGACCCGCGCTGGGTCCGCCCGGCTCCGGCCGAACTCGTCGACCTCGCCCGGGGGCACCGCCTCGTCGTGACCGTCGAGGACGGCGTACGCGACGGCGGCGTCGGCGACGCGGTCAGCAAGGTGCTGCGCGATCACGAGCTCGACGTCCCGGTCCGCGACCTCGGCGTCGAAGCGCGCTGGATTCCGCACGGCACCCGCAACGAGATTCTCGCCGAGCTGGGGCTCACCGCGCCGGAAATCGCGACCAAGGTCGCCGCCTGGTACGCCGGAGTCACCGCGACCGCCTGACCCTCACCGACGCCGAGTTGACCTTGGACACTTTGCGTCGCCATGGCGACGGGAACCGTTCAAGGTCGATTAGCCGGACGAGGTAGCCACGAAACACAACCGGCAAGCAACCGGCTGGCGGGCCGGACGCGTTCCTATGGCGTGACGCTGATCGACCTCGGCGAACCGAGCCGGTACGACCCCGGGCGGCGGCCGCCGCTGCGGGAAGCACTGCGGGAGTCGCTGCACAAGCATGATCCGGTGCGGGTCGGGCGAGCGGCGCTGGCCGCGTTGATGATGCTGCTCGCCGGCCTGGTCGCGGGAACGGCGCCGGTCGGCAAACCGTTGCCGGCCTTGCATCGGGTCGGCCGGTTCGCCGAGTCGCCGTGGCGGTTCGCGAAGGCGGACGTGGTGCTCAACGCCACCGCGGATGGGCAGACCATGGTCGCCTCCGGGTTGGACGGCTCGGGCGAGAAGTGGCGGTTGAACATCGGCAACGTCGGCCCGATCCATGTGATCGCCGACTTCGACTATGTGGTCGTCATCGCGGGTGGGATGCGGCTCGTCGACGAGGATACGAGCACCTACACGACTTCTTTCGTCGCGGTCGACGTGCGTACGGGACGGGAGGTCTGGCGACGTGACGAGGAGCCCGTCTTCGGCGCGGGCAATCTCCTGGTCCTGCGCACCCCGCCTGGTCGGCTGTCCGGGGTCGAGGTCGAGACCGGGCGGGTGGTGTGGCGGATCGATCTGCCGAAATTGCGCATGATGAAGCCACTCGGTGAGGAAGACTTCAGGGAGTTCGTCGTGCTGCAGTCGGACGGCACGGTCGACGTGGTCTCGATCCCCACCGGCGCGATCGAGCAGAGTTGGCGCGTACGCGAGCCGCCGGAGGCGATCTCGTTCGTCTGGCGGGATCTCGTCGGGCTGCAGTACGGCACCACGGCCGGCGTCCAAGTGTGGGTCTACCGGCATGGGGACGCGGAACCCTTGTGGCGCCGGGATTTCGGCCGGACGGAGTTCGTCTTCGGCGTTTGCGGGGAGTGGCTCTGTGATCAGAACGGTCTCGTCGATCCCTACTCCGGCAAGACGGTGACGCCTTCGCAGGAGCCGGCGACGCCGCCGAAGTTCGGCGACTGGGAACCGATCGGGGAGTACGCCGGTCACCAGTTGGTCCGGCTGGACAGCGCATCCTCCGCCGATGCGCAGATGTGGCTGGGCGTGGTGGGGCCGGGCCAGCGCGTACGCCCCCTCATGCCCCTCGGCGGCCGGGCCAACCGCTGTATGTTGATCGGGAACTGGCTTTACTGCGACGGGTCGGCCGTGGTCGACGCCGTCTCGGTGCGGCTGTCCGATCTGGACGGACTGCTGGCGGAGGTGGGAGGACCGGCGTGACGCTGATCGACCTGGGGGAGACCGGACGCGACGAGCCCGGGTGGGAGCCGCCCCGGCGCGACCTCGGGCAGTGGCGGCGCGAGATCCTCGTGGTGCTGATCGCGATCGCCGCGTTGGTGCTGCCTCAGGCCTCCGTCCCGGCCACCGCGTCCGCCCCGCCGATCGTGCTCGAACCGCTGGCCGGGGTGGTCGACGACGTGCAGGTCGTCGGCGACGTCGCGCTCGGCGTCCGGTCCGAGACGCTCGACGTCGCGGCGGTCTCGCTCGAGACGGGTGCGCTGCTGTGGGCCCGCCCCGCCGTGGCAGTCTTCCCGACCGATTCGGCCGCCGGCCACGTCGCGCTGATCAGTCCCGCCGGTGTGCGTACAAGTCGGCTGGAGATCGTGGAAGCGCGGACCGGGCAGCTGGTCGAGACCTGGCCGGACGCGCTGCTCGTCCATGCCCACGGTCGGTGGGCGGTCGCGCGGTCCGCCGTGGCCGAGCCGGTGGGCGAGCGCATGGTGGGTGTGATCGACGGCCTTCTTCTGACGGTACGCGGAAAGCCGGGAGACTACAGCGCGACTTTCTGGCGGCCGGACGGCGAGCGTTACGTTCCCTTGTGGACGGAGCCGGTGTCCCGCCCGGACCACGACTTCCTGTCCTGCGGCGAACTGATCTGCGCGATCGACAGTAGTGGCGTCCGCGGCCTCGACGCGCAGACCGGCCGGCTGGTGTGGGCGGCGGGCCGGTTCACCGTCACGGACGAGACCGACGACCTGTTGATCGGGCGGCTGAGCGACGGGCTCGGCCGGGAGCAGAACGCCGTGCTCGACCCGCGCACCGGCAGCGTCATGGCTCGCCTGGGCGCCTGGCACATCGCCGGAACCGTAGCCGGTCGCACCGCCGCCTACCTGCCCGGATCGGCCGGCCGGGCGTGGCTGGGGACGGTCGACCTGACCGCCGACCACCCCGTCGTGCGGGCCCGCGCCAACCTGACCGCGGCCGTGGACCGCTGTGTCGCCGCCGGTACGCGTCTCGTGTGCTTCAGCGGGGTGGCGGGCCAGCCCCCGTTCTCCCTGATCCTGCCACCCCGCTAGCTCTCGCCCGCGCTCTCGCTTTGCCCTCGCGCGCCGTGCTCTCCGGGACTCTCCGGGGCTCTCCGGGGCTCTCCGCGCGATCATGAACCTTCGGTCATGATCGCGCGGCGTGTCGTGTCCGGAACGCCCTGATCAACTCCGCGAGCGGGTGATCAACTCACCAGTTCGCCTGCGCGGGCGGCGTCGGCAGCGCCCGTCCGGGCGGCGTGATCACGTAGACCACCCCGCGGGACGTGGTCTGCCAGGCGGCCTCCCACTCGGCCCGGCCCACCGTCTTCACCACGACGGCGTCGCTCGCCGACGCGGGGTCGTTGACGATGGGGTCGCCGTTCGCGGCGAAGCCCGACAGCACCATGAGGTGGCCGTTCGTGCCGTAGGTCAGGCCGGGGATCTCGCCCTTCTTGAACGACAGCGAGGTCACGAGCGGCAGGCCCGCTGCGATGAACAGTTCGGCCTCGTTGAGCGAACGCAGCCGGGTGATGAACCCGGTGAGCCCGTAGCGACCGGCGTACGCGGGGTTGAAGGGCCAGTTGCCGCAGCCCGAGTACGCGTAGTCGAAAGTGCCCCGAGCCGCGTGGTCGACCCACGGGTCCTGATAGGACGGATCCACCCAGGCGTAGTCGGCCGCCGGTGGCAGGCTGTTCCAGAAGCCCATGACCATGGAGACCGAGGTCGGGCTGCACCAGGCCTGGCCGCCGTTGTCGTACTCGGGATACTGCCCGGAGTGGATGCTCTGGGAGAAGCCGGGCACGGTCAGCAGCGTGCCCTGCGCCGCCTTCGGGGTGGAGACGGTCCACTTCTTCGGGGCCGCCGGCAGGTGCGACGCCATCGCCCCGAAGCTCAGCAGCACCGGGTTGTCGGTCGTCCCCGGTACGCGCAGCAGGGTCACGCGCAGCTGCCAGCTCGACAGCTCATGACCGGCCGCTGCCGAGAACGTGTCGGTGTAGACCGTGCCGTCGGTGTCGCCCTGACCGGTCACCGAGGTCCGGTGGAAGTCGACGTTGTCGGCGGCCCAGCGGCCCAGCACGTACCACTTGGTGGTGTTGCCCAGCGCGGTGACGCCGCGTACCTCGATCTGCACCCAGCTGCCGCCGGGGGTGGTCGCGGTCCACGAGGCGATCAGCTCCTGGGCGGTGAAACCCGGGGCCACGAAGGCCGAGGTCCAGGTCGCGAAGTCATAGGTCCGCGCCGTCCCGGTCACGATATCCGTGTACGCCGTCTGCCCGGCGGCCGATGCGAAGGTGAGGTGCCCCCCGCTCGCTGCGGTCCCGTTGAACGTTCCGGTGGCATAGTCGGCGTCGGTGGCCCAACGGCGGAAGACGATGTCTTGAGTGGGGTACGGCGTGTCTTTCACCTTGTCTCCGGCCTGCGCGGGGGCCGCCAGCATAGCCGGGACACTCGCGGCGGCGGCGGTCACGGCGGCCGCACGAAGTACACTGCGTCTCTTCATCGAGGAACTCCTTCGAGCAGGGGGTATGCGAAGGACTATCGCCCGACAGCGTGGCGGACGGCTGGTCTGGGCGCAAGAGCTCGGCGGTTAAGAATTTTCTCGACCGGGTGGTTGCTGGTGAAGACGTACCAGTCGATGTCACGGCCGAGTGGCACGAATTGGGGGAGGGATTCGGGCTATGCGCGTACTCGTGATCGAGGACGAGCAGCACCTCGCCGACGCGATCGCGCGCGGTCTGCGCCGCCACGGCATGGCGGTCGACGTGGCCTACGACGGCGACGCCGGGCATGAGGCGGCCTTCGTGACCCGGTATGACGTGGTCGTGCTGGATCGTGACCTGCCGGGAGTGCACGGCGATCAGATCTGCGCGGACCTGGTGGCCTCGGGGACGTTGACCCGAGTGCTGATGCTGACCGCGAGTGGCGCGGTCGCCGATCGGGTCGAGGGACTCAGCCTCGGCGCGGACGACTACCTGCCGAAGCCGTTCGACTTCAGCGAACTGGTGGCGCGCGTGCAGGCGCTCGGCCGCCGGGCCACCCCGGTCACGCCGCCGATCTTGCATGTCGCCGACGTCACCCTCGACCCGGCCAAGCGGATCGCGACCCGGGCCGGTCAACAGCTCGACCTGACGAACAAGGAGTTCGGCCTGCTCGAGGCGTTGCTGCGAGCCGACGGCGCGGTCGTGAGCACCGAGGAACTCCTCGAACGCGTCTGGGACGCCAACGCCGACCCGTTCACCACCATCGTCCGGGTCACCATGCGTACGCTGCGCCGCAAGCTCGGCGACCCGCCGCTGATCGAGACTCTCGTCGGGGCGGGCTACCGGATCACGGCCGAGCCGACGGACCACCCGATCGCGGCCGAGCCGACGGACCAGTCGTGAAGCGCCGCCTGCCGCGGCCGACCCTCCGCCTGCGGCTGACGTTGCTCAATGGACTCCTGCTGGTCGGCGCGGGCGCGCTACTGATCGCGCTCGCCTTCCTGCTGGCGAGCGAGGCGCTCCAACCGGCCGAGCATCTCGATCCGTCCTCCCAGGTCGTGCTGGCCGACGGCCGCCAGCTGCCGGTCGAGGAATGGGAGCGGCGACTGCGTCGCGACGTCGGCGCGGAGCTGTTGGAGAAGGGTCTGCTGGCGCTCGTTTCGATCAGCGTCGTCGGCGTCGCCGGTGGGTACGCCGTCGTCGGCCGCGCGCTGCGTCCACTGCAACAGGTCACCGCCACCGCTCGCCGGCTCGGTGGGCAGAACCTCGACCAGCGCATCCGGTACGAGGGCGCCGACGACGAGGTGGCCGAACTCGCGGGGACCTTCGACGCCATGCTCGACCGGTTGAAGGTCGCCTTCGACTCGCAGCGCCGCTTCGTCGCCAACGCCTCCCACGAACTGCGTACGCCGCTCGCCGTGATGAAGACCGAGATCGACGTGACGCTGTCGGACCCGAAGGCCGATCTGGCCGAACTGCGCCGGATGGGCACGGTCGTCAGGGACGCCTCCGAACGCGCGAACGCCCTCGTCGACGCGCTCCTCGTACTGGCCCGGTCGGAAGCGCAGTCTGCCTTGGCGCGCAAACAAGCCGCAGATCTCGGGGATGGCGTACCCGGGGCGCTGGACGCGATGTCCCGGGAGATCCGGCGACTGCACCTCGACGTCGCGCTCGATCTCGCGCCGGCCCCGGTCGTCGGCGATCCCAGTCTGCTCGAACGCCTGGCGGGCAACCTCATCGAGAACGCCTGCCGCTACAACCACCGGGACGGGCGGATCTGGGTGCGTACCGGGAGTGGGGGCGGGTTCAGCCAGCTCATCGTCGGCAACACCGGCTTCGAGGTCGACCAGGCCGACGTCGAGGGGCTCTTCGAGCCGTTCCGCCGGGGCGGCCGGGAGCGTACCGGGGCGAGGGGTTCCGGCCTCGGCCTGTCCATCGTTCGCGCGGTATGCCACGCGCACGGCGGCAGCGTGCACGCGGTCGCGTTGCCCGGTGGCGGACTGGAGGTCACCGTCTCCGTTCCCTGCGCTGTTCTCGGTGCCGCCGAGGCATTACCATCTGGCCCGTGACTGCCTTGATTCGGCATATCACTGTCGACTGCGCGGACCCTTATTCGCTGGCCGGTTTCTGGAGCGAGGCCACCGGCTATCCGCGGCATCCCTCCGACGAGCCGGGCGCCGACCAGGCGCTGCTCGTCGCGCCGGACGGCGAGGGGCCGGGGCTGCTCTTCGCGCGGGTGCCCGCCGAGAAGATCGGTGAGTCGAGGGCCGGCCGCCGGATCCACCTCGACATCATGCCCACCGACGGTACGCGGGACGCCGAAGTCGAGCGGCTGAAGAAGGCCGGCGCGACCGAGTTCGAGGATCACCGCAACGCCGACGGCACCGGCTGGGTGACGATGGCCGATCCGGAGGGCAACCTCTTCTGCGTGGAGCGCAGCGCCGCCGAGCGGGTCTAGTACCGGGGGACTACTCCTACTTGGCTCCGTGGTGTGACGCGTCGTGTGGGGAAGCACCGTAGCGTCGGTCTCATGACCGAGATCAAGCCGCGCGAGGCCGCCGCGACTACGGCCGTCGGGGTACTGGCGTTGGTACCGATCGCGATGATCGCTCTACTCGTCGCCCGGGGAGCGTTCTACGGACTTGTCGATCGCGGGCCGTATGACAACTCGTGGGGCGGTCCGAGCCTGGCGGGCGCGTGGACCGCTCACTTCCTGATCAGCCTTCCGTTCATCGCCCTCGGTGTGTTCGCGCTGGCCGGGCTCAGGCGGCTGCGCCGGTCCTGGCTGCGCTGGCTGGCTGGGGAACGGCGCCGGTGGTGGGTGCTGCCGGTGACGCTTGTGCTGTACGCGGGTGCCGCGATGTTGGTGATCGCCTGGCTTCACCAGGTTTGACGGCCCCCGCCGGGGCCCGGCGGATGGCAGACTCCGCGCCATGATCGCCGACAGCAAGGAACGCTTGCACCATCAACTGCGGGTAGTCCGGGAAGCGCTGATCTGGAAGCTGGACGGGCTTTCGGAGTACGACGTCCGCCGCCCGATGACGGCCACCGGGACCAACCTCCTCGGGCTGGTCAAGCACCGGGCGTACTCGGACGCACGGTACTTCGGCGACGTCTTCGGCCGGCCGTTCCCGGGGCCGGTGCCGACGTGGAACGCGCCAGAGGCGTGGAAGAACGAGCATTGGGCGGCCGAGGACGAGACTCGCGCGGAGATCCTGGCCCTGCACGCATCCGTGTGCGCACACGCGGACGCGACGATCGAGGCTCTGACCATCGACGCGCCGGGCCATGTGCCCTGGTGGCCGCAGCCCGATGTGCAGCTGTTCACGATCATGGTGCACAGCCTCACCGACACGACTCGGCACGCCGGGCACGCCGACATTCTGCGGGAGCAGCTGGACGGGCGGACGGGAACGACGGCGGAGTACGAGTCAGTGATCGATTTCGACGCCCGCGAGTCGCATCGCGCATTGCTGGAAGAAGCTGCCCGAGCTGCGCATCTGCGCTCCGTGATGCCAAACTGACGCCTGCCTGAGCCATCTTGGCGTCATGCTGAGCCAAGATGGCTTGTGGTGGTGCCATACATGTGCCATAGTGGTGCCATGGACTTGACCACGCATGTGAACAACCTCGGTCGCCAGTTCGCCACGCTGGCCGAATCGGGTGGTGACGAGGCCCGCGCGCTGGTCGAGCGCTTGACCGGCTCGCTGGAGTCGGCGATCCGGATGACGCTGCTCGACGCGCTGTCGGCGGCCACGGACGAGATCACCCAGGATCTGGCTCCCGGCTCGGTGGAGCTGCGCCTGCGCGGGCGTGACCCGAGCTTCGTCGTGACGCTGCCCCCCGCCGAGCCGGCTTCCGCCGAGACCACGGCGACCGCGGAGCGTACGCCGGACGGCGAGTTGCTGTTCGCCGAGGATGGCCCGTCGGCTCGGATCAACGTGCGCCTGCCCGAGCAGCTGAAGGCCGCGATCGAGGAGGCTGCGGCCCGAGAAGGGCGTTCGGTGAACGCCTGGCTGGTCCGGTCGGCGGCCGCTGCCCTGCAGGGCGGCGATCGCGAGCAACGCCCGGAGCCGGCCTCGGCCAAGCGAGCCAAACAGAGCTTCACCGGCTGGGTGCGCTGACCGCACCCCGATCTGACCACCTGCTCACTTCACGTCCCTGACCAGCGGGGACGGCACACCAACCCGGGATGAGGGGACAACCATGCCTACTTTCGAGACTTACGATTCGATCGCCGTCACTCTCGAACTCAGCGTCGGATACCTGCGAGTCACCGCGTCCGACCGCGTCGACACCGTCGTCGAGGTACGCCCGAGCGACGAGTCCGACGAGTCCGACGTGAAGGCCGCGCAGCAGGTCCGGGTCGATTACAGCAACGGAACGCTTCGGGTCATCGGCCCGAAGGCCCGCATGTTCGACTTCTCGCGCAAGCTCAGGTCGGTCGACGTCACCATCGAGCTGCCGACCGGCTCGCAGGTGTCGGCGGAGACGCAGATGGGCGACCTCCGGTGCGCCGGTCAGCTCGGTCAGTGCCGGCTGAAGACGACGGCCGGCAACATCTGGGTCGAACAGACCGGCCCGCTGCGCGCGAACACCTCGGCCGGCAATGTCAGCGCCGACGTCGTCGCGGGTGACGCCGACATCTCGACGGGCACCGGATCGATCCAGGTAGGCCAGATCCAGGGCACCGCCGTCGTCAAGAACTCCAACGGTGAGACCCGGATCGGGGCGGTCACCGGCGACGTCCGCGTACGCGCGGCCAACGGCGACATCATCGTCGACCGAGCCGGCGCCGGGGTCGACGCGAAGACCTCGAACGGCAACGTCAGCGTCGGTGAGGTCGTCCGTGGATCGGTCGTGCTCGGCACCGCCATGGGCAGCCTCGACATCGGCATCGCCGAAGGCACCGCCGCCTGGCTGCAGGTGAACACCGCGTTCGGGCGCGTGAACAACCAGCTCGAGAACACCACCCGGCCCGAGGACGCCGCCGAGACCGTCGAGGTCCGTGGCAGCACCTCCTTCGGCGACATCACGATTCACCGCTCCTGATCACCGCACGACGACACCACCCCCGTGGAACGAAGGGACGATTCACGTGACTGACATGGCGATTCAGGTGGAGGGCTTGCGTAAGTCCTTCACGGGAGTCGAGGTGCTGAAGGGCGTCGACTTCGGCGTACGGCGCGGGGAGATCTTCGCGCTGCTCGGCTCGAACGGCGCGGGCAAGACGACCACCATCAAGGCGCTCGCGACACTCCTCAAGGCGGACGGCGGCACGGCCCGCGTGTGCGGCTACGACGTGGTACGCCAGCCGGACAAGGTCCGCGACGTCATCAGCCTGACCGGTCAGTTCGCGGCAGTGGACGCGATCCTCACCGGCCGGGAGAACCTCGTGATGATCGCGAAGCTGCGGGCGGTCGCCGACCCGCAGAAGACTGCGGCTTCGCTGCTCGACCGGTTCGGCTTGACCGACGCGGCCGACCGCCGGGCCGGGACCTATTCCGGTGGCATGACCCGCCGGCTCGACATCGCGATGAGCCTGGTCGGCTCGCCGCAGGTGATCTTCCTGGACGAGCCGACGACCGGCCTCGATCCGGAGGGCCGGCTCGAAGTGTGGCGGACGGTCAAGGAACTCGCCCAGGGCGGCACCACGATCTTGCTGACCACGCAATACCTGGACGAGGCCGAGCAGCTCGCCGACCGGATCGCGATCCTGCACGGCGGCCGGATCATCGCCGACGGCACGCTCGACCACCTCAAGCAGCTGTTTCCGCCGGCCAAGGTCGAGTACGTCGAGAAACAACCATCCCTCGAAGAGATTTTCCTCGCCATCGTCGGCGAGAAGAAGGGCCAGTGATGAAGGCGCTACGCGACACTTTCGTCCTGTTCGGCCGGTCGATGCGGCACATCGTCCGCAGCCCGGACACCATCATCACCGTGCTGATCACGCCGGTCATGATGATGCTGCTGTTCGTCTACGTCCTCGGCGGCGCGATCCAGACCGGCACCGACAACTACGTGAACTACCTGCTGCCGGGCATCCTCCTGATCGCCATCGCCAGCGGCATCTCGTACACCGCGGTGCGGTTGTTCGCCGACGTCCAGAACGGCCTCTTCTCGCGGTTCAACTCGATGCCCATCGGCCGGTCGTCGTTGCTCTGGGGGCACGTCCTGACCTCGATGGTGTCCAACGCCATCTCGGTCGTCGTCATCATCGGCATCGGACTGATCATGGGCTTCCGGTCGAGCGCCGGAGTGCTGGCGTGGCTGGCGGTGGCGGGCATCCTCGCCTTGTTCACCCTGGCCCTGACGTGGCTCGCCTGCATTCCGGGCCTGACCGCGAAGTTCATCGACGGTGCGAGCGCGTTCGCGTACCCGCTGATCTTCCTGCCGTTCATCAGCTCCGCGTTCGTCCCGACCGAGACCATGCCCACCCCGGTACGCGTCTTCGCGGAGAACCAGCCCGTCACGTCGATCGTCGAGACCTTGCAGGGCCTGTTGCACGACCAGCCCGTCGGCAACGACATCTGGACCGCGTTGGCCTGGTGCGTCGGCATCGCCGCGGTGGCGTACTTCTTCG
Organism: Hamadaea sp.; assembly: GCF_013362815.1. Lineage (GTDB taxonomy): Bacteria > Actinomycetota > Actinomycetes > Mycobacteriales > Micromonosporaceae > Hamadaea. Next base: position 65,217 of record NZ_JABFVK010000067.1, on the reverse strand, counting down.
CCGTTCGCGCGTACAAGCGAGTCGGCTGACAGTTCGGACCCTGGATCAGGGTTCCCGGTCGAATCACTCCTCAAGATTCGACCGGGAACCCTGATCCAGCCCTGTCTGCGGGGTTGCGGGGACTTTAGCTAACCGCTATACATTGTGTGTGCAGGACGTGGTGCTGGCGCTGCTCGTCAAGGAACCCTCGCACGGCTACGACCTGCGACGACGGCTGTCCAACGCACTCGGGCCGGTCGGCGAGACGCTCAACGCGGGGCAGATCTACGTGACCCTCACTCGCCTGGAACGAGCCGGGCTGGTGGTGCAGGAGCGGGAGGACGACCCGACGCGCGGCCCCCGCCGCAAGGTGTACGCGTTGACGCCGCCGGGCCGGGATCGGGTGGTCGAGTGGCTGGCGGAGTCGGCGGGGACGAAACCGGACGTCGCGGAGTTCCACCTGAAGCTGGTGGCGGCGGCGGTCTCCGGCCTGGCCGATCCCCGGGCGCTCGTCGCCGGTCAGCGGCAGGAGCTCATGCGCAGCCTCGGCCAGGTGCAGCGGGCCGCGCTCGAGCAGGCCCCGGAGTCGGAGCCGTGGGTGCTGTTGGAGGGGGTCGCGTTGCGGATGCAGGCCGATCTGCGCTGGCTGGACGTGTGCGAGCGGGTGTGGTCGGCCCGCGTCGGAAGGGCGGAGCGATGACGGTTCAGGATGGGGCGCCGATGGTGCGCGCGGTCGGTCTGTCCAAGGTGTACGGGGAAGACGAGAGCCTCGTCCGTGCGGTCGACGAAGTCGATCTGGAGGTTCCGGCCGGGCAGACGCTGGCGGTCATCGGGGCGAGCGGGTGCGGCAAGTCCACCCTTCTGCAACTGCTCGGTGGGCTGGATCGGCCCAGTTACGGGCAGGTGTGGCTCGGCGGGCGGCGGATCGACCAGGTCGGCGAGCGGGCGTTGGCGCGGCTGCGCCGCAAAGCGATCGGGTTCGTCTTCCAGGCGTACCACTTGATGGACGAGTTGACCGCGGCCGAGAACGTGCAGCTGCCCGCGTTGCTCGCGGGCGTCTCACCGCGGACGGCCCGTCGGCGGGCGATGGAGCTGCTCGACCGGGTGGGGCTGGGCGATCGGGCCCGGCGGCTGCCCGCGGAGCTTTCGGGCGGTCAGCGGCAGCGCGTCGCCGTCGCCCGCGCGCTGGTCAACGAGCCGATGGTGGTCTTCGCCGACGAGCCGACCGGCAATCTCGACAGTGCCGCAACCCACGAGATCCTTCGGTTGTTCGCCGACCTGCGCGCCCGCGGCCAGACCCTGGTGCTGGTCACGCATGACGAACGGGTCGCCGCCACGGCCGACCGCGTGGTCTCGATGCGCGACGGCATGGTCACCAGCGACACGGGCCACCACCCCGGCGGTCGACCGCTCGGCACCCTCCTGAGCTGGGAGGGCTGACGCCGTGGGACACCTGCTGGTGATCTGGCGGCTCGCCGTACGCGACATCCGGCGCTATCCGGTCGAGGCGCTGATCCCGCTGATCGCCGTCACGGTGGCGGTCGCCACTCTGACGGTCGGGCTGGGGCTGACGACTTCGACCGAGACGGCGTACGTCGCGACGAAGGAGGCCACCGCCGGACCGGACGTCATCGCAACGACGGTCGGGGACACGCCGTTGCCGGAGAAGCTCAGTCACGCCCCCGGCGTCGTCGCGTACGCCGGACCCTACTTCGCGTTCTCCACCACCATCCGCGTACGCGGTTTCGAGGTGCGCTCGGCGGTCGAAGGGCGCGACAAGACTGCTGCGGCGGTGGATCAACCCGTCGTGACCGAGGGGACCTGGGTCGAGGACGGCGGTGCGGTGATCGAGCGCGGCTTCGCCCAGGTGATGGGCGTACGCGTCCGCGACGTCGTCACGGTCAACGGCCGCAGCCTGACGATCGTCGGCATCGCCGTGAGCGCCGCGAGCGGCGTCTACCCGGGTTCGGACAACGCACAGGGACGAGGGCCGACCGACCGGGGCGGCAAGATCTGGGTGACCGCCGCCGACGCCCGAGCGGCTTCGGGCGGTGCTGTCGGCGTACGCCTGCTGTATCTGAAGCTGGCCGATCCCGCCGCGACGAAGGACTTCGTCCGATCGATCTCCACCGCGGACTTCCGGGGTGACACCTGGACGCATTACGCGACCTGGCAGCAGGTCGTGGAAGAGGACACCCGGATGATCCGGTTCATGGTGCCGACGCTCGTGGTCGGTGGCTGGCTGATCGCGATCGCCGCCGCGGTCGGGCTGGCGGCGCTCGTAACGTTGCGTGCCGCGCGCTACAACCGGCGTGCCGGACTGCTCAAAGCCGTCGGCGCGACGCCGAGCACGGTCGCGGCAGTGCTGCTGGCCCAGACTCTGCCTTCGGCCACCGCGGCGGCAGTGCTCGGCCTGGTGGTGGGCACGTTCGTGGCCCCACAGCTGACCGATCCGAGTGCCGGGCTGATCAGCACGGTCAGCGCGCCCACCTTCGGGACGATCGTCGCCGCAGCCGTTCTCGCGCTTCTGATCGCGCTCGCCAGTACGCTCGGGCCGGTCGTCCGGGCGGCTCGGCGGAGCACCGTCTCGGCCCTGGCCGACGGCAGCGCCGAGTCCTCGCACGCGTTGGGCCTCTCCGGGGTGATGGCTCATCTACCCACGTCGCTGCTGCTCGGCATGCAATTGATCGCTCGCCGTCCGGGCCGGGCACTGTCGGCCTGCTTCGGGACGGCGGCAACGGCGGCCATGGTGACCGCGTTGATGATCTTCCGGACGCAAACCATCCGGCCGTTGAGCTTCGGGGTGTCGTCGCTCGAAGACGTCCGCGGCGTCGCCCTCAGCCACGTGCTGACCGGTGTCACGCTCGCGCTCGGCGCACTGTCCATACTGAACACACTGGTGATCGGCTGGAGCGCGGCTCATCAGGCCCGCCGTCCGCTCACCGTCGCCCGCACCCTCGGCGCGACTCCCGGCCAGATCGTCACGGCGCTGTGCGTGGTCCAGGTGCTGGCCGCGCTGCCCGGCCTCGCGGTGGGCGTGCCGACCGGCCTCTTCCTCTACTGGATCGTCAGCGTCGAGATGCCGCCGCCACCGGTGACGTCGCTGGTCATCGCCGCGCTGGCCCTCCTGCTCACCGTCGCGGCGACGGCCGCGCTGCCCGCCTGGGCGCATACCCGCAGGCCGGCTGGGGTGTTCCTCAAGTCGGACGCGGTCTGATCCGCGTCCGCGCACGCTTTCCAGCCACGGGTACGCAGCCTGCGGCGGTCTTCGTCAGTTGAGGGAGTAGACCGAACCTGCCACAGGGCGTGGCGGCGGGAGCGACCCTGGGAGCGGCGGCGCGCCAATGATCATCACGTTGGTCATCGACACGTTCAACGTCAACAACAACGGGACCACCTTGTCGGCGACCCGGTTCGCCGAGGCCCTCGTCCACCGTGGCCACACCGTACGCGTCGTGGCCTGCGGCGATCCCGGAGATCCGGTGCCCGACGGACTGGAGGTCTTCTATGTCCCGGAGCTCGTCGTGCCGATCGCCAGCCGGCTCGCGCATCGGCAGAACACCCTGTTCGCCAAGCCGGACACGGAAGTGCTGACGACTGCGATCAAGGGTGCCGACGTCGTCCACATCTACCAGCCGTGGCCGTTGGGTCGGTCCGCCGAGCGGATCGCCCGCAAGCTGGGCGTACCGGCCGTCGCCGCCTTCCACATCCAGCCCGAGAACGTCACTTACAACATCGGGCTGGGTTGGTTCCGGCCGGCTGCGCACCTGGTGTACCTCCTGCTCCGGCTCACCTTCTACGGCCGCTTCGCCGACATCCACTGCCCGTCGACCTTCATCGCCGCTCAGCTGCGCCGCCACGGCTACCGGGCCCGGCTCCACGTGATCTCCAATGGTGTGGACGCCGCCTTCCGGCCGGGGCCTCGCCGGGAGCGTACGCGGGACGAACCGTTCCGCATCCTGATGGTGGGCCGGTTCTCCCCGGAGAAGCGGCAGGACGTGCTGATCCGGGCGGTACGCCGAGCGCGGCATGCCGACCGCGTACAGGTGTGCTTCGCCGGGCACGGCCCGACCGAGAAACGCCTCCGCCGGATGGCCGCGAAACTGCCGAATCCGGCGGTGTTCGGCTACTACTCCCAAGACGAGCTGATCGAGCTCATCCGGCACTCCGACCTCTACGTGCACGCGTCCGACGTCGAGATCGAGGGACTGTCCTGCATGGAGGCGTTCTCCTGCGGGCTCGTCCCGGTCATCTCCGACAGTCGCCGCAGCGCGACCGGGCAGTTCGCGCTCGGCTCGGAGAACCTGTTCCGCTCCGGCGATCCGTCCTCACTCGCCGACCGGATCGACTACTGGATCGACCATCCCGACGCTCGGGCCCAGGCGTCGTCCGCGTACGCCCGCCTCGGTGAACTCTACGAAGTCGACCGCAGCGTCAAGGCGATCGAGCGGGTGTACGCCAAGGCCGACGAGCCCGCGGAACGCCCGGCCGGGTACGCCCACTGGCTCTACCGGACGCTGTCGGCCGCCTTCTACTACGCGATCGTCATTCCCGTGCTGTTCGGGTGGACGCGCGTGTTCCTCGGCGTACGTGCAGAACGCCGGAACCGGCTCTCGTTGCCGGGCGGAGCCTTGACGGTATGCAATCACGTGCACTTCCTCGACAGCGCACTGGTCGCGATCGCGATGTTCCCGCGTCGCGTCGTCTTCACCTCAGCCCCCGTCAATCTCCAGCACCCCTGGTACGGCGGCCTCGTCCGATTCCTGGGCGGCGTCGCGGTGCCGACGGAGCTGTCGAAGTTGCCGCTGTTCTTCGCCGAACTGGAGCTCTTCCTCGCCCAGGGCCGTATCGTGCATTTCTTCCCCGAAGGCGAGCTGATTCCCTACGACACGACCCTGCGGCCCTTCAAACGCGGAGCGTTCCACCTCGCCGCCCAGGCGCGCGTACCCGTGGTGCCGCTGTCGATCCGCTTCATCACCCCGTCCGGCTTTGGCCGTTTGTTCCGCCGCAAACCGACGATGGTCATCGCGCGGGGCGAGCCGATCGCGCCGACGGAGACCGATCCGCAAAGCGATGAGGCCATCCGCCTAGACCTGGCCCACCACCACGTCCGCGACGCGATCCGGTGATTGATCCACATCCCTTGACGTGTCGAAACGGGGCCGCCAAATGACACGTATCGGGCTGTGGATCAATCACCGGGGTTGACGGCGCGGCCAAAATCATTCATGCTCAGAATCATTCAGCAAGAGAATGATTCTGGAGGTACGCGATGACTGCGGTTCTGATCCTGAACGCGCTGCTGGTCCTGGGTTCCGGAGTGTCGGGGGTGCTCGGCGTACTGCGGCCGACGCTCGTGCTCAGCCCGGCCGAGGTGGTGACGCCGGGGGTCACGTTCTTCGCTCAGGCGTACGCCGTGCGCGCGGTTCCGCTGAGTGCGGTGGCGCTGGTCCTCTTCGCGGCGCGTCCGGAGGGCGTGGCGTTGGCGGCGATGTTGGTGCTGCTCGGGCTCGTGCAGGCGGGCGACGGAGTGATCGGGTTCCGGCGGCGCATCTTGGGCATGACGATCGCGTCCACCGTCGGCGCGGTGGTGCACCTGGCTTCCGCGGTCTACGTGGCGGCGGCGTGACGCGTACGCCAAGTCGTCGCGATGGTGGGCAGACGTCGCCCTAGCATTACGAGCGTGAGCGACATCGGGATGCCGGCGACTGTGACCTTCCGGCTCGGCACGCTCGGCGCGCTGGTGACGGAGCGGTTCACGGCGAAGCTCGCCGACCTGGACCTCAAGCCGAAACACGTCGGCGTGCTGACCGTGCTCGCGGGCGGTCCGCCGACCAGCCAGCAGGAGCTGGCCGGGCTCATGGGGGTCGCGCCGAGCCTGATCGTCTCGCTCGCCGATCATCTGGAGAGCATCGGGGCCATCGCGCGTACTCGGGATCCGGGGGATCGTCGGCGCATGGTGCTCACGCTCACGCCGCCTGGGCGCAAGCTGCTCGCGAAGTGCGCCGGGCTCGCCCGCGATCTCGACGCCGAGCTCACCGGCTCACTCTCCGCGGATCAGCGGGATCAGCTCGCCGGTGCGCTCGGCCACTTGGCCGCGGAGAACGGCCTGCCTACCTGACAACCGCCGCGCCGCCGGTCCACACTCGCGGCCCGGTCGCGGTTCGTTCGGCAAGAGCATCAATTGCAGCTGGTACGCCTAAAGCATCGCCCATGTCGACGGTGAGCGTGACGTCCCCGCCGGAGCGATCAGCCAGGTACGCCGCCAGGCAACTGGTGCTGTTGGCGTTCGCGATGTCCTCCGGTACGCCGATCGACGGGGCGAACATCCGGGCGGCGTACCGGCCGGGCGGGGACTGGCAGTAGACATAGCAGCCGAGCAGTCCTAAGTGGTCACAGGCGTACCGGAGCCGGTCGAGATCGGGCGTCAGCCCGGCGAGGACGACCGGGGTGGCGACGGGGACGAGCAGCCGCTCACGCCCGACAGAGGCGACGCACAACCCGGCCACCGGAGTCGCGCCCAGCGCGGCCAGTACGCCGTCGCACTCTCCGGAGGCGGGTTCCCGCAGCTGGACCTGTCCGGCGTCGAAGAGGTATCTACCGCTGTCCGCCCGCCCGAGGAAGCTCCGGTCCCGCGTACGCAGCTGGAAGTCGCGGTCGCCGAACCGATCGGCCAGGTACGCCAACGCCGCGACCGTTCCGTGCCCGCACGACGGCAACTCGCCCGTGCTGGTGAAGAACCGCAAGGCCACCTCGGTCTCGCCGATGTCGACGAAGACGGCGTGCGAGGTCCGCAGCTGCTCGGGAATCGCCCGGCGCTCCTCATCGGACAGACCCGTCTCGGGGAGCACCACGGTGGGCGAGCCGCCCCGGCCGTCCCGTAGGCATGCGTCCACGATCGTCACGAGATCGACTCTAGGCCCTGCGACGAAAGTGCCGCGCGGCTCACCGGGAGCCGCGCGGCGGAAGGGGGATGGGGCTTATGCGGGGAGGGTCGCCACTCCGGCCGGGGCGAACCGGCGGCCGGTGACCTTCTCGGCGACGCCGGTCCGGTCCAGGTACGGCGTGATGCCGCCGAGCCAGAACGGCCAGCCGCCCCCGAGGATCAGGCAGAGGTCGATGTCGGCCGAGTCGGCCACGACGCCCTCGTCCAGCATGATCCGGATCTCCTCGGCGAGGGCGGCAAGCGCGCGCTCGCGTACCTCGTCGGCGGTGAGCGGCGTCTGTCCGCCCGCCAGCAATTCGACCACGGCCGGGTTGATCTCGTCGTCGACCAGCAGCGGCAGCCCGGCGGTCACGATCTTCTCCATGCTGGGGGAGACCTTGAACCGATCCGGGTACGCCACGTGCATCGTCTTGCCGACGTGCGCCGCGACCGCCGGTCCAACCAGCTGCAGCAGCTCCAGCGGCCGCATCGGCAGGCCGAGCGGGTCGAGCGCGGTGTTGGCCACGTCGAGCGGCGTACCGAGGTCGATGGCGTTGTAGATCTCCCCGAAGAACCGGGTCAGGATGCGGTTGAAGACGAACGCGGGCGCGTCCTTCACCAGTACGCACGACTTCTTCAGCTGCTTGCCCAGCGCGAACGCGGTCGCCAGGGTGACGTCGTTCGTGTGCTCGGCCCGGATGATCTCCAGCAGGGGCATCACCGCGACCGGGTTGAAGAAGTGGAAGCCGACCAGACGCTCCGGGTGCTTCAGTTCGGCGCCCATCGCGCTGACCGACAGCGACGAGGTGTTGGTGGCGAGGATGGCCTCCGGCGAGACGATCTCCTCGATCTCGGCCCAGACCTTCTTCTTGACGCCGAGCTCCTCGAAGACCGCCTCGATGACGAAGTCGGCGTCAGCGAACCCGGCCGCCTTGTCGACCGTGCCCGTGACCAGCGTACGCAGCTTGGCCGCCTTGAGCTCCGAAAGCCGTCCCTTGGCGACCGACTTGGCGATCTCGGCCTGGACGTAGGCCAGCCCCTTGTCCACGCGCTCTTGGTCGAGGTCGGTGATCACCACCGGCACCTCGAGTCGGCGAGCGAACAGCAACGCCAGCTGCGACGCCATCAGACCTGCGCCGACGACACCGACCTTGCTGACGTCCCGAGCGAGCGAGCGATCGGGAGCGCCGGCCGGGCGCTTGGCTCGCCGCTGCACCAGGTCGAACGAGTAGATGCCGGCGCGCAGCTCGTCGGACATGATCAGGTCGGTGGCCGCCTCGCGCTCCGCGGTCAGGCCCGCCTCGGTCACGCCGTCCTTGGCCAGCGCCAGCAGGTCCAGCGCCTTGGTCGCGGCCGGCGAGGCTCCATGGAGTTTCTTGTCCAATTCGGTACGCGCGAAGTAGACGACCGCGTCCCACATGTCGCGGTCGATCTCCGGCCGCTGAACCGTCGTCTGTCCAGTGACGACGGACGCCGCCCAAAGCAGCGACCGCTCCAGGAAGTCGGCCGGTTCGAACAGCGCGTCGGCGATGCCGAGTTCGACCGCCTGCTTCGGGCGGAGCTGCTTGTTCATCATGAGCGGGTTCTGCACGATCACCTGAGCCGCGCCGACGACGCCGATCAGATTCGGCAGGAGCTGGGAGCCGCCCCAGCCCGGGATGAGGCCGAGGCCCACCTCGGGGAGCGAGAGCGCCGCCGCGCCTGCGGACAGCGTGCGGTACTGGCAGTGCAGGGCCAGCTCCAGACCGCCGCCCATCGCGGCTCCGTTGACGAATGCGAAGGTGGGCACCGGCGCCGTACGCAGTTTCGCGTACACCTGGTGGCCCAGGGCCTCGATCTCGGCGGCCTGGGACCGTTCGGTGACGAACGGGATGCCGGTGATGTCGGCACCGACGCAGAAGATGTACGGCTTGCCGGTGACCGCGAGGAACGCGGGCTCGGCGGCGAGCGCCTCGTCGATGGCGGTGCTCAGGCCGGCCAGCCCACCGGGTCCCATGGTGTTGGGCTTGGTGTGGTCGAAGCCGTTGTCGAGCGTGATGATCGCGGCCGGTTTGTCCAGACCGGGTACCGCAGTCAACCGAAGCTTGGCCTGCGTGACGACCTCAGCGGGGAAGGTCACTTCGACTCTCCATTCCAGTGCGCGTTCTCCCAGATGACCGTGCCGCCCATGCCGATGCCGATGCACATGGCGGTGATGCCGTAGCGGACCTCGGGGTGCTCGGCGAACTGGCGGGCGAGCTGCGTCATGAGGCGTACGCCGCTGGACGCGAGCGGGTGCCCGACCGCGATGGAACCACCCCACGGGTTGACCCGGGGATCGTCCTCCTTGATCCCGTAGTGGTCCAGGAACGCCAGGACCTGCACGGCGAACGCCTCGTTCAGCTCGAACAGGCCGATGTCGTCGATGGTGAGCCCGGCGACCTTGAGCGCCTTCTCGGTGGACGGGATCGGGCCGTAGCCCATGACCTCCGGCTCCACGCCGACGAAGCCGAAGCTGACCAGCTTCATCGCGACCGGCAGGCCGAGTTCCTCGGCCGCCTCGGCGGAGGCGAGCAGACAGGCGGTCGCACCGTCGTTCAGGCCGGCGGCGTTGCCCGCGGTGACCCGGCCGTGCGGACGGAACGGGGTCTTCAGGGTGGCGAGCTTCTCCAGGCTGGTCTGCCGAGGTGCTTCATCCACAGTCGACAGACCCCAGGCGCCGTTCTCGTCGCGTACGGCGATCGGCACGAGGTCCGGCTGGAGCTTGCCCGCGGCGTACGCGGCGGCCGTCTTCTCCTGCGAGCGCAGGCCGAACCGGTCGGTGCGCTCCTTGGTGATCTCCGGGAGGCGGTCGTGCAGGTTCTCGGCGGTCGACCCCATGACGAGGGCGGACTGGTCGACGACCTTCTCGGCCAGGAACCGCGGGTTCGGGTCGACGCCCTCGCCCATCGGGTGGCGGCCCATGTGCTCGACGCCGCCCGCGATCGCGACGTCGATGGCGCCCATCGCGATGCTGCCCGCGACGGTCGTGACGGCGGTCATCGCGCCCGCGCACATCCGGTCGATCGAGTAGCCGGGAGTGGTCTTGGGCAGACCGGCCAGTAGGGAGGCGGTCCGGCCCAGGGTCAGGCCCTGGTCGCCGATCTGGGTGGTCGCGGCGACGGCCACCTCCTCGACGCGCTCGGGCGGCAGCTGCGGATTGCGGGCGAGCAGTTCACGGATGCATCGGATGACGAGGTCGTCGGCGCGAGTCTGCGCGTAGACACCCCCGGCCTTGCCGAACGGAGTGCGTACGCCGTCGACGAAGACGACATCGCGGACGTTGCGGGGCACAGCGCCTCCTAGGAGTGGTTGGACACTCCCGATGTTACCCGCGAGTAGTTACCGGTAGGTAGGTCGGGTCACTGTGAGGTTTCTGCGTCCGCCGGGCTCTCCTCGACCGGGGCGAGCGCCTTGGCCAGCTCGTCGGCCAGCAGCTCCCGTTGCCAGGGGCGAGCCCCGAACTTGGCGAGCAGCTCGCCGACGGTGCTCAGGTCGGCGGGCGGCTCCCAGGCCAGGCGGCGCACGTACTCGGGGGTGATCAGGTTCTCCGGGGGCATCGACAGCTCCCCGGCGACGTGGGCGACGACCTCCCGGGCGCGGGCCAGCCGGGCGGCCGCGGCCGGATCCCGTTCGGCCCACCGATGCGGCGGAGGCGGTCCCTCGTACGGCGGAGTCGTCGGCAACGCGGTGTCCGGCAGCGCCCGCGCCTCGGCCAGCGCGTCCAGCCAGGTCCCGGCCAGCCGCCGAGTCGACCGGCCGCCGAAACCGGGCAGCAGCAACAGTTCCCGCTCCGTCTTCGGGTCCATCTCGGCGGCCGCCACGATCGAGGAGTCGGGCAGCACCCGGCCGGGCGCGGTGTCCCGGCGCTGGGCGATCTGGTCGCGGGCGTACCAGAGGGACCGGACGCGGGACTGAGCCCGGGCGCCCCGGACGCGGTGCATCCCGGAGGTGCGCCGCCACGGATCGGTACGCGGCTTCGGCGGCTGCGCCCCGCTCACCACGAGGGCGGCGAACTCCTGATCGGCGTACTCGGTCTTGCTCTGCTCGGCGAGCACGGTGACGAGCGCGTCGCGCAACTCCACCAGCAGCTCGACGTCGAGCGCCGCGTAGGTCAGCCAGGACTCGGGAAGGGGACGGCTGGACCAGTCGGCGGCCGAGTGGTGCTTCTCCAGCGTGTAGCCGAGCAGATTTTCGGTCAGCGCGGCCAGTCCGACCCGCTCGAATCCGGCCAGCCGGGCGGCCAGTTCCGTGTCGAACAACTTCCGCGGGCGCAAGCCCAGTTCGGCCAGGCAAGGCAGGTCCTGGCTCGCGGCGTGCAGCACCCATTCGGTGTCGGCGAGCGCGGCGTCCAAACCGGACAGATCGCCCAACGGGATCGGATCGATCAGCGCGGTCCCGGCACCCTGGCGGCGAAGCTGCACCAGATAGGCGCGCTGGCTGTAGCGGTAGCCCGAGGCCCGTTCGGCGTCGATCGCCACCGGACCGGTGCCGGCCGCGAACCTCGCGATCACCTGCTCCAGCTCGGCGGGGCTGGTCACCGGCTGCGGTGTCCCCTCGGCGGGCTCGGTGAGCAGCGTCGAAGGAACCCCTTGCGGGGCTGCTGCGTCAAGGGGGTTGCCGCCGCCGTCGCGCGTGCGGACTCGACGCCGCAGCACGGTTTCGTCGTCGGTCACATGAACAACCTACGGGTACGCCATGCGGTGGTGGGTCAGCCGGTGCGGCGCGTCGGCCCGCCGAGTTGCGAAGCTCACTCGGAACGGGGCCGATGCAGGACTTGAAAGGGGAAGACAGAATGGCCGGTAACCGGTACCTTCTGGCGGGTCAGTGATCACGATGGGGAGGCTCTGACATGACGACGGGCTCGGATCCGACGCAACCACAGGCCCAGCCGCCATACTCACCGCCGGGGCCCTATCCACCGAAGGTGGAAACTGGATTTCAGTCGCCGCAAGTGGGGCAATCTCCGGTTCCGAACCAGCGTCCCGCGTACGCGCCGCCGCCGGTCACCGGTACCGGTTACCAAGCCCCTGCGCAGCCGGTTCAGCCGCAGCCCGCGCAGCCGCAGCCGGTTCAGCCGCAGGTGATGCCGCCGCAGCAGCAGACGCAGTCGACCTTGTCGCAGGCGACGTTGTCCCAGCCGGCGCAGCGTCCCGCGTACGCACCGCCGGTGCCGCAGTCGTCCGTCCCGGCGACCGCCCCGATGTCCGGTTTCCCGGCCGGACCGGTCTCGCCGACGGGCGCGCCCGCCACCCCGGTACGCCGGCTCAGCTGGCCCGGCATCGTCGCGCTCGTGCTTGCCGTGGTGCTGCTCGGAGTGACCGGATTCCAGGCGTACCAGGTGCACAGCCTGAGCAACGACCTGGACGCCACCCGAGCGCAGCTGGCACAGGAGGCGACCGACGCCGACAAGCGGGTCGACGCGGTCGAGAACCAGCTCGCGACGCAGTTCAACGCCGAGAAGATCGCGGCGAAGACGCTGCCCAGCGTGTTCCGCGTACGCACCTCGGACAGCATCGGCTCCGCCTTCGCGGTCGGCACCGCGGCTTCCGACGGCGGCACGAACCTGCTGACCAACTTCCACGTGATCGAAGACGTCTGGGACGACGGCACGAAGAAGGTCAAGATCGAGCACGCCGACCAGCTGTACGACGCCACGGTCGTCGCGGGCGACAAGAAGGCCGACATCGCCCAGCTGCACACCACGGCGAAGATCCCGGGTCTGAAGGTCGCCCCGGTTGAGTCCAAGTCCGGCCAGGAAATCCTGGTCGTGGGCTCGCCGCTCGGCCTGAAGGACACCGTCACCAGCGGCGTGGTCAGCGCCTTCCGCGAGGCCAACACCCAGCACGGCCCGTACATCCAGTTCGACGCGCCGATCAACCCCGGCAACTCGGGCGGGCCGGTCATCAACGCGAGCTATGAGGTCATCGGGATCGCCTCGGCGAAGTTCACCGATGCCGAGGGGCTCGGGCTGGCGATCCCGATCAAGATCGCCTGCGACATGTTCAAGATCTGCTAGCCCTCACGAGCCAGCGGGCGCACAGTCTCGGCAACCGGCCGCCAGCCGGTGCCAACCCCACACGGAGGAACCCCTATGACCAGTCCTGAGCCGGAGCCCTCGCAGGCTCCGGTCTACCCGCCCGCGACCCCGGCGCCCGTCCAGCCGGTCGTCCCGGCTCAGCCGGAAGCCCCGGCCGCCGAGGCCACCGCGCCGCTGAGCGGGTGGACTCCGCCCAGCCAGCCCGCGCAGCCTGCGTACCCGGCTCCCGCTGCTCCCGTGCAGCCGGCCACCCCGGTTCAGCCGGCCGCTCCGGTTCAGCCGACCGCGGCGTACCCGCCGGTGACGCCGCCCGCGACGCCGGCGTACCCGCAGACGACCGCCCCGACGGCCGTGCAGCCCGCGTACCAGCAAGGTGCCGCGGCCGTGCCGACCGCGCAGCCTGCGGTGAACCCGCCGGCCGGTTACCCGACCAGCGCGATCCCGACGCAGCCGGTCAGCTCGGGTGGTTACCCGGCCGCGCCGACCTCGTCGTTCCCCGCGACCGGCGCGCCTTACTCCGCGATTCCCGCGGGCCCGGCTGCGCCGAAGAAGGGCCCGGCGGTCCTGATTCTGTCCATCCTGGTCGGTGTGCTCGTGCTGGCCCTGGGCACGGTCACGACGCTGTACCTCGTGAAGTCGAGTGACGCGTCGAAGAAGGAGAAGGCGGCGGCCACCCAGGCGGCGACCGACGCGAAGAGCCTCGAAGACCTCAAGGCGCAGCTGAGCACCAGCAAGACCGAGGCGGAGAAGCTCAAGCAGGACCTCGAGGGCGCGAAGAACGCCAACGCCGAGAAGATCAAGCTGCTCACCGCGTGCGTCGACGCGGTGGACAAGATGATGTCCTCGACCACCCAGGCGGCCTTCAACAAGGCGTTCCCGGCGATGCGGGCTGCCTGCGCGGCTGCCAACATCGCGACCAACTGAGCACTTCAGCGGTAGGCGGCCGGGCTCCCCGACGGGGGCCCGGCCGTTTCAGCTTTCCCGGCGGCGGTTGGGCAGCGCGGTGACGCCCTCGGGCGGCAGTCCGGCGGTCGAGGCCAGCAGCGTGCACCAGGCCAGCATGTGATCGTCGAGATTCGGGCCGAGCGGCGTCCACGACGCCCGGATCTCCAGGTCCGCGGCGGTCGGTGAGCCGGGCGGCTCTTCTTCCTCGGTCACCCGGGCGAGGTCGCCGAACCGGGTCGACAGCGTCTGCGTCACGGTGCCGGCGATCGCGGTGTACCCCTGCTCGCGACCCGGCCCGGTGTGCGCGTCCAGCGCGTCCACCAGCCACGACCAGCCGACCTGCGGCAGCAGCGGGTCGGCGGCGTACTCGGGTTCCAGCTCCGCGGTCACGTAGGTGACCAGCCGCATCGTCCCGTGCCACGCCTCGTGCCCGGCCGGGTCGTGCAGCAGGATCAACCGGCCGGTGGCCACCTCTTCGCCGTCGCGCAGCACGGTCGCGCCCAGCGCGTGGGCGTACGGCGCGAGGCGGGTCGGCGCACCGACCTCTTCGAGGGAGATCTCCCGGCGGATGGCGGCGGATCGCAGTGCTTCGACCGCCCGGGTGAAGACGTCCGGTGGCGTGCGAAGCGTGGTCGGCATAGCGCAACCCTAGGGCGCATCGCCTTCCCTTGCGTGGTGCGGCACGCCGTGCGGTGCGACGCGCTCGCAGTGGCGTACTCCTCACCGGCGCGCCCCACCGCTCGCGGCACGGGGCAAACGTGGCACGATCTGTGGAATGACCAGCATTGCAGCTGACCCGGTCGACTCAGTCTTCGTCCGTGCGTGCCGGGGCGAGCCGGTCGAACACACTCCGGTCTGGTTCATGCGGCAGGCGGGGCGGTCGTTGCCCGAATACCGCGAACTGCGGGCCGAGGCCGGGCTGTCGATGCTGGAGGCCTGCCGCCGCCCGGATCTGGTCACCGAGATCACCCTGCAACCGGTACGCCGTCACGGCGTGGACGCGGCCGTCTTCTACAGCGACATCGTGGTGCCCGTCGCAGCGGCTGGAGTCGGCGTGGAGATCGTCGCCGGGACGGGACCGGTGGTCGCCGACCCCATCCGGTCCACCGCCGACCTCGCCCGGATCGGGCGCGCCGAACCGGCCGATCTCTCCTTTGTAGAGGAAGCCGTCCGGATGCTGATCCCGCAGCTGGAGGGCACGCCGTTGATCGGCTTCGCCGGGGCGCCGTTCACCCTGGCCAGCTATCTGATCGAGGGCGGACCCTCGAAGTCCCACGCCAAGACCAAGGCACTGATGCACAGCGACCCGCAGCTGTGGCACGGGCTGGCCGAGCGCCTCGCCCAGATCACCTCGACGTTCCTGCGGGTGCAGATCGACGCGGGGGCGAGCGCGGTGCAGCTGTTCGACTCGTGGGCCGGTGCGTTGAGCGAGGCCGACTACCGGCGGTTCGTGCTGCCGCACTCGGCCGCCGTCCTGCAGGGCATCGGCCCGGTCGTACCGCGGATCCACTTCGGCGTCGGGACGGCCCACCTGCTCACGGCGATGGCGGAGGCGGGCGCGGACGTCGTCGGCGTCGACTGGCGTACGCCGCTCGACCAGGCTGCGTCGCTGGTGGCCGACGTCGTCGACCTGCCCGTCGAGGGCGCGCCGCGGCTGGGAGCGCGATCGCGTACGGTGCAAGGAAATCTCGACCCCGCGTTGCTCGGCGCGCCGTGGGAGGTCGTCGATCACGAGGTACGCCGGGTGCTGGCCGAAGGCGAGGCGGCTCCCGGGCACGTCTTCAACCTGGGTCATGGCGTGCCGCCCGACGCCGATCCGGTGATGCTGACCCGGATCGTCGAACTCGTCCACAAGATCAGCGTCCGATGAGCAGTCGTCACGTCGTAGTCGTCGGCGGTGGGATCGCGGGGCTTACCGCAGCCCTGCGGCTTGCCGAGTCCGGCGTACGCGTGTCGCTGATCGAGGCGACCGCCCGGCTGGGCGGCAAGATCCGGACGGCCGACGACGGGATCGAGACCGGTGCCGAGCAGTTCTTGATGCGTACGCCGGACGGCGGCCCCAGCGGGGCGGCCCGGTTGGTTTCCGACCTCGGGCTGGGCGACCGGTTGACGCATCCGGCGTTGAGCGCGGCGGGCCTGTGGGTCGGCGGCCGGTTGCAGTCCATGCCGCCGGGCACGCTGATGGGCGTACCGGGGTTCTCGGCCGCGCTGGACGGCGTCGCGACGCTCGCCGACGACGACCGTGATCTCGGCGTACCGGTGCTGGCGGGTCAGGACGTCGCGGTCGGCGAGCTGGTGCGATCCCGGCTCGGCGGGGAAGTGGTGGAGCATCTGGTCGACCCGCTCCTCGGCGGGGTGTACGCCGGCCAAGCCGACCTGCTCTCGTTGCGGGCCACCATCCCCAACCTGTACGCGGCCCTGCAGACAGCGCACACCTTGCGGGACGGTGTCGGGGCCTCGCTGGTCAAGCGATCGGCGGCCGGACCGGTCTTCGGCACCCTCCGAGGTGGACTGTCCTCGCTGGTCGAGGCGTTGACCGGGCGGCTGCTCGACCTCGGCGTGACCATCCACTATGGAAAGCCGCTACGGTCCCTCGACGACGTCGACGCGGACGGATACGTGCTGGCCTGCCCGGCCAAGCCGGCGGCGGCGCTGCTGCCCGCCCCGGTCGCCGAGCGCGTGAGCGTGCTCGACTACGCCAGCGTCGGCCTCGTCACGCTGCGGCTGCCCGGCGCGGAGTTGCCGCAGCTCACCGGCTTCCTCGTCCCGGCCGACCAGGGCCTCTCGATCAAGGCCGCCACCTTCTTCTCCCGCAAGTGGGAGCACCTTTCCGGGCAACCGGAGCCCGCCGTCCGCGTCTCCGTCGGCCGCTACGGCGAAGTCGGCGCGCTCGCGCTGACTGACGAGGCGCTGGGTGAGGCGGTGCAGGCCGACCTCGCCAAGGTGCTCGGCCCGCTACCGGCTGCCTCGGCGGTACGCGTGACCCGCTGGGGCGGAGCCTTGCCGCAGTACGCCCCGGGGCACGTCGAGCGGGTCGCCGAAGCGCGGTCGCTGCTCGAAGCCGAGCACAGAGCCGGACGTGAAGCCGGACCGAAGCCCGTCGTCCTGGCCGGAGCCGCCTTCGACGGCGTCGGCCTGCCCGTCTGCATCACCTCCGGCGAGAAAGCCGCCGCTGATCTGGGAGAATTCGTCAAGTGACCGAGCAGAGCACCGAACAGGTCGTCGTCACCGAAGAACCGGCGCAGACCAACGCCGCGCGGCTGCGCGAGCTGAACGCCACCATCCGCTACACGATGTGGTCGGTCTTCCGGGCGAGCAGCCCGTTGCCGACCCTCCGGGAAGATCTGATCTCCGAGGTCACCGGCCTGTTCGACCGGCTCGCCGAGAAGGACGTCACGATCCGGGGCACGTATGACGTCTCGGGTCTGCGCGCCGACGCCGACCTGATGATCTGGTGGCACTCGTCCTCAGCCGACGCGCTGCAGGAGGCGTACTCGCTGTTCCGGCGGACGGCGGTGGGCCGGAACCTGACCGGGGTCTGGTCGCAGGCGGCTCTGCACCGCCCGGCCGAGTTCAACCGCAGCCACGTCCCGGCGTTCCTGGCGGGTGAGGAGCCGCGGAACTACATCTGCGTCTACCCGTTCGTGCGGTCTTACGAGTGGTACCTGCTGCCCGACGAGGAGCGCCGGGAGATGCTGGCCGAGCACGGCCGGATGGCTCGGGGCTACCCTGACGTGCGGGCCAACACGGTCGCCTCGTTCGCGCTCGGCGACTACGAGTGGATGCTCGCCTTCGAGGGCGACGAGCTGTACCGCATCGTCGACCTGATGCGGGATCTGCGCGCCTCGCGGGCTCGGCGGCACGTACGCGAGGAGGTCCCGTTCTACACGGGCCGGCGGCGCGACATCGCCGACATCATCACGAACCTGCCGTGACGGCGGGCGACCGCAGCCAGCGGACGGCTTCGTCGAGCGGCATCGGCGGGGAGAACAGGAAGCCCTGTCCGTAGGGACAACCGGCGTCGACCAGGACCGCCCGCGCGTGGTCGGTCTCGACCCCTTCGGCGATCTGGTCGACCCCGATCCGGCGTAGCGTCGCCGAGACGCCCTCGATCAAGCGCTTCGCCCGGGGCGTCAGGTCGCTGAGCATACTGCGGTCGATCTTCACGATGTCGACGCTGTCCTGGCGGAGGTAGCCGAGTGAGGCGTACCCGGTGCCGTAGTCGTCGATGGCGATGCGTACGCCCAGCTCGTGCAACTCGTCCAGGTAAGCCCACGGCCGTTCGTCGTCGTTCTCGATGAGGATGTTCTCGGTCACCTCGAGGACGAGCAGGCGCGGATCGGCCCGGCTGCTCTTCAGCGCTCGGCGTACGGTCGCCGTGAAGTCGCTGCGCCGGAGCTGGCGAGCCGAGACGTTGACGCTGACATAGCACGGATCCCGGTCGGGCAGCTGGAAGGACGGCAGATCGGCCAGCGCCCGGTCGAGGATCCACTCGCCGAGCTGGCCGATCAGCCCGGTACTTTCGGCGGCTGCGATGATCTGCGGCGGCGGCATGTGATCGCCGTCGTCCTCCAGCCGGAGCAACGCCTCCAGACCGGCGGTCTCGCCCGTGACGAGATCGACGATCGGCTGGTAGACCAGGATCAGCTCACCGGACGCCATGGCCGAGCGCAGCCGGCGACCCACTTCGGCGTGGTTGCGCGCAGGGATGCTCATCTCCCCGTCGTACTGCCGCCAGCGGCCCTTGCCGCCCGACTTCGCGGCGTACAGGGCCATGTCGGCCTGGCGCATCAGGAGACTGTCGTCTTCAGTGTTCGCGGCGTGCGCGAGCCCGATGCTGGCCCGGCACTCGATCACCATGTCCTCCACCTCGATCTGTTCGGCCAGCAGGTCGGCGAGCCGTTGCGCGACGTCGCGGGCGACTCCGACGTCGGTGCAGTCGCCGAGCACCACGCCGAACTCGTCGCCCCCGATGCGGGCGGCCAGGTCCGCCGGGCCGATCACGGACTCGATCCGCCGGGCCGAGGCCACCAGTAGCTGATCGCCGATGGGATGCCCGTACGTGTCGTTGACCAGCTTGAAGTCGTCGATGTCGAGCAGCAGCACGGCCGCGCCCGGGGTGCGTACCGCTTCGGCGAGCGCGTGCCGGAACAGCCGCGGATTGCCCAGTCCGGTGATCACGTCATGGCTGGCCTGATGCGCGAGGTCGCGGCGCAGATCCCGTTCGGCGGTCACGTCCCGCAACGTCGTCACGACCCCGGCGACGGTCGGATCACTGGCGAGATCTCGCCGATGCACCAGCACTGCGAGACTGCGGCCGTCTCGGTGAACCTCGCCTTCCTCCGCCTCCACCGTGTCCGGCCAGCCCGCACCACCGCGCCGTGCCACGAGATCGTCGAGGTTCGCGCCCACGACTTCGAGACCGAACAGGACGTGGGCCGACGGAGTCGCGTACTCGATGACGCCCTGCCGGCTGATCAACGTGACATCGGTGCTGGTCTGCACGAGCGTGCGGAAGTACTGCTCGCGCTGTTCGGCGGCGAGCTCCTCGACGGTGCGTACCCGGCTGTAGGCGGACGCGGCCTGGTCGGCGAGCGCTTGCAGGGTCGGCGTGAGCTCGTCCAGCCGGGCGGTCGGCCCGCGGAACACGATCTTTCCCAGCGCGCACGGTGGCTCGCCGCCCTGGAGCTTCAGCGCGAGACCTTCGGGGACCGGCCCGCCGGGCTCGGTGATCGCGACGGTCGCGGTCGGCACCAGCTGCCGGAGTGCCGCGGTCACGCCCGCCTCGATCTGCCGGCGATCGGTCGCGAGCATCAAGGCCCGCGAGGCCATCCGCAGGCTGCTCTCCCGCAAGGCTTTCTGCTGGTACGCACGCGCCGACAAGTAGATCCGCGTGATCATGACGATGCCGATCGCCACCGCAGTGAGCGCGATGGCCAGCCCGGTCGTGACCGGACCCGACGTGGCCGCCACGAGCAGCACCGTCGGCGCGACGAGCAGTCCGATCGCCACCATCACGAGGCGGGCACCGAGCATGTTGCGGGCGTGCGTACGCGACGCGACCTCGCTCATCGACGGCATCAGCGCGGCCGCTCCGCTGAGCGCGAAGAAGATCGGGAAGCCCAAGTCGGCCAGTCCACCCGGAGTCCAGGTGCCCGCGATGATCTCCGTGCCGTAGACGTAGTCGGCGATCAGGAAGGCCACCAGGCCGACGCCGAGAACTCGGAGGGCTGCGTTCGCCCGCCAGGCGACGGCCACGAGAGCCGCGCTGGCGAGGACGGCGGCGTACCCGACATTCCCTGCGATCACTATGTATTTCGCGTACCCGGACAGGTGCAGGCTCAATACGGCCGGGCGTACCAGGGTGATCCATACGACGAGCGTCGCGGCCAGCCCTACGGCGATCGTGTCGAGGATCAGCATCAGATCGGACGAGAGGGTGCGCGGACGCCCCATCAGGATCAAACCCAGCGCCAGGGGCACATACGCCGCCACGAACAGCAGCTCGGGTGCGCCGGGGAAGCTCCGGGCGTCGCCCTGTATCCCGTAAACGGCCTCGCCGAGGCTGATCATGACGATCCCGGCCGCCAGGAGGACCCAAGCCAGCCAACGGTCGGTCCGATGACGGCGTACGCCGATCAAGATCGCGCTCGCGCCGCCCAGCCCGACGAGGACCAAGGCCGTCGTCTGGAACGGAGGTATGAGGTAGTACGCGATGATCAGCCCGATCATCACGGTCGGATACAGCACCTTGCCCCAGCGTTCGATCTTCCGACGCTAACTCGGGGTCTGAGAGCGCGCCGGAGAAACCGTCTAACGTGCTGCGCGTCGCATCGGCGTATGCGGAATGCCGTCCTCGACGAATTCGGGCCCGGCGGAGGCGTACCCGAAGCGTTCGTAGAACCGGCTGAGATGGGATTGTGCGTCGAGCACGCTCGGCCGGTCGCCCACGATCTCCAGCGCCCGCTCCATCAACCGGCCGCCGAGGCCGCGACCGCGCGCCTTCGGCGACGTCACCACCCGGCCGATCCGCAGCTCGTCGCCGTCGTCGAGAATCCGCAGGTACGCGAGGATGTCGCCGGCGTCGTCGGCGGCCCAGACGTGGCGGGTGCCCGGCTCGGGATCGCGCCCGTCCAGCTCCGGGTACGCACACTCCTGCTCGACGACGAAGACGTCGACCCGGAGTTTCAGCAGCCGATAGAGGGTGGCCGCGTCGAGCTCGGCGAACCGGGCGGACCGGAAGATCGTCTCCACGTCGTCATGGTAGTCACGCGGCCAGTCGGCGAACGCTGTGCGTACCGCGACGGGGTCGGCTCCATAGCGGCGGATGTGCTCGTCGGGGCAGGTGTCGAGCTGCCGTACGCAAGCTGCGTAGTCCTCGCCGGTGAGCGCCGGGTCCATCGCGCTCACGAGGTCGAGCAACCGGGCACGGTCGAACCGCCGCAGGAAGGCCGCGACGTCGATGAAGTCGCGGATCTCGGCCCGGTTGACCATGGCGGCGACCTTGATGGCGGCCAGATCTTCCAATGAGGTGATCGGACCTGCGCCGAAATCGGTCGGTGGCGCCGACCGTGGCTGTACGCCGAGCGACACCGGCAGGAAGCCGCCGCCGGGGCCGGTGACCGCCAGCTCGATGAGGATGTCGGCGAGATCGTCGAACAGATCCGTCTCGTCGCCGACCTCCCAGACGGAGAAACCGGCGTCGGCCAAGGCGTCCATCACCGCTTCCGCGGCCGGGCGGACGGCCGAGTCGTCTGCGGTGAACAGGTCCACGCCTTCGGTCGGGCGCTCGGCGACTCCGTACGCCACCAGCGCCCGGCCACCGCCGAGCGCGAAGCCCCAGGATGCGGCGGCGCTGAGGGCGATCCGTTGAATCGCCTCCTGCTCGGCCGGGGTCATGCACGTCTTCCGAACACGTGTTCCATTATGAGCTCGGCTCGACCCCGCCTCAACCCCAGCAGATCAGGGTTCTGGGTCGAATCTTGGGCCAAGATTCGACCCAGAACCCTGATCCAGCGCCCAAAGACTCAGTGGAGGCCGGCAGCGCGGAGTGAGATCGCCTGCAGGAAGATCTCGCCGATCTTGGCGGGGTCCTTGGCGGTGAACACGCCACCCCCGGTCAGATCGGTGACCTGCTTGAGCGGCGCGGCGTTCACCGACGGGCCGATGCCGATGATGATCACCTGGATCGGGCGCTTCGGATCGGCCAGCTGCTTGAGCTTGGCGAGCAGGTCGGCGTGCGAGATGCCGTTGGCGTCGTCGTTGTCGCCGTCGGTCATCATCACGATCGAGTTCACCCGGCCGGGGTCCCAGTCGTGCTGCACCGTCTGGTACGCCGCGAGCAGCGTGTCGTAGAGCCCGGTGTCGCCGGTCTGCTTGGGCTGGATCGTCTCCAGCTTGGCCAGCAGCGACGTGCGCTGCGACGACAGTGGACCGATCGGGATGAGCTGCCGGTAGTCCTTGGTGCCTTCGAGCTCGGTGGAGAAGGTCCAGAGTCCGACCGCCCACGAGTCGTCGAAGAGCCCGAGACCGCGCCGAGCGGCTTCCAGGGTGACCTGCTCCCGGGTGGCGTTGCCCGCCGTCGGTACGCGCTCCAGCATCGAGCCGGAGACGTCGATGACGGCCAGCATCCGGGCCGGGAGAGTGACGGCGATCCAGGTGGACAGCGCCTTGTCGACTCCGGCGGCGACGGCGGCCCGCTGAGTGGCGCTAGGCGGTGTCGTGACCTGTGGTGCCGGTGCACCTTGCGGCAGGGTGAGCCCGGTGCTGGGCGTACCGTCCGGCAGGCGGAGCCCGGCCGCGGCCAGCTTCGAGCGGAAGGTCTCCGACTGGAGAGCGGTGCGGATCTGCTCGGCGTCGGACTTGCGACCGGCGTCGGCGCCCGGCAGGACGGTGAGCGGATAGTCCAGCGCCACCGGCGCGGGGTCGAGATAGAGCGCGGCGAGCTTCACCGGCGGCTTGGTCGCGTTGTACGCCAGCACGGCCTGCTCCGACATGGGTGCGGCAGACAGGCCGGAGGCCAGTGCGGCCGGTTCGGCCGACCGGGGGAACCGGGCGAGGATGTCCGAGCGCAGCGCCGACCGGCCGGCCGACAGCGCCCGCAGGGCGGCCGTCGTCGCCGTCTGCCCGCCCGCCGAGGTGGACGCGGCCTGACCGAGGGCCAGCAGCCCGGACAGGGCGGCCGCATCGCGGGCCGGTTCGGAGGTCCCGACGTGCAGCTTCGTGTCGGTCGTCATCTTCTGCAGGAGCGCCTGCCAGGTCAGCTTGGCCGTCGGCCAGCCGAGCGACTTGGCAACCGGTTCCGGCATCGCGACCACGACGGGGCTGCGGGCGATCGAGACCGTGTCGGTCGCGGCGAGCGTCGGTGAGGCGTTGGAGAGCCGGGCCAGCCAGGTCGAGGAGTCCGGGATCCAGATGTCGGGGGCCTTGGCGTCGCCGTCGGGTTGCCCGACACCGGCCAAGGTCACACTGCGCTGACCGGCGATGATCGCGGCGACGTCGGCCGGGTCGGTCGCGGTGACCTCCGCCGGCAGGCAGAGCCCGCTGATCGTCTGGCGTACGGCGTCGGCGATCTCCGGCGCGGCGGCCACCCGGATCGGCGTACCGGACGGGTTGCAGTCGGACGCGTCGTCACCGGTCAGCCGGACGACGCCGTACGCACCGGCGGCGGCCACGGCGAGGACCGCCGTCGTGAGGGCGACGGCGCGGACGGGGCGTCGAGGTGGACGGTGTCGGCCTGGCACCGAACCAGTGTTGACGGCGAAAAGGCCTGCTGCCATAGCCGTTCGGTCGAAAGTTACCGGTCGGAAACATCGGTCTGTGGCCATGTTTACCAGCAGCAACGGCTCAACTACGCGCCCCGTGTGGCGAATGGGACGACCGTGCGGTATGTTTCTGTACCGACCAGTCAGTTTAAGTTTCTCTGGAGCGGTGATGGCGTCAAGCGATGAGGGACGCGTCGACGTCGAACAGCCGCTCGAGGAGGACGAAACTGCAGAGCCCGCGGTGCCCGCCCCGGTCCTGGCGGCCCGCGGGCTCGGTCATCAAGCCCCCGGCCGTGCGAGGCGCGCCGACCGGACGAAAGGGACAGTGTTCCGGCCGTTCGACCTGGCGGTCCGGCCCGGCGAGCTGGTGGCGCTCTCGGGAGCACCCGGCAGCGGCCGGACGGCCGCCCTGCTCTCCCTGATGGGGAACTTCCGCCACAGCGACGGCGCCGTCGAACGGGCGAAGACCGCGCTCGGGCTGGTCCGGGGCGTACACGAGCCGGAGCCGATGCTGACCGCCCGGGAACACCTCGGCGAACGCCTCCGGCTGCTCCGCCCGGTCGGCCTGCCCACGCGGGCGCGCCGGGAAGAACGCCAGGCCAGGCTGGCCGACGCCGAGCGGCGGCTGCCGTTCGACCCGGGCACGAAGGCGCGCGACCTCACGCCGCTGGACCGCCATCTGCTCATGATCGAGCTGGCCCGGCTCGCCGACCCGGCGGTGATCGCCGTCGACGACGCCGACGTCCAGCTCACCGCCGACGAACAGGCCGAGCTGGCCGACGCGTTGCGAGCCACCGGCTGCGCCGTCGTGCTGACCGTGCGCGAAGCGACGGCGTACGCCCCCGATCAGATCGTGGAGATCACCCGATGAGCCCTGCTCGCTCGGAGCTGCGCCGATTCGGCCGTCATCGGCTGACCCGGGCCGCGCTCGCCGTCCTCACCGTCGTACCGCTGCTCTACGGCGCGCTCTACCTTGCCGCCTTCTGGGATCCCTATGGCAACCTCAAGCGCATCCCGGTCGCGTTGGTCCAGGAGGATCGGCCGGCCGCGACGAGCGACGGGGACATCGTGCACGCGGGACAAGACCTCGCGGACGAGCTCGAGGATCGCCAGGTCTTCGGCTGGGTTCCGACCACTCGGGCCGACGCCGAGCGCGGTCTGGCGGCCGGGGAGTACCACCTCGTCCTCGTGATCCCGGCGGACTTCTCGCAGCATTTGGCCGACGCGCCGGACCCCGGTCGTACTGCGCTGGCCGGTCGCCTGGAGGTCACCAGCGACGACAGCACCAACTACCTGTCCGGGTTGCTGGCTCGCAGCGCGTTCACCGAGATCCGGGCGGCCGCGGCGAGCAGCGCCGCCGTGAAGTACTTCGACCGGATGCTGCTCGGCTTCACCGACCTCAAGACGCAGACCGCCGAGGCCGCCGACGGTGCCGCCCGGCTCGCCGACGGCGCGGACGACGCGAACGCGGGCGCAGGCAAGCTCGCCGACGGCGCCGGTCAGGCGGAGAACGGCGCCGGGCAGCTGGCCGACGGCACCGCCACCGCGGCCTCCGGCTCGGCTCAGCTGGCGTCCGGTTTGGACACTCTGGCCGCCGGCTCCGACCAGCTCGCCGATGGCACGGCGAAAGCGGCGGCCGGTGGTCGCCAGCTCGCGGCGCTCGTGGACAAGGCGGCCAACGCCGCCGAACCGGTCCTCCGCGAGCACGCCGACGACATCGCGGCGGCTGCGACCGCCATCGCCGCCGGAGCCGAAGCGATCGCCGATCACCTCGACGAATTGCCTACGGTCGCCGACCGCGCCGTTGTGCGTACCGCTGAGGTCGAGGCGAAACTGGACTCGTTGGTCGCGGCGAACCCGGAGCTCGCGCACGACGCGGCCTTCATCGCCACCCGCCAGGCCGCCGCCGAAGCCGCGCAGACCGCCCGTGACCTGCGCGGACGGCTCCAGTCCGCGGACTTGGACCGGCTCGCGGGCCAGTTGCGCAGCGTGGCGGCGCAAGCCCGCGCCGTGGCTGAGGCAGCGCCCACGCTCGCCGACCGCGTCGCCGCCGCCCGGTCCCAAGTGGACCAGCTGGCCGCCGGACTTACGGCACTAGCCAGTGGCGCTTCTCAATTGCAAGAGGGTACGCACACCGCAGCGACCAGCGCGCACCAGTTGTCGGGCGGGCTTTACCGGCTCTCGTCGGGAGCCCGGCAGCTGGACGGCGGATTGGCCGACCTCGCCACCGGCACGCGCACCCTGGCCACCGGCTTGGCGACGCTGGACTCCGGCGCGGCGCGACTGGCCGACGGGCTGGCCGACGGAGCTGCACGGATTCCCGGTTACGACGCCGACGATCGGGCCACGCGATCCGGTGTGCTCGGCGATCTGGTGGCGCTTCAGCGTGACACCCGGCATGCGGCCGCTACTTATGGCGTCGGTTTCGCGCCGTACTTCCTGTCGCTGGCGTTGTGGGTCGGCGCGATGCTCACCTACATGCTGTTGCGTCCGCTGACCCGGCGGCATGCCATCTCGGGCGCGCCCGCTTGGCGCGTGGCGTACGCCGGATTCGTCCCCGCCGCCGTCGTCGGCACCGCCCAGGCGATCGTGCTCTACCTGGTCCTCCGGTACGCCCTCGGCCTGATCCCGGTCCACCCGCTCGGCACACTCGGGCTGCTCGTCGCCACGTCCCTGACGTTCACCGCGATCCTGCAGATGCTGGGCGCCGTCCTCGGTACGCCGGGCCGGCTCGTCGCGCTGGCACTGCTCATGTTGCAGCTGACCTCGTCCGGCGGCACGTATCCGGTGCAGACCTCACCCGGGTTCTTCCAGGCGTTGCACCCTTGGCTGCCCATGACCTACGTCATCGGAGCCTTGCGGCGGCTGACCGTCGGCGGTTCCCTCTCCTCCGTCGGGGTTGCGCTCGCTGTGCTCGCCTCTTTCGGCTTCGCTTGCTTCGCTCTGACGGCGTACGCCGCGCGTCGCTCGCGCCGCCTCACCCTTCGCACCCTCCACCCCACCCTCCCTTAGCGTTGATCATGAACCTGTGGTCCCGGTCGTCCGGCGTGTCGTGTCCCGGGCTCCCTGATCAACTCCGCGAGCGGGTGATCGACTCCGTCGGAAACCGGGCATGTGAGACTGGGGGTGTGGAACGGCGTACCCTCTCCAACTCGCCTGACGGGCGTACTCGGCGACGCGACGCGACTCGGCTGAAGATCTTCGAGGCCGCCGTCGGGCTCATCGCGGAGCAGGGTTTCACCGCGACCACCGTCGACGAGATCGCCGAGCGAGCCGGCGTCGCCAAGGGCACGGTGTTCTACAACTTCGCGTCCAAGACCGCGCTCTACGAGGAACTGCTGCGCTACGGCGTCGGGCTGCTCGCGGAGGAGTCGCGAGCCGCGATCGAAGGCCTGCCGCCCCGGGAGGCGATCACCGCGCTGATCGGCGCGCAGCTGTCCTACATCCAGCGCTATCAAGCCTTCGCGCAACTACTGCTGGCCGAGATGTGGCGGACCAACCGCGAATGGCAGCAGACCATCCTCCTGGTACGCGAACAAGCCATCAGCGTGATCGCAGAAGTGCTCCAAGCGGGAGTGGAGTCGGGCGACTTCCCGCCGGAGCTGGACCCCCGGATCTCGGCGTCGGCGCTGTTCGGAGCGGGTCTGGTCGTCGCGCTCGACTGGCTGATCTTCTCGCCCGAGCGTCCGGTCGAGGAAGTCCAGGCCGGGCTCGTCGCGGTCCTGCGCAGCCGGCCGTCCCTCTAAACGGCCTCGACCGGCCGTCCCGCTCGCCGCGCGCCCGCCCGGCTGTCGCTGTGGGAGAACGCATTCGGCCGATCCTGCCGGGCCGGGCGACCATTCGGCCGATCCAGGCGACGGGGAAGGTGCGCATCCTAAGAGGAAGCCGCGCATCCCTAGACCGTGCGGACCACGGGGGAGGCATGCATGCCCGAGTTCCCGTTCGGATCGATCGTGCCGTTCCCGCGTGACGAGGTCTTCGCCTACCTGGCCGACCCGCGGAACTGGCCGGCACTACAACCGGAGATCGAGGCGATCGACGACCTCGACGGCTGGGACAAACCGGGCGGGCGCTGCGTACTGCGGTTGCGGGGTGGCCGGACGCAACATCATGAGCTGCTCGACTTCGACCAGCCGCGGCTGCTGCGAGAGGTCGCCCGGTCCGACGGGCTGCCCGAGATCGAGCACGAGCGAGTCTTCGCCGAGCTCGCCGACGGCACCTGGCTGCAGAATTACGCCCGTTACGAGCCGCGCCGCGGCTTCGTCGGCCTGTTCGACCGTACGCTACTCGCCTGGCTTCTGCGGCGGCGCTTCCAGCGGCTGTGGGCGGTGGCCGCCGGACGGCTGACCGACGAGCTGGCCGCCCGGCATCGCCCCACCCGCTGACCCCCGACAGTTGCAGATCACGGTTATGCATGCTTCAAGCGGCAGCGGAAGCATGCGCAACTGTGATCCGCAGGGAACGCGCGGTGTCCAGCGCGGAAGGCGGCGCGGGAAGAGGCGCCGAAAGGGTTTGCAAGCTGCGAAGATAACCCGCACCATTGCCCGGTGCTGCTGACGATCACGATGACGGGGACCCCGGAGACACCCGGGACCGATCTCGGCTACCTGCTGGTCAAGCACCCCGATCGGGTGCATCGTTTCGATCTGCCGTGGGGCGAGGCGACGGTCCTGTTCCCGGAGGCGACGCCGCAGCGCTGCACGGCGGCCCTGCTCCTGGAGGTCGATCCGCAGGCACTGGCGGAGACTCGGAAGGACGCGGCGGGGCAACTCAACCGATACGTCAACGATCGGGCGTACGCGGCGTCCAGCCTGCTGGTGGCGGCGATGAACCGGGCATTCCGGTCGGCGATGCGGGGCAGTTCGAAGGATCGCCCGGAGTTGGCGGAAACCCCGGTCCAGCTGGAGATTCGCGTACCGGTGTTGCGGTGCAAGGGCGGGCCGGCGGTCGCCGAGCGATTGTTCGCGCCGTTGGGCTGGGTCGTCGAAGCCTCGTCCATCCCGCTGGACGAGCAGCTGCCCGAGTGGGGCACGAGCCGCTACGCCGACATCCGCCTGACCGGACGCGTACGCCTAGCCGACGCGCTCAACCACCTCTATGTGCTGCTGCCGGTGCTGGACGATGCCAAGCACTACTGGGTCGCGCCCGACGAGATCGAGAAGCTGTTGCGCGCGGGCGACGGCTGGCTCGCCACTCATCCCGAGCGCGCCCTGATCACGCGGCGCTACCTGGTACACAGCCGTGCGCTCACCGAACGCGCCCTCAACCAGCTCGCGACCGACGAACCCGATTCGGTCGAGCCGGAGAAGGAGGAGCCCGACGAGAAGCGCAAGCCGCTCAACGCCGTGCGGCGGGCGGCTGTGCTGGCCGCGCTGGCGGACACGGGCGCGACGAAGGTGCTCGACCTCGGCTGCGGTCCGGGCGCGCTGATCGGCGACTTGCTGCGTGATCGGCGGTTCACCCAGATCGTCGGGGCGGACGTGTCGCCGGCGGTGCTCGAGATTGCCGCCCGCCGCATTCGGCTCGACCGGCTGCCCGATCGGCAGAAGGCCCGGATCAAGCTCATTCAGTCGGCGCTGACCTACCGCGACGACCGGCTGCGCGGTTACGACGCGGCCGTGCTGATGGAGGTCATCGAGCACGTCGACGAGGCGCGGCTGCCCGCGTTGGAGGATGCGGTGTTCGCCCACGCCCAGCCCGGCGCGGTCGTCGTGACCACGCCCAATGTCGAGTACAACGTCCGCTACGAGTCGCTGCCCGAGGGCAGTCATCGGCACGGCGACCACCGGTTCGAGTGGACGCGTGCGCAGTTCGCGGCCTGGGCCGGTGGCGTCTCGGCGCGCCACGGCTATCGCGTCGAGTTCCGCGGCGTCGGCGACGACGACCCCGAGGTAGGTACTCCGACCCAGCTCGCCCTGTTCACGAAGGAGGCAAACCGGTGACTACATTGGACATTCCCGAGCTGTCGCTCGTGGTCCTGGTCGGCGTGAGCGGTTCCGGCAAATCGACCTTCGCCCGCCGCCATTTCCGGCCGACGCAGGTGCTTTCTTCCGACGCCTTCCGCGGTCTGCTCGCCGATGACGAGAACGACCAGACCATCACCAAAGACGCCTTCGAGGCGCTGCACTACATCGCGGGCAAGCGGCTGCGTGGTGGTCGCCTCACCGTAGTCGACGCCACGAACGTGCAGCACCACGCCCGGGCCGAGCTGGTCAAACTCGCGCGCGAGCACGACGTCCTGCCGGTCGCGATCGTCCTCGACACCCCCGAGGCCACCTGCTGGGAACGTACCCAGGAGCGGCCCGATCGCACCTTCGGCCGTGAGGTGGTCCGCCGCCAGCATCGTGACCTGCGGCGCTCGCTGGGCTCTCTCGGCCGTGAAGGGTTTCGGAAGATCCATATTGTACGCCCAGAGCAGGTCGAGAGCATCGAGCTGCGATACGAGAAGCTCTTCAACGACCGCCGGGAATTGACCGGGCCCTTCGACCTGATCGGCGACGTGCACGGCTGCTTCGAGGAGCTGCTCTCGTTGCTGGCCGAACTCGGCTACACCGTCGAACGGGACGAGCGCGGCCGGGTGGTGAACGCCGTGCACGCCGCTGGGCGTATCGCCGTG
Organism: Hamadaea sp.; assembly: GCF_013362815.1. Taxonomy (GTDB): domain Bacteria; phylum Actinomycetota; class Actinomycetes; order Mycobacteriales; family Micromonosporaceae; genus Hamadaea. The sequence continues at coordinate 34,930 of NZ_JABFVK010000067.1, read as the reverse complement.
TTCGTCGGCGACCTGGTGGACCGCGGACCGGACTCGCCTGCGGTCTTGCGCCTGGTCATGGGCATGGTCGCGGCCGGCACCGCACTGTGTGTGGCGGGTAACCACGAAGCGAAGCTCCTGAAGAAGCTGCAGGGCCGCAACGTGCAGGTACGCCACGGCCTCGCGGAGACGCTGGAGCAGCTCGACCGGGACCCGGTCGACGGCCTGGAGCCGTTCCTGACCGGTCTGATCAGCCACTACGTCCTGGATGAGGGACGGCTTGTGGTCGCGCACGCCGGGCTGAAGGAGGAGTACCACGGGCGGGCGTCCGGCCGGGTCCGCAGCTTCGCGATGTTCGGCGACACGACGGGGGAGACCGACGAATACGGCCTGCCGGTGCGGTACCCGTGGGCGCAGGAGTACCGCGGCAAGGCAATGGTCGTCTATGGACACACGCCGACGATCGAGCCGGAATGGGTCAACAACACGATCTGCCTCGACACCGGCTGCGTGTTCGGTGGCAAGCTGACCGCATTGCGCTACCCGGAGCGGCAGCTCGTCACCGTGCCCGCAGTACGCGAGCACTACGCGCCGGCCCGGCCGCTCGCGCCCGCCGAGCCGGTCGTCGCTCGCGCGCTCGACTTGAAGTCGGTGACCGGTCGCCGTCACATCGAGACCGGGCACGGCACGATGACCGTACGCGCGGAGCACTCGGCTGCGGCGCTGGAGGTGATGAGCCGGTTCGCCGTCGACCCGCGCTGGCTGATGTGGCTGCCTCCGACAATGGCCCCGGCCTCGACGTCCACAGTCGACGGATACCTCGAACATCCGACGGCGGCGTTGGCCGACTACGCCGCAGCCGGGATCGACCGCGTCGTCTGCGAGGAGAAGCACATGGGCTCCCGTGCGGTCGTCCTCGTGAGCAAGTCGGCCGACGTCCCGTCGCGCTTTCCCGAGGATGGGGCTTCCGGGGCGATCTATACGCGTACGGGGCGATCGTTCTTCGGGCCTGAGATGACCGAGGAACTGCTGGCGTCGGTGCGTACCGCCGTGGAGTCGGCCGGACTTTGGGACGAACTGGGCACCGATTGGCTGCTGCTCGACTGCGAACTGCTGCCCTGGTCGGCCAAGGCCGACACGCTGATTCAGCAGTACGCCGCGGTCGGTGCGGCTGGGCGGTCGGTGCTCCCCGCTGCCCTGTCCGTTCTGTCGTCGGCGGCTTCTCGTGGCTTGGATATCTCGGCGCTCCAGGCTCGGCTGGCCGACGGCCTGTCCGATGTGGAGGCATTTACCTCGGCCTACCGCGCCTACGTACGCCCGACGTCCGGTCTGGACGGAGTCACGTTGGCTCCGTTCGCCGTCCTGGGGCCGGGTTTCTACGACCGCGACCACGGGTGGCACCTGTCCATCGCCGACCGCCTCGTGGCCGCCGACCCGAAGACGTTCACGCCGACCCGTCGCCTTGTCGCCGATCCGAAGTCACCGGCTGACGTGGCCGCCGTGACGGACTGGTGGCTGTCACTGACCGAATCCGGCGGCGAAGGCATGGTCGTCAAGCCCTACGCCGGACTCACTGTCACCGGCGAACGAGGTCTGCATCAGCCCGGCCTCAAGTGCCGGGGGCGGGAGTACCTGCGGATCATCTACGGACCCGGCTACACCGAGCCGACCCAGCTCGCCCGGCTACGGCAGCGCAGTCTCGGCCGCAAGCGCGGTCTCGCCCTGCGCGAACACGCGCTCGGGCTCGCGGCGCTCGACGCCGTCGCGTCGGACGGGCCGCTGTGGCGGGTGCACGAACTCGTCTTCGCCATCCTGGCGAGCGAGTCCGAACCTGTGGACCCCCGCCTCTAGCCCCGACAGCTGCAGATCACGGTTGTGCATGCTTCAAGCGGCAGCGGAAGCATGCACAACCGTGATCCGCAGGGAACGCGCGGTGTCAGGGGCGGAGGGCGAGTTTGCCCACTGTGGACCGAGACTCCAGGGCGGCCAGCGCGGCCGGACCGTCGGCGAGGGCGTACGTGGTCGGAGAGCCGGGCGGGATGACGCCGGCGGCGATGAGGCCGGTCAGCTCGTCGAGCAACTCGGCGAACAGATCGGGCGCCTCAGCCATGAGTACGCCGAGATGCAGGCCGATGAGCTGCACCGGACGAAAGTTCAGCGCCCGGTTGGTGACCGTGGCGTCGCCGCCCGCCATACCGTAGACGACCACGCGACCGGTGATCGGGCGGGCGGCGGCGAGGCTGCGGGCGAAGTCCGGTCCGCCGACCGATTCGAGGATCACATCGATCCGCCGGTCCGGTACCGTCGCGAAGACTTCGTGCGCGCCCGCTGTGCGTACCAGTTGATGTTTGGCGGGAGAGGCGGTCGCGAGCACGGTGGTGCCGAAGTGACGCGCGAGCCGGACCGCGGCCTGGCCGACCCCGCCCGCCGCGGCCTGGACCAGGACGGTCTCGCCGGCGGCGACGCGGCCGAGCCGGAGCGCGGCGAGGGCGGTGGCCCAGTTGAGCATGAGTCCGAGCGATTGCTCGCCGGACCAGCCGCGGGGGAGCGGCATGGCGGCCGAGGTGGAGAGGACGAGGTATTCCGCGAACGCGCCCGGGCCGATGCCGAGAACCTGGTCACCGTGGGCGAAGGAAGTCACGCCGGGGCCGAGCGCGACGACCTCACCGGCGGCTTCGAAGCCTGCCACATAGGGCGCAGTAGGACCGTCCACATAGGTGCTATAGGTTTGCATGACGTCGGCGAAGTTGACCCCGGCCGCAGTGACCCGGACGAGGATCTCGCCCGGACCCGCGGTCGGCCTGGCGATATCGACGAGGCGCAGGTCGGCCGGGCCGTGCCGCGAAGTCTGCTGAAGTGCTCGCATGCGCCGACGGTAAAACCCTGACACTTACCGCAAGGTCAAGCGACCGCAGCCAAGTAAGCCGCCAGCGCATCCCGGTTGCGGGACAGCACATCGATGCGGTGGTCGAGCTGGGCCTTCTGCTTGGCGAGCTGATCGACCACTTCGGTCGGGAGGGCGGAAGCGCCGAGATGCGGCAGGACGTCGCGGATGATCCGCGTCGGGAGACCCGCCTCGATCAGCCCGTGGACTTGGCGTACGCGGTCGACGGTGGGCGTGCAGTAGTCGCGATAGCCGTTCTCGCAGCGGCCGGGTTCGATCAGGCCCTCCGCCTCGTAGTGCCGCAGGGAACGGACGCTTACTCCGGTCTGCCGGGCGACCTCGCCGATCTTCACCGGCCAACGGTAGCTCGGGCTCCTCGCCGCGACCGCCGCTTTGCGCGCCAGATCAGGGTTCTGGGTCGAATCTCGCGCCATGATTCGACCCAGAACCCTGATCTGGCGGCCGGAAGGGAGCGACCTTGACACCGATGATCACGAGGACGACACTCGCCGGAAACGATTACGGAACTGTGCTGTAAACGTTTCCGAAACCCCCGAGGAGCCCAAGTGAAGCGTTTCCTCATCCCCGTCCTGTCCGTCCTCGTGCTGCTGATCGGCGGCGTCGGCACTGCGGAAGCGGGGCGTACGCGTCCCGGCGAGCTCGTGACCGGCAGCGCCCCGAGCGCAGCGCTGGGCGAGGACATCGACTACACGGCCTATCTCCCGTACGGGTACGAAGCCGGAACACAGCGGTACCCCGTGCTCTACCTGTTGCACGGCCGGGGCGACACGATGACGGCGTGGACGACCGTGAAGTCCACGTTGGACGAGTTGATCCAGGCCAAGAAGATTCCGGCGTTGATCGCGATCCTCCCCGACGCGCCGTGGAGCGACCGGGGCAGCTGGTACGTCGATTCCCGATACCAGAGCGGCAAGTCCGTCGAGACCGCCCTGACGCGCGATCTGATCAAGCACGTCGACAGCACCTGGAGGACCGCTCCGATCAGGCAGGCGAGACTGGTCGGGGGGTATTCGATGGGAGGAGCGGGCGCGCTCCGCTTCGCTCTCGCGCACCCGGACGTGTTCAGCGCGGCGATCGTGCTGAGCCCGGCGGTCTACACCCCGTTGCCGCCCGCCGACTCCTCGGCTCGCGAATTCGGGGCGTACGGGGTCGGCGATCAGCTCTTCGACGACCAGCGCTATCAAGACCTGAATTACCCAGCGCTACTTGCCAAGACCAGTCCCGACCTTCCGGTGCAGCTGTTCATCGCGGTCGGCGACGACGAGTGGGCCAACCCCGATCCGGCCGACGCGCGGCACGACCTCGACTTCGAATCCGAGGCGCTCTACAACGCCGCCCGCCGCGCACCCGGCGTGAGCGCGCAGATGCGCATCCTCGACGGCGGACACGACTGGACCGTGTGGGCGCCCGCGTTCGCCCAGGCCATCCAGCATCTCGGTCCGACGCTGAGCACTGTTCCGCCGCAGCCGCTGCCGACTCCGCTGCTGGGCACGGCCGGCACCGATTGGGCGGGCGGCATCGCGAGCGTCGGTGGCGACGCGTACACCGTCGGCTTCGCGGCGAGCGCCAGTGTGGACGGTCAGGCGTACCACGGGAAACTCGACGCGGTCGTGACCAGGCCGGGGAGCTGGACCACCGAGTTCGGGACCGCGGTGGACGAGCGTCTCTACGGCGTGGCCGCGCAGCCGGACGGTGGCGTGCTGGTCGCCGGTTACACCAAGGGCGACCTGGACGGACAGCACGCGGGCAATGCCGCGGACGACGCCTTCGTGGCCAGTCTCGACGCTTCGGGATCGATCCGCTGGATCACGCAATTCGGGTCCGCGGGGGTCGCCGACCGCGCTTACGGCCTGGCCGCGAGCCCCGACGGCGGCGCTTACGTCACCGGCTACACCAAGGGCGCGCTCGACGGCGCCAACGCGGGCGACAAGGACACGTTCCTGGCCCGCGTGGCTCCTTCCGGTCAGCTTCAATGGGTACGCCAACTGGGCGGACCGGGCGAGGACAAGGCATTCGCAGTGACCGCTGGTATCTCAGAGGTCTACGTCTCGGGAACCGCCGGATCGCCGTTGCCCGGCACATCCGGGTTGGGCGGCTACGACGGCTTCGTCGCGCGGTACACCGATGCGGGCGCGCTGAGCTGGGTCAAGGCCGTCGGCGGCAGTGGAGACGACCGGCTCGACGGAGTCACCGTCAGCGGCGGGTACGCCGTGGCGACTGGAGCGGCGAACGGCGACCTGATCGCAGTCTCGTTCAGCAGCAACGGTTCCGAGCGTTGGACCACCACTGTGGACAGCGGTGCGGCGGACGGCGGTGTGGCTGTGGTGGCGCGCGCGGACGGCGGAGTCGACCTCGTCGGGTACACCCGGGGACGGGTGACCGTGGCGGCCGGAGGTTCCGACGTGTTGTGCGTACGCCTCTCGGCCAAGGGGGCGGTGCTGGCCAAGAGCCAGTTCGGCTCACCCCGGGACGAGGTCGTCGACGCCTTCGCGGAGCCCAACCTCTATGCGGCCGCAGCGCCGGACGGCCGCCTCCTGATCAGCGGCCTCACCTTCGCCTCGTCCCCCTCCGGCGACCTCTTCATCGCGCGTTGATCATGAACCTAAGGTCCGCCTCGGCGGCGTGTCACGCCCCCGAACGCCGTGATCAACCGGCGCGCCGCGCCGTGATCAACCCGCCGCGCCGCGCCGTGATCACCGGCGCGCCACGCCGTGTTGATCACGGGCTTGTGGGGCCGACACGCCGCCCGGCGGAACCTTAGGTTCATGATCAACGCGGCGGCAGGGTGAGCTTGTAGCCGACGTGGCTCTGCGTGAACCCGAGTTGGTCGTAGAACCGGTGTGCGTCCGTCCGCGACTTGTCGCTGGTCAACTGCACCATTGCGCAGCCTTCCGTCTGGGCGGTGTCGATCGCCCAGCGGATGAGCTGCTTGCCGAGCCCGCCGCCGCGCAGGTCGGAGCGGACGCGTACCGCTTCGATGAGCGCGCGGCGGGCTCCTTTGCGCCCGATGCCGGGGATGATGGTGAGTTGCATCGTCGCCATCACCTCACCGTTCAACTCGCCGACGACGAGGCGCTGATGCGGATCGCCGTCGATCTCCGCGAAGGCTTCGGCGTACGCCGGATCGTCGGGCGAGCCCTCCCGGGTCGCTCCCAAGTGGTCATCGGCGAGCATGGCCACGATGGCGGGCAGGTCGGCTGCGGTGGCGCGGCGTATCGCAAGATCAGTCACGGCTTGGACGATATCGGCCTGCCGCCTTGATCGGGTTTCCTACGCTGGTTGTCATGAACCGCATCACCCGCCTGTGGGCCGCGCTGGTCGCCGGCCTGTTCACCGTGCTGGCCCTGCCCGGGGTCGCCTATGCCGCCGAGGACGAGTACCTGCGTCGCGGCCGTGGCATGGGCTTCTGGGGCTGCAGTGCAGTCTGCTGCATCGTCGTGGTCGGCGGTATCGTCGCCGCGATCTACCTGATCACCCGCAACCGCCGCCGGTAACCTCCGCCCGAAGAAGGGCGGTGGCACCAGCAGGCGGGCTGGTGCCACCGCGTACGCCGTCGCCTCAGGCTGCGGCGGGCTCCGTCGCCGGGCACCTCGGCCTCTTTGCGCGTTTGCGCGGCCTCTTTGAGCTGCAGATCACGGATGTGCATGCTTCCTGGGGCATCGGAGGCCTGCATATCCGTGATCCGGTGGCGCCTGCGTGGTCCGGTGGGGCCGCGTGATCAGGTGGGAAAGCGGGCGGGCGGGTTCAGCCGACGGTGACGACGACCTTGCCCGAGGCGTGTCCGGCCTCGACATAACGCATGGCGGTCGGCAGCTCCGCGAAGTCGTACCGCCGGTCGATCACCGGTTTGAGGTCGCCGTCATCGGCGTACCGGGCCAGTTCGGTGAGGTTGCGCGCGCTGTCCGCCCCGATCTTCGTGTCGGTGCCCACGATGCGCTGGGAACTGAACCGGCCGACCAATTCGCCCGCGATCCGGTGATCCATCGGCCGGAACCAGCGGCCCGCCTGCCCACCGATCACCACATAGGACCCCTCCAGGCGCAATACGCGTTTCGCCGCTCCGATACGGGGACTGCCCGCGATGTCGATGAGCGCGTCGAAGTCCCGCGCGGTCTTGGTGAAGTCCTCGGCGGTGTAGTCGATGACGGCGTACGCCCCGAGGCCCTTGACCAGGTCGGCGTTGCGCCCGCCGCAGACACCGGTGACCTCCGCGCCGGCGGCTCGGGCCAGTTGCACTGCGAACGTGCCCACTCCGCTGGAGGCTCCGTTCACCAGCACCCGCTGGCCGCTGCTCACCTTCGCGTCGTCGCGTACGGCTTGGAGGGCGGTCGCGGCGGCCATCGGCACTGCGGCCGCCTCCTCGAAGGACAGGCTGCGCGGCTTCAGCGCCAGCAACTCCTCCGGTACGCACGCGTACTCGGCGTAGCTGCCGTGCTTGACCAGGGCGTACGCCTCGTCGCCTGGGTGGAAGCCGGTGACGCCGTCGCCGACCGCCTCGACGACGCCGGCGAGATCGCAGCCGAGGATCGAGTGGGTGGGGCGGCGCTTGCCGAACCCGCCCGGCACGAACCGGGCCGCGATGGGCTCGCCGCGCATGTGGTGCCAGTCGTAGGGATTGATGGACGTTGCGCGGATCTGTACGAGCACCTCGCCGGGGGCGGGTTCCGGCTTCGGAACCTCACTGAGCAGCAGATTCTCCGGCGATCCGTACGCGTGGAGCAGGTACGCCTTCATCGAGAACTCCTGACCTTACGTTGTAAGTCTTACGTTGTAAGGTAGCCTTACGCCGTAAGGGCGGTCAAGAGGTCAGGCGGAGAAAGTCAGCGCAGCCGATCGAGGCCGTCGAGCACGATGTCGAGCCCGAACTCGAATTCGGCCTGGTCGTCGCACCAGCCGAGGGTCGAGTCGGGATCGTCGTGAGCGATCTCCGACAGCATGCCGACGAGGTTCGGCAGTCTCGCCGCCATGGCGGCCATGATCGGATCGGGTTCGCCGGTGGTGGGCCCGTTCCCCGGTGCTCCCGGGGTGAACAGCTCCTGGCTGAATCCGACTGCGCGGCTGCCCAGGGCATGCAACGCGTGATGGGTCTGATCGTGGGTGAACCCGCCGTTGCGCATGATCCCGACGAGCGCGTCCATGTGCAACAGGATCTCGGGGCTCGCATTCGTTCGCGACTCGATCACCGCGGGGGCCCACGGGTGGCGCAACAACACCTTACGCGCGGCAAGAATGCGTACGCGTGCCGCCTTCTTCCAGCCGTCGCCGTGACTCGGCAGCTCGACCCGCGCGGCGGCCTCGTTGATCTCCGCCCCGATCACGTCGACGATCCCGTCGAGGACCTGCTCCTTGTTGGCCACGTGGTGGTAGAGCGACATCGCCTCGGCGCCCAGCTCCTCGGCCAGCCGGCGCATCGTCACGGCGGAGATCCCGGCGGAGTCGGCGAGCTCGACCGCGGCCCGGAGGACCCGGTCCCGGCTCAGGGCAGGTCTCGACACGCGGCCATCTTATCGCGGCCGTCTTACAAGGTAAGGCGGGTCGATCATGACTGCGCGGAGTCGATCACCCACGAGTGGGATTGGCGACCTGCGAAAACGCTGTCGATCACCCCGGTTAGTTCATGATCAACGCGAAAGGGCAACGCGAAAGGGCAACGCGAAAGGGAGCCCGGGGCCGGTGGCCCCGGGCGTAGAGTCAGCTGAGCTTGGCGTTCAGGGAGATGGCCGCACCCGGCGACAGCAGCCGCGAGATCGGGCAGTTCTCCTTGGCGCCAATGGCCAGCGACTGGAACTGAGCGTCGTCGATGCCGGGTACGGTGCCGACGGTGTCGAGGTCGATCCGGGTCACGGTCATCCCGGCGTCGGTCTTGTCGAGGTGCACGCTGGCCGTGGTCTCGACGGAGGTGGGCGGGAAGCCCGCGTCCGACAGCGCCTTGCTGAACGCCATCGAGAAGCAGCCGGCGTGCGCGGCGGCGATGAGTTCTTCGGGGTTGGTCCCCTCGCCCTCCTCGAAGCGCGACTTGAACGAGTAGTTCCCCTCGAAGCCGCCCTTGCCGGTGCGGATCGTGCCGGAACCTTCGGTGAGCGTGCCCTGCCAGCGGGCCGATGATGAGCGGATAGGCATAGTCACGACCCTACTGCGGGACGCTCGGGAAGTACGCGGGAACCGTCACGCCACCCGGATCAGGCCGGTGAGGCCCGGCAAGGCGACGTCCCCAAGAGACGATCCACGCCAGGTCACGCCCCCTTCGCGGGCGGCGTACACCCGGGTGAGGTCGCGGGACACGGCCAATCCGCGTACGGCCGGTGTGGACCACTTCTCGATCGGCGTACCGGCCAGGTCGAGAACTTGAACTCCCTGGTCACCGCCCAGATACAGCTGTTTGTCCGAGGCGGTGGCGTACGCCGTCCCGGAGTCGGCGGTGACCTTGACGACGTCGAGCACTTTCAGAGTTTCGGTGGAGATCCGGGCGAGCGCGCCGGCGGCGAGGTCGACCACGAACAACAGCGTCCCGTCGGCGCTCAGCGTGATCGAATAGGCGCTGCTCGGCGAGTGCCCGAACGGGTCGGGCAGGTCGATGCAGTACGCCCAGTTCTGCTCGGTTTCCAAGGTGTGCACGAACGCGTGCACGTTGCCGGGGCGGCCCGACAGCAGGTCGCGGGTGTGCTGGTGGCCAGGTTGGTGGGTGTAGAGCGTGTAGAGCACGCGCCCGGACGGCGACGCCACCGCGGTCCGGCCCTCGCCGCGCATCTCCTCCTCCGCGCCCGGTGGAACGGGCACCTTGTCGCGGGTCCACAGCGGTTCCAGGCGCTGCGTAGCGAGGTCGAGGCGGCGTACTCGGTAATGGTCCGGGGCGTTGGCGGGCAGCCATTCCAGCACGAACAGGCCGGTCTGATCGGCGGTGAAGGCATCCGGCTCGACGACTCCCGGCACCGTGATCTTCTGCCGGATCTTCGCCGAGTCCGCGATCACGATCGTGGTCTTCGCCCGCGCTTGCGGCTTCAGTGGATCACCCTCCGGTGCGACCAGCGCGACCAGGCTGCCGCCCGCGTGCACGACCCGCGGCGTCCACCGGCCGTCGACGGCATACCCGCCCAGGTGCGTACCGGCCAAGGTGGTCGTGAAGTCCAGCCGCGTCGTCTTGTCAGTCGCCGTGGCCAGGCACAACATCGAGCCGGTCGCCGACAGGGCCCCGGCCCGCCCCGGGGTCAGGCCACCGTCGCGGGCCACTGCCAGGCCGTCGCGAGTCTTCACGACAAGCACATCTGGTACGCGTAAAGCAGCGGGCCGGGTCTCGTCGGTTGCTTTGCAGGCAGCCGTCGCGGCCGCGGCAGCCGCGGCTCCGGCGAGCATGAGCAGGTTCCGTCGTGTCGTCATGTTCTGCCGACACCGGTGGAACCATCCGGGTTCCCGCGGTGTCATGTCATGTGTCGAGAGGCGTCATCCTGGAGTCCATGGAATCGCAAGCCGTCACCGAGGCCGCGCTCGTCGAGCGGGCCGCGGCCGGCGACCAGCAGGCGTACGCGGAGCTGGTCGCCCGCACGAGCGCGCTCGCCCGGCGTACGGCGACCCTGCTCGGGGCGGGTGACGACGCCGAAGACGTCGTGCAGGAGGCCTACGTCAAGGCGTACCGGCGGCTGACGACCTTCCGCGGCGAATCGTCGTTCCGGTCGTGGCTGCTGACGATCGTCGCGAACGAGACCCGGAATCTGCATCGCACCCGCCAGCGTCGGGCCGGGCTGCTGGAACGGGCGGCGGCCGTCGAGGGGCCGCCGATCGAACACGACGACGCCGTCGACGGCGCGTTGTCGGCCGAACGGCGGGCGGAGCTGGTCTCGGCGCTTCAGCAGCTCAGCCCGGCCGATCGGGACGTGCTGGTCTACCGCTATCTGCTGGACATGTCCGAGGCGGAGACGGCCGAACTGCTCGACCGGCCGAAGGGCACGGTGAAGTCTCGGGCCAGCCGGGCGCTCGCCAAACTGCGTACGCAGCTGATCGTCGCCGGGTTGGTGATCGCCACCGTCTTGACGGTCGTCTTCGTCCCACCCGTACGCACAGCGGTCGCCGACGTCGTGACCTCGATCCTCCGGCTCGGCGGCGTCGAGGTACGCCGAGGCGAACCCGCGCCGAGCATCGCACCGACCCCGAGTCCGCTGCCGAACCTGACCAGCGGGGATCTGGCGCGGGCCCGAGCGCAGGCGGCGTTCCCGATCGGCGTACCGGCGGCTCTCGGCGATCCGCAGCGGGTGGAGCTCGCCGATCCCGGTCCCGACGGACATCCGCGCGTGGTGACGCTCGTCTATTCCGGCGTACGCCTCGACGAGTTCGACGGCCAACTGGATCTGGCCTTCTCGAAGACCGCCGACGGGGTCGAATGGGTCGGCGCCGACATGATCTGGGTGAGCAAGCCGCACCCCATCGTCTACGTGGACCGCTGGGGGAGATCGCATCAGGAGACCGCCCGGCTGTCCGGGCCCTGCCTGGTGTGGCAGCGCGGTTCGGTCACCTACCGGCTCGAAGGGGTGCCGACGATAGACGAGGCGCTGCGGATCGCCCGATCCGTGTCATGACCGCCGCAGGGGGCGCAGGAGATCACCCGATTGACACCGATCGAAGTCACGCGTACACGTAGATCATGCCCAATGTCTCCCGTTCCCGCGCGTCCCTGCTCTTTGTTCCGGTCTTAGTTTTAGCCGGGATGACCCTCCCCGGCAGCGTCCACGCTGCCGGGCTGCCGTACCAGGACCCGTCGTTGCCCGTCGCGACGCGCGTCGCCGATCTGCTGTCGCGGATGACGCTCGACGAGAAGATCGGCCAGATGACCCAGGCCGAGCGCGGCAGCGCGAGCGCCACCGACGTCACCACCTACCGCCTCGGGTCGATCCTGTCCGGCGGTGGCTCCGCGCCGACGCCGAACACCGCGACGAGCTGGGCCGACATGTACGACTCGTTCCAGACGGGAGCCATGGCGACGCCGTTGCAGATCCCGATGATCTATGGCGTCGACGCCGTGCACGGCCACAACAACGTGGTCGGCGCGACGATCTTCCCGCACAACATCGGGCTCGGCGCGACCCGCGATCCCGCGCTGGTCCAGCAGATCGGGCAGGCCGTGGCCGAGGAGGTCAGCGGCACCGGCATCGACTGGGACTTCGCGCCCTGCCTCTGCGTCGCGCGGAACGACCGCTGGGGGCGTACTTATGAGTCGTTCGGCGAGGTGCCCTCGATCGCCTCGTCGCTGTCGACGATCATCACGGGCTTGCAGGGCACGTCGCTCAACGGCCCGTCGTCCGTCCTCGCCACCGCGAAGCACTACGTCGGCGACGGCGGCACCGAGGGCGGCGACGACCAGGGCAACACCGTGCTCTCCGAGGCCGACCTCCGGGCGATCCACCTGCCGCCGTTCCAGGCCGCCGTCCAGCGGGGCGTCGGCTCGGTGATGATCTCCTACAGCAGCTGGAACGGCGTCAAGATGCACGGCAACAAGTACCTGATCACCGACGTCCTCAAGGGAGAGCTCGGCTTCTCCGGGTTCGTGGTCTCGGACTGGAACGGCATCGACCAGATCGACGGCACGACCGGCTTCACTGCGGCCGAAGTCACCGCCGCGGTCAACGCGGGCATCGACATGGTGATGGTGCCGACCGCGTGGAAGAACTTCATCACCACCCTTCGGGCCGAAGTGGCCAACGGGCACGTGCCGCTGAGCCGGATCGACGACGCGAACCGGCGGATCCTCACGAAGAAGTTCGAGCTCGGGCTGTTCGAGAAGCCGTACACCGACCGGTCGTTCACCGCGACCGTGGGGAGCGCAGCCCACCGCACGCTCGCCCGGCAAGCCGTACGCCAGTCGCAGGTGCTGTTGAAGAACGCCGGCAACGTGCTGCCCCTGGCGAAGGACAACAACAAGATCTTCGTGGCGGGCAAGAACGCCGACAACATCGGCAACCAGTGCGGCGGCTGGACGATCTCATGGCAGGGATCGTCGGGCAACATCACGCCCGGAACCTCCATCCTGCAAGGCATCCGGGCGGCGGCCGGACCGGGCACGACGGTCACCTACAGCCAGCGCGGTAGCGGTATCGACAGTACTTACAAGGTGGCGATCGCAGTCGTCGGCGAGACCCCGTACGCCGAGGGCCAAGGGGACCGCACCGGCACCATGAGCCTCGACCGCGACGACTTGCGCGTCATCAACACGTTGCGGGGCAAGGGCGTACCGGTCGTGGTGGTGCTCGTCTCCGGACGCCCGCTGGACATCGCGACGGAACTGCCGAACTGGAACGCCCTGCTCGCCTCATGGCTGCCGGGCACCGAGGGCGCCGGAGTGGCCGACGTCCTCTTCGGCGACTACAAGCCGACCGGGAAGCTGCCGTCGACGTGGATGACCAGCGTTTCCCAACAACCGATCAACGACGGCGACGGCAAGACCCCGCTGTTCCCGCTCGGCTACGGCCTCACCTACCCGTAGCGCCCGACCCTTTCAGCGCTGGATCAGGGTTCCGGGTCGAATCTTGGCCCAAGATTCGACCGCGAACCCTGATCCAGCGCCATCAAGGGCGCGCATAGCGGGCCGATTCGAGGAGCCACTCCAGGTGGCCGCGCGGCGCGCCCAGCAGCACCATCGCTACTTTGCTGGCGTCCCGCGCGGCCCCCGTGCTCAGATCCAGCCGGGTGAACTCGGCCGGCAGCGCGCGGGCGGCGGCGGTCAGGTCGTCGATCCGGGCGGCGATCCGATCCAGCACTTCATCTGCGGCGGCTGCCAAGGAGATGCCGCGATCGGCCGCCAAAACTAGGACGTAGTTGTGCACGTCGCCCCGGGCGCTCTCCTTGGCTGCCGAGGCCACGTCGTTGCACCACGCCGTCACGTCGTTGCAGGCCGACAGCAGTCCGCGCCACGCCGCCGAGGTACGCAGCTCGCCCGGCAGTTCCGCGCCCAGCACCGGTTCCGGGAGGTCGAAGAGGAACGAACCGTTGGCCTGCCGGCGCAGTTGTGCGTACTCGTCGGGCGAAGGAATGCGCCGCGTGGACCGGAAGCGCGCCTCGTAGCGGCACGCGGCCCGATGCTCGGCGAGATGGACCCGGAACATGGACCGCCAGCTCGCGCTGGAGCGTGGCGCGGTCCGGGCCCACAGGTCGCGGAAGGACCGGACGACCGGGTGAGCGTCGAGTGCCGGCGGTGTGTCGCAGGAGCTGAGAACGGCGTCGTAGAGACGGTCGACGGCGTTCTCGTCCCAGCCGAGCGGCCCGTCATCGCGCAGGTCGTCGAAGACGAACAGCCAGACCAGCCACTGTCCGAAGAGGATCACCTCGGGCGTCTTGGTCTCGGGGAAGGCCCGCGCGGCCATCTCGCCGAAGCGGGCGGCGCGGAGCCGGGCCGGATAGAGCTCCGGGAAGCTGCGCAGCGCCCACTCCTGGACGGCCAGCTCGATCGCGGCCTCGTCGCGGTGATGACGGCACGGCGCGGCGAGCGCGGGCACCCGTTCCACGAGGGGCAACAGGTCGAGCGCGCTGGGCATCCCGGCCGCGCGCGTGGGCGCGGCCGGGACAGCCGCCGGAGCGGTGGTCACAGCGGACCGAACAGATGGTTGCCCGGCAGCTTCGGATCGCCGCCGGTGTAGTACTCGTACGCCGCCTGCACCAGCTCGTCCACCGACAGGCTGCCGTTGGCGTCGAGGTCGAGCCGTTCGAAGGCAGCGATCGCGTCACCGTCGCCCGTGCCGAACGCCGACTGCAGCACCTGGAACTCCGAGAGCGAGACGGCACCGTCGGAATCGGTGTCGCAGAGCGCCGCGATCGCCACGGCCGCCGGGCGGAACGTCTTGTCGAACTTCTGCCCGTCGATGTACGCGCTGATCATCGCGGTACGGAACTCGGCGGGCGAGATCGATCCGGACTCATCGGTGTCGGCGTGCTGAACGATCTCCGACCACAACTCGTCGAACCGGTCGATCAGTTGCCTGCCCTTGCTGGACGTCGGCGACTCGCCGAAGCCGAGCAGCACCCGGGAGCCGAGGCCGAGCATGTCGTCGCGCTCGATCTCGCCGGAGTGGTTTGCGTCGATGTGGTCGAAGGCTCGGTCGAGCTTTTCGATCTGCAGGTCGTTGGCCATGGCTCCTTCCTACCGGACCAAAACCGACCTTCCCTCACATATTGACCCACTTCAACCCACCGGTTCTTTCCGCGCGATCCCGCCGCCCTTTCCGCGCGATCATGAACTATCGGGCGTGATCGGCCGGTGTGTCGTGGCCGCGGGAGCCTGATCGACTCCGCGAGGAGGTGATCGACTAGCGGTTGCCGAGCGCGACGATGCCGCCGGCGCGCGTACCGAAGTAGATGCGGCCGTTCCAGGCAGCGGGGGTCGACTCGATGCAGCCGCCGATCTTCATCGACCACAACAGTTTCGGCTCCGCATGTGTGTCCGCGACGTCGTACGCGCGCATCACGCCGGTGCAGTCGCCCAGGTAGAGCACGTCGTCGACGACCACCGGCGACTGCCACGTCTCACCGCCCGGTACGCGGAACTTCCAGCGGACTTCGCCGGTGGCCCGGTCGATGCCGAGCACGTCGCCGGGATGGGTGTCGAAGATGACGATGTCTTTGTAGAGCGCGGGCGAACCCCAGATCCCGGACTTCGGCGGATGCTGGTCCTTCTGACTCCAGACCAGGGGATTGGTCTTGTTTCGTGGGTCGAGCTTCATCATCTGGCCGACCTGCCGGGAGCGCGCGTTGTTCCGCTCGAACTCGGAGCCGACGTAGAGGAAGCCGTCGGCGTCCACGGTGATGGAAGCGTCGGTGTCGTCGCCGGTCCAGAAGCGGAACACCCGGGTGGGCTTCTTCCCGGTCTTCAGGCCGCTGATGTCCCAGCCTTGCACCAGGCCGCCGGAGTTGGCGAAGTACACCGTGTCCTGATAAATGGCGACGGAGTTCTCGATCGACACCATGCCGTCGCCGATCGCCTTGAGCAGCTCGGAATCCCAGCCCGGTGCGTTGAAGACCAGCTTCGGCTTGACCGTGACCTTGCCGTTGGCGTCGTAGCCCCGGTTGAGCTTGACGATGTGGAACTGGCTGTTCTCGCCACCCTCGAAGAGGTAGTCGTCGATGATCAGCCCGGCGCCGTCCCAGTCGTCGTTCCACTTGGTCGGCGAGACCGCGTGCGCGGAGAGCTTCCAGAGCTCGACCGGCTTGCCGCGGTCGATCGCGATGATGTGGTAGTAGTTGTCGCGCGAACCGGAGTAGACCAGCGGGAATCCGTCGGGATCGATGGTTACCGAGCCCTTGATGATGTCACCGGTGGGGAAGTCCGGGAGGATGCGCTCGCCGGTGTTCGCGTCGAGGAAATGCACTTTCGCGTCGTACGCCCCGAAGACCACCCAGGTCCGGCCGTCGCGTTCGAAGACGGCGGGCTGGCCGGTCCACCCGGAACCGCACCAGATCCGGGTGCCCTTCTCATCCGTCGACGGGTGGCACAGGCTGCCTGACTTGGGGAACCGCCACAACTGCGTCGGCTTCGTCCGGAGCGCCGGACCGGTGCCGAAGTACGACCGGGTGGGGTTGCCGCGGAAGGTCAGCAGCCCGTTCACCTTGGTCCCGTACGGCTTGCCGACCCCGGCCGGATCGGAGAATCCGGCGTACGCCGCTGGAGCCGCCGAACTGCCCGGCGTCGGTGATGTGCTCGCCCCCGGCAGTACGCGTACGTCGTCGGGATTGCTGCAGGCCGCCGCTGAGATCAGGCACAAAGCGGCCGTCAGCGCGATGATCGATCTTGAGAGCCCCCCAGTCACGGGCACAGTGTGCTGAGGTTGTCACGCTCCGCCTATCCTCCGACCGGTCGACCGTGCATGACAGGTCGGATGCTTGATCGAGGTCGGTCCGAGCGCCGGATGGCCATAGTTGCCCGTAGGAGTGACGATGGAGGCATGGAGCCCGAGTCGATCACCCCCATGACGGACGACGAGGCCGAGCTGTTCCGCTTCATCCGCTATGGGCAACTGCCCGACCGCGTCCCGCCGAACAAGATGGTGGAGACCGTGGAGACCTCCGCGCCGCGGGAGGACCCGGTCCCGTACACCGACCCCGGATCCCCCTACTACCACGGCAACGCCTGACCTCAGGCGGCTGCCGCCCGTCGCGCCACCACGGCGCGGGCCAGCGTGGCCAGCGCCTCCTCGGTCGCGGCCCAGCTCATGCAGGCGTCGGTGACGCTCTGGCCGTAGGTCAGCGGCCGCCCGGACTCGAGCTCCTGACGGCCGCCGACCAGGAAGCTCTCCAGCATCACGCCGCCGATGCCGCCCTGCCCGGCCGCGATCTGGTCGGCGATCTCGACCGCGACGGCCGACTGGCGTACGTGGTCCTTGTTGCTGTTGCCGTGGCTGGCGTCGATCACGAGGCGGTGCTTCAGGCCCGCCTTCTCCAGGGCGATCAGCGTTGCGGCCACCGGGCCGGGCAGGTGGTTCGGCCCGGTCTTGCCACCACGCAGAATCACGTGGCAGTCCTCGTTGCCGGTGGTCGTGACGACGCTTGCCCGCCCGTCGGCGTCGACGCCGAAGAACACGTGACTGCTTCGGCCGACGTGGCAGGCGTCGATCGACACCGAGACACTGCCGTCGGTGGCGTTCTTGAACCCGACCGGCATCGACAGGCCCGAGGCCAGCTGCCGGTGCACCTGGCTCTCGGTGGTACGCGCGCCGATGGCACCCCAAGTCACCGCGTCGGCGATGTACTGCGGACTGATCGGGTCGAGGAACTCGCAACCGACCGGCACCCCGAGATCAAGGATGTCCAGCAGCAGTTCCCGGGCCATGCGCAGGCCCCGGCGTACGTCGTAGGTGCCGTCCAGGCCGGGGTCGTTGATCAGGCCCTTCCAGCCGAGGGTCGTCCGGGGCTTCTCGAAGTACACGCGCATCACGATGCGCAGGTCGCGGGAGTGCTGTTCGGCGGCGGCGGCCAGACGGCGGGCGTAGTCCAGCGCCGCCTTCGGATCATGGACCGAGCACGGCCCGACGACCACGAGCAGCCGATCGTCTTCGCCGGTCAGCACGTCGCGGACTTCTTGTCTGGTGCGTTCGACCAGCTCCGCGCGTACGCCGCCGAGGGGGAACTCCGCGAGCAGCTCCGACGGCGGCTCGAGCGGCTCGAACGCGGCGACGTGCAGGTCGTTGGTGACGGTCATCTTCGATACTCCCGTTCTCAGGGGGACGGGACCCGGTCGACCCAGCGCCAGCCCGTCCTGGAATGACGAAAGGCGAAGACCGGGAGGTCTCCGCCTTACTGGCTCTGGGTGGTGTCGGTCAGCGCATGAGACCGCCGGCTCCACCCAGAGCCAGCGTAAAGCGCCAATACCGACGTGCCACGTCCGGAAGCATACCCGACGCCGCGCAGGGGTATGCCAGCCGAATGGACGTGTTCCGCGTCGCCACCCTCAACCTGTTCGGTCATCACGCCGACTGGCCGCGCCGCCGGGACGTCCTCCGGACCGAGTTCCTCCGGCTGCGGCCGGACCTCGTCGCGTTGCAGGAGACGGTGGAGACCGCGTACTCGGACCAGGCCAGCGAGATCCTCGGTGAGGGATATCACCTCGTACGTCAGCCGGGCGCGACCGCGGACGGCTGCGGAGCGAGCCTGGCGAGCCGCTGGCCGCTCGGCGAGGTACGCCACGTCGACCTGCACGTCACCGAGCGGGTGGATGCTGCTGTCGGCTGGATCGGGTCGGCCACGCTCGCCGAGGTCGAAGCGCCGGAACCGATCGGCCGTCTGCTGTTCGTGCACCACAAACCGAGCTGGGAGGTCGGCCTGGAACGCGAGCGCGAGCTGCAAGCGGTGACGACTGCGCGGGCGGTCCTGGAGCTGGCGGGGGACACCCGGGCGGATGGGAGCCCGCGGCATGTGATCCTCGCAGGCGACTTCGACGCGACGCCCGATTCGGCGAGCGTACGCTTCTGGACCGGCCGCCAGTCGCTGGACGGATTGAGCGTCTGCTATCGGGACGCGTGGGAGTCGCTGCACCCGGTCGACCCCGGCTACACCTTCACCCCGCGCAACCGGCTCGTCCTCGCCGGGGACATGGCTCAGCCACTTCCCCGGCGAATCGACTACATCATGGTCCGATGTGGACCGCATGGTCCGACCGCGGCGATCGTCGCGTGCTCACTGTTCGGCATCGGCGACGCGACCGGGCCGGGCAGCGATCACTACGGCGTCGTGGCCGAACTAGCGGTCGGTGACGGCTGAGGTATCCGCGGCCGGTTCGGGCTTGCGCGGCGACGGCGTACGGCTTCCGGCCACCAGGGCATCCCGGATCTCGCGCAGCAGCTGGATCTCCTCGGTCGGCAGCGCCGGCGCGGCTTGGCTGCCGTTCCTCTTGAAGCGCTCGGCGAACTTGTTCATCGGCAGGACGACGAGGAAGTAGACCACCGCCGCCGTCAGTAGGAACGCGACGATCGCGCTGACAAAGCTGCCGACCGGAATGCCGTTCGGCTCACCCTTGGCGGTCTGGCCGGGGAGCTTGATGAAGCCGCCGATCTTGTCATCGCCCGTGCCGATCATGTTGATCAACGGGGTGAGGAAGGTGTCGGTGAACGAGGTGACGAGCGTGGCGAACGCCGCGCCGATGACCACGCCGACCGCGAGATCGACGACGTTGCCGCGCATGATGAAGTCTCGGAAGCCCTTGAGCATTCCGCCACCCTAACGGGTCGGACTAGGCGTCACCGGTGTTCGCCGCGAGCCTTCTGTGGAGAAGCTCACGCAGCGAGATCGATTCGCCGTCCTTGGCGCCCCGGCCGATGACCAGCATCGGGTCGCTCGGTGCGGGGCGGGCGCCGAGCAGCCGCGAGCGCAGCGAAGCCGGCACCCCGAGCACGTAGAACTCGCCGTCGACCCCGATCGCGAGCGAGTGATTCGGGTGGATGTACCAGCCGTGCAGCCCGGTCCGGTAGTGCGATCGGCCATTGAAGGCGAACGCCATCAGCCGCTCCGGCGGAAGGAGTCTCCGCCGGGCCTCCTCGACGAACTCGGTGACGAGCTTGCGCGCTTGCGTCGTCTCGATCTCCCGGGCCCGCGCCACCGCCGCGGCATGCTTGGCCACGGCGTCGTCACGCCGCTGTCGCCAGTCGTCGTCCTCCCGGGCCGTCATGGCACGCAACGATAGCTCGCCGATTGTCAGGGGGTGCTGGTAGATCTGGATCGTGCCCGGTGTGCTTTCCCTGCGCGATCTCAACCGCGCGACCCTTGACCGCCAGCTCTTGCTGCGTCGCTCCAGCCTGTCCGTGGTCGAGGCCGTCACGCACCTGTGCGGCTTACAGGCTCAGACCACACACAGCTGGTACGCCGGACTCTGGGGCCGGTTGGCGAAGTTCGATCCGCAGCAGGTCGTCACTCTGATGGCGGACCGGGCACTGGTCCGGATAGCGGTGCAGCGCTCCACGATCCACCTCGTGACCGCCGCCGACGCCCTGACGATGCGGCCGTTGGTGCAGTCGGTCGGCGAGCGGAGTTTCGCCTCGAACTGGGCCAAGTTCCTGCCCGGCGTCGAGCTGGCCGAAGTCGTCACCGCCGGGGTGAAGCTGCTCGAGCAGCAGCCGATGACCTTCAGTGACCTCGGCAAGCGGCTGACCGAGGTCTGGCCCGATCGCGACGGACCGGCGATGGCGCAGGCTGTGCGTACGTTCGCCGCACTCGTTCAGCCGCCGCCGCGCGGGTTGTGGGGCCGCAGCGGTTTGGCGGTGCACGTTCCGGCCGAGCAGTACCTCGGCCGCCCGCTTGCCGTCGACCCCTCGATCGACGAGCTCATCGTCCGGTATCTGACCGCGTTCGGTCCGGCTTCCGTGCAAGACGCGCAGACCTGGTCCGGGCTCACGCGGCTCGGCGAGGTGTTCGAGCGGCTCCGGCCACGGCTCATCGCGTACGCCGACGAGCAGGGGAGGGAGCTGTTCGACGTCCCGGAAGGTCCTCGGCCGGAGGCCGACGTCGAAGCACCGGTCCGGTTCCTCTACGACTTCGACAATCTCCTGCTGTCGCACGCCGACCGCACCCGTGTGCTCGATCCGGCGTACCGGCCGTTGTTGTGGCCGCAGAGCAACACGGCGTTGGGCAGCGTACTGGTCGACGGCTTCGTCCGGGCCAGCTGGAGGCCGGAGAAGAGCAAGGGCAAGGCGCACCTGACGGTCATCTCCTACCAGCCGTTTCCGACCCGGCAACGGTCTGCGGTCGAGGCGGAGGGGCGGCGGTTGCTGGAGTTCCTCGTCCCCGGGGCGGAGCACGACGTCCGGTTCACGACCGCCGGGTAGCGGCCGCTGGTTACCGGCAGGTAACTTATCGGCATGACCCTTGACGTGGCCGCCCTCGCCGACGGCATGACGCAGTCGGTGCCGCTGGTGAAGACCCTCGGCATCACGTTCGCCTCGGTATCGCCCGACGGCACCGAGGTGGTGGCCGATCTGCCGGACCGGCCGGATCTGCACAACCACGTCGGCGGCCCGCACGCCGGGGCGATGTTCTCCCTGGGCGAGACCGCTTCGGGCGGCGTCGTGCTGGCGGCCTTCGGCGAGCAGCTCACGGAAGCGGTCCCGTTGGCCGTCAACGCCCAGATCGCCTATCGCAAGCTCGCCGTCGGCGCGGTACGCGCAACCGCCCGCCTGACCCGCCCGGTCGCCGACGTCGTCGCCGAACTCGTGGGCGGCTCCCGTCCGGAGTTCGACGTGGCGGTCGCGATCACCCGGGGCGACGGTGCGGTGGCCGCCGAGATGACGGTGACCTGGACACTGCGGCCCAATCGCTGACCCGCCCTTCGGGGCGCTCCCGACGGCGGCAGATCAGGTTTCTGGGTCGAATCATCGCGCAAGATTCGGCCCAGAACCCTGATCCAGTGCTGAGGCCGCGGCAGCGAGCGGGACGCGGCAGGGCTCAAGCGCGACGCGGCGGCTAGCGGGTGGCGATCAGAGCGCCGATCCCGTCGAGGATGCGGGCGAGGCCGAAGTCCAGCGCGTCGTCCTGACCTCCCTCGGTCAGGGTCGACGTCAACGCTGCGTTGACAGCCGGGAACCGGTCGGCGTGCTCACGCATGATCTCGAAGAGAACGATGCCGAACTGACGCTCGGGATCGCCGTTCGGGGTGGCCGAGAGCTGGGTGGCGATCGTGCGTACGTGACCGGAGAGGACGACGACCACGTCCATGCGCTCCCAGCCCGCCAAACCCGTGCCGTCCAACGCCGACAGTGCCGCTTCCAGCCAGGCCACTTCGTTCGGCCCGATGATCCGGGGCCCGGTCGTCGCCTCGATGGCCCAGGGGTGCCGGGCGAATCCCGGCAGTAAAGCCTGAGCCCAGGCACTCAGCTGCTCACGCCAGCCGTCGCCGGGCAGCGAAGGCGGTGCCCCGATCGCCAGGTCGGCCATGAGGGCGACGAGTTCCGCCTTGCCCGGCACGTACCGGTAGAGCGACATCTTCGTGTAGCCGAGGTCGGCCGCGACCCGCTGCATCGACACGGCGGCCAGCCCTTCGGCGTCGGCGATCTCGATGCCCTTGAGAGCGATCTGCTCCGTCGTCAGCGCCGGCCGGGGGCCGCGCTTCGGCTGAGGGCGAGCGTTCCAGAGCAGCTCAAGACCGTCCACGGAGAACCTCTCGAAATCAGGGTTGCGAAAACTGTATCCAGCGTACACACTAATAACTGTATCCAGCAGACACAGTTTTGGGGGAGTCATGAAGATCCTGATTTCGGGCGCGAGCATCGCCGGGCCGGCGTTGGCCCTATGGCTGGCGCGATACGGGTTCGAGCCGACCGTCGTCGAAATCGCTCCGAACCTGCGTGGCGGCGGGCAGGCGGTGGACTTCCGGGGTCCGGCGCACTTCACGGTCCTGGAGCGGATGGGCGTCCTCGACGATCTGCGCGCCCGGCGTACGCACGGCAGCCCGATGACCTTCGTCGACGAGCGCGGCCGGACGCGGTTGCACCTCCCCAGCGACTTCGCCGCGGGCGAGTTGGAGGTGCTGCGGGAGGACATCGCCCGGGTGTATTACGAGCACGGCATCCGAGCCGGTGCCGGGTACGCCTTCGGCGACTCGATCGCCGAGCTGACCCAGCGGGAGGACAAGGTGGACGTCGTCTTCGCCTCGGGCATGCGGGAGGCGTACGACCTGGTCATCGGGGCCGACGGCGTGCACTCCAACGTGCGGCGGCTGGCGTTCCCGGACGGCCGGTACGAGACCCATCTCGGCTACTACGTCGCCACCTGGGAACTGCCGAACTACCTCGGGCTGCCCCCGGGTTCGCTGAACTACAACGTGCCCGGGCGGCTCGTGTCGGTCGGGCGGGCGTACCGGGATTCCGCTCGAGCGGGCGCCTTCGTGATGTTCAAGTCGGATCCGATCGAGTACGACCGGCATGACGTGGAGCAGCAGAAGGACATCTTGCGGCGGGCGTTCGGCGACCTGGCTTGGGAGACGCCACGGCTGCTGGCCAGCCTGGCCGACGCCAAAGAGCTGTACTTCGACTCGATCAGCCGGGTCGACATCGAGCCCTGGTCGACGGGTCGCGTGGCGCTGGTCGGTGACGCCGCCTGCGGCGCGACGATCGGTGGCATGGGCACCGGCACGGGGACGGTGGCGGCGTATGTGCTGGCGGGAGAGCTGGCCCAAGCCGGAGGCGACCATCGGGCCGCCTTCGAGCGTTACGAGCGCCTGGTCCGCCCGTACGCCCAAGGCACTCAGGTCGGCGGCGACCGCACCGGCAAGTTCCTCGCGCCGGCCACCACGTTCGGCCGGGTCGCCCGTGACGGGCTGCTCAGCCGCAAGATCCTGCTCAACCTGATGCTGAAGGTGGGTCAGGAGGTCAGCAGCAAGATCGAACTGCCGAGCTATGTGACCCCGGTCACCGCCCGGAATTGAGTCGATGCGACTCAAGTTGTGCCAGATAGCCACCGAGACTTGAGGAGACATCGATGAACAACGTTTCGCTCTGGACCCGCCGGGACCCGTTCGCCGAGTTCGACCAGATCGTTCGCCGGGCGTTCGGCCCGACCGTGCGTACCAGCGGCTTCACCCCGGCCGCCGAGATCGACCGCGACGGTGACGACGCGGTCGTCCGCCTGGAGCTGCCCGGTCTCGACGTCGCCAAGGACGTCGTCGTCGAGATCGAGCGCGGTCACCTCGTCGTCCGCGGCGAGCGCCGGGACGAGCGAGCCACCGAGAACGACGGCCGTACGCTGCGCGAGGTCCGCTACGGCAGCTTCCGCCGGTCGTTCGCGCTGCCCGCACATGTGACGTCGGAGGCGATCACCGCCGAGTACGACGCCGGCATCCTGACCATCAAGGTCGCGGGCGCGTACGCCGGCACTGCCGCGAAGCGCATCGAGATCACGTCGACCGCCGAAACCCCGGCAATCGAAGCGGCCGAGTAGGTGAGGCACTGGCCGAGGGTCAGCGGGGCGTACCGCTGACCCTCGCGTTTCGGTTAGCCTCGCGGTGTGCTGATCACCGTTCCCGAGCAGCTTGTCGCCACCTTGCCCAAGTACTACGGGGACCGCGGCCGCGCCTGGATCGCCGACGCCCCGCGCGTCGTCGCCGAGCACCTGGACAAATGGGAGCTCACGGTGGACGGCCCGGTCATGAACGGGGTGGTCGCGCTGGTCGTCCCGGTCCAGACCGCGGACGGCCCGGCCGCGCTCAAGCTGCAGATCGACGATCCTGATCACCCCGGCGAGGCTGCGGCCCTGCGCACCTGGCACGGTGACGGGGCAGTGCGTCTGCTCCGCGAGGATCCGGTCGCGGGCACGATGCTGCTGGAGCGCCTCGACTCAGGCCGCGACCTGCTCAGCCTCCGCGATGACGTCCAGGCCGCACAGATCATTGCAGAGCTACTGGTACGCCTTAACGCGTACAAGTCGCCGGAAGGAATCCGGACGCTGAGTGAGATCGCCGCGGGCATGCTGGATTTCGCGCCCGAGGCGGCCCGCAAGCTGGCCGATCCCGCCGAGGCCGAGCTGATCCGGGGCTGGGCCGCGGCCGTGGGCGAAGTGGCGGGCGAGTGCGGCGATCAGCTGTTGCACTGGGATTTGCATTTCGAGAACGTGCTGGCCGCGGACCGGGCGGACTGGCTCGCGATCGACCCGAAGCCGCTGTCCGGCGACCCGGAATTCGAACTGTTGCCCGCACTGCACAATCGCTGGGACGAAGTGCTCGCCAGCGGCGATCCGCATCGCGTGGTACGCCGCCGCTTCGACGCGATGGTCGAGGTCATGGGGCTGGACCGGGAACGGGCGGTGCTCTGGACCCTCGGCCGTACGCTCCAGAATTCACTGTGGACGATCGAAGACGGTGCGGATCGGCTCGAAAGCGCTCAGATGCTTGTGGCCGAAGCCATTCGCCATCGACCTCTATAGTGGCCGCATGACGGTCCTCGCCCCTCCGATCGCCCCGGAGGCCCCTCGTCCCCGTCGTGGCACGGGACTGATTGCGCACCTTGGCTGGGAGGCGATCCTCCTCCTGCTCGCGCTGGCCGGTTTCGGCTACATCGTGCTGCAGGAGGGCATCGACGCCATCGGCCGCGGCGTCTGGCTGAACTTCGCCTCGATCGGCCTATTGTCGAGCGCGCTCGCCCTCTCCGTACGCCTCCGTGCGGTGAATCTCGCAGTCGCCGCCCAGGCGATGCTGGCCGGAATCATCTACGCCAAACTCGTCGCCGAAGACTGGCCGGCGGTAGTCGCCGGCGCAGTCGGCGTCCTCGCGGTGCTGTTCCTCGGCCTGATCCTGGGAGCGATCACCGGGCTGACCGGCGCGCCCGCCTGGGCCGTCTCGCTCGGCGGGCTCGGGCTCGCGGAGGCGATCTCGTACGCGCTGTCGGACGCGCGCGGCGTCATGGTCCACGGCGCAGGCCGTTACGCGGTGTGGCTGGTCGCGGTCTGGGCCCTCGTGTTCGTGCTCGGCTCGATCGGGGGCGCGGTCGTATTTCTGGTCTCCGGCCTCCCCCGCGACAGCGCCTCGTTCGGCTCCCGTGTGCTGCGGTCGATCGGCGCGTTCGGCCTGTCCAGCCTGATCGCGGGCGTGGCCGGCGTGATGTACATCGGCTACATCGCATACGCCGCCGCCACCGGCGACGGCCTACGCCTGCTCGAAGCGGCGGCGGTTGTCCTGCTGGGCGGCGTCAGCGCCGCGACCGGGCGTGGCGGCGTACTCGGCACCGTTCTGGCCACCCTTGTAGTGGTCGCCCTCACCACTTCGCTGATGATCAACGGGATCGCGACGTGGGCGAGCATCGTGCTGCCTGCTTCGATCGCAATCCTGATCGGGGCGGTCGTCGGCGCTTTGCTGGACAAGGTGTCGGCTCCGCCCGCTCCCGCTCCCGCCGCTCCTCCTGCGGTTTGGTGAGCGTCTTCGCGTTCGCGCTTTCATGATCGTCGGCTTCCGACATTCTTGGGGCTGCGTGCTTCCATGATCGTCGGAAGCCGACAATCGTGGGCGTATACGTGCGTTGATCGTCGGCTTCCGACGATCACGAAGGCGTCCGATGAGTGGCTATTCGGCGGGTTCCAGCGTCAGGCTGATCGAGTTGATGCAGTACCGCTGGTCGGTCGGCGTCGGGTAGCCCTCGCCCTCGAAGACGTGCCCGAGGTGGGAATCGCAGTTGGCGCAGCGCACCTCGACGCGGACCATGCCGAACGAGCGGTCTTCGCGCAGGGTGACGGCGGCGTCCTTCGGGTCGTAGAACGAGGGCCAGCCGCAATGCGAGTCGAACTTGGTGTCGCTGCTGAACAGCTCGGCTCCGCAGGCCCGGCAGCGGTAGACGCCCTTGGTCTTGGTGTCCACGTACTCGCCGGTGAACGCCGGTTCGGTGCCCGCCTCACGGAGTACGCGGTACTCCGCCGGGCTCAGCCGGACACGCCACTCGTCCTCCGAGATCTTCTCCATGCCTTCACGGTACGGGGTAGCGTCGCCGTATGCCCAAGGCCGAGGCGCAGACGTATGAGGTCGGTAAGCGATCCGTAAGACTGAGCAGTCCTGACAAGATCGTTTTTCCGCGAGCGGGGTACACCAAGCGGGACGTCTTCGAGTATTACCAGGCCGTGGGGGAGGCGATGCTGCGTGCCGTCGGCGACCGGCCGACGACCTTGCAGCGGTTCCCCGACGGCATCGAAGGCGAGGCGTTCTACCAGAAACGCGTACCGGAACGAGGGGCGCCGGACTGGCTGACGACCGCCCAGATCACCTTCCCGAGCGGGCGCAAGGCGATCGAGTTGTGCCCGACCGAGGTCGCGCACCTCGTCTGGGCGGCCCAGATGGGGACCATCGTGTTCCACCCCTGGCCGGTGCGCTCCGAAAAGCCGGATCATCCGGACGAGCTGCGGATCGACCTCGACCCCCAGCCGGGTACCGACTTCTCCGACGCGGTCGAGGTCGCGTACCTCGCGCGGGAGTTGTTCGCCGAGGCTGGGCTGACGGCGTACCCGAAGACTTCCGGCGGGCGGGGCATCCACCTGTTCGTCCGCGTACGCCCGGAGTGGGACTTCATCGAGGCCAGGCATGCCGCCATCGCCTTCGGCCGGGAGCTGGAGCGGCGGCACCCCGAGCGCGTGACGATGGCGTGGTGGAAGGAAGAGCGCGGCGAACGCATCTTCATCGACTTCAACCAGATGTGCCGGGACCGGACCATCGCGGCGGCGTACTCGTTGCGGGCCAACGAACGGGCGACGGTCAGTGCTCCGGTGACGTGGGAGGAACTGCGGGGCGTCGACCCGAACGACTTCGATCTGCGTACCGTGCCGAAGCGGCTGGCCGAGTCGGGCGATCCGTGGGCGGACCGCGAGGCTGAAGTCTTCGGGTTGGAGACCCTGATGGAGTGGTGGGCGGCTGATCCGGTCGAGCAGCCCTACCCGCCGGACTATCCGAAGATGCCCGGCGAGCCGATGCGCGTGCAGCCCAGCCGGGCGCGCACGCCGTCCGAGTGAGTCTTGAACTTTTTGTTAACGCGGATCGGGCGCGCTTCCAGTGAGCGGCGAGGCTTGTCGCCGACAATTCGGGGGCAATGGCCGATAATGGTACGGAACGTCCGATCTTTGTGATGGGGTGCCCTCGCTCGGGCACCACCATGCTGCAGCTCATGCTGCATCGGCATCCCCGGATCGCCATCCCGCCGGAGAACCGGTTCGTGCTATCCGGGTACCTGGCCCGGCGTACGTTCGGCGACCTGCGTCTCACGGCGAATCGCGCCCGGCTCGCGAGCTGGATCGTCGACCGGCCGCAGTCGAAGTTCCAGGATCTGCGGCTCGACGCCGAAGACATCCGGGCGCGTCTCGTCGACGGTCCGCCCGACCTCGGCTCGCTCTTCGCGATCGTGCTGCGGGCGTACGCCGAGCGGTTCGGCAAGCCGCGTTGGGGTGACAAGCGGCCGGCGTACGTGAACAACGTGGACATGATCCGGCGGCTGTTCCCGACGGCGCAGCTGGTCACCATCGTCCGCGACGGCCGGGACTGCTGCGCTTCGTTGAAGGAGATGCCCTGGCAGACCCGCAAGGACATCGCGTCGCTCGCCGCGCAGTGGGCGTACGCGGTCGACTGCTCCCGCCGAGCGGCCCGCACTCTGCCCGCCGACTCCTATCACGAGCTGCGATACGAAGACCTCGTCGCGGATCCGGACGGGACTTTGCGGGAGCTGTGTGCGTACCTGGGAGAGGAGTTCGATCCGGCGATGACCCGGCCGTCGGAGATCGCTGCCGACGCGGTGCCGACCGGCAAACGCTGGCACTCGCGTACGCACCAGCCAGTGGGCCAGGCTCGAACCGGGTCCTGGCGGACCCGGTTGACGCCTGACGAGATCGCCCTGTGCGAGTCGGTCCTCCGGGGCCGGTTGACCGCGCTGGGTTACGAGCCGTCCGACTGCCCTTCACCACGACTTGGCCAGCGCCTGCGGTACGCCGTCGCCGATTCCGAGCGGCGGGCGCGGCTGGTCCGGCAGCGCGTACGGGACCTGACGAGCCGGCTCACGCCTCGTTGATCATTACCTTGGGGAGTTGATCACGGGCCTAAGGACGCCGACACGCCGTCGAGCAGGACCGTAAGTTCATGATCAACCAGAAGGACAAGGGGGCTAGGCGGGGCAGGTCTTGCCGTCGGCGGGGACGGTCAGGTTGATCAGGTACGCGTTGACGGCGCTCGAGATGCACGAAGTCTCCGGGTACGCCGTATGCCCCTCGCCCTCCCAGGTCAGCACGTGCCCGACGCCCAGCATGTTCGCCAGGGCCGGCGTCTGCTCGTAGGGAGTGGCCGGGTCGCCCTTGGTGCCCACCACCACGATGGGCGGCGCGCCGATCGCCTTCCCGGTCGGGACCGGGTCGCGGCCGCCGGACCAGAGCGAACACGTCATCGAACCGATCGCGAGCGGCGCTCCGAACAGCGGATACTTCGCGCGCCACTGCGATTGCAGGGACCGGATCTCGGTGAGGCTCGGCGGCGCCTCGTCGTCGGTGCAGTTCACGGCGGCGTTCGCGTCGAAGAGGTTGCTGTAACTGCCCCCGGGGGTGCGTTCGGCGTACGCGTCGGCCAGGTCGAACACCTGCTCGGCGTCCCCGTCGTGCAGGGAGTCGATGGCGTCGGACAGATCGGTCCACCGGTCCTTTGTGTACAGAGCCGAGATGACGGCGTAGAACACCCAGCCGGAGGTGGCCTTGCGTCCCTCGTAGGTCACCGGGTTGGCCCGCGCCTCGTCCAGCGCCTTGGTGATCGCGCCCCGGGCGTCCGGCGCGATCGAGCAGCGCGACGTGTGGTTCTTGCACCACGAGTCGAAGTTCGTGAAGGCGCGCTCGAAGCCCTTGGCCTGGGACTCGCTCGCCTCGACGGAACTCATCGTCGGGTCGACCGCGCCGTCGAGCACCATCGCCCGGATGTTCTTCGGGAACAGCTGGGCGTAGGTCGCACCGAGCAGCGTGCCGTAGGAGTAGCCCAGGTAGGTGAGTTTCTCGTCGCCGACGGCCTGCCGGATGGCGTCGATGTCCTTGGCCGCCTGCACGGTGCCGTAGAGCTTGAGGTCGTCGCCGTACTCCTTCTTGCAGCCCGCGTCCATCCGCTTGGTCAGCGTCACGATCTGGTCGAACTGTGACTGCTCGACCGGGTCGGGTTCGGAGCCGAACGACGCGTCGAGGTCTTCGTCGGTCATGCACTTGATCGGGGCGGACCGGCCGACCCCGCGCGGGTCGAAGCCGACGAGGTCGAACCGGCGGAGCACCTCGACCGGCAGCGCGCTGGTCAGATAGACCGCGGTGTCCACACCGGACCCGCCCGGACCGCCCGGGTTGACCAGCAGCGATCCGATGCGATCGGTCTGGCTGCCGATGCGGGCGCGGATCAGCGAGATCTGGATCTTCGGGCCGTCCGGCTTCGCCCAGTCCTTGGGGACGTCGACCTTGGCGCAGTGGTACTGGAAGCTGCGCGAGGCCTGCGGATAGATCTTGCGAGCCTCGTCGGTGCAGGGCGTCCAGATGCCGTCCTTCGTCGGCGAAGGCGCGGCCCCTTCGTCGGAACCGCCGAGGCCTCCCGGCAGGAAGCAGGCGGCCGAGAACAGCGCGGCCACTACCAACAGCACGATCCGGCGCACGTGGGGTCCCTCCCGGTGATCGACGTCGACCCCGTGAGCCTACTTGCCGCTCGCGAGGACCTCTTCGACGTCCAGCCGGATCGGGCGGTCGAGCTGCTCATAGGTGCAGGACCGGGGGTCGCGCTCCGGCCGCCAGCGCACGAACTGCCCGGTATGCCGCAGCCGGTCGCCCTCCATCGCGTCGAAGCCGATCTCGACCACCCAGTTCGGCGCGAGCGGCTCCCACGAGGTGTCCTTGGTCGAGTTCCACCGGTTGGGGGCCGACGGCAGGCGCTGGCCCTCCTTCGGGTCGAGCCACGGGTGCTCGGCCGGATCGCGCAGCTCGGCGATCTCGTCCAGCAGCTCCTTGCGGCGCGCGGCGGAGAAGGCGGACGTCACCCCGATCGAGTGCAGCAGACCGTCGTCGTCGTAGAGGCCGAGCAGCAGCGATCCCACGATCGGGCCGGACTTGTGCCAGCGGAATCCCGCGACGACGGCGTCGAGCGTCCGGGCGTGCTTGATCTTGCGCATGAGCCGCTTGTTCGGCACGTAGAGCAGGTCGGCCGGCTTGGCGATCAGCCCGTCGAGACCGGCTCCCTCGAACTCAACGAACCAGCGGCGCGCCGTCTCGGGGTCGGTTGTCAACGGCGTGACGTGAACCGGGGGGCGTACGCCCGACAGCTCGGCCTCCAGCCGAGCCCGGCGTTCGGGAAAGGGCGTCTGGGTGAGGTCCTCGTCGCCGATCGCGAGGAGGTCGAAGGCCACCATCTCGGCCGGAGTCTCCTCAGCGAGCTTGCGGACGCGGCTCGCGGCCGGGTGAATCCGTTGCGCGAGCAGCTCGAAGTCGAGGCGCGGCAGCTTGCCCTCTTCGCGCCGGATGACCACGAGTTCGCAGTCGACGACGCAGCGCTCCGGTAGCTGCGCCTTGACCTGGTCGATGACCTCGGGGAAGTAGCGCGTGAAGTCCTTGCCGCCCCGGCTGGCCAGGGCAACCTCGTCGCCGTCCCGGAAGACGATGCATCGGAAGCCGTCCCACTTGGGTTCGTAGCTCATCCCCTCGGCCACGGGAATCTCCGGGACGGCGGTGGCGAGCATGGGCTCCAGCGGCGGCGTGAGCGGCAGTCTCATGGCTCCCAGTCAACCATCCGGGTCCGACACCGCGCCGCAACGCACGGCGGAAACGCCCCCGCGCATGTCTATACGATGGGGCGTATGGCAGACGGGGAACGTGCCAAGGGTTACCGCAAGGTCCAGCTGAAGCCGGGCGATCCGACCTCGCTGGATCCCAGGTACATCGTGGCCGTCCCGGACGAGGTGGCACTGCCCGGCGAGACCGGCGCGCTGGCGTACGAACCCGGCCGGGGGCCGGTGACCGACGACGAGGCGCTCGGCGTCCTGCGCCGCCGTAAGGGCGCTCAGCTGGCTCGCATGTACGCCGAGTCCGAACCGCGAGTGCTCGAACAACGCGGTCTACCGCCCACATTGGACGAAGCGCTGACCGACCTCCTGCCGCGGGAGCTGCCGGCCCGGGACAAGGCGAAGGAAGTCACCTCGATCAGCCTGCCGCCCCGGCTGATGGCGCGCCTGGTGGCCCGGGCCGAGATCGAGGGGCGGAACCTCAACGCCCTCATCGAGATGATGCTGTGGCGGTTGGACCGGCAGCCGCCGCTCGACCCCGACGACGTACGCCGCGAGTACGCCGAGATGATGGACGACCTCAAAAACCGGGCGGGCTAGCAGATCGGGACTTCGGCGGCGACCGCGTGCCCGAGGTCGAGCAGCACCGCGAACTGTGCCCCGATCGTCCAGCGATCGCTGGTCAGCCCGCTGGACAGCAGGCCGACCGTGCACGACCGCTCGGCGAGCCAGCGGCGCTCGGCCACCACCGCCCGGCCCACCCGAGTGTGTCCGATGTGGAGGTACGCCTGCCGCAGCCCCGAGCGTACGTGGGCGTCGGGGTGGCGGGGGATCTCCAGATGGTCGTCGAGCTGGCGGGCGAACCAGGGTCGTAGCCGGGCGAGGATCGGATCCTCCACCTCGGCGACGAGCAGCGGCCGATCGGATTCGGGCCACCACGTCGCGGTGAGCCGCCCGGGAAACCGCAGGGCCAGCCGCCGCATCGCTCCTTTCGGCACGACATGTGTCCGGACGACGCTCGTCACATAGAGCAAGGCATATCCCCCCAAGTCCCGATGTGGAAGCGTACAGCCTACCCGAACATGTGTACGAACGGAGGAGGGAGGCGACCTCGAAAACATATTACGTTTTAGCGGTTGTCCTGAACGTGCCGAAAGAGGGGAGAACCGATGAGGGTGCTCGTCCTGTCCAACCACACCGCGGTGATGGAGCAGGCGCTGATGGCCGCCGGTCACGAGGTCGTCGTCTGCCTGTCCAAGCCGAACGCGGCGCTGCGTGCCGCGCAGAACCCGCCTTATCCGATCCGGTCGGTGACTCATTGGACCGACTTCACCGAGTTGGCCGCATTGGCCCAGGAGGTGCGCGGCCGGATCGACGCCGTGGCCACCTTGTGGGAGGGCGCGATGGTCGCCGCCGGATTCCTGCGCGACCTGCTCAACCTGCCGGGCCAGGCCACGGCCGAAGCCGTGCGGTTCACCGACAAGGCGGTGATGAAGTCGGTCCTCCACGCAGCAGGCGTCCCGGTCGCGGCCCACCGGGTCGTGCACGAGGCCGCGGAGATCCCGGCCGCCGCCGCGGAACTCGGCGGCTTCCCGGTCGTCGTCAAGCCGCTCACCGGCTTCGGGTCGACCAACACCCACGTGATCCGGGACCGGCTGGACCTGGAGCGGATGCGGGCCGAGATCTTCACCCGCCGGCTGGACGCCTCGGCGTTCTTCCGGGCCGAGCCGGCCTTCCAGCCGCTCGACGACCAGGGTGGCTTCGTCGTGGAACAGTTCGTGCGGATCCGGAACGAATACCACTGCGACGCCTTCTGGTCCGGCGGCGACTCGATCTATCAGATCCCGGGCCGCTACAACGTCCCGCCGCTGCGCGGAATGGGTGGCACGCTCGGCTCGGTGCTGCTCGACCCGGCTGCGCCCGAGGGCATGGCCGTCGCCGACCTGGCCGAACAGGCCGCCCGAGCACTCGGCATCCACGAGGGCTTCACGCACGCCGAGATCTACCTCGACACCGAAGGCCGCTGGCTGCTCGGTGAGATCGCCGCTCGGCCGGGCGGCGGCGGCATTCAGCACGCGCTGCTTCACGCGTACCACGTGAACGTGCCGGAGATGCTCGGCCGGTTCGGGGCCGGTGAGCCGGTGCGCGTCGAGCCTCGCCCGGAGCCCGGGGCCTGGGGCTGGGCGGGGCCTTACGTGCCGCCGGGCCGGGTCGTGCACATCGCGAGCCGGGACGAGGTGCTCGCGCAGCCGGGTGTGGTCGACGCGAGCGTCGTCACACAGGTCGGCGGCGAGGGCGGGCTGACCGGGTCCGGACAGTGGGGCGGCCTCGCCGGGTACGCCTGGCTGCACGGCGACACGCCGCAGGAAGTGCTGGCGCTGATGGACCTCGTGACCGAGCGGTACGAGATCGAGGTCGAGGCCTGATGAAGTGGTGGCAGCGCCGGTTCGGCGGCCTCCCGCGTGCCTTCTGGGGCTTGATGAGCGGTGTCGGCCTGGCCCGCTTGGGCTTCTTCGCCGTGCCGTTCCTCACCTTCTGGCTGGTCGCGGACCGGCGCTTCACCGCGGCCGAGGCCGCGACCGTGATGACGGCGTTCGGATTGGGCTGGACGCTGTCGATGCCGCTCGGCGGCTGGCTGGCCGACCGGCTCGGCCGCCGCCTCGTCATCGTCGCGAGCGCGTTCGGGGCGGCGGGGGCGTACGTGGCGATCGGGGGCGTGCACGGTCTGCTGTGGACCTGCGCGCTCGCTTTCGCCACCGGTCTGACCTTCGACCTCTATCGGCCGGCGGTGCAGGCGTACCTGACCGACGTCGTTCCGGGTGATCATCGCAAGCGGGCGCTCGGGCTGCTCTACCTCGTGATGAACGTCAGCCGCATGGTCGCCTGCGTACTCGGTGGGCTGCTCGCTTCGCGGGCGTTCTTCGTGCTTTTCCTGGTGAACGCCTCGGTCAACGTCCTCTTCGGACTTCTTGCGCTGCGATTGCCAGCCACTCCATCGGGCACGGCTGCTGGGCGAAATGTTGGATTCGGCGCGGCGTTGCGAGATCCGGCACTCGTCGGCTTCACCCTGGTGACCGCCGTCTTCTACGCCGTACACATGCAGAGCATGGTCAGCCTGCCGGTGGTGTTCAGCTCCGTCGGCGCGACCCCATTGCAATACGGTCTGCTCCTGGCGCTCGACCCGCTCGTCGTGGTCGTCGTTCAGCTGCTCTTCCAGCAATGGCTGCTGCGTACACCGGCTTTGGTGGTGTGCGCGCTCGGCGCGGGAATGGTCGGCATCGGGCTCGCGCTGACCGGCATGTCCGGCTCGCTCCGCGAAGCGGCGCTCACGATCCCCCTGTGGGTGGCTGGGGAA
>NZ_JABFVK010000074.1 GCF_013362815.1 Hamadaea sp. | reverse complement strand
CCTTCAGCGGGATTGGTAGTTCGGGGCTTCGACGGTCATCTGGATGTCGTGCGGGTGGCTCTCCTTGAGCCCCGCCGAGGTGATCCGCACCAGCTGACCACGCTTCTGCAGCTCGGCGACGCTGTCCGCGCCACAGTAGAACATGGCCTGGCGCAGACCGCCGACGAGCTGGTGGGCGACGGTCGCCAGCGGACCGCGATAGGGTACCTGGCCCTCGATCCCCTCGGGGATGAGCTTGTCGGTCTGGGTGACGTCGGCCTGGAAGTAGCGGTCCTTCGAATAGGACTGCGCCGCCGGTCCCCGCGCCATCATCGCGCCCAGCGACCCCATCCCCCGGTACGCCTTGAACTGCTTGCCGTTGGAGTAGACGAGGTCGCCCGGGGACTCCTCGCAGCCGGCCAGCAGACCACCGAGCATGACAGTGCTGGCCCCGGCCACGATCGCCTTCGCGATGTCGCCCGAGTACTGGATGCCGCCGTCGCCGATCACGGGAACCCCGGCCGGACGGGCGGCCCGGGCGGCCTCCATGATCGCCGTGATCTGCGGTACGCCCACCCCGGCGACGATCCGCGTGGTGCAGATCGCGCCCGGCCCGACGCCCACCTTCACGGCGTCGACGCCCGCCTCCACCAGGGACTTGGCTCCGGCGTACGTGGCGACGTTGCCGCCGACGATGTCGATGTCGGCTTCCTTCTTCAGCCGCGCGACGAGCTCGGGAACCGCGCGGTTGTGACCGTGCGCGGTGTCCACCATGATCACGTCGACGCCCGCCTCGATCAGCGCCTTCGCCCGCTTGTAGCCGTCGTCGCCGACGCCGACCGCCGCGCCGACGCGCAACCGGCCGGCGGAGTCCTTGGTCGCCAGCGGGAACTGCTCGCTCTTGGCGAAGTCCTTGACGGTGATGAGGCCTCGCAACCGGCCGGAGTCGTCGACCAGCGGGAGCTTTTCCACCTTGTGCCGCCGCAGGAGCTGCTGCGCCTCTTCCTTGGTGACCCCGACCGGGGCGGTCACCAGCGGCATCCGCGTCATGACGTCGACGACGCGGGCCGACTTGTCGGCCACCCAGCGCATGTCGCGATTCGTCACGATGCCGACCAGCACACCGGCCGCGTCGACCACCGGTACGCCGGAGATCCGGTACCGGCCGCAGAGCGCGTCGACGTCGCGGATCGTGTCCTCGGGCGAGCAGGTGACGGGGTTGGTGATCATGCCGGACTCGGAGCGCTTCACCAGGTCGACCTGGGCCGCCTGCTCCTCGACCGCAAGATTGCGGTGCAGTACGCCGAGACCGCCCTGCCGCGCGAGCGCGATCGCCATCCGGGCCTCGGTCACCGTGTCCATCGCGCTGGAGACCAGCGGGATCTGGAGGGTGATGTTTCTCGTGATCTGCGTGACCGTCGTTACCTGGCTCGGAATCAGGTCCGATTCGCCCGGCACGAGCAGCACGTCGTCGAAGGTCAATCCCAGCGGAATCTCGATTGGGCCGTCGCCGGTCAGCTCCACGTAAACCCCCTCAAGCAGCGATATCCCATCTTAGCGGTGTGTGTTTCCCGCAAGCCTGGTGGGCCGTAGTGATCCCGCGCTCGGCAGGCTCGCAATCGTGCGAGCGACTCGGCCCCGGCCGATGCCACATCACCCGCCGAATGGCATTACGGTGAAGGTGTGCACGATGAGCCGCTCGATCCCTTCCACGGCGATCCGGCCGACCCGGCCGCCAATCTCGGCGACCCGGACGGTGACGAGTTCGACGAGCTGTCGCCGGAGGAGCGGGAAGACCTCATGGAGGACCTCGGCGAGCTGGAGGTCTTCCAGGTCCTGCTGTCTCCGCGGGGCATTCGCGGGCTCGTCATCGACTGCCAGGACTGCCAGGAACCGCATTACTTCGACTGGGACTTGTTGCGCGGCAATCTTCGCCATCTCCTCGACTCCGGCCGCCCGCGCGTCCACGAGCCGGCGTACGACCCCGACCCCGATCATTACGTGAGCTGGGAGTACGCCCGCGGCTACAGCGACGCCGTCGCCGACCTCGCCGAAAACGGCTGATTGTCTCGTTGATCCCGTAACGCCCTTCGCCGCGTCGGGCGCGTACTTTCGCGCTGGATCAGGGATCCGGGCCGAATCATGAAGCAAGATTCGGCCGAGATCCCTGATCCAGCGCTCAAGGCTGACGGCAAGGCGTGAGGGGTTTACGCCTTGACCAGTCCCCGTGTGTCTGTCAGTTGACCAGTCCGGCCCGGAATCCGGCCGCCACGGCATGGGCCCGGTCGCGCGCGCCCAGCTTGCGGAACAACCGCCGGGCGTGTGTCTTGACCGTGTCCTCCGAGACGAACAGTTCGCGGCCGATCTCGGCATTGCTGCGACCGTCGGCCATTCCACGTAAGACCTGCAGTTCCCGTTCGGTGAGGGTGGTCGAACGAGTCGGACGCAGCGGCGAGGGGAGCCTTGCTTCGTCCGGGAGGTCGGTGCGCTGGGTCGGGACCATGGTCGGCAACCCCACACTGCGGGTCGCCGCGGCGGGTGCGCCGTTGGCCGGCCACCGCATGGTCCCGGGTACGCCGGGCCCGCCGTTGGTCGGCCGAGCCGCCCACGCCGGATCGGGCGGCCGGGCCGCCGGTGCGGTGGTGGCGTACCGGACGATGACGAGCAGCAGGGCTTTGGCCGCCGCGCTGACGACGTCTCCGTCGGTGCCGCCGATGAGTCCGCGCGCGCCGGCCTCGATCGCCGCCCGGGCAATCTGGGGGTCTTCGAGACCGAAGAGCACCAGGGTGGCGCGGGGCGAGACTTGAAGCGCGCGACGGGTGAAGCCGACCG
The DNA here is from genome assembly GCF_013362815.1 of Hamadaea sp. GTDB lineage: Bacteria > Actinomycetota > Actinomycetes > Mycobacteriales > Micromonosporaceae > Hamadaea. Next base: position 4,378 of record NZ_JABFVK010000074.1, on the reverse strand, counting down.
TGTCCGGCCGGGTGAGTGCCGTGTCCACCAGGATGATCTCGGCGGGCTCGGTGGTGAGCTGCGTGAGCGCGTCATGCGCGGTCACTGCGGTGCGAACGGCGGGCAGGACGCCGAGCCGTTGTGCACAGGTGGCGACGCCTTGTGCCGCCTGAGCGGAGCGGACGCATACGAGGACGGTCTGCACGGTGATCCCCCTCTCCTCTATGGAGGAGACCACGAGAAACACTGATCATTACGCGGTTTCGGGGGAAAGTGTCGAAAACTCTCTCACGCGCCGCCGTGTCGGGCGACCCAGGATGACCGGGACAGATGACTCCTGACAGACGACTGTAGGAGGAGTAACGTCTTTCGTCGGCCCCCCGTGTGGGTTCGCATGTCACGGCCCAGCCATGGGTATGGCACCACTGTGCGGAAAAATCGCGACGCGGCCAGCATCGGGAGGTGACCGATGACCAACGTACGTAGGCTCCCAGGTCCCATTGCGGACATTTGGGAGTGGCAACACGAGGGTGCCTGTCGGGGAAGAGACAGCACGCAGTTCTTTCACCCGGACGGCGAACGCGGCTCCTCCCGGGGGCGCCGCGAGTCCGCGGCGAAACAGGTGTGCCGCAATTGTCCTGTTCGCGCGGAATGCGCAGCCCACGCGCTCGTCACTCATGAGTCCTACGGCGTCTGGGGCGGTTTCACCGAGACCGAGCGCCTCCGACTGCAGATGATCGGCTGGAAGGACCTCGCCGACCGGCATCACCACCGGGTCGACGTCTCCCGGCTCGAAGCCCGGCTCGCCCGGGGCATCCCGGCCCAACGACACTGACCCCCTAAGACCACAGCAGATCAGGGTTCTGGGTCGAATCATCACGCAAGATTCGACCCAGAACCCTGATCTGCTGCCCGAGGCCGCCCGAGGCCCCCCGAGCCCCCCGCCGACGCACGAGGCCGCCCGTCGAGGCGCGGGATCAGGTGATCTTCACGCGTACGGAGTGCCAGCCGGTCGCCCCGTCCGGCTCGACCGAACTGCGCTCCTCGGTCTGCGTTTCCCCGGTCACGTCGGTCGCCCGCACCGTCAGGGTGTACTCCCCCGGCTTCGCCGACCACGGCAACTGCCATTGCCGCCAGGTATCGATGGAGACCGTGTCGAGCAGCTCGGCCTCTCGCCACGTGCCCCCCTCAGTCCCGCCGCTGACCTGCACTTCGACCTTGGCGATGCCGCGATGTTGCGCCCACGCCACACCGGCGATGGTCAGCTCCCCCGCGCGTTTCGAACCGGTCGGCGTGTCGATGCGCGACTGCGTCTTGATCGGTGCCTTCGCCGACCAGCCACGGCGTACCCAATAGGCGTCGAACTCCCCGAACGTCGTCAGCTCCAGCTCGGTGATCCACTTGCACGCGCTCACGTAGCCGTACAGCCCCGGCACCACCATGCGTACGGGGAAACCGTGCTCCACCGGCAGCGGCTCGCCGTTCATCCCGACCGCCAGCATCGCGTCGCGCCCGTCGAGCAACACCTGCGTCGGCGTCCCGCAGGTCCAGCCGTCCACGGACCGCTGAACCACCTGGTCCGCGCCCGCCTTCGGGCCCGCTCGCTCCAACAAGCTCTTGATTGGTACGCCGAGCCAGCGCGCGTTGCCGATCAAGTCCCCGCCGACCTCGTTGGATACGCAGGCCAGCGTGACGTAGCGCTCGATCATCGGCATCGCCAGCAAGTCGGCGTACGTGATCGTCAGCTCGTGGTCGACCGAGCCGTGAATCCGCAACGTCCACGTGTCGGGGTCGACTTGCGGCACGATCAGCGAGGTGTCGATCCGGTAGAACTCGGAGTTCGCGGTCACGTAGCCATCGGGCAATGTGGACGGAGCCGGAGCCGGCGAGCCACCCGGCGTGGGCAGCTCGACCTGCGAACGGGCTTCGGCCACCCCACGCCGGTCCGCCAGCGCTCGCCCGGCCAGGCCGGCCACCACCGCTCCGGCCGCCGTCAGCCCGGCCAGCTTCAGAAAGGTACGCCGATCGCCGCTTTCGGACTCGGCCCGCTGCTCTGTGCGTACCAGTAGATAGAGGGTGAGCGCCGCGGCCGCGCCACCGACCACCGAGGGCAGGACCCACGTGGCCGTCGCACCCTCGCGCGTGACCGCCGCCAGCGCGCCGACCAGCGCGAACAGCGAGATGCCGGTGACGCCGAGGGCGACCGAACGGCGGGCCAGGAGTCCGATGCCCGCAGCGATCAAGGTGAGGACGACGGCCGTGCCGGTCAGCAAGGCGATCTTGTCGTTGGTCCCGAAGACCCTGATCGCGAATTGTTTGAGCCACTCGGGGACGTGGTCGATCACCCAGCCGTCCACCGCGACCAGCGGCGCGCTCCGGGGGCCGGTGAAGACCGCGACCAGCTCGGCGAGGCCGACCGCGACGAGGGCGGCCGTCACCCCGGAGAAGGCGGCGCGGGTCTTCGTCATGAGCCTATTCTGGCCCCCGCCCCCGACATCCGTCCCTTACAAAAGCCTTAACCGAGTACGCGAAAGGGCGCCGCGGCGAACCGCGACGCCCTTCGACGACGGACCGTCAGAAGCCCGGGCCGTGCTGGTGGCCGTGCCCGTGCGAGTGACCGTGGCCGTTGGCCGGGGCCTCCTCCTTGGGCTTTTCCACCACGAGCGACTCGGTGGTCAGCAGCAGCCCCGCGATGGAGGCGGCGTTGACGACCGCGTTGCGGGTGACCTTCACCGGGTCGACGATGCCGGACTTGACGAGGTCCACATAGGAACCGTTCGACGCGTCGAGGCCTTCGCCCCAGCCGCTCTCGCGGACCTTCTGCACCACGACATAGCCGTCGTGACCGGCGTTCTGGGCGATCCAGCGCAGCGGCTCGTCGAGCGCCTTGCGCACGATCGACACGCCGATGGCCTCGTCACCGGACAGGCCGATGCCGTGGTCGAGGATCGTGGCGATCTGCGTCAGTGCCGCGCCACCACCGGGGACGATGCCCTCCTCGACCGCCGCCCGGGTCGCCGAGATGGCGTCCTCGATACGGTGCTTGCGCTCCTTCAGCTCGACTTCGGTGGCCGCGCCGACCTTGATCACCGCGACGCCGCCGGCCAGCTTCGCGAGCCGTTCCTGCAGCTTCTCGCGGTCCCAGTCGGAGTCGGACGCCGCGATCTCGGCCCGGATCTGGTCGACCCGGCCCGTGACCTCGGCCGCCGAGCCATTGCCCTCGACGATCGTCGTGGTGTCCTTGTCCACCACGATCCGCCGGGCCTGACCGAGCTGCTCCAGGCCGACCGCGTCGAGCTTGTAGCCCAGCTCGGCGGCGATCAGCTCACCACCGGTGAGGATCGCCAGGTCCTGCAGCATCGCCTTGCGGCGGTCGCCGAACGCCGGAGCCTTCACCGCGCATACCTTGACGGTCTTGCGGATCGCGTTGACGACGAGGGTGGACAGCGCCTGGCCGTCCACGTCCTCGGCCACGATCAGCAGCGGGCGGTTGGCCTGGACGACCTTCTCCAGCACCGGCAGAAGCTCCTCGATGGCCGAGATCTTCTGCGTGGTGATCAGCAGGTAGGCGTCCTCCAGGACGGCCTCGCCCGCCTCCGCGTCGGTGGTGAAATGCGGCGAGATGAAGCCCTTGTCGAACTGGAGACCCTCGGTCACCTCGAGCTCGGTCTGCATCGTGGAGCCGTCCTCGACGGTGATGACACCGTCGCGGCCGACCTTCTCCATCGCCTCGGCGATCAGGTCGCCGATCGTCGCGTCCTGCGCAGAGATGGTCGCGACCTGCGCGATTTCCTGCCGGTCGTTCACCTGCACGGCCTTGCCGAGCAGTTCCTCACTGATCCGGGCGGCCGCGGCGTCGATGCCCCGCTTGAGGCCGGACGGGTTGGTGCCGGCGGTGACGTTGCGGAGACCCTCGTGGACCATGGCCTGGGCGAGGACGGTCGCGGTCGTCGTGCCGTCGCCGGCGACGTCGTTCGTCTTGGTCGCGACCTCCTTGACCAGCGCCGCACCCAGGTTCTCGTACGGGTTGGTCAGCTCGATCTCCTTGGCGATGGTCACGCCGTCATTGGTGATCGTCGGAGCCCCGAACTTCTTGTCCAGCACGACGTTGCGTCCGCGCGGGCCGAGGGTGACCTTGACCGCGTCGGCGAGCGCGTCGACTCCGTGCTCGAGCAGGTGCCGGGCGTCATCCGAGAAGCTCAGAATCTTCGCCATTCTCACTCCTTCATCGCGATGGCCCGGCTCCCCTGGTCTTCACGCAGGGTCGCCGGGCCATCGGCCGGGTCACTTCTCGATGACCGCGAGGACGTCACGGGCGGAGAGCACCAGGTACTCCTCGCCGGCGTACTTGATCTCGGTGCCGCCGTACTTCGAGTAGACGACGGTGTCGCCGACCTGC
>NZ_JABFVK010000115.1 GCF_013362815.1 Hamadaea sp. | reverse complement strand
TGAGCGCTGGACGCTTTGAGCGCTGGACGCTTTGAGCGCTGGACGCTTTGAGCGCTGGACGCTTTGAGCGCTGGACGCTTTGAGCGCTGGATCAGGGATCTGAGTCGAACTCGCTTCAAGATTCGACCGTGAACCCTGATCCAGCGCCTTTGTCTGAGGCGACAGCTTTGGCGGAGGGCTATAGCCAGCCGGAGCGGCGGAACAGCCGGTAGAGGAACAGCGATCCGCCCACCATCACGGCGAAGATGATCGGATAGCCGTACTGCCAATGCAGTTCGGGCATCTTGTCGAAGTTCATGCCGTAGATCCCGGCGACCGCCGTCCAGAACGCCGCGATACCGGCCCACGACGCGATCTTGCGCATGTCGTTGTTCTGCTCGACCGAGACCTGGGCCAGCCGGGCCTGCAGGATCGAGTTCAGGAGGTCGTCGAAGCCGGCGATCTGCTCGACCGTCCGGGTCAGGTGATCCTGGACGTCGCGGAAGTAGCGGCGCAGTTCCTTGTCCACCTCGGACGTCTCGCTCACGAGCGCCATGATCGGGCGCTGCAACGGCAGGACCGCCCGCTTGAACTCCACCATCTCTCGCTTGAGCTGGTAGATCTGCTGCACCTGGGCGGTGCCCTCGCGGGAGAACACCTTCTCCTCGACGACGTCCAGGTCGTCCTCGAGCCGCTCGGCCGCCTCGACGTAGAGATCCACGACGTGGTCCGTGACGGCGTACGCGACGGCCCAGGTGCCAAGCCGCAACAGTTCCGGCCGCTCCTCCAGGTTCCTGCGTACGTCGCGGAGGGTGCACGCGTTGCCGTGACGGACCGTGATCACGAAGTGGTCGCCGATGAGGAGCATGACCTGACCCGTCTCGACGACCTCGGCGTGCTCGCTCAGCGTCTCGTGCGGGATGTACCGAGCCGACCGCAGCACCAGGAAGGTGAAGTCCTCGTAGCGCTCCAGTTTGGGCCGCTGGCCGGCTTTGACCACGTCGTCGACGGCGAGCTCGTGCAGCCCGAAGGCCTCCGCGATGCCTTCCATCTCCTCGGCGCGCGGCGCGTTCAGGCCGAGCCAGACGAAGGCGTCGGGCTTGGCGCGGGCTTCTTCGAGTGCCGCGCGATAGTCGATCTGGCCCGGTCGGCGTACGCCGTCGACGTAGACGGCGCAGTCCACAATGCCGCTGCGACCGGGCTCCTCCGGCAGGCTCTCGTCGAACGTGCCGCCCCACATGCGCGTGACGGCCCGGACGGGAGCCGTCCAGACGCGAAGTCCCTTGGTTTCGCCGCTGCCAACCCGATCCGCCATGACGCCTCCTCCCATAGCCGTTCGGCCATCAAGGCTACGCGCCATGCCGAATCCGAGGGCGCCGGGCGGATCGTCCGCGTTCGGGGGGTGGGGGCAGGCGACCCGCCCGGCGCGCTCGGGGGAATGAGGCTCGGCAGCATTCTGAGCCCGATCGGCGCCCCAGCGGAAGGCCGGGGCACCGCCTTGTTATCGGTCGGTTATCCGACTTTGGCCCTACTCCGAGGATCCCTCACGCGTTGATCATGAACCTATGGTCCGGGTCTGGGTCAGACCCGGACCATAGGTTCATGATCAACGCGAAAAGGGCGGGGGTTCAGCCGCGGACTGCCTCGATCGCTTCGGCCAACCGGCGTACGCCTTCGTCGATCTCGTCCACTGTGACCGCCGAGAAGGCGAGCCGAAGCGCGTGCTCGCCGCCCTCCAGCAGGAAGTCCGAGCCCTTGACCACCGCGACGCCGCGAGTGGCGGCCTCGGGCAGGAGCTTGTCCACGTGGACGTCGTCGGGCAGCTCGACCCAGAGGAAGTAGCCGCCGTCCGGCTCGGTGAACCTGATCCCCGGAATCCGCGTACGTAGCGACTCGGCGAGCAGCTTGGATCGCTCGCCCAGGGCTTGGCTCACCGTCGCGATCGACCGGTCGATGTCGCCGGAGACGCAGAACTGGTGAACGATGCCCTGCGCGACCTGACCTGCGGAGATGTAGGTGTTGGTCGCCGTCTTGGCGATCCCGTCGATGATCCGGCTCGGCCCGATGAGGTAGCCGACCCGGACGCCCGGGCAGACCGTCTTCGTGAACGAGCAGGCGTGCACGACCACGCCGTCGGAGTCGAGGGAGATCATCTGGGGCAGCGCCTCGCCCCGGAAGCGAATGTCGGCGTACGGGTCGTCCTCGAAGATCACGAAGTCGAACTCCTGGGCCAGCGCCACCAGCGCATGCCGCTTCTCCGCCGACAGAGTCACCCCGGCCGGGTTCTGATAGTTCGGGATGATGTGCGCGAGCTTCGGGCGTACGCCCGCCTCGAGGAGCCCGCGCAGCTCCGTCACCGAGATGCCGTCCGGCTCCAGCGTGACCTGGTGGACGACCGCGCCCCGATTGCGGAGGTTGAGCAGGGTCCGGTCGTAGGTCGGCTTCTCCACCACGACGTGGTCGCCCGGCTTGACCAGGTGCTCGAACAGGAAGGCGTCGGCCTGGAGCGACCCGTTGGTGATCATCACCTGATCGACCGGTACGCCGTGCTTGGCCGCGATCCACTCGCGGAGCGGCTGGTAGCCGAGGCTGTTGCCGTAGGCGGTCACCCCGGCCGGGTCGGCGTCGAACGCACGAACGGCCGCGGCCTTCAGTCCGTCGATGTCGACGATGTCGAGCGACGGGGCACCACGAGCGAACGAGATGAGCTGCGCAGGGGACATAGCTGCTCAGCGTACCGATGGGCCGGCCGCGTACGCGCGCGACTTACCGGGCTCCCGAATGGTGAGCTGCGGACGGCCGTCGATCAGACCGACGCGGCCGCTTCGGCCCGGCGCTGCGCCCAGACCCGCATGATGTCGCGCACGGAGATGATGCCGAGAACCTCGTCCTCATCGAGCACGACCAGGTGCCGGAAACCGCCGCGAGACATCGCCATCGCGGCCTCTTCCAGGGACCAGTCCGGCCGGGCGTAGACGACTTCCCAGGTGATATGCCCGTTTGTCACCTCGACGTCCGGATCTTTGCCGGCTCCGATGGCGTACAAGAGGTCGCGCTCGGTCAGGATGCCGACGCCGGCACCATCCGGGTCCATGACGATCGCCGACCCCACTCGGCGGGCCGCCATGAGCTGCGCAGCCTGGCGGAGCGTGTGTTCCGGGCCGACAACGAGAATCGGCTTGGTCATCGCATCTCGGACAAACATCATCAACGCCGCCCTTCGGTCGTCACCTCACTGAAACGAACCGTATGGACATCCTCGCCGCGATGAGGCCAACACTCAAGACTTGACATATGTCATCGGGTCACCCGGGTGGGGTGACCGCTTCGCCGGTCAAGGGTGACCGACAGGTGAACTGCGTCTGTACACGCGTCCACTAAGCTGGTCGGGCTGCACCCGGGGGTGGCCCCGGACCCCGCATTTCAGCTGGAGGTTCCCCATGATCGGGCTCGTCCTGGCGGCCGGCGCCGGGCGCCGTCTGCGCCCCTATACCGACACCGTGCCGAAGACGCTGGTACCGGTCGACGGCGAGACGACGATCTTCGACATTGCGCTGGCCAACCTGGCCGCCGTGGGGCTCACCGAGATCACCGCCGTGATCGGCTACCGAGCCGAGGCAGTCGTCTCCCGGCAGGCAGCGCTGGAGGAGAAGTACGGGATCACGCTCAGCCTCGTCCACAACGACCGGGCCGAGGAGTGGAACAACGCGTACTCGCTCTGGCTGGCTCGCGACCACTTCGCGCGCGGGGCGCTCCTGGTCAACGGCGACACCGTTCACCCGCAGAGCGTCGAGAAGACTCTGCTCGCCGCGCCCGCGAACGGCATCACCCTGGCGGTCGACGACCAGAAGAAGCTGGCCGACGAGGAGATGAAGGTGATCTTCTCGCCGGAGGGACGGCTCAAGCGGATCACGAAGCTGATGGACCCGGCCACCGCGCACGGTGAGTACATCGGGCTGACCCGGATCCAGCCGGAGGTGGCGGCCGACCTCGCCGACGCGCTCAAGACGACCTGGGAACGCGACCCCAACCTCTACTACGAGGACGGCTACCAGGAGTACGCCGACCGCGGCGGCCTCATCACCGGAGCGCCGATCGGCCGGGTCGAGTGGGTCGAGGTCGACAACCACGACGACCTCGGCCGGGCGCGGGAGATCGCATGCCGCTACTGACCCGCTCGGTCCAGGCGCCGCTGACCATCGACGTCCGGCGGGGCGCGGTGGCCAGCCTGGGCAAGCTGCTCGCCGACGGCCGGGTCTCCGCCGGCGGCGACGTCGCGGTCGTGGTCGGGCCCGGGCAGGGCGAGAAGATCGTCGAGCTGATCGCGCCGACCCTGAAGAACGCGCAGATCCTGCACGTGGCGGGCGGCACGCTGGAGTCCGCCCTGGAATTGGGCGCGCAGCTGCGTAACCGCAGCGTCGACGCGGTGGTCGGCATCGGCGGCGGCAAGACGATCGACACCACGAAGTACGCCGCCTCCCGCTACGGGTTGCCGATGGTGACCGTCGCGACGAGCCTGGCCAACGACGGGATCGCCTCCCCGACCGCCACGCTGGACCACGACGGCGCCCGGCCGTCCTACGGCGTGCACATCCCGCTGGCGGTCTTCATCGACCTCGACTTCGTGGAATCCGGTTCGGACAGCCAGACCAAGGCCGGCATCGGCGACGTGATCTGCAAGATCAGCGCGGTGGCCGACTGGGAGCTGTCCGCCCGCGAGACGGGCGAGCCCATCGACGGCCTGGCGGTCGCGATGGCCCGGTCCAGCGCCGAGGCGCTGATCAACCACCCCGGCTCGATCGCGGACGACGATTACCTGATCACCCTGGCCGAAGGGTTGATCATGGCCGGCCTATCGATGGCGGTCGCGGGCACGTCCCGGCCGGCCAGCGGCGGCTGCCACGAGATCATGCACGCGATGAACATCCTGCGGCCCGGCCACGGCAGCCACGGCGAGCAGGTGGGGCTCGGCGGGCTCTTCTGCACCTACCTCCGCGGCGACAAGCCCAGGTTCGCGCAGATGTCGGCGGTGCTGAACCGGCACGGGCTTCCCCGGCTCCCGGCCGACCTCGGGCTCTCCTTGGACGACTTCCTCGAGGTCGTCGCGTACGCCCCGAAGACCCGGCCCGAGCGGTACACGATCCTGGAACACCTCGGCGTGGGAACGACCATGGCCGAGTCCGAGCTGCGGGCACGGGTGGAGGACTATATCGATGCCGTCCGTTCGTGAGTTCTACGAAGTCAACCGCGGTGGCGGGCTCTTCTCCGAAGCGGTGAGCCAACGACTGGGCGCGGTGACGGCGTACGCGGCTTCCCGGCTCGGCCTGCGGCCCACCACGCTGACGCTGGCCAACCTGGCGATCGGGCTGACCGTGTCCACGCTCGTCGTCGCGTTCAGCGCCAGCTGCCCGTTGTGGATGCGGTTGCTCGCCCTCGTCGGCTGGCAGGTCGCGTACGTGCTCGACTGCTCGGACGGTCAGCTCGCCCGGGTCACCGGCCAGCGTTCGGCCGCCGGCGCGCGGATCGACATCCTGTGCGACGTCGCCTCGCAGATCGCCCTGGTCACGGCGATCTCGGCGGTCGCGTTCTCCCGCTCGGACGCCCCGGTCTGGCTGCTCACGGCGTTCGCCGGGACCTGGATGGTCAACCTCGTGACGAGCGTCCTGCAGTCCGGCCCCAACGCCGACTCGATGGTCCCGTCCCGCTCGCTGCCGGTCCGGGTGATCAAGCTGGTACGCGACCCGGGTGCGGTCTTCCTCCTCGCCGGGCTCGTCCTGGCGATCGAGCCCGACTGGGCCGTCTGGTTCGCTCTCGCGTTCGCCATCGTCAACGGCGGATTCCTGCTGGCCAGCATCGCCTTCACAGCCCGCAAGGCCTATCAGCCGAGCTGACGGTCCTTCGGGCGGGAACCGACGACCGACGAGTAGATCTCGATGAGGCGGCTCGTCACGACGTCGGGATGGAAGGTGCTCAAGTACCGTTCTCGGGCCACCGCCGCGAGTGAGGCCGCTTCCTTCACAGCGAGCGGCAGCGCCTCAGCGAGGGCGTCGGCGTTCGGTGCGACGACCCAGCCCGCCGAGTCGATGAGGAACGGGCTGCCGCCCATGGCGGTGCCGAGGACCGGCCGCCCGTTGGCGAGCGCCTCGATGATCACCGTCGAGAGCGGCTCGAACCAGGTCGACGGGACGGTGACGAGAGCGGCGGCGCGCATCAGTTCGCGTACACCCGCCCGATCCTGCGGGCCGACGTATTCGACGTCCGGCCGCTCGGCGGCGGCCGCCTCGGCCAACGGCCGGAGCTCGCCGTCTCCGGCGATCCGCAGCCTGCCGAGCGCGCCCGGCGTACTGCGCTTCCAGGCGTCCAGCAGAACGCCGAGCCCCTTCTCCGTGGAGAGCCGACCAGCGAACAACACGCCGCTCCCGGGCGGAGTCGGCGGTCCCGGATCCTCGACCGCGTTCGGCTTGATCGCTATCCGCTCCGGCGGTATGCCGTAGTCGCGCAGGTGAGCGGCGATGTTCTCGGTCAGTGCGATGTACCGGTCGACCGAGCGCCAGGTCCCCCGGTGAACGGCCAGCGTCGTCGCCATGATCGCGCTCTGCGCCGCCGAACCGCGGTAGCACCGATGCTGGATGGCCGGTAACGCGAAGGCCTTCCCCTTGCAGTCGGTGCACACGTGACCATCCCTGAAGTACAGCCCCGGTGCGCATACCTGTCGATAGTTGTGAACGGTCTGGACCACCGGTATGCCGAAGCGATGCGCGGTCCGCACGACGCCGGGCGACAGCAGAGGGTACGGGTTGTGCAGGTGCAAGACGTCGGGCCGCTCCCGACGCAGCAAGTCGGCCAGGGCTCGGGTCGAGGCCGGCGACCAGATCGGCGACAGCGGCAGCAAGGCCTTCTGCGTGGCCGGCAGGGCGGGGATGTCGTCCGAATCGCGCTGGAACCGGACCACCTCGACGCCCGCCGCCGCGAGCTGGGCGGATTCCAGGTCGACCATGATGTTCTCGCCGCTCGGCGCGTCCGACCGGTAGCGATTGTGCGCGACGACGACCTTCACGGTCGGCAACGCTACCCGGTGGACCCCGCTTCTCAAGCGATCCGCTCGCGTTATCCGGGATTACGTCCCCTTCCGAGCCTCGGGTTCAAGGGGTCGTTGCAACACCGGGTTTCGGGTAGGGGTTCAAGAGTAGGTCGTTGAGGGCCTCGGCTGGGGTTTTCCAGT
>NZ_JABFVK010000001.1 GCF_013362815.1 Hamadaea sp. | reverse complement strand
GCGCCCGGACCGACAGGTTCGCCGGGAGCCGGTGGACGAAGACATCTCGAGCCTGGTTGCGGTCGGCGACATACACCGCGAAGCCGTTGCCCTGGTCGGCGAGCTTCTCCATCAGCTCATCGCCGTAGTTGCTGCCCACGCCGACCCCGAGCAGCGAGATCTCCTTGTCCGCCTCGGCCTTCACTCGGCGCAGGATCGGGCTCGACTCGGTGTTGCCCACGTTGGCCAACCCGTCCGACAACAGGATCACCCGGTTGGAGGAACCTTGACGGAATCCGTCGCGTGCCACCTGGTACCCCGTGACCAGCCCTGATTCGAGGTTGGTACTTCCACCGGCGCTGAGGGAATCGATCGCCCGATCGAGATCCTCCACCTGGGACAGACGGGTCATCGGGAGCACCATCTTGGCGCGCTCGTTGAACGTGACCAACGCGACCGAATCGGTGCGGCGCAACTGGCGTACGAGGTAGTGCAGGGCGTCCTGGACCAGATCGAGCCGTCCCGTCTCGGCCATCGAGCCGGAGACGTCGATCACGAAGGTCAGCGCCACGTCCGGCCGGGTCTCGGCGTCCTCGCCACGAGTCTGCAAGCCGATGCGTACCAGCCGAAGCCGGTCGTTGTACTGCGAACGATGGGTGGACGGCATCGCCGAGCCGTCGACGTGCAGGGCGAACCCGTCGCCCTTCGGCTGGCCGTAGTCCATGTCGAACGAGTTGACGAACTCCTCCGGCCGGACCGTCGAGCGCTCGGGCCAGCGACCGTCGTGCAACTGGCGCAGCGCGTACGCGTACGACGCGGTGTCTACGTCGAGGGCGAAGGTGGACTGGGCGTGCTCCCCCACCGCCGTCTCGCCGCCGGGGATCTGCGGCGCGTCGCCCGGCCCGCCCTGACCGCTGCCCGACTTGGGTCCGCCGGAGTTGTAGTCGCTGCTCGAGCTGCACCCGGTGAGCGCGAGCACAGCCACCAGGAGGGCCGCCCCGGCCGATCGCGTCATGAGCTTTCTCATGAGATGTCTCCTGACCTAGAACATTCCATTGCCCATCCGACCGTCCGATCGTGGGGCGCGCTCCCACCGTTGCCTGACCGCAACCGGACCGTGAACCTCGGTGACCTAATCGAGCCGAGCCCGTGATCGGCGTACGGGAACCGGCGGCAGCCCTCCCGCGTCCACAGCGGACCGGTCCGTCATGATCGACACGCCGGGCAAACTTTCTTCCACGCACAGGCTGTGATTTTCATCTGCGCAGGTCAGCGGCCATCCGTGGAGAAGGGGCTACGCGTTATCCACAGGCTGTGCACAGGGTTACCCACAGGCTGAGGCGAGTTGTCCACAGGTTGTCCGCAGGTTTGTCCACCGGGGTGTTTGAGAATCCGGTCCGGGCTTCGTAACGTCAAGCCTCCGGCCCTCGATATTCCGTGCGATCCGTCTGGCTTAGTTGTCGGACCTCGGTGGTATCCCTGGGGGTCGGGTGGGTCGGGAAGAGCGTGCTTGGGGTGGGGTGCGGTGTCTGTCGGTGAGGTGCGCGACCAGGCGCGGTTCCCGGTCTCCGGGCAGCCGTCCGCCGAGGGTCCGCCCGCCTACGAACGGACGCCCCCACAAGACGTCGCCGCCGAGCAGAGCGTCATCGGCGGCATGCTCCTCAGCAAGGACGCCATCGCCGACGTCGTCGAGATCCTCCGGTCGGGTGACTTCTATCGGCCGGCCCACGCCACTCTCTTCGAGGCGATCGTCGATCTCTTCGGCCGAGGCGAACCGGCCGACGCGGTCACGGTCGCGGCGGCCCTCGACGGCCAGGGCGAGCTGACGCGCGTCGGTGGCGCGCCCTACCTCCACACCCTGCTCAACTCGGTCCCCACCGCGGCCAACGCCGCGTACTACGCCCGCATCGTCAGCGAACGAGCCATCCTCCGCCGCCTCGTCGAAGCCGGCACCAAGATCGTGCAGCTCGGCTACGGCACCAACGGCGGCGCCGGCCGCGACGTCGACGACATCGTCGACCTCGCCCAGCAGGCCGTCTATGACGTCACCGAGCGCCGGGTCAGCGAAGACTTCTCCATCCTCGGCGACCTGTTGCAGCCGACGCTCGACGAGATCGAGGCGGTCGGCGCGCAGGGCGGCGTCATGTCGGGCGTACCGACCGGATTCTCCGATCTGGATCGGCTGCTCAACGGCCTGCACGCGGGCCAGTTGATCATCGTGGCCGGACGACCTGGTTTGGGCAAGGCGCTGGCCCTGGACACGCCCCTGCCTACGCCGGACGGCTGGACGACCATGGGCGAGGTCCGGGCTGGCGACATGCTTCTTGGCGCCGACGGCCGCCCGACCCGGGTGGTACACGCATTCGACGTCCTTCACGATCGGCCGTGCTACGAGGTGGAGTTCTCCGACGGTTCCGTGATCGTTGCGGACGCCGACCACCTGTGGAAGACGACGACGCGCGCAAGTCGCCGACAGCGGTCGGAGACCAAGCGGGTGCACCAGTGGTCCACAGCGGACAGAGGGGTCGCCGCTGCGGCCGCTGCGGCCGCAGCGGCCGCGTCCGACGATCTGGTGACATTCGGGGAGGCCGTCGCCTCCACCGGTGAACAGTTCCGTCACGTGCTGCATACCGTGGGGCATGAAGTGGGGATCGCCGGCACTGTCACCCAGGACTTCGTACGGCGGGGTAAGCCATGGCGACGGAGCGGCCTGCCGGCGTACAGTCGCCGATCTTTGATGAGTGCTCTCGCCAGGCGCGTCGACCGCCTCATGAATGCCGAGATCACCGCCTCGGCGGAAGAGGCCGTCACGACGAGTGAGATCGCCGCGACGTTACGCGTTCCGGCCGACGGACGGTTGAATCACGCTGTCGAGAATTCGCGACCGCTCGAACTGCCTGAGCGTGATCTCCCGATTCCCCCGTACGTTCTGGGTGCTTGGCTCGGCGACGGTCACACCGCCGGAGCCCGTATCACGACGGCTGATCCCGAAATGCTCGCGTTTATCGAGGCCGAGGGCCTTGTCACTGAGCCTGGTTCGGGACGCCTCAGTTACTCGGTAAGGCTTCCGAAACTTCGCCCGTTCGCCGAGCGCATCTGCGTCTTCTGTGGACAACTCACCCCGGGCGCGGCTGGCCAGTCGCCCGCCTGCGTCGGGTGTGGTGCCCGAGACGGCTCGTTCACCGGTCGTCTGCGCGGCCTCGGCGTGCTGGGCCGCAAACACATCCCGGCTGCCTATCTGCGGGCATCGGAGGCGCAGCGTCGGGCGCTGCTCGCCGGGCTGATGGACACCGACGGAACCGTGGCTCCGACCGGGAACCTTCAGTTCACCTCGACGTCTGGGCGGTTGGCCGACGACGTATACGAGTTGATCGTGAGCCTCGGCTACCGGTGCGGTCGGACGGCACGGACGGTGAAAGGCAAGACCGCCGAGTCTTCCATCGCGTACACGTTGAATTTCTCGACAGGAGAAGACGTCTTCCGGCTCACCCGCAAGCGCGTAGCGCATCGGGAGCGGAGCCGGACCCGAGACACCCGGCGCACCGGCAGCCGGTACATCGTCGCGGTACGTCCGGTGGCGAGCGTCCCGGTGCGGTGCGTCACGGTGGACAACGAGGACCACCTCTACCTCGCCGGCCGGTCGATGATCCCGACGCACAACTCCACTGCGGGGATGGACTTCGCTCGCAACGCCGCCATCAGGCACAACATGGCCAGCGCCATCTTCTCCCTGGAAATGTCCAAGGTGGAGATCGTCACCCGTCTGCTCAGCGCCGAGGCGCGCGTACCGATGCACGTCCTGCGATCCGGGCAGTTGTCCGACGACGACTGGACCAAGCTGGCGCGGCGGATGGGCGAGATCAGCGAGGCTCCGATCTTCGTCGACGACACGCCCAACATGAACCTCATGGAGATCCGGGCCAAGGCGCGACGGCTCAAGCAGCGGCACGATCTCAAGCTGATCGTGGTCGACTATCTCCAGCTCATGACCTCGCCGAAGCGGGTGGAGAGCCGTCAGCAGGAGGTCGCCGACCTGTCCCGAGGCTTGAAGCTGCTGGCCAAGGAGGTCGAGTGCCCGGTGATCGCGGTCAGTCAGCTGAACCGTGGTCCCGAGCAGCGTACGGACAAACGACCGCAGCTGTCCGATTTGCGCGAATCTGGGTCGATTGAACAAGATGCTGACGTTGTAATCCTTTTGCACCGTGATGACTACTACGACAAGGAGTCGCCGCGCGCGGGTGAGGCCGACTTCATCGTGGCCAAGCACCGTAACGGTCCCACCGACACCGTCACGGTCGCTGCGCAGCTGCACATGTCGCGTTTCGTCGACATGGCCGTCAGCTGACTCGACCGCGGTGAGCAGAGCTTGTCAGCGATGTAGCGCCCACGGCCGGATTACGTGGACGAATAGACCGACGAAGGCCACGATCCCACCGGTGGTCGCCGCGCCGGCGAGGGTGACGTCGGCGAGCTCCAGCCACATGGTTGTGAGCAGACCCGCCCCGAGCGCCAAGGCCGCCATCCCCGCTTTTGTCGGCCGTTTGCGGATGGGGCTGAGGCGATGCCGGAGCCGGCGGCCGACGATCGTCAGGAGGACGCCGCCGAAGACGAGCAGCCAGCCTGGCCACTGGAACGTGCTCGACGTGTCGGTGATCCGGCCGACGACGGCGATCACCACGCCCGCGATCATCGCCATGTCGGCAATGCCGGTGATCCAGCGAGCGGCGATCACGGATCGGAGGTGCACTCGAAGGACGGCCTCGCCGCGCCGGTGGGCGTCCACCGCGAGCACGGCTTCCTTGGCGACCTTGTAGGCAGGGTCCTCGGGGCGCTGGGCCAACGCCAGTTCCAGCAGGGTCAGCACATCGGGGTCGTTGGGGCGCAGCCGTAGTGCGGCTCGGGCCGAGGCTACGGCGCCCTCTGTCTGACCACCATGGAGGAGTGTCGAGGCCAGTGTCGCGTGGGCGTCCGCCGACTCCGGCTCCAGGTGGATCGCCTGGTGAGCTGCCTCGGTGGCGGCGGTGACATCGCCCTCGAATCGGAGCACCACCGCGAGGCGACGCCAAGCCAGCGCGTCGGCCGGTTCGATGGCCAGGTGGGCGCGGAGGACTACGACGGCTTCGGCGTACGCCCGGCGGCCGGCCAGTTCCGCGGCGCGGGCGATCGCGGTGGTGGACACGAGCGGCGAGGCTAGCGCATCCCGGGTGGCCGTGGGGGGCGGGCGAGACGGGGAGAACTGAGCACCGGCGCCCACGCCGCGAGCGCCACCGGGTAGAGCAGGTAGCCGAATCGGGTGGCGGGGAGTAAGAGGATCGCCAGCAGGAGACCGATCGCGCTGATGAGCGCCGCTCTGGGTACGCTCGCCGGCGGTCGGCGGATCAAGGAGACCACGATCCCGGCGGCTGTGGTGAGCAGCAGGAACAGGGCGATCTGGCGACCGTCCGGCAAGTACGCCGTCAGCAGGTGCCCGGGCAGGGGGGATGCGGCCGGGCTGCGGACGAGGCCGTGACCGAGCGGGAATCGGATGACGTTCTCGACGACGGCGCGGCCGTCGATGAGCACGGTCGGCGCGAGGACCAGCAGCGGTATGCCGATCGCGCCGAGCAGATAGCGGGCGACGGATCGGCGGTGGCGTACGAGGGCCACGAGGCCGAGGACCACGGCGACCGGCCAGGCGGTGAGTTTGAGCGCACCCGCACAGCCGATCGCCAGCCCGGCGGCGGCCCAGCGGTGCCGGGCGGCCAGCGCGCACGCTAGCAGCGACAACGCGAGCACCGGAACGTCGTCGCCACCGGTGGCCAGGGTGAGCGCTGCGAGCGGAAGGATCGTGACTGCTTGCAAGGCCCGCAATGGGGCTTCGCTGCCGAATCGAGTGATGCCCGGCCGGTCGAGCAGTAGCCACGCGGCCAGCACGGCGACGCTGCTGAGCACTGCCATGATGATGCGAGCGTCGGTCCACCACGCGATGCCCACGAGGGCCCGAGGGAGTCCGGCGGCTGCCATGCCGGGTTGATACGGCAGGTAGTCGAGCAGCCGGAGCGGACTCGGGACGGCGGCGATCGCGTCGCGGTCGAGGTAAGGCGTTCCAGTGTGGAGCATGCGAGCGCCGGCTGCCTCGATGACCAGCACCTCCTCCTGGGCCCGGTCGAGCCGGCCGTCCGCGCGCTCGCGGGCTTGCAGGATCAGAGGGAGCAGGGCGGTCGCGCTCCAGGCCGCGGCGGCGAGCCAGGTCCGCGCGAGGCGGCTGCTCAGAAAACAGGCGAGGACCGCCGCGCCCAGATAACCCCAGATAGCGACGGCCGCCCACGCTCGGTGGGGGGCCAGCGTCGACCAATGCAACGTGTACGCGCAGAAGGCGCCGGCGAGCGCGTACGCCGCCACGTCGACGGGGCGCCCGACGCTGAGCACGCGGATGCTGATCCGCCGAAGGAGCACATCCGAAGTTTGCTCCGAAATGTACCTGAATCTGGGCGAATCGCCGAGTTGGTACCTATCGGGCTATGGCCCGGTAAACTCGCTCACTCGTTGCCGGATCGGGGACGCCGACGCAAGCCGAAGTGCTCGCCCGCCCGCGGCAGGCGTACGACCGGGGCTTGTCGTCCTTCGATCATGTCGCCGAACGCCCCCTTGCCGAGCGAGGCGAGGAATCGCTGCTGGGACAACGGCCGCGCGAACAGGTGACCTTGGCCGAGGCCGCAGCCCAGGTTCCACAAGGTCTGGCGCTGGTCGACGCGCTCGATGCCCTCGGCGACCACGGAGAGCCCGAGCGCCCGGCCGAGTTCGACGGTCGACCGGACCACCGCCATCGCCTCGGCTGAGGCGTCCATGTCGGTGACGAAACTGCGGTCGATCTTGAGCTCGCGAACCGGTACGCGAGCCAGCGCGCTCAGCGAGGAGAAGCCCGTGCCGAAGTCGTCGAGGGCGATGGCGACCCCGATCTGGCCGAGCCCGGCGAGCACCTGGTCGACGATCTCCAACGAGGACAGGGTGAGCGACTCGGTCAGTTCCAGGACCAGCGACTCCGACTTCATGCCGCGTTCGTCGAGGACCTGTTTCACGAGCGCCGGGAAGCGCCGGTCGAGCAGGCTGCGCGGGGAGATGTTGACCGCCACCGGGATCGGATGCCCGGCGGCCGCCCAACTCCCGGCGGCTTGCAGGGCCTGGTCGAGGATCGCCTCGGTGAACGCGGTGAGCTGACCGGAGCGTTCGACGGCGTCGAGGAACCGGCGCGGGTCGAGGTTGCCCCGGTCCGGGTGGTGCCACCGGGCCAGCGCTTCGGCCGAGACCACTTCGCCGGTGGCGAGGTCGACGATCGGCTGGAACTCCAGGGTGAACTCGCTGGCGGCGACGGCCCGGGAGATCTGGCCGCCGAGTTCCAGCCGGTCCAGATCGGTGACGTCCAGGCTGCGCGAGTACGGCACGATGCGCTGGCCGGTGCGCTTCGCCTCGGTCAGGGCGAGGCTGGCTCGGCGCAGAAGTTCGGTCATGTCGCCGTCGGCCTGGGCGACCGCTAGCCCGGCCCGGGGCACGAGCGTGATCGGTACGCCGTCCACTTCGTACTCCTCGGCGACCTTCTGCAGGATGTCCCGCGAACGATGCATCGCCAGCGCCGGAGTGGGCAGCGCGGTGAAGAGCACCGCGAACTCGTCGCCGTCCTGCCGGGCCACGATGGCGTCCGCTCCCGCGGTGGCCAGCATCCGGCGGCCGATCTCGACCAGCACGGTGTCGCCCGCGGTGTAGCCGAGCCCGTCGTTGATCTCCTTGAACTGCACCATGTCCAGGGTGAGCAGCGCGATCGCACCGCCGGCCGGGTGCTGCTCGAACGCGGCCGAGCCTTCGTGGACGAGCCGCCGCCGGTTGGCCAGCCCGGTCAGCGGATCGTGGGTGGCTTCCCGCGCGTGCTGATCGGCGACGTTGATGAGCAACCCGTACGCCGACGCGTTGCGGATCGCCGTGGCGAGCGCGGCCGCGAACGTCTGGAGGAGGAAGCCTTCGCGCTCGGCTAGAACGGTCGGACGGGTGAAGTAAAGCCGGAGCTCGCCGACGTCCTCGGTGTCGCGCTGACCCTCCAGCGCCACAATCGTCGGCTCGCCTTCGGACACGGCGAAGGCGGACCGCGCGGGGAGCAGGCCGGTACGGTCGCCGACGACCTGTCGCAGGACAGCCGGTTCACCGGGTTCGGCCGGCATCCGGAAGTCGAGTTCGACCCACGCCGCCCGGAACATGTTCACGCCGGTGTCGATGGCCGCCCGGAGCACCTTGTCGAGGTCCACCTCGTTGAGCGCGTCGGTCGCGCGGGCGAGTCGTTGCCACGCCTCGCGTTCGGCTTCCTGGCGGAGCCGGTTCATATGCATGAAGTGCAGGCTCAGCACGAGCGGCGGCACCGCGATGAGCAGCCGTGAGTCCCACAGCAGCAGCACGAGCGCGGCCAGGGCGACCGCGAAGTGAATCATGGAGAGCAGCAGGTGACGGTTGATGCTGTCGCGGGCCATCCGCAGGACCGGGATGCCGGCCGAAATGGCGATGACGGGCACCGACAGCAACTCGTCCACCAGGATCATCGCGACGAACGCGAGCGCCAGCATCTCTATCCGCGGGAAGTGGTCCAGCTGGCTACGGGTGGTCAGCGACTCGACGGCCGTCGGGGCGAGGATCAGCCCGGCCGTCGTCGCGACCAGGACCTCCTTGGCGACGGCGAAGGCCGACTTGATCGCCTCCCGGCGTTGGGCGACCTTCGCGATCGTGACGCCCAACGCCACACAAGTGACCGTCCATTGCCACGGCAGTGTTGCTGCGGCCAGCAGAATCGCGGAATCGGTCCAGTTGATGGAGAACCGGGGCCGGATCCGAATCTTGAGCAGACTCGACAGACAGATGAGGGTGGTGATCGTGATCAGCGTCAGCCACCCGGGCGAGGTGACCGGCGGCAGATTGAACACCGCGCCGACCACGCTGATCGCGGCTGCAAACGACAGGAGACCGACGATCGGCCGTAGCCGCCAGTCGGTCTCACTAGTCGGGGTTGGCGTCACGCTGCTCCTCTGCCGAAGCGAGTACCGCATTGTTCGTGACGTCAGAGTACTCAGATTGGGCGATCAGTCCCAGTCGTAGCTACGGAACATCGGTGGTCACCTCCGCTATGAGTAACTGCTACTTCGCGTCGCTCTTGTCTTGCTGTTGAAGCGACTGTATTCTCCGGCAGTTCTCGAGAAAAGGGGTGAACGCCAAATTAGACAGGGATAGTCCGAAATATCACCATATGTGAGTTGATCATAACGCGCTGTGCATCTTTCATCGTGCAACGAGCACATCGGTACGCTCAACACGCCCGTCTGATATGACGCAGAGTAGTGACCGAGGATTGACCTACGGGCAGTTGACCCACTCGTCCGTGCCGTCGGCGAAGACTTGGTGCTTCCAAATAGGAAGCTTCTCCTTCACTCGATCCACCAGCCGGGCGCACGCCGCGAAGGCGGCGGCTCGATGCGCGGTCGAGACGGCGGCGGCGAGCGCCACGTCTCCGATCTCCAGCGGGCCGATCCGATGCGAGACCGCGACGGCGATGACGTCAGGGTCTGCGGCGATCTCCGCGGCGACCTCACGCAGCATGTCCTCAGCGGACGGATGACCTTCGTAATCGAGTCGTACCACGGTTCTGCCATGGTCGTGATCGCGGACGACGCCGACGAAGGACACGACAGCGCCCGCGCGCGGATCGGCGACCGCCGCCTCGTGCTCGGCGATGCTCAACGGGCTGTCGCTCACGGCGATTAGCGTGATCACGGCAGCTCCACCAGCTCGACCTGGTCGCCACGGTGGCCGCTTTCCCCGGGCGGAACGACGGCGAAACCCGCCGATTGTGCCAATCCTCGGAGCATCGCGGAGCCCACATGGGACACCGGGTACGCCGGTTCACCGGGTGAGTCTTGGCGTACGAGGGCGAGGTGGGTGAAGTCGCCGCGGCCGGGAACTGCTTCGGCCAGCACCGCCCGCGCCGGTGCCGGGAAGGGCCGCCCGGTCAGCCCGGCGAGTACCGGGACGACAAGGGATACCAGCGCTACCAGCGCCGACTGCGGATTGCCCGGGAGGCCGGCGACGAACTGGCCACCGGGCAGCTGCGCGACCAGCATCGGAAAGCCCGGGCGGACGGCGACGGTGTTCACCACGTACTCCGCACCGAGTTCGGTCAGCGCGCTGTGGAGGTAATCGACCGGGCCGTGCATCGTTCCGCCGGTCGTGCAGATCAGATCGTTGCCCGCGTCGACCGCGCGGCGCAGACCGTCCACATGCGCGGCCAACGTGTCGGGGACTCGGGTGAAGCCGTCGATGTGGGCGCCGAGCCGCCGCAGCGCGGCGGGGACCGAGGGGCCCAGCGCGTCGCGTACCCGCCCCTGGCCGGGCAGGCCCGCATCGAGCAGTTCGTCGCCGAACACCAGCAACGCCGCTCGCGGGGCCCGTCTGGTCAGCAGCGTGTCATAGCCGCAACTGGCGGCCAGGCCGACGACGCCCGGGGTGATCGGCGTACCGGTCGGCAGCAGCTCGTCACCCTGCGCGCACTCCTCCCCCGGCACGCGCCACTCCGGCTCGGCCTTCGGGGTCCCGCTCACGACTTCGTCACGGAGTTCACCGTGCTCCAGGCGCAGAATCGAGTCCGCGCCGACCGGCACCATCGCGCCGGTCGCGATCTCCATCGCGGTGCCGTCCGCGACCAGCTCCGGGGCGCGCTGTCCGGCCAGCACGCGGCCCACCACCCGCCACGGCCCCGCGCCGCGCACTACCCAGCCGTCAACGCTCGCGGTAGTGAAGGCAGGCAAAGGGGTACGCGCAACGAGCGGCTCGGCCAGCGTAAGTCCGTCGGCGTCGGCCAGGCCGACCTCGGCGACGGCCGCAAGCCGGGCAGCGGCGCGGGTGTAGACGGTCCGCCGGGCGGAGGCCCAGTCGACGGGAAGTGCGGTCACCCGTGGTCACCTCCCTGGATCTGGTCGACGGCGTGGCGCAGCACCCGGGCGAGCACGGCGAGACCGTCTTTGGCCCCACCGGTCGACCCGGGCAGATTGACGACGAGAGTCGAGCCCGCCACCCCGGCGATCCCCCGGGACAGAGCGGCTGTCGGGACGGCGGGATTCGTGCGGACGGCTTGGGCCAGCCCGGGAACCTCGCGGTCGACCAGCTCGCGGGTGATCTCCGGGGTGCGATCGGTCGGCGAGATGCCGGTGCCGCCACTGGTCACGATGACGTCCGGCCGAACGGCCAGCGCTTCGACGAGCGCCATACGCAACGGCTCGCCGTCGGCGACGACGACCGGATCGGCCACGTCGGCGCCCAGCTCACGGAGTCCGCCGGTGAGAATCGGGCCACTGCGGTCGGCGTACACGCCGGTGGCGGCGCGCGTCGAAGCGACGACGACGATGACGGAGACCCCGGACAGCGGCTGCTCACGGCTCCAGAGGCCGGTCTTGCCGCCCTCCTTGCGCAGGACCCGGACGTTCTCGATGCTGGCCGCCGGGTCCACCGCCTTGATCATGTCGATCAGTGCCAGCCCGGCGACTGCGACGCAGGTCAGCGCCTCCATCTCGACGCCCGTCCGATCGGCGGTACGCACCGTCGCAGCGATCTCCACGCGGTCGTCACCGGGAGTGAGGTCGACGGTCACGCCGTGAATCGCGATCGGGTGACAGAGCGGAACCAAGTCCGGCGTACGCTTCGCCGCCATGATCCCGGCCAGGCGGGCCACCCCGAGCGCGTCGCCCTTCGGGAGACCACCCTGGCTCAGCAGGGCCAGCACTTCCGGGGTGGTACGCACGTGGCCCGCCGCGGTGGCGCTGCGGACCGAGATCTCCTTGGCGGAGACGTCGACCATGCGCGCCGACCCGGCGGCGTCCACGTGCGTCAACTGCGGCTGGCTGTCCACGTCCCGAGCCTATCGGGCCACGCCGGACAGGCCTCAAGCGTGGTCGTCGACATGCGCCGAGACAGGCTCCTGGCGTACTCGTTGATTCTGATCATGAAGCCGGTGAGACGAGGCCGTGACCGGCCGGCGGGCGGCCGGAACCGAGAACGCCTCGCCGTGGTAGACCGGTTCCGCGCCCGG
This sequence comes from Hamadaea sp., assembly GCF_013362815.1. Taxonomy (GTDB): domain Bacteria; phylum Actinomycetota; class Actinomycetes; order Mycobacteriales; family Micromonosporaceae; genus Hamadaea. The sequence goes on along the minus strand of NZ_JABFVK010000001.1, from coordinate 208,486 downwards.
ACGCCACGGCAGCGCCGCGACCAGCACGATCAGCGCGATCGTGAACGAGTTCTCGGCCAGTACGCCGATCATCCCGTCGGCGTAGTGCGAAACGGCCGGGAGCTGGTGCTCGTAGGGCCAGATGGGCGAGACCAGGAACAACACGTAAAGCCCGAGGGCTGCGGCCGCGTGCCGGAAGCCGACCATGGTGGGGAACCAGATGGGTTCCCGCAGCCGGGTCGTTGCCAGGCCGGACGGCGCGAAGCCCTTGCGGCGCTTCATGCCCCGGCTGGCGGCGCGTCGGCGCAGCGCGGCATCGCCGAGGACGATGACGGCCGGGACCACGAAGACGAGGTGGTGCGTCCAGGAGATCGGGCTGACCACGTTGGCGGTCAGGCCGATCAGTGTGAACGCGGTCAGCTCGTCGCCCTCGCCGTGCGCGTGCGTTGCCCGGGACAGCCCGACCACGAGGATGACCAGCGTGAACGTGATCCACAGCAGCCCCGGCGCGGTGGACTGGTCATAGAGGCGCGCGAGCAGCCCGGCGAGCGAGGCGTTCGGGGTCATGTCGGCCTGGCCGACCCGGTTGGTCTCGAAGACGACCCGGGTCCAGTACGCGATCGACTCGGTCCGCGCGAACACGAAACCGAGCGCGCTGACGCCGACGAGCGTGCCGATCGACGTCCACGCCGCCCGCCACTGTCGGCTGATCAACAGGTAGACGATGAACAGCGCGGGGGTCAGCTTGATCGCGGCGGCCAGTCCGATGCCGACGCCGGCCCACTTCCCGCTGAGGAAGCGCTGGACGAGCATCGACCGGCCCGTGGTGTCGCGCGGCTTGGTCATCCAGCGCAGCGCCACGAGGTCGGCCATGATCAAGCCGAAGAGCAGGATGTTGACCTGGCCGTAGCCGAAGGTCTCCCGCATCGGCTCCAGCGCTGCCGCGATCGGAACGGCGAGCGCGATCGGGAACCAGCGGTGCTTCCAGCCACAACGCTCGGCGATGGGCGCGATCAGCGCCGCCAGTACGCCCGTCAGCACGAGCATGCTGGCCCCGACATTGATCCACGCCGCGTCCAGCATGGGCAGATACCCCATGGGCAGCATCACGAGCGCCGCGAACGGCGGATACGTGAAGCCGAGCGGCACGTCGGGGTCGAGGTAGTCGTACAGGCTTCCGCCATTGGCCCAGTAGGCCACCGCGCCGTGGTAGATCTTCAGATCGAAGAACACATACGGCCGTCCGAACATCTGCACCGCGTACCAAGCCGCGACGAAGAACGCGGCGACGATGCCGAGTCGGACGAGCGTCCCCGTGGTGGTGCGAGCCGGAAGAATCCGGCCGATCGGGACAAGGCTCCGGTGGCTCTGGATCAGGCGGAGGCGGTCGCGCAGGCCGGTAGGCATGGCGGCGGCTCTCCCGTCCGGTGATGGCACGTTCTTCCCAGGTCCGTAGAGCAGCCTAAAACCCCGAGCCACTCCCGTACCTCCCGCGTTATCAGCCTGTGTCCGATCCCACGCCGTTTAGCGACATTTCTAGCTGGTTAACTGGGGCTGGCCGGATAAGGTGATTCCCGCCACTCATCGATGGTTATCGGCGAACTTATCCGTCGGACTTGCGGCTTTCCAGATAATGCCGGACTCGCCAGCCGACGCTCGGCGATCCGGCGGTGTCGACCGCGGCCAGCAGCAGGCCGCCGAAGATCGCCAAGTTCTTGGCGAACTGCACGATGTCGGTGTCGTACTGGGCCTTGGTCTGTGCCGCCCAGAACGGGTGCGCCGCGACGGTCGTCGGGATCAGCGTGCCGGCGAGCAGCGCCGCCGCGGGCCGAGGGGCGGAGCCCGAGGCCAGCAGCAGGCCGCCGGCCAACTGGGCGGCGCCGTTCACGCGTACGAGCGCCTCCGCGCTGGCGGGGATCCGCTCGTCCACCTTGGTCAGCAGCGGAGTCACCCGGTCGGTCACCGGACGCGCGCGCTGCACGAAACGCTCCGGTCGCAGCACTGCCTTGGCGCCGGAGAAGATGAAGACTCCGCCCAGCAGGGCTCGGGCGATGCCGCGTACGGGTGCCATGGTGCTATCTTGCCCCACTTCGGGCGTTCTCGCGCGGGTTCTTGCTCTCCCCTCACGGTCGGCGTTGGGCGCTCGCGCGTTTACCCGGGATAACGCGGCTTTGCGCGCCGCTGAGACCGCGTTATCCCCGGATATCGCGCCGAGCCCCCGCGCCGAGCCCCCGCGCCGAGCCCTCGCGCCGGCCCGTCGGCCGGGGCGGTCAGACGGGCGCGGTCAGACGGGGCGAAGGCAGAGGACGAAGTCGAGTTCGGTGTCGAGCGGACTGTCGTAGGAGTAGTTGTATTCGTACCCCGCGACCTGGGCACACACCCGGTCGGCGTCGGTGACGCCCTCGAACCGGGCGAGGACGGCGTACGCCCCGGGTGCGCAGCTCACCAACCGCAGCACCGGGTCGGCCTCCGAGCCTTCGTTGACCAGGCAGTCGCCCGTCCGGGCGAACCGGGCGCCGACTGCTCCGGCGGTCACGATGTGCGTACCGGTCGGGGCGGGTGGTGGGACGGGCCCGTCGTCCGGGGTCAGCGCCACCACAGTCAGCGCGGCCGCTCCCAGCACTGCGAGAACCCCCGCCACGATCATCAGTGGCCGGTTCGGTCCGTTCACGGGCGGTCCTCCTCACTAGGCACGCCGTCGCCGAGACAGTATCGTGCCGCCGTGTCCTCCACCTCGGTCGCGCTGTGCGGGTTCGTCGGCGGTGTCGGCGGTCTGCTCACCGCCTGGCCCGCGTACCGGTTCAGCGTCGCCTGGGGTGAGCCGCCCCGCTCCACCTGTGCCACGTGCGGGTTCAGCTTCACCACGTGGGTACGCCTGAAGCATCGGTGTGCCGGGTGCGGCACGGTGTCGGCCGTTAATCCAGTGTGGACGGCGTTGGCGGGTGCGACCTCGTTCGCGTTGCTCGCGTGGGCGCTGCCGGTGTCCTTCTTCCTGATCGCCTGCCTCTTCATGGCGTTGTCCGGCGTACTGCTGTCCGTCGTGGATCTCAAGGTGCAGCGGTTGCCCGATCCCCTCGTGCTCGTGACCTTCCTCGGCACTGCGGCGCTCCTGACGCTGCACGCGGCGGTCACGGGAACCTGGCCCCAGTACGCCCGGGGCTGGCTCGGCGGCGGGGCGCTGCTGCTGGCGTACTTGGTCTTCGCGGTGCTGCCCGGCGCGCCGATGGGTCTCGGCGACGTCAAACTGGCCGGCGTCCTCGGGTTGGTGCTCGGCTACGCGGGCTGGTCGTCGGTGTTCCTCGGCGCGATCCTGCCGTTCGTGGTGAACGGGCCGTTCGCGGTGGTCGCGTTGATCCGGCGCGGACGCAAGGCGCGGTCGCCGTTCGGCCCGGCGTTGCTGGTGGCCTGGCTCATCGTGGTGGTCTTCGCCGCCCATCCATAGGGGTCGCCGGTACGCCGTTCGCAGGAGCGGTGTCGCGAACTAGACTCGGCTCCCCAGCCCGCTTCCAGCGTTGATCCGGGCGTCTGCCTTGCCCGGCTTGATGACGATATTTCGCGGCAGTGCAAACGTTTACTGTCCCAATCGTCTCGCATCAATGGATGATCCCGGGTCAGCCGTTCCGCCGGTACACCGCACTGGGCGGAGCCGGTGGCTAACGGGTCGCCTGACTGACGGCGGTGCGGCCGGAAGCGCAAGCTCCGTGACAGTCGGCGCTGTGCCGACCATGTCTCCACAATGTCCGGTCGGCGCGTCTCGCCGGACCTCCTAGGGGGTGCTCCCGCACATGCTCAAGCTCTATTCGAAGGCCCGCGCGCTGTGGCTGACCAGGGACCAGGGTGCGACGGCGGTCGAGTACGGCCTCATCGTCGCGCTGATCGCGGCCGTCATCGTCGGCGTCGTCACCACGCTCGGCGGCAACATCGCAGCCGCCTTCCAGAAGATCGTCGACGGCACGACGCCGTGACGGAAGGCGTCGGTAGCGAACGTGCGGGGCGTGGGGCGTCCCGCACGTTCGCGTCGGCAAACCCATAGCCGGGGGGCGAATCGTCGGTGGGGGCGAAGCAGAAAGCCGAGAATGAAGACCGAGTTCCTTGTCAAGCCGGGCCGAGCCCGGTACGCGAACCGGCGGCGTCCGGCCGATCAGGGCGCGACCGCGGTGGAGTACGCGTTGTTCCTCGCCTTGATCGCCTCGGTGATCACGGGCGCCGTGCTGGCTCTGGGCCAGACGGTCGCCGGGTTCTTCACGACGGGGGCGGGTCTGTTCCCGTGAGAGCTGGACGAGGCCCTGCTCCGCTCCGCCGGGGCCGCGATCGCGGCGCCTCCGCGGTGGAGTTCGCCATCGTCGTTCCTGTTCTCCTCATGATCGTCTTCGGCACCGTCGACTTCGGGCGGCTGCTCAACGCGCAGATCAAGGTGACCGAGGCGGCCCGCGAGGGTGCCCGGGCGGCCGCGGTGGCCGGGCCGAGGACCGGCCGGTCCTCGGCGGCGAACCTCCGGGTCGTCGCGGTGGACCCGCGCATCCGGATGGTCGGCCCGAGCACTTTCTGCGATCCGCCGTACACCGACAACGAGGACGCGACCGTCCACACCGAGATGGACTTCGAGTGGATCACGCCGGTCGGCTTCTTCGTGAGCCTCTTCGGCGGATCCTGGAGCGACGGAGTGACGGTCACCGGCAAGGGCGTCATGCCATGTCGCGCTTGAGAATCCGACGGCCGTGGTGGCTCGCCCGATTGCGGCGGGACGACGGCGGCGTGGCGGTCCTCGTCGGGCTGCTGACCGCGACCGGCGTCCTGCTCGCCGGGGCCGCGTTGGCGGTCGACGTCGGCCAGGTGTACTCCGAGCGTGAAGAGCTGCAATCCGCCGCCGACGGGGTCGCCTACGCGGTGGCGATCGACTGCGCGGCACATCGGCCGGGAGAATGCGACAACTCGACTGCCGCGCAAGCGAAGTACGGCATCGGCAACGCCAAGGACGGGCTCACCGACGTCCACGAGGTATGCGGGAACACCGCCGTCCGGGGCACCGGAGCCAATCTTCTTCCGAGCTGTGCGGGTGGATATCCGGACAACCTCACGGCGTGCCAGGACGCGTCGCTTCCACCGGCGACCGTCGGCTTCGTCGAGGTGCATACCCGGACGCTCACCGACGAGGCCGACCGATATGTGCTCTCGCCGGCCTTCGCCCGGACGCTGGCCGGCTCGACCTCCGGCGCGGCGGTCGGGGCCTGTTCCCGGGTCGCCTGGGGCGCGCCGGTCCGCGGCCTCGCGATGACCGTGTGCGAGAACGTCTACAACACCGCCACCAGCAACAGCACGAGCTATGGCCAGGCGCCGCCACGGAACCCCGGTACATCGGTGGAGGAGAGATTCACCTTCAACACCTCGGGCCTGTTCGGCGACCGTGCGTCCGCCTGCCGGAGCAGCCGGTTCGACTGGTGGGGGGCCAACGGCGAGGCGAGCTGGCTGGACACGCTGGCCTCGACCGGTTGCGAGGCCCGGGTGGACGTGGTCGGTTCACCTCGTGGTTCGCTCCCCAACGGGTGCGCCAGCACGCTGCAGTACGTCGTCGCCAACCACATTCCGATCGCCGTCGGCATCCTGGACGGCCGGAGTACCTCCGGTGGTAGCGGTCGTTACGTGCTGCGCGGCGTCGCCGCCTTCGTCATCACCGGCTACAACATCCGCGGGGTGGGCTCCTCCGCGTCTTGGCTGACCGGCACCACCTGCTCCGGGTTCACCAGCCGGTGCGTCTTCGGCTACTTCACCCAGGCAGTCACGCCGATGTCGGCGTGGGACGGGCAGTTCAACACGACGACGACCAGCCTTGGCGCGGTCATGGTCAAGACGGTCGGCTGAGCCGGCCCGCGCACAAATCGGCAGACACCCCCCGAGACATTCCGGCAGAGATAGGAACGCAGACAATGACCCGCCGCATCGTTGGCATCCTGATCGCGATCATCCTCGCCGTCGTCGGCACCGGCGCGGTGTTCGCGTACCTCATCGCGACGAAGAACTCCGTCGCCGCCGGGCAGGAGGCGGTCCACGTCCGGATCGCGAAGGTACGCATCCCGGCCGGCACGACCGGGGCGATCATCCGGGACCGGGGCATGACCGAAGACGTCGTGATGCCGAAGTCGTCGCTGCCGGAGGACGTCATGCAGGACATCTCGATCGACCTGGACAAGCTCGTGGTGACCGCCGACGTGCAGGCCCGGCAGCTGTTGCTCAAGGGCATGTTCGGGCAGGCCACCAAGCTCTCGGGCGGCATCGCGGTGCCCGAGAAGATGCTGGCCGTCAGCGGCAAGTTCGACGTCGAACGGGAGGTCGGCGGGTTCGTCCGGCCGGGATCCACCGTCGCCGTCTTCGAGACCTGCGAGATCCTCGACGCCGAGTTCAAGAAGAAGTACGAGCAGAACCGCCACCGGACGCAGGTGCTGTTGCCGCGTATGGAGGTCCTCGCGGTCGGTGCGTACGGCGAAGGCGGGCAGACCTCCACGCAGTCCGTCGAGCAGCGGTCGCAGCTCGACGCGGAGGGCAAGGTCACGCTCATCGTGACGATCTCCGCCACCCAGGAAGACGCCACCAAGTTCGTGCACTCCACCGACATGGGCTGCGACCTCACGCTGGCACTGCTCACCGATTCGTCGTTGGTTGAGGTCGGTAAGGCGATAGACAACGGCGTACCGGTGAACTAAACCTCGCCTGGCACACATGCGACCGCGAAGGGCGAACAGGCCATGACCATCGTCTACGAACAGTGGCAGCAGCAGGCGAAACAGCTGGCGACCCTGTTCGGCATCGAGCAGACGCACCTCGTGTCCACAGCGGACGCATTGGTCGAGCTGGTCAACAACGAACCGGCCGAGCAGCTGGTGGTGCTCGGCCCGAGCACGCCCCTGGCCGAGGCGGTGGGCTTCTCCGAACAATGCCGGGTACGCCGGCCGACGCTCGGGGTGGTGCTCCTCCGCCAGCACCTCGACATCAACGTCATGACCGAGGCGCTGCGGGCCGGCGTACGCGAAGTCGTGGACGCCAACGACCCGGCCGCGATCCTGGCGGCGTGCGCGCGATCGCAGGATCTGTCCCGGCAGCTGGAAGCCAAACCGAAGCTCAACGGGGCGACCGTTCCGTCGGCGCGTACGCCCGAAGGCTCGGAACCGCTCGGCGGCCAGGTCATCACGGTCTTCGCCGCCAAAGGCGGGGTCGGCAAGACGACGACCGCCATCAACTTGGCCGTCGCGCTGGCCGACGGCGGCCGGCACAAGGTCTGCCTCATGGACCTCGACCTCGCCTTCGGTGACGTCGCCATCCTGACCCAGCTGAGCCCGGAACGGACCATCGCCGACGCCATCCCGGTCGCCGACCGGATCGACGAGACCGGGCTGCGTTCGCTGCTCGCCCCATATCGCAGTGGGCTGGACGTGCTGCTCGCGCCGGTGCAGCCGGCCGCCGCCGAGGACATCGGTCGGCAGCTCATCAGCGATCTGATCCAGCTCGCCCGGGACGCCTTCGAGTACGTCGTGATCGACACCGCCAGCGCGTTCTCCGAGCAGATGCTCGCCGCGCTCGACGCCACGCATCACTATCTGCTCGTCACCACGCCGGAGATCCCGTCGCTCAAGAACACCCGGGTCACCCTCGACATGTTCGACCTGCTCGACTACCGCAAGGCGGCCCGCACCCTCGTCCTCAACCGGGCCGACTCCAAGGTCGGGCTGAGCACCGCCGACGTCGAGAAGATCGTGCGGATGCCGATCGTCGGCTCGATCCCGTCCAGCCGGGACGTTCCGGTCGCGGCCAACGCGGGCGTACCGCTGACCGTGTCGAGCCCGAGTCATCCGGTGAGTCAGGCGTACCGGGATCTGGCGGTCCGACTCTTCCTCAACCCCAATGTGGCCGACCTCCAGAAGCGCAGCCGGTTCAGCCGAGGAAGGAGTTAGGTCCGATGAGCCTTCAGGACCGGCTCGGCACCCGCAACGGATCGGGCGCGGGCGTACTACAGGAGCGGCTGGCTGCCGCGGGTGAAGCGGCGGCCGCGTACGCCGCCCCGGTGTCGTCCATGCCGATCAGCTCGGTCGTGTCCAATGCGCGACGCAACCAGCGCCGGGCCTACGACCCGTTGGCCGCCGTACGCCGCCGCGCGCACGAGGCTCTGCTGGAACTGCTCGGCCCGCAGCTCTACGAGACCGTGGCCGACGACGAGGAACTGGCGCGCCGGGTCCGGGAGGCACTGCCGGACGTCCTGGCGCAGGAGGAGACGGCGCTCACCGCCGGCGACCGCGCTTTGGCGTACCGCCAGATCATCGACGAGATCTTGGGCCACGGTCCGATCGAGCCGATGCTCCGTGACCCGTCGATCACCGAAATCATGGTGAATGCCTGGGATCGCGTGTACATGGAGCGCGAGGGGCGGCTGTACGAGGCGGACGTCGCGTTCATGGACGAGCAGCACCTCCGCCGCGTGATCGACAAGATCGTGGCCCGGGTGGGCCGCCGGGTCGACGAGTCCAGCCCGATGGTGGACGCGCGGCTGCCGGACGGATCGCGGGTCAACGCGGTCGTCCCGCCGATCGCCCTCGACGGTGCGGCGCTGACGATCCGGAAGTTCTCGGCGGAACCGTTCACCATCACCGACCTCATGCGGTTCGGCACGCTGCACCCGCAGATCGCGGACCTACTGCGCGCGTGCGTCCAGGGCCGCCTGGACATCGTGGTCTCCGGTGGTACCGGCACCGGCAAGACGACGCTGCTCAACGTGGTGTCGTCGTTCCTGCCGATCGAGGAACGCATCATCACGATCGAGGACTCGGCCGAACTCCGTCTCGCCCAGGACCACGTGCTCCGGATGGAGGCCCGTCCGCCGAACTTCGAGGGCCGCGGCGAGGTCACCATTCGCGACCTCGTCCGCAACGCGCTGCGTATGCGGCCGGATCGGATCGTGGTCGGCGAGGTTCGCGACGGGGCTGCGCTGGACATGTTGCAGGCCATGAACACCGGCCACGACGGCTCGCTGACCACGGTGCACGCGAACTCGCCGCGCGACTCGATCTCGCGGCTCGAGACCATGGTCCTGATGGCGGGCATGGATCTGCCGGTACGCGCGATCCGCGAGCAGATCGCCTCGGCCGTCGACGTCATCGTGCACCTGACTCGCCTCCGCGACGGCAGCCGCCGGATCACGCACATCACCGAGGTGGTCGGGATGGACGGCGACACCGTCGTCCTGCAGGACCTGTACACCTTCGACCACCGCGCCGGGTTCGACTCCAAGGGCCGCCATCTCGGCCAGCTCCTGGCCACCGGCGTACGCCCGCAGTTCTTGGAGTCGCTGGCCGATCGCGGTGTCCTCGTCGACCCCGTGATCTTCGGCGAACCCGAAGGGATGTGACATGCGCCGTCTCGCGCTCGTCGCCATTGGCCTGACCGCCGTGCTGACGCTGCTCACCGCCGGTCCGGCGTACGCCGATCCCCGGTTGAGCGCCTCTTCGGTGCGCCAGGAGGCCGGGCTGGTCGAGTTCTATCTGACCGGCTCCGACCTGCCCTCAGGCAATGCCCTGTCGCAGGGAACGCTGTCCGCCAAGGTCGACGGCCAGACGGTCCCGTTGACGGCCGCCGCCGTCGGCCAGAGCCAAGGCCGGGCGCTGCGCCGGGCGGTGGCGCTGGTCATCGACACTTCCGGGTCGATGAGCGGGGAACCGCTGTCGAGCGCGAAATCGGCGGCCGCCTCCTTCCTGACCGCGCTTCCGGCCGACATCCAGGTCGGTGTGGTCACCGCAGGTTCGCCCGCGATCGTCGTCGCGCGGGCGACTCCCGACCGGGCCCGAGTGCGGTCGGCCGTGGCGGGCTTGCAGGCGAAAGGCGAGACGTCGCTCTACGACGCGGTACGCGCGGCGGCGGACGTGCTGAGCGGCCAGCTCGACGAGAAGCGCATCGTGGTGCTCTCCGACGGGGCGGACACCGCCTCCTCGGTGGGATACGAAGACGCGCGAAAGGCGGCCGGGTCGATTCCGGTCGACACCATCGCCTTCAAGACGCAGGAGGCGACCGCTGCGGTGCTCGCCAACCTGTCCCAGGCGACCGGTGGCAAGGCGTACCGGGCGGGTGATCCGCAGGCGTTGACCGGCGTGTTCACCCAGGCCGCCGGGGCGTTCTCGGCGCAGTTGCTCGTCCGGGTCACCATTCCGCCGGAGTTGCAGGGCAAGGACGGGACCCTGGTGATCTCGGCGCGGGCCGGGTCGGCCACGGTCACCACCGACATGAAGATGTCCTTCGTCCCCGACACTCGCAAATCCACGCCACTGGTGGGCAAGCGGTCCACCGGCATACCGGACTGGCTGCTCTATTCGTTGCTGGGCACCATCTTCCTCGGCCTGCTGATCGCCGGGGTGCTGATCATCGGGCCGCTGCTGACGGCCGATGCCCGGCGGCACCGGTTCGCACAGATCGACCAGTTCTCCCCGAAGTCGCGACCGGCTCCGCCGCCCCCACCGATCGAGGCGGACACTGCGATCGCGCAGACCGCGCTCCAGCTGTCTCAGCAGGTCATGCGGCAGACCAAGGTCGAAGGCCGGCTGGCGCGGCAGATCGAGCTGGCGTCGCTGCGCATGCTGCCGCACGAGTGGCTGCTGCTTCGGCTGACCGCGGTGGCAGTCGGGGCGCTGGTCTTCTTCGTGCTCTTCTCACCGTGGTGGCTCGGGGTGGTCCTAGGCGCGCTTGTCGGCTGGGGTGCGACCGCGGTCTTCCACCGGGTCCGGGCCGGGCGGCGGGCCAGCGCGTTCGCGGCCGCGCTGCCGGACGCTCTGCAGCTGGTGATCGGCTCGCTGCGCTCGGGCTTCTCGCTCGCCCAGTCGGTCGAGGCGATGACCCACGAGATCGGCGGCTCGATGCAGATCGAGTTCGGCCGCGCGCTGGGCGAGGTCCGGCTGGGCGCCGAGATCGAGGACGCGCTGGACCGGGTGGCCCAGCGGATGCACAACAAGGACCTGTCCTTCGCGGTCGTCGCGATCAAGGTGCAACGGGAAGTCGGTGGCAACCTCGCCGAGATCCTCAGCACGACGGTTGCCACCATGCGGGAACGTGCCACGCTCCAGCGGCAGGTCAAGGCGCTCTCGGCAGAGGGGCGGCTGTCTGCGTACGTGCTGATCGGCCTGCCGTTCATCGTCTTGGCGTACATGCTCGTCGTGAAGGCCAGCTATCTGTTGCCACTGGTGCAGACGCCGGCCGGGATCGCGATGTCGATCGGCGGAGCGGTGCTGCTCGGCCTCGGGGTGGCCTGGCTGCTCAAGGTCGTCAAGGTGGAGGTCTGAGATGAACGACGTCCTCGCGTTGTCCGGGTTGGGCGCGATCTTCCTCGCCATCGTGCTCGGCGTGTCCATGCTGGTCACCGGTTCCAGCCGCCGGGAGAACGTGGCCAAAGCCATGGAGTCCATCGACCGGATGTACGCCCCCGGCACCGCGCCGCCCACCGCCACCACAGCCGGCGACCGGAATCTGCCACCCGTAGGGCAGCGGATCGCCGGACTGGGGCGGACGCTCACCCCGCAACGGGCGATCGGACGGCTCCAGAGGTGGCTGGACTACGCGGGAAACCCGCCCGGCTGGCCGGCCGAGCGCCTCATGGAATGGCAGGGCATCGGGCTGCTGGGCGGCGCGGCGCTCGGATTCCTCTTCGGACTGGCGGTCAGCGACTCGATCGCGTGGCTGGTGGTCTGGACCGTGATCGGGGCGGCGATCGGCTTCTGGCTGCCGTTCATCATCGTCTACGACCTCGGCCTACGCCGGCAGACCGCGATCCGCCGACAGCTGCCGGACGCGCTCGACCTCCTCACCCTCTCGGTCGAGGCGGGACTGGGCTTCGACGCCGCGGTCGCTCAGATCGCCACGACGTTGCCCGGCGAAGTCGCCCGGGAGTTCGCCCGGATGCTGCATGAGATGCAGATGGGCCAGCGTCGGGCGGACGCCTTGCGAGCGCTCGGGGCGCGTACTTCCGTGCTGGAGTTGCGGACCGTCGCGACGGCTCTGCTTCAGGCCACCGAGTTGGGCATCCCGATCGCCGACGTGCTCCGCGAACAGGCCCGGGAGATGCGCGTGAAGCGGCGGCAGAACGCGGAGGCCGCGGCGGCGAAGGTCCCGGTCAAGGTGGTCTTCCCGCTGGTGCTCTGCCTGCTCCCGGCGCTGTTCGTGGTGGTGATCGGTCCCGGGGTGATCCGCATCCTCGACGCGTTCCTCGGCTAGCTCGTCGACGCCGGGCCGGCGCGCGACTCAGAGGAGGTCGTGCTGCGCGGCCACGATCAGCGCCTGCGCCCGGTTGTGGACACCGAGCTTGTCGTAGAGCCGGGCGACATAGGTGCGCACCGTCGACTCGGTCAGCTTCAGCTGGCTGGCGATCGAGGCCAGCGACGAGCCGGTGTTGAGGTGCCGCAGGATCTCTTCCTCACGCGGGCTCAACGCGGCGGCGCGGGCGCGTCGGCGGGCGAGGGCGGCGGCCAGGTTGGGCGCGGTGAACGACGCCGGGGCGACCGCCGCGTGGCGTACCGCCGACATCAGCAGCTCGACCGTCGCGGTACGCGGAAGGAAGGCCGACAGCCCGGCTTCGAGCGCCCGGAAGATGTAGTCGTCCTCGGCCGGACCGGTCAGCACGATGCCCAGCTGAGGGTGTTCGGCCCGCAGCTTGATCGCCAGCTGCACGCCGTCGCCTTCGGGCAGGTGCGTGTCGACCGCGACCACGTTGGGCGAGAGCGCGTTGACCAGCTCGACCGCCTCGTCCGTGCTGGTCGCCTGGCCTACCAGAGAAATGTCCGGGTACGCCGAGACCGCCGCGGCGTAACCGAGGCGAGCCAGCGTCACGGCGTCGACGGTGACCAGTCGGACCGACATCCCCACGTCCCTCCAGGTCGTTCCCCGTGAGCATCAAGAAATCCTGGGAACACCCTGCCTCATCCGCTCCGGTTACGCCAGTCCTGACGGGATCGGCCCGCTTTTCTTACAGCAGCCGCAGTTGCTGGTCGCGACGGCGTACCGGGGCGGTGTCGCCGAGCCATTCGAGCAGACCGGCGTCGATCGTCTCGAGGAACGGCGTCGGGCTGGCCTCTCGCTCCGATCCGTAGCGGTACCGTTTGGCCGCGTGGGTCAGATACAGGCGGCGCTGAGCGCGGGTGATCCCGACGAAGAACAGCCGCCGTTCCTCGGCCTCGGCGGCGGCCTGCTCCTCCGGGGTCAGCCGGGTGGCGGCGCCCGGTAGCCGGAGCGGCAGCAACCCGTTCTCGCATCCGGCGAGGAAGACCACCGGGAACTCCAGGCCCTTGGCGGCGTGCAGGGTGAGCAGCGTTACCGCCTCGGCCCGGGGGTCCAAGGCGTCGACCTCGGCTCCGGTGGCCAGCTCCGTGAGGAATGTCTCCAGCCCGGCCTTTTCGCACCGCCGGGCCAACGGAGTGAGCAGGTCGACGGCGGCCCACAGGTCTTCCGGGCTGAGCGTGCTGTCCAGGGCTGGGCGTTCGGCCAACACTTGGGCGGCTTGTTTCATTCGCGAGATCAGCCCGATTTGTTCGCCGACTGGGGCGAGCCGCATCTCGGCCGCGATCGCGCTGACGGCGGGCCGGTCGCGCAGCCGGTCGTGCGACCGCTTCTGCACCGGAATCCCCGCTCGTTGCAGCGCGTCCACAATGGCGGCCGCCTGGGCGTCGGTCCGGTAAAGAACGGCGACATCGGTGAACGAGACGGTGACCGACTGCACGCCCCGGGTGTCCGCCTTCGACCGGTGCGACACCCCGCCGACCAGTTCGTCCACCGTACGCGCGATGAAGTCGGCCTCCTCGGCCGCCGAACCAGCGGCGTACCGGCCGATGAGCGACGCCTCGGGATCGACCTTGGCCGGGTCGAGCCGCCGCCCCGGAACCAGCGAGGTCGGCGCGATCGCCTGCACCGCTGCCGCGATGATCGGTGCGGACGACCGGTAATTGCGGGTGAGCCGGACCAACCGGGCATCGGTGAAGTCTTTGGCGAAGCGCAGGAAGTACTGCACATCCGCGCCACGGAACGAATAGATCGCCTGATCGGGGTCGCCGATCGCGCACAGGTTGCCGTCGGCCGGGACGAGCAGGCGCAGCAACTCGTACTGATCGGCGTCGACGTCCTGGTACTCGTCGACAAAGACCCACCGCCACCGGTTCCGCAGCGTCTGGGCGAGGTCGGGCTTGGCCCGAAGCAACGACACGAGGCGCGGGACCAGCTCGTCCAGAGCCACCCCGGGCCCGTCCGGTGTCTCGGCGATCACCAGCGAACGGTCCTGCTCGCGGAGCACCGATAGCGCCAGCGCGTGGAAGGTCGAGACGGTCACGTAGTCCGAAACCGGGCCGAGCAGCGCCTTCAGCCGGTCCCGCAACTCTTCGGCGGCTCGCCGGGTGAAGGTGAGCGCCAGGCACTGCTCCGGGAAGACATGCATCTCGGCGCACAGGTACGCGATCCGGTGGGTCAGCGTACGCGTCTTGCCGGTGCCCGGACCGGCGACGATCAACAGCGGACCACCCGGAGCCGACGCGGCCACCCGTTGCATGGCGTCGAGCCGGTCGAGCAGTCCCGTGCCGACCTCCTCCATCCCGGCCAGCATCGGCTCGAACGGCTCATGCGGCGAGACCGGCGGAGGCGGTGGTGGTGACACGGCGACCGGCGGCGGGCTCGACACCGGCCGGGACACGGGTTCGCGACCCGCCCGGGGCGTACGCTGCTTCGGCGCCGGAACCCGGGCAGCCGGCACCACGGGCACCTCGAAGAGAGCGTCGGCCGCGCCCAGCTCACCGGGATCGAAGAGCCGGATCACGCCGTACTCGCCGTCGTAGCCGGGGATGCGGCGTACCTCCCCCGCCCGCAGCCGCCGGATCGCCTCCTGGAGGTCGGATCCCCCGGCCGAGCCGATCTGGTCGAGCGGCGCTTCCCGGAGAATGTGCAGCTCCGGGCCGATCGCGGCGACTAGGGCGGAGGCCTTCGTCTCGACGGTCCGGCTCTTCGGGCCGACTCCGGCGATCTCGCCGAGGATTTCGGGCAACTGCACGAGATGCTCGACGCCGGGCGTTCCCAGAAATGCGCCCGGGGTCCGGTCGGCCAGTTCCTCGACTCGGGCGAGTACGCCCACCGTCACGGCCTTGCCACAGACGCTGCACTTGCCGCCGGCCGCCCGGGTCTGGGCCGGAGTCCAGTTGACTCCGCACGCCCGATGACCGTCCCCGTGGTACTTGCCTTCCTCCGGGAAGAACTCCACCGTGCCGACGAGTCCGCTGCGATCACGGAGTCCGTCACGCACCGCGAAGTAGTCCATCGCGCCCCGGAGGACGGTCGCCTCCCGGCCGAGCGCCTGCGGCGAATGTGCGTCCGAATTGGAGACCAGCGCGTACTCGTCGAGCGAGGAGACCCGCCAGTTCATCTCGGGATCGCTGCTCAGCCCGGTCTCGACGGCGAAGATGTGGTCGGCGAGATCTTCGTAGCAGTCGGCGATCCGGTCATATCCGCTTTTGGAACCCAAGGCGGAGAACCACGGCGTCCAGATGTGCGCCGGGACCAGGTACGCCTCCGGGTCCGCCTCCAGCGTGATCTCCAGCAGGTCGCGGCTGGGCAGCCCGAGGATGGGCCGTCCGTCGCTGGCCAGGTTGCCGACCCGGCCGAGGCGGGTGGCGAACCGTTCGGCCGCCGCCAGCGAGGGCAGATAGATCAGGTGGTGGACCTTGCGCGTACGCTCGCCGGCCTTGTAGATCGTGGAGATCTCGACGCTGAGCATGAACCGCGCGCTCGGGCGGGCCGCGAGCACCGGGGGCAGCCGCCGGTTCACTTCCGCCTCGAGGTCGGGTTTCAGCTGGTAGAGCCCGGGTTCGGCGTCGGTCAGCGCCTCGTGCAGATGCTCCCGCCAGGCCGGATGGGTGATGTCACCGGTGCCGAGCAACGCGATCCCCTTGCGACGCGCCCACCACGACAAGGTGGGCAGGTCGAGGTCGCGGCTGCAGGCGCGCGAGTAGCGAGAGTGGATGTGCAGATCCGCGACCCACGAGGGGGTGATGGGGTCTGGCGCGAGCGGGGGCACGCGGTGAATCCTGGCATGCGTGCGCGGTGCCGCGCTCGCCGCCACACCGGCTCGTGAGATGTCTGACTCCAGTCCGTCCACAGTCTGACCACACGGCGTCCACCGTGGGTGGCAGGCGTCAGGAAGCGCGGTGGCCGTTGACCATGGCGCTGGGGGCGCGACACGGTGCAAAGCCGGACCCTAGGTTCATGATCAACGCTACGGGGTGCGGAGCTCGACCAGGGTGATGTCCGGCGGCGCGCCGACCCGGACCGGCGGACCCCAGAATCCCGCGCCGTTTGTCACGTAGATCTGCGTGCCGTCGATGGTGTCGTAGCCGCTCACCACCGGCTGCTGCAGCTTGACCGCGAGATTGAAGGGCGCCATCTGGCCGCCGTGAGTGTGGCCGGACAGTTGCAGGTCGACGCCGTGCTTGGCCGCGTCGTGCACCTGGATCGGCTGGTGGGCCAGCAGGACGACCGGCTTACCCGGATCGCGCCCGTCGAGCGCCTTGGCGAAGTCGGGTCCGTCGTCGAAGCTCGCGCCCGTCACGTCGTTGACTCCGGCCAGGTCCAGCCCGCCGGGCAGCTCGACCCGCTCGTTGCGCAGCGGCTTCAGGCCCAGCTCGGCGACCTCCTGAATCCACTCCTGGTAGCCGGAGTAGTACTCGTGGTTGCCGGTCACGAAGTAGGCGCCGTGCTTGCTCTGCAGCAGACGAAGCGGCGCGGCGTCATCGCCCAGCTGCGCAACCGTCCCGTCGACTAGGTCGCCGACCACGGTCACGATGTCGGCGTCGAGGCCGTTGATGATCTCGACGATCCGCTCGGTGTGCTTGCGCCCGGCCAGCGGCCCGAGGTGGATGTCGGAGACCAGCGCAACCCGGTAGCCGTCCATCGCGCGCGGCAGCTTGGCCAGCGCGATCTCGCGCCGCTTCAGCACCGGCCGGCCCAGCGCCTGGGTCACCCCGTAGCCCACGGTCCCGGCCGAGACGAGCCCCGCGGTGATCGCGACGGCGCGCGCCACGAACAACCTCCGGCTTTCTCCCTCAGGGGTACGCACAGCGGGGCGGTCGACGTCCGCGACGTCCTCCGCCGGGGCGGGCGCGGCGGCAAGAGCGCCCGCGTCGGGAGCACCCCGAACGCCACGCCCGGACAGCCGCTTGGCCACGAACGCCGGAATTTCGAGCAAAGCGAGCGTCACGAGCAGGTAGAACATGACGGCCAGCCAGACGTAGCCCAGAATCGCCAGCCATTCGAGGTTCGCGTCGAGCCGGGTGAGCACGAGCGCTCCGATGAGGACGACCACGGCCGCGACCACGAGTCCAGTGCCGATGCGGCGAGCCCGCCCCGGCCGGGTGGTGCTGCGTACGAGCCGGAACCAGAGGTAATAGTGGATCGCTCCGGCCACCACGAGGCCGAAGATCAGGAAGGCCGCCATCTCCGCTCAGCCGCCCGCGAAGGGGGGCAGCACGTCGAGCGTGCAACCGGCCGGCAACGGTTGGTCCCGATCGCGCCAGGCGGTCCCGTCGACGAGGAAGCTCGACGCCGACAGCACCTTGGCGAGGGCCGGGACCGAGGCCGAAGTCAGCTCCGTGACGCTGGAGCCGTCCGGCAACTCGGCCTCGGTGGCACCGGCCGCCGCTCGAGCCCCGGCGAAGTAGCGAACCGTGATCACTCAGCCTCCGATCGCTGACATGCCCCGGGCGGGCTGCAGGAATTCCGGATTGTCGATTCCGTGCCCGGCGCGCTTGCCCCACATTGCGCGCCGCCACCGCTCGGCCAGCGCATCATCGTCCGCTCCGCCGCGCAACGCAGTACGCAGATCGCTCTCCTCGGTCGCGAACAGGCAGTTGCGGATCTGCCCGTCGGCGGTGAGCCGGGTGCGGTCGCAGTCTCCGCAGAAGGGGCGGGTCACGCTGGCGATGATGCCGACCCGGCCCGGTCCCCCGTCGACCAGGAAGGTCTCGGCGGGTGCACCCGCGCGGGGGCTCGGATCTGGGGTGAGGTCGAACTGGGTGGCGAGAGCGGTCTGGATCTCATCGGCCGTGATCATCAGTTCGCGCGACCAGCCGTGCTGGGCGTCCAGCGGCATCTGCTCGATGAACCGCAGCTCGTAGCCGTGGGCCAAAGCGAATCGCAGCAGGTCGGGGGCCTCGTCGTCGTTGATCCCGCGTAGGAGGACGGCGTTCAGCTTGACCGGGGTCAGCCCGGCCTCGGCCGCGCCCACGATCCCGGCGAGCACCGCCGAGTGCCGGTCGCGATGGGTGATCTGGGCGAACCGGTCGGCCCGCAGAGTGTCGATCGAGACGTTGACCCGGTCGAGCCCGGCTGCCGCCAGCCCCGGTGCCACTCGGTCGAGGCCGATGCCGTTGGTCGTGAGAGCCAGGTGCGGCCTCGGTCGCAGCCGGGCTGCCGCCGCCACGATCTCCGGGAGGCCGGGCCGCAGTAACGGCTCGCCCCCGGTGAACCGGATCTCGGTCACGCCGAGCCGCTCGACCGCCACCGTGATCAGCCGGACGATCTCGGCGTCGGTGAGCATCTCGGCCTTCGGCAGCCAGGGCAGGCCCTCAGCGGGCATGCAGTAGGAGCAGCGCAGATTGCAGCGATCGGTGAGCGAGACGCGCAGATCGGTGGCGCGCCGGCCGAAACGGTCGAGCAATCCGAAGGTCACCGTCCGACGGTAACGCGAGAGTGTGTCAGAACCACGCACCACCCTCGCCCGGGTCCGCCCTGTGGGCATACCTGTGGGGTTTGAACAGCCAGAACAGGCCCTTCCTGTGGATAACCCGGGTTATCCACAGCATGATCCACAACGCTCGACCCTCGGCCGGTCCGCCGAGATCCTGGGCGCATGACGCCGACGCTGACCCTGCGGCACCCCGCCGATCTGGCCGCTGCCATCCCGTATCTGCTGGGCTTCCATCCGGCCGACAGTCTCGTGGTCGTCGGACTACGCGACACGACGGTCACCGTGGTCCAACGCTGGGATCTCGATCTCGACGTCGACGGGCTGGCCGGGGCCATCGCCGAGGTGCTCGATCGGTCGGTGGTCGAGACGGTGCTGCTCGCCGCGTACGGCGAACTCGCGGTGGTCGGCCCGGTGCTGGAGTGCGTACGCGGCCGGCTCCCGGTTCCGCTGCTCGCGGCGGTCCGGGTGACCGGCGACCGATGCTTCTGCGCCTCCTGTGAGCAGTGCACTCCGCCGGACGGCTTCGCGTTCGACGCGGCGGCGTCGCCGATCCCGGCGGAGGCGACCGTCGCCGGGCTGACCGCCCTGCCCGACCGGGATTCGCTGCGCGACCAGGTCGCACCGGTGACCGGCCAAGCCGCGCGAGCGATGTCCCGCGCGGTCGACCTCGCCGGGAAGCGGCTGGTCCGGCTCATCCAGCGAGCCTGGGACAACGGCGTGCGGGACGGTCAGCCCGCCGTACGCGCAGCCGGGTTCGTGGCGGTCGACGGCGCGCTGGCCGCCGGGCGCCGGGGCGTACGCCTGACCGACGAGCAGATCGCCTGGCTGACCCTGCTGCTGCACTCGCTCCCGGTACGCGACCGAGCCTGGGAGAGCACTGATCACGAACCGTGGCAGCTGAGCCTGTGGACCGACGTGACCCGGCGAGCCGATCCCGAACTGGCCGCGCCGCCGGCGACCCTGCTCGCCTTCGCCGCCTGGCGCGACGGCAACGGGCCGCTCGCCGGGGTGGCCCTGGATCGGGCGCTGACCGCCGACGCCGACTATTCGCTGGCCAAGCTCATCCAGGACGCGATGCTCCGCGGTCTGCCCGGCTCGACGCTCGGCCGCTGGCCCAGCCAACGGAGTCTGCGCGATCTCGGCGTACGGCGCGGCCGGTCCACTCCGGCGGACGAGAGCGCCTAACGTCTTCGGGGTGGACTTCGCCTTCTTGCGGGAGCATCCGCATCTGCTGCCGACGTTCCTGACGCATCAGCGCATCCGGGAGACGCCGGTCGGCGGTGGCTCGATCAGCAGCGCCTCCCGGCTCACGCTCGACGACGGGACCTCGCTGTTCGCCAAGACCTGGCCGCATCCGGACGGGCCGCCACCGGGGTTCTTCGAGGCCGAGGCGAGCGGGTTGAGCTGGCTGCGGGCGGCGGAGGCGCTGCCGGTGCCCGAAGTGGTCGTGGCGTTGCCCGAGCTGCTCGCCCTGGAATGGGTGGAGCCGGGCGAGCCGACCGAGGCGGGCGCGGCGAGGTTCGGCCGGGGGCTCGCCCGGCTGCACGCGTCGGGCGCGGACTCCTTCGGTGCACCCTGGCCGGGCTACATCGGGTCGCTGCCGATGGACAACACGCCCAGCGAAGGCCCCTGGAGCACCTGGTACGCCACCCGCCGCCTGCTCCCGTACGCAGTGCTCTCCCACGAGAACGGTGCTCTGAGCAGCGACGATCTGGCCCGGGTGGAGCGCCTGGCCGAGCGGCTCGGCGACTTCGACCCCGGCGAACCGCCCGCTCGCCTGCACGGCGACCTCTGGCCGGGCAACGTGCTCTGGGACGAGTCGGGTCGCGGGTGGCTCGTCGATCCGGCGGCCCACGGCGGCAACCGGCTGACCGATCTCGCCAGCCTCGGGCTGTTCGGCGGAGTCGCGTACTTGGGGCTGGTGCTGGAGGCGTACCAGGAGGAGTTCCCGCTGCCGCACGGCTGGCGGAACCTGCTCCCCTGCCATCGGATCTTCCTCATGCTGGTGCACACCGCGCTCTTCGGCGGGGGCTACCGCCCGGCCGTCCTCGGGGAACTCGACGCGCTGGGGTTCTGAGCCGCCAATCTCCGGGCCAGTTCCAAGTCGGCCGGGGTGTCGCAGTCCAGATACTCCGGGAGCCGCGCTTGCGCGGGGTGCGCTTCCGCTGTGCGTACCGGATAGAGATCGCGGACCCGGGGCGACCGGGTCTCCAGCGCTGCTCTCAGCGCGCCCACTCGCCAGTACGCGACGAGATGCTGGCGGCGGCCCTCGGCGTCGAGCAGTACGGCGGCCTCGTTCTCCCCCAGGGCGGTACGCAGCGCGCGGACCGTGCCGTCGGTGAGAAAAGGCAGGTCGGCGGCGAGGATCGCGACGGTCTCGACGTCGTCGGGCAGGAGCGCGACCCCGGCGCGAAGGGCGGGCACGGGCCCACTGCCGGGCGGATTCTCCACGGTGATCAGGACGTCCGCCGGAAGGCTGGCGACCTGCCCCACCACGATGCGAGGCCGAGCGTCTGCGACTGCGGTCAGGACGCGCGTGAGGAGAGCGGTGCCCTCGACCGTGAGCAATGGTTTCGCGACGCCGCCCAGCCGCCGGGCCGCTCCACCGGCAAGCACTATCGCCGCGAATGTCATATGGCTAACAGTAGGGCTGTCGGCCTACCAACCATGCGATGCCGAAGCCGATATCGGCGTGGGTAGGGTTGCGGGGACTGGATCGGAGGCCCGTCATGACCGAGTTCCATCTGCTGGACGAACCCACCACGTCCGACCTGGCCGCGAAGGTGACCCAGGCGTGGCGGGACTTCGCCGGCGCGCTGGCGGAGGCGCTGCCGACGTTGCCGCCGAAGTCGGAGCTCTTCCTGACGGTCGATCCGACCGCGTACGGGACCGGCGACGTCGTCTACTCCGTCGGCGTGACCGTCGGCGAGGACAACCTGCTCTCGGCCATGGCGGTCGGCAACGGCCTGCTGCCCACCGGCTACAAGCTCGACCGCAACGCCGTCGCGGCGATGATCGAGCTCGGCTGGTCGCCGCCCGGCGTCATCCCGGGCTCGCGGGAGCACTTCGGCCAGAACACCTCGGTCGACCTCGCGCCGCAGCTTGCGGTGACGCTGACCCGGACCCTGCGCGACGTCTACGGCGCGCCGCACCCGGCGTTCGTCGTCTACGGGGCGCGGGACGAGGAGGAAGAGGCGATCACGCTCACCGGCCTGGGTACTGCCCGGCCCGAGTCCTCGCTCGCGCTGACCGAGGCCGACCTGGAGCTGGCGGACGGCGACGACCCCGACGACGGCGGCCTCGACTTGCCGGAGCGCGTGCGTACGGTGGTCGCCGCGCTGCTCAAGACGACGCCCGAGGAGCTGACCGTCGACCAGGACGGCGACATCGGCATCCGGTCCGGCTCGGCGATGGTTTTCGTCAAGGTTCGCGAGAACCCGCCGCTGGTCGACGTCTTCTCCCCGCTGCTGACCGAGGTCGAGCCGTCCGAGCAGCTGTTCGTACGCCTCTCCGACCTGACCAACCGGATGCCGATCGGTCGGCTCTACTGCACGAACGGGACGGTGTGGGCGTCGGTGCCCGTGATGGGCCGCAGGTTCCAGGCCACCCACCTCGTGCTGGCCATCCAGGTGATGACCGGGCTCGCCGACGAACTCGACGACCGGCTGCAGGGCGAGTTCGGGGGCAAGCGCTTCTACAGCGAGGGTGACAAGCCCGGCCTCCCCGAGCGCACCGGCATGTACCTGTAGTTCAGGGCACGGGATTCTCCACGAGCCGCGACAGCACGATCATGCTGTGCGTACTCGTGACGAAGGGTTCGGCGCGCAGCCGTTCGAGCGCCTGCTCCAGGTGAGCGATGTCGGCTGCGCGCAGATGCACGAGCGCGTCGGCCCGCCCGGAGATCGTGTACGCCCCGACCACTTCCGGATGCCGTCGAGCCGCCACGGCGATCTGCGCCGGAGTCGTCCGCCCGGTGCAGAAGAGCTCGACGAACGCCTCCGTCGTCCAGCCCACCGCGGCCGGATCGATCACCGCGGTGAAGCCCTTGATCACGCCGGCCGAGCGCAGCCGGTCCACCCGGCGCTTCACCGCCGGAGCCGACAACGACACGATCGCGCCGATCTCGGCGTACGAGGCTCGGGCGTCTGACACGAGCGACGCAATGATTCGCTTGTCCACCTCGTCAAGCTGCAACGTTTCGCTCCTCAGACGCATGATAAACGGCTGTTCGCGTCCCCAGGCCCTCCTTACTGTAGGTGATCGTGATCTACCTGATGAGCCCGCCCGAGCACTTCACCGTGGCGTACGAGATCAACCCGTGGATGCGGGCCGACCAGCCGGTCGACCGCGACCGCGCGGTGAAGCAGTGGGACGCGCTGCGGACGGCGCTGCTCGACCTCGGCCATCAGGTGCACGTGCTCACTCCGGTCGCCGGCCTGCCCGACATGGTCTTCGCCGCCAACGGCGCGTTCAGCGTCGACGGCATCGTCTACGGCGCCCGGTTCAAGTACGCCGAGCGCGCCGCCGAAGCGGACGCCCACCGCACCTTCTACGAATCGGTCGGCGGCTGGAAGTTCGTCCCGCCGACGCAGGTCAACGAGGGTGAGGGCGATTTCGCGTACCTGCCGGGGCGGGGGCTGATCCTCGCCGGGCACGGCTTCCGGACCGAGACCGCGGCCCACGCCGAGGCGCAGGAGGTGCTCGGCCGCCCGGTGGTCTCGCTGCGGCTGGTCGACGATCGGTTCTACCACCTGGACACCGCGTTGGCGGTGCTGGACGACCACCGGATCACGTACTACCCCGGGGCCTTCTCGGCCAGCTCGCAACGAGTGCTCGCGCAGCTCTTCCCGGACGCCGTGCTCGCCGACGAGACCGACGCCCTCGCGTTCGGCCTCAACCTGGTCAGCGACGGGCACAACGTGCTGGTCAACACCGAGGCGACGGCGTACGCCGAGAAGCTGGCCGCCGCCGGATACCGCCCGGTGGCGATCGATCTCAGCGAGCTGAAGAAGGGCGGCGGCAGCGTCAAGTGCTGCGTCGCCGAACTGCGCTCCTGATCCGCCGGCGCCGTGTCTTCGGCTAGCCCAGGGTCGCCAGGCTCCGGACGGTCACGTTCGCCAGCTTCGGGCCGTCCTTCATCACCCGGCGCAGATACCACTTCTGGAGCGGCGTACGCGTCTGGTTGAACGCGATCGTGCCCCGGGGACTGGTGATCTGACCCAAGCCGCCGAGCTTGGCGTTGATCAGGTCGCGCGACGGCTGTGCCTCGCCACAGGCCCGGATGGCCTTGTCGAGCGCCTGTGCGGCATCCCAGCCTGCGACCGCGTACGCCGAGGGGGTCCGCCGGACGGTGGCGCGGAAGCGCGAGGCGAACAGCTGATTGGTGGCGTTGGAGAGGTCGGCCGAGTAGTTCATCGCCGTGTAGATCCCCGCCGCCGTCTTCTCCCCGAGACTGCCGATCACCGTGTCGAGCGCGCTGCCCTCGGTGAGGTCGCCTGGTGCGTACAGGTCGGCGTCGACGCCCGCACCGCGGAGTACTTTGATGAAGGCGAGTCCGGTCGCCCCGGTCAACGCGCAGAACACCGCGTCTGGCTTCAGACCCTCGATCGAGGACACCACTGAGGACGTAGTCTGCGTCCCGAGCTTGAAGACGCGGTCCTTGGGGATCGCCTTGGCGTATCCCTCATGGAATCCCGCGACGGCGTCGGTGCTGGTGAGTTCGGAGTTCCCGACGACCACGACGCTGGCCCCGATGGCCTGCAGGTAGCGGCCGAGCGCGACGCCCGGCTCTCTGCCCACATAGGACGAGCTCCAGATGAACAGTACGCTCTGCAGCGAGTTCGGATTCTGGTGCGCGCTGATCAGCGGGATGTGCGCGTTTTCCACGGTGTCGCGAATGGCCAGCAGCGTCTCCGGCAGGGCCACGCCGGCGATCGCCGATACGCCCTGCTTGATGAGCCGGTCGACGGCCGCCTTGCTCTCCTCCGGCTTGTCCCGCTCCTCGGCCTGCACGATCGTGACGTCGTACGTGCCGAACGGCCGATTGAGATCGGTGTAGAGCTTGAATCCGTCGTAGATGTCCGAGCCGATGGCCTTGAGTTCGTCGGTCTGCGGGATGAGTAGTCCGATGGAGACGGTCCCGGTCGGCCCGCTGGCCGAACCGGCCGTGTCGCACCCGCTGACCGCACCGGCGGTCAACCCGCCGAGAGCCAGGCCACCGAGGGCGCGCAGAGCCGTCCGGCGCTGGACGAGCGGTTTGCCGATCTCACTCACATGTCCTCCAAGCGCGGTGCCCCCCACCCGACCCGGCGAGCAAAGTCCACTTCGGCGTTCTACCGGTGAAATGTCACTAGGTCAATGCTTGATCATCGAACTGTTATGGAAGGCAAGCCAGAGACGTCTGGGGACGCTCCCCACGCGGATGTGATAGGCATGAGGGGTTCGGGCAGGCGAGCGCGGAGGATTCATGGCTGAGGAACGGGCTGAGGGCCGCAACGACGACCGGGCCACGGTGGTGGTCGTCGGGCAGGACGGGCGTCCGGTCGGCACGGTCGAAGTGCCGCAGGGCGAAGGTCAGCCGACCGAGGAGGATCCGGCCCGCCTGGTCGAGCAGCCGGCCAAGGTCATGCGCATCGGCAGCATGATCAAACAGCTGCTCGAAGAGGCCCGTTCCGCCCCGCTGGACGAGGCGGGCCGGCAGCGCCTGGCCGAGATCCACCGCCGGTCGATCGTCGAGCTGGAGGACGGGCTCGCCCCCGAACTGCGAGACGAGCTGGAGCGGCTGTCGCTGCCGTTCGACGCGGAGACGACGCCCAGCGTGGACGAGCTGCGGATCGCGCAGGCCCAGCTGGTGGGCTGGCTGGAAGGCTTGTTCCACGGCATCCAGGCGACCTTGGTCGCTCAGCAGATGGCGGCCCGGCTGCAGTTGGAGCAGATGCGCGGTGGGCAGCAGCCGCGGGCGCTTCCGCCGGGGCTCACCCTTCCGCCGGGCACGGGGCAACCGCCGACCGGCGACGGCCGGGGCACCGGCCAGTACCTCTGACCCGTCCAGCCACCGGGCGCCTTTCGCGCTGGATCACGGATCTGGGTCGAGTCATGCGCCAAGATTCGACCGAGAACCCTGATCTGCCGCGATACGGCCGCGCCGCGGGCCGGCGACAAGGCCACCGGGACATTTGTCCTACGGAACTCGGGATCGGCGCATCTGAAACCTGAGCCGGCGGCCGCCTACCGTCGATCTCATGACGGACGCACTGAAACTGACCGGGGTCACGAAGGACTTCGGCTCGGTGCGGGCGGTCGACGGTATCGATCTGTCGATCGCCCCTGGGGAGACGGTGGCTCTGCTCGGCCCGAACGGCGCCGGCAAGTCCACCACGATCAACATGCTGCTCGGCTTGATCGAGCCGACCGCCGGCACGGTCGAGGTGTTCGGGACCAACCCGCACAAGGCGGTGCGCGCGGGCCGGATCGGCGCGATGCTGCAGGACGCGGGCTTCGTGCCGAACGCGACCGTGCGGGAGCTCGTCGAGCTGGCCCGGGCGATCTACCCGAAGCCACTGCCCACCGGGCAGATCCTGCAGACCGCCGACCTCACCGACATCGCGGGCCGGCGGCTGGACAAGCTCTCCGGCGGGCAGGCCCAGCGGGCGCGGTTCGCCTTCGCCCTCGCCGGCAACCCCGACTTGCTCGTGCTGGACGAGCCGACCTCGGCCATGGACGTGGCGAGCCGTCAGGCGTTCTGGGCCACGATGCGCTCGTACGCCGAGGGCGGCCGGACAGTGCTGTTCGCCACCCACTACCTCGCCGAGGCCGATGACTTCGCCGATCGCGTGATCGTCGTCTCGGGTGGGCGGATCATCGCCGACGGCACCGGAGCGGACATCAAGAAGGCGGTCTCCGGGCGTACGGTGAGCTTCGATCTCGAAGGAGCCGGGACGGTGGGACTGGACCGGCTGCCCGGCGTCACCGCCGTCGACATCCGGGGCGACCGCGCCCTGCTCCGCTGCGACGACTCGGACGCGACCGTACGCGCCCTGGTCACCAGCGGACGCGCCTTCGGCAACCTCGAAGTGGCCGGAGCCGGCCTCGAAGAAGCCTTCCTCGCCCTCACCAGCGCCACCTCGGAGGTCTGAGATGCTCGCGTACCTGAAGTTCGAGCTGCGCCGGATGTACCGGGAACCGCGGCTGATCATCCTGACCGTGGCGATGCCGGTGATCCTGTTCCTCGCCCTGGGCGGCTCGATCAAGGGAGACACTCCGGAGAAGACCAAGGAGATCCTCGCCTACCTGATGGTCGCGTGGGCGGCATACGGGGCCCTGCTGGGCACCTTCTCCAGCGGCGTCGGCGTCTCGCACGAACGCTCGGCCGGCTGGCTGCGCCAGCTGCGGATCACTCCGCTGCCGCCGGCGACCGTCGTGATCACCAAGGCGATCGCCTGCTCGCTCGTCGCGATTCCGGCCGTGCTGGTCGTGAGCGTCATCGGGATGGCCCGGAACGTGGACTTCAGCGTCGGGCAGCTGGCCCTCCTGGTGCTGCTGATGTGGCTGGGCAGCGTGCCGTTCGCCCTCGTCGGGCTGGCCGTCGGCTTCGTTCTGCCGCCGAACCTGGCGCAGCCGGCGAGCTTCCTGGTCAGCTTCGGTCTGGCCTTCGCGGGCGGGATCTTCATCCAGAGCGACGACATGCCCAAGACGATGCAGCAGATCGTGGAGTGGTCGCCGAGCTACCGGTTCACCCAGGCCGGGTACGCCGTCCTCCAGCACGATACGCAGTCCGGAACGGGCTGGGCGATCATCGCCGGCTGGGCTCTTGTCTTCGCCGCGCTCGCGGCGCTGGCCTATCGACGCTCGGCAGCGGCAAAATAAACCGCGATGAAGATCTTCGCGCCGTTCATGTCGGCTGAGGAAAGGGCCCGGCTCAGCGATCCGATCACCCCGAAGGAGCTGCGCAAGCGGCGAATGATCGGCGGGGTGTGGGCGCTGGTCTGGTCCTTTCCGATCCTCAGCCTCGCGGACGACGTCCTGCGAGCCACGGACACCCCGTGGCTGGCCTTCGTCCTGTTCGCCGCCTACGTCGCGCTGTATCTCTACGTGGTGATGCGGGGGTTCGGCAGTCGCCTGCCGTTCCCACCGCTGCGCGATCAGATGGCGCTCTGGGCGTTCACGATCCTCGGGATCATCCTCGCCGTCTTCTACACCCGCGAGGCGGCCGGCGGCGCGCTGATCCTCATCCTCTACGTCGCGGTCGCCGGAGTCTCGCTCTATCCACCGCCGACGGCGTACTTCTGGGTCGGGGGCAGCTCACTCCTCCTGGGCGGGATGGGACTGCTCGCCGGCGACAAGCTGGGCGACGTCGCGTCGCTCGTCCTGAACGTGCTGCTCGCGACCGCGATGGTGCTCGTCGTGCGGAACATGATCCGGCTGATCCGAGAACTCGACCGCACCCGGACCGAGCTGGCCCGGTCCGCTGTCGAGCAAGAGCGCCTGCGCTTCGCCCGCGATCTGCACGACCTGCTCGGCCACTCGCTGTCGCTCATCGTGGTCAAGTCCGAAGTGGTCCGCCGGCTCGCCGAACGCGATCCGGCCGCGGCCGCCAAGGAGGCCGCGGAGATCGAGGAGGTCGGGCGCAAGGCGCTGGCCGAGGTCCGCGAGGCGGTCACCGGTTATCGCGAACGCCCGCTCTCCGACGAGCTCCACGGGGCTCGCGGCGCGCTCACGGACGCGGGGATCGAGACGAACATCCGGCTCTCCATCCGCACCGACGAGTTGCCGTCCGCTGTGGATCAGGCCTTCGCCTGGGTCGTACGCGAGGCGGCAACCAACGTCATCCGGCACAGCGGTGCGCGTACAACTCGGATCATGCTGGACCGAAGCGCAACCGCCTGGTCGCTGACGGTGCGCGACGACGGCCGAGGTCGCGCCGCGACCGCGACGGAGGGTAACGGCCTGCGGGGATTGCGTGAGCGCCTGGCGGCCCTGGACGGGACGCTGACCCAGAGCGGACCGGGGTTCACGTTGCGCGCGGACGTGCCGCGAGAACGGAGCGAGTCGTGATTCGCGTGCTGCTGGCCGAGGACCAGGGGATGATGCGCGGCGCGTTGGCGCTGCTCCTGGGCCTGGAAGAAGACATCGAGGTGGTGGCGCAGGTCGACCGGGGCGACCAGGTCGTGCCCGCCGCCCGCGAACACCGGCCGGACGTGGCGCTGCTGGACATCGAGATGCCCGGCCGGACCGGCCTGGACGCGGCCGCCGACCTGCGGACCGAGGTGCCCGACTGCAAGGTCGTCATCCTGACGACCTTCGGCCGGCCCGGATATCTGCGCCGCGCGATGGACGCAGGCGCCCGCGCTTTCCTCGTCAAGGACGGGCCGGTCGAGGAGCTGGCCTCGTCGATCCGCAAGGTGCTGGCCGGGCAGACCGTCGTCGACCCCGCGCTGGCGACAGCTGCCCTGGCGGCCGGCCCTAATCCGCTCACCGAGCGGGAACGTGACGTCCTGTCCGCTGCGGTCGACGGCGCGACCATCGCGGAGATCGCTACGCGGCTGCACCTCTCCGAGAGCACCGTTCGCAACTACCTTTCGGCTGCCATCGGCAAGACCGGTACGCGCAACCGCATGGAGGCTGTTCAGGCTGCTCGGGCGCAGGGGTGGCTCTAGCTTCTTGTCCCTTTTGTCCCGCGCGGCTTCTGCGCGGGCCTTCCGCGTTATCCGGGATAACGCGGCTATTTTTCGCGCGGAGGCCGCGTTATCCCGCATAACGCGCTGCGAGGCGGACCCGACGCGCCGCGAACCCCAACGCGAGCTACGAGAAGAGGCGCTCGAGGTACTCGGCGACCCCGTCGGCGTCGTTGGCGGCAGTGACCTCGTCAGCCATCCCGAGCACTGTCGGATGCCCGTTGGCGACCGCGACCCGGTGACCGGCCCAGGCGAAACTCGGTACGTCGTTGAGCTGATCGCCGAAGACCAGCACGTCGGCCGGGTCGATGCCGAGCAGCTCGGTGACGACGGTCAGCCCGCTCGCCTTGTCCACTCCCGGCGGATGGATCTCTACGAAGCCCGGCCAGGCCTGGATGATCTCGACGTCGGGGTGGTGCGCCTCCTGGGTGAGGCGTGCGCCCAACTCCGGTGCGACCTGCAGGAATCCCTTGATGATGGAGGCGGCGAACATCTCGTCCCGCGTACGCAAGTCGATCGGGTCGGGATAGGGCCACTGCTCCCATTCGCTCCACAGTGGTGCGTTCTCGGCGTCGAGTGCTTCCACAGTCAGCTGCAAGGGGCCGAACTCGGCTTCCAGTTGCGGCATCAACTCCGCCAGTACGCGACCAGGAAACCGCAGGTCCAGCAGCACTCGCGGGTCGTCGCCGGTCAGGTCGAGCACCCGTCCGCCGCCGCCGAGCACGAAGTAGTCCGCCGACGGCAGGTCGCCCCGGGACATGCCCGTGAGCCGGGGCCCGCGCCCGGTGGCTCCCACGATCGGCACTCCGGCGTCGCGTACGCGGTCGAAAGCGGCGTCGGTGCGCGCCGAAACGGTGCCGTCGGTCCGGACGATGGTGCCGTCCAGGTCCGTCACCACGAGTTTCGGGCGCCGGGCTTGCGGAGCGAAGTCCGGCCCGGCGAGGCGGGCCGGACGGCTCGGAACAGTCACTTGATCGGTTCGAGCAGGTCGCGGCCGCCGAGGAAGGGCTGCAACGCCTTGGGCACCCGGACCGATCCGTCCGGCTGCTGGTGGTTCTCCAGCAGCGGCACGAGCATGCGCGTCGTGGCGAGCGTTCCGTTCAGGGTCGCCACCGTCTGCGACTTGCCTTCGGCGTCACGGTGGCGGATGTTGAGCCGCCGCGCCTGGAAGGTGGTGCAGTTCGAGGTGCTCGTGACCTCGCGGTACCGGCCTTGGCTCGGCAGCCAAGCCTCGCAGTCGTACTTGCGGGCCGCGCTGGAGCCGAGGTCGCCCGCCGCGGTGTCGATCACCCGGTAGGGCAGCTCCAGCTTGCCGAGCAGCTCTTCCTCCCAGGCCAGCAGGCGCTTGTGCTCGGCCTGCGCCTCTTCCGGGGCGCAGAACACGAACATCTCGGCCTTGTTGAACTGGTGCACGCGGATGATGCCCCGGGTGTCCTTGCCGTAGGAGCCCGCCTCCCGCCGGAAGCAGGTCGACCAGGCCACGTAGCGTCGCGGTCCGTCGAGGTCCAGGATCTCGTCCTTGTGGTACGCCGCCAGCGGCACCTCGCTCGTGCCGACGAGGTAGAGGTCGTCGGCCGGCAGATGGTAGACCTCGCTGGCGTGCGCACCGAGGTAGCCGGTGCCCTCCATCGATTCCGGCTTGACCAGGACCGGCGGCACCATCGGGATGAAGCCGTTCTCGACGGCCTGCTGGATGCCGAGCTGAAGCAGGGCGTTCTCCAGGAGCGCGCCGATCCCGGTGAGGTAGTAGAAGCGGGCGCCCGACACCTTCGCGCCGCGCGGAGTGTCGATCGCGCCGAGCAGCTCGCCGAGGGCCAGGTGGTCCTTCGGATCGGCGATCTCGGGCTTGACCCCGACCTCCTTGAGCACGATGTAGTCGTCCTCGCCCCCGGGCGGGGCGTCCGGCTCGACCAGGTTCGCCACGGCGAGGTGAGCCTGGCGCAGCTCGTCCTCGGCTTCCGCGCCGGCCGCCTCCGCCGCCTTCACCTCGGCCGCGAGCTGCTTGGTCCGCTCCAGCAGGGCGGTCTTCTCATCGCCCTTCGCCTGGCGGATCTCGGTGCCCAGGGTCTTCTGCTCGGCCCGCAGCCCTTCGAAGCGCTGCACAGCGGACCTGCGCGCCTCGTCCGCACTCAGCAGGCGATCCACGGACGACTCGTTCTCGCCGCGGGCGCGCTGGCTGGCTCGGAAGAGGTCCGGGTCGTCCCGGAGCAGGCGCAGATCAATCATGCGACAAGCCTACCGAGCGCCGTTGATCTGTCTCACCTCGGTTTCGCCCTGTGCTTACCGGGGCAGTCCCCCGGTCAGGCGGCGGTCACGGTCAGGTCGGCGACCGCGTCGCCCTCCTCGTCGTAGTACGGCTCGGCCGGAATCCGCCGCCGCCGCGTCGTCGAGAGGCTGAGGAGCAGGGCCGCGCCGGCGATCATCGGTGCCGCGAGGGCCAGATAGAGGCCCACCTCCACCATCGTCTCCGTGGTGGCCCGGCCGGCCAGGCCGTAGTTGGCGGCGATCGCTCGTCCCCCGAGCGCGATCAGCGAGACCAGCACCACCACGATCATCACGGCCAAACCGGTTCCGGCCACGATCAACGGCCGCCGGTGCCGCCGTCGTCCGAAGACCACCGTCGCGGTGATCGCGCCCAGGCCCATCATTCCCATGAGGTACGCGAAACCGGCGCCGGTGGTGAGGGCGTACTCGATGATGTCGTTGCCGCTCAACGACATGTACTCGTCGGTCCCGGTGAGCCGAGTCGTCTGCCACGGATACATCAGCGAGCCGAAGAAGACGGCGACGCTGAGCACTGCCAGGATCGGCGGCACCGCCGAGGGCACTGCGAAGCGGAGGATAGCCGGTCGGGGCGTACCGAACTCGAGGACGTCTTCGGACATGGGGCCATTCTGACGCCGAACGGCCCGCCGCGCTGTCCGCTCGGCGGGCCGTCCGCTTGCCTCGATCTACCGGCGGATCAGCCGCCGAGCAGGCCACCCAGCATGCCACCGCCACCGGCCTGCTGACCGGAGCCGTGGCCCGCGCCGAAGCCCTGCGGCGGCTCCTCGGACGGCTGCACGACGACGAAGCCCTGGCCGGTGAAGCTCATGGTGAACGCCTCGCCGGTCGACCGGCCGAGGAGCGTACCGATGCCGAGCTGGTCGGCGCGGTGGTAGCCGGTCTGCAGGCTGGCCGACCAGCAGATCGCGGCCTGCGGGTCGGCGTACGTCGGGGCGTCGACGGTCAGCACTACGGGCGTGCCCTTGGTGGTGATCGCGATGCGGCCCTTGCCGCTGAAGACGCAGTTGAACAGGCCCGCCGAGGAGAGCATGCCCATGCCCTGGACCATCTTGATGTCGTAGTTCAGGGTCGGTTCGAAGGCCAGCACGTTCGCGCCGTTGATGGACAGCGCGTCGCCCTGGTCGAGGTCGATCAGGTGGATGTCGGAGGCGCGGTCGGCGAGGAAGAGGTCGCCCCGGCCGCTGACCTTCATCAGCGGCACACCCTCACCGGTGATCGCCTTCTTGATCCACTTGCCGACGCCGCCTGAGCCGAGCGCCTGGAACTGCATCTGACCCTGGTACGCGACCATGGCACCGGTACGCGCCATGACCTCGCCGTTCAGCTCGACCTTCAGCATCTTCGAGCTCTGAAGGCGCAGACCGGGCTCGGTGGACTCCTTCTCCAGGTTCTCCGCGGAAAACAGCGCACTGCGCATGAGGGGTGCTCCTTGACAGCAACGACAGGGGTGTGAACCAGCAGCCTACGACCTCCCCGCAAGCTCCCGACTCCAGCCGAGTCAGTCCCAGCCGAGCTCGTGCAGCCGTTCGTCGGAGATGCCGAAGTGATGGGCCAGCTCGTGGACGACGGTCACGGCGACCTCCTCGACCACCTGGTCCTCGTCCTCGCACATCCGCAGGGTCGGACCGCGGAAGATGAGAATCCGGTCGGGCAGCACACCCGCATAGTCCCAGCCGCGTTCGGTCAGCGCGTACCCCTCGTACAGCCCGAGCAGATTGCCCTCGCCCGGCGGCGGTTCGTCCTGCACCAGGATCACCACGTTGTCGAGCAGGCGCAGCAGTTCCTGGGGCACCTCGTCGAGCGCCTCGCCGACCAGCTCCTCGAACCGTTCGCGGGACATCTCGACCGGCATTGTTCAGGCCCCGTCGGTACGCAGCCGGGCGAGCCAGGCGGCGGAGTCGGCGTAATCGGTGTCGGCCAGCCCGGCGGGCGGCGGCACCGGACGCTCCACGGCGCCGGGGGGCAGCGCACGCGGATAACTGCCGAGGAAGCGTACGGCGGCGCAGATCCGGCGCAGCCCTTGCAGCGCCTCGCCGACCCGGGCGTCGGCCACGTGACCGGTGCAGTCCAGGAAGAAGGCGTACCGGCCGAGCGCCTCACCGGTGGGACGCGACTCGATGCGGATGAGGTTCACTCCGCGTACGGCGAGCTCGGTGAGGACGGCGAGGAGCGCGCCGACCCGGTCGTGAGCGATGAACACGGCGAGCGAGGTGATGTCGTCACCAGTCGGTGCGGGTGGTGAACCTGGCCGGGAGAGCAGCACGAATCGGGTCACCGCGTCGGGATGGTCGGCGATCTTGTCGGCGAGCAGTGCGAGCCGGAAGCGGTCGACCGCGATCGGCGCGCAGATCGCCGCGTCCACTGCGCCGCTCGCGGCGTCCTGGGCGGCCGCTCCGTTGGAGAGCACGTCGATGACGGTGGCGTCGGGCAGGTGCGCGCGCAACCAGGCGCGACACTGTGCGCTCGCCTGCGGATGGGCGGCCACCGAAGTCACGCGGTCCAGCCGCATCCCGGGCCGGGCGGCGAGCACGAACTCGACCGGGATCACGACCTCCCGGGTGATCACCAGCGGATCGCCTATGCCGAGTTCGTCCAGGGTCACCCCGACCTGGCCGCCGACGGAGTTCTCCATCGGCACGAGGGCGGCGTCGGCCTCACCGTGCCGGACCGCATCCAATGCCTCGGGCACACTGCGCGCCGGCGTACGCGTTCCGCGCCCGGCGGCCGGGATGGTCAGCAGCGCCTGCTCGGTGAAGGTGCTCTCCGGGCCGAGATAGACGAAACGGGTCGGTGGTACGCCTGGCATACGGCAACCCTACGCATCGCAGCGAGCTGCGGCGAGCAGCCCGGCCGGGGCCTGGGTGCGTACCGTGATGGTGCAGACGTCGGAGCCGGCGGTGACGATCTGGAGCGCGGTCGCCGGGCCCTTCGTGACCACGACGAGTGAGTCCTTGCCCGGGGCCTGGACGATCGTGAACTGCCACATCCCCGAGCACAGCGGGCCGGTGGTCACCGCGATCGTCCCCGTCTTGGGCAGCAGCTTGGTCTTCGCCCGAACGGTCGCCACCACCTGGTCGCCGCTCGGGTTGCCGAGGCAGGCGACGTAGTAGTTGTCGGGGAACGTCGGCGCGGTGCTCGGTGTCGCGGTCGGCACCGGCAACCGCGGCCGGGTCGACCGGGTGTCGCCCGAGGGGCTGGGCACCGGTACGCCTTGTTCTCGCAGGTCGGGTGGCTTGCCGCAGCCCGCCGCGAGCAGGATGGCGGCAGTCGCGGCTACAGCGGCGAGGGGGCGGATCCGAGGCACCGGGGGGAGTCCTCTCGGGGGTCGGCGTGGTTTGCGGGGACGAACCGCCCCCGATCATATGTCCGGGTGAGCCGACCGGATCAAGCCTGCTTGATGCGATGCCCGGCGCCGGTCAACGCGGCCAGGGCGGCGGTGAGGCGTACCGACGGGACGAGGACGTAGTCCGTGTCGAAGGTGGAGAACGCGAAGATGTTGATCCGGGCGTGTGCCAACGGAGTCGCGATCGAGGCGAGGATGCCGGTCAGGGTCAGCGCCATCGGCCCGGCCACCTCGAAGCAGCGCCAGCCGGTCTCGACCACCGCACCCGCCGGTACGCGGTCGGCCCGGCAGATGACGGAGGTCTCCGTCGGCGTCCACGTCAACGAGACGACCCCCGAGTCCGCAGCGCCGCCACCGGCCGCCGATCGGGCGCGGGCACCGGGACGGGAGGCCGACGGGAGCAGTTCGACCGGGAACGGTGCGCCGGCCGGTAGACGGCACACGGCGTACACGTCGGCGAGCAGGGTCAGATCGACCCCCACCGGTGCGCCCGGCGTACGGGTCACGGGGGGCTGACCGTCACCCAGCGTCTCCATGCCACGCAATCTACGTCCCTCGGGGCTTCCGGCGCTGCGACGATCACCACAAGTGCGATCGATCTCGCACTGCGTAGAGACGGAGACGCTCAGATCTCGCAGAAGAACGTCAGCGAGCCCACAGCGACGTCGTCGGCGTGCAACGGCGTGGCGATCGCGTCCAGCGTCCGCGTCTCGGACTCCTCACCGCGGGCGGCGGCGGGCGCGCGATGGGTGCGTACGCGAATGAGCCCCCGGGCCAGTCGGCCGGAGGCGACCGCCAGCAGGGGCGGGATCAGTTCACGCTCGGGTTCGGGCAGCTCGGCGCCGTTGGCCGTGAAGTCGATGAGGTGCAGCGAGTCGGGCAGCCGCTCGCCCACCCAGGGGTCCGGCAGCCCGAGGAGGGCCGCGCAGGACGGTGTCGTCGCGACGATGGTCGCCGAAGCGTCGATGATGAGCGCCGGTTCGGCTGACTCCACGACGGCGGTCACCCAGCGGCTGAGTTCTTCGGGGACGGTGACCGGGGGACGCCAGTCGGGTGTGACGCTGGTCGACAGCGACAGTTCGACATGCGTCACACGTGTCTCCCTTCGCCGCGGCGGAATACCCGCACGGTACTCCGGTGTCGCGAGCTTGTCACTCGTCGTGTTTGCCGTCGGTGAACCAGCGGTACGCGTTGGCGGGCTCGTTGATCCAGGTCCACGGGTTGCGGGCCACGTCGGACAGCTTCTGCGCGGTCATCACGGAGATGCGTTCGCCGCCGCCGAGCAACGCCCGATGCAGTTCGCGATAGGTGGTGATGACGCAGTCCTTGGGCAGTCCGTAGACGGTGACGACGCCGCGGCCCATCAACGCGAGCACCGGCACGACCGGGATGGTGTGCCCGGTGGCGGCGGAAATGGCTTTGCTGGCCCGTTTGGCGTCCTTGCGCGCGGCCGGGATGTACGCCGGCCGCCGTCCCTTGATCTGCACGACATCACCCGCGACCAGTACGCGCTTCGATCCGATGTCGACGACGGTGACGGAGAAGACGCCGCCTGGTCCGAAGGCGAGGAAGCCGCCGTGGGTGTCGGCGGCCCGGCCCGGTGCCGAGGCGGTCTCGGCGCTCGTCGTGGCAACGGAGTGCGGCCACTCGACGAACTGCCACGCCGGACCCAGCTGGTTGAGATGGTTGGCGGCGCGAGTGCCGGCGGCCTCCTGCCGAATCCGGGCCTTCTCCTCACGCTGACGGCGAACCCGGTCGAGCGGGCCCTCCTTCAGCGCATCCAGGCTGGGAATCTTCGGCGTCGACAGAGGAATGGGGCGGACGGGGAATGTGGTCATCGTGGGGCCTCCGGCGTTCCGCTGGCACTCATTGAGTTGTATCCGTCACAATACGTGACCGATCCTGGCGTGCGACAGGGGTCTACACCGGAATGACATCTCATTCACGGCACGTGAATATTGCGACATCCCGATTTTTGCGGATAACGCCGGGCGACGGCTTCGCGACCTAGGCTGGCATCCGTGGATGGTGTGCGCTATGTGGACAGCGAGGTCGGCCGGCTGCACACGGTGCTCCTGCACCGGCCCGGCCCGGAACTGGCCCGGTTGACGCCCCGGAACAACGACACGCTCCTCTTCGACGGCATCCCCTGGGTCGGCCGGGCCCAGGAGGAGCACGACGCCTTCGCCGCCCGGCTGCGGGAACACGACGTCGAAGTGCTCTACCTCACGGACTTGCTCACGGACGTGCTCGGTATCGAAGCCGCCCGGGCCGAGCTCGTCGACGCCGTACTGGCCGATGTGCGGCTCGGCGATTCACTGCGGCGGCGCGTACGCGAACATCTGGGGTATCTCGACCCGTCGGGGCTCGCCCGAGTCCTCACCGCCGGACTGGCGCACGAAGAGCTGACGTCCGGCCCCGGCCTGGTCTACAAGCTGATGGACCGGCTCGACTTCGTCGTGGACCCGCTGCCGAACCTGCTCTTCACGCGGGACTCCTCGGTGTGGATCCGCGATCGCGTGGCGGTCACCTCGTTGGCGATGAACGCACGCCGCCGGGAAACGAGCATCACCCACACCATCTACGAGCACCATCCGCGATTCGCCGGGGTGGCTACCGCGTACGACCCGTGGCTGGAACCGTTGGAGGGCGGGGACGTCCTGCTCCTTGCGCCCGGCGTCGTCGCAGTCGGCGTCGGGGAGCGCACCACTCCGGCCGGAGCGGAACGGCTGGCCCGTACGCTCTTCGGCCACCCCGATCCATTGGCGCACACCGTGCTGGCGGTGCCGATCGCACAGACCCGGGCCACCATGCACCTCGACACGGTATGCACGATGGTCGACGTCGACACCGTCCTCATGTATCCGAACATCGCCGACGACCTGATGGCGTACACGTTGACCCCGGGCGTGACCGAACCAGCCGTGAGCGGCCCGGATCCGTTCCTCGACGCGGCGGCCAAAGCCATGGGGATCGACCGGTTGCGGATGCTCCACACCGGACTGGACTCGGTGACCGCGGAGCGCGAGCAATGGGACGACGGCAACAACACGCTGGCGATCGCGCCGCGGTTGTGCGTCGCCTACGAGCGCAACGTCGAGACGAATGCGCAGTTGGAACGGGCCGGCATCGAGGTCATCCGGATCCCCGGCTCGGAGCTGGGCTCCGGCCGGGGCGGTCCGAGATGCATGTCCTGCCCGATCTCCCGCGAACCCCTCAGTTGATCAGTCTCTTGCGGAGTTGATCAGGGCCACGGGGACGCGACACGCCGGTGGATCATGCCCGAAAGTTCATGATCGCGCGGAAAGGGCGGGGGTCAGCGGAGGGTGAGCTGGCGGCCGATCAGGCCCTGCTTGGCCTTGCGCGCCTCGGCGGTCAGCGGAACACCACGCGCGGCTTCGAAGCGAGTGGCGAACGCAGCGAGCGCGTCCTCCCAGTCCCCAGCCACGGCGTCGACGGGCAGATCCCACACCGGGACGAGCCGGCCGTGTGCCCGGAACATCCCGGCGAACCGGGTCTGCTCCCCCAGCGTGAGCTCGCCTGCGGCGCCCAGGGTGGCCAGCGCGTCGAGCGCCTCACTCTCGGCGTGCGGGAGAACCCAGCGGATGTGCGACTTCTCCCCCATGCGAGTCCAGTACGCCGCCTTCACCGCCGCCATCTTCACGGTCGGTGCGATCGCCCCGTTGGCCGATTCGAGCGACGACGCCACACCGGGGTCGTCGTCCTGGCCTTCGTCCAGCCAGAAGCCGAACGTCTCGTGCATGGTGATGTCGAGCGGGCCGTCGGCGAGAAGGTCGCCGAGGCGCTCGCCCTGGCCCGGCAGCGCCGGAACGGCGACCGACTGACCGGGCGTCGTCTCCAGCGCGTTCAGCAGGGCCACCGCCAGGTCGCGGTTGGGATCGCCGGACTGCACGTGCCGCTGGAGCCCGAGCAGGATGCGGCCGTCCGCCTTGACCATCGCCGGCCACGCCATCGGCAGGATGGTGGCCAGCGTGATGTCACGGTCGCCGTACTTCTCGGTCAGTTCGGCGTTCAGCTTCAGCGGCGCGGTGGCCGCCGGGACCAGCTCGCGCAGGGCGATCCACTCCGGCTCGTCGGTCAGACCGTCGAACGGAACCGCCACGAAGACGTCGCGGACCTTGGCTTTCTTGGGCGCGGCAGACTTGGCCGCGACACGGGCTCGCTTGCTCACCCGCGAAGCCTAGCCGAGCTGACCGGCTGGGGCGGGCGCGCCGCCCCAGCCGGGATCGTCAGCGTTCGAGGATGGCGACGACGCCCTGTCCACCGGCGGCGCAGATGGAGATCAACCCGCGTCCGCTGCCCCGAGTGGCGAGCAGTTTGGCCAGGGTCGCCACGATCCGGCCACCGGTCGCCGCGAACGGGTGACCGGCCGCGAGCGAACCGCCGCGTACGTTGAGTTTCGTCCGGTCGATCGAGCCGAGCGCCTTCTCCAGGCCGAGCTTCTCCCGGCAGAACTCCTCCGACTCCCAGGCGGCCAAAGTGGCCAGCACCTGCGACGCGAACGCCTCATGAATCTCATAGAAGTCGAAGTCCTGCAGGGTCAGGCCGTTGCGGGCGAGCAGCTCGGGCACGGCGTACACCGGGGCGGTGAGCAGCCCTTCCGGCTGAGGACTGCGCGGCGTGAAATCGACGGCGGCAGTGTGCGCGTCGACGAAGTACGCCTGCACCGGCAGATGGTGTTCGGCGGCCCACTCATCGGTCCCGAGTAGTACCAATGCCGCGCCGTCCGTCAACGGAGTCGAGTTTCCTGCGGTCATCGTCGGGTTCTCACCACGAGTGCCGAAGACCGGTTTGAGCGAACCCAGCTTGTCGAGGGTGCTGTCGGCGCGCAGGTTCTGATCCCGCGCCAGGCCCAGATACGGGGTGATCAGGTCGTCGAGGAACCCCTCGTCGTACGCCGCCGCCAGATTGCGGTGCGAGTCGAGGGCGAGCTCGTCCTGTGCCTCCCGAGTGATGCCCCACTTGAGTGCGGTGAGCGCCGCGTGCTCGCCCATCGACATCCCCGTACGCGGTTCGGCGTTGCGCGGGATCTCCGGCTGGAACGGCTGCAACGGCCGCAGTTTCAGCGCGGCCTGCATCCGGCCGCCGAGCGTACGGGCCTGGCTGAGTTCGAGCAGCGCCTTGCGGAAGCTCTCGTTCAGGGCCAACGGCGCGTCGCTCGTCGTGTCGACGCCGCCGCCGATGCCGGAGTCGATCTGGCCCAAGGCGACCTTGTTGGCCAGGTAGATCACGCTCTGCAGACCGGTTCCACACGCCTGCTGGAGGTCGACGGCCGGCGTACGCCCGTCGAGCGTCGAGCCGAGGACTACTTCGCGGGTGAGGTTGAAATCGCGGCTGTGCTTGAGGACCGCACCGGCGGCGACCTCACCGATCCGCTCACCGGCCAGCCCGAACCGGGCGACCAGGCCGTCCAGCGCCGCGCCGAGCAGGTCGGAGTTCGACGCCTTGGCGTAGCGGCCGTTGGACCGGGCGAACGG
Organism: Hamadaea sp.; assembly: GCF_013362815.1. Taxonomy (GTDB): domain Bacteria; phylum Actinomycetota; class Actinomycetes; order Mycobacteriales; family Micromonosporaceae; genus Hamadaea. Next base: position 167,971 of record NZ_JABFVK010000001.1, on the reverse strand, counting down.
AATCCGGTTCCCGCCCAGGACGCCGACCCGTCGTACGTTTCTCATGCGGTATAACTTACTCGCGAGTAGGTCTTGTGGGTACAGTCAACCCTATGTCGGACCGATACGCGTCGTTCGAACGCAGCGCCGGTGGCAGTGTCCTGGTCAAGCGCCTCGGCCTGCCCAATCCGCCCCGCCTCCGCCGCTACGACGCGGACCATCCGCTATCCGGCCCGGTGCAGGTCGCGGGCGAGGGCCGGTTCGCGGCGGGTGTGAGCGGCTGGTATCCCGCTCCCACCGAGGGCGGCAAGCTGGGTGGGCTCATCCTCGACGCGACGACCTTGGCCACCGTCGAAGACCTGCGCGATCTCTACGACGCTGTGCACCCGATCGCGCGCGGCTTCACGCCCACCGGTCGCGTGGTCGTGCTGGCCGGTCTGCCCGCGGAAGCCTCGTCGGTCGAGGCCGCCGCGGTGCGCCAGGCCGTCGAGGGGTTCACCCGCAGCCTCGCCAAAGAGGCGGGTCGCGGCACAACCGTTCAACTGGTACGCACAGCGGAGTCCACGGAGCCGGAAACCCTGCGCTCCACGCTGGACTTCTTCCTGTCCGGGCGCTCCGCGTACGTGGATGGTCAGGTGGTGACCGTCGGCGCTCCGGTCGGACCGTTGTCGCAGGACACGCTGGCGGGCAAGGTCGCCCTGGTCACCGGGGCCGCCCGGGGGATCGGGGCGGACATCGCCCGGGTGCTCGCCCGCAACGGCGCCCACGTGGTCTGTCTCGACGTGCCGAGCGCAGGTGACTCCCTCGCCGCTGTCGCCAACTCGCTCGGTGGTACGGCGTACCAGTCGGATCTGGCCGTGGAGAACGCGGCCGCGCGTCTCGTCGACCACCTGAAGGACCGCCACGGCCGAGTGGACGTGGTCGTGCACAACGCGGGCATCACGCGGGACAAGACGCTGGCCAACATGAAGCCGGACCAATGGGACCAGGTCTTGGCAGTGAACCTCGCCGCACCGGTACGCGTGACCGACGCGCTGGTCGCGGCGGACCTGATTCCGTCCGGCGGCCGGATCGTCGGCGTCGCGTCGGTGGTGGGCCTGTCCGGCAACCGCGGCCAGACGAACTACGCGAGCTCCAAGGCGGGCGTCGCCGGCTGGGTCCGCGCGCTGGCCCCGGTGCTGGCCGAGCGCGGCATCACGGTGAACGCGGTCGCGCCCGGCTTCATCGAGACGGCCATGACCGCCCACCTGCCGTTGGTCGTACGCGAAGGCGGCCGCCGGATGAACTCGCTGGCCCAGGCCGGTCTCCCGATCGACGTCGCGGAGACCATCGGCTACTTCGCCGAACCCGGCTCGGCCGGCGTCACGGGCAACGTGCTGCGCGTCTGCGGCCAGCAGATGCTTGGGGCCTGAATGCTGGCGCGTGCGGCGTTGTCGCTGATCCCCCGGCCGCGACCGGCGGTGCTGCCGTCCACTGTGGTGAGCTTTACCGCCTCGTCGTCGGTCGCTGCGGTTGCTGACTACAACGCGGTATGCGGATTTCCCCTGCGCTCCTCTTTGCCCGCCACTTATCCGCACATCATGGCGTTCGGTCCGACGATGCGGCTGATGTCGGGCGGCGACTTCCCGTTTCCGGTGGTCGGACTGGTGCACGTCGCCAACTCTTTTCGGGTGCATGGTCTGCTGCCGCTCGGCGCTTCGCTCGACTTCTCGGTCGTCGCGCGGGATCTGCGGCCGCATCGGCGGGGGCGGCAGTTCGACGTCGTCACCAGCGCTTCGCTAGATGGTGTGTTGGTGTGGGAGGAGACGTCGACCTATCTGCGGCGGGGTGCTCCTTCTGAGCTTCCGGCCTCGCCGGAGGAGACTTTGGACGGGCCGCCTTCGGCGGTCCTCCGGTTTCCCGCTGACGCGGGACGGCGGTACGCCGCCGTTTCCGGCGACTACAACCCCATTCACACTTCGCTTCTGGGCGCTCGCGCCTTCGGCTTCTCGCGCCCTATCGCTCATGGCATGTACACGCTTGCGCGTGTTCTTGCCGCTACGCGGCCTTCCGCTTCCGCGGTTACGGCTCGCTTTCGCGCGCCTATCCTGCTCGGCCGGTCGGCCTCGCTTCGCTCCACCTCGGCTGCCGCCGAGGTCCGCTCCAGCGAACGGGCGAACGTATTCGTCGAGTTCTCATGATCAGCGGAGATCTTGAGGGGTTATGACACCTCAGAACTTCCGCTGATCATGCGGCTCCATCCACAGGGCTATCCCATGCGGTTCGTTCCGGCATTGGATTGTCCTGTGGACGCTTTAGCGAAGCTACTTCTCCGGCAGGAGAAGATCGCCACCGACAGCCAGCTCCGCGAAGTCGGCTTCACCAAGGAAGCCATTCGTTGGCGGATTCGGCGTGGGACTTGGCAGCGGGTACTGCCTCGGATCGTCGCCGCGTTCTCCGGCACGTTGACTCGCCGCCAGCAGTTCATCGCAGCCGGGCTCTACGCCGGTGACAGGGCACAACTTGCCGGGCTGAGCGCGTTGGAGATCCATGGCTTCCGGTACGCACCACGGGAACCGGTCGTGCATGTGCTCCTGCCAGAACAACGCCGGTTGGCACGCGTACCCCGGGTCGAGATCCACCGCACGGATCGGCTCGATCCGACATATTGGCCGTATGCGGGGTGTGTTCGAGTCTGCTCGCCCGCTCGAGCCGTCATCGACGGAATGCGTACCGGCTACGACGTCCGCACAATCCGCGCAGTGGTGGCCGAAGCCATTCAGAACGAGATCACGTCCTTGACCTCGTTGCAGATAGAACTTGAACTGGCACGTCGCAACGGAACGGCAGCCCTTCGAGCGGTGCTCGACGAGGTGGCGGACGGCGTTCGCTCGGCACCGGAGGCCGAACTCCGTACGCTCGCCAAGAACAGTCTGCTGCTGCCGACCATCCGGTGGAATCCCCAGCTGGCGGACGGTTCCGGCGGTCCGTTGCCGACGCCGGACGGCTACCTGGAAGAGGTGGGGATCGCGCTGGAGGTGGACTCGCGCGAGTTCCATCTCAGCGCGCCCGGCTGGGAAGCAACCCTGCGCCATCACAACAGATTGGCCGCAGCCGGGATCTTGGTCCTGCACTTCACGCCGAAGCAGATCCGCGAGTCGCCTCATTCGGTGCTGGCCGAGATCGAGCGCGCCTATGTGGAGCGCCTCCGAGCCGGCATCCGCCCCGGAATTCGGGTACTGACATGATCAGCGGAGTTTTTGCGGGGCCATAACCCCACAAAAACTCCGCTGATCAAGCGGATCCGCGCCGCCGCTGGCGTGGGATTAGCCCCAGGCGAGCAGGGCGGCCTCGGGGTCCGACAGGAACGCGCCGACGTCGGCGAGGAAGCGCGAACCGAGTTCCCCGTCGATGATGCGGTGGTCGAAGGAGAGGCCGAGCGTCGTCACCTGACGCAGCTTGACCTTCCCCTTGTACGCCCACGGCTGCTCGCGTACGGCACCGAAGGCGAGGATCGCCGCTTCGCCGGGGGGCAGGATGGGCGTACCGGTGTCGATGCCGAACACGCCGACGTTGGTGATGGTGAAGGTGCCCCCGGTCATCGCGGCGGGCGGCGTCTTACCTGACTTCGCCACCGCCACCAGGTCGGTCATCGCGTCCGCCAGCTCGCGCAGCGAGAGCGCCTGAGCGTCGGCGATGTTGGGCACGATCAGGCCCCGCTCGGTGGCGGCGGCGATGCCGAGGTTCACGTAGTTCTTCACCACGATCTCCTGGGCGGCCTCGTCCCACGTCGAGTTGACCATCGGGTGCCGCTGGACCGCGAGCAGGACCGCCTTCGCCACCATGAGCAGCGGCGAGATGCGTACGTCGCGCCAGTCGCGCTGGGCACGCAACCGGTCCAGGGCCTTCATCGACCGGGTCATGTCGACGGTCAGGAACTCCGTGACATGCGGTGCGGTGAAGGCCGACGCCACCATGTTGGCCGCCGTCAGCTTGCGTACGCCCTTGACGGGAATCCGCTGCTCTCGTTCGAGCGAGCCGGCTACGACGCGCGCCGGGGCGGCCGGGGTGGACCGGGCCGCCTCGATGTCGGAGCGCGTGATGGAACCCTGCGGACCGGTGCCCGCGATCGTCGTCAGGTCGACGCCGAGGTCGCGGGCCAGCTTGCGGACCGGCGGCTTGGCCAGCACCGAAGCGCCGCCGTTGACGGGCGCCGCGGGCTTTTCAACGGCAACAGGAGCCGTCGGAGCCGGCACCTTTTCCGCCGGCGCAGCCGGCGCAGAGGAAACCCGCGGACGCCGCTTCGCCTCCGTCGTGCGCGGCCCGTAGCCGACGAGCACCGCAGTGCGCCCACCCGGCGCAGGCCCGCCGATAAGCCCCGCGTCCGGATCGGCCTGGGCCGAAGCGGGAGCGGGGGCGGACGCGGACGCGGAGGAGCCGGACGGGTCGGTGTCGATCGCGATGATCGGCGAACCGACCTCCACGACCGTCCCTTCCGGATGGTGGATCTCGACGACCTTGCCGGCCCACTTCGCGGGGATCTCGACGGCCGCCTTCGCCGTCTCGACCTCCACGATCGGCTGGTTGAGCTCGATCACGTCACCGACGTTGACCAGCCACTTCAGGATCTCGCCCTCGGTCAGACCCTCACCGAGGTCGGGCAGGTTGAATTCCTTGACGCTCATCGGTTCACCACCCGAACGAGCGGTCGACGGCGTCGAGGACGCGGTCCAGGTCGGGCAGGTACTCCTCCTCCAGGCGCGAGGCCGGGTATGGGGTGTTGTACCCGGCGACCCGCAGGACGGGCGCTTCCAGGGAGTAGAAGCACTCCTCGGTCACCCGGGCGGCGATCTCCGAGCCCATCCCCAGGTTCCCCGGCGCTTCGTGCACGACGATGAGTCGCCCCGTCCGGCGTACCGAATCGAAAACCGGAGCCAGGTCCATCGGCGAGAGCGAGCGAAGGTCGATGACCTCGAGCGATCGCCCGTCTTCCTGAGCCGCGGTGGCCGCGTCGAGCGCGGTCTTGACCATCGGGCCGTACGCGACCACGGTGGCGTCGGCGCCGGACCGGACCACGCGGCTGGAGTGCAGCGGGGTGACGGCGTCGAGACCGAGCGCGGTGTCGACGGCACCCTTCTCCCAGTACCGGCGCTTGGGCTCCAGGAAGATGATCGGGTCCTCGGACGCGATCGCCTGCTGGATCATGAAGTACGCGTCCTCCGGGTTGGAGCACGCGACCACCTTGAGACCGGCGGTGTGCGAGAAGTACGCCTCAGGCGACTCGCTGTGGTGCTCGACCGCGCCGATGCCACCACCGAACGGGATGCGGATGACCATCGGCAGCTTGACGTGGCCCCGCGAGCGGTAGCGGAACTTCGCCACCTGCGACACGATCTGGTCGTACGCCGGGTAGACGAACCCGTCGAACTGGATCTCGCAGACCGGCCGGTAGCCGCGCAGGGCCAGGCCGATCGCGGTGCCGATGATGCCGGACTCGGCGAGCGGGGTGTCGATGACGCGTTCCTCGCCGAAGTCCTTCTGCAGGCCGTCGGTGATCCGGAAGACGCCGCCCAGCTTGCCGATGTCCTCACCCATCAGGATGACCTTGTCGTCACGCTCCATGGCGCGACGCAGGCCGGTGTTGAGCGCCTTGCCCAAGGTCAGAGTCTCGACTGCCATCAGTGAGCACCTCCCTCGAACGACGCGGCGTACGCCTCGAACTGCTTGCGCTCGGCGTCGACCAGCGGTGAACCCTCGACGTAGACGTTCTCGAAGATCTGGCTGGGGTCGGGATCGGGCATGTTCAGCACCCGTTCCCGCAACCGCACCGCCTCGGCCTTCGCATCGGCGTCGACGGCGTCGAAGAAGTCGTCGGAGGCGATCTGCTCGCGCGTGAGCAGGGCGCGTACGCGGGCGATCGGGTCCTTGGCCTGCCAAGCCTCCACTTCGGAGGAGACCCGGTAGCGAGTGGGGTCGTCCGAGGTGGTGTGGGCACCCATCCGATAGGTGTACGCCTCGATCAGCGTCGGGCCCTGGCCCAGTCGCGCGTTGTCCAGCGCCGCACGGGTGACCGCGTAGCAGGCCAGCACGTCGTTGCCGTCGACGCGTACGCCGGGGAAGCCGAAGCCGGCCGCGCGCTGGAACAGCGGAATCCGGGTCTGGCGCTCCAGCGGCTCGCTGATGGCGTACTGGTTGTTCTGGCAGAAGAAGACGACCGGGGCGTGGAAGACCGAGGACCAGATGAAGGCCTCGTTGACGTCGCCCTGGCTGGTCGCACCGTCGCCGAAGTACGCGATGACGGCCTCACCGTCGTCGGTGCCGACCTTGCCGTCCTTCGCGATCCCCATCGCGTAACCGGTCGCGTGCAGAGTCTGCGCGCCGATGACGATGGTGTAGAGGTTGAACTTGTTCGCCACCGGGTCCCAGCCGCCCTGGTCGACGCCGCGGAACAAGCTCAGCGGCATGATCGGGTCGATGCCCCGGCAGTAGAGCACGCCGTGTTCGCGATAAGTCGGGAAGGCCATGTCCTGGCTGCGCAGCGCGCGCCCCGAACCGACCTGAGCCGCCTCCTGCCCGAGCAGGCTCGCCCAGATGCCCAGCTCACCCTGCCGCTGCAGGGCGGTGGCCTCAGCGTCCAGCTTGCGGACGGTGACGAGGTCGCGGTAGAGCCCGCGCAGCTCCTCGTCAGAGAAGTCGACCGAGTAGTCGGGGTGGCTCACCCGCTCGCCATCGGGGGTGAGCAGCTGTACGTAGTCGGGCTCCGGGGGAGTGCCACCGCTGCCCCGGCTGCCGCCGGAACGGCGCGGGGCGGTTGCGCCCTTGGTCATCCGTATCTCCCTGTTCTTATGTGCTCGGCGGCGGGGTTGGCCTGCCGCAGAGCGGTTCGGCGTCGCGCCTCGCCCAGGTGGGGGCTGTCGCGCGACGGGAGTTCGCCGGCAGGTGCAGTCACGGAAGACCCGCGGCACCGTTGCCGCCTTACCCCCATATCCTGCCGCATCCGTGGCCGCGCTCACAGCGTGGCCGAGATCATGCGGCCGCTTATGCCCTCACTAATACCCAGTGTCGCTTTAGTCCACCCGACTTCGGCGTGGAATCCGCGGTTTCTATGGCGCTATGCGGCATTCTGTGGAAATTCCCCGGGATTTGAGGTTTGGAGGCCTTCATGGCGCAGGATGCGGAATCGACCTCCGAGAGCTTCCTGGATTCCGTTCTCGAGTCCAGCCGCCACAAGCAGCCCCGGAGCAGCGATCGGCGCTGGCCCGCCCCGACCGCCCCCAGCTCAGCCGACGAGCCCGACGCCGAGGACGAGGCCGCGGAGGCGTACCTGCCGACCGTGGTGGGCCAGCGCATCCGGGCCGCGCTCCGTGGTGGTCAAGGCCGGTTCGGCCTGCTCGTCGCCGCGATGGTCGGGCTCACTTCGCTGCCTACCTTCGTCGTGATGCGTACCGGTCTCGACGATCTCGCGCCGACCTTCCGCGAGCCCGCCGGCGTACTGCTCACCGAGCCTGCCGGGCCTGCGCCGGTCAAGGTCCGTGCGCACGGCCAGGCCCCGCTGCCGCTCCAGGTCGAGCCGGCCCGGACCCAGACCCGTCCACACAAGACCGCCGTCCTCGCTCAGCCTCAACGGGTACGCGTAGCGGAGCGGGCGAATCTCGCGAAGCCGCCGGCGGAGCGCCCGGTGGCGGTCACGCCCCCGCGTCGAGCCGCCGAGCCGGCGGCCCCCATCGTGGTGGCCCGGACACGGCCGGGGCAGCCCTTCGTCCGGCCGGTCGTCGTCGCACTGCCCGCCGACCTGCCTGCTGTCGCTGACCTGCCCGCGATCGCCGGGCTGCCGGCGGTCAAGCTGCCGCCGATGGGCCGGGCGATCGTTCGCCGCCCCGTCCTCCGCCCCGTGGCGGCCTCCCGCTCCGGTCTGGCCTCCCGCGGTCTTGCCTCCCGCGGTCTCGTCTCCCGCACTGGCGGTGTCACCGTCGAGCGCGCCGTCGTGGACCGCCCGACCCATCCGGCCGTCGACCGTCCCACGCGCCCGTTGGTCGACGGCGCTATCCACGTCACCGTCGACCTCGGCGCCCTTTCCCGTTGATCATGAACTTGTGGTCTTGATCGACCGGCGTGTCGTGTCCCGGGCGCACTGATCAACTCCGTGACAGCATGATCAACTGGTCGGCGGTTCCGCCGAGGGCGGTTCGACGGGCAGCTGGGCGTCCGGCAGCGGAGCAACAGGCGGAGCGACCGGCGGCGGGCCGGGGTACGGGTAGTACACCGGGTAGTAGACCGGCACGGGGTAGGGCCGCCCGCGAGCAACCGCCCGGGCGGGGTTGTACCAGCGGTTGGTGGGCGGCAGCACGTACATGATCGCGCTGACCGTGAGGGCGGCGACGATCAGCAGCGCGAGCACGGGCATCAACCCTGCCCAGTCGAACGCCGCCGACGACTGGAGATCCCAGAGCTTCTCCTGGAACGGCGTACCGGAGAAGTCGCCGAAGTCGTCCGGATAGTCGTCGACCATATTCGGGTCTTCCTCGAACGGCGCACTCGCGAGGAAGAAGACGAGGAACATTCCGCTGACGCAGCTTCCGATCACCAGGAGGATGCCGAGCCCGGGGATGGCGAAGGCGCCGACGGCGGCCAGGATGCGGGCGACGTTCGCCCCGCGAAACAACGGCCAGAGCGTGCTGCCGAACCACAACGCCGGCACCCCGGCGAGCACGCTCACGACGACCGCCATGATCAGATTGCTGGTGTGTTCGGCTGCCAGCTCGTCCGGCCGGGCCGAGACGAGCCGGGCGGCTTCATCGGCGAACCCGTCGTACTGGGCGCGGCTGATCCAGGCGAGCGCGATCAGCGCCAACAGCAACACCACCGCCACGGCCTGGAAGGCGGCTCCGATGGTGACGGTGGCCGGGCGGGGGCCACGGGCTGGCCCGGCCGGGACGAAGTCACCGGTGATGGCGGCGGGGGCGGTCATGACCGGAAGGTATCCGATCTAGACCGCCCCCTACCTCGGCTGTTTCAGCAGGACAACCCCGCTGTTCGAGGGAGAGCCGTCATTGTTTGAGGATCAGGCCGTCGTTCTCTCGGTCGACGCGAACGGTGTCACCGTCGTGGACCTCGCCGGCGAGAATCGCCCGGGCGAGCTTGTCGCCGATCGCCGTCTGCACCAGCCGCCGGAGCGGGCGAGCGCCGTACACGGGGTCGTAGCCGTGCCCGGAGAGCCAGCCCAGCGCCTCCGGCGTGACCTCCAGCGTCAGCCGCCGTTCGGCGAGCCGGCGGCGTAGCCGGTCGATCTGGATCTCCACGATGGCGGACAGCTCATCCTGGCTCAGCGCGTGGAAGACCACGATGTCGTCGAGCCGGTTGAGGAACTCGGGCTTGAAGTGCGCCCGCACCGTCGCCATCACCGAGTCCTGCCGCTGCTGATCGGTCAGCGTCGGGTCGGCGATGGCGTGCGAGCCCAGGTTCGAGGTCAAGATCAGAATGGTGTTGCGGAAGTCGACCGTACGCCCTTGGCCGTCGGTGAGCCGTCCGTCGTCCAGCACCTGCAGCAGCACGTCGAAGACGTCCGGGTGCGCCTTCTCCACCTCGTCCAGGAGCACCACGGAGTACGGACGCCGCCGGACCGCCTCGGTCAGCTGCCCGCCCTCGTCGTAGCCGACGTAGCCGGGCGGGGCACCGACCAGCCGGGCGACCGAGTGGCGCTCGGCGTACTCGCTCATGTCGATGCGGACCATCGCACGCTCGTCGTCGAACAGGAACTCGGCAAGCGCCTTGGCCAGCTCGGTCTTGCCGACACCGGTCGGGCCGAGGAACAGGAACGAGCCGGTGGGGCGGTCCGGATCGGCGATGCCCGCTCGCGCTCGGCGTACGGCGTCGCTGACCGCGGCGACCGCCTCGGGCTGCCCGATGACCCGGGAACCGAGGGACTCCTCCATCCGCAGCAGCTTGGCCGTCTCGCCTTCGAGCATGCGACCGGCCGGAATGCCGGTCCAGGAGGCGACGACCTCGGCGATGTCGTCCGGGCCGACCTCCTCCTTGAGCATCGCGCCGTGGTCTTGCAGTCCGGCGAGTTCGCCCTCGGCCTCGGCCAGCTTGCGCTCCAGGTCCGGGATGCGGCCGTAGCGCAGTTCGGAGGCACGCCCGAGGTCGGCGTCGCGCTCGGCCCGGTCGGCCTCACCGCGCAACGTCTCCAGCTCTTCCTTCGCCTGCGAGATCGCCTGGATCCGCGACTTCTCGGTCTGCCACCGCTCGCTCAACGCGGTGAGCTGTTCGCGCTTGTCGGCGAGTTCGGCGCGCAGCCGATCGAGGCGCTCGACCGAAGCCGGGTCGCTCTCTTTCGCCAGCGCCATCTCCTCGATCTCCAGTCGGCGTACCGCTCGCTCCATGACATCGACCTCGACGGGCCGGGAGTCGATCTCCATGCGCAACCGCGACGCGGCCTCGTCCACGAGGTCGATCGCCTTGTCGGGCAGGAACCGGTCGGCGATGTAGCGGTCGCTGAGCGAAGCGGCGGCGACCAGCGCGGCGTCGGTGATCCGTACGCCGTGGTGCACCTCGTAGCGCTCCTTGAGGCCCCGCAGGATGCCGATGGTGTCCTCGATGGACGGCTCGCCGACGAGGACGGGCTGGAAGCGCCGTTCGAGGGCTGGGTCGGCCTCGATGTGCTCGCGGTACTCGTCGAGCGTCGTCGCGCCAACCATCCGCAGCTCACCCCGGGCGAGCATGGGCTTGAGCATGTTGCCGGCGTCCATCGAGCCTTCGCCCTTGCCCGCCCCGACCACGGTGTGCAGTTCGTCGATGAAGGTGATGATCTGGCCGTCGCTGCCGGTGATCTCGTCGAGGACGCTCTTCAGTCGCTCCTCGAACTGGCCCCGGTACTGCGCGCCGGCGACCATCGCCCCGAGGTCGAGGCTGACCAGTCGCTTGTCGCGGAGCGACTCGGGGACGTCACCGGCGACGATGCGCTGGGCGAGGCCCTCGACGATGGCGGTCTTGCCGACGCCCGGCTCGCCGATGAGCACCGGATTGTTCTTCGTACGCCGAGAAAGCACCTGAATGACCCGCCTGATTTCGGCATCGCGCCCGATGACCGGGTCGACCTTGCCCTCGCGAGCGCGGGCGGTCAGATCCATGCCGTACTTCTCGAGCGCCTGGTATTGCTGCTCGGGGTCGGGACTGGTGACCCGGCGTTCGCCGCCGCGGATCGTCGGGAACGCGGCGACCAGCTGCTTCTCCGTCGCGCCGTGCTGCTTGAGCAGGTCGCCGACGGCTCCGCCGACCTGAGCCAGCCCGGCCAGCAGATGCTCGGTCGAGACGTATTCGTCGCCGAGTGGCCGGGCGATCTGTTCGGCCGCGTTGAGGGAGTTCAGGAACTCCCGCGACAGCGTCGGCTCGGCGACGCTGGAGCCGCGAGCCGTGGGCATCTGCTCGACCGCGCGGGCGGCTGCTCGGCGTACGTCGGCGGGGTTCGCGCCCACCGCGCGCAGGAGCCCCGCGGCGGTCGAACCGCCCGTGTCGAGCAGAGCGAGCAGCAGGTGCCACGCTTCGACGACGGCGTGGCCGCGCTGTCCGGCGATGGCCACCGCACCAGCGATGACCTCCCGGGATTTGGTGGTGAGGCGTTGAGTGTCCATCGTGGGTTGAGTCTAGTCGACTCAACTTCCGGACGCCAGCCGGCCCGTCGCGGCCACGTCACGGATCCGTCGCGGGATTGACATATAACGGCTTGGCATCGGAAATGCCGAGTCATCGAGCGAACACGCTACGGTGTCGCCGCAGCATCGCGGCTGAGCCAGGAAGCCCTTCCTCGGGAGCACAAGGTGAGCGTCCAACAGGCGGTGTTCCGCGGTTTCGTGAATCCGGTCGATCCACGTCCGGCGGAGTTGCGCGCGTGGGCGTACTCGCCCGACTCGGTCCCGCTCCAGACGCTGCCGCCCGACTGGGACCTGCTGGTCTCCAACGACCGGCTCATCGACCCGCTGTTCGACCTCGCGATGGACCCGAGCTGCCCAGCCCGCCGATTCGCCCTGCACTGCGTCTACATCTACGCCGCCGACGGCATCCGCACGAGCTTCCGGGCGCACCCGCGCAAGAAGCTGCGCAAGCTCGTCGAAGTCGCCGAGGAAGAAGGCGACGAGCTGATGGTGACCTGGGCCCACAACACGCGGATGCTCATGGCCCGCCAGGAGCTGTTCGAGTACCACGACTGGTGCGAGGGCGGTCTAGTCCGCTCCGGCCGGAGGTTGTGAGACACCCGTCATTTGCCCCCTGGCGGCGTTGCTCGCCACCTTGTTGGCCCCGGCCAACGGCGGTGTCGTGCGCCTTGCCAGGAGCCAAATGACGGGTGCCACCAGCGTTAGATCAAGAATAAAAGCCCACAGGGCTCAAGAGCGGGGCTTCCATACGACGAGAGCTGTTGTCTGGCGGGGAGAAGGCAGCAGGTCGCGGCGGGGGAAGGGTGCCATCGCCTCTAGCTCGGCCACTCGCTGCATCGCCGCCTGTGCGACTTCCTGCAGCTCGGCGACCTGCTCCTGGAGCTGCGTCACCAGGTTCTCGAGGTCGATGATCCGCTTGATGCCGGCCAGGTTGACGCCCTGGTCCTGGCTGAGCCGCTGCACCTCGCGGAGCAGCTGCACGTCGCGGAGGCTGTAACGACGGCCGCCGCCGGTGGCCCGGCCCGGCTGCACGAGACCGAGGCGGTCGTACTGCCGCAGCGTCTGCGGATGCATCCCGGCCATCTGCGCGGCCACGGAGATGATGAGGACCTTGGCGTCGAGGTGGATCTCGGTCTCCCGCCAGCCACTGTTATCCATAGTGGACCTCTCCCTCGCTCGGCTCCCGCAGGTGCACGTCCAGGTGCTGGCGGGACGGACGCGGCGCGAAATGCGCGTAGTTCTCCAACGCCGCCCGGGCGTCGGCGGTGAGGTCCTTCGGGACCTCGATCTCGACCGTCACCAGCAGGTCACCGGTCCGGCCGTCCTTGCGGGCCACCCCCTTGCCCCGTACGCGCAGCGTGCGACCGCTGGGCGTACCGGCCGGAACCCGGAGGGTCACCGGACCGTCGAGGGTGGGCACCCGGAGGTCGACGCCGAACGCCGCCTCCCAGTAACCGATCGGCACCGTCAGGGTCAGGTCGTCACCGGACCGGCCGAAGATCGCATCCGGGCGTACGCGCGCCAGCACGTACAGGTCGCCGGCCGAGCCGCCGCGTTCGCCGGGTTCTCCGCGTCCGGCCAACCGGATGCGCTGGCCGTCGGCCACCCCGGCCGGGATGCGGACGTTGAGCGTACGCGTCTTGGTGACGCCGCCGGTGCCGTGGCACTCGGCGCACTTCTCGTCGACGACCGTGCCGACGCCCTGGCATTCCCGGCAGGGCTCGGAGAAGCTGAACGCGCCCTGTGCTCGGGGCACGAAACCGCTGCCCTGGCAGATCGGGCAGGTCCGGGGCAGGGTGCCCGGCCGGGCACCGTTGCCGTGGCACACGTCGCAGACGCCCGGCGAGCGTACGGTGACGGGCTTGGTCGTGCCCTTGACCGCCTCACGGAACTCCAGGATCACGTCGGTCTCGACGTCCCGTCCGCGGGCGGGCCCTCGGCGGGTCGCGCCGGGCGCGTTGCCGCCGGAGAAGATCGTGCTGAACAGGTCGGAGAAGCCCGCGCCGCCGAAGCGGTTGTCTCCGCCGAACATGTCTTCGAAGCCGCCGGGAGCGGTGTAGCCGCCCGTCCGGGCACCCCGGCGGAACGCGCCCGCCTCGAAGAGCGACCGCATCTCGTCGTACTCACGGCGCTGCTTGTCGTCGGACAGCACGGCGTACGCCTCGGAAACGCTCTTGAAGCGCTCCTCGGCCTCCGGGTTGCCGGGGTTGTGGTCCGGGTGGAGCTCGCGGGCCAGCCTTCGGTACGCGCGCTTGATCTCGTCGGCGGTGGCGTTCTTCGCCACTCCGAGCACGGCGTAGAAGTCCTTCTCCAGCCAGTCCTTCGAGGTCACCGGTGCCCGTCCTCCCTTCTCACCCCGACTGATGTGCGCGGGTCCCGCCGTCGCCGGACGGGACCCGCGTGATCCCCGTGTTCGGTTCTTACTCCGGTGCGGCGACCGCGACCATCGCCGGTCGCAGCAGCCGGTCGCCCAGCAGATAGCCGCGGCGCATGACGTCGATGCAGGTCTCCTCGGTCACGTCCGGCGACGGCAGGTGCGCGACCGCTTCGTGCAGCTTCGGGTCGAACGCGTCGCCCTTGGCCCCGAACGCGGTCAGGCCGAACTTGCCGACGACCGTGAGCAGCTGCTCGGCGACCGAGCCGAACGGCCCGGTGAGGTCGCCGTGGTCACGCGCGCGGTCGAGGTCGTCGAGCACGGGGAGCAGGGCCGCGAGCACCCCGGCCACGGCCATCTCCGCCGCGGCGGCCTGGTCCCGCTTCACCCGGTCGCGGTAGTTCTTGTACTCCGCGGCCACCCGCTTGATGTCGACCTGGGCCTCGTCGAGCTGCTTGCGCAGCATCTCGAGTTCCGCGCCGAGCGCTCCCGAACCGTCCTCATCCTCGGTCGCCGTCTTCCCGGCCGCCGAAGTCTCCGGAGCAGCCTCGGGGGCCGGCTCCGTCACGGCCTCCGGGGAGTTCTCCCCAGCTTCCGCGGACTCGGCCGAGGGTTCGTCGGCCTCCTCAGAAGACTCGCCGGCGTCAGGCGCGTCCGACGCTTCCGAGGAAGCATCGGGCGCGCCGTCCGTGGCGGCGGCTTCCGAAGTCGCCGAGGCGTCGGACTCCGCCGTGGCGGCGACGTCGGCGGACTCGGCCGGGGTCTCCGTCGGCTCGGTGGCCTCGACCACCGAGTCTTCAGGCGTAGGCATGGTCGCTCCGTCCTTCTGCGACGCGGGCTTGCCCTTCCCGGCCGCGTCTCCCATCGGAGTGATCTTCCGCTTGTCCCGGATCACGATGCGTTCGGCGGTCCCGGCGGACTGCTCCGCCGGGGTGCCGCCGTTGCGCTCGGTCACTTCTTCCCGTCTTCGTCGATGATCTCGGCGTCGACGACGTCCTCCGGACCGCCCTTGGCCGCACCCGGGCCTCCGGCGGACTCGCCGTCGGCCGGTGCGCCCTGGGCGTTCTGGCCGTAGAGCAGCGAACCGGCTTCGGAGGAGACGCGCGCGAGGTTCTCGTGCGCCGTCTTGATCTTCTCGATGTCGGTGCCGCCCAGCGCCGACCGCACCTCACCGAGCGCGTCGTTGAGCTTGTCCTTCGCGTCGGCGGGGAGCTTGTCACCGCTCTCGGCGAGGAACTTCTCGGTCTGCCACTGGAGCTGCTCGGCGACGTTGCGGGTCTCGGCCTCGTCACGCCGGCGCTTGTCCTCGTCGGCGTGCTCCTGCGCGTCGCGCATCATGCGGTCGATGTCGTCCTTCGGCAGCGCCGAGCCGCCGGTGATCGTCATCGACTGCTCCTTGCCCGTGCCCAGGTCCTTGGCGTTGACGTGGACGATGCCGTTGGCGTCGATGTCGAAGGTGACCTCGATCTGCGGTACGCCACGCGGCGCGGGCGGAAGACCGGTCAGCTCGAAGGTGCCCAGCTTCTTGTTGTACGCCGCGATCTCGCGCTCGCCCTGGAAGACCTGGATGAGCACCGAGGGCTGGTTGTCGTCGGCGGTCGTGAAGATCTCCGAGCGCTTGGTCGGGATCGTCGTGTTCCGCTCGATGAGCTTGGTGAAGATGCCGCCCTTGGTCTCGATGCCCAGGCTCAGCGGGGTGACGTCGAGGAGCAGGACGTCCTTGACCTCGCCCTTGAGCACACCGGCCTGCAGGGCCGCGCCGACCGCGACGACCTCGTCCGGGTTCACGCCCTTGTTCGCCTCGCGGCCGCCGGTGAGCTGCTTGACCAGCTCGGAGACGGCGGGCATCCGGGTCGAGCCGCCGACCAGGATCACGTGGTCGATGTCGGCGACCTTGACGCCACCGTCCCGGATCGCCTGCTCGAACGGGGTCTTGCAGCGGTCCAGGAGGTCCTGGGTGATCCGCTGGAACTCGGCCCGGGTGAGCGAGGTGTCCAGGTGCAGCGGGCCGTCCGGGCCGGCCGTGATGTAGGGCAGGTTGATGCTGGTGGTCTGGGCGGCCGAGAGCTCGATCTTGGCCTTCTCCGCGGCTTCCTTGAGACGCTGCATGGCCATCTTGTCGGCGCTCAGGTCGATGCCGTACTGCCCGCGGAAGGTCTTGATCAGGTGGTCGATGACCCGGTCGTCCCAGTCGTCGCCGCCGAGGTGGTTGTCACCGGCGGTCGACTTGACCTCGATGACGCCCTCGCCCAGCTCCAGCAGCGAGACGTCGAAGGTGCCGCCGCCCAGGTCGAAGACCAGGACGGTCTGCTCCTTGGTGCCCTTGTCCAACCCGTACGCCAGAGCGGCCGCGGTGGGCTCGTTGACGATCCGCAGGACGTTGAAGCCCGCGATCTCGCCGGCCTCCTTGGTGGCGGTCCGCTGGGCGTCGTTGAAGTACGCCGGGACCGTGATGACCGCGTCGGTGATGTTCTCACCGAGGTACGCCTCGGCGTCGCGCTTGAGCTTCATGAGCACCCGGGCGGAGATCTCCTGCGGGGTGTACTTCTTGCCGTCGATGTCGATGGTCCAGTTGGTGCCCATCTCACGCTTGACCGACCGGATCGTCCGATCGGGGTTCGTGACGGCCTGACGCTTGGCGACCTCGCCGACGAGCACTTCGCCGTTCTTGGCGAACGCCACGATCGAGGGGGTCGTGCGGGAGCCCTCGGCGTTCGCGATGACGGTGGGCTCGCCACCCTCCAGGACGCTGACCACCGAGTTGGTCGTCCCCAGGTCGATGCCGACCGCACGTGCCATGTCGTAATCCTCCAAGTATCGAGCAGGTACTTGAGCCTAAGTTGAGTGAACCGGACTCAATACTGACACACGTGCGCTCATCGTCAAGCCGAGGGTTGAGTCTTTCACAGTCAAGTCACATCGGCGTACGGCAGTCTAGTCTGGTCTGCGTGACTTATGGCGCGGCCCAGGCTCCCCTGCTCGCGGTGGTCGGCGGACCCACCGGCGCGGGGAAGTCGACGCTGCTCAACAGCCTGGTCAGGGCGCCCGTCAGCGCAGCCGGGGTGCTTCGCCCGACCACCCGCCAGCCGGTGCTGGTCTGCAATCCCCGCGACTGGGCGACGGTCGGCCGCCACGGCCTGCGTCCCATCTGCGCTCCGGTGATGCCCGAAGGGATCGCCCTCGTCGACGCGCCGGACACCGACTCGGTCGGCGAGGTCGACCGGGCCGCCGCGGATCGCGTGCTCGCCGCGGCCGACCTCTGGCTCTTCGTCACCACCGCGTCCCGGTATGCCGACGCCGCCGCCTGGGCTCGGCTGCGAGCCGCCCGGGAGCGGCAGATCGCGCTCGGGATCATCCTCGACCGGGTGCCCGCCGGTTTCGCGTACGACATCGTCGACCATATGCGGGAGCTGCTCGGGCCGCCCGAGCCGCCGCTGTTCCTGATCCCGGAGACCCGGCTCGACCGGCAGGGGATGCTGCCCGACGACTTGGTCGCGCCGCTGCGCGGCTGGCTGGCCGCGGTCGTGGCCGGGCAACCCGGCCCGCAAACCGCCGGGCAATCCGGCCCGCAAACCGCCGGGCAATCCGCGCCCGAAACAAGCCGCCAACCGGACACCAGCGGCCAGTCCGCGACGGTGGAGGCGCAGGCACAGGCGGAACCTGAGGCGGAAACCGCCGCGCCCACCTCGCCGGCGGGCGACCCCGCCGTTGCGGGCCCCGAAGGTGTGGTCCAATCCTCGACGTCTAACGGTCAGCCGAACGGGCGACCGGAACGGCCCGCGGCTGACGTTCCGCAGGGTTCAGACGTCGGGGAGACTGTCACACTATGAGCAGGAAGACCGCCCGGCTGATGCCGGATCGCGCGGGGGGCGCCCAACGGGCCGACGCACCGACTCCGTCGTCGGTGCACGCCAAGGTCGACACCCTCCGAGCCGTCCTCGACGCGGCCGGTCCCTACCTGCCCGGCGAGCGGCTGGCTGCCGCCCGGGCAGCGGCGGCCCGCGCGTCGGCCCGGCTGGAGCTGTCTCTCTCGCATACGACGGTGGCGTTGGCCGGCACGACGGGCAGCGGCAAGTCCAGCATGTTCAACGCCTTCACCTCCCTGGACCGGTCGCCGGTCGGGGTGCTGCGGCCGACCACTGCGGAGGCGTACGCCTGTGTCTGGGGCGATCGCGACGGCGGCGAGGCCCTGCTCGACTGGCTCGGAGTGCAGCCCCGGCGGCGTTTCACGCGGGAGTCGGCGCTGGACGGCGACGACGAAGTGGGCCTGCGTGGGATGGTGCTACTCGACCTGCCCGACGTCGACTCCATCCAGCCCGCCCACCGGGCCGAAGTGGACCGGCTGCTGGAACTGGTCGACGTCGTCGTCTGGGTGACCGACCCGCAGAAGTACTCCGATCTCGTGGTCCACGACGGGTACCTGCGCCGGCTCGCCACCAGCCGGGGCGGCTTCGTGGTGGCGCTGAACCAGACCGACCGGCTGCTCCCGGCGAACCTGCCGCAGGTCGCGGCGGATCTGCGGCGGCTGCTCGACGAGGGCGGCCTGACCGACGTTCCGCTCGTCGCCACCTCCGCGACCGATGAAGTACCCGGGCCGCCGGCCCGGCCGAGGTCCACCTTCCGCAAGCCCGATCCGGCCAAGACGCCGCTTGCGGCGACCGGGGCCGGGATTCCCGGTTTCGCGGGCATCCGGCAACTCCGGGAGCTGCTCGAACCGGCGGTCGCCGGTCGGCGGGCGGTGCTGGAGCGGCTCGAGGTCGACCTGGCGGTCGTCCTCGACGATCTCGGCGAGCTCTTCGCCGGAGCCGCCCCGGTCGTCAGCCCGTCCGTGCTGGCCGACGGCCTCCATCGGGCGGGCGGTTCCCGCGATCGGCTCGTCGAGGCGGCCGAGCAGTACGCGCAGCACGCCGCGTACGGGTTGCCGAAGGTCTGGTTCGAGGCGATCACGGAGGCCGCGACCCTGCGGGCCGCCGAGTTGCCCGCCGCCTTGGAACGCGCCTCGGAACGGGTCAACGCCTTCGACAAGGGCGGCGGCTGGCGGCGTGCAGTCGGCGCGGTGGTTCCGGGGCTCGGGCGCAAGGCGCAGGAGGAAAAGGACCGCCGGACGAAGGCCGAGTACGCCCGGGTCGCGGAGTCCTATGTGCTGGCTCCGGTGCGAGACGTCGTGACGGCGTACAGCGCGGGCCGGGCCGCCCTCATGGACCTCTAGCGCCGCACCGGCGAAGTGGACCTCTAGCGGCCGCACCCGCGAAATGGACCGGTAGGCCACCTTCGCGGACCTGTGCAGGTGGCCGTCAACCGGTACGGTGTGCCGCATGACCATGCCACCCCTCGCCCCGAGCTTCGCGGTGGAACCGGAGCGGCCTTCTCGTCCGTCCGTCGTGACCACTGCCGGATACTTGCTCTTCCTGCTCGCCGGGCTGCAACTGGTGAGCCTTCTCGTCAGCATCCCGACCTATCAGGCGATGCGCGACGTCTATCCCGAGGTCTACAAGGGCACGCCGCTGGAGGACTCCAGCGACATGCTCGCGACGGTCACCATGGTCGTCGGCATCGGTATCGCGGTGCTGATGATGGCCGCATACTTCACGCTGGGCGCGCTGGTCCTCAAGGGCAAGCAGCCGGCTCGCATCGTCACCTGGGTCGTGGTCGGCTTGCAGCTGTGCTGCTCCGGCGTCGGTGTCGCGGGCAGCGGCATCAACATGAACAACTTCGGCGGCGGCCAGAACGCCAACGGCGTCGACCCGGCCGAAGTGACCCGCAAGCTCGAGGCGGCTCTGCCCAGCTGGTCCCACGCGGTGTCGATCACGATGGCGGTGATCCAGCTGCTCACGGCGATCGCGATCATCGTCTTGCTGGCGCTGCCGGCGGCTCACCCGTTCTTCCGGAAGTTTGACCCGACCGCGGGTGCGACTACGCCGTACCCGAACTACCCGACGTATCCCACTACCTGACCTGCCGAAACGTCTGCGCCATCGCATCCCCTCGGGTTAGTTTCGTCCTGAACCGATCCGGGGGGATGAATCATGTCGAGTTACGGCCCGCCGGCGGCGCAGCCGGCCCGCAAAGCGCCCGCGGTCGTGGTCACCGCCGCGATCATTCTCGTCGTCCTGGGCGTCATCGGACTGATCAATACGATCGTCAGCTTCGCGTCGCTGGGGTCCACCGTCGACCGATTCCGGGTTCTGGCCCAGCAGATCGGCGTATCGGCGCAGAAGATCGACGACCAGGTCACCCAGCTGCGCATCCAGACGATTGCCGGTGCGGTGATCGGTCTTCTGATCGCACTCCTGTTGCTGGCGTTGGCATACTTTCTCGTCAAGGGCAGCAACGCGGCTCGGATCACCACCTGGGTGCTGTGCGGCATCGGCGCGCTGTGCGCGTGCTGCGGGGGTGTCGGGCTCATCTTCCTCAAGAACCTCGACCGGTTCTCCACCGAAGGCAACCAGCAGGACCAGGAACAGCTGGATCTGGCTCGCGCGATGGGCGACGCGGTGCCCGGCTGGCAGGTCGGCCTCGGTGGAACGGCCGCAGTTCTCCAGTTGCTCGGTTACCTCGCGGTAGCCATACTTCTCGCGATGCCCGCGGCGAACGCCTTCTTCCGCAAGGTCGCCCCCAGCTGGCAGCCGCCCACCGCGTAAGGACGGACGCCATGGCACCGACCGCTCTCATCACTGGTGCCACGGCCGGCATCGGCGCGGCGTTCGCGCGGGACCGCGCGGCCGCGGGCATGGACCTCATTCTGATCGCGCGGGACGGTGCGCGGCTCGACGCCTTCTGCGCCGAGCTTTCGCAAGAGCATGGGGTACGCACAACGGCGGTTCCGGCCGACCTGACCAAGCCGGAGGGGCTGGCGGCGGTTGAGCAGGTGCTCACGACGCAGCCGATCGACCTTCTCGTGAACAATGCCGGACTCGGACTCAACAAGTCGTTCCTCAAGTCCGATGTAGAGGATGAACTCCATCTGCTGAACCTGAACATCGTCGCAGTGATGCGTCTCACTCATTCCGTGCTGCCGAAGATGGTGGAACGCGGAAAAGGCGCGATCGTCAACGTCTCCTCGGTCGCCGGATTCGCCGCGACAATGCCGGGTTCGACGTATCCGGCCAGCAAAGCATGGGTGACGAGCTTCAGTGAGGCGGTCGGAATGCTCGTCAAACACCGGGGCGTACGCGTGATGGCGTTGTGCCCGGGCTTCACGCGTACCGAATTCCACGAGCGCGCCGGGATCGCGGCGCATCAGATGCCGGGCTTCGTCTGGCTGCGCGCCACCGACGTCGTCCGGCAGGGAATGCGTGACCTGCGTAAAGGCAAACTCGTCAGTGTTCCGAGCATGCGCTACAAGGTCGCCGTCGGCGCTCTGAAGATCACGCCACGGGCCGTGTTGCACCGCATCATGCCGCGTGGCGCGAAGAGCATGGGCCGGACTGTCGGTGACTCCCAGTAAGACTCCCAGGTAGCATGCGGTACAGTCGGCAGCATGTCGGATCGCGAAGACCTCCGTAAATTCATCACTGACCTAGCAGTGGTGCATGGACGGGTGATCCTCTCGTCTGGGGCGGAGGCCGACTACTACCTCGATCTGCGCCGCATCGCTTTGCACCACGCGAGTGCGCCGCTGGTGGGGCGGGTTCTGCTCGACCTCGTCGCCGACTGGGAATACGACGCCGTCGGGGGTCTGACCCTCGGCGCCGACCCGGTCGCGGCGGCGATGATGCATGCCAGCGCCACAACGGATCGGCCGGTCGACGCGTTCGTCGTACGCAAGGCCGGCAAAGCCCACGGTCTGCAGCGCCGGATCGAGGGACCAGACGTCGCCGGCCGCAAGGTCGTCGCTGTGGAGGACACCTCGACTACGGGGAGTAGCGTTCTCACCGCTGTCGACGCCTTGCGGGAGGCCGGTGCCGACGTGATCGGCGTTGCGGTTATTGTCGATCGAGGCGCCGGCGATGCGGTTCGAGCAGCTGGTCTGCCGTACCGCGCCGCTTTCACCCTGTCCGACCTCGGATTGAGTCGGTAGCACATCTTTAGACTTGGACCTGCTAATATGCAGACAAGTCAATTGTTCACTTGGAAGGATGGAGTAAGTGGGAACTGCCCTGGTGGATAACCCATTGCCCCCCGTCTCGCCGCTCGCCGGTGAGCCCATCGAGAAGGCGGACGCGGAGCGCCTCGCCGGGGTCCTCAAGGCTCTGGCCGACCCGGCCCGCCTGCGCCTGCTCAGCCTCATCCAGTCCGCTCCGGAGGGTGAGGCCTGCGTCTGCGACCTGACCGCTCCGCTCGGTCTGTCCCAGCCCACTGTGAGCCACCACCTGCGGATCCTGACCGAGGCCGGTCTGCTCAACCGGGACAAGCGCGGTGTCTGGGCTTACTACAGCCTGGTTCCGTCGGCGATCGCCACCGTGGCCGAGCTGCTGACGCCGCCCCGCAAGCGTGCCACGAAGAAGGCCCGCTGAACTTCGTCGGTGAATCGCGCAAACGATTCCGACGAACTACGGCATCACCGAAGGGAGCGCCTGCGAGCGAGGCGCTCCCTTCGTCATATTCTCTTCGCCTCTTCCGCTCGGTCACCGCGCCGATATCCGGGTGTTGCGCGAAATTCATTCGCCTCTAAGCTGTGGACTTCGAGCGCGACCGGTCTCCCCACCGGCACCGATGGAGCCGGTCCGGTCCGCGACGAGGTGAGAGATGGCAGGGCGGCATCGCCCTCGGCGTGGACCGGGGCAGCTCACCCTGGCGGTAGCCGGAGCCACCGTGCTCCTGCTGGGCCTGGGCATACTCGTGAAAAATGTGGCGGCGGACGCGGACGGGTGCGGGACCAGCACCGGTACGCGGCTGGTCGTCGCGGCTGATCCGGCGATCGCTCCAGCGCTCATCGAGATCGCCAATTCGTGGCAGCAGACGGCGGCCAAGGAAGTCTCCTCGTGTGTCAGCGTCGAGGTGCAGCCTCGGTCCTCCGCGGAGATGGCCAACGGGCTGGGTACGTATTCCGGTGGCACGGTGGACATCGGGACCAGTCCGGTGCCCACGCCGACCGAGTCCGACCTGCCCGCCGTGTGGATTCCCGACTCGACGGCCTGGCTCGGCCGCGTACGCGCGATCGACCGGGACGCCTTCGATCTGAACACGCCGTCGGTGGCGATCAGCCCGGTCGTGGTCGGCATGCCCGAGGCGCTCGCCCGGCAGCTCGGCAGTACGGCGTTGGACGCCCGCGCGATGGGCGCGATCCTCGCCGACGGCAAGGTGAAGCTCGGGATGACCGATCCGCGCCGAGACACCGCCAGCCTCGCGGGCGCGATGCTCCTCAAGGACGTCGTCGTCACCCAGGACGCCGATCTGCCCAAACTCGTCGGCGCCTTCCGTTTGCGGGTCAACACCGACAAGGCGTACGCGGACACGAAGGACGTCTTCGCCGGATTCGCGACCGGTCTCGGCGCGGCGCCGGTGAGCGAGCAGTCGGTGATCCAGTACAACGCGGGCAATCCGGCCGTGAAGGTAGCCGCGGTCCCGCTCGCGGTCGAACCCACATTGGACTTCCCGTACGCGATCCTGGCGCAGAAGTCGCCGAAGGTGAAGGCGGCGGCCGAGGCGTTCCGGTCGGCGCTCAGCGGCGAGGCGTACGCCGATGTGCTGGGCCGGCACGGCCTGCGTACGCCGTCGGGGGCGGCCGGTCCGGGGTTCACGGTCGGGCACGGGGTCACTGCGTCGCAGGCGCACGTGCAGCCCGTGACCGACATGACCTCCGTACGCACGGTGCTCAGCATCTGGGTGGCGGCCAAGACGCCGTCGAAGGTGATCACGCTGGCCGACGTGACGTCGTCGATGAGCCTGCCGTTGAACGCGTCGGGGAAGACCCGGCTGAAGCTGATGCAGGAGTCGGCCACCCATGGACTGACGCTGTTCACCTCGGACAGTCAGCTGGCCCTGTGGGGCTTCGCCGGCCGAGGTACGCAGCCCCTCGTCCCGATGGGCACACTGGACAAGACTCAGCGCCAGAAATTGGACCAGACCATGCAAGCGGCGCAGTTGGCCGCCACCGACGAATGTCCCCTGTTCGAGGCACTGCTTTCGGCGTACAAGTCATTGAAAGCCGCATATGACCCGGAGCGTTCGAACACGATCGTGGTCTTCACCGACGGCAAGAGCAACCTGACCGGTGGCCTGACGCTGGCGAAGCTGAAGCTGGAGCTTGAGGCGCTGGTCGACGTGGCGCGGCCGATCCGCGTGATCCTGCTGGGCATCGGCTCCGCGGACCTGGGCGAACTGACGCAGATCGCGGAGATCACCGGCGGCGGCGCGTTCCCGTTGACCGCGGCCGGGCAGCTGGACCAGATCTTCCTGAAGGCGCTGCTGGCGTGACCCGGTGGCCGGGGGAGACCCCGGCCACCGGTGACCTCAGCGCTGGAGTACGAGGTCGGGATGCGCGGCCGCGAACTCGGCGAGGGTCCCGGCCCCGAGGGCCACGAGTAGCGCCTTGCCGTCGGGCGCGAGGCCTTCGCCGCCGTTTGCCCCGCCCACGTAAGTGTTCGCGAGCGACATCGGCACGACATCGGCCGCGGTCAGGCCGCTCAATTGAGCCGCGAGCGTGACAGCAGTGACGTCGCGCAGGTCGAGCTGCAGACCTTTGACCTCGAGCAGGTTCGCGAGCCGGCCGGCGTCGGTAAGCACGTTGAGTTTCGTGACCTTCTCTGCTACGCCGAGGAGCACCCGCTGCTGATTGCGGTCGCGGTCGTAGCCGCCGTTCGGCAGCCCGTACCGGGTACGCATCAGAAGCAGCGCATCTGCTCCGTTCAGGGTGTGGCAGCCGGCGGTGAGCGTCTTGTCGCCCGGCTCGGCCTTCTGCGTCAACCGCAAGCTGATGGTCTTCGGCACGCACACCTGAACGCCGCCGAGGGCGTCGACGATCTGCTTGACCGAGCTGTATTCCAGGACCGCGCCGCCGTCGAAGGCCACGCCGGTGAGCCGTTGGAGGGTCCGCTCCGCAAGCTCGAGTCCGCCGCGCCACCCCGCTCCGTTCATCGATCCGTAGTAGAACGCGGCATTCATCTTGTCGCGTCCACCCTTGAAGCCGCTCGGCGCGTACGCCGGCATCTCCACGACGAGATCACGCTCGACCGAGATCGTGTACGCCTTTCGCCGGTCGGCGGGGATGTGGACGATCAGGATGGTGTCGCTGCGCGACGTGTTCGCCTCCCAGGCCGCCCGCTTGTCCGAGCCGAGAATGAGAAGGTTCAGGTCCCTCTTCGGGGCCGAACTCGTCGCGGCGGCGGCGACGTTCGCCACGTCGGACGGGGTGACGCCGGCCCGATTGGCCAGCCAGATCGGCACAGCGATCGCCAGCGCCACCACGGCGGCGAGGCCGCCGGTGAGCGTACGCGTCCGGCGGCGCCGACGTCGGCGTACCTCCTGATCGATCGACTCTTGCAATTCGTGCACGTCAGGTGCCTCCGCTTCGTGGCGGGCGAACGCGGCCCGGATGTCCTCCTCGTTCACCGTGATCCTCCTGAGACGAGACCCGGGGTGATCCGGGTGCGGAGTGTGGCGAGAGCCTTCGAGATGTAGCCCCGCGCGGTGCCGACGGTGCAGCCG
Organism: Hamadaea sp.; assembly: GCF_013362815.1. GTDB lineage: Bacteria > Actinomycetota > Actinomycetes > Mycobacteriales > Micromonosporaceae > Hamadaea. Next base: position 142,399 of record NZ_JABFVK010000001.1, on the reverse strand, counting down.
AGCGCCTCGGCGATCTGCGCGTCCGGCAGATCCTCGTAGAACCGCAAGACCAGGGCGGCCCGCTGCTGGCGAGGCAACCGCGCCAAGGCCTGCCAGACGAGATCCCGGTCCGCCGCGCCTTCGGCGAGATCCGCCGATACGCGTACCTCGGCGCCGGCGTCCGACCGCACCAGGACGCGTCGCCACCAGGAGCCGCGACGCCAGTCGACATACAAGTTGATCATCATGCGCTTGACGTAGCCCTCCGGCGAATCGGCCCGGCTGACCTTCCGCCAGTGCAGTTGGGCTCGCACCATGGTTTCTTGCACGAGATCCTGAGCGGTGTGGGTGTCGCCGGTCAGCACCATGGCATATCGGGCAAGTGATGCCAGACGGGTCGCGGCGAACTCCTCGTAGGTCACATCCACCTCCTCCGCCTCTCTAGACGTGCGTCACACCGCGAAAGCTTGCCCGGTACCCTTGGTCGGCGTGAAGACGAGTGAGAGCGTGCAGGCGGCCGGAGAGTCCATGGGATTCAATCCGCTCAATCCGATGGACTACCTGGAGTGGATGGGGCCGAGCTGGGCTCTCGTCGGCGTACTGGCGATCATCTTCGCCGAGACCGGCCTGATGGTGGGGTTCTTCTTCCCCGGCGACTCGCTGCTGTTCCTGACCGGCGTGGCTGCCTCGTCCGCTGCGCCCCAGGTGATCGGCTGGCAGATCCCGATCGTTCCGTTGCTGATCTTCGCCCCGCTGTGCGCCATCGCGGGCGCGCAGTTCGGGCACTTCCTCGGCGCGCGGTACGGGCGCAAGATGTTCGACAAGCCGGACTCGAAGCTCTTCAAGCGGGAGTACGTCGAGAAGGCCGAGCACTACTTCCAGAAGTTCGGCCCGCGTAAGGCGATCGTGCTCGCTCGCTTCATCCCGATCGTGCGGACGTTCATGAACCCGGTCGCCGGTGTCCTGGAGGTCCCGGCCCGGCAGTTCTTCATCTGGAACTGCGTCGGCGCGATCCTCTGGACCGACGGCATCCTGCTGGCCGCCTACTTCTTCGCTCAGGAGATCATCGACGCCATCGGTGGGCCGGACAAGATCGACAAGTACATCCTGCCGTTCGTCTTCCTCATCATCTTGATCTCCCTCATCCCGGTCTTCATCGAGATGTGGCGGGCTCGCCAGGAGAAGAAGCGCAACCGGCAGCGCGGCAAGCACGAGCGCATCGCCGCCTGACGAGCGTTCTTCGGCCCGGCTGCATGCGGCTGAGCTGCATGCGAGATACTCCAGATAACGAAGGACAGCGCGGTCCCCGCAGTTCAGCACAGGCCCGCCGGGGAGCCCTAGCGCGAGCCGCCAGGAGTGCAGTCAAGGAGCAGCAGAGATGCCTATTGCCTCACCCGAGATCTACGCCGAGATGCTCGATCGCGCCAAGGCCGGCGCCTTCGCGTACCCGGCGATCAACGTGACGTCTTCCCAGACCCTCAACGCGGCGATCCGGGGCTTCGCCGAGGCGGAGAGCGACGGCATCATCCAGGTCTCCACCGGTGGCGGTGAGTACCTGTCGGGCCCGACGGTCAAGAACATGGTGACCGGCTCGGTCGCGCTGGCCGCCTTCGCCCACGAGGTCGCCAAGAACTACGGCGTGAACATCGCGCTGCACACCGACCACTGCCCGAAGGACAAGCTCGACAAGTTCGTCCGGCCGCTGCTGGCGATCTCGACCGAGCGGGTCCAGAAGGGCGAGAACCCGCTGTTCCAGTCGCACATGTGGGACGGCTCGGCGGTCCCGCTGGCCGAGAACCTCGAGATCGCCGAGGAGCTGCTCGCCCTGACGGCCGCCGCGAAGGTGGTCCTCGAGGTCGAGATCGGCGTGGTCGGCGGCGAGGAGGACGGCGTCGTCGGCGCGATCGACGAGAAGCTGTACACCACGATCGAGGACGGTCTGGCCACCGCCGCCGCGCTCGGCCTCGGTGAGAAGGGCCGCTACATGGCGGCGCTCACCTTCGGCAACGTGCACGGCGTCTACAAGCCGGGCAACGTGAAGCTGCGGCCGGAGATTCTCAAGGAGATCCAGGACGCGGTCGGCGCGAAGTACGGCAAGGAGAAGCCGTTCGACCTGGTCTTCCACGGCGGCTCGGGTTCCCTTGCGCAGGAGATCAGCGACGCGGTGGACTACGGCGTGGTGAAGATGAACATCGACACCGACACGCAGTACGCCTTCACCCGCCCGGTCGTGGACCACATGTTCAAGAACTACGACGGCGTCCTGAAGGTCGAGGGCGAGGTCGGCAACAAGAAGCTCTACGACCCGCGCTCGTGGGGCAAGTCGGCCGAGGCCGGCCTGTCCGCCCGCGTCGTCGAGGCCTGCCAGCAGCTCCGCTCGGTCGGGACCTCGCTCGGCAAGTGATTGCTTGATCGTTGTATAACGGGGGCCGCGCCGTCAGGCGTGCGCCCCCGTTTTTTATGCCCGATTGGGTAGGATCGTCCGGTCCATTGTCACTGCGGTCTGTCGTTTGGGGAAGGTCGGTCGTGCTGGGTATCGAGGGATACGAGCCGATCTGGCATCACGACGCCCAGGCGCTGGCGGCCGCTCACCGGGCCCGGTTCCAGCAGATCATCGGCCAGCCGCTGGTCGGCTCGTGGCTGATGTGGGATCTCGACGCGCACGCCTGGTTCACCAGCGGCCCGGTCGTTCTCGGCTTCCCCGACGCGAACATCGAGATCACTCATCGCAAGTTCGACGAGTGCGCGATCAGTTGGGACACCATCGACATGCAGGCTCCGCTCGACTGGCCGGGTCTGCGGCTCGACTGGTGGAGCGACACCCACCCGACCGTCGTCGAGGCGCGGGGACGGGAACTGCGCGGGGTGAACCTCATCGAACGGGTGATGCCGGCCCACTGGCGGCCGACCGCTCTGCACTCGGTGGAACTGCTCTTCGACGGCGTACGCCTCGAGCTGTTCAACGCGATGGACGAGAACGGAATCTCCGGCGAGCCCGAGGTCGTCCTCCCGGTCGGCCGCTGGACCCGGATCCCGATCGCCTAGTTCGCCGTCTCCAACTGGCCCCGGGCCAGGGCGAACTGGTCCTTCACCGTCGTCGCCTTCACCCCGAAGAACTCGACGAACGCATAGGACCCGGAGTCGACCCAGACGCACTCGGCCACCGTCCCGCCGGAGACCGTCGAGTCGCCGCAGGCCGCCCGGCCGCCGAGTGGTCCCGGGGCGATCTCGACGAGCTTGAGGCCCTTGCGCTGACTCTCCAGGGCCGCCGTGACGGTGGCGAACAGGTGGTCGGGATCGACGACGTCGCCCTGCACGGCCAGCACGAACACCAGGTTCTTCTTGGCGAACGTCCCGTAGTAGGTGGCGAGGACCTGGCTGGTGGTGGCCTCGGCGGCGCGCTGGGTCGCGGCGGCCTTCTCGGCCGAGTCCAGCAACGTCTTGTCGGTCGTCTTCGCTCGCCCGAGCAGAGTCTTCGGCAGGCGTATCACGACCGAACGCGTGGACCGAGCGCTCGGCGAAGTGGAACTGGACGGCGTCGTCGTCACATCGAGCCCGGTCGGCTCACCCGACCGGGCATCGCGGCGGGCGAGCAGTGCTCCCGCACCCGCGCCGAGGCAGCTGAGCAGTACGACGACGAGCGGCAACCCGATCCACAGCAGCAGCCGGGAACGGGAGGCGGGCTCGGGGGTCGTCACGGGGGCGAGCATACCCATCGCGTGCGACCCCTAGCCGCGCCTTGTGCGTTGGCGGCAGATCAGGGTTCGCGGTCGAATCTTGCACCAAGATTCGACCCGGAACCCTGATCTGGTGCAGAAAAGGGCGCCGTGCCTCAGGTGAGCAGGAGGGCGGCGGCCTCGTCGACGTCGTCGGTGATGTGGATGAGATCACTGAGATCGCCGAGCGGCGATGAGCGCAAGAGCGGCGCGAGCAGTGATCTCACCGGCAGTTCCTCGGTCCAGAATCGGCGGCCGAGGAACACATACGGCCCGGACGGGCTGACGGTTCCGTAGAACGTCATCGTCGTGGCTTGGAAGACTTCCTGGACCGTGCCGGCTCGCCCCGGCGCGAAGACGATCCCGCCGCGCGACAGCTTGAGGATCACCTCCTCACGGGCGGCGTTGCTGAAGAGCTTGGCGATCCGCGCGGCGAACAGATTGGCCGGCTCGTGGCCGAAGAACCAGGTCGGGATGGCCAGCCCGCCGGCCCGTTCCCAGCTCGCCGACGGCGGTGGGGCGTACTTGTCGCGTACGCGTAACGCAGCCGCGGTGTAGTCCTGAGTGTCATGGAAGTCGGGGTGACCTGCGAGGTCGTCGATCGCCGCGCTCAGTTCCTCCGGCGACCGCCCGGCGAGGTACGCCCCCAGATTGGCCGCTTCCATGACGCCGGGCCCGCCACCGGTGAGTACCAGACGGCCGGCCTGGGCCAACCGCCACGCCAGCGCCGCGGCGTCCCGATATCCCGGTGAGCCCCGATGCTCGGCGTGACCGCCCATGATCCCGACGACGCTCGCCGCACCGTGCCGGTCGATCCACTCGGCCGACACTCCGGCCAGCGCGTTCTCGATGCCGTGGTCGTGGATGCGCTGAGCGAGCGCCTCGCGGAGATCCGGGTTCGCGCCACCCCGATCGAGGTAGTGGCGGTAGACGACGGTGTCGTACATCGCGTCGAACCCGCCCGCGGCGAAGCCTGCCGCCAGTTCCTCGGGCGTGTACAACTGCGACGGCTGCGTCGGGAACGGCGTATCCGGGAAGACCGGCACGACGTGCGCGCCACGCTGGATCAGCGCCAGAACTTGGCGATCAGCCAGCGCACAGCCGACGAAGAGTGCGTCCGCGACGTCGACCTCGGTCAGGTCTACTTCTTTGAGGTCCAGTCCCTGAACCGTCAGCCGGGACAGCGTCCCTCGGTCGAGGTGAAGCCGAAGCTCCTCGTAGGACTCGATCTCGTCCGGGCTGTGGTCGATCGGGGTGATGACCTCGGATCGTGGCGTCGGTGACACGCGCCGAATCCTAGCCTTTCCGTGCACACGCGGTACGCACGTCCTCGCACAGCCGGTACACACGTCCTCGAACCCCGTGTACGCACGGACGAGGCCCGGCGGTGAACCGCCGGGCCTCGCTTACCGGGTCCTGGGGAGGCTCCGGACCTCCAGTTATACGCGACTTGAGCAATGAGGAGTACCGGCCGCTCGCGGGACGTGTCGCTCATCCGAACGCGTGGCCCGGTCGCGCCGAACGGGGACGGTCCCGGCCACGGCCGCAGGCCACAGGGGTAGGTTGGAGATCATGCAAAACCTCCTGCCCGAGCCGCCGGCCACGTTGCTGCCCGCCGATCCGGCCGTCGCCGATCTCGCCGCCGACCTCGATCCGGCCGCCGTCGCCGCCGCGCATCCGGCCTCGTCGGCCGCCTGGGCCGCGCTCGCCGCCCGGGCACTGGCAGAAGGCGAGTCGGTCACCGGCTACGCCTTCGCGCGTACCGGGTATCACCGGGGTCTCGACCAGCTTCGCAAGTCCGGCTGGCGTGGCTCGGGCCCGGTTCCGTGGTCGCACGAGCCCAACCGCGGCTTCCTGCGCTGCCTTCACCTGCTGGCCGTGGCGGCCGACGCCATCGGCGAGGCCGACGAGGCCGCCCGCTGCGCCCAATTCCTGCGCGACTGCGATCCGGCCGCCGCCGACGCCCTCGCGGGCTAAAGTTCAGCTGCCTTCAACGCGATGTCCGTGCGGAACTGCATGCCGTCCAGCTTGATCTGATCAACCAAGTGGTACGCGTTGAGCCGTGCCTCGGCAAGGTCACGTCCGGTCGCAGTGCACGCCAGCACTCGGCCACCCGTGGCGGTCAGTGCTCCGTCGCGTACCCCTGTGCCTGCATGAAAGACCCCGGCGGCCTCGGCACCGGTGATCACGTCGCCCAGCCGGGGCGCGGCCGGGTAGCCCGCGGCCGCGACCACGACGGTGACGGCGCTGTCGGCGGACCAGGACAACGGCGGATGCGCGGCGAGTGCGCCGGTCGCGGCGGCCAGCAGCAGACCGGCCAGCGGGGTCTCGAGCAGGCTGAGCACGACCTGGGTCTCCGGGTCGCCGAACCGCGCGTTGAATTCGATGACCTTGGGGCCGGACTTGGTGATCGCCAGGCCGACGTAGAGCAGGCCGCTGAACGGCGTGCCCCGGCGACGCATCTCGGCGAGCGTCGGCTCGACCACGGTACGCATGACGGTCGGGACCAGATCGGCCTCGGCCCACGGCAACGGTGTGTACGCACCCATGCCGCCGGTGTTGGGGCCGGTGTCGCCGTCGCCGATGCGCTTGAAATCCTGCGCGGGCAGCAACGGGATCGCCGCCTCGCCGTCGGTCACCACGAACAGGGAGACCTCCGGGCCGTCGAGGTACTCCTCGATGACGACCCGGCCGCACTCCCGGGCATGCGCTTCCGCTACGGCCCGGTCGTCTGTGACGACGACGCCCTTACCCGCGGCAAGACCGTCATTCTTCACGACGTACGGGGCTTCGAACCGGTCGAGCGCCGCTTGGATCTGCTCCTCGGATTCGGCCGTGATCGCGCCCGCTGTCGGTACGGCCGCCGCGAGCATGACCTCCTTGGCGAACGTCTTCGAGCCCTCCAACTGGGCCGCTTGCTTCGACGGACCGAACGTCGGGATCCCGCGCTCCCGTACGGCGTCCGCCACCCCGGCGACGAGCGGCGCTTCCGGGCCGATCACCACGAGATCGGCCAGCTCGCGTACGGCCAGCTCGGCGACCGCCGTCGGATCCAGCGGATCCACCTCGGCCAACCGGGCCACCTGGGCGATCCCCGGATTGCCGGGCGCCGCCACCACCTCAGTGACCTCGGCATCCTTGGCGAGAGCAGCCGCCAGGGCGTGCTCGCGCCCCCCAGTCCCGATCACGAGTACGCGCATTCCCCGACCCTACCGGGGGCGCTCCGCACCCCCTCCGTTCACCCACCCACCTCACACCCCCTTTCCGCGGGCCCCGCCCTTTCCGCGGGCCCTGCCCTTTCCGCGGGCCCTGCCCTTTCCGCGGGCCCTGCCCTTTCCGCGGGCCCTGCCCTTTCCGCGCGATCATGAACTATCGGGCGTGATCGATCGGCGTGTCGTGTCCGGAGCGCCTTGATCAATCCCCGGCGAGCCTGATCGACTGACGTTCACAGGAATCGACGAATCATTGACGGCAGTCGGTCGCCGTCAAGCGTGTCCTGCCAGGTGAAGCGGACGACGGTGTAACCGAGAGCAGCCAGTTCGTTCTGTCGTTCACGGTCGCGGTAGAGCGCCTCCGGACGGTCGTGGAATTCGGCACCATCGGCCTCGGCGATCAGTCGCGAACGCTGCCACAGCATGTCCGCCCGGGCGGCGATGCTGCCGTCGGGCCGGCAGATCGTGGCCTGCAGTTCGTCCGGGGGCAGCCCGGCGTCTACGCATACAAGACGACCTCGGGTCTCCAATGGTGATTCGGAGCGCCAGTCGGCCAAACCGATCCAGGTACGCGATATAGCTGCGTTGCGCCGGCCGCGTATTAGTCCTTCTACCAGGGGAAGATCGTCGGGAGCCAAGAGACTCTGAAACAGCGCCGAGTCCAGGGCCGACACCGCGCTCATTCGATCGACGTACAGGAGCAGGTCGGCGACAGTGCGGACCACGGTTGTAGTGAGCATTCCATCGACCATGGTGAGATCGACCGGTCGAAGTACGAACTGGTGTGGGACAACCTGACGGTGGCACATCCGGCGGGGCACCGCAGCGTTGCCAGGCAAGGACAGATGGATTCGATCGGTGTCTCGTAAGCCTTTGATTCCGTGCAGTTCGGCCGCGTCGTGCAGCACGACGGCAGCCTGACTGCCGGCGCCGAGTTGTGCTGCACGGGCGAGGACCCGGCTCTGAAACGGCTCCGGCTGTAGATCCGCGTCGAGTAGATAGACGCCGCGGGCTAGCCGTGCCCAGAACTTGCTGCGTACGAGCTTCTTCACGTCGTCCGGGGTATAGCCCGCAGCCGCACACTGGCGCATCGTCACTAGGCCCTGTTGTGTCGCTGCGATTTGTTGGAGCGCGATGGGATCTCTCACATCGGGCGATGTTTCTCCCCGTCGAGCGGGCCCGGCTATCCCTGTGGATAAACCGGGTCGTCCGCCGTTGAAAGGCCAGGTCAACGGGCCTGTGGACAACGAAGCCAACCGGGCGTTGTCGATCACCTGCTTCGGGAGTCGATCAGGGTGCAACGGCCACGACACGCCGATCGATCACGCCCGATAGTTCATGATCGCGCGGAGAGCGCGGAGAGCGCGGAGAGCGCGGAGAGGGCTGGGTCCGCGCGGACGGGAAAGGGTCCGCGCGGACAGGGCGGGATCAGGACAGGAGGTCGTGGCGGATGATGTTCGCGTCGCGACCGGGTCCCACGCCGATCATCGAGATACGCGTACCGCAGAGCTCTTCCAGCCGAAGGATGTAGGACTGAGCGTTGGCCGGCAGCTCATCGAACGAACGCATCGAAGAGATGTCCTCCCACCACCCGGGCAGGTTCTCGTAGATCGGAGTGGCGTGGTGGAAGTCGGTCTGCGTCATCGGGATGTCCTCGACGCGCTTGCCGTCGATTTCGTAGCCGACGCAGACGGGCACCTCGTCCAGGCCACTCAGGATGTCGAGTTTGGTGACGACGAGGTCGGTGACTCCGTTGAGGCGGACGGCGTACCGGGCGAGGACGGCGTCGAACCAGCCGGTACGCCGCGGGCGGCCGGTGGTGGTGCCGTACTCCTGGCCGAGTTTGCGGATGCGCTCGCCGACCTCGTCGTGCAGTTCGGTCGGGAACGGGCCGGAGCCCACCCGGGTCAGGTACGCCTTGGCCACCGCGATGACCCGGTTGAGCCGGGTCGGCGGGATGCCGGTGCCGACGCAGGCCCCGGCGGCGATCGGGTTGGACGACGTGACGAACGGGTAGGTCCCGTGGTCGAGGTCGAGCATGGTGGCCTGGGCGCCCTCCATGAAGACCGTGTCGCCGCGGTCGAGCGCCTCCCAGAGGACCGACCGGGTGTCGGTGATCCACGGGCCCATGCGCTCGGCGTACCCGAGGTATTCGGCGTAGACGGCGTCCACGTCGATCGCCTTGCGGTTGTAGACCTTGACCAGGACCTGGTTCTTCTCACGCAGGACCAGTTCCAGCTTCTTGCGGAGGATGCCGGGGTCGAGGAGGTCCTGGGCCCGGATGCCCATGCGGGATACCTTGTCGCCGTACGCCGGTCCGATGCCCCGTCCGGTGGTGCCGATCCGGCCGGAGCCGAGGTAGCGCTCGACGACGCGGTCGAGGGCGCGGTGATGCGGCATGATCAGGTGCGCGTCGGCCGAGATGAGCAGGCGCTCGCAGTCGATGCCCCGTTCGGTGAGCCCGTCGACCTCGGCGAGCAGCACCTTCGGGTCGATCACCACGCCGTTGCCGATGACGATCTGGGCGGACGGCGAAAGCACCCCGGAGGGCATCAGGTGGAGGGCGTACTTCTGGCCGTCCGGCGTGACGATGGTGTGTCCGGCGTTGTTGCCGCCGGAGTACCGGACGACGTACTGAACACGGTCGCCGAGCAGGTCGGTAACCTTGCCTTTGCCCTCGTCGCCCCATTGCGCGCCGATCAGCACTATCGCTGGCATCGCTGTCGCCTCCTCGGCGATATGGTCGTCCCCGTGCGGCGGCGACGCCGCCGGAGTGCGGCCGGTACCCAGGTGAGACGCGATCGCGCCTACCCGGGGTGTCAGGCTAACAAGTCGATCAGGATCGGCGCGCGAAGGTGCGTCATCGCCCACGAAGGAGAGCGCCGTCGTGTATGACGTGGTCATCCTCACGCTGGAGGAGCCCCCCTCGGGCTGCGGCGGCGACTGCGGCGCCTGCGGCCACGACGCCGAGGCCCCCCGGCAAAGGACGCCCGTGCTGCACTGCGCCGACGCGCTGAAGCAGGCCGGTGCCCGGGTGGAGGCCGTCACGGCGTACCACGACGAGCAGATCGACGAGGTGCTCGCCCGCTTCGACGCGCCTGAGCAGGCCGACGGCGTACGCCGGCCCGACCCGGACACCAAGGTGCGCCTGATCGTGGCGGTGACGTCGGATTCCCAACTCCGGCACGTGGTCCGGCGGATGGTGCGCCGGTACGCCCCGCCGCCGTCGAAGCGCCCGGAGAACCTTCCCGCCGACCGGACTGTGCCCGATCTACCTGCTCTCGGCGTACTGCCGCTTGCTGCTGATGCCGGTGAAGACCTTGCCGCGCGTCTCGGCCTGGCGCGACAGCCCGCCGAGGTCGCGAGAGCGGTGCTCGCGGACCGGGTGCGGCGGCTGGACCTGCTGCGCCAGGACGGCGGATCGGTGGTGATCGACGGCGTGCTGCTGGGCGCGGCCGATCAAACCGGCCGGTCGGTGCCGTTCCGCGGCCGGATCGAGGTCGACGACCTGGTGCTGACCGATGGCGCGGACGACGTCTTGGCCTGCGCGGTGACCGTCGCGGACGGTTACGCGCGGCTCGACGGCATCGACCTGGTCGCCACACCGGATCCGACGGACGGCGTCGTCGAGGTCGGCATCGCGGTCCCCGCGCTGGTCAAGCGCCGGTTCGGCCGCGACACGCATCGGGTCGAGGTCCGCCGGGCTCGGGGCCGCGCGGTCTCCATCGCACCGCGGCTGGCCGCCGAGGAGACGCTGCCGTTCGTGGAAGACGGCGTGACCGGCGAGCTCACCCGCAAGCGCTCGTGGTGGATCGAGCGCCAGGCCTGGGCCGTGTACAGCTAGTCGCGAATTGATCACGAGGGGTGGCAACCCTCGCAAGGATCGCTACCCTTGCCTGCGTGGATGACGAATTCTGGCCCGAGGACGAGGTCGACGGTGCTGCGGCGCCGCGCCCCGGCGTCGGGTCCGTCTCCTCATCATCATCAACTGGTACGCCGAAAGCAGCGCACCGGGCTCCGCGACCTGATGGGGCCTGGCCCGGTCCAGCTCAGGCGGCCGAGGCCGGCAGTGGCCCGATGGCGGCGGCCCTAGGTTCGCAGCCTTCTCCCAGTCCGGTTGTGCAGCCGGCACCGGTCGACCCCGAACCTGAGCTCGACGAGCCGACGATCTACGCCCCGCCATCAGCGGAGGGGACGGTCGCGCGAGCCGGAGTGCCGGTCGCCTTGCCACAGCGCACGAAGCCGACGCTGCCCACGCAGTACGTGCCGCCGATGCCCGGGGACCTCCCGCAGGCGCCGGAGTCCGCGTGGGCCCAGCCGCCCTCGTCGCAGTACCCGATGGTGGGCCGGGGCGAGGTCGCCGAGGCGGACTCGCCGGCGCGGCCGCAGATCCAGCCGCTGCACGGCGTACCGCATCAGGTTCCGCCGGCGCCGATGCCGCTTCCGACCGCTGCACCACCTTCGTCCTTCGAGCCACCGGCGTCTTCTGTGCCTCCTTCGGCGTCCGCGCCTCCTTCGGCGTCCGCGCCTCCTTCGGCGTCCGCGCCTCCTTCGGCGTCCGCGCCTCCTTCGGCGTCCGCGCCACCTTCGGCGTCCGCGCCGCCTGAGGTTTACGCGCCTTCTGGGGCCGCCGTACCGCCGGTCGAGCCGCCTGCTTACTGGCCGCAGCCGCCTGCCGAGGAGCCGGTTCATCACTACGACGCCGATCTTCCGGTGCTAGACGGGTCAGCGGACTCGGTGCCGGACCCCGGCCCGTCATTTCACTCGCCCTCGTCCGAGTCCTCGACCGGGTGGACTGCCGATCATCCGCCCCAGGAGCCCTACCAACTCGGCCCGCACCAGCTGCCCGGCCCCGCCGTACGCCCGATCACGGCCGAGGAGTTCGCCCGGCGGCGGGCCGAACGGCGACCCCAGCCGCAGGCCGAACGCGGTCTCCAGGGCGCGCTGCGAAAGTCGACGTTCGGCCTGATCAACCCGGCTCCCGGTCGCCGGGAGCAGGAGCAGCACGCCGACATCGACCTCATCCGGCGCAACTTCGGCGGGCTCCGGCAGATCACCGTGGTCAACCCGAAGGGCGGCGCGGGCAAGACGGTCGCGGTGTTGATGCTGGCGATGACGTTCGGCCAGCGCCGCGGCGGTTACGTGCTCGCCTGGGACAACAACGAGACCCAGGGCACCCTCGGCATGCGGGCCCAGCAGGACTTCCATTCGCGTACGGTGCGGGACCTGCTGCGGGACCTGCATCTGTTCCAAGGCGCTCAGGGCCGGGTCGGCGACCTCTCGCACTACGTACGCGCCCAGGGCGAAGGCATGTTCGAGGTGCTCGCCTCGGACGAGTCGGCGACCGCGGGCGAAATGCTGACCGAGCTCGCCTTCGGCGACATTCGCGACGTGGTCAGCCGGTTCTACAAGATCATCGTGGTGGACACCGGCAACAACGTACGCGCGCCGAACTGGCAGGCTGCCGTCGACGCCACGGATCAGCTGGTGGTGACGCTGTCCGCCCGCAACGACTCCGCCGAGACCGCCGCGCGCATGCTCGACCACCTGGAACAGACCGGCCGCGTACGCACAGTGCGGCAGGCCGTGACGGTCCTGTCCATGCCACCGAGCCACCGCGAACTCGACGTGCCCGGCATCGAACGCCACTTCGCCTCGCGTACGCGTGCGGTGTTGCGTGTGCCGTACGAGCGGATCATCGACGCCGGCGAGCCGATCGCGTACAACCGGCTGTCGACCGCGACTGCGGACGCGTGGCTGAAGGTAGCCGCCGCCGTAGCCTCCGGCCTCTGACTCGGCTCAGCTCAACGCAGCAGGCGGGGGATGACTTTGCCGGTGGCCGTACGCGGCAACTCCGGCAGGAAGACGACCTCCCGAGGTACGCAGAACCGGGCGAGGTAGTGCCGGACGTATTCGCGTACGGAGTCGGAGTCGAGGCGCTCGCCGGGGTGAAGCACGACGTAGGCGGCGAGACGCTGGCCGAATTCGGGATCGGGTACGCCGACGACGGCGACTTCGCGTACCTGCGGGAGTTGGCCGATCAGTTCCTCGACCGGGCGGGGGAAGACGTTCTCCCCACCCGAGATGATCATGTCGTCAGCCCGTCCATCCACATAGAGCAGTCCATGGTCGTCGAAGTGGCCGAGGTCGCCGGTGCCGAGCAACCCGTTCGGGGTTCCTTCCCGGCTGGAGGTGTAGCCCTCGAAGAGCATGTCGTTGCGTACGTGGATCTGGCCGATCTCGCCGGTCGGCAGTGGATGCCCACTGCGAGATCTGATCTCCACAGTGGTGCCGAGCGGCGGACGTCCGGCCGTACGCGGATCGCGGCGCAGGTCTTCGGGGGTCGCGATGGACACCCAGGACGCTTCGGTGCTCCCGTAGAGGTTGTACAGGCAGTCCCCGTACGCGTCCATGAAGGCGGTCGCGAGTCCACCGGGTAGGGCCGAACCGCTGACGGCGACCACTCGCGGAGTGATGCCGGGTTGGGTGGTCGCTTCCAGGAGACGCTGCACCATCACCGGCACGGCGATGAGGCCCTGGCAGTCGAGGTCGCGAATCGCCGCGATGGTGCTGAGCGGCTCGAACCGGCGTTGGAGGACGACCGTCGCGCGCAGGGCGAGGGCGACCTGCAAGGCGGCCAGGCCCCAGGTGTGAAACAGCGGGGCGGCGACGAAGATCCGGTCGCCGACCTTCAGGGGGATGCGGTCGATCACGCTGGCCAGCGGGCCCAGCCCACCCGGAGTCTTGCGCCGGGCGCCCTTCGGGGCGGCGGTGGTGCCCGAGGTCAGCACGATCAGTCGCCCCGCGCGTACCGGCGGGGTCAGCTTGCCGGGCGGTGCGTCGGCGATGAGCTTCTCCACCGCGACCTCGTTGACGGCCGGTACGCCGGGGATCAGCTCCATCAGGTCGTTGTCGGCGATCACCAGCTCGATGCGCTGGTCGTGCGCGACGGCGTCGATCGCGGCCGCCGACAACGCCGGGTTCAGCAGCACGACTTCGGCACCGAGCGCACAGCCGGCCACCATGGCGGTGATCATCCCGGCGTGGTTGCGGGCCAGCACCCCGACTCGGCCGCCGACGCCGATCCCGTGGCGTACGCGGAGAGCCAGGGCCAGCTTCTCGGCTCGGTCCCACAGTTCGGCGTACGTGTAGCTGCCCTCGGGGTCGATGACCGCGAGCCGATCGGGTGACCGCTCCGCCGCGGCCCGCAGCTCGCCGGCGACCGAGAAGCCCCAGCGCTTGAGCGTCGCGAGCTGCGAGACGATCTTGCCGGGCGGACCCGGGTTGAGCAGTCCCCGCTTCGCCAGCACCCAGAGCATCCGACGCCTCCCACCTGCCGTGTTGATCATGAACCCAGGGTCCGGTTCGCCGGCGTGTCGCCGCCCCGAACCCCTTGATCACATCGGTGTCACCGCGCGAACGTTTCATTACCGATGGGTAACAACATGACGCATGGCGGCGTAGATCACAAGGGGCGACCCATCGCCGCGCGCACCATTGCCGGGAGGCGGCCGCGCGACCGCACGTCCTCCCAGGTGAACCGGACGACGGTGAAACCGGCCGCCATCAGGCCGTTCTGTCGTTGGCGATCGCGATACAGGGCTTCCGGCCGGTCATGGAACTCGGCGCCGTCGGCCTCAGCCACCAGCCGATATCGATGCCAATAGAGGTCGACGCGCCCGAGGAAAGCACCGTCGCGGTCGGTCAGCGACACTTGGAGATCGTCGGGCCCGACGCCCGCGTCCGCGCATCTCAACCGGCCGCGCGTCTCCAACGGCGACTCAGCCCGTCCGTCGACCTGTTCCAGCCATTCCCGCGCGGCGACGGCGCCGCGATGGCGAAAGAGCATCCGCTCGACGAGCGTCAGGTCCGGTTCGGCCAAGAGGCCCGCGTACAGAGCGGCGTCCGCGACCGACACCGCGGTGAATCGGTCCGCGGCCAATAGAAGACCGGCCACCGTTCGCGCCGGCGTCGTGCATCGCATGCCGTCCACAGTGGTCACTTCAGCATCATCAAGTACGCGTTGATGAACGATCACCGCCGCGTCCTGGATCCGCCGCGGTTTTCCGTTTCCGCCCGGAACCGCGAGGTGAACCAGGTCCTGCTGTCCGCTGGGCAGGCCGAAGAGATGGGCGGCACTGGATCCGACGACGACCGCCTGCGGTCCCGTTCCAAGGAGTGCCGCGCGGATGTGTAGCCGGATGTCATCGTCACGTGTCGCCGCAGAGACCCAGACTCGATAGACGCCGCGGAAGATGCGGTGCCACTCGCCGCTGCGGCACAGGCGCTTTACCTGATCCCGGCTGAGCCCCGCGGCGTGACACTGTTCGGCTGTGATCAGCCCGTCCTGGGTTTCGGCGAACGGCTGAACGAGGTCGGCCCACATCATGGGGCGAGCCTCGCGCCCGCTCCGAGGCGGTCGCCAGCGCGTGATCTTGCCGGCTGTGGACAGAGCCGGGCTTGTGGACAAGTGCGCCACAAACCCGGCTCCGTCGCCGCCATCTAATGTTGATCATGAGGTTGGGGGTCTGACACGCCGGGCGACGGGGACCATAGGTTCATGATCAACGCGTCAGCGCAGGGGCAGGCCGGAGATGGCGCGGGCGATGACGAGGCGCTGGATCTCGCTGGTGCCCTCGAAGATCGTGTAGATCTTGGCGTCGCGGTACCAGCGCTCGACCGGGTGCTCCCGGGTGAAGCCGGCTCCGCCGAGGATCTGCACCGCCTTGGAGGTCACGTCGACGGCGACTTCGCCCGCCTTGAGCTTGGACATCGAACCCTCGCCCGCGGTGAACGGGCGGTTGTTGCGGCCCATCCAGGCCGCGCGCCAGACGAGCAGCCGGGCGGCGTCGATCTCCATCTTCATGTCGGCCAACGCGAAGGCGATGCCCTGGTTCTCGATGATCGGGCGGCCGAACTGGACGCGCTGCTTGGCGTAGTCCAGGGCGTACTCGTAGGCCGCGCGGGCGATGCCGAGGGCCTGCGCTCCGACGGTCGGCCGGGACAGTTCGAACGTACGCATGGAGGCCTGGCCGCCGGTGCGCTCGCCGGATCGCGCCCGCGCCAGCCGCTCCTCCAGCCGCTCGCGCCCGCCGAGCAGGCAGGACGAGGGGAGCCGGACGTCGTCGAGGAACACGTCGGCCGTATGCGAGGCGCGCAGTCCCAGCTTCTTCAGCTTCCGGGTGGAGTGCAGACCGGGCGTGCCGGGCGGGACCACGAAGGCGGCCTGGCCCCGGCTGCCGAGCGAGGGGTCGACGGACGCGGTGACGACGTGCACCGCGGCGATCCCGCCGTTGGTGGCGAACGCCTTCTGGCCGTTGAGCACCCACTCACCGGTCGCCTCGTCATACACCGCCCGCGTACGCATGGCGGCGACGTCGGAGCCGGCTTCCGGTTCGGTCGAGCAGAACGCCGCGACCGCCGGGTCGGACTCGGTGCCGAAGCACTGCGGCACCCACTCGGCCAGCTGTTCGGGATCGCCGTTGCCGAAGATCGCCGCGACCGCCAGCGACGTGCCCATGATGGACATCGCGATGCCGGCATCGCCCCAGAACAGCTCCTCGTTGGCGAGGCACATGGACAGCCCGCTCGGGTCCGCCCAGGCGTTGGCGAGGAATTCGAACCCGTAAAGCCCGATCTTCGCCGCCTCCTGGAGGACCGGCCAGGGCGTCTCCTCGCGTTCGTCCCATTCCGCGGCCGCCGGGCGGACGGCGTCGGCGGCGAAGCCGTGCACCCAGTCACGCAGCTCGCGCTGGTCCTCATTGAGGTCGAGCGAGAACTCCACGGTCAGGCCTTCGGGATGCTGAACAGGTTGGCGATATTGGAAGCCAGGGCTAGATCGCCCTTGGCCTTGAGCTTGCCCGTCATGAACATCATGACCGGGTTGCCGTTGCCGGAGACGACCTTGAGGAAGTCCACCGGGCCGACCGTCAGCGCCAGCTTCGGGTCGTGCTGCGGCGTCTCCGACAGGGTGCACGCGCCCTTCGAGATGACCAGCTCATACGTGTCCGCGCCGCCGTCCGGGGCGCCGGTGATGCTCCAGTGGATCACGGCCTCGGTGTTGCCGGCCCGCTCCGGGCGAAACAGCGCCGGCATGCGGCGGAAGATCTCGTCGAGCACCTTCGGCCGCAGGTCGCTGCTCATGACCTCGGCGATCTGCGCGTCCGGCGCGGTCTTGACGAGCTGGGCGAACGCGCTCGGGTCGAGCGACGAGAAATCGGAGAGGTCGAAGTCGGGCATCATGTCCTCCGTCACGCTGAGCTTGATAACTTACTCGCGCGTAACCTTACGCGCGAGTAGGTAAGGTGGCAAGGGTGGGGAAACGACTGCCGCGCAGCGTGCGGGAACAACAGATGCTCGAGGCCGCCGTACGGGTCTTCGCCGAGCGCGGCTTCCACGCCGCGACTATGGACGAGGTCGCCGAGCGCGCCGGCGTGTCGAAACCCATGGTGTACGCGTACCTGGGCACGAAGGACGAGTTGTTCGTGGCGTGCCTGCGCCGGGAAGCCGGCCGGCTGCTCGAGGCGGTCGCCGGAGTGGTCGATCCGCAGCTGTCCGCCGACGAGCAACTCTGGCGGGGATTGCGCGGATTCTTCCGGTACGTCGGAGCGAACCGCGACGGCTGGGCGGTGCTCTTCCGTCAGGCCCGTACGCGGGAGCCGTTCGCGGGCGAGCTGGCCCGGATGCGACGCGGCATGGTCGCAGTGATCGCGGAGAAGCTGGCCGATGCGTTGCGTGCCCGCGGCCGAGACGTTCCAGCGGAGGAACTGCAGACGATGGCGCTGGCCCTGGTGGGTGCGGGAGAGGCGCTGGCGGACCGGCTCGCGGACACTCCGGACGAGGACCCGGAGCGTACGGCGACCCGGCTGATGAACGCGATCTGGCTGGGGGCCGAGCGCCAGCTCGACGGCGAGGTCTGGAAGCCCCAGACCGGATAGTTCTCAGGCGGCGCTGACGGTGACGTTCGCGCTCTGTCCGATGAGGATGCCGTCCGGCACCTTGTCGAACGTCAGCACCACGCTGTAGGTCACCAGGTTGCTCGACGTCACGCCGGTCTGGGCGATCTCGGTGATCTTCGCGGTGTACTCGCCGTCGTGGCCGGGCAGGGCGACCGTGGCCGACTGGCCCATCGTCAGGGCGACGACGTCGGCCTCGCTGAACGACGCCTTGACGACCATGGTGGAGACCACGCCGATCGAGATCACGTTGCTCTTCGCGGTGTCGCCCACCTTGATCGAGACGGTGAGCACCTTTCCGGCGACCGGGGCGGTGATGACGGTGCCGGCCAGCTCCCGCTCGGCTTTCGCCAGCGCCGCGGTCTTCGTGTTCACCGACTGCTTCGCGGACAGGATCGACGAGATGAAGTTCTGCGTTTTGCCGGTGTTGCCGCACGCAGCCGCCCCACCGCCGCTGCCGCCAGTCCCGGACGACGAGGACGAGTAGCTAGCCGAGCCACTCGTGCCGGAGGTGCTGGGCCGGGCGGCCGAGCTCGTGGCGCAGGCCGACGGACTGGCGCTGGCGGACGCCTGGACGGCAGACAGCGCGGCCTTGGCGTCGGCCAGCTCGTCCTCGGCCGTCGCGACCGCCTCCTTGGCGTCGGCCTGGTCGATCCGGGCCAGCTCCTGACCCTTCGTGACGCTGTCCCCGGCCTTCACGGAGACCGAGCTGACCGTGCCGCTGACCGAGAAACTCAGATTCTGCGTGGTGATCGGCTGGACGGTGCCCTTCGCGGTCACTTCGCCGCTGCTCGCCCGTTCGACCGTCTGATCCCCGGCGGTCGGCGTCGGCGTACTGCCGCTCGTGAGCATGATCGTCCCCGTCACGCCGATCGCGACCACGGCCGCGACGCCCGCCACGATCCAACGCATCCGATGTCCTCGCATGGTGCCGCAGTCTCGCCAGGCGTACTCGGGGTGTGCTCGGGGACGCCTCGGAGCAACCTCAAAGCTCTGCGCCGATCAGATCCACACATTCCGAGGTGCGTTTGAGGCTGCGCCGAGCCTCCCCGTAGGTCGTCTCTCGATGCTGCCGGGCGGAGGTGGTCATGAACGTACAGATCAAGCGCACGCTGGGTGGTTCCGTGGCGCTGGTGGTCGCGGCACTCGCCCTGGCGGCCTGCGGCGGCTCAGGTGACGACGCCGGCTCCGGCGGCAACGGCACGGACGCCATGTCGGCGTACCAGAAGTGCTTGTCGGACAACGGAGTGACGTTGCCGAGCAACGGTACGCGCCCGTCCGGTGGCACGCGCCCGTCTGGCATGCCCTCCAACCGGCCGACCGTACGCCCGTCGGGAACGGCGTTCCCCGGTGGTGGCAACGGCTTCCCCGGTGGCAACGGCGGGTTCGTGCCGCAAGGCGTGGACGCCACGAAGTGGGCCGAGGCCCAGGAGAAGTGCTCGTCACTGCGGCCCACCGGAGGTTTCGGCAACGGGCAGGGCAATCCCGGTGGTGGTGGCCAGGGTCGCGATGCGGCGTACCGCAACTGCCTGTCCGAACACGGTGTGACCATTCAGGACGGTCAGCCGCTGAACACCGCTGACACCAAGGTCGTCGCGGCGGAGAAGGCGTGCGCCGTTCTCAAGCCGGCCGCGAGTCCGTCAAACTGACACTTGCGCGACGGCAGTCCTTCGCTACACACTAGGCTCCTGCCCCGACAGGCCCGGTTCCCCCGTGCTGCGCCTGCCGGGGCAGGCTATTTTCCGGCACCGCTTCGGCGACCGCCGACGATCCGGCGTCATCCGTCCGACGCGCGCAGCAGGCTCATCGCCTTCGTGACCGTCCCGTCGACGAGCGTCTTGCCGGTCGACAGGTTCCGGTTGTGGTCGCTGAGGACCGCGATCACCCAATCGTGATCGTCCTCGACGATGCGCCCGATGGAGTTCGCGGCGTACAGGCCGCCCTCGTCGTCCAGATCGACCCAGCCCACCTTGACGTAGACGGCGATGGCGTCCGAGGTCGCGCCCGCGGTCACGCCGAACCGCTGCTCGTCGATGACGTTCGCCATCCAGCCCTGAAGCAACGCCCGGTTGGCGGCCGAGAGCGGCCCGTTCGCGTCGCTGATGGTGCTCATCAGCCGGACCTGGTCGTCGACGGTGGTGGTCGTCATCCCCCACGAGCTACTCGGGGTGGTCTCGGTCAGTCCCAGCGTCTTGTTCGCCGCCACGAGTCCGCTGCGGCCGCCGATCGCCTGGAAGAGCGAGGTCGCCGCGTCGTTGTCGCTGGCCGTGATCGCCGCCTTGGCCCAGGCCTTCTCCTGGCTGCTCAGGCTTTCGCCGTCGGCCTGCCGCTGCAGCATCAGCGCCGCGATGATGTCGACCTTCACAATGCTCGCGGTCTGGAACTCGTCCGAACCGTTGACGCTCACCGAAGTACCGGTCTTCCGGTCGTAGACGGCGATTGCGGCGTCCCCGCCACGAGTGTCGATGTACGCCAGCAGCGCCTTCTCGATCGCGGCGGTGTCGACCGCCGCTGCTCCGCCGGCGGGCGCCCCGTCCGCCGAGTTCGACGGTGACGAGGAGGAGGACCCCGACGCCGAAGAGGGTGACGCAGACGACGTCGAGCTGGGGGTGGTGCTGCTCACATCGGCTCTCGAGGACGGCTTGTGGGCAGTGGCGACGCCTACGCCGAGCGCCGCCACGGCGGCCAGCGAAGCGGCTCCTACTGCGAAGAAGAGGGGTTTTCGGCTTTGCACCCGAGAAGGGTGCCTTGCCCAGCTTGGCGAAGGCTGTGAATCTCGCAGCTCCCTCCGAGGTTCCTCCAAGCTCAGGCGGCTACAACCTTTAGATCCAGGCGAGGTGCTGGTGAGGAGAAGGAACGTGACACACACCGAGGCGGCCGCGCGGTCCACCCGAGTTCTCGTCGTCGATGACGAGCCGAACATCTGCGCATTGCTGCAGGCGACCCTGCGGCTGACGGGCTTCGATGTCCGGGTCGCCGAGAACGGGCGCGACGCGTTGATCATCGCCGAGGAGTTCCAGCCGGAACTCGTCGTGCTCGACGTCATGCTGCCCGACATGGACGGCTTCCAGATCGCGTCCAAGCTGCGCAGCGACGGCCGCGGCACGCCGGTGCTCTTCCTCACCGCGCGCCAGTCGGTGGAGGACCGGATCTCCGGCCTCACGGTCGGCGCGGACGACTACGTGACCAAGCCGTTCAGTCTCGAAGAGGTCGTCCTGCGCATCCGCGCCATCCTGCGGCGCAGCCAGGTCAACTCGCCCTCCGACGACGACGGCGTCTTGCGCTACGCCGATCTCGAGCTGGACGAGGAAGCCCATGAGGTACGCCGCGCCGGCAAGCTCGTCGAGCTCAGCCCGACCGAGTTCAACCTCCTGCGTTACCTGATGGTCAACGCGGGCCGGGTGGTCAGCAAGGCGCAGATCCTCGACCGCGTCTGGAGCTACGACTTCGGCGGCGACGGCCGAATCGTCGAGTCCTATGTGTACTACCTGCGGAAGAAGATCGACAAGATCGATCCGCCGCTGATCCACACCGTCCGTGGCGTCGGGTACGCCCTGCGCCTGCCCCGCGCGGAAGCAGCCTCAGCGTGAGCTCCGGAGACTCAGCATGAAACTGCAGCGTCTGAGGCCGCGGCGGTGGCGTCAATGGACGCTGCGGTCCCGCATGGTCGTGGCGATCGTGTTGCTGGCCGGCATCGCCCTCGCCGTGGTCAATTTCGCCGGTGTGGCCACCCTCAAGAGCTACATGTCGGAGCAGATCGACAAGGACGCCAGGCGCGGCAGCTCGTTCGCCGTGTTCGCCCGCAATCCCGGGCCGGTCGACCCGAACTCCTCGTCCACCGGTGCGGGCGATCAGGGTTCGCCGGGTGGGTTGCCTCGGCCTGAGAACCGGCCCGGTGACTTCTACGGCTCGCGGGAGACCGGTTTCCGCTACGACGCCGACGGCGCGCTGACGACCTACACCTACGTCGACATCAGTGCGATCACGGACGCCGTGTCGTTCCAGACCGTCAAGGGTCACGCCGACGGCACGCCGTTCACCGTCGAGACCTCGGCCGGGACCTATCGCGTAGTCGTCACCTACGACCAGAGCAAGAACGTCTACGGTGTCGGGGCGGCGAAGTACGACCGCGTGGAGCAGACCACCGCAAACCTTCTCGGCGTCGGCCTCGGTGTCAGCGCGCTGATCCTGATCGCGCTGGCCCTCGCCGGGGCGTACGTGGTCAAGATCGGGCTGCGGCCGTTGACGCGCATGGAGAACCTCGCGACCTCCATCGCGAGCGCTGATCCGCCGTCGGGGACCGCCGCCGACTCGCTGGTCGCCGGGCGCGTACCGGACACCGATCCGCATACCGAGGCCGGTCGGCTGGGGCTGGCGCTGAACACGATGCTCGAACGCATCCAGTCGGCGCTGGCCGCCCGCGCGGCGTCGGAGCAGAAGCTGCGGCAGTTCCTCGCCGACGCCTCACACGAACTGCGTACGCCGTTGACCTCGATCCGCGGGTTCGCCGAGTTGTATCGGCGCACGGGGTCCCAGGGTGGTCCGGAGCTGAGCGAGATGATGTCGCGCATCGAGCAGGAAGCCGCGCGGATGGGTCTGCTCGTCGAGGATCTCCTGCTCCTCGCCGCGCTCGACGAGGAACGGCCGTTGCGGGCGCAGCAGGTGGACCTGCTGGCGGTGGCGGCCGACACGATCAGCGACGCCCACGTCCGCAATCCCACTCGGTTCGTGGCGCTGACGTCGTTCGACCCCGTGACCGTGATCGGCGACGACCACCGGCTGCGGCAGGTCGCGACCAACTTGATCAGCAACGCCGTCCGGCATACGCCGGATCATGCGAAGGTCGAGGTCCGGGTGGCCGAGGAACACCTCGCCCTGCCCGAGACCAAGCCGGTCGCCACAGTCGGCGTGAACCTGCCGGCCGGTACGCGAGTCGCCGTCCTCGAAGTCCAGGACAGCGGGCCGGGCGTACCGCCTGAGCATGCCGAGCGCATCTTCGAGCGGCTCTACCGGGCCGACACCGGCCGGGCACGGTCGCAGGGCGGATCGGGACTGGGGCTGTCGATCGTGGCCGCCATCGTGGCCGCGCACGGGGGCCGGGTGGAGCTGTTCACGGCACCCGGCAAGGGCGCGATGTTCCGGGTGCTGCTGCCCCTCAAGGACCTTCCCGCGTAGCATTCCCGCAGTCGGCCGGCGAACGATCCGGAAGACGAGCCCAGGATTCCGAGCTGGCTCCGAGATTCGGCCTAGTCCCCTCCGAGCGCCACCCGCGAGCATGCCGCCATGCGATTCTGGCGACGGCGTACTTTCCTGGTCAACAGCGTGCTCAGCGCGTTGCTGGTCGGTGGTGGCGCGTGGGCGTACACGCTGCTCAACGGGGACGGTGGGGGATCGACGGGCACGTCGACCGCGCGTACCGGCACCGTCGCGCAGGGCACGGTCACCGCGTCGGTCACCGCGAGCGGCACGGTGGCGAGCGCGACCACCATGAACCACAACTTCGTGACCTCGGGCACGGTCACCTCGATTAAGGTCGCCGTCGGCGACAAGGTGACCAAGGGTCAGGTGCTCGCGACGGTCGACGACACCGAGACGGCCGCCACCCTCGCGATGGCGAAGGAGAACCTCGCCGACGCCAAGGAGGCG
This sequence comes from Hamadaea sp., assembly GCF_013362815.1. Classification (GTDB taxonomy): domain Bacteria; phylum Actinomycetota; class Actinomycetes; order Mycobacteriales; family Micromonosporaceae; genus Hamadaea. The sequence continues at coordinate 118,891 of NZ_JABFVK010000001.1, read as the reverse complement.
CTGGCCGACGCGAAGGACGCGTACGACGACGACTCGGACCAGGTCGAGCAGGCGCAGCGATCGGTGACCAGCGCGCAGAACGCGTACGACAGCGCGAAGCGGGCTCAGGACGGCACCACCCTGAAGGCCGGGATGGCGGGCACGGTGACGAGCATGAACGGAACGGTCGGCGGATCCTCCGCCGGCTCGTCGAACAGCACGGGTAACTCGAATTCGTCGAGTAGCGGCTCCAGCGCCTTCATCGTGCTGTCCGACATGGACAAGCTGCAGGTCTCGGCCAGCGTTCCCGAGTCGGACGCGACCCGGCTCAAGCTCAAGCAGACCGCTCAGGTCACCTGGAACGCGCTGGCCAACACGACGGCTGAGGGCCTGGTCACCACGATCTCGCCGACCTCGACGACGAGCGGTGGTGTGACCTCCTACCCGATCGTGATCAGCCTGAACACCGTGCCGACCGGTGCCAAGCTCGGTCAGTCGGTCTCCATCGGCGTCGTGGTGAGCAGGGTGGAGAACGTCCTCTACGTTCCCGCCGCGGCGGTCAAGTCGGCCGGCAACCTCAAGACGGTCACCGTCGTGAACGCCAGTGGCGCTCAGGAGACCCGCACGGTCACGATCGGCGTCGAGGGCGACTCCTACACCGAGATCAAGTCGGGTCTGACCGCAGGCGAGAAGGTTGTCATCGCCACGGTCACGACGGGCGCCAGCACCGGCACGAACCAGTTCCCGGGCGGTGGCCAGTTCCCGGGCGGTGGCCAGCTCCCTGGCGGCGCAGCCGGCGGCGGAGGCTTCCGATGAGCGACGCCGACCAGACTCAAACGCTCTACGCCCTCCGGGAAGTGCCGCTCGGCAAGCCGGTCATCGAGGTCAAGAACCTGACCAAGACGTACGGCGAAGGCGAGGCGACGGTCCACGCGCTGGCCGGGGTCTCCCTGACCATCGAGCGCGGCGACTACGTGGCGATCATGGGATCGTCCGGCTCTGGCAAGTCGACCCTGATGCACATCCTCGGCTGCCTGGACATCCCGACGTCGGGCAGCTACCACCTCGACGGCGTCGACGTCAGCCGACTCAACGACCAGCAGCTCGCTCTGGTCCGCAATCGACGGATCGGCTTCGTCTTCCAGGCCTTCAACCTCATTCCGAGGACGAGCGCTTTAGCCAATGTGGAACTGCCGCTCGCCTATGCGGGCGTCAAATCGGCCCAACGGCGTACCCGTGCATTGGCGGCGTTGGAGATGGTCGGCCTGGGCAACCGCGCGGACCATGACCCGAATCAGCTGTCCGGCGGTCAGCAGCAGCGCGTGGCCGTGGCCCGCGCGCTGGTGAGCCAGCCCGCGTTGCTGCTGGCCGACGAGCCGACGGGCAACCTCGACAGCAAGTCGACGGCGGACGTCCTGGGCGTCCTGGACGAGATCAACCGGGAGGGGCGCACGATCGTGCTGATCACGCACGAGGACGAGGTCGCACACCACGCACGCCGGGTGATCCGGCTGAAGGACGGCGAGATCGTCAGCGACGAGCGGCAACGCCCGGTGGAGCCGGGGAGTGCTCGCGCGAGCCGCCAGGAGTTCGGTCAGCCGGCGACTGCGATGGATGGTGCCGAATGGGCCTGATGGAGATCTTCAAATTCGCCCTGCGGGGCATCGGGGCGAACAAGCTGCGCTCCGGGCTGACGATGCTCGGCATCCTGATCGGCGTCGGTGCGGTGATCCTGCTGGTCGCCGTGGGTAACGGCTCGAAGGTCGCCGTCGAACAGAGCCTGCAGAGCCTCGGCACCAACACGCTGACGGTGAGCAGCGGCCGGGCAGTACGCAGCTCGACCTACAGCACCGATCTGACGCTGTCCATCGTGGAAGCGTTGCAGGACAAGAACGCTGCGCCCGACATCAAGAGCGTCTCGCCGGTGGTGAGCACGTCGCAGACGCTGACCTACGGCGACACCGACCACAGCACCAGCGTCATCGGCACCAGCCGGGACTATCTCGACGCGAACAATTCCAAGATCGCCAAGGGGGAATGGTTCACCGCAGACGATCTGACCGATGCCAATCGCGTACTGGTCATCGGGTCCACCACCGCCGAGGAGCTGTTCGGCACCGAAGACCCGCTCGGCAAACAGGTGAGCGTCGGCGGCCAGATCTTCACCGTGATCGGCGTGCTTTCGGAGAAGGGGTCGAGCGGGTTCAACGACCCCGACGACACCGCGATCGCCCCGATCAACTCCGTCCGCAAGGCCCTGACCGGGTACGGCGCGATCAACTCGATCCTCATCCAGGCGACGACCGCCGACGCGGTGAGCGCGGCTCAGGCCGAGGCGACCGCCATCCTCAACACCAAGATGCACGTCACCAGCACGTCCAACACGCCTTACCAGATCCGGTCGGCCTCGCAGCTGCTCGAGACGCGTACGGCGACGGCGGAGACCTTCACGACCCTGCTCGGCGCGGTCGCCGGGATTTCGTTGCTGGTCGGCGGCATCGGCATCACCAACATCATGATGGTGACGGTCACCGAGCGGACCCGGGAGATCGGCATCCGCAAGGCACTCGGCGCGCCCCGCAGGGTCATCCTGACCCAGTTCCTGCTGGAGGCGACCATGCTCTCCCTGGTCGGCGGCCTGCTCGGAGTGGCGGGCGCGTACATCGGGGCGAACTTCCAGATCACCGGCATCACGCCGGTGATCGTGCCGAGCTCGGTAGTACTGGCCCTGGGCGTGTCCGTCGCGATCGGACTGTTCTTCGGCAGCTATCCCGCCAGCCGCGCGGCCGGCCTGCGACCCATCGACGCACTGCGGTACGAGTAGGAGTTGTTCCAGATGAGCAAGCACAGCGATCAGGTGTCCACACTGGACGACCCCACCGCACCGATCGACGACCTCGCAGTCGGCTTGGCGAAGGCCGAGCGTAAGCCGTGGCTCACCCGCAGCACCCTGATCCTCGGGGGAGCGGTGCTGGTCGTCGGCGGATTCATCGGCGGTCTCCAGGCCGGCGGTGACAACACCGCGACCACTCCGGGCGGAGGCAACGGCCGCGGGTCCTATGGGTTCCCGGGTGGCGGCTACGGCTTCCCGGGCGGCGGCAACTTCGGGCAGCAAGGCGCCACTGGTCAGCAGGGCGGCACGACTTCGCGCAACGCCACCACCGGCAAGGTCAAGCTGATCGACGGCAACACCGTGTATGTCGAGCTGGCTGATGGGACCGTGGTAACGGTCAAGGTGACCGACACGACCAAGGTGCAGTCGTCGTCGACGATCACGGTCAAGGACCTCAAGACCGGCGCCTCGGTCACGGTCCAGGGCCAGACCGGCTCGGACGGCACGATCACCGCCGGGAGCATCACGGCCACGAAATAGGTTTTTTGCTGGCAGATCACGCGGTTATGCATGCTTCCCAACGCGGTTTTGGCAGGCATTTCCGTGATCTGCAGCCAACGGGTACGACAATGAGTGGGTGACCATCCACTCCGAGGATCCGTTCGCCACCCCCGACGAGCTGCGCTCCCCGGTACGCCGATTCCGCGGCCGAATGGCGTCGACCGTCACCCTGTGGACCGCCGGGGCGGGTCCCGTACGCGGTGGGCTGACTGTGTCGTCGGCGGTCGTGGCGGACGGCGATCCGGGCCGGGTGCTGGGCATCGTCGACGACGAGTCGGAGTTCTGGACCGCGGCGGAGCGCTCCGGACGGTTCGTGGTGACCCTGCTCGGGCCGGGCGATCGGCAGCTCGCCGACCGGTTCGCCGGGCTCATGCCCGCCCCGGGCGGGCTGTTCCGGGACGACTGGTGGGTTCAGCGAGAGCACGGCCCGGTGCCCGGCGACGAGCGGACCAGCGCGGACTGCCTGCTCGACGAGGCGCGGCCGTTCGGCTGGGGGCTGCTGGTGGAGGCGACCATCGCGGAGATCCACCTCGGTGCCGCCGCCGAGCCGCTGATCCACCACCGGGGTCGGTACCGCGAGCTGCGGTGAACGGTGTGGCCAAGGTCACTCGGCGCAGCCGGGCGACCGCTCGGCGCAGCCGCCGGTCGCTGCCGGATTCGTCGTTCCGTCCAGGGGAAGGGCCGCCCTAAGGTCCGCCAAACACACTCCCCCAGGCGGTGATCGCAATGACCACGGCTCCACCTCATCTCGATGAAAGTCCCTACGAACGCGCCCAGCAATCGCCCGAGTTCGCCGGGCTGCGGCGTACGCTGCGCCGGTTCGTCTTCCCGATGACGGCGGCCTTCTTCCTCTGGTACGCGCTGTACGTGCTGCTCTCGGCGTACGCGCGCGACTTCATGGGCACGGTGTTGTTCGGCAACGTCAACGTCGCCCTCGTCTTCGGTCTGCTCCAGTTCCTCTCGACCTTCGTGATCGCCTGGCTGTACGCCCGGTTCGCCGACCGGAAGCTGGACGCCACCGCCGAGGCCATCAAGACCCAGGTCGAGGCCGAGATCGAAGGAGGGGCCAAGTGACCAACGCGCGTACGCTCACGATCGTCCTCTTCGTGGTCCTGGTCGCGGTGACTCTCGTGATCACGATCTGGGCGAGCCGGCAGACCCGGACCGCCACCGACTTCTACGCCGGTGGCCGCTCGTTCTCGGCGTTCCAGAACGGCATGGCGATCGGCGGCGACTACATGTCCGCGGCGTCGTTCCTCGGCATCGCCGGCATCATCGCGCTCAGCGGCTATGACGGGTTCCTCTATTCCATCGGCTTCCTCGTCGCCTGGTTGGTGGCGTTGCTGCTGGTCGCGGAGTTCTTGCGGAACGCGGGCCGGTACACGATGGCCGACGTGCTCGCCTTCCGCATGCGGCAGCGCCCGGTACGCTCGGCGGCCGCCGTCTCGACGGTGACCGTCTCGGTCTTCTACCTGATCGCTCAGATGGTCGGCGCGGGCTCGCTCGTCGCCCTGCTGCTGGGCATCAAGCCGGGGCAGACCTTCCTCGGCATGTCGGCCGACACCGCCAAGGTCGCCACCATCCTGCTCGTCGGCGCGCTCATGATCGTCTACGTGGTGGTCGGCGGCATGAAGGGCACGACCTACGTCCAGATCGTCAAGGCGTTCCTGCTCATGGGCGGTGCGATCCTCATGACGATCCTCGTGCTGGCGGCGTACAAGTTCAATCTCTCGGACCTGCTGGGCGCGGCGGCCGAGAAATCCGGCAAGGGCGCGGCGTTCCTGGAGCCGGGCCTGAAGTACGGCAAGGAGGTCGCGGGCGATCCGACCCAGACCTTCTACAACAAGATGGATCTGTTGTCGCTGGGTCTCGCGCTGGTCCTCGGCACCGCGGGCCTGCCGCACATCTTGATCCGCTTCTACACCGTGCCCACCGCCAAGGCCGCGCGCCGCAGCGTCCTCTGGGCGATCGGCATCATCGGCTCGTTCTACCTGCTCACCCTGGCTCTCGGCTTCGGCGCCGCTGCGCTCGTGGGCAGCAAGGACATCGTCGCGCAGGACGCCGGCGGCAACACGGCCGCGCCTCAGCTGGCGCAGGCGCTGGGCAAGCGGTTCCTGGGTGGCGACACCGGCGGGGCGGCCCTGCTCGCGGTCATCGCGGCCGTGGCCTTCGCGACCATCCTCGCGGTGGTGGCGGGTCTGACGCTCGCCTCCTCCTCATCGGTGGCCCATGATTTCTATGCCAATGTGGTACGCAAGGGGCAGGCGTCGGAGCGGCAGGAGATCAACGTCGCACGGGCCTCGGCCTTCGTGATCGGGGCGATCTCGATCGTGCTGGCGATCTTCGCCCAGAAGCTCAACGTGGCGTTCCTCGTGGCGTTGGCGTTCGCGGTCGCGGCCTCCGGCAACCTGCCGGCGATCCTCTTCAGCCTGTTCTGGAAGAGGTTCAACACGGTCGGCGCGACCTCGGCGATCTACGGCGGTCTGGGCTCGGCGGTGCTGCTCGTCGCCTTCTCCCCGGTCGTCTCCAGCCTGCCGACGTCGTGGTTCCCGCACGCCGACTTCGCCTGGTTCCCGCTGCAGAATCCCGGCATCATCTCCATCCCGCTCGGGTTCTTCTTCGGCTGGCTGGGCACGATGTTGTCTAGCGAGAAGGCCGACGACGGCCGGTACGCCGAACTCGAAGTCCGTTCCCTGACTGGGGCGGGGGCGCACTAGGCCCTCGCTGTTCGACGGTGCCCCACCGCCGCATGCCGGGACCGTCGGATAGCTGTCAAGCCGGGTGGTGGACGAAGTGTTCGCCACCCGGCTTTTCGCAGGTCGAACCGGTCGAGAAGGTACGCCGGAGCCGCGTCGCTACCGGTCTTGATGTCGCACGCGTACGTACCCTGATGGCATGGCGAACTCTTCCGGCGGCGTCTACGGCCGCCCTCGCAAGCCGAACGGCGATGATGAAGGCGGCTCGACCCCGCCCGAGCGTCCCCGCGACGGCGGCCGCACCAGCGGCCGGGCGAGCGTGTCCGGAAGCCGGCCCGGCTCCGCGCGCGGTTCCTCCCGTTCGGGGTCGAGCCGCCCGGGCGAGGGCCGCGGCGGCAACGGCGGCTCGGCTCGTCCGGCGGCCGGTGGCACCGGGGGGACCTACGGCCAGCCGAAGCGGAAGATCAAGCCGCGCTGGGGCCGGATCGCCCTGGTGCTGGTCGGGCTCGCCGTCATCATCGGCCTGCTGACCGGCGTCGGCCTTTGGATCTACGCGGCCAACCTCAACGGCAAGCTGAACAAGACCGACCCGTTCTCGGCGATCGTCGGCGATCGTCCGCTGAAGACGGTCGACGGTGCGATGAACATCCTGCTGGTGGGCAGCGACTCCCGGGACCCCGACACCGACATGTCGCAGGCCAGCGCCTGGCGGGCGGACACGATCGTGGTCGTCCACGTCTCGGCCGACCACCAGCACGTGTACCTCGTGTCCATCCCTCGTGACCTCTACGTCTTCATTCCGAAGACGCCGGGCGCGCAATACGGCGACACGTACGCCAAGATCAACGCCGCGTTCGCCTGGGGTGGCCTGCCGATGGCCGTGCAGACGGTGGAGAACTACTCCGGCGTACGCATCGACCATGTGGTCTCGATCGACTTCGGCGGGCTGAAGGAGGTCGTGGACGCCCTCGGCGGAGTCGACATGTACGTCGATCGCACGATCAAGTCCATCCACAAGCCGTTCCGGACCTTCGAGAAGGGCAACCGGCACTTCAACGGCGCAGAGGCGCTGGACTACGTCCGGCAGCGCAAGCAGTTCCCCGACGGCGACTTCGCCCGGATGCGCCATCAGCAGGCGTTGCTCAAGGCGATGCTCGACAAGGCGACCAGCGCCGGCGTGATGGCCAACCCCGGGAAGCTGAACGACTTCCTCCAGACGCTGACGAAGGCCGTGACGGTCGACAAGGACTTCGCGTTGACCGATATGGTGCTGCAGTTCCGCAGCATGAGCAGCGACAAGTTGACCTTCTTGACCAGCCCGAACCTGGGCAGCGCGATGCGCGACGGCGAGTCTGTCGTGCTCTCGGACAAGACCAAGGCGCTGGCCCTCTACGACGCCATGTCCAAGGACACGATGGACGCGTACGTGAAGGCGAATGCGACAAGTTCCCCATCTGCTTCCTAGAAGTGTTCAGCGGGCTTCAAGGCGGACTCGGCCGAACGGCGCGACTTTCTGCGCAACTGCCGTAAGTCGCCCCATATCGATCTTCATGGGGTGGCGAACCGCAATACAGCTTGTCTATGGTGATCGGCCAGTGGCCTCGGCCGGGCCGCGGGAACAACCGAGCTAGGGGAGTCGCATGCCGTCGAAGACCAGTAGCCGACGCGCGTCGGCGGGGAGTAGTCGTTCCGGCGACGACTCCTACGGTTACGACTCCTACGGCCAGGACTCCGCGCGCGGCGAGTCCGGGCGGGCCGGGAAATCCGGTGGGCACAACCTGAAGCCCAAGAAGAAGAAAAAGGTCCGCAGCCCGCTCTGGTCGAAGCTGGTCATGGCGCTGGGCGTGGTGGTCACGCTGCTCGGGTTCGGCGGGGTCGCCGCCGCGAAGTCGCTCATGGGCGACCTGACCAGCTCCATCGAGACCGGATCGGTGGCCGAGGACGGGACCAAGGTCCAGGCTCAGGACGCGCGTACGGCGCTGAAGGGTCCGATCGACATCCTGATGCTCGGTCTAGACACCCGGCAGGGCTGGGCGGACAACACCTCCCGAGCCGACACGATCATCATCCTGCACATTCCGGCGACGCACGACCAGGCGTACCTCATCTCGATCCCGCGGGACGCCGAGGTGGCCATTCCCAGCTGGAAGAAGGCCAACTACAACGGCACGGCACACGACAAGATCAATGCCGCGTACTATTTCGGCTCCCAGCACAACCAGGGCTGGCAGGGCGGCGCCGGTCTGATGAAGAAGACCGTCGAGCAGCTCACCGGGCTGAAGTTCGACGGCGTCGTCGTGATCGACTTCGGCGGCTTCAAGAACGTCATCCAGGCGATGGGCGGCGTCTACATGTGTGTGGAGCGGGACACCTGGTCCAGCCACTACATCAAGAACAAGAAGGGCGAGCCGGAGTACTACAGCTACAGCGGCGACCACAAGCTGTCCAACAGCTGGATTCACAAGAAGGGCTGCCGGAACATGGCGGCCTGGGAGGCGCTGGACTACTCGCGGCAACGCTACGGCCTGGACAACAGCGACTACGACCGGCAGAAGCACCAGCAGCAGCTGCTGAAGTCGATGGCGAAGAAGGCCACGAGCGCCGGCATCATCACCAATCCGGTCAAGCTCAGTGAGCTGATCAAGGCGGCCGGCTCCTCGCTGAAGATGGACACCAACGGCGTACCGCTGGACGACTTCATCTTCACGCTGAAGGCGCTCGCCGGGTCCGACCTGATCGCGCTGAAGACCAACGCCGGCACGTACGCTCATTCCGAGTACGGCACCGGTGAGGGCATCACCGAGGGCACCAAGGACATGTTCAAGGCGGCGGCCGACGACCAGCTCGGCGACTTCATCACGGATAACCCGGAATACCTGATTCCGGACAAGAGCGGGCAATAACGGCTCTACGTCGGAAAAGTTACGCAATTCGCCATCTGGGCGCGGGCTCTCGTCTTAACCTGAACGCGAGAGCTCGCCCGAGCACTCGTCCGAGCCCAGATTGGACGTCCGACCGTGCCATCGCACCGCTCCGATCTCCTGCTGCGTCGATGGCCTCTCGTCATCGCCGCTGCCGCGGTCCTGACCTTCCTGCTCGGCGTCGGCGGCGCGGCCGCAGTCCGGCTGATGATCCACCGCTACGACTCCAGCGTCACCCGGGGTGACCTGCTGTCGGCCGTCTCCCGGCCGGACGAGACCGGAGTCGATCCCCGCGTACGCTTCCGGCAGACGGTGCGCGGACCGCTGAACTTCCTGCTGATCGGGTCGGACAAGCGCGCCTGGTCGCCGGACGCGGGCGAGCGCTCCGACACGATCATCATCGCGCAGGTTAACCAGGATCTGACCAAGGTCAGCCTCATCTCGATCCCACGGGACCTGCTCGTCGACATCCCGGCCAACCGGGCTCTGGGCTTCGAGGGCGGCAGCGACAAGATCAATGCGGCGTTCTCCTACGGCCACGGCGGCGACACCGGCGTCCAGCTGCTCTCCGCCACATTGACCCGGCTGACCGGGGTGAAGTTCAACGGGGCCGCGATCATCGAGTTCTCCGGCTTCCGGAAGGTCATCGACCTGCTCGGCGGCGTCGACCTCTGCGTCGACCACGCGGTGCAGTCGATCCACACCGGCAAGCACTTCAAGGTCGGGTGCGTACGCATGAACGGCGCCGACGCCCTCGACTACTCCCGGCAGCGCTACGGACTGCCCGACGGCGACTACGACCGTCAGCGGCACCAACAGCAACTGCTCAAGGCGATCTTCCAGCGGGCCGGCGACAGCGGGCTGGCGTACAACCCGCTGAAGCTCGACCAGCTCATCCGGGCGGTCGGCAGCACACTGACGGTCGACACCGGCGGTGTGTCGCTGACCGACCTCATGTTCGGCCTGCGCCGGCTCGGCCCGGACGACCTGACCGGGATCAAGGTGCCGAGCTATCCCGACATGGTCGGCGACGTCTCCTACGTCTTCCTTTCGGGCGAGGCGCCCAGCCTGTTCACCGCCCTCCGGGCGGCCGACCTGCCGACCTGGGTGACCGCCCATCCGAAATGGGTCAACCCGCTCTAGGGCGGCTAGCCTGGAGCGGTGCGTATTCCAGTGATCGACGCCGGTCAGCTGCCGGCCGACGCGTACCTGCTCGACGTCCGAGAGCCCGACGAGTGGTCGGCCGGGCACGCTCCGGGCGCCGTCCACCTGCCCATGATGGAGATCCCCGTCCGGCTGGCTGAGATTCCCCAGGAAGGCGACGTCGTGGTGGTCTGCCGCTCCGGCGGCCGATCGGGGCAGGTCGTGGCGTACCTCCAGCAGCAGGGCTACGACAACGTCGTGAACCTCGACGGCGGGATGCTCGACTGGGCCGCCGCCGGCCGTCCGATGGTCAGCGAAGACGGTCAGCCGGCCCGGGTGCTCTAGTGCGCGCAAACCCCTCAGAGATTCCCCTGGTCATCGCACATCGTGGGGCGTCGGCGGCGTACCCGGAGCACACTCGGTCGGCGTACGAGAAGGCGTTGGCAGACGGCGCGGACGGCCTGGAGTGCGACGTGCGGCTCAGCCGAGACGGACATCTCGTGCTTCTTCACGACCGCACGCTGGACCGGACGAGCGACCACCGCGGACCGGTCTCCCAGCGCTCGCTCGCGCAGCTGCGCGGCGTCACCTTCGGCGGGGAGCCGATCCTCACCCTCGACGAGCTGATCGAGATCGCCCAGGGTGCGGGCCGTCCGGTCCGCCTGCTGATCGAGACCAAACACCCCAACCGCTACGGCAAGGCCGTCGAGTTCCGCCTGCTGGCGCTGTTGCGCAAGCACGGCCTCGACCGGCCTCGCGACGACGCTCCGGTCCAGGTCACCGTGATGTCCTTCTCTCCCTTGGCGGTACGCCGAGTGCGCGCGCTCGCTCCCGCGCTGCCGCGCGTGCAGCTGATGGACCTGATTCCACCGGGATTGAAGCCGAGCCGCCTCCCGTTCGGGGCCCGGATCGCCGGTCCGGGGCTGGAGTTGGTCCGCCGCCGCCCCGACCTGGTACGCCGCCTCAAAGCGCAGGGCAACGACATCTACGTCTGGACGGTGAACGAGCTGCCGGACGTCGACCTCGTCCGCAGTCTCGGCGTCGACGCCATCATCACCGACCGGCCGGGTGAGGTGCGCTCACATCTTGGGGTGTAGCGCTCCCACTCCGCGCGGGGCAGGATCTACGAAGTGGACCCCCGCTCCCGAACCCTCCTGGCCGGCCTCACCGAGATGCTGGAGAAGGTCAACTCGGGTGGCGCCGGGTTGCCCGCGATCGGGGATCTGATCCGGGCGGTGCAGGCAGGGCTGGGCGCGCAGGGCCTGGCCGCCTCGGAGTACACGATCAACGACGGCCGCGTCATCGCAGCTCAGGGACTACTGGCCCCGTTCGTGGGCATCCGGTTCGACGGCATGACCGACCACGCCAAGGCGGTCCGCTCAGGCCCGGGCGTGCACGAGTTCGACGTGGCCGACATCCAGCCGATGGCCAAGCAGCACCTGGGCGGGTTCGGGATCCGGCGGCTGGTCGTCGCCTCGGCCGAGGCCGACGGCCGGGTGGTCGGCAATCTGGTCGCGGTCTTCGGCGCGGATCACCCGCTGCTCGAACCCGAGGACGAGACGCTGATCATGCGGCTGGCCGGGTCGGTCGCCGCGCACCTCTACACCGACCGCGTCGGCCTGCCGGTGCTCGGCGACGGCGAGATGGTCGCGGCCCCGGGCGGGCGCGAGGTCTCCGAGCGTGGGCTCTTCATCGCGATGGCCAGCCACGAGCTGCGCACTCCGGTCACGGTCATCAAGGGGTACGCCGACACCCTGACCGATCACTGGGACGCCCTCGACACCCGCTCGCGGATGGAGGCGATCCGCGTCATCGGCCAGCGCTCGGGCGAGCTGGCCCGGCTGGTCGACCGGCTCCTGACCAGCAGCGTAGGTGGGGTCGGCGAGGTGCATCCGGCGGCCTTCGACCTGACCGAGGCGCTGCGCGGAGCCGCCGCCGACCTTCCGGCCCACCTACGCCGACGGCTCTCGGTGGCGCTGCCGGGCAGCCTGCCGGCGGCGCTGGGCAACCGGTCGGACATCGTCACGGTGCTGACCGAACTGGTGACGAACGCCGACAAGTACTCCGGTTCGGCCGAGCCGATCACGCTGACCGCCGGTCAAGACGGCCGAACCGTCTACTTCCGGATCTCCGATCGGGGCATCGGCGTTCGGCCGGAGGAAGTCGAAATGGCGTTCGAGCGCTACTGGCAGGGTGGAGATCATGGCTCGGCGCGCCGACCGGGTGTCGGGTTGGGTCTCTACCTCGTCCGAAAGACTATTGAACGACAAAACGGTTGGGTGTCCTTACGTCCACGGGACGGGGGAGGTACGGTCGCAGAGGTACGACTGCCGCGAGGGGACCGGTGAGGGTCCAGGGAGGCATGAGCGTGACGATGGCCGTCGCTGAACGGGCTTGGTGCGTGGTGGTGCCGCACCACGCGCAGGGAGCTCAGCAGGCACGTCACCGACTCGCCGCCGAGCTGGCGAGCGTACTTCCCGCGGCACTTCTCTCCGACGTGGTGGCGGTCGTCGCCGAACTCGTCGGCAATGCCGTTCGGCACGCCGGGCCGCTACCGGGCGGTGTCGTCCGGGTCGCCTGGCGCGTACGCGACTTCGGCGGGGTCAACGCGGTCGAGGTCCGGGTGACCGACGGCGGCTCGACGGTCGCCCTCCCCGCTCCCCGGATCGCCGGCCCGGAAGAACTCGACGGCCGGGGGCTCACCATCGTCGAGGCGCTCGCCGACCGATGGGGCGTCGAGAAGGATGGGCTCGGCCAGAGCGTCTGGGCCGAGCTCAGCTGACCCTCAGGCGATCGACCCGGGCGGAACCAGCCATTGCGTCGGCTGCTCGGTTGCCTCGGCGATCGTTTCGAAGTCCCGGTCGTAGTGCAGCAATGTCAGCCCGTTGAGCTCTGCAGTGGCTGCCACGAGCAGGTCGATCGGTCCCGCCGACCGATGCCGGCCGATCATCGTGAGCTCTTCCTGGATCTCCTGGGCCCGCCGGGGGACCGAGTCCGGCATCAGAACGCTCGGGTACGCGTTCCGGATGCGGGAAAGCTTGCGCCGGCGGTCGATGATCGATCGAGCCGAGTACAGGAACTCCAACTCGGTTACCGAGCAGATGTTGACGTGGCCGTTGGCGATGTGGTCAGCCCACGCTTCATCCAGCGATTCGTCGCGCTCCAGGCGGGCCAGCGCGCTGGTGTCGACGAGATAGTGGGTGGTCATTCGAGCGGCGGAAGCTTCGGGCGTGGCCGGTAGTTCTCCTTGTCGAGGAGCATGTCGAAATCGCCACGCTTACCCATTTCCCGCAACTCGTGGAACGCCTTCAATCGTCGTTCGCGCGCGGAGACCTCGCGCAGGGCGGTGTTGACCGTCTCCTTCTTGCTCGTTGTGCCGAGGATCTTCGCGGCTTGTTCAAGCGCTTCCTCGTCGACATCGATGAGAACCTTGGCCATGGGCGCCTCCCGACCGGGGCGGGCGGACCTCGGGGATATCCCCGATATCCGAGCTGTATCGCCAGTATATACGAACTCGGGGGTTCGTAGGATGGTCGCGTGAGTGCTCCGAAGATTCCGAACGTGCTGGCCTCCCGGTACGCCTCCGCCGAGATGACGGCGATCTGGGCGGCCGAGGAGAAGATCCGCGCGGAACGCCGGCTCTGGCTGGCCGTCCTGCGAGCTCAACGGGATCTCGGAGTCCCCGTCCCGGACGGCGTCGTCGAGGCGTACGAGGCCGTCGTCGACCGGGTGGACCTGGCCTCGATCGCCGAGCGCGAGCGGGTGACCCGGCACGACGTGAAGGCCCGGATCGAGGAGTTCAGCGCGCTCGCCGGGCACGAGCACATCCACAAGGGGATGACCTCGCGCGACCTGACGGAGAACGTCGAGCAGCTACAGATCCGGGACTCCTTGCGGCTCATCCGGGACCGGATGGCCGCCGCGCTAGTCCGGCTCGGCGCGCTCGCGGTCCGCTATGACGAGCTGGTCATGACCGGCCGCTCGCACAACGTCGCCGCTCAGGCGACCACACTGGGCAAGCGATTCGCGAGTGCGGCGGAGGAGCTGCTGATCGCCTTCGACCGGCTCGAGGACCTGCTGCGGCGGTACCCTCTCCGCGGGATCAAGGGCCCGGTCGGCACCGCCGCCGACCAGCTGGACCTGCTCGACGGCGACGCCACGAAGCTCGCCGAGCTGGAGCAGTCGGTCGCCCGGCACCTCGGTTTCGAGCGGGTGCTCACCAGCGTCGGCCAGGTCTACCCGCGGTCGCTGGACCTCGACGTGCTGTCGGCGCTGGCCCAGGCGGCGGCCGGGCCGTCGAGCCTGGCCACCACGATCCGGCTGATGGTCGGCCAGGAGCTGGCGACCGAGGGCTTCAAGCCGGGCCAGGTCGGTTCGTCGGCGATGCCGCACAAGATGAACACCCGGTCGAGCGAGCGGATCAACGGGCTCGCCGTGATCGTCCGGGGCTACCTCTCGATGGTCGGCGAGCTGGCCGGGGACCAGTGGAACGAAGGCGACGTCTCCTGCTCGGTCGTCCGCCGGGTGGCACTGCCGGACGCGTTCTTCGCCCTGGACGGGCTGTTCGAGACCTTCCTCACCGTGCTCGACGAGTTCGGGGCGTACCCGGCGGTCATCGATCGCGAGCTGGAGCGGTTCCTGCCCTTCCTCGCCACGACCAAGATCCTCGTCGCCGCCGTACGCAAGGGCGTCGGCCGCGAGGTGGCGCACGAGGCGATCAAGGAGCACGCCGTCGCGGTGGCGTTGGCGATGCGCGAGCGGGGCCAGGCGGTGAACGACCTGTTCGACCGGCTCGCGGCTGATTCGCGGCTCGGCCTGACCCGCGCCGAGATCGACGAGCTCGTCAAGGACCGGGCCGCCTTCGTCGGCGCGGCGGGCGCCCAGGTGGCTGAGATCGCCCGGCAGGTCGACGCGATCGCCCAGCGATATCCGCAGGCGGCGGCGTACGCCCCTGGCGCGATCCTCTAGGGGCGGGCCGCTGTGGAGTGGATCACCGCCTTCCTGACCGCCTTCATCCTCATCGTCCCGGTCGAGCTGCCGGACAAGACGTTCGTGGCGACCCTCGTCCTGAGTACGCGCTACCGCCCGCTCCCGGTCTGGCTGGGGGTGAGCGCCGCCTTCGCGGTGCAGTGTGCTGTCGCGGCAGGTGCCGGAGCACTGCTCGCGAGGCTGCCGAAGACCCCCGTGACGCTGTTCGCGGCGTTGATGTTCGCGATCGGCGCGGTGATCTTGTTCCGGGGAGCTCGCAAGGCCGACTCCGAAGAGGCCGAGGCGGAGGCGGAGTACAACGAGAAGATCACTGCACCCCGGACCGGATGGCGGGCCGCGCTGGCGAGCTTCACCGTGCTGTTCGCCGCCGAGTGGGGTGACCTGTCTCAGCTGGCCACGGCGGCTCTCGTCGCACGCGGCGGGCACGCGGTCGCCGTCGGACTCGGTGCCTTCGTCGCCCTGACCACGGTGGCCGGCGCCGCCGTCCTGCTCGGTCGCTGGCTGCTCAAGCGCGTACGCCTGAGCGTCATCCGGTATGTCGGCGCGGGCATCTGTGCGATCTTGGCCACACTCACGGTCGTCTCTCTCGTGTGACCCCGGCGAAACCACGCCTGTCGAGGTGAACGCGGCTCCACGAGCGGTCGTCAACGAACGGGCCGCCGTCAAGTAGCGGCATCCGGGCAGGTAGGCTGGGCGCAGCCCGCACGAGACTGGCAACGTCAAGGAGAACCCCGTGGCTCGCGTCGTGGTAGACGTCATGCTCAAGCCCGAAATTCTGGACCCGCAGGGGCAGGCGGTCGCCAACGCGCTGCCCCGCCTAGGCGTCAGCGACGTCGCCTCGGTACGCATCGGCCGGCGCGTGGAGATCGACTTTTCCGGTGAGGCCGACCTGGACCGGGCCAAGGAGATCGCCGACAAGCTGCTGGCGAACCCGGTGATCGAGGACTACACGGTCCGGGTCGAGCAGTGAAGATCGGAGTCGTGACCTTCCCCGGGTCACTGGACGACGGGGACGCGGCCCGCGCCGCGCGTTACGCCGGAGCCGAGGCGGTCCGCCTGTGGCATGCCGACCCGGATCTGCACGGCGTCGACGCCGTGGTGCTCCCGGGCGGTTTTTCCTACGGCGACTACCTGCGCTGCGGCGCGATCGCCCGGTTCGCGCCCGTGATGGAGACCATCACCAAGGCGGCCAACGACGGCCTGCCGGTCCTGGGCATCTGCAACGGCTTCCAGATTCTGTGCGAGGCGCACCTGCTGCCCGGTGCGCTGACCCGCAACCAGCATCTGCACTTCCGTAATCGCGACCAGCGGATCCAGATCGAGAACACGCAGACCGCCTGGACCCGGGACTTCACCGGCAGTCAGGAGATCGTGATCCCGGTCAAGAACGGCGAGGGCTGCTACGTCGGTTCGCCCGAGCTGCTCGACCAGCTCGAGGCCGACGGCCAGATCGTCGCCCGCTACGTCGGCGAGAACCCGAACGGGTCGATGCGCGACATTGCCGCCGTGCGGAACGAGGCGGGCAACGTCGTCGGCATCATGCCGCACCCCGAGCACGCGATCGACCTGCTGACCGGCCCGTCGACCGACGGACTCGGCTTCTTCACCTCCGTGCTCAAGGCGTACGCGGCGGCCAGTGTTCCGGCGCCCTATCAGCCCGGCGTCGTGCCACCCGCCGAGGACGCACCTGAGGAGGTGGAGGCGTGACCTCCGTCGAGTTGGACTTCGACACCGTCGGCCACGCCGTCGCGACGCCGGCCGAGGAGCAGCCGTACGCCGAACTCGGTCTCCAGGCGGACGAGTACCAGCGCATCCGGCAGATCCTCGGGCGCCGCCCGACGCAGTCCGAGCTGGCGATGTACTCGATCATGTGGAGCGAGCACTGCTCTTACAAGTCGAGCAAGGTCCACCTGAAGCAGTTCGTCGAGAAGAAGCCGGCCAGCGACCGGATGCTGGCGGGGATCGGGGAGAACGCGGGCGTCATCGCGATCACCGACCAGATCGCCGTCACCTTCAAGGTCGAGTCGCACAACCACCCGTCTTACGTCGAGCCCTATCAGGGCGCGGCCACGGGCGTCGGCGGCATCGTCCGGGACATCCTCGCGATGGGCGCGCGCCCGGTGGCGGTCATGGACCCGCTGCGCTTCGGTGCCGCTGACCACCCCGACACCGCCCGGGTCCTGCCCGGCGTCGTCGCGGGCGTCGGCGGCTACGGCAACTGCCTCGGTCTGCCCAACATCGGCGGTGAGGTCGTCTTCGACCCGTCGTACCAGGGCAACCCGCTGGTCAACGCGCTCTGCGTCGGCGTCCTTCCGGCCGACCGGCTGCAGCGCAAGGAGGCCGACGGCCCCGGCAACATCGTCGTCCTGATGGGCGCGAAGACGGGCCGCGACGGCATCGGCGGCGTTTCCGTCCTCGCGAGCGCGACCTTCGACGAAGGCTCCGAGCAGCGTCGCCCGTCGGTCCAGGTGGGCGATCCGTTCACCGAGAAGCTGCTCATCGAGAGCTGCCTCGAGCTGTACAACTCCGACCTCATCGTCGGCGTGCAGGACCTCGGCGGCGCGGGCCTGACCTGCGCCCTCACCGAGACGAGCGCGTCCGCCGGCACCGGCATGGACATCCAGCTGGAGAAGGTGCCGTTGCGGGAGCCGTCGATGACCCCGCACGAGGTCCTCGCCAGCGAGTCGCAGGAGCGGATGCTGCTGATCGTCGAGCCGGCGAAGCTCAACGCCGTGCTCGGCATCGCCCAGCTGTGGGGCGTACTGGCCACTCCGATCGGCGTGGTCACCGCGCCGGACGCTGGTGAGAGCGCCGGGCGGCTGCGCATCACTTGGCACGGCGAGACCGTCGTGGACGTCCCGCCGGGCAGCCTGGTGGACGACGGCCCGGTGTACGCACGACCGCTCAAGGAGCCGAACGACCTGCCGTTGCTGCAGGCCGACCGGGCCGAGACGCTGCCGAAGCCGACGACGGGTGACGACCTGCGCGCCACCGTTCTGCGGATGGTGGCCTCGCCCAACCTCTGCGACAAGAGCTGGGTGACCGAACAGTACGACCGCTACGTGCTCGGCAACACCGTGCTGGCCCAGCCGGAGGACGCGGGGCTGATCCGGCTCGACGAGAACAGCGGTCTCGGCATCGCGATCTCGCTCGACGGCAACTCCCGTTACGCCCGGCTCGACCCGTACGCGGGCGCGCAGCTGGCGCTGGCGGAGGCGTACCGGAACGTGGCGGTCACCGGTGCCGACCCGGTCGCGGTGACGAACTGCCTGAACTTCGGCTCGCCCGAGGACCCGGCGGTCATGTGGCAGTTCGCCGAGGCGGTCCGCGGGCTGGCCGACGGCTGCCTCGAACTCGGCATCCCCGTCACCGGCGGCAACGTCAGCTTCTACAACCAGACCGGTGCGGCCGCCATCCACCCGACGCCGATCGTCGGCGTGCTCGGCGTACACCAGGATGTGACGCAGCGCGTGCCGATGGGCTTCAGCCAGGCGGGCGACCTGGTGTACGTGCTGGGTGAGACGCGCAACGAGCTGTCCGGTTCCGAGTGGGCCTGGGTGGAGCACGAGCACCTCGGCGGTACGCCGCCGCAGGTGGATCTGGCCGGCGAGCGTCGCCTCGGTGACGCGATCGCCCAGGCGGCCGAGCGTGGCCTGATCCGCACCGCGCACGACTTGTCCGATGGCGGTCTGGCTCAGGCGCTCGCGGAGTCGTGCCTGCGCAAGGGCTTCGGCGCGACGATCGAGCTGCCCGCGGAGTGGTCGGCCGGCTCGCAGCCGTTCGTGTTCCTGTTCTCGGAGTCCACCGGCCGCGCGCTGGTCGCGGTGCCGCCGGGCCACGAGATGGCGTTCACCGCGCTGTGCGAGGAGCGGCAGATTCCGCTGACTCGCCTCGGCACGGTGGCCGACGAGGGCGCCGAGCTCACCGTGTCGGGCCAGTTCGCGCTGCCGCTCGACGAGCTGCGCGAGGCCTGGTCGGCGACGCTGCCGAAGCTGTTCGGCTCGACCATCGCCAGCAACGTGGTCCAGGAGGACTGACCCGGATCGACGACGACAGCAGGGCACTCACGGGTGTCCTGCTGTCGGCTTTTGGCCCGAACGTTGACTGCTCGGCCGATTCGTCGGCGACCGCGGGTTTGCGTACCGTGACCGGGTGCGACTCCCGTTTCCGCTCCTGCGTACGTCCGCGCTCGCGGGCGCTCTCGTGGTGACGCTGGTCGCGACCGGCGTCGACGTCCGCTCGGGTGAGCCGGTCTGGGTCAATGGGGCACAGACCGCCGCCGGCTACACCAGCGCCGCGCAAACCGGTGCTGGGCAAGGTCTCGCGGCCCTGCCGGAGGGCACGGTCATCGAGGCGGCGGCGGGCGCGGGGCACGCTTTCGGCTGGCAGACCGCGGGCGGCAAGGGCTCGACCTCGCGCCTGTTCCGCAGCGCCGCTGGTTCCTCGTTTTCCTTCAGTGGTACGCCAAATGCCCTGACCTTGTCGGCCGCCGATTCGACGGCTACTGCGCAGGTGACGTTCACGCCGCCGTCGGGGCGAGTGCTGGAACCGGGTACCTATGCCACCGGCGACCGGTCGGCGCTGGACTGGTCCGGCGAGGGCACCTGCGCTTCGGAGACGCACACCTTCACGATCGCGAAGGTGAGTTGGGCCGCCGACGGCACGACCCTGACCGGCCTGGACGCGACGTTCGCCGGTTCCTGTGGGACCTCGGTCAAGGGCCGCATCCTGATCAACGCGACGAGCCTGCCGACGCCGGCGACCGCCACCGCGACGGCGACGCGAATGGTGGTCCTGAAGACAGCGCGTACGCAGAAGAGCACGAAGGTAGCCATCACCGGCAATGTGGTGTGCGCCGGAACAGCCCGGATCATGCTGGACGGACGGGTGCTCGCGGGCAGCCGCCCAATTGCCTTCACCGCAATCGTCGACTGCACTCCGGGCGCCACGGTCAGCTGGTACGCCACCAGCACGGCGACGGTCGGAGTGCTACCTGCCAAGGCGGACTACTGGGTGTCCGGGACGGTTCTCGACGGCTTCTACCGCTACTCCGGCGACATGCTGACCAAGGACAAGAAGGTCGCCGTCTCCAGCGCCGCCACTTTGCCCCGTAAGTAGGACTCCGCCGGGTCGGCGGCTGCTCTAGCATGCTGCGAGATCATCTCCTGCAATCGAGGACCGCATGCGACTTCTCCGGCCACGACTCGTGCCCCTCATCGGCACCGTTCTCGGCATCATCCTGAGTTCAGCCCTTGTCATCGCGCCGCCGGCGAAGGCGTACGCGACCACAGGGAGCTTCCAGCTCACCGGGAACACCACCGTCGCCGGCTCCGGTCTGTATCGGTCCACCGAGCTGGGCGATCGGTTCTCGATCTGGACGACCCGCGAGAACTACGCCGACGACCACAACGTGACGATCGGCGTAATGCGGCCGGATAACAGCTTCCAGGAGATTCACCTGCGTGGGCCGAACAACGGCGCGGACCTAGCCGTGGGCAATTACCAGAACAACGGCTACTTTTCGGGTTCGCCGGTGGACCCTGGGCTCGGCATCGAGACTTCCGTGGCGCGCCTGCCGAGCTGGTTCACGATCAATCGCAT
Organism: Hamadaea sp.; assembly: GCF_013362815.1. Lineage (GTDB taxonomy): Bacteria > Actinomycetota > Actinomycetes > Mycobacteriales > Micromonosporaceae > Hamadaea. Next base: position 98,168 of record NZ_JABFVK010000001.1, on the reverse strand, counting down.
CGACATCGCCGCCGACCACACCGTCCAGGCGATCGACGTCACCTTCGTGAACTACTACGCGAGCGGCCTCGCCGATTTCGGTCGCCTGGTCATCAACTATGACCCGATCGCCGCGCAGCCCGCCGCAGTCGGCGCGGTCAGCATGGGCAGTGGCTTCTACCGTTCTGACATCGGGAATTCCGTCTTCGCGATCGCCTCGGTCGACGGAATCTACGCAGGGGGGTCCGCGTCCTCTACCGGGGGCAATGGCGTCAAGTTCAGCGCTGGAGCCGGCAAAACGTTGGGGGTCGGCACCTATAAGCTGGGTGACGGATCTGCGCTCGGTATACCTGCGATGTCGTCCTGCTTCTTCGGGCAGTCGCACGAATTCACCATCAGCCAGCTTTCGCTCGCGGCCGACGGTTCGGTCGCGAAGCTCGACGCTACCTACGCCGCAACGTGCGAGGACAGGTCAGTGCAGGGTCGCGTCCTGATCGGCTTCTCGGACCTGCCCGCGGTGGCGACCGCGACGGTGATGTACCGGACCGCATATGTCAGCACGACGAAGTCCGGTGGTTCGGTGGTGCACTTCAAGGGCGTCGTGAGCTGCACCGCCCCCACCACGATCCGGATCAGCGGCGGGGCCCAGATCGACGTCTCGAGTACGCTCTCGGAGAGCCACACGTTCAAGACGGTCGTGGTAGCGGGGTGCGGCCCGGTGGAAGGACTTCCGTGGTCCGCAACGGTGTCTTACACCGGGAAACCAGTCGTCGGATCGGCCGCGCACGTATGGGCGACCTACTCCCTCGTCGACCCCTTCTACCTGTGCACCGTCGGGAACGAAGGCCCCTTCAGCCTGGTCAGGCTGACCGCGACCGGCCCGCTTCCTCGGCGCTGACCCACCGGCCGGTACGCAGGAAGGAGCGCAGCGCCTCTTCGTGCGGAGCCAGGTCGAGGCCGGCGTCGCGTACCCAGGCGTCGGAGTAGTAGGTGTTGACGTAACGCTCGCCGCCGTCGCAGAGCAGCGTGACGACCGAACCGCGTTCTCCGGCGGCCACCATGGCCGCGATCAGGCTGAACGCGCCCCACAGGTTGGTTCCGGTGGAGCCGCCGACCCGGCGCCCGAGCAGATCGGCGCCGACTCGCATGGCGGCGAGCGACGCGGCATCCGGTACGGCGATCATCCGGTCGACAACCGAGGGCTGGAACGAGAGTTCCACCCGGGGCCGGCCGATGCCCTCGATACGAGAGCCTCGCCCGGTCGTGGTCGTCCAGTCGGACTGTTTCCAGGCGGGATAGAACGCCGAGTTCTCGGGGTCGACGACGCAGACCTTCGTGCAGTGCTGCTGATAGCGGACGTAGCGCCCGATCGTCGCAGACGTGCCACCCGTGCCGGCTCCGACGACTATCCACGCGGGCACCGGGTGCGTCTCCCGCTCCATCTGCTGGAAGATCGACTCCGCGATGTTGTTGTTGCCTCGCCAGTCGGTGGCGCGTTCGGCGTACGTGAACTGGTCCATGAAGTGGCCGCCACGCTCTTCGGTCAGCCGGTGCGCCTCGGCCACGACCTGCGCCGGATCGTCCACCAGGTGGCATTGGCCGCCATGGAACTCGATCAGTGAGATCTTCTCCTTGCTGGTGGAGGCCGGCATCACCGCGACGAACGGCAGGCCGAGCATGCGCGCGAAGTACGCCTCACTCACCGCCGTCGAGCCCGAGGACGCCTCGACGATGGTGGTGCCCGGCCGGATCCATCCGTTGCAGAGCGCGTAAAGGAACAGTGACCGCGCGAGCCGGTGCTTCAGCGACCCCGTCGGATGCACCGACTCGTCTTTCAAGTAGAGGTCCACGCCCCAGGAGAGGGGAAGCGGGAAGGGCAGCAGATGTGTGTCGGCGGACCTGTTCGCATCGGCCGCGACCTTGCCGATCGCTTCTGTCACCCACGCGCGGTCGCTGTCACAACAACGGTCTAGCTGCTCCATCTCGCCACCCTATCCACCTTGTGACCATGGTGACGATTCCTGGGTATCTCCCACCGAACTAGCCTTGGATGCGGCAATATACGAATGAGGTTCGCAAATAGTACAAGACAATTGCGGCGAATCTGACGAATCCGCAGTTTCAGGGATAACTATCTCTGACGGTGCTCTAATGGACGTACGTCCACACGGGGCCGAGTCCATCGGGCTGGATCCATGGAGGCTCCGTCGACGCTAGGAGGTGGGTGTGGACACGGGAGATCGCCTGCTGACACCGGGTGAGGTGGCGGCGTTGTTCCGGGTGGACCCGAAGACGGTGACGCGCTGGGCCGCCGCCGGGCGGATCGGCAGCATCCGGACTCCGGGTGGTCACCGACGGTTCCGGGAGTCTGAGGTGCGCGCCCTCCTCGAAGGCGAGGGCGAGTTCGCCGAGGCGGCCGGGGCAGCCGGAACCGGCGGCCACCCGACGGACACCTACGAACGACGTCCGTCCTACTGATCGGGTTACGGCCAAGCTGATCGGCTGTGGGCCAAGGCCTCCATGGTGCGAAGATCCACTATGGAGGCCCGGGTCCCGGTGCGCGGCCACGGAGTCGTAGGCTGTCGCGGACGAAACCCCATCAGACGAGAACGGGTGGTGATGGTCGCGCCATGCCCGCGAACCGTCGAGCCGCCCAGCTTCAAGAGGCCACCTGCGAGGCCATCATCAACGCGGTGCGCCGGCATCTGCCGAAGAGCGCGTACCGCGAATTCACTCTCTGGGCGTTTTCCTCGAGCAATCCGCGCCGTCACGAGTATCTGCAAGTCACCGGTCTGACCCAACTCGTCACGATGAACGTGACGCTGGTCGGCGGGCTCGTCGACGCGGCCGGATGGCCGGTCGTCGAGCGGAAACTGGCGCTGATGAACGCGTACCAGTATTTCGAGACGATCGCCGACAACGTCGCGATGGGGCTGGGAGCGCCCGTTCTCAGCGAGGCCGGCCGGGAACGGCTGGAACTGGTCACCGCCTTCAATCGCGCCATGATCCAGGTGCTGTCGTCCGGCCGAGGCACGCCTGCGGTACTGCTGCTCAGTGGGCATCCGCAACGCATCGCCCGGCGGGCCTCCGCCTTCGACCTCAGCCTGTCGGCGGTCAAGCACGCGGGAATCGCCGAAGAGTACGCCCGGCACCGAGCCGGTGAATCGCTGAATCTGCCCGGCGAAGTCGAATTCGGGCTCTGGGGCGCGCTCGTCGCCGACATCGAGACCTGCCGTGACGTCGCCGACGCGATGGACGGCAGTCCGGTCGGCGAACTCATCCGGGACGGGTTGGTGAGCCGTTATCGGGCGGTGGACCGGACACTGCGAGCCCCGAGCCTGGCCCGGATGGAGCTCGCCTCCCTCGGCGCTCATTCGATCCTGGTCGCGCCGACTCTCGCGTACGGCATAGGAGTTCTCGCGGAGGCCGTGCGCGCGGACGAGGCGTTGCCGGCGGTGGTCTCGGATGGTTTGCTCACGGACGTCCTGTTCGACGCGGCCTTGTTGGTACGCCTGCAGAACGATGTGGGCACGCGTCTGCTCCGGATGGCCGGCGTGCAGCAGGCGGCGCTGGTGCACCGGCTGACCCGGCGCGCGGTCGAACGCCGCAAGACGCTGGCCGCCGACGCGCTCGCGCTGCTGGTCGAGGAGGCGCAGACCGAAGCGGCGCTGACCCGGCTGCACAAGGACATCGCCAATGAGGAGGTCAATGTGGCGCTGTGGCACGCGCGCCGGGCGGCCGACACCGACGGTGCCCTGCGGGCGTTCGGGGAGAGCCTCGGTTATCTGGCCGACCTCTACACGCAGCACTACGGGCGGCTGACCGCCGGGCTGTCGGCGCTCGACGAGCGGCTCGGGGACCGCCGCGTGAGCACGGTGATCGAGCGGTTCGTGAAGTTCCATGAGCGCATGTACGCCCACCGCTACACCGAGAAATACGGCGAGTACGCGATCTAGAAGGCCTTCGGCAGTCGGCTGAAGTAGTACCGCGCGACGGCTCGCAACAACGGCTGGAGAAGCGGTCCGAAGAGGCGGAAGTGGCCGGCCCCGGCGACCGTGGCGCGCATGGCGAACCGCGTACGCGAAGAGCCCAGCGGGGTCAGCTCGTAGACCGCCTCGAACGGCGTGTTCGACGTGACCGTACGCAGTTCGAGCCGGGTCGGCGGCTGGTACGCGGCGACGGCGAGGTGGTTGTAGAACGGCAGGCCGAGCAGGCGACCGCGTTGCTCGTATTCCGTGCCGACGCCGCCGTCCCCGGCGAGGAGCTTCACTTCGCGTACGCCCCGCCACCAGCGAACGTCGTTGCGAGGATCGGAGACGAGCGCGAACACCTCTGTCACGGGGCGCGCGACATCGACGCTGGTCTCCACCACGAACATGACCTTGACGCTAGGCCGGGCGCAGATCAAGGTCAACGGTCGTTAGGCTGGAATCGTGCGGCGAGAACCGTGGATCGTGGGCGTGTCAGGCGCGTCGGGTACGCCCTACGCCGCCGCCGTCCTGCGTGGCCTGTTCGACGCCGGAGAACCCGTCGACCTCGTGGTCTCCCGGGCGGCCCGGTTGACCCTGCTGGACGAGACGGGCCGGTCGTTCCGGGACGCCCATTGGGCGCACGATCTGGCCGAATGGCTCGGTACGCCGATCGACGGGGCGGACCTCAAGTTCTGGCCGGCCGGTGACCTCGCGGCCGGGCCGAGCAGCGGTTCGTATCCGGCCCGGGGAATGATCGTCGTCCCCGCTTCGACCGCGGCGTGCGCGGGGATCGCGCTGGGGCTGTCGAAGGATCTCCTCCAGCGGGCTGCCGAGGTGAACCTCAAGGAACGCCGCCGGGTGGTGATCGTACCTCGGGAGACCCCGGTGACCCGCTCCCACCTGCTCCACCTGGTCGAACTGATCGACGCCGGAGCCGTCGTGCTACCCGCGAGCCCCGGCTTCTACGGTTCGGGCGCCGACGCCACCGCCCAGCAACTCGTCGACTTCGTCGCGGGCAAGGTGCTGGACGCGGTCGGAGTCAAGCACACGCTGCTGACCCGCTGGACCGGCGAACTCGGCGCCCGCTGACGCACTTTCATGGGCTGCTGCGGTCAGAGCAGGGCGATGACGGCGAAGGCGAACAGCGCGATCCCGACGAAGCCGTTGGACGTGAAGAACGCCCGGTTCACCTTGGACAGGTCGGTCGGAGTCACGATGACGTGCTGGTACGCGAACGCGACCGCGGTCAGGGTCAGCCCGACCCACCAGGGCCAGCCGAAGCCGACCCAGAAGCCGAAGATCACGAACAGCGCGAACGTCACGAGATGCGTCACGGTGGAGATCCGCAGCGCGGCCGCCACCCCATACCGGGCGGGGACGCTGCGTACGCCGATCTGGCGGTCCACTTCGGCGTCCTGGCAGGCGTAGATCAGATCGAAACCGCCGATCCACAGGCCGACTGCCGCGCCGAGCAGCCACGCCGGACCGCTGCCGGCGAACGTGCCCGTCACGGCGAGCCACCCGCCGACCGGCCCGACCGCCTGGGCGATCGCCAGCACCGCGTGCGGCCAATCGGTGAAGCGCTTGGCGTACGGGTAGACGACGAGCGGGATCACCGCGAGTGGCGACAGCACCAGGCAGAGCGGGTTGAGCGCCGCGGCCGCGCCGAGAAACACGAGCAGGGCGACGATCGCGCCGGTCCAGGCGGTGCGCACGCTCACCGCCCCCGTGACCAATTCACGCTTGGCGGTACGCGGATTGCGCGCGTCGATGTGCCGGTCGATGATCCGGTTGGCCGCCATGGCGAAGGTACGCGCGCCGACCATCGCGATCGTGATCAGCACCAGCGTCAGCCAGCTGAACTGGTCGAAGCGACTCATGGCGGTGAGCGCCGACAGGTATGCGAACGGCAGGGCGAAGACGGAATGCTCGATCATGACGAGCCGCAGGAACGCCTTCACAGGCCGTACTCCTTCCAGCGCTTGCTGACCTTGGCGACCACCTCGGGCGACATGACCGCCTCGGCCGGCCAGCCGCGGTGGTAGCCCTCGCTCGGGAGTTTGCGAGTGGCGTCGACGCCCGCCTTGCCACCCCAGAACTGCTGGTAGGAGGCGTGGTCGAGGTGATCGACCGGGCCTTGGGTGACCACCAGGTCGTGGGCGTAGTCGACGTTGCCGAAGGCGCGGAACGCCACCTCGTTCAGGTCCCGGGGGTCGCAGTCGTCGTCGACGACCACGATGAGCTTCGTCAGCGAGAGCAGGTGCGCGCCCCAGATCGCGTTCATGACCTTCTGGGCGTGCTTGGGATAGCGCTTGTTGATGGCGACCACGAGGCAGTTGTGGAAGACGCCGGGCTCTGGCATGTGGTAGTCCACGATGTCCGGCACCAGGATCTTGATGAGTGGCAGGAAGATGCGCTCGGTGGCGCGGCCGATCGGCCCGTCTTCCTGCGGCGGCTTGCTCGTGATGATCGAGTGGTAGACCGGGTCGCGCCGCATCGTCATGGCCTCGACGTGCAGCACCGGGAACTGCTCGACCGGCGTGTAGAAGCCGGTGTGATCGCCGAACGGACCCTCCGCGTGGCGCTCGCCGGGCTCGACGTACCCCTCGAGGATGATCTGCGCTTGCGCCGGGACCTGCAACGGGACGGTCAGGGCATCGACCAGCTCGACCCGCTCGCCGCGAAGGAACCCCGCGAACAAGTACTCGTCGATGTCCCCCGGAAGGGGAGCGGTGGCGGCGTACGAGACGATCGGGTCGCAGCCGATCGCGATGGCCACCGGCAGTCGCTGCCCGAGTCGCTCGGCGACGGCGTGATGGGCGGTCGAGTCCTTGTGGATCTGCCAATGCATACCCAGCGTGTTCCGGGAGTGCTGCTGCAGCCGGTAGAGGCCGAGGTTGCGCTTGCCGGACTCCGGGTGCTTGGTGTGAGTGAGCCCGTAGTTGTGGAAGATCCCGCCGTCGTCGGGCCAGGTGACCAGGCCCGGGAGCAGGTTCAGATCCACGTCCGGTCCCTTGAGGACGACCTCCTGACACGGGGCCGACTTGACCTTCTTCGGCGGCAGGCTCTTGAGTTGCATCACCTTGCCGAGGCCGTCCATGATCCCGGAGAAGCCCTGGGGCAGCTCGGGCTTGGCCAGCTCGCCGATCCGCGCGCCGATCTCGTCGAAGTCTTCGACGCCGAGCGCCATCGCCATCCGGCGGTCGCTGCCGAAGAGGTTGATCGCGACCGGCATGTCCCCCCGGGTCGGGCGCTCGAAGAGCAGCGCGGGTCCCTTGGCCCGGACGGTGCGGGTGACGATCTCGCTGATCTCCAGGGTGGGATCCACCGGGACGGTCACCCGGTGCAACTCACCGGCCTTCTCCAGAGCGGCGAGGAACTCGCGCAGGTCGGTGAAGGGGAAGCGCGGTGCGGCCATGGCGCAATCCTGCCACCACGGCTCCGGCTACCCGCAGTCGCCCGCCGACCAGGTGTCGAACCGCGTACGCCAATTGACGCAGTACGCGGCGGTGCCTTCGCCGGTGGTGGACGGCACGGTGTCGTCCCGCCAGAACTGGGCCTGCCCCGCGGGCACCGCCTTGACCTGCACGTTGTCGAAGGAGACCGACGGCACCGAGTAGCTCGCCGGGGCTGACTGCACTCCTGGCGGCTCGCCCGAGAGGCTCCCCGGCTGAGCGTCCGAATAGACCTCGACGTACTGCTCGACCTGTGCCGAGTCGGTCAACGGCAGGCGTTGCGAGGCGAGCAGGTGCCACTTGTCGCCCCACCACAACCAGGCCCGCCATTCGTTGGCGAGCTGGCCGGAGTCGGGCCCGGACTCCAGGTAGATCCACACCTGGTCGCCGCTATGGATCTTGTAGTCCTCGAAGAAGGTCCACGAGTTTCGGTTCGTGTCGTAGGTGTAGATCCGCTGCCGGCCACCGCCGCTCCACCCGGTCTCCGCCCAGCCCGCCTCCAGCCAGCTGGTGTGGCCGTCGCCGGCGTCCCGGCGCGCCATGAACCGGGCGGCGGTGAAGTCGAGCGTGTCGGGGCGTACCGCCGGATCCCGGACGGTGATCCGGCCCAGTACGCCGGACCACGTTCCGGTGCTGGTCGCCCCCAGATGACTGTAGGAACCGGCGCTCCGCAGGCCGCTGGGCAACGGCGCCACGCGTACGCGTTGAACACTGGTCGCCCGGGCGCGGCAGGCGTCTCCCGTCAGGCTGGGCGGCTCGGCCGGTGGCATGTCGGACGGCTTGGCGCCGGGCCGGCACAGCGGCAGCCGGCTCGCCGGGTCGTCGTTGTACGCAGCCCAGCCTGAACTGGCGATCAGGACAGTGACCAGGGCGATTCTCGGCAGCCAGCGCAACGTCACAACCGAGCAACTCGACCGCGACGGACCCGGTGACGGTCACCCACCCTGATAGGTGCCGTGGGCGGCTCATCTATCTCGTCATGATCATCGCGTTATCCGGGAAAACGTCCCCTCAAAACGCCGCGAGGCCGCGCTATCCCGGGATAACGCGGCCTCGCGGTAACGCCCAACGAAGGTTAAGAAACCCCGGCGTAGCTGTGCAGCCCAGTGAAGAAGAAGTTCACGCCGAACAGGTTCATCAGCATGGTGAGGAAGCCGAGAACGGCGATCCACATCACGACCCGCCGGTTGACGCTGGGCGTGCTGCGAGCGTGCAGATAACCGGCGTACACAACCCAGGAGATGAAGGCCCAGGTCTCCTTGGGGTCCCAGCCCCAGTACCGGCCCCACGCCGCTTCGGCCCAGACGGCGCCGGCGGCGACACCGAAGGTGAACAGCGGGAACGCGAACGCGTGGAGCCGGAAGGTGAGCCGTTCCAGCGCCTCGGCGTTGGGCAGCCGAGCGCCCAGAGTGTAGGGGAACCGGACGCGGCCGTCGTCGTGGCCGTTGCGGACGAGGAACATCGCCGCCGGGACGAAGCCGACGAGCAGCAGGCCGGAGGCGGTGACTACCGAGGTCACGTGGATGACGAACCAGTAGGACTGCAACGCCGGGACCAGCGGGCTGATCTGCGTGTAGAGCACGAGGCCGGCGAAGCCGAGCAGCAGGATCTGGACGACCGTCAGCGGCAGCCCCAGCAGGCGCAGCTTCGGCAGCTGCACCATCACCCCCAGCCAGGCGACGCCGCCGACCAGGGTGACCGCCAGGACGAACTCGTACATGTTGCCCCATGGCATCCGGCCGGCGGCGAGTCCTCGCGTAGCGACCGTTCCCAGGTGCAGCAGCACGGCCAGCCCAGTCGCGTAGACGGCCCAGCCGCCGAGGCGCGTACCGAGATCAGGTCCGGCGGGGATGTCCGGCTCGGCGGGAACGGCGACCGGCGGGCCGCCGGCTCCGACCAGCTCGCGCGCCGGAGCGGCGGCGGTGGCCGCGCGTCGCTTCCCCGCGAGCGAGTACTCCGAGGCGTGGAGGATCATCGCGACCAGGTAGCCCAGGATCGCGAAGACGAGCAGGTTATCGGAGAGCGTCGACAGGTTCACGGGTGTCGTCTCCCATCTCGGTGATGCCTAGTTTGGCGATGACCCCGGCGAACTCGGCGGCGAAGCCCGGGTATTCGGAGCGTGGAAGGCCGCCTACCTCCAGCAGATTAGTCCCGTCGCCGGCCGGGGTGAGCCGGACCCAGACCCGCCGCCGCTTGCCGCTCAGCGTGAGCATCAGCCCGCCGAGCACGAACAGGATGCTGACCAGCACCACCGGCTCGCCCGGGTCGTGTCGCAGGGACACGGTGATGAACGGGCGCGTACCGAGGAACTCCAGCTTCGAGCCGTCCTCCAGGGTCCAGCTCCCGCCCTTCTCCAGCGACTTGCCCTCGCCGATCTGCTTGAGCTTGCCGGCGGCGACCTGCTTCTGGTTGAGCTGGTAGACCGAGCTGGGCACACCCTGGTCGAGGCCGAGATCGCCCTGGTAGAAGGTCAGCACCAGGCGCGGGTTGCGTTCCTCCGGGTAGATCGAGCGCGCGGCCATGCCGGACTCCGGCGCGGTCGGCACGTAGAGCCCGGAGAAGGCGACCTGCTTGGTCCGGTCGGGCTTGCCCGTCTTCGGGTCGGCGTTCGCGTCCGGGAAGGTGGCCACGCCTTCACTGGTCAGCGTCTGCTGATCGATCGGCAGGAACGGCACGACCGCGGTCTGCACGCGTCCGTTGGTGTCGGTGTAGCGCAGGATCGCGGCGTACCCGTGACCGAGGAGGTAGACGTTGGCGTCGCCGAGGCGCAGCGGGTGGTTGACCGAGAACTCCTTGGTCTCGGTCTTCTCGCCGCTCACCTCGACCGTCGCGCCGTAGGACTTCGCCTGGCCGTTGTCCAGGTAGGACGCCTGGAAGCCGGTCAGCTCCAGGCAGTATTTCGGCAGGGCCGAGGCGCTCACGCCGGTGCCCGGGTTGTACTCGTCGAACTGCTGCGGGGTCGTGCAGAAGGCCTGTTCCGGACCCTGCACCAGCAGCCGGTTGGCATGCCAGCCCTGCATCGAGCCCAGCGCGACGCCGACCAGCACCCCGATCAGGGCGGTGTGGAAGACGAGGTTGCCGGTCTCCTTCAGGAAACCGCGTTCCGCCGCGACGGTCACCGTGCCGTCGGGCTGCTCGCGGGTCACCGTCCGCCAGCCGCGCAGGCCCGCGGCCACTTCAGCAGCTCCGAGGGCAGTCCGGCCCTGGTGATGCGCGGGCAGGCGCTCCATCCGCTTCGGCGCATCTGGTACGCGACGAAGCAGCGCGCGCAGATGGTCACGCGTACGCGGCAGGATGCAGCCGATCAGCGAGGTGAACAGCAGCAGGTAGATCGCGGCGAACCACGGGGACCGGAAGACGTCGAAGCCGCCGAGCTTGTCGATGACCGGAGCGAGATCCGGATGCTTGACGAAGTACTGGTTGATCTTCTCCGGATTCACGCCCTGCTGCGGCAGGATCGAGCCGGGGATGGAGGCGACCGCCAGCAGGAAGAGCAGCACCAACGCCGTACGCATGCTGGTGAGCTGCCGCCAGGCGACCCGGAGTTTGGCGACGGCGAAGCCGAGGATCGCTTTCACAGGCTCACCGATCCCGCGCCGACGGTGGCGCGCAGCCAGATGATGAAGTCGCCCCAGGCCCCGGTGACCAGAGCCAGCCCGACGATGATCAGCAGTATGCCGCCGATCCGGGTGACCCAGTGGGAGTTGCGCCGGATCGCCTTGACCACCCCGGCCAGCCGGCGCATGCCGAGGCCGAGCGCGAGGAACGGCGCCCCGATCCCGATGCAGTACGCCGTCGCCAGGGCCGCCGCGCGTACCGGCTGGCCGCTCGACGTGCCGAGCATCATCACCGCCCCGAGCGTCGGCCCGATGCAGGGGATCCAGCTCAAGGCGAAGACCGCGCCGAAGACGGGAGCGCCCCAGAGGCCCGCCTGAGGCAGGCGGTGGATGCGTACCTCGCGTTGCAGGCCGGGAACCCAGCCGAGCATCGCGACGCCGAAGACGATGATGAGCGCTCCGGCCACGATCTCCAGGGTGCGGGCGTTGCTGATCAGCTCCCCGCCGAACCGCGCCGCGAGCACGGTGGTGGTGATGAAGACGACGCCGAACCCGGCGGTGAACAGAGCCGTCCCCGCCAGTACGCGACCCCGCCGGCGCGGGCCCTCCTGCTCACCCAGCGCGGCCGAGAGATCGGCCCCGACCAGACCGGTCACGTACGACAGGTAGCCCGGCACGAGCGGCAGCACACAGGGCGACAGGAAGCTGACCAGCCCGGCGACCGCGGCGAAGAGTAGTGCGAAGACGAGCGGACCACTCGTCGCCATGTTCTCGAAGGCGTCACCCACTGGAACCCGCCTTCTCGGCCACCACCGCCTCGACAACCTCCCGCAGTTCGGCCGCGCGAATGTCTCGGCGCGTGATCGAAGCGATCCGGCCCTGCTGGTCGATGACCAGGGTGGACGGAATCGCCGACGGGGGGACGTCGGAGAAGCCCAGCGCGATCTTGCCGGCCGGGTCGAAGATGCTCGGATAAGTGGCGCGACCCGAGTGGAACGCGATCGCCTTGTCCTTCTCGTCACGGATGTTGATCCCGACGAACTGCACGCCGGACGCCTTGGACGACTGCCAGACCTCTTCGAGGTCGGCCGCCTCGGCGCGGCAGGGCGCACACCAGCTCGCCCAGAAGTTCACGACGACGACCTTGCCCTTGTACGCCGACAAGTCGAAACTGCCGCCGCCGAGGAGGTCGCCCGTGACGGTGGGGGCCGTCTTCCGCTTCGCCGCCTCGATCAGGCCGCTCTGCGTACCACTCTGATCTTGATTGGAACAAGCGGCCAGGGTGACCGCGGCGAGCACGCCGAGCACCGCGGACCTGCGGGTAAGACCCATGCTTACGCTCCTAGGCCTTTACCGGGCCCGAGATGCGCGGCGGGCTCGGAATAGTCGATGCCGACCAGGCTGGTGCCCTCGTAGCGGAACGAGGTGAGGCTGGCCAGAGCACATTGACGCTTGCGCGGATCGTGCCAGAGTGGCCGGCCGGTGAGGAACAGCCGCAGCTCCCAGATCGGCAGTTGATGCGAGACGGCCAGGGCCTCGTGCCCCCGGGCCGCGTCGCGGATGTCGTGCAGCGCGTCGCGCATGCGCTGGGCGATGTGCTTGTACGGTTCGCCCCAGCTGGGCCGGAACGGGTTGATCAGCTTTGGCCACGTACGCGGGCCGAAGCCGACCGACCGGCCTTCGAACCAGTTCTCGCTCTCGATCAGCCGCAGATCGGTCTCGATCGGCAGGCCCAGCGCGGTGGCGCTGGGCTGCGCGGTCTGGACGGCGCGGTCGAGCGGGCTGCTGACGACGTGCGTGATGTCCCGTCCCACCAGCGACTTCGCAACCGCCTCGGCCATCTGCTCGCCGAGCGTGCTGAGCTTGAAGCCCGGCAGTCGCCCGTAGAGGACGCCCGTCGGGTTGTGCACCTCCCCATGACGCAGGAAGTGAACCGTCGTTCGCTCGGTCATCGCGCGCTCGCGGCTGCCGCCGCCGCCAGCGGCAGCGCCTTGTCGATCACCTCGAACGCGTCGTCGTCGATCGCCGTCGAGACGAACCACGCCTCGAACGCGCTCGGCGGCAGGTAGACGCCGTTGTCGAGCATGGTGTGGAAGAACGCGCGGAAGGCGGCGACGTCCTGCGTCTTCGCCTGGTCGTAGTTCACGACTGAAGTGTCGGTGAAGAAGACTGAGAACATGCTGCCAGCCGTGGCCAGCGTATGCGGCACTCCGGCCTTGCTCAGCGCCTCGGTCGCGAGGGTGCTGATCTTCTCGGCCGTCGCGTTGAGTTTCGCGTACGCGTCGTCGGTCGCCAGGCGCAGGCTGGTCAGCCCGGCCGCGCAGGCCAGCGGGTTCCCCGACAGCGTGCCGGCCTGATACACCGGACCGGCCGGGGCCAGCCGCCCCATGATCTCCGTACGCCCGCCGAACGCCGCCGCCGGCAGCCCGCCGCCCATGACCTTGCCGAAGGTCCAGAGGTCGGCGTCGGCCGGATCGAGTCCCTGCCAGCCACTGCGGGAGACCCGGAATCCGGTCATCACCTCGTCGACGATGAGCAGCGCTCCGTAGCGGTGCGCGATGTCGGCCAAGCCCTGGTTGAACCCGGGCAGCGGGGCGACGACGCCCATGTTCCCGGCGGCCGCCTCGGTGATGATCGCGGCGATCTCGTCGCCGTGCGCGGCGAAGGCAGCCTCGACGGCGGGCAGGTCGTTGTAGGGCAGCACGATCGTCTCGGCCGCTGACGCCCCGGTCACTCCGGGCGAGTCGGGTACGGCTGAATCACCCGCATGGGCCAGCGTCGCGATGCCGGAGCCGGCCGCGGCCAGCAGCGCGTCGACGTGGCCGTGATAGCACCCGGCGAACTTCACGATCTTCGTACGCCCGGTGAACCCACGGGCCAGCCGGATCGCCGACATGGTCGCCTCGGTGCCCGAGTTGACCAGCCGAATCTGTTCGATCGCCGTACGCCCGACCAGCTCCTCGGCCAGCTCGACCTCACCCGGCGTCGGAGTGCCGAAGCTCGTCCCCTTCGCGGCGGCGGCCTGCACCGCGGCGATGACCTCAGGGTGGGCGTGCCCGTGGATCAGCGGACCCCACGAGCAGACGAGGTCGACATAACGGTTGCCGTCGGCGTCGGTGAGCCAAGCCCCCCGGCCCTCGACCATGAAGCGCGGAGTCCCGCCGACCGCCCGGAAGGCGCGAACGGGGGAGTTGACCCCGCCGGGCACGATGGCCGAGGCGCGGTCGAAGAGGGCCTGGGAAGCGGGTACGTCGATCACAGCGCGCCTATTCTCGCACTGCCGCCGCGCGCACCTCACATCCGCCCCGCGTTGTGGCGTACGCCCCTCCCGGGCCGCTGGCCGGTTAGCTGCAGATCACGGTTATGCATGCTTCCCGCGGCGGAAATGGCATGCGTAACCGTGATCCGCAGGCATCCCGGACGCGGGAGGTGTCCCCGAGGCGCAGACAGCCGCGCCGCCCAGCCGAGGGGGTTGGCGGGCGGCGCGGCGGGCTCGGTCAGGCGTACAAGCGCTCCAGGCCGATGATTCGGCGGAGTTCGGCCGGGGCGGACAGCACGGTGACCTCACCGCCGCGACCCATGAGCACGTCGCGGCACGTTTCGAGGACCGCCCGGATCACCTCGCCGGGAAGGTGGGCGGGCAGGGCGGCGTAGCCCACTCCGGTGCCGAGGCTCGCCCGGAACGCGAGGGGTGCGTTGGCCGCGTCGCGCATGGCGTACGCCACAGACGCGAGCGCGTCGGCCGGCGCGTCCAGCCGGACGGCGACGTCGTCACCCCGCCAGGGGTAGCGCGCCCAGCCCTCGGGGGCGACGTCGTGGAAACCGGTCTTGGGCCCGAACGCGTCGGCGAGTTCCCCGGCGCGATCGGTGGCACTGGCGACCGAGCCCTCCACCAGCACCGTCAGCGTGCCGACGTGACTGATCCGGGACAGTGATCGGGCCGGGAGGTCGAGTTCGATCGCGGTGGGAGCCGAGCAGCACGCCTCCATCCGGGCGAGGAGCTCGCTGATCTCCAGTGGAGACGCCACGTCGTGAGAGACGTAGCGGCTGGCCGGAGGCATCGGCTGCACCGGCAGCGTCGCGCTGACCAGTACGCCGGTCGTCAGCCAGCGGCGGTCGGCCGGGTCCGGGTGGCGCTCGGCCGACTCCGGGTGCGCCGGGCCGGTGGTGGGATCGGGGTCGCCGAGCGCGATGAGCGAACCGCCGGCGCGGACGCCCCAGGCACCCCGCAGCTGTTCACTCGGACGGCCGAATTTCATCGCGAGCGGACCGAGCTCGTCGGTGGCCAGAATGCCGCCAACCGTCGCTCCGGGTGACCGGGGATCGAGCGCCAACCGCAATCCGTATGCGGCGAGCCGAATCTGCGCCACTTGCAGCGGCACCCCGGCGCCGACCGTCACGACCGGGCTGCCCGGCTCGTAATGCCAGGCGCTCAGGTCGCCGGTGCTGAGTGTTATGTCTACATCAGAGGGCTCGGTAAACCAGGCCGATTTGGTCGCGGCGCCCCGAGGGCGTACCTCGCGACCCTTCTCGGCGGCGAACCTGAGCACGGTCGCGACCTCGTCGAGGCGCTGCGGACGGGCGGTCCACCGGCCGGTGCCGATCGGAGCCCGGATCGGCACAGTGCCCTCCAGAGCGCGAGCTGCCGCGAGCGTACGCGGAATGGGTATCATCTGCCCGCCTCACTGGGAGCTGATGGCTGCGAAACGGGGAGTTTTCCCTCGTTACCGCATTTGGTACCGCATTAGAACAACCGTTCGATATTTTAGACCTTCACTCGACCGGGCGCAATACAGCCAGTGGGTCGGTAACCTCACCGTGTGACCAACGCTCCTACTCAGATCTCTACTCTCTCGATCAAGCCGCCGGTGGCGAAGCGAGCCGCGCACATCCGCCGGCACCACGGCGACGAGGTGGTCGACGAGTACGCCTGGCTGCTGGACAAGGAAGACCCGGACACCATCGCGTACCTCGAGGCGGAGAACGCCTACACCGAGCAGCGCACCGCCGGTCAGAAGGCGCTCCAGGAGACGGTGTTCGCCGAGATCAAGCGCCGGACCCAGGAGACCGACCTCTCGGTGCCGGTCCGCAAGGGCGGCTACTGGTACTACACGCGTCAGGAGGAAGGCAAGCAGTACGGCATCCACTGCCGGGTTGCAGCCACCTCGGACGATCCGACGCCGCCGGAGAGCGACGGCGAGCCACTGCCGGGCGAGGAGGTGCTGCTCGACGGCAACCAGCTGGCGGAAGGACACGAGTTCTTCCAGCTCGGCGCGCTCGACGTCGCCCCCGGCGGGCGGCTGCTCGCGTACTCGACGGATTTCACGGGTGACGAGCGCTTCACCTTGCGCGTCAAGGATCTGGTGACCGGCGAAGACCTGGGTGATGTTCTCGAGGACGTGTTCTACGGCGTGGCCTGGTCCGCGGACGCCGGGACGCTGCTCTACCTCACCGTGGACGAGGCCTGGCGGCCGAATCGCGTGTGGCGGCACCGGCTGGGCACGGACCGCGCGGAAGACGCGCTGGTCCTGGAGGAGGCCGACGAGCGGTTCTGGCTCGGCGCGGAGCTGTCACGCTCCGAGGAGTTCCTGGTCATCGAGGCGCACAGCAAGGTCACGAGCGAGGCCTGGCTCATCCCGGCCCACGACCCCACGGCCGCGCCCCGCTCGGTCCGCGCCCGGGTCCAGGGCGTGGAGTACACAGTGGAGCCCGACGGCGACCGGCTGCTCGTGCTCCACAACGAGGGCGCGGAGGACTTCGAGCTCGCGACGGCGCCGATCGACGCTCCCGCTCAGTGGGCCCCGCTCATCGTGCACAACCGAGGGGTACGCCTGGAGGCGGTCGACGCGTTCGCGACGCACATCGTGGTATCCCTGCGCCGCAACGGTTTGACCGGGCTGCGGGTACTGCCGAAGGAGGGCGCCGCGTTCGACGTCGCGTTCCCCGAGCCGCTCTACACCGTCGGACTGGGCGACAACCCCGACTACCTGACCCGGGCCGTCCGGCTGGGATATTCCTCCCTGGTCACGCCGAACTCGGTCTACGACTACCTGCTGGACGCGCCGACCGGTGACGAGTTGGTGCTGCGCAAGCGCAAGCCGGTGCTCGGCGGATTCGACCCGGCCGACTACGAGCAGCACCGCGAGTGGGCGGTGGCCGACGACGGCACCCGGGTGCCGATCTCGCTGGTCTGCCGCGCCGGTACGCCGCGCGACGGTTCGGCGCCCTGCGTGCTCTACGGCTACGGCTCGTACGAGACGAGCATGGACCCCTGGTTCTCGATCCCGCGACTGTCCCTCGTGGACCGCGGTGTCGTCTTCGCGGTCGCGCACATCCGGGGCGGCGGCGAACTCGGCCGGCGTTGGTACGAGGAGGGCAAGCTCACCGCGAAGAAGAACACCTTCACCGACTTCGCGGCGGCGGCCCGGCATCTCCAGAAGAGCGGCTGGACCAGTCCGGATCGGACGGTGGCCCGCGGTGGATCGGCCGGTGGCCTGCTCGTCGGGGCGGTCGCCAACCTCGCGCCCGAGCTGTTCGCCGGGATCGTCGCGCAGGTGCCGTTCGTCGACGCGCTGAACACGATCCTGCGGCCGGACCTGCCGCTCACCGTCACCGAGTGGGAGGAGTGGGGCAACCCGCTGGAGTCCCCCGAGGTGTACGCGTACATGAAGAGCTATTCGCCGTACGAGAACGTCCGGGCGCAGCACTATCCGGCGATCCTCGCGATGGGCGGGCTCAACGACACCCGCGTCCTCTACCACGAGCCGGCGAAGTGGATCGCCCGCCTGCGCGTGACCGCACCGGACGGCGACTACCTGCTCAAGACCGAGATGGGGGCGGGGCACGGCGGCCCGTCCGGGCGGTATGACGCCTGGAAGGAAGAGGCCTTCATCGTGGCGTGGGTTCTCACCCTCGTCGGCTCCAGTTAGCCCTTCAGCAGCAGCCGCCTGTTGCGCTGGATCAGGGATGCGCCTGTCGCGCTGGATCAGGGATGTGGGTCGAATCTTGCGGCAAGATTCCACCCACATCCCTGATCTCGTTGGGGCGCGCTCGGGTCAGTCGTCGTCGTCCCGGCGCCGGCGACGGCGGCGCGAGCTGCTGCGGGAACCGCTACGGCGGAACCGCGGCACGTACTCCAGCTCGTAGTCGCCGGTCCGCCGACGGTAGCGGCGGTACTGCCGCCGGGGGCCGAACTCGGAGTACATGATGGCGGTCGCCGCACCGAAGATGACGTACGCCCCGAGCACGATCAGCCCGTTCTTGCCCATGTCCAGCAGCGATCCGCCGCGGATCTGGAGCACGATGAGCTGCAGGACGAGGTACCAGACGGTGCCGAAGACGAGCCCCACACCGGCAGCTGGGATCAGCTGACCCGTGACGAACCGTCCGATGAAGATTCCGAAGACCGCGCCGGCGAACCCGCAGACGAACAGGGCGACCACGAAGTCGTTCTGAGTCGACTCCTGCCCCACGAGACGGCCGTAGGCCTGCAACTCGTCGAGGAAGAAAAGGACGGCGGCGAGCACCACGCCGCCGAGCACGCCCCCGATGACGCCGGCGCCGAGCCGGCTGATCACGTTGACGCGAGGGACGTATCCGTCACTCATATCGGTTTGCGCTCCCAGCTAAGAGGGGTGTGGCAGAGCGGTGCGCACCCTACGGCCTCGCGCCCGTTCCCGCGTACGCGACACGCGGGACCCGGGCGCAAGATGGCCGAACGGAGGATCGGATGATCAGCTGACCGTCACCATCGGACGAACGTGGGCGAGCAGCTGCGCCAGGAACCGTTCGGGCTGGGTGAAGGCGGCGAAGTGGCTGGCGCCCTCGATCAGGGCCACCTGCTTGACCGGCGCGTCCATCCGCTCGAAGAACTCGACGGCCGGTCGGGTCAGGGTCAGCACGTCCGAGTCGCCCTGCAGCAGGAAACACGGCATCTCGAAGCGAGTGCCACCGGCGTACGCGTCGTAGCGCATCACCTCGTCGTGCATCTGCTTCTGCGTGTCGATGAAGCCGGCCAGCAAGTGCTTCACGTCTGTGAGCGAGTACAGCGGCGAGGTCATCGCGAGCGGGAACAGCAGCTTCGCCACGGCGTTCGGGGTGACCGGGTCCGACTTCATGGTCACGTCCATCTTCACCTGCCAGGCGCGCATGTCCCACCGGTTCGGGTCGTCGCCGATCTTCTCCAGCGCGGTGACCGCCTTGGTGTTCCCCGCCGCGCGTACGCGTTGCAGGGCCAGCCGGTAACCCTCCTGCTCGTTGCGGTACATGTCGGCGTACATGTCGGTGCAGACCAACGCGGAGAACAGGTCGGGCCGCTGCCGGGCCAGCGGCAGGCCGAGCAGGGTGCCCATCGATCCGGCGAGCAGGACGACTTTCTCCTGCCCCAAGTGCCGGCGGACGAACTCGACGACCTCGACGGCATCGGCGGTCAGCTGGGCGAACGTGTTGACAGCCGGATCGGCGGCACCGCTGCGGGCGCGGGTCTTGCCCACGCCGCGGCGGTCCCACTGGACCACGGTGAAGTGCTTCTCCCAGGACCGGATCAGCGGCGTGAAGACCGCGTACGGCGAACCGGGGCCGCCGTGCAGCACGAACAGCACCGGGTTAGCCCGGTCCTCGCCGCGGATCTGCACCCACTGCTCGACCCCGCCGACGCTCACGTAGTGCTGCTCGGCGATGCCGTTCGGAGTGGTGATGGCCAGCTGCTTCGCGGTCGCCGAGCGGCGTACCGCCCGATAACCCAGCGCGCCCGCGACGGGCAGCGCGACGACGGTGGCGGCGGTGGCGGCGACGGTCTCGATCATTTCGGTTCCTTCCCGAGGTCCTTGAGGGGTACGCGGATCACTGTACAGTCGTCTTAGACAGCTGTGCAAGACGTCTGTTCCACCTTTTTGGACGACGGCTGGAAACGCAAAACGCGCCGCCCCGGCGAGGGCGGCGCGTCGGCGACAGCGGTCAGATCGAGCGGGCGATCTCGGCGAGGACGTCGCTGGGCACTTCGACCACGGTCTCGTGGCCCGGGATGTCCAACTGCCGCAGGGTTTCCGGGTCGGTGACCCGCCAGCCCTGGACGATGTAGGTGTCGCGGTCGGTCTTGTACAGGGAAGGACAGTTGTTGTCGTTCGAATGTGCGGTCTTGCGGATGAAGGTCAAATGCACGCCGGTCAGCATAACGGACATGTCGGTGATGGCTGCGGTCACCGGACTCCAGCGGATAAAGCGATCTTGCCTACGAGCGTCGATTGCATAACCCACCTGGCGATGGTCAGCGCCCGGTCGGCATCGCGGTCACGTCAGCACAGGCAGAGCATCGGTGCCGTGCTGCACGAAGTCCCTCGCGCCGTAATAGAAGCTGAGTGGCGTATCGGAGTCCAGTCGCAGGCCGGGGCAGGCGTCGAGCAGCGCGGTGAGGGCCGCGGTGACTTCGA
This sequence comes from Hamadaea sp., assembly GCF_013362815.1. Classification (GTDB taxonomy): domain Bacteria; phylum Actinomycetota; class Actinomycetes; order Mycobacteriales; family Micromonosporaceae; genus Hamadaea. Next base: position 77,778 of record NZ_JABFVK010000001.1, on the reverse strand, counting down.
TGCGGGCTAGCGGGGCCCCGACGCAATAGTGCGGGCCCAGCCCGAAACCCAGGTGCGCGCCGCCGCGCCGGTCCAAGTGGAACGTCTCCGGGTCCGGGTAGGCCCGTTCGTCGTAGTGGGCTCCGGCGATGCCCAGGTACACCAAGCTCCCGGCGGCCAGGCCGGTCCCGGCGATCCCGGTGTCCCGGGTCACCAGCCGGTAGAGACCCGCCGAGGGATTGGCCCACCGGAACGCCTCGTCGATCGCGGCCTCGACCAGGCTGTGATCGGCCCGCACCCGAGCCAGCGCATCCGGGTTCAGCAGCAGTGAACAGAGCGTCGCCGACATCATCTGAATCGTGGTTTCAAAGCCGCCGAGCAGCAGGCTTACCACCGACGCCGTGACGGCTTCCGTGGTGTAAGCGTCCTCCGACTCGAACCCGTTGATGATCTCGCTCAGCAGGTTGTCGCCGCCCGTATGCCGCTCTCGTTGCACCAGCCCGGACGTGTAGTCGCTCAGCTGCGCGTACGCCTGAAGTCCCGGCTCGGCCGCGGCTTGGTCCATCGGCGAGCCGAGCCACGTGACGATGGCGCGCACCCACGCCAGACCCTGATCGCCGAGCTCGTCCGGAATGCCCAGCAAGGTGAGGAAGACCTCCATCGGATAGCGAGCGATGCACTCCCCGATCAGTTCGACCTCGGCCTTCGCCGCGACCGGCCCGAAAGTGCGCTGAGCGATCGGCGCGACGGCGTCGGCGTACTTGGCGCTCGCGCTGGCGCTGAAGAAGCGGTTGTGGATGCGTCGCAGCCGGTGGTGCGGTGCGCCGTCGAGCGTGATCATCGCCCCGTTCATCGGACCCGTGCCGTAGAACTGGGTGCTGAACGTGGCGGTGTCGCGCAGCGCGGCGGCGACGTCCCGGTGGCGCAACACCACCGGCGCGTTCATGAGTTCGTCGAAGACCACCGGCTGTTCTCGCCCGAGCGACGCGAGGGCGCGTCCCAGCCCGACGGGTGACGAGTAACGCTGCGCGAACGCGCTTTCAGCAGCTGCGATCATATATTGATTACAGCCACTGTCCGGTTCGGCGGGTAGTCGAGCGACGGAAGCGCGACAGAGATGGACATCGAACGAACGACCGATTTCAGCCAGCGGTCGCCATCGATACCCTGAGGCGTCTTGCCCTCATGGTTCGTCGCGGCGCTGCGGGAACACACTCGTCCACGAATGGAGCTGTCGACCGTGGCCACCATAGAATCGTCCTTGCCACCTGCCCCCGTCGGCCGCGGAGTCCGCGTACCCAGGCGGCGGTTGTTCGCTCTACTGGCCGCTGCTCTCACGGCCGTCCTGGTCCTCGGGAACGCCTCCCCCGCCCACGCCTCCATCTGGCAGTTGTCTGACGGCTTCGAGGGCAGTCCGGTGTACCGGTGGAGCTTCGACGGCGAAGGCGACCACTATGGCTCTTTCTCCAACCACCCCGAGCTGGCGCACTCGGGCAACTGGTACGGCTACATCGATCAGTTCTCCACCGGCTGGTCATCGGTCGGCCGTAGCGTCCACCTCACGCCGGCCGAGGTGCACCAGCCCAGTTGCGCGGTGAAATTCTGGCTGGCCCGGGTCACCGCCTCGCCCGTCGTCGCCATCGAGGTCATCGACCCGGCCACCTGGACATACATCGCTCTCTATCACGTCACTGGACCGGGCCAGTCGCCAGACTGGCAGAGCTTTGCCGTCGGGCCGTGGCGCGCTACGCAGACCGACGTGTTCCTGCGATTCACCGTCGGCAGCACCGCCGGTACGCTCGTCGCCACCAAGATCGACGATGTGGTGGTCAGCTGCAGCTACTGACCCGGAGCCGCCCGGGGACTGATACCCGGACGACCTGCGCTGAACGATCCGCTAACCTGGGGACAGCATGTGCGTGAGCGCACGTGCATTGGGGCATTAGCTCAATGGCAGAGCTGCGGACTTTTAATCCGTAGGTTGTAGGTTCGAGTCCTACATGCCCCACTCTTCCCAGCTGGTGGCCGGTGCTCTGGGGCCTGGTCCAGCTGATCGGGCTCTCGTACAGCAGCGAAGTGCACAGCAGCCCGTCCGGCCGATCAGCTTGCGTCGTCGTGGAAGTAGACGATCGCCGACCACCAATCCCCCTCCGTTGTGACCTCGGACCGGAGGGCGACGTCCTGGATCTCGACGGGGCCGAGCGCCTCGATCGCGTCGGCCAAGCGGCGAAGGAGCGCGGGGACATCGCCCTGTCCAGGGCCAGCAGGGTTGGCCTGCCCGAAATGCTTGACGGTCGGAAACTCGCGCTGCGCCATGCTGAACAGTGTGCCGCAGCCAGGCTCGACCCAGGCTCTCGCCAAGGTTGCAGAGCGCCTCGTGGGTCGCCTCGTCAATGACCTCGACACACGACCAGAACCGATCAATCCAGCAGGCAGATCTAGTCGATGCGTTCCGGTTTGTCAAGGCCGGCGAGCCGGTGTGCGACCCGAGCGAAGGGGGACAGCCCGGGCACGATGTTTTGGCGGCGTTGTGTCTCGGCCAGGCGCGCACTCAGTTTCGCGAAGCGAGTCAGAATGGTGGGTTGGTCGTCGCGTTCGTCGGAGAGGTTCAGTTCGTCGATGTACCGCAGGTCTGGGGGTAGGTGCGGAGGGAGGATGCTGCGGATAAGCATGATGCGACGGGTCTGGTATAGCTCCGTCTGCGCTCGCTCGAAGGCTTGGTCTGCTCGGGCGATCTGCTCGGAAGCGACCAGCCTGCCCGCCTCGGTCGCCTCAACGTCGCGATCGGCTTCGGCGAGCGCCCGTGCTACCTGTTCTGCACCTTCGACGTCACCGCTCCTCGTGAGGTTTATGTACTCGGTACGGAGCTGCGCACTGCGCGAAAGTTTTTCGTAATGCGACTGTTCGTAAGTGGCGGCCGACTCGCGAGCTAGGTAAGAGTGCTGCCTGGCAGCGAGTAGCCGTCCGAGTGCTTGCTCATGGACGGCGAGGGAGGCGAACACCGCTTTGCCGTACTCGGGTTCATCAGAGAGCGCAGATGCGGAGATCGCCTGCTCGACTTGATCTTGAAGCTCTGCCAACAGTCGTGGCAACAAGTTTATGGCGAGCAAGAGCTCGTCTCGGGTCCGGACGGCTTCATCCCCGACGTCGTCTTGCTGAGCTTCGTGCAGGCGGGCGAGATTCTCCACGAGTCGGCCGATGTACTTGCCAACCGCATCGGCGACCTGGACGGCGGACTGCCGCCGCCGCCACGCCTCTGCGGCCGGGAGGGACGCCTGGAAGAAGTCATGCTCGGCGGCGTGTGTTTCACCGGCGAAGCGAGGAAGGACGACCTCGAGGCTCTTCCGAGCCAGGACCCATTCCCAGGCTTGCGCGGCGGTGGTATGAACCTCGGGCGTCAGGGCGATCTGGTCCTCGAGTTGCTTCACGGGCAGAAGGAGGCGGTTAGGGGTTACCTGGAGAGCGAGCGCGAGGGCGACGAGGTCATCCGCCGACACCGCCCGGCCGTCCTTTTCAATCTTGGTGATACCGCTGGGCAGGATGCGATGTCCGAGCTGTTTCAGCCGCTCAGACAAGCCACGAACCCCGAGTCCCTGCTGGCGGCGCAGCGCGGCAATGTTCGCGGCTACGAGACTCCGAGGCGTTTCCATATCGGAAACGCTAGCATCCGCTTGACGAACACAACAACCCTCACTCATGATAGACGGCAAGCAGGACCCCGAAACCGAACAGGGTGGGTGGGTTTCGGAAACAGCTCGTCACGCCTTGAGGAAGATCCCGTCAAGCGGTCAGTGGAGCGGTAACTCGGGTAGCCGGTCCCGAGGCGGCACGGACGGGCCAGCACAAAAAAACGGCCCCTTGCGGGGCCGTCCTCGGCGTATCTCTCGCCGTTGTCTACGGGACACGATACACGCTCCCGGCCGCAGGCACCAGTGAAAGCACGGCATACACGACCCGAGCCAACCGCCCATGCGCGACTCGGCGCACGGACCGAAGGGGTGAGTTCGAGTTGGCCATGGTGACGGCGTACATCGATGGTTTCAATCTGTACTACGGCATGAAGTCGGCGTACCGGCGCAAGTATATGTGGCTCGACGTCGTTGAATTGGTGCGTCAATTGCGGCCCAACGATCAAGTACAGGTCGTGCGCTACTTCACGGCCATCGTCAAAGGCGAGCCAGCCGCAGCCGCGAACCAGACGACCTATCTCGACGCTCTCAGCACTCACAACGGCGCGCTGGTGGATGTGCGCGTGGGCCGCTTCAAGATCAAGACTATCGGCCGGTGCAAGGTCTGCCGCAAGGAATTCCTTTGCGCCTGCCCCACGACGTACCAGACGTATGAGGAAAAGGAGACCGACGTTGCCCTCGGCGTGGCCATGGTCGAGGACGCTGCTCTCGGCATCGGCGACATCTCACTGCTGATCAGTGCCGACTCCGACATGCTGCCGGCCGTCCGATCCCTTCAGCGCATTGCGCCAAGCCGCCCGGTGTACGTCGCCCTGCCGCCGTCGAACCAGCCCCGAGCCCGAGCCATCCGGGGTGCTGGCGTGTTCTACATCCGCGAATCGGCACTGAGCGGCGCTCAGCTGCCACCCGCGGTCAACGGCTCCACTGGCCGCAAGTACAGCCGCCCCGCGAAATGGAGCTGACGCGGTACCTCTGTCTGGTGGATGGCCGGGGCGCGGTTGTCGTGCAAGGCACTCACGTGCGGCAGGTCATTTCCCAGGGCGGCAGGCTTGCGGGCGGTCTGCTGCGAAGCCGGCGTATGCCTCTTGACGTACTCCGACTGAACGGTAACGCCGGGATCAGGACGCAGGAGTTGACCCAGTCCGTCACGGCGTTCGCATCCGCCGATGTGCTCCAGCAGTTTGCAAACCGGATGAGGTCAACAGGGTCGAATCTGCGGTGATCGCTGAGGCGACGAAGCCCTAGCGGCATGGAACGGCCCCCATCCCGGCGAGGATGGGGGCCGTCGGCGTACTCAGGAGTCGAACTCGCCGGCCTTCACGCCGTCGACGAACGAGTCCCACGCGGTCGACGTGAACACCAGCGATTCGCCTTCGCGGTCCTTCGAGTCGCGGACTTCTACCTGGCCGCGCCGGGCGCGGACTTCGACGCAGTTGGTGTCGTTGCTACGCGTGCTGGTGTGCCACTGCTCGGTGAGCAATTAGGGCTCCCTGGGTGAGATGGAGATCCGGTGCGGATGTCCGGTTTGTCATATCACAGCGGAGGCTCCACTGTGGTGCGACAGGGCCGAGCCGATCCTCCGCGCACCCGGTGCCGCGGTCAACGGCGTAGCAGGTCGTTCAGGGTTCCATAGTCGACAGCGTCAGCGAGGGAGGCATACGTGCCATGGATGTACGCCTCTTCCGCCGCCCGGCGGGCGACGGCGTACGCCGCTTGTGCGATGGCGGAGCCGAGGCTTGCCCGGGCGACGCCGAGCTCGGCCAACTCGGCAACGGTCGGGGAACCCGGTCCGACGAGGACGTTCACCGGAGCCGGGATGGCCGCCACCAGCTCCTTGATCGTCGCCGGGTCGGTGACGCCCGGTACGAAGACGCCGTCCGCCCCGGCCGCCACGTACGCATTGGCCCGCTCGACCGTCTCGGCCAGTCCGCCCACTCCGGCCAAGTAGGTGTCGATCCGGGCGTTGACGAACAGGCCCGAGTCGGCGGCGGCGGTGCGTACTGCCGTGAGACGGTCGGCCTGCTCGGCGATGGGACGGAGAACTTCGGGCCCGCCATGGGAGTTGTCCTCGATATTGACGCCGACGGCACCGGCCGCGATGACTGCGCGGACCGTCTCGGCGACCTCGTCCGGGGTGGCCCCGAAGCCGGCCTCGATGTCGGCGCTCACCGGTACGCCGACCGCCCGGACGACCCGGGCGATCAGCTCGACGGCCTGCGTACGCCCGAGCTTGTCGCCGTCGGGCGTACCGAGGCTCCAGGCGACCCCGGCGCTGGTGGTGGCGACGGCGGGCGCACCGGCCGCGGCGACGACGGCGGCGCTCGCCGCGTCCCAGGCGTTGGCCAGGACGAGGGGACGGCCAGGGACGTGCAGGGAGCGGAACAGCTCGGCGTGATTCATGCATTCAGCGTGGCAGTGGGTCGTCGACGCCGGTATTGATTCGGTCGTACCTGAATCAAAGCCGGGATGACAGGATCAAGTCGTGCGCGTACTGGTGATGGGTGCTTCGCTGCGTCCCGGCTCGTTCAACGTCACGCTGGCCGAGTTGGCTGCGGCGATGCTCCGGGACCGCGCGGTCGAAGTCGATCTCGCCCGGTACGCCGAATTCCTCGTGCCCGGGTACGACGCCGGAGTCGAAGTTGCGGACGGCGTACCGGAGGGTGCCCGGCGGTTCGCCGAGAGATTGCAGGCGGTGGACGCGTTCGTCCTGGTGAGCCCGGAATACAACGCCAGCGTCCCGGGCACGTTGAAGAACCTCGTCGACTGGGTTTCGCGGCTCAAACCGCAGCCGTTCTGGGGCCATCACGGGCTGCTGCTGAGCGCCTCGCCGCGGCTCACCGGCGGTAACCGCGGACTGTGGGCGCTACGCGTGCCGCTGGAGCACCTCGGCGCGCGGATGTTCCCCGAGATGGTCTCGGTCGCTCAGGCCGACGAGGCGTTCACGGTGGACGGCCGGCTGGCCGACGAGAATCAGGCCAAGCGGTTGGTACGCACAATCGACGGGTTCTTGGAGCTGGTCAGCGCAGTGCGGCGGTGAGCGCCAGCCGGATGCGGCGTACCGGCGAGACGACGACGCGCTCGGCGAAGACGTCCCGGCCCCGCGCCTCGATCTCGTCGAGGATCGCGCCGTAGACCCGGTGGGCCACCCGCACGCATCGGGCCGACGCCGGGGGCAGCAGGTCGATGCCTGGCTGCGCTGCCGCATAGTGAATCCGGGCTCGGCTCATGGCGTACCCGATGAGAGAGCGGATGGGCCCGATGGCCGGACCGGCCGCGCGCAGCCCGCGTCCCACCGTGGCCGCCTGAAGATCTTCGACGCGGACGCCGCATTCGCGCAGGTCCGCCTGCGGGAGATAAACGCGGCCGCGACCCAGGTCCTCGGCGATGTCCCGGATGAAGTTGGTGAGCTGGAAGGCGAGGCCGAGCTGGCGGGCGGGCTCGCGGGCGGCGTCGCGATCGGCTGGGGCGAGGATCGGCAGCAGCATGGTGCCGATCACGGCGGCCGATCCATCCATGTAGACAAGCAGGTCGTCGTAGGTTTCGTAGCGCGCAACTGTGAGATCCATCGCCATGCTCGCGAGAAACCGGTCCAGGTCGGCGACGTCGAGGTCCAGCTCACGCACGGTCCGCACGACCGCGGGCAAGATCGGGTCGCCGGCCACCGCCGCCGGGTCCGCGAGTCCCGCGTGCAGGCGATCGGCCAGGTGGGTCAGGGCCTGCGCGGGTTCGTTCCGGCCTGGTGTGTCGACCATGTCGTCAGCGGTACGCGTAAAGCCGTAGAGCGCGTGCACATGACGCCTGGACGCGGCGGGCAGGAGCCGAGTCGCCAGGTAATAGCTGCGACCGTGGCGGCGATGCAGTTCCCGGCATCGCTGGTACGCCGCCGCGACCTGCTCGTTCACCCGTCTCCCAGCTCTGTCGGATAATCACCAGAACGCTAGGGTACGGGGCCTGCCGGTGCGGGTTCGCCGGGAGCCGCGTGCGACGATTCGAAACGTGCGAACCATCTCCGGTCAGACAAATCGGGTCATAATTGTCGGGGCGGGCCTCGGCGGGCTGGCGTGTGCCCTGCATCTCGCCGGTGCGGGCCGCGATGTCACCGTGATCGAGCGGGCGGGCCAGCCCGGTGGCCGCGCCGGTCGGCTGGAGCTGGACGGCTACCGCTTCGACCTCGGCCCGACCGTGCTGACCGCACCCGACCTGCTCGCCGAGCCGATGGCGGCGGTCGGCGAGAACCTGGACGACTGGCTCGACCTGATCCCGCTCGATCCGGCGTACCGGGCGCACTATCCCGACGGCAGCACGCTGGACGTCACCGCCGATCAGGACCGAATGGAACAGGCCGTCGCCGAGCTGTGCGGCGCCCGCGAAGCCGCCGGCTATCGCCGGTTCGTCAGCTGGGCCGAGCGGCTGTGGCGGCTGGAACGGCGTGACTTCATCGACCGGAACCTGGACAGCCCGCGGGACCTGCTCACGGCCAACCTGATCAAGCTGGCGCTGACGGGTGGCTTCCGCCGCCTAGGCCCCAAGATCTCGCAGTTCTTCGCCGATTCCCGGACTCGGCGGATCTTCTCCTTCCAGGCGCTGTACGCCGGGCTGGCCCCGGACCACGCGCTCGCCCTGTACGCGGTGATCTCCTATCTGGACACCGTCGCCGGGGTCTATCACCCGCGCGGTGGTATGCACGCCGTACCGCAGGCGCTGGCCGACATCGCCGTGAAGCACGGCGTGACCTTCCGGTACGACACCACCGTGACCGGCGTCGAGACGCGCGGCGACCGGGCGGTCGCTGTGCATACCGCGGACGGGGAGCGCATCGCGGCCGACGTCATCGTGCTGAACCCCGACCTGGCCGCCGCGTTCTCGCTGCTCCCGACGCCGGCCCCGGCCCGGCTGGAGCGCCTGCGGCCGAGCCCGAGCTGCGTCGTCCTGCACCTCGGCGCGCGCGCCCACTACCCCGGGATCGCCCACCACAACCTGCATTTCGGGCGGGCCTGGGAGCGTACGTTCGAAGAAGTCATCGACCGCGGTGAACTGATGACCGACCCGTCGTTGCTGGTCACGAACCCGACGAAGACTGACGACAGCGCCGCGCCACCAGGCCGGCAGAGCTACTACGTACTGGCGCCGGTGCCGAACCTCTCGGTGGCCCCCGTGACCTGGACGACCGCCATGAGCCGCCGGTACGCCGGCGAACTGATGGCGACGCTGGAACAACGCGGCTACTACGACCTCGGCCTGCAGTTGGAGATCTCGCACGTGGTCACCCCGGCCGACTGGGCGCGCGACGGACACGTCGCCGGCAGTCCGTTCTCGTACGCCCACACGTTCGCCCAGACCGGCCCGTTCCGGCCGGGCAACCTGCATCCGAGTCTGTCCAACGTGGTCTTCACGGGCAGCGGAACGCAGCCGGGTGTGGGTGTGCCGATGGTGCTCATCTCGGGCAAGCTCGCCGCCCGCCGGATCACAGGAGACCTCGCATGACTTCCTTCGTACGCGAATCGCTGCTGGTCGAGCTGGTCTCGGAGACCGGTACGCCGATCGGCGAGGCGACCGTCGCCGACGCCCACACCGCCCCCGGCCGGCTGCACCGCGCGTTCTCGGTACACCTCCTCGATACGTCCGGCCGACTTCTGTTGCAGCAGCGCGCGGCCGTGAAGACGCGGTTCCCGCTGCGCTGGGCCAACGCCTGCTGTGGACACCCGTCGCCCGGGATGACAGTGGTGGACGCCGCACTCGCCCGGCTCGCCGAAGAGCTCGGCGTTACGGCCGACGTGAGCCTGACCGAGGTCGGGGTGCACCTCTACCGCGCAGACGACCCCGACACCGGGCTGGTCGAACACGAATACGACCATGTGCTGCTCGGCATCGTCGACGACCTTCCGCTGCGGCCGGACCCGGCCGAGGTGCACGCCGTCCGGTGGGTCGACCCCGGCGACCTGCGTACCGCCATGGCTGCCTCGCCGACTCAGTACGCCCCCTGGCTTCCCGGTGTGACGGCGCTCGCCTTGCCCTGACGCTTTCCACCCCTGGCCTTTCCGCGCGGCCCGCCCCTTTCCCGCGGCCCGCCCCTTTCCGCGCGATCATGAACCTATCGGGGTGATCAACGACGTTTTCCCAGGTCGGGTTCCAGGGTTCCGGGTGATCGATCCCTCGACTCCCTGATCGACCTGGCGAGTCGGACTCGCGTGATCGCCTCGCTCGTGGAAGGCTGGGCGCTTGTGACTGCCGGCGACCCTCACGGTGGTCTACGGGGAACCATGTGAGGGCACCACCCCCGACCTGCCGGCAGCGGTCCTGGGGAGGAATGCATGCCGGTGCCCCGTGCCCGGGAGCTGGCCGTTCGGTCCGCCACGGGCCTGCTGCGCCTGTTCAAGGCCGTCGGCCGCCTGCTGATGCGGGCGGGGGCGGCGTTCGTACCGTGGTCGCTCGACCGGCTGCGTCGACTGCACGCCTGGTCCCGCGGCCAGAGCGTGCTGTCGTCGCGAGCCCGCCGATCGGTGGCCAGCGCCGGGTTCGTGGCCATCCTCGGGGTCGCCGCTCTCGGCAGCTGCCTCTCGGGCAACAACTCGGACACGACGCCGAGTGCGTCCGGATCGCCCTCCGCGTCGCCGAGCCCCTCCGTGTCGGCGAAGCCGTCGCCCTCGCCGGCTGTCGTCCCGAAGAAGGTCGACGAGTCGAAGCCGCCCAAGGGCTCGGTCATCACGCGTACGACGGATGGGTCGGTCGCGTTGACCTTCGACGACGGCCCTCAGCCCACCTGGACGCCAAGGGTGCTCGACCAGCTCAAGGCGGCCGGGATCAAGGCGACGTTCTGCCTGATCGGCCGCCAGGTGAAGGCGAACGCGGCCCTCGTACGCCGGATGGTGGCGGAGGGTCACACGCTGTGCAACCACAGCTGGTCGCATGACCTGCGGCTGGGCCACCGCACGGATGTCCAGATCAAGGCCGACATCGAGCGTACGGACGCGGCGATCCACGCGGTCGTGCCCGGCGTGCCGATCCACTACTTCCGCCAGCCCGGTGGCGAGTGGACGGCCGGCGAGGTGAAACTGGTCAAGGAGCTGGGCAAGGTCCCGCTGGGCTGGGCGGTCGACCCCTGGGACTGGAAGAATCCGGGCGTCGCGCAGATCGTCAGCCGTGTTCTCGGCCACACCGGGCACGGTTCGATCGTGCTGATGCACGACGGCGGCGGCGACCGCAGCCAGACCAACGCGGCGCTCCGGCAGATTCTGCCCGCGCTGAAAGCCAAGTACGCACTCCGCCCGCTCCCACCGGGAACCGTCTGACCAGCCACGACCCAGCATCCGCGCTCAGCGAGAAGGCCGCGGGCGCGGAGGGGGAGGTCGATTTGGCGGGCCGGGAGGGCATCGCATATGCTTTGCAGGCCTCCGGCGGGGCCGGATGGGAGCAAAACCAACCTGAGTCGCAATGTGCGATGATGGTTCGGCCGCCCTCATCGTCTAGCGGCCTAGGACGCCGCCCTTTCAAGGCGGTAGCACGGGTTCGAATCCCGTTGGGGGCACGGAACGGAGACTGGTACAGTCTCTGCGAAGCAAGGTCCTGTGGAGCAGTTGGAGTGCTCGCCGCCCTGTCAAGGCGGAGGTCGCGGGTTCAAGTCCCGTCAGGACCGCCAGCGCAGACGCCGCGCGTTGTGTGCGCGGCGTTCGTGTTGAACGGCCAGGTAGCTCAGTTGGTACGAGCGTCCGACTGAAAATCGGAAGGTCGGCGGTTCGACCCCGCCCCTGGCCACCTCCACCGATGACCAGGCTTTCGGCCTGGTCATTTTGCGTACCAGGGCGATTAGAGACCGAAGAGGGCGCGGACCGCTTCCCCGATGCGAGCCAGGCTGGCCCCCGTGAGCATGCCCACTGGCCCGGAGAGCCGGTCCGGATTGATCGTGCCGAGGGTGGCGAGGTCTACCGCGCCGCCCACCGGGTCGGGGTCGGCGAGCGGGACCATGGTCGGCACCAGTGGCGTCGCCCGCCTCGTCAGGTACGCACACACCGGCCAGGAGACCGAGTTGTGCGCCTCGTTCGAGAGGACGACGACGCGTACGGCTGGACCGGAGGCGGGCGAGTAATTCCACACCACGCCCCGGTTCACGCGGGTTCAGCCTGGTGGAAGTGGCGGTGGCGCTCGGCTTCGGTGTCGACGATGAAGCGGCGGCGACGGGCGGCGTCCTTGCGGGCCGGGTCGGCCGTGCTGTCGCGGGTCGCCTTGTCGTAGATCGCCCGGGCGAGCCACTCACCGAGCGGTACGCCGTCGTGGCGGGCCCGGTCGCGCAGTACCTCCAGCGCGTGCTCGGGCAGTGAGGTCATCAGGTTCACCTGCGCCATGCCCGAAATGATGACACGCCGGGCCGGTCAGCGCTCACGATGGTGCAGCGTGGCCACCGTCGATCCGGCCAGGGTGAGCAGGCAGTCCTCCAGGCGTCCGTCGGAGAGCGCTGCTCCCACGAGCGCCTGCGCCGTCGGTTCGTCCTCGTTCAGGTACGCGCTGATGAACCGGGCCACCCAGCGCGCGTCGTACTGGGCCTCGTCGATCTCCGGGAATTCGAGCGACCACAGTCCGGACGGGTTCCCGTCGCCGGTGATCGTCCCGGCGAGGCACCACGCGACGCCGAGCGCGCCGGACGCGCCCTGACCACCTACGACGGTGCCGACGGTTTCGACCGCCGCCGCCCGGTCGCCCGCCAGGGCCTGGTCGAGCAGCAATGCCGCGTCCTCGAAGACGCGGTGTGGATCGGCGGTCACGAGTGGGAGCGTACGACGCCATGTCAACGCGGGACGGTGGCACAAGACGGGCAAGGACAACTTTGCTGACCACTTCCCGACAGAACCCGTGGCGCGCTAGTCTCCGGGGCGAGTTGATCGTTCAGGAAGGCGACCCCCTCATGCGCCCAACGCCCGGGATCCGACTGTTTCTGTGCGCCGCGTTGGCGCTGAGCGTCGCCGCCTGCAGCGAGAAGAGCGATCCGACCAGCAGTCACCAGTCGATCCGGTTCTACGGTGCCGACGGCAACATGAAGAACACCATCGGCGAGCCGGTCGGCAAGGCCCAGCCCGGCCTCATCGACGGCATGAAGGGCACGACCCCGCTGACGCCGATCACCGAGGAGTTCAAGGCGCGACTGCGGGCGATCGACCCCAATCTCAAGGACTACTCGTACGCCGGTGAGTCGTACGACGCGATCATCATCATGGCGCTGGCGACGCAGCTGGCCCGGACGACTGACGCCACCGTGGTCAAGAACTACATCAACGGCGTGACGATCGGCGGCAAGGACTGCTCCACTCCGGAGGATTGCCTGTCGCTGGCCCGCAAGGGCACTGATCTCCGATACGTCGGCGTCACGGTGAAGACCGGGTTCAAGGACAAGGGCGAGCCGTCGACGACGTCCTACGGGACGCTGCATTTCAGCGCCGACAGCCAGATCAACAAGCAGCTCACCGAGTATGTCGGGGCGGGCTCGGAAGCGGCGGCCTCCACCGATCCGGGTCCGGCCCCGGTCAAGACTTCGGTCAAGGAGATCGGCGCACCGCTGATCATCGGCGGGCTCACCGCCATCACCGGCACCAACTCCGGGAGCAACCCGCCCAAGCGGGCCGGCGCGCGCCTGGCGATCGAGGAGCTCAACGCGGCGGGCGGCGTACTGGGCAAGCCGATCCAGTTCCTCGACGGCGACGACGGCACCAACGCCGACAAGGGCAAGGCCGCCATGGACGCGCAGATCGCCCAGGGCGCGCAGATGTTCTTCGGGCCGAGCAGTTCCGGTGTTGCGACGAAGCTCATCCCCGAGGCGGCGGCGCGGAAGGTGATCCTGTTCGCCCCGTCGGCGACCTCGGCCGCGCTCAGCTCGATCGACGACCAGGGTTACTTCTTCCGGGCCGCTCCCTCGGACGAGCTGCAATCGCGCGCGCTGGCCGACGTGATCATGCGGGACGGCGTACGCAAGATCAGCATTTTGTATCGCAAGGACGCCTACGGCGAGGGTCTCCAGCAGGGCGTGAAGGCGGAGCTCGTCAAGGCGGGCGTCGAGGAGATCGACATCCAGGTCGTCGGGTACGACGTGCCGGCCAGCGGCAAGGCCGAAGATCTGAAGATCCCGGACCAGGCGGCCCAGGTGAAGGAGTTCGGCCCGGAAGGCGTGCTCATCATCGGGCTGACCGAGTCGACCTACGCGTTGCTCGAGCTCGCCGCGGCCGGTGTGGACCCGCGTACCGCCGGCTGAGCGCACGGCCGGATGAAGCGCGCCGCCGGCTGATGAGGGGCGTCGCCCGAAAGAACGCATAAGTCGGACACGCTGGGGTCCCTCACGTTACTTTCGGATCATGTCGACCGCGGGGACCCGCCTGCTGCGCAATCTCGCCAGCAGCGTGGCCGTGCTGGTCGTGATCCTCTTCGTGGCCTGGGGTCTGCCCGCGATCAACCGCCGAGTCCCGGCGGGTGCTTCGACGGTCGGCGGGCGCGCGTACGCCGTCGGCGGGGGCGTCGTGGTCATCCCGCCTGAGCAGGCCGAACTCGACCTCACGAACACCCGGCCCGGCGCTGACCGGGGCACGGCGCTGTTCCTGATCGGCCCGGTTCGCTACGTCATCGTGGTTGCGCCGTTCACAGGTGACCTGAGCGCGGCGGCGGCGAAACTGCGCGCCAAGATCACCGGTACGCGCGGCTACCAAGTGACCGGAGCCGAGGACCCGATGACCACCGAGGGCGGGCTGACCGGCGTACAGGGGTCCTACAGCGCACCCGGACGCCTCGGCCGGTACGCCGTCTTCCTGAGTGGCGGGCGGTCGATCGAGGTGACGGTCAGCGGAGCCGAACCGGAGCTGGCCACTCTCATGACGGGCATCGAGGCGAGCATCGCGTCGATCGAGCAGAGGTAGGCCGCCGATGTCCACCGCCTCCGTCCGTCCCACGCCACGGACCGCCCGCGCCGTACGCTCGCTGCAGATGCCGGCGTTCTGGCTGCTCGCCGGCCTCCTGTTGGTCTGTGGTCTCCGACTGCTCGGGATCTTCGAGACGGCGTACGGGAAATGGCCGACGGCCACCCTGACGGCGATCGTCCTGTTCGGCCTGTACGCCGTGCCGTTCTGGCTGTTCATCGCGTCCCTGGACTTCCTCGAACGGGAGCCCTGGCTGCTGCTCGCGACCGCGTTCGCCTGGGGTGCGGCGGTCGCGCCGATCGTCGCCATCCCGGGCAACCGGGCGGTGCACGACCTCCTGGCCAAGCTCATCTCCCCCGAGTTCGCCGCCGCCTGGGGTTCGGCCATCGCCGGGCCGACCGTCGAGGAGCTGCTCAAGGGCCTCGGCGTCATCGTCCTGGTGTTGATCGCGCGGGCGCAGATCAACAGCGTCCTGGACGGCATGGTCTACGGCGCGCTCGTCGGACTGGGCTTCCAGATAGTCGAGGACATCATCTACGCGGTCAACGCGGTCGCCGTGGCCGGTCAGGGTGACGAGATCGGCCCGGTCATCTCCACCGTCTTCCTTCGCGGGTTCCTGGCCGGGCTGTGGAGTCACACGATCTTCTCCGCACTGGTCGGCGGCGGTATCGCGTACTTCCTGGTCCATCCGGAGCGCTCGCTGCTGAACCGGCTCGCGGGCGCCTTGGTGGGCTTCGGCGGGGCCTGGCTTCTGCATTTCCTCTGGAACTCGCCGCTGCTCGCGGACGGTGTGGGCGGCGGGGCCGGCGGCATCCTGCTCGGGTTGCTGATCAAGGGCATTCCCGCGCTGGTCCTGGTGCTCAGCCTGGCGTGGCTCGCGCGATCCCGGGAGGCGCGGTTCTACCTGGCCGAACTCGGCGCGGTCGGCGATCCACACATCGCGACCGAGGGCGAGGTGGGCACGCTGGCCGAGGCTCACCTACGGGCTCGGGCCCGGCACCAGGCCAAGAAGGTGGCGGGGGGCAAGGGGGAACGCGCGGTCCGCACGTTGCAGCGTGCGCAATGCCGGTACGCCGTCGAACTGGCCCGGGCTCGGACGGCCCATGGCGCACCGCACGCCGATCCAGTCGTGGCCAAGGCGCGGGAGAGCGTGCTGGAAGCCCGGCACAAGCTGGCTCAGCTCGGCATCGACGAGGCCCTGCCGGGTACGCACAAACACCGCCGCTGGCTCTGGTGGATGCTCGCGGCGGTGCTGGTGGTGCTGTTGCTGATGTCGGCGTTCCGCGCGCTGGGCGGCGGCTGACCGGCGACGTTCAGACGTTGTCGGGCTTGCCGTCCTGATCGAGGTCGACCAGCGTCACGTCGACCACACCGTCATGGTTGTGATCGAGTTCCACCAGGTCGGAAACGCCGTCGCCGTCGGTGTCCTTGACCCACACGTCGGTCTTGCCGTCGCCGTCGGTGTCAAAGGTGACCAGCGTGTTTTCCTCGTCGCCGCGAGTCTCAATGTCACTCATGAGGCATCAGGCTAGGCGCTGGGCGCAAAACGCACCACACCCACGACAGATCGGCGTCCAGGCGGCCCCACACCGTTGTGGTGGCACGTGAAGATCGCTACCCCACAGGAGGCGCGCTCAAGTCGCGCGGGCCTGCTGGATAGCGATCTTCGACGGCGTTACCGGGAACGCCGTATCGCCCAGTTGGGGTCGTCGTCCGCGTCTTCAGAGTCATCATCGTCGGCGTCGTACTCGTCGTACTCGTCGTCGAGCTGCTCATCAGACTTCGCGGCGGCGGCTCCACCGAGTTCTCGCTGCAACGCCGCGAGGTCGGTGTTCGGGGAGTGGTACTTCAACTCCCTGGCCACCTTAGTCTGCTTGGCCTTAGCTCGGCCGCGTCCCATGGACCGACCCCCTCGCACATGAATGTCGGGGCAGCCCGAAGGCGGGCCCCGATGACGTCAGGCATCTCTCGTGGCTCATACGGTACACAGTCGTCGCCGACTTCGGCACCTCGGGCTCCACTCCATGTTGCCGTGCCGCGCGCAAACTGTCTGATTTGCGACGGTAAGGGGTTCGTTGCGGATTCGGTCGTGACCCGCGGAACGCGCCACCCGGAGCGCTCACGCGGGTCGCGACCGGCCCTTTCAGAGCATTTCAGCGCGGCAGGCGGATCGTCTGCAGCCGGCCGACTTCGGCCATCCGCCGCTCCGCGAGGCGGTCGGCCGCGGTGGCGGGAGACACACCTTCGGCGTCGGCGAGTTCGAGGATCTGCTTCGTGGTCGTGTAGATCTTGGTCGCCCGCAGCTTGGCGCGGTCGAAGTTGAAGCCCTCGATCTCGTCGGCCACCTGGATCACGCCGCCGGCGTTGACGACGTAGTCCGGCGCGTAGAGGATGCCGCGCTCGGCCAGCAGCTTCTCCACCCCCGGGTGGGCCAGTTGGTTGTTGGCCGCCCCGGCGACGATCTGCGCCCGCAGCACGGGAACGCTGTCGTCGTTGAGCGCCCCGCCGAGGGCGCAGGGTGCGTACACCTCGATGTCGCTGGTGATGAGCTCCTGGACGTCGCCCACGAGAGTGATCTGCGGGTGGGTCTGGCGGGCCCACGCGATGGCGGCCTCGCTCGGGTCGGTCGCGACGACCTCCGCGCCGTCCTCGAGCAGATGGCCGGCGAGGTACTTGCCGACCTTGCCCAGGCCGGCGATGCCGACCCGGCGGCCGCGCAGCGACGGCGAGCCCCAGCGGTGCTCGGCCGCGGCGCGCATGCCCTGGAAGACGCCCCAGGCGGTGAGGATGGAAGAGTCGCCCGCGCCGCCGTGTTCCACGCTACGGCCGGTCACGAACCGGGTCTCCCGGGACACCACGTCCATGTCCTGGACGTAGGTGCCGACGTCGCAAGCGGTCCAGTAGCGGCCGTTGAGCGACTGGACGAACCGGCCGTACGCCCGAAGCAGCGCCTCGGTCTTGTCCCGCACCGGGTCACCCCAGATGACGGCCTTGCCGCCGCCGAGGTCCAGCCCCGCGAGGGCGTTCTTGTACGCCATCCCGCGCGACAACTCCAGCACGTCGTGCAGAGCCTCCTCCTCGGAGGCGTACGGGTAGAAGCGCGTGCCACCGAGGGCGGGGCCGAGCGCGGTGGAATAGACGCCGATGATCGCTTTGAGGCCACTGGCCCGATCTTGGCAGAAGACGACCTGTTCGTGACCGGTGTCGGCGCTGAAGACGCCCATGAGAACTCCTCGTTGAGTCTGTCGCGCCGTTGTGGGGCGCGGGCCGCGGGACCCCGCATGGGGTGGCGCGAGGTCTCCCTTCGGAGCCTACTGGAGTCCCAGGTGGCGGCGGTGGCCGCGACCACACGGCGAGACAGCGGCCTGCTCGGGGCGGCGAGCGCCTCGTGTGCGTGCGGGAAGGCCCTGGAGCGTGGGAGGATCGCCACGTGCCGTCACAGTTCGCCGCGTACCTACGCGTCTATGAGCCGTTGGCCGCGTTCGACCGGGATCGTCAGCGCTTCTGGCGTCGCTACCTCGACGAGGGGCGGGCCATCGGGCCGGCCGAGGGGCCTGGTCGCCAGCGTGTCACCGTTCTCGAGGCGCTCGGTGCGAGCTGGTCGCGGCTGCCGGACCTGCCGGACGAGGCGTACGTCCTGACGACCGAGGCGGGCAGCCTCATCTGCCCCTGGAATCTGCGCGTACGCGTTGCGGAGGCCGCGCTCACCGCTCGGGCCGGCGTACCCGCCGTGCTCGCCGACGCCTTCGTCCCGCCCGCCCTGGCCGGGCTCGCTCAGACGGTCGTGAGCGATTTCCGGGGCGGCGCCCGGGTGCTCGACCACGGGCTGCCCCGCGTCCACGAACACGTCGCGACGTGGGGGGTGCCGCTGCGCTGGTTCCTCTTCGTGGACTTCGCCGAGCGGGAGATCAGCGTCGACCCGGGCCGCCGCATGCTGCGCTACCGGACCGAGATCGGCAAGGCGCGCCGCCGGGCCCACCAGGGGCTGGCCATCCTGCGCCGGACCATGGGAGACGCCCCGATCACCGAGTCGGTGGCGGAGGGAACCCGCTGGCTGGAGGAGTTCCACCCCGGCTCGATGGTCGAACTCGACTACGGCGGTCTCGTGCACCTGTTCAACGATCAGGCGCTGGCCGATGACGATTCGCCGGGGCTGGTCGCCGCCGGGCTCGCCGCGTTGAACACCGGCGACGGTGAGGCCGCGACGGATCACTATGAACGTCTGGTTGACCGGTGGCGCGAGATTCAGCTCATGGAGCGCTACAACTGATCATCCGTTTGCATTACTCGTCAGTACGCTAGGCGGTACTCGACCGGGCGAATTTGTCCGATAATGAAGGCCTCTGTGCCGATTGAAAAACGCCTCGAAGTAAGCACAATTCCGGCCTATGCCGTCATCCCATGAGGGCATTTTGTACCGCTTTTTGCGGAAATATCATTGATTCATCATCCGTCCATCTACGGACCTTCACCCGTTCGGCCCATGTCGGACATCGTGGACGAGCCGGACTATGGGAGGCGCGTCGGCCGGCGGGACCCCGGCCCTCGTTTACAGGTACTTGTGGAGGAGTGACCCATGGCGTCGCGTACGCACGAACCCGAGCCGCTGCTGACCCCCGCCGAGGTGGCGTCGATGTTCCGTGTCGACCCCAAGACGGTGACCCGGTGGGCGAAGGCGGGCAAGCTCAGCGCCATCCGCACTCTGGGTGGACACCGCCGTTACCGTGAGTCGGAGGTGCGCGCGCTTCTGCAGGGCCAGATCCCGCAGCAGCGCCAGGGCGACTGATACCCGCCCGTCCCCCGGCGAGCACCCCTGCTGAAGGGAGCCTGGCCGTCCTCAATAGACGGTGTGGGCTCCCTTCAACTATGCCCCGGCTATCTCTGCGGACTGTTGGAGAACTGGTAGAACGTCGGGAACGCGTCCTCGAACGGGCGCGGTCCGGCGACTGGCGCGTCCGGGTTGTTCCGGCGTCCGGTCCAGATCTCCTCGGCCGCCTCGACCAGCGCGGAGACGCCGTCGGCGCGTACTCGGTCGGCCAGGTCGGGCGCCTCAGTGGGGTGCGGCATGGTCCAGGACTCCCTCCATCAGGCGGATCTTGCTGTTGCGGCAGTGCTCCGTGACGGTCGTGTCGAACCGGCCGTGCTCGAAGTATCGGTTGGCGGCATGGCCGCCGCCACAGAAGCCGAAGTAGCCGCAACTGTCGCGGCACGCCTCGACGCCCCGAAGGTACTCGCTGACCCAGCGGGACTCGGTCGCCTGCGCGACGATCTGCGACAGCGGCGTACTCGTCACGTTGCCGCTGCTGAAATCGCCGTACTGCGGACTGCTGAAGCCGGCCAGCTCCGGCGAGACCAGCACGACCGCGCCGTCGTAGGCGATCGTCGGGATCGGATCCACTTGGCGCGGGAGGACCGTGTCCGCCTCGTCCCGGCGCAGCGCTCCGGCGTACCGGATGGCGAATTCGACGTCCCGCAGCTCGATGGCGGGATCGGCGAGCCAGGCCGCGGTCAGCTCCGCCCAGAAACCGCGGACGTCGTCCTCCGCATGCGCGTTGCTGCGGGTATTGACCCCCTCGCGCTCCTCGATGTTGATGCCCAGGGCGTAACAGCCCAGCTCACGGAAGAACGGGTACAGCTCGCGGGCCAGCGCCGGGCTGGGGTCCGAGACCACGCACAGGGCCGCGAACGGCACGCCATGCCGTCGCAAGGCGTCTGTTCCGCGCATGATCTGCTGGTACGCCTCTCGCCCGGCCCGGTCGACGCGCTGTGCGGTGAGGTGCCGCGGGCCGTCCACACTCAGTCCGATGTGGATGTCGTACGCCTGGAAGAAGTCGCACCAGGCGTCGTCCACCAGGGTGGCGTTGGTCTGCAGATGATGTTCGACACCCTGGAACGGCGCCATGAGCTGGACCAGGCGTTCGCGGCCGGTCGCAGTGGGTTCGCCGCCGTGCCAGACCACCGAGAAGCGGCCGGCCTCGGCGGCCCACCGGTTGACGGTCTGCGCGACCGCCTCGGCAACGGCCGGAGCCATGCGCCGATCGTCCTTGCGCCACGGCAGATAGCAGTACGCGCAGTCCAAGTTGCACAGCGTCGTCGGCTGGAGGATCACGTACGAGGGCACCGGGGCGATACCCCGCATGCCGGTGAACCGGTGTACGGAGGCCATCGCCCACCTCCCCGCGGTCGCCGCTGCCGACTGCACTTCTGGCGGCTCGCCCAAGCGGCTCCCCGGCCTAGTCTGGCGTACGCACGCCACCACGGACAGCCCGCATGAAACGTCAGCCGCGCGTGTGCGAGCCCATCATGCGTACGTTGCCCTCGCCCTCGACGACCTCGCCGACCGACCAGGACTCCACGCCCCGCGCCGTGAGCAGCGCCATCGCCCGATCTGCGTCGTTCGCCGCGACCACGGCGAACATGCCGACGCCCATATTGAAGGTCGACTCCATCTCGGGCAGGTCGATCCGGCCCCGGCTCTGCACGAGGTCGAAGATGGGCTGCGGACGCCACGTCGAGCGGTCCACCACGGCGTCCATCGTGTCCGGCAGCACCCGATTGAGGTTGCCGGGGATGCCGCCCCCGGTGACGTGCGCCAGCGCGTGCACCTCGCACTCGGCGATCAGCGTCAAGCAGTCCTGCGCGTAGATCTTGGTCGGGGTGAGGAGCTCCTCGCCGAGCGTGTGGTTCACGCCGAGGTCCTCGATGACGCTGCTCAGCCGGAGCCGGCCCTGTCCCATCAGGACGTGGCGGACGAGCGAGTAGCCGTTGGAGTGCAGGCCCGACGACCGCATCGCGATGACCACGTCGCCCAGCTGCACGCGTTCGCGGCTGAGGATGTCGTCCTCTTCCACGACGCCCACGCCGTTGGCGGAAAGGTCGTACTCGTGCGGCTTCATCACGCCCGGATGCTCGGCCGTCTCGCCGCCCAGCAGCGCGCAGCCCGCGGTGCGGCAGCCGTCGGCGATGCCCGCGCCGATCTCGGCGACGCGGTCGGGAACGACCTCGCCACAGGCGATGTAGTCGAGCAGGAAGAGCGGTTCCGCGCCGCAGGCGACGAGGTCGTCGACGACCATGGCCACGAGGTCGATGCCGACCGTGTCGTGGATGTCCATCTGCTGCGCGATCACGAGCTTGGTGCCGACGCCGTCCGTCGAGGACGCGAGCACCGGCTTCTTGTACTTCGTGACGTCGAGCTTGAACAGGCCGGAGAAACCGCCCAGCCCGCCGAGCACCTCAGGCCGGTGGGTCCGTTGAACCTTGGCCTTGAGCAGCTCCACGGCCTGGTCACCGGCGTGGATCGAGACACCGGCGTCGGCATAGGTGGCCTGGCGCTTACGAGCGGTGCCGTTCTCGGCATTCCAGAGTTGACGGCCGCCCGCGCCGTCAGTGGCTGGGCGCTCGGCTACGTGCGTCACGGTGGTACTCCCCTTTGTTCTCGCGCGGCTCGGCGACGGCCGCGTGCTCAGGCTCCGGCGCGTTCCAGGGTCGCCGGGTCCTCGGCGCGGGCCGGGCCGTCAACGGACCTGTCCCGCTGCTCGCCCCGCTCGGCTTCGTCCACACGGCGGCCGACCGATTCGAGCACGTGTTTTCCGATCAGATCGCCGGCGGGCAGATCAATCGGGTACTGGCCGTCGAAGCAGGCCCGGCACAAGCGGTTGGCCGGCTGCTCGGTGGCGGCGATGAGACCGTTCAGCGATACATAGCCGAGGGAGTCGGCGCCGATGGCCCGGCGGATGCCCTCGTTGTCCAGACCGTTGGCGATGAGCTCGGCACGGTCGGCGAAATCGATGCCGTAGAAGCAAGGCCACTTCACCGGCGGGGAGGAGATGCGCACGTGAACCTCGATCGCGCCGGCCTCGCGCAGCATCCGCACGGTGGCGCGCTGAGTGTTGCCCCGCACGATCGAGTCGTCGACGACGATGATCCGCTTACCGCGGATGACGTCGCGCAACGGGTTGAGCTTCAGCCGGATGCCCAGCTGACGAATGGTCTGCGACGGCTGGATGAAGGTCCGGCCGACGTAGGCGTTCTTCACGAGGCCCATGCCGTAGGGGATGCCGGACTCCTCGGCGAACCCGATGGCGGCGGGCGTGCCCGACTCCGGGCTGGGGATGACCAAGTCTGCCTCGACCGGGTGCTCCCGGGCCAGCTGACGGCCGACCTCGGTACGCGCGGCGTACACGTTGCGGCCGGAGATCGTGGCGTCGGGGCGGGCCAGGTAGACGTATTCGAACAGGCAGCCCTTGGGATCAGGGTTGGCGAAGCGCGACGACCGCAGACCGTTCTCGTCGATCGCGATCAGCTCGCCCGGCTCGACTTCGCGCACGACGCTGGCGCCGACGATGTCCAGCGCGGCGGCCTCGCTTGCGACCACCCAGCCCCGCTCCAGGCGGCCGAGCACCAAGGGGCGTACGCCATTGCGGTCGCGAGCGGCGTACAACGTGTTCTCGTCCATGAAGACGAAGCTGAAGGCGCCCTTGACGCCGGGCAGCACCTGCATCGCGGCGGCCTCGACGCTGAGGTCGGGCGTGGCCGCGAGCAGCGTGGTCACCAGCGCGGTGTCGCTGGTGGAACCGTCGACGTCGAGACCCAGCGCCCGGATGCGCGCGGCGAGATCGGCCGAGTTGACCAGATTGCCGTTGTGCGCCAAGGCGAGCGTCGTGCCGAGCTTGGTGGCCTTGATCGTCGGCTGGGCGTTCTCCCAGGTCGAACCGCCGGTCGTCGAGTAGCGCGCGTGTCCGATGGCCAGATGCCCGCGCAGGCTGGCGAGGGTCGGCTCGTCGAAGACCTGGGCCACCAGGCCGAGATCCTTGTAGACCACCACTCCGGTGCCGTCGCTGACCGCGATGCCGGCGGCCTCCTGGCCACGGTGCTGAAGGGCGTAGAGCCCGAAGTAGGTGAGCTTGGCCACTTCCTCGCCCGGCGCCCAGACTCCGAAGACGCCACACGCGTCCTGCGGGCCTGGCCGGTAGGGGTCGAGTTCGTGGCTCAACCGGCCGTCGCCTCGGGGCACCCTGCTGCTCCCAACCTCGTGCTCGATGTCGCTGATGGGTGGTCTTCGTGGTGGTTCGTCAGCGGTCTGAAGTCGCCTGAAGCTCTGGTGGAGCTCAGTCTGCCGTCGCGAGACAGTGTACGCGACTCGGCGGCCTTCACGGATAGCCACCTTACGGGTGCTTTCCGTGATACTCCGACGTTAACCGCGCCTCCGCTGATTCTGGCAGAGATCACAGATCAGGAAAAGAGGCAATGAGTCACACAACTGGCAAGAAAGGCGATAAATCGGCGCGATTGCCACTGGCTGTGATGCGTCCGTCCGCGACGCCGTCGGCCCAGGCGAGCCGACCGGAGGTCACTTTGAGGAAGGTGACTGCGTCCATCTCCACTACGTTCGGCGGCGTGCCCCGGGTATGCCGAGGTCCTGCAATGCACTGCACAGCGCCGAAGGGCGGAACCCGTACCTCCACCGAACGTCCCGGTTCTCGAACCGAAAGTACGTTCAGGACAAACCGAACGGCGTCGCGCAGGGTCGTCCGCTCCGGCTCCTGATCAGCGTCGATCGTTTGCAGGGCGCTGACCAGCGCCTGGGATTTATCAGGCTGTACGGACATGAGTGGACGATACGGCTCGCGTCAACCATGATTGGCCCCTCCCCTGGGTCGCGGAACCGTGCTCGGACAAGGCATAGTGGCGAGCGGTGCGCATCTAACGGACCGTTGCGCGTCCACGGGGGGAGTGAAAGGAAAGGGCGGGTGACCGTGGCAACACTCCGACGTCGGGCCTTCTTGCTGCGAGCGGGTGTGGTCGCAAGCTTGGCGCTGGGTTCGATCCTGGCCGTCGGCGCTCCCGCCTCGGCGGCGCCCAACGACCTCAAGGTCGATGACGCCAGCGTTTCAGTCGCCCAGAACGGCACGAAATCCGTGTCGATCAAGGTTTCCAACAACACCATTCTTCCGGTTGCCGACGTTTCGATCTCGCTGTCGAACCTGCCGTCGGGCGTCAGTTGCACCGGCGGCTGCGGAGAGAAGTTCTCCATCGCAGCCAGCGACTCCGTGACGAAGAGCGTCACGCTGAAGGCATCCTCAGGGGCATCCATCGTCACCAACTCTGGTGCGACGATCACCGCGTCGAATTCGTCCGTTGACGGCACCGGCACGTTGCGCGTCACAGTGACTGAAGCGGCGGCCACGACGATTCAGACGATCTCGGGCACGGTCAAGGACTCGACCACCGGCTCCAAACTCGACGGCGTACTGGTCATCATCAAGGACCCGTCGGGCAAGACGCACAACGACTCGACCGACAGCGGCGGCGCCTGGTCGTTCACCAGCTCCCCGAGCGACCCCATTCAGGCGGGCACCATCTACGTCGGCGTGAGCCTTGACGGCTACAACACGGTGACGAAGTCGTACACGGTCGCCGCTGGGACGTCGAAGACCGGCATCAGCCTGGCGATGACGCCGAAGGGCGCTACCGCGTCGCCGACGCCAAGTGAAGAGGTCAGCGACGAGCCGACGGTCGACCCGAACGCAGTTGGTTCGGGCGAGGCGAGCGGCGCGACCGACGGCACCGGCGGCGGAACCAACACGACAGCGACTGGTGACGACTCCGGCTCCGGCCTCTCCTGGATGATGATCATCGTCGGTGGCCTGCTCGTGCTGCTCGGCATCGGCGCGATCGCGCTGATCCTGATGCGCCGCAACAAGGGCGACGACGAGGACGAAGAAGACGACGAGGACGACGCTCCCGTACGCCGTCCGACCCCGCCTCGAAGCAGCGGCGGCTACTACGGCGCCCGGCCCGCGGCGGCCGACCCGACGATGGTGGCCCGCTCGCCGATGGCCGATTCCCCGACGACGGTTCAGCGTCCCGGTGGCGAATACGGCGCTCGTCCGCAGCAGGGTGGGTGGACCGGCTACGGACAGGACGCCCAGCCGACCCAGATGTACGGCGGCGGTGCTCCCGCTGGTGGTGGCACCTATGGTGCTCCGGCCGGTGGTGGGGCGTACGGGAGTCCTTCGGCTGGTGCCGGAACTTATGGTTCCCCGGCCGGTGGTGCGTACGGCTCTCCCGCCGGGCCTCCGGCCGGTGGTGCATACGGTTCTCCGGCGGGTGGCGGTGCCTATGGCTCGCCCGTCGCCGGGGCGTACGGTTCGCCGGCCGCGCCGACGTCGGGCTACGGCTCCGGCGCTCAGGGCGGCTATGGAGCCGGTCCGCAGGCGGGTGGCGCCTACGGTTCGCCGGCCGCCGGTGCTGAATACGGCGCTGGTGCCCAGGGCGGCACCTACGGCGCGAACGGTTCGGCGTACGGCGGCAACCAGGCGGGCGGCTACGACCAGGGTGCGGGCACCTACGGCTCGGCGAGCGGCGGCTACAGCCAGGGCGGCGGCAGCTACGACCAGGGCTACGGATCGCAGGGCGGCTACGGTCAGCAGCCGCAGCAGCAGTCCGGCGGTTATGGCGACGCGGCCGGTGGCTACGGCTCCGGTGGCCAAGCCGCCGGTGGGAGCTACGACCAGGGCTACGGATCGCAGGGTGGCTACGGTCAGCAGCCGCAGCAGCAGTCCGGCGGTTATGGCGACGCGGCCGGTGGCTACGGATCGCAGTCCAGCTACGGCGCGGGCGCGCAGGGCGGCAACTACGGTGCCGGCGCGGGTGCCGGTGGCTACGTCCCCGAACAGCGCGGTGCCGGCTACGACCAGGGTGCGTACGGCGAGGCGACCCAGCGCTACGGTGGCCAGGACCCCTACGGTCAGCAGGCCAACGGCTACGACGACCCGTCTCGGCGCGCCGACCGTCGCCTCGACTGGCTCGACGACTGACGGGCACTTATCCACATCGCCCGGTAATCCACAGAATGCGGCTGCATCGCTTAGGCGGTGCAGCCGCATTCGTTCGAGCATTCCCAGGTGGATCGACGACTTCGCGCCGCGCTCGCGCAAGCCGACGGCTTGATCGCGTTGTCCCGGCTGAGCGACGACATCCCCCGCTGGGCTGTGCACAACGCCGTCCGAGCCGGGACGCTAAAGCGCGTGGCTCCGGGGGTTTACGCCGACGCGGCCCAGCTGATCAACCCGCTCCGAGTCGCCACCTGCTACGCGGACGGCCGCGGTGCGCTCAGCCACACGTCGGCCCTAATGATCTGGGGTCTACGGATCGCCGATGCCGACGAGGTCGCACATCTCACCACGTCGAGGCGTCACCGACTGAGCTCGTGCCAATGGTTCGTGATCCACACGCGGACCGACTTCGAGCTGGGCCCGCCCACCGCCGTCGTCCGTGATGGGCGTTGGGTGACGACCATCGAGTCGGCGCTGATCGAAAGTTGGCCGTTCGTGGCCGATGCCGAGGGGATCGGTCTCCTCCTCCGCTCCCTCACCGAACGAAGAACCACAACCGAGCGCCTGACCGCCGAGCTTGCGCGCCTACCTCACGTCGAGGGCCGGGCAAGGCTTGCCGCCGTCCTGGACCGGCTCACCCGTGGATGCCGAAGCTATCTGGAGATCCTCGGCCTGGACCACGTATTCGTCGGCCCTGGAATGCCGGTGTTCATTCGCCAGTTTCCGGTGACGGTCGACGGCGGCCGGTACTACCTGGACGTATTCGCCGAGCCGGAAAGAGTCGCGTTCGAGTTGGACGGTGCGGCTTGGCACGGATCCAGACAGCAGCGGGAAGCCGATCTACGCCGGGACGCTGCGCTCGCCACGCAGGGCATCATGGTCGTTCGGTTCACCTATCGGCGGCTGACGACCGAGCCGGAACGCGTACGTCGCGAGGTGTTGATGATCCTGGAATCGCGGCGATCCCCATGATCGTGTGAGCCGGAAACGTCGGCAGGAGGCTCCAGCGACGTTTCCGGCTCACACGATCATGCCGGTGACAAGGTCAGCGGTCGGCGTACCGCTTGGGGCGGTCCTCACGGAAGCGAGGACGGCCACCCTCACGGCTGCCGCCGTCGGGGAACCGGCGAGGCCGGTCGGAGAAGTGACGACGGGGACGCCGATCACCGGACGGAGCCGGGCGCGGCTCGTCCTTCACCGGTACGCCGCTCGGCTCCTGCGCGCCGGTCAGCTCGGTCAGGCGGGCGTCACCGGCGCGTACGCGGTGCTCGGCGGCGTCGGGGACGCCGGCCTTCTGCAGCATGACCTGCGTGCTGCGTCGCTGCTTGGGCAGGACGAGCGTGGCGACCGCGCCGGACTCGCCGGCTCGGGCGGTGCGGCCCGCCCGGTGCAGGTAGTCCTTGGGGTCCCGCGGCGGGTCGACGTGCACCACGAGGGAGACGCCGTCGACGTGGATGCCGCGGGCGGCGACGTCGGTCGCGACGAGGACGCTGGTGCGACCCTCCTTGAACTCGGCGAGGGTACGCGTCCGGACCGCCTGGCTCTTGCCGCCGTGCAGGCCGCCGGCGCGTACGCCGACCTCCCGGAGCTGGTCGACGAGCCGGTCCACCGCCGCCTGCGTACGCGCGAAGAGCATCGTGCGACCCTGGCGGGCGGCGATCGAGGCGAGTACGCGGAACTTGTCGGTCGGCGGGATCATCAGCATGAGGTGATCCATGGTGGTGACCGAGGCGGCCGGCGGCGCGGTCGAGTGCGTCACCGGGTCGGTCATGAACCGCTGGACGAGTGTGTCGACGTCACCGTCGAGGGTGGCCGAGAACAGCAGTCGCTGCGCGCCGGCCGGGGTCTTGTCGAGCAGCTCCGTGACCTCGGGCAGGAAGCCCATGTCGGCCATCTGGTCGGCCTCGTCGAGGATCGAGATCTCGACGTCGTCGAGCGAGCAGGCGCCCCGGTTGATCAGGTCGCCCAGTCGGCCCGGCGTCGCGATCAGGATGTCGAGACCGCGCTCGAGACCCGAGATCTGCCGGTCGTACGGCACGCCGCCGACGGCCGTCGCCAGGAACAGGCCGACCTCGCGGCCCAGCGGCCGGAGCGCGTCGGCGACCTGCATCGCCAGTTCGCGGGTGGGGACCAGGATCAGGCCCTTGGGGTGACGCGGGCGGGCACGGCCGCTCTCGGCGATGCGGGCGAGCGCCGGCAGGCCGAAGGCGAGCGTCTTGCCCGACCCGGTCTGGCCCCGGCCCAGCACGTCACGCCCGGCGAGGGCGTCCGGCACGGTCGCGGCCTGGATCTCGAAGGGATGGGTGATGCCTTCGCGAGCCAGCGCCCGGACCAGCTTGCGCGGCAGGCCCAGCTCAGCGAAGGAGGCCTTCCCGGCCGACTCGGAGCCGGCGGTGTCGGACTCGAGGTCGAAGACGGACGGGAAGGTGGAGGGATCGGCGAAACTCAAGGTGCTCCTCGGTGCTCGAACATTGGGGCATTCCATGGAGGTATCCCCGCGTCCGCGCGGCCGCCTGTGGGGCTCGCCGCCAGCATTCTTCTCGCAGGAACACGCATAGAAAACGCGTGCCGATGGGCACGCAACATCGTCAAGTGTACGGGTTCTGCTGCCCCGCTTGTCCGAATAAGCGCCCGAAGTGGCTCGGCTCACGAATCGGGCCACGAACGGGCGAACAGAATCGGCCCGCCGAACGGGCGGACAAACGTGGGAAGATCGAAAGCATGGCCGACCCGTTCAGCACGGTCACGCCGGCGGCGTTGCGGCGGCGTACCAGTGTGAAGTGGCGCACATATCCCGAAGACGTGTTACCCGCGTTCGTAGCCGAGATGGACGTCGACCTCGCCGACCCCGTACGCGAGGCGCTCGAAGAAGCACTGCGGCTCAGCGACACCGGCTACCCCCACGGCGACGCGTACGCCGAGGCGCTGAGCGCTTTCGCCGGACGCCGCTGGGGCTGGGGCTTCGAGACGGCGCAGACCTCGCCCGTCGCCGACGTCATGACGGGGGTGGTGGAGGCGGTGCGGCTGGTGACCGGCCGCGGCGACGCAGTTGTGGTCAACCCGCCCGTGTACTTCCCGTTCTTCGGCTTCGTCGAACACGCGGGCCGCCGGATCGTGGAGGCCCCACTGGGAGCGGACGGCCGGGTGGACTTCGCCGTCCTGGAAGCGGCGTTCCGTCACGCGGCATCGGCGGGTGGTCGGGCGGCGTACCTGTTGTGTAATCCGCACAATCCCACGGGCGCCGTGCACACTCGCGCGGAGCTGGAACGGATCGCGCAGCTCGCGCACGGTTATGGCGTGCGAGTCGTGGCCGATGAGATCCACGCGCCGCTGGTGCCCGCGGGCGCGAACTTCGTGCCGTACTTGAGTGTGGACGATCGCGGCATCTCGCTGATGTCGGCGTCGAAGGCGTGGAACCTCGCCGGGCTCAAGGCGGCGCTGATGATCGGCGGCGTGCAGGCGGTGGACGACGTGCGGCGGCTGCCCGAGCACATCGCGCACGGAACGAGCCATTTCGGCACGATCGCGCACACCGCGGCGTTGCGGTACGGCGAGGAGTGGCTCGACGACCTGCTGGCCGCGCTCGACACGAACCGCCGGTTGCTCGGCGAACTGCTCTCCGAGCAGCTTCCGGAGGTCGGCTACCGTGCGCCCGAAGGCACCTATCTGACCTGGTTGGACTGCCGGGCCCTCGCGGTCGAAGGCGAGCCGGCCGACTTCTTCCTCGAGCGTGGGCGGATCGCCTTCGCACCCGGGCGCAAGTTCGGAACCGGCGGCGCGGGCCATGTGCGCGGGACCATCGCCGCGTCCCAAGAGTCCATTGCGGACGGTGTCGCGAGGATGGTCGCCGCGCTGAACGACTAAGGCGTCGGCGTCGGCGTCGGTTCGACGGCGGCGGGTGAGTTGGTCGACGGGGTGTCGGTGTCCGCCGGGGCCGGCGAGTCGGTGGTCGCGGCCGGCGTGGGCGAGTTCGTCGTGGGCGAGGGGCTCGGCGAGCTGGTCGTCTGGGTCGGTGACGGCGAGGTGCTCGACCGGGTGGGCGACGGCGACGTGCTCGACCGGGTCGGCGTCGGACTCGCCGTCGGCACCTTGATCGCCTGGTACACCCGGGTCGCGCCGAAGAAGTGCGACCACCAGACGTTGGAGATCTTCACGACGTCGCCGGTGGTCGGCGAGTGGATCATCTTGCCGTTGCCGAGGTACATGCCGACGTGGTGGATCGAGGCCGGATTGGCCGGGTCCTCGCCGAAGAACAGCAGGTCACCGGGGAGCAGGGCGTACCGGGACACCGAGGTGTCCTTCGTGCCCTGATACTGGTCGCGCGAGACGCGCGGCAGCGAGTAGCCGGTCGTCCGGTACGCCGCCCACATGAGACCGGAGCAGTCGTAGTGGTCGGGACCCTCGGCACCCCAGACATAGGACTTGCCGAGCTGCTTCAGCGCGAAGTTGACGGCGGCGAGCGCCTTGGGGTTCGCCTTGTATCCGGCCAGGGCGTCGTTGTTGAGGTACTGCCGGCCGCGAGCCTGCTCGGCCGCCTCCTCCTGGCGCAGGATCTCCGCGACCTTGCTGGCGTTGCGGGTCTCCAGCTCCGCCTTCGCCGTCACGCGCTGGTTGAACGTGGTTTCCACCGAGGCATAGCGCTGCTTGGTGTCCGCCTCGTTCTTCTGAGCCGTCTCGTACGCCGTCTTCGTGCGCTCGTACTCCGCCTTGGCCAGGGCCAGCTCGTGAGCCGCACCGGAACTGCCGTGCACCGGGTCGTCGGCGCGCGGAGCGAGCCCGCCCAGCCCGAAGTCCGGCAGGCCACCGGATTCGACGTACGCGTCGGAAGCGGCGTCGGCGAGCGCCTTCTTCGCCTTCGCCAGCCGATTCTCGGCCTCGGCGAACTCGTACTGCGCGTAGACCGTCTCGGTCGCGGTGGAGGTGACTGCCTGCAGCAGTTCATGCCGTCGCTCCGCGAGGATCGAGACCTCGGTCCTGATCGCGTCGAGCTGTGCGGCGAGAGCAGCGAGATCGCTACTGACGCCGGAACCGGTCGCGGGCACCCCGAACGGCAACTGCAGCGGGCCGTTGGGAACGGGTTGCAACCCGCCGTCGGGGACTTTCTGCGCGGCAGCTGTCGTCGTCACCGGATCAGCTACCGCCGGAGTGGCGGCACTGGTCACGATCGCTGCTGTGAGCAGCGCGGACAAACGGGCCGCGCCAACGCGCCGTCGCGTCATGTGTCTTCTCCCCGAGGTCCCCGCCGGATGCGTCCGGTGTGCCGCCTTCGTTCATAGCGCACTGAGCGGGGAAAGTCGACACCCGCCGGAGTAAGGAGCGGTGAACCCCCGGGTAATGTGCAGGACGGAGACGAGGTTTGGGAGGCGCAGCGGATGGACGCGGGGCTGAAGCGAGAGCTGGAAGAGAAGGTCTACGCCGGCGAGCGGCTCACCCGAGCCGACGGCGAGGCGCTGTACGCCAGCGACGATCTCGCCTGGCTGGGCCGGCTCGCCCACCACCGGCGCACCGAGAAGAACGGCGACCGGGTGATGTTCAACGTCAACCGGCACCTCAATCTCACCAACGTCTGCACCGCCAGTTGTGCGTACTGCTCGTTCCAGCGCAAGCCGGGGGAGAAGGCCGCGTACACCATGCGGGTGGAGCAGGCCGTGGAGAAGGCGTTGGAGATGAAGGACGAGCAGCTCACCGAGCTGCACATCGTCAACGGCCTGCACCCGACGCTGCCGTGGAAGTACTACCCCCGGGTCCTGCGCGCGTTGAAGGAGGCGCTGCCCGACGTCTCGCTGAAGTGCTTCACCGCGACCGAGGTCCAGTGGTTCGAGAAGATCTCCGGCCTGCCCGCCGACGAGATCCTCGACGAGCTCATCGACGCCGGGCTCGCCTCGCTGACCGGCGGCGGCGCCGAGATCTTCGACTGGGAGATCCGGCAGCAGATCGTCGATCACGCGTGCCACTGGGAGGACTGGTCGCGGATCCACCGGCTGGCGCACCAGAAGGGTCTGCGTACGCCGGCGACCATGCTCTACGGGCACATCGAGGAGCCGCGGCACCGCGTCGACCACGTGATGCGGCTGCGCGAGCTGCAGGACGAGACCGGCGGCTTCGTCGTCTTCATCCCGCTGCGCTACCAGCACGACTTCCACGACAGCGCCGACGGCATCGTCCGCAACCGCATCCAGGCCAAGACCACGATGGCCTCGCCGGCCGAGTCGCTGAAGACCTTCGCCGTCTCGCGGCTCATGCTGGACAACTTCGACCACGTCAAGTGCTTCTGGGTCATGCACGGCCTGTCGGTCGCCCAGCTCTCGCTGAACTTCGGCGTCGACGACCTCGACGGCTCGGTGGTCGAGTACAAGATCACCCACGACGCCGACTCCTACGGCACGCCGGACACCATGCACCGGGAAGACCTGCTCACCTTGATCCAGGACGCCGGGTTCCAGCCCGTCGAGCGCAATACCCGCTACGAGGTGGTACGCGAGTTCGACGCGCCGATGTCGCTCGCCGACCGGCGGCGCGAACCGCAGCAGGTCTGGGCCTAGGGCCCGGGGCCTGCGAAGGAGCCCGCCCAGCAGCGCGTAGGCTGCTGGGCGTGAGTCCTGCTGTCAAGTACACGCTCGGGCGCATCGGCCTGTTCGTCGCGGCGTTCCTGGTGCTGCTGCCGTTCCCGCTGAGCATCTTCCTGAAGCTTGTCCTCGCCGTGCTGGTCTCGGCGGCGCTGAGCTGGTTCGTCCTGCGCGGCTGGCGTGAGCAGTACTCCCTCCAGCTCCAGAACGCCGTCGAGCGCCGCAAGACGGAGAAGACGAAGCTCCGCTCCGCGCTCGCCGGGGACGACTCACCGGAGCGACCGGCCGCGGACGAGCCGGATCACCCGACCGATTCCCAGCAGTCGTCCACCAACAGCGAGCAGCGCTGATTTCGCCGAGCATCGGCCGTGCGTTAGCCTCTGGCTGACCGCGGTCAGCGAAGCCGGTGCGAATCCGGCGCTGTCCCGCAACTGTGATCCCTCCCCCGGGTGCTCGCCATCCGGGTTTGGTCGAGCCAGGTCGCCTCGCCGCGGTCGCGAAGTAACGCTCTCGAGGAAGGGCGTCTCGCAGGCAGGCGCCCTTCACTCCTGTCGGCGGACTCACCCCTCGACCGATAGGAGGATTTCTATGTTGAGAAGACGTGCGCTCGGACTGCTCGCCGGTCTCGCCTTCGGTCTGGCCGCCTGCTCCACCGGCAACGGCGGAACGGCCACCACTCCTACGCCTACTAGTGCGGCGTACCCGGTCACCGTCGGCAGTGTGACGCTCGACAAGCAGCCGACCAAGATCGTCTCCCTCGGGCCGACCGCGACCGAGATGCTGTTCGCCGTCAACGCCGGTACGCAGGTCGTCGCAGTAGACGACCAGTCCAACTACCCGGCCGGCGTACCGAAGACCGACCTCTCCGCGTTCAAGCCGAGCGCCGAGGCGATCGCGGCGAAGAACCCCGACCTGGTGGTGCTCACCAACGACAGCGACAAGATCGTGGACCAGCTCAAGGCACTGAAGATCCCGACCTTCCTGGTTCCGGCGGCGACCACCCTCGACGAGGCGTACGCCGAGATCACCGACCTTGGCAAGCTGACCGGGCACGCGGACGACGCGGCCAAGGTCGTGACCGACATGAAGTCGAAGCTCGACACGATCGTCAAGTCGATCAAGCAGCGCGCCAAGCCGCTGACCTACTTCTACGAGGTCTCGCCGGACCTCTACTCCGCCACGTCGAAGACCTTCATCGGGTCGATCTTCACGCTGCTCGGCCTACAGAACGTCGCCGACGCCGCCGACGCCGACGGCAAGGCGTTCGGGTATCCGCAGCTGTCGGCGGAGGCACTGGTCAAGGCCAACCCGGACATGATCTTCCTGGCCGACGCGAAGTGCTGCCAGCAGACCGCCGACACGGTCAAGGCCCGGGCCGGCTGGGCCGGTATCACCGCCGTCAGCAAGGGCCAGATCGTCGCGCTGGACGACGACATCGCCTCCCGCTGGGGCCCCCGGATCGTCGACCTCGCCCAGACCGTCGCCACTGCGGTGAACCAGATCCCCTGACGCGGGGCGCCTTTTCCGCTGGATCAGGGATCTCGGTCGAATCATGAAGCAAGATTCGACACGGAACCCTGATCCAGCGCTGATCAACAGGCAAGAGGGTGTGATGAACGAGGTGAGGCCGGCGGGGCTGCGGCTGTCGTGGCTGCTCGCCGCGGTCGCGATCCTCGTCGTCGCGGTCCTCGCGGGGATCACCCTCGGCGCGGTCGGCCTGCCGCCCGGTTCGGTCGCGATCGAGCTGCTGAACTTGATTCCCGGCGTACACCTCGATTCGGGGCTGAACGAGCGCGAGATCGCCATCGTCACGGATCTGCGCCTGCCCCGCGTCGTGCTCGGGATGCTGGTCGGCTCGATGCTCGCCCTCGCCGGCGCGAGCTACCAGGGCGTCTTCCGCAATCCGCTCGCCGATCCCTATCTGCTCGGGGTCGCGGCGGGCGCGGGTCTCGGCGCCACGCTCGCGATCGCGCTGCGCGGCAGCATGTGGACCAGCGTCCCGATCTTCGCGTTCGTAGGTGCGCTGCTCGCGGTGAGCCTGACCTACTTGCTCGGGATCGTGGGCGGCCGCGACCGCTCCGGCAGCACGCTCATCCTCGCCGGCGTCGCGATCTCGGCCTTTCTCGCCGCCATCCAGACCTTCGTGCTCCAGCGCTATGCCGACAGCATCCGCGAGGTCTACTCGTGGTTGCTCGGCCGGCTCGCGACCGGCGGCTGGCACGACGTCCTGGTCATCATCCCGTACGCCGTGATCAGTGCACTGGTTGTGTTGACCCTGCGCCGGGAGCTGGACGTCTTGAGCGTCGGCGACGCGGAAGCGGCCGGACTCGGGCTGCACCCGGGCCGGTCACGGCTGATCCTGGTGGCGGCGGCCAGCCTGGCGACCGCCGCCGCGGTGGCCGTCTCGGGGCTCATCGGCTTCGTCGGCATCGTCGTTCCGCACATCGTGCGCCTGCTCACCGGCTCGTCGTACCGGGCGATCCTGCCGCTGTCGATGATCTACGGCGGGGCGTTCATGGTCGGAGCCGACCTGATCGCCCGAACCGTGGCCGCTCCGACCGAGCTGCCGATCGGCGTAGTCACCGCCTTCATCGGCGCGCCCTTCTTCATCCTCGTGCTCCGGACCACCCGGTCAGCGAGGTTGTGATGCTCCAGCTGCGGGGATTCGGTGTAACGATCGACAAGACGTCCATCGTGGACGGCGTAGATCTCGCGATGACGGGCGGCGAATGGGTCACCGTCATCGGCCCGAACGGCGCCGGCAAGTCCACCCTGCTCCGGGCGCTGCTCGGGGAGTACGCCCACAGCGGTTCGGCGTACCTGGGTGAGACGTCGCTGGACCAGCTCAACCGCCGCGAACGGGCACGGCGGATGGCGGCCGTCGCACAGTACCCCGTCGTCCCCGCCGGGATGGCCGTCCTCGACTACGTGCTCCTTGGGCGTACCCCTCATATCCCGACGCTGGGCCGGGAGTCCGCCGCGGACCTGGCCGTGGTGCGTGACGTGCTGACCCGCCTGGACCTGGACCGATTCGCGGGCCGGGAGCTGCAGACGCTGTCCGGCGGCGAGCGGCAGCGCGTGTTCCTCGCCCGGGCGCTGGCGCAGCAGGCGCCGCTGCTGCTGCTCGACGAGCCGACCAGTGCCCTGGACATCGGCCACCAGCAGGAAGTCCTCGAGTTGATCGACGAGCTTCGGCGGGAGGCGGGCCTGACGGTGCTGGCGACGATGCACGACCTGTCCGTCGCGGGCGAGTACGCCGATCGCCTGGTCCTCATGGACGGCGGGCGGGTCGTCGCCGACGGGCCGCCCGAGGCGGTGCTGACCGAGGCGCTGCTCGCCAAGCACTACCGCGCCCGGGTACGCATCATCCCGGGTGAGCACGGCCCCCTGGTCGTCCCCGTCCGCTCGCGTTGATCATGAACCTAGGGTCCCACCCGACGGCGTGTCGCACCCCTTAGCGTCGTGATCAACGCGGCATCGCCGCGTAGTCGATCACGACCGCCGGGGCGGCGACACGCCGTCCAGGGGGACCCTAGGTTCATGATCAACTCAGGAGGGGGGTCGGGAGGGGGCGGTCGTGCAGGACGGTCAGGGTCGTGACGGCTCGCGTCAGGACGACGTAGAGCCGGTGCAGGCCCCGAGGTTCGGCCTCGACGATCGCCGCCGGTTCCACCACGATGACGTGGTCGTACTCCAGACCCTTGGCCAGCGTCGCGGGCACCACGGTCAGCCGGGAATCGGGATCGTCGTCGTCCAACGAGGTCGGGGCGTACGCGGCAAGAGCGCGAGTGACCGAGTCGACCGCGTCCAGTGCACTGATCACGCCGACCGATCCGGGCTGGGCGAGCGCGGCTTCGACCGCCGCCGTCAAGTCCTCGGGCGCGGCTGACGGCTGGATGGCGAGCCACCCGTCCGGCCGCAGCGACTGGGCCGGCGGGACGTCCACGTCCAGCGCCGGGAGCAGCCGGTTCGCCAGCTCGACGACCTGCTCCGGTACGCGGAAACCAGTGGTCAGCGGAGTGATCCGGGCCTCCGGCTTACCGAGGTGGTCGAGGGTGTCCTGCCATTGCCGGGCGGCCCAGGGAGCGGTGCCCTGAGCGAGGTCGCCGAGCAGCGTGATCGAGCCGTGCGTACTGCGCCGGGCGATCGCGCGGGCCTGCATCGGGGACAGATCCTGCGCCTCGTCCACGATGATGTGACCGAAGCCGCTCGGTCGTTCGATCAGCCCGGCCGCCTCGTCGAGCAGAACCAGGTCGGCCGCGCTCCACTTCGCGGACTTCGCGGTCTTCGGGGGCTTGGCCCAGCGCAGGGCGTCCACCTCGGACTCCGTGAGCAGCTCGTGCGTGGGGTCGGTGAGGAACTCGAAGACCAGTTCGGCCGGGCTGACCGCCGGCCACACCTCGTCGAGGACCGCCACGACCGGCTTCACCTTGGCCATCTTGCGACGCCAGGCTTCGCCGGGGGAGTCGCCGCGGCGAGCCTCCGACTGCCGCAGCAGCAGATCGACGATCCGTGCGCGGACGTGTTCGCGGCCGAGGGCGTACGGGGGTTCGTCGCGGCGCACGTCGTCGACGATTCGGGCCAGCACTCCGGCGTCGATCCGCCAGCGATAGGACTCGTCCGGCACCGTCAACGACTCCTGCGGCTTGCGTACGCGTCGCCAAAGAAGATCGTGGAGCGCCTGGGCGAGACGCGGATCATGCTTGAGCGCCTCGGCCTCGGGCGGGTCCGTGCCGCGGACCGGGACCGTCGCGATCAGATCGTCGACCGTGGACTGGCTGACCTCGATCTCGCCGAGGGCCGGGAGGACGGCGGCGATGTAGCGCAGGAAGGCGCGGTTGGGCCCGAGGATGAGCACCCCCGCGCGCCGGAGCCGTTCGCGGTGCAGATAGAGCAGGTACGCCGCCCGGTGTAGGCCGACGGCGGTCTTCCCGGTGCCCGGCGCGCCCTGTACGCAGATCGACTCCTCCAGCGCGGCCCGGACGAGTTCGTCCTGCTCCGGCTGGATCGTGGCGACGATGTCGCGCATCGGGCCGACGCGCGGGCGCTCGATTTCGGCGGTCAGGATGGCGCTCTTGGTGCCGAGTTCCTCGCCCAGCGTGAGGTGCTCGTCTTCGAAGCTGGTCAGCTCGCCCACGTTGAAGCCGAAGCGACGGCGGACCGCGATGTCCTGCGGATCCGAGGCGCTCGCCCGATAGAACGAGCGCGAGACGGGCGCCCGCCAGTCCAGGACCAGCGGTTCGCCGGCGGCGTCGGTGACGTGCCGCCGGCCGATGTGGAAGGCGTGACCGGCGCTTTCGGCGTCGGCGGCGTCCGCCCCGAAGGTGAGCTTGCCGAAGAACAACGGGGTGTTCGGGTCGTCGGCCAGCTCCTTGATCCGCTTGGCCAGGGCCCGGCCGAGGGTCTCGGCGGAATAGGGATCGCCGGCGACCTTGTCTCCGGTGGCGAACAAGCCCTCGACGTGCTCGCGCATCGCGGTCAAGGCTGCTCGGCTGACGATCAGATGGGTACGCTCGGCGGCCAGTTCGTGGTCGAGCTGCGTCACAACTGCTCCCTGAAAGGCAGGTCGGGCCGCCCGGCGCTCCGCCTGACCGGGCCGCGAGGGACCGGCCGGGGCGGTGTCGGCTGTGCCATTCATCGGGATGAGCGGACCATCCTACTCGCGCGGATTCGTCCCTCGGCAACCTATTATTCGAGCGTGGCCGCCGACACCTCGCACAAGATCACCGATCCCTCGGTGATCCGGGCGCTGGCGCATCCGGCCCGGCTGGCGATCCTGGAGTTCCTCGGCTCGACCGCCCGCGAGATCACCGCCACCGAGGCGGCCGAGGTCGTCGGGTTGAGCCCGAGCGCGACGAGTTACCACCTCCGGGCGCTGGCCAAGGCGGGCATCATCCACGACGCCCCGAGCCGGGGCGACGGCCGCGAACGCGTCTACCGCGGCCCCGGCGAGACCCACATCGAGGTCGACACGGAGTCGGGCGACGACCCGGAGACGAAGGCGCTGAAGGAACAGCTGCTGGATCTCTTCCTGGCGCGCAGTCAGGAACGGCTGACTCAATGGCGGCACCACTACGCCGCCGAGCCCGAGAACTGG
The DNA here is from genome assembly GCF_013362815.1 of Hamadaea sp. Lineage (GTDB taxonomy): Bacteria > Actinomycetota > Actinomycetes > Mycobacteriales > Micromonosporaceae > Hamadaea. Next base: position 38,721 of record NZ_JABFVK010000001.1, on the reverse strand, counting down.
CGGGAGGCGACCGTGATCAACGAGACCATGCTCATGATCACGGCGGCCGAGCTGACCGAGCTGACCGAGCAGATCGCCGAGCTGGTCGGGCGATATCGGCGTAGTCACCGGCAGGACGACCCGCCCGAGGGTGCCCGGCTCGTCTCGATGCTCGTCCGAGCCCTCCCTCAGTAACCCGGCCTCACCCGGCTTGGCGCTGGATCAGGGTTCCGGGTCGAATCTTGGCGCGTTAAGGACCCAAATCCGTGATCCAGCGCCGTCCGTGCAGGGGACTTGTGTCTTCAGATGTGAAAGGATATTTTCGCAATATGTCTTTCACATCTACGCGATGGCGTGACGTGTGGATCGCGGCCGGGTCGAACGCCGTGACGAACATGGCCTCGTTCCTCGTCTTGACCACCCTGATGCTGGCTCTGCAAGAGGAAGGCCGGGGCGGTCCCGCCGTCGCGGCGGTGATCATCGCCGAGTCGCTGCCTATCGTGCTGCTCGCGGCGATCACGGGACGGCTGGCCGACCGCCTGGACTCCCGGCTGCTGCTGGTGGTGGCGGGAGGCGTACAGGTCGGGGCGTGTCTCGCGCTGTCCATGGTGGACGACATGGCTCCCCGGGTCATGCTGCTCACCCTCGTCTTCGTCGGTACGGCGATCGCCCAACCGGTGCGGCAGGCGCTCATGATGACCATGGCCGCCCGGGAGGATCTGCCGAAGGTGAGCGGCATCTCGCAGACCGCGGCGTCGATCGGCGCGATCGCCGGTCCCGCCGCCGCCGGGTTCGCCCAGGACGGGCTCGGTACGCAGGCCACCCTCCGAGTGGCGGCGGTCGCCTTCTCGGCGACGATCATCGCCGGGTTGCTGTTCCAGACCCGCCGGGGTGGCGATCGACTGCCCGCCGACGCGCGTACGGACAACGGTCCAGTGCGGATGGACAGCCTGCTGCGGGTGGTCACCATCGGGTTCGCCGTCGTGGTCGGCTGCATCGCCGCCGCCAACGTCGTCGAGGTCTTCTACGTCAAGGAGACGCTCGGCGCTTCGAGCAGCGCGTACGGGCTGATCAATAGCATGTGGACAGTCGGTATGATCGGTGGCACCTGGCTCGTCGCCCGGCTCGTCAAGCAGGCCGGCGACACCGCGATCGTGGTGGGCGCATTCAGTGCCCTCGCGTTGACCTGCTCGATTCTCGCCGTGTCGTCGCAGGCCCCGGCGGTCGCCTGGATCGTGCCCCTGTGGCTGCTCGGCGGCGGACTCAACGGGGCGGAGAACGTGCAGGTCTTCACCGTCTTCGGACGGCGCGCTCCGGAGCACGCCCGCGGCCGCTTGTCCGCCCGGCTCAACGCTTCCGTCCAAGGTGCCGCCCTCCTCGGGTACGCGATGGGCGGGCTGGTCCTCGAATGGTGGCAACCGCGGACGGTGCTACTCGTCGGGGGCCTTCTCGGCGTCGTCGCCGTCATCGTGCTCGCGCCGTGGATCCGGGCCGCCGTCCGGCGCGAGCGTGGCCGGGAGCCGAACCGGATCACGGATACGCAGCCTTCCGGGGCGGTGGGAAGCCTGCACAACCGTGATCTGCAGGGAAAGGAGCTGCAAAAGGAGGGGTCAGCCAAATAGCGGACAGCGGGCGCGCGGCCGCGAAAGTTAGGGTCACCGGATGCGAAAGTCCGCCTGGCTCGACGTCTGGATCATCGCCGCATCCCAGATCATCTCGGGGTCGGGGGCGTACCTCGCGCTCACCACGCTCATCTTGACGTTGCAGGACACCGGCGCGACCGGGCTCGCCGTCGCGGGGGTGACGGTGGCGGCGTCGCTGCCGGTCGTCGCGCTCGCTCCGATCACCGGGCGGCTCGCCGACCGCTTCGACTCGCGGATGTTGATGGTCGTCGCGGGCTTCATCCAGATCGCCGGCTGTCTGTTGCTGTCGTTCGCCGGGAACAGCGTCACGCGGATCTCGTGCGTACTGCTGATCTATGCGGGGACCGCGCTCGGGATGCCCGTACGCGCCGCGCTCCTGCCCGTGATGGTGACGGAGGAGGACCTGCCCCGGGCGGGCGCGATCAACCAGTCCGCCACGGTCATCGGCTCGATGTTCGGCCCGCCCATCGCCGGTTTCGCGTACCACGCGGTCGGGTCGGCCCCGGGCACACTGCGCTGGGCGGCGGTGGGATTCCTCGCGACCGTCGTCGGGGGGCTCCTTGTGCGTACTCGTCGGGGAAAGAGAATGGGCGACGACCACCCGGTAGCCGCCCGCGCGCCTCGACCGCCCATGGACCGGCTGCTGAAGGTGGTCTTCATCGGACTCGCCGCGGTCGTCGGCGCGATCAGCGCGGTCGACGTGGTGGCGGTGTTCTTCGTGCGCGGCACGCTGGAGGCGTCGGCGCAGACCTACGGCCTGATCATGGCGACCTGGCCGATCGGCATGGTCGCCGGGGCGTGGAGCCAGGCGAAACTCGCGGAGAAGGCGCCGGACGCGCGGCTGAGCAGCTGGTTGTTCGGCTCGCTCGCGATCACCGCGGGCGGCGTGGTGCTGCTGGCGGCGGTCGGCTCCGCGCCCTGGATGGTGCCGATCTGGCTGGCCGGCGGACTGCTCAACGGCGCGGCGAACGTGCTGGTCACCACGCTGGTCGCGCGGCGCTCGCCGGTGGACAATCGCGGCCACGTCGCAGCGATCATGCAGGCCGCGATCCAGGCGTCGCTGCTCGCGGGCTATGTCGCCGCGGGACTCTCGCTCACCGGGCACATCACCCCGCGCATGATCATTCTGGCCTGCGGGATCATCGCGGTGGTCACCGTCGCGATCATCTTCCCCTGGGTACGCGCGGCGGCCCGGTCGTCGGAGCTGATCACGACGCCGGTCCTCGCCGATCGGGTGCCCCAGCCGCAGGAGTAGCCTTCGGTCACGTGAGCTCAGCAGCCGTACGCCGGCCCCGGGTGGGGCACATCCAGTTCCTGAACTGCCTGCCCCTTTACTGGGGCCTGATGCGTACCGGCTCGCTGATCGACGTCGACCTGGTCAAGGACTCCCCCGATCGGCTGAACTCCGCGCTGGTCGCCGGTGACCTGGACATCGGGCCGATCTCCCTCGTTGAGTACCTGCGGCACGCCGACGAACTGCTGATCCTCCCGGACATCGCGGTCGGCTCGGACGGGCCGGTCCTCAGCGTCAACCTCGTCTCGACGCTGCCGCTCGACCAGCTCGACGGCGTACGCGTGGCGCTCGGTTCGACGTCGCGTACCGGGGTTCTGCTGGCCCAGCTGCTGCTGGAGCAACGGCACGGGGTCAAGCCGACGTACTTCCGGTGCCCGCCGGACCTCGGTCAGATGATGCTGGAAGCCCCGGCCGGGGTCCTCATCGGAGACGTGGCACTCCGGGCGCTCTACGAGGCTCCGCAGCGCGGGCTCACGGTCACCGACCTCGGTGCGGCCTGGCGGGAGTGGACGGGGCTGCCGATGGTCTTCGCCGTCTGGGCCGTACGCCGGGAGTTCGCCAACGCCCATCCTGGCCTGGTCAAAGAGGTGCACGAGGCGTTCCTGCGATCGCGTGACCTCTCCCTCGCCGAGATCGACGAGGTCGCCGAGGCAGCAGCGCGCTGGGAGCCGTTCGACGCCGCTACGCTCGCCGGCTACTTCCGTACGCTCGACTTCTCGCTCGGTGAGCGGCAGGTGGCCGGGGCTCGGGAGTTCGCCCGGCGCGCTGCCGAGGTCGGGGCGGCTCCCGCGCTGGGCGCTGACGGGCCGGCCTTCTTCGCCGCCTGAGCTTCTCCTTCCGCTTTTCCCTGCGGATCAGGGTTATGCAACCTTCCCGGGTTCGGGAAGGTTGCATAACCCTGATCCGCAAGAACGGAGCGAGGTCAGTCGATCGTGTACCAGTCGAAGTCGTAGTACGGGCCGAGCCCGTACGTCTCGCCGGTCACGTTGCTGAATAGGCTCGGTGACGATCCGCCCTTGAGGACGGCGATCGAGCCGTGCGTGTCGAACCCGAAGTCGGAGCACACCATGATCGCCTCCAGCGGCCCGGTGCCGTCGAGGTTGAGCATCGCCGGTTCGTCGCCGACGTTGCCGTTCACGTTGAGCGTCTGCCGGGTGAACTGCTTCACGCCGGTCAGGGTGAAGAAGCCGCTCGTCGTCCCGGGCAGGTAGACCGCCGCCCCGGCGATCTGCACCCAGTCGGTGCCGTTCCACTCATAGCCCCATGGGCAGGTCCAGAGCAGGTCCGGATGGCCGTCGCCACTCATGTCGCCGACCGACAGGTGTAGGCAGTCGACCTTCTGGGCGTATGCCGGCATGCCGGTGGTGTGCTGGAGCAGGTTCTTGCGGCCGGTCGGCGAAAGGCCCGCGGACGAGCCGGCGACGACCACGATGCCGCCTTGCCACAGGATGAAGACCTCGGCGCGGCCGTCGCCGTTGAGGTCGGCCACCTTGACGTCATAGCCGAAGACGTTGACCCCGCCGACCTGCGTCCAGTCGACGTATCGGGTGTCCCAGCCCAGGGCCGTGGTCACCCCGCTCAATGAGACGCCGCCCGCCGAACCCCGGAAGAGTGTCACGCTTCCATTGGCGGCGGGCCAACCGGGCGAATAGCCGCCGGGCCACCAGTCATCGGGGGCGCCGACCACGAGATCGGCGTACGTGTCGCCGGTGACCTTGCCGATCGCCAGCGAGTAGCCGAACATGTCGCCCTCGTCGACGGCTTCGGGAACGCCAGGCAGGCCTCGACGCAAGACCTGCGCTCCGGCGCTGGTCAGGCCGTTGGCTCCACCGAATAGAACGATCACCTCGCCGGCCGAGTCGGCCGACCCCACCTTCTTGAGGGGTACGCCCACGGCCAGGTCGTCGCGGCCGTCGCCGTTGAGGTCGCCGGTCGCCATCGCGAAGCCGAACCAGGAACCCACGTCCAGCAGGCCGAGGCCGAGGTCGGTTTCGCGGATGCGGACGGCATCGGTGTGCAGTCCGTCCGGGCCACCCCGGAAGATCCGCAGGTCGCCGGGGATGAGCCCGCTGGTCTGAGCTGGGGCGTCGGCGCCCCGCCGCGGCATCCTCGGAATTCGGGCGTAGTCGTAGTCGTTGGCGACGACGAGGTCGTCATAGCCGTCGCCGTCGAAGTCTCCCGCCGCCACCTTCGGGCTGAAGTAGGTCGGGGTCGGCGCGGTCAGCACCAGTGCCGAGTGCGACTTCGAGAGGTCGACGACCACCCCCCGGTAGGACAGCGTCATCACGAGGTCGTCGAGGCCGTCGCCGTCGAAGTCGGCCTTGGTCGGCCCGGTGGGCGTCGCCGCCGGAGCCGGGCGGGTCAGGCCCGACGGTGCCCAGCTCGCGGTCAGGTCGTAGTCGTTGAGCTGATAGATGTCGGCGAGGTGGTCGTCATAGCGCCGGGGCAGCGGCGTCGCCGACGCCAGCCGCGGGTCGGCGGTCCGCGTCGCCAGCGCCGGTCGTGGCTTGGTGGGCGTCGTGCTCAGAGCGGGCTGGGTGCCCTCGATACGCACCGTGCCGGGCGCGCCGCTGACGAGCAGAGCGACGGCCAGCACGGCGGATGTCGCCTCACGCATCCACATGTAACCTCCCCGTTAGTCGAGGAGATCCTGACCATTCCGTTGGTGGTACGCAACAGCCGACCGGTCAGGCTGCGGGAGCCTGGTAGGTCAACTGCTGAGCGACGGTGGAGCAGATCTTCGCCGCCGCCGCCAATCCGGCCGAGTCTTTCTGCCCGAGCGACGCCTTGACCGGCTTGATGCGTACCTGGACGGCGAGCACCCAGTCGTCGTGGATCGCGAGGCAGTTGACGTGCCACAGCACGTCCTTGTAGAGCATCGTCCAGCCGTTCTTGATGCTCGTCTCGGGCACCAGGTTCTTCGGCAGGCCGTCGATGATGCCCCAGTGGCCGCCGCCGGTGGTCTTCTGCTGATCCTTGGCCGCGGTGGTGCCCTGCACCTGCTTCATCAAGGTCAGGACGTGCTCGGTCCACTTCGGACCTGCCGCAGTGCCGTTGCCGACGCACAACCCGAGCCGGACCGCGTCCTGCGCCGTCATCGTCGTGTACGCCCAGCCCAGAGGCTGCGCCTTGGTGTTCTTCAGACCGCAGGTCTTGACCATCCGGCCGATCGTCGCCGAGCCGCCGTCCTGTTTGTACAGCCAGGTGGCGGAGTTGTCGTTGCTGTTGATGATCGCGGTCTTGACGTAGTTCAGCGCGGCCGTGGTCGGCGTCTTGTCGCCCAGCCGGCGCAGATAGTCCGAGACCAGCCAGGTCTTGATCATCGACTCGGTGGAGTTCGTCTTCGTGGCGCTGTTGGCCGAGCCCGTCATCTTGTCGGTACGCCGGTCGTAGAACGCCCATGAGAAGAAGCCGCCGGTCGGGGTCGCCACGGTCACCTTCTGATCGCCGTTGAGCGTCGGCGGGGGCGGCGGTTCCGGGGACTTGCTCGGCGACGGGGACGCCGTCACCCCACCGCCGGAGCCGCCGGTGTGCTTGGCGGTCGGCGACAGTTTGGCGTACACCGCCGTGCCGACCAGGCCGACGCCGACGATCACCACGACAGTGGCCAGGACCAGGGGAAAGTTCCTGCGCGCCAAGGGAAGACTCCGGGGGTGACGGGGGTGAGGGGTTTCGAGGGTCAGTTCTTCAGGGCCGCGGCGACCTGTTTGCAGATGCCTGCACCGTAGGCCTCGCCGTTGGAGAAGCTCAACGGATAGGAGGTCATGACTCCCATCGACCATTTGTCGCCGATGGCCAGACAATTGACGGTGTAGGTCTGGGTGGCCTTGCGGTCGACCCAGCCGTTCTTGATCGCGATCGTCTTCGCGACGCTGTCGGTGAAGGCCTTCTTGATGCCCCAGTTGCCGAGGATGGTGGTCCGCATCTTCGTCAGCAGCCAGGGCGTCCACTTCTCACCGGCCGCCGTGCCCGCCGAGATGCAGGCGCCGAGCTTCGCCGTGTCGTAAGCCGAGAGCAGGGTGTTGCTCCAGTTGTCGTCAGCCTTCGAATCCTCGAGCTTGCACATCGAGATCATGCGCTTGGTCGAGGCCGAGTTCCCGACCGCGCTGAACAGGGTGCTCGCGGCATTGTTGTCGCTGCGCTGAACGGCTTTCGCCGCGAGATCCAGGTAGGTGCCGCTCGGCGTCTTACCGGCCTCGGCCTGGCGACGGAGGTAGTCCGCGACGATCCACGCCTTGATCATCGACGCCGTCTTCTGCGTGTCGTGCATGTTCGCGGACCCGTAGATCTTGCCGGTACGCAGATCCATCAGCGCCCAGGAGTACTTCCCGGTCATCTTGACGTTCACGGGGTGCGGACCGAGCAGGAGATCCGACATGTTCGCCGGGACCGTCTGGGCGGTCGGCGAGGGGTCGGCCGTCGGTTCCCCGGTGACTTCCGGCGAGGGGCTCTCCGTCGACTGAGCCGACGCGGGGTTCGGCGTCGAATGGGGGAAGGCGGCGTACACGGCGGCGCCGCCGACCAGAATGGCCGCCACCGCGAAGGCCAGCAGCCAGCCAGATGCCTTGGACATCAACCCTCCGCGGGGGCCGGTGGGTGGGCGAGCAGAGCTCGGCGGGTGAGCATGAGGGGACTACTCCGGGGGTGGCGTGTCGGGGGTCTGCTGGAGCACCCCACCCTAGGCCATCAGCATCGGAAGCGGCTACGTCAGTGCTGGGCGCTCCCCGGGAAGGTGTGACAGCACTTGCCCGGAACCGGCAGCAGCTGTAACACTGGACGGATGGGCGAGGGACTGCTGGACCAGGTCGCGGAGGCCGAGGCGGAGCTGCTGGCGGCGGCCGATCGACGGCTCTCTCGTGGCGATGATGTGCAGGCATGGTTCGATGCCGTGATCGAGGCCGACCAGAAGGTGGAACCGCGGGACTGGATGCCCGACGACTACCGGAAGGGACTGATCCGGCAGATCGCTCAGCACGCGCACTCCGAGATCATCGGGATGCAGCCCGAGGGCAACTGGATCAGCCGCGCGCCGACGTTGAAGCGCAAGGCGATCCTGCTCGCGAAGGTGCAGGACGAGGCCGGGCACGGTCTCTACCTCTACGCGGCGGCCGAGACGCTCGGCATCACCCGCGCGGAGCTCGTCGACGCTCTCATCGAAGGCCGTCAGAAGTACAGTTCGATCTTCAACTATCCCACGCTGACCTGGGCGGACGTCGGCGCGATCGGCTGGCTGGTGGACGGCGCGGCGATCGTGAACCAGGTGCCGCTGTGCCGGTGCTCCTACGGCCCGTACGCCCGCGCGATGATCCGCATCTGTAAAGAGGAGTCGTTTCACCAGCGACAGGGCTATGAGATCCTGCACACCCTCAGCCACGGCACGCCGGAGCAGAAAGCGATGGCCCAGGACTCGGTGGACCGCTGGTGGTATCCGTCACTGGCGATGTTCGGCCCGCCCGACACCCAGTCGACGCACAGCGCGAAGTCGATGGGCTGGAAGATCAAGCGGCACTCCAACGACGAACTCCGGCAGCGGTTCGTCGACATGTGCGTACCGCAGGCGGAGGTGCTCGGGCTGACCCTGCCGGACCCGGAACTGCGCTGGAACGACGAACGCGGGCACCACGACTTCACCGAACCCGACTATGCCGAGCTCATGCGCGTGGTCGCCGGGGACGGCCCGTGCAACGCCGAACGGATGGCCCACCGTCGCCGGGCCCACGACGAAGGGGCTTGGGTGCGGGAGGCCGCAGCCGAGTTCGCCAAGAAGGCGGCCACCCGGAAGGGAGAAGAGAACCGATGACCCTCTGGGAGGTCTTCATTCGCGCCCGGCGGGGGTTGTCCCACACCCACGCGGGCAGCGTGCACGCCGACGACGCCGAGACGGCGCTGCGGAACGCCCGGGACGTCTACACCCGCCGTCAGGAGGGCGTGTCGATCTGGGTCGTCCGCGCCTCGGACATCGCGGCGAGCAGCCCGGAGGAGAAGGACCCGTTCTTCGCACCGGCTGCCGACAAGATCTATCGCTATCCCACGTTCTACGAGGTTCCCGAGGGAGCGCCGCACCTGTGACCGACCTCGTGCTCGATCCGATCATGCTCGGCGACGACGCGCTGCTCGCGGCGCAACGGCTGGCCGAGTGGGCTTCGCGCGCGCCGACCATGGAAGAGGACGTCGCGCTGGCCAACATCGCCCTCGACCAACTCGGCGCGGCCCGGCTGTTCCTGTCGCTCGCCGGGGACGAGGACGAGCTGGCGTACCGGCGTGATGATCTCCAGTTCCGCAACTGTCAGCTGGTCGAGCTGCCGAACGGGCCCGCCCGGACCGACCTCGACTTCGGCTGGACGATCGCCAAGCTGCTCTTCCTGTCGGCCGCGCAACGCCAGACCTACGAGGTGCTCGCGGCGGACGGCGGCCCGCTGGGGGAGATCGCGGCGAAGACGGTCAAGGAATCCGCCTATCACCTCGACCACGCCAGCCTGTGGACGCGGCGGCTCGGTGACGGAACCCCGGAATCCCATCGGCGCATGACCGAAGCCGTCCAGCGGCTTTGGGCGTACACGTTCGATCTGACCGTGGACCGCGTGGCCTGGCTGGGCGTGATCGAGCCGGTGCTCGCCGAGGCCGGGCTGGCGCGGCCCGCGGACCCCGACCCGAAGCTAGGCGGCCGCGTGGGCCGGCACACCGAGCATCTGAGCTACCTGCTGGCCGAGATGCAGGTCCTGCACCGCGCGCATCCAGGCGCGACATGGTAGACGTCCAGGCCGTCGCGGGCGCGGTGCTCGACCCGGAGCTGCGCGTGGTCACCATCGCTGAGCTGGGCATCTTGCGGTCCGCGCGGGTCCTTCCCGATCAGACGGTACGCGTAGAGATCACCCCGACATATGCGGGCTGCCCGGCGATGGACGCCATCCGCGACGACATCCGCAGCGCCCTGGCCGGGGTCGGCCACCCGGAGGTGGAGGTCGTGACGGTGCTGAGCCCTCCGTGGAGCACCGACATGATCACCTCGTCGGGGCGCGCGGCGCTGGCCCGCGCGGGCATCGCGCCGCCGAGCGCGGGCCCGGTCACGTTGACCCTGGCACCGGTGTGCCCGCGCTGCGGTTCCGGGCGGACCGAGGAGATCAGCCGATTCGGGCCGACGGCCTGCCAGTCGATCTGGCGGTGCACCTCCTGCCTGGAGCCGTTCGACCACGTAAGGCGGTTCTGAGTGAGATTCGAGAAGCTGACCGTGGGCGCAGTGGAGCCGGCCTGCGCGGACGGGCTGGTCCTCACCTTCGCGGTGCCCCCGGAGCTGCGGGAGGCCTTCGCCTTCCAGGCCGGGCAGCACGTGACGCTGGACGAGAAGCTGCGCCGGTCGTATTCGATCTGCTCGACACCGCTCGAACTGGCCGAGCAGGGCCGGCTGCGCGTCGGGGTGCGGTTGTTGCCGGAGGGCGAGTTCTCCGCGATCGCGTCCGCGCTCCTGCCCGGGTCGACGGTCGAGGTGTCCACGCCGCTGGGCCGGTTCACCAGCCCGTTCGAACGGGCCCGGCAGCGGCGGTACGCCGCGGTCGTCGGCGGATCGGGGGTCACCCCCGTGCTCTCCCTCGTGGGCACCGCTCTCGCGATCGAGCCGGCCAGCACGTTCGCGGTTATCTGTGCGAACCGGACGTCCAACAGCGCGTTCGCCGTCGACGAGTTGGCCGACCTCAAAGACCGGTATCCGGACCGCCTCCAGATCCTCCACGTGCTGTCGCAGGAGCCGGGTGCGCCGCTGCACGGCCGGCTCGACTCCGAGCGCCTCGCCACGCTGCTGCCCGTGGTGGGACCGGTCGACGAGTGGTTCCTCTGTGGGCCGCTGGGCCTGGTCGAGAGCGCCCGATCAGTGGTCGCCGCCACTGGGGCGCAGGTCCATGTCGAGTTGTTCCATGTGGGGCCTGTGCCGACTTTTGTGGCGACGCCGACTGCGGGCGACGTCGAGGTGGAGATCATCCTGGACGGCCGGGCGACCTCGTTCACGATGGGCAGCGGCGAACGGGTGCTGGATGCTGCTCTGCGGCATCGGACCGAACTCCCGTACGCCTGCCGCGGCGGAGTCTGCTCGACCTGCCGGGCGCGGGTGATCTCCGGGACGGTCGAGATGGCGGCGAACTGGGCGCTCGACCCCGCCGAGACTGCGGCCGGCTACGTGCTGACCTGCCAGTCTCACCCGACCTCCGCACGGCTCGTCGTCGACTACGACGCCTGACGCTCCTTCTTCCTGCTTTCCCTGCAGATCATGGTTATGCATGCTTCCAGGTGCCGATGAAGCACGGATAACCGTGATCCGCAGGGAAAACGGTGGTCAGGTGGCATCGATCTCACTGGGGATACGACTACGGCATTTCGGGCGTTCTACTCGGTGAACCACCCGGCCGTGAAAGTGTTCACAAGCTCTTGTCCAGCATCCGGGACAAGCGGTGATACTGGTGGCGACCGGTACCCCACCTTCGAGGACTGGATCGTCTATGAGCGCACAGTCGCGCAGCTTGACCGTCGGCGTCATCGGCGCCGGACGGGTCGGTGCCATCCTGGGCGCGGCGTTGGCCGCTGCCGGCCACCACGTAGTGGCCGCCTCGGGCGTATCCGCCGCCGCCAAGCACCGCATCGCCACCCTACTTCCGCAGGCACGCAACCTCCCCGCCGATCAGGTCGCCCGGGAGGCGCACGATCTGCTGATCATCGCCGTTCCGGACGACGCGCTGGCCGCCGTGGTAGCCGGGCTCGCCGGGACCGGCTCCCTGCATCCGGGCCAGGTCGTTGCGCATACCTCGGGTGCGCATGGGTTGGGCGTACTGGAGCCGGCGCGAGCCATCGGTGCCCGACCGCTGGCCCTGCACCCCGCGATGACCTTCACCGGTACGCCGGCTGACCTGGCCCGTCTCGAGGACGGCATCTCGTTCGGCGTGACCGCGCCGCCGGAGCTGGCCGTCATCGCCCATGACCTCGTCGACGACCTGCAGGGGCAGCTCGAATGGATCGACGAGGAAGACCGGCCGTTGTACCACGCAGCGCTGGCCCACGGCGCGAACCACCTCGTGACGCTCGTCAACGAAGCGGCTGACCGGTTGCGTGACGCGGGCGTGACACACCCCGAGAAGGTGCTCGCCCCGCTGCTGCGCGCCGCACTGGAGAACGCCCTGGCCGGTGGCGATGCCGCGTTGACCGGCCCGGTCTCGCGGGGCGACGCTGGGACGGTCGCCAAGCACGTCGCCGCCATGGGTTCGGTCGCCCCCGACTCGGTTCCCGCTTACCTGGCGCTGGCTCGGCGTACGGCGGACCGGGCGATCGCGGTCGGACGGCTGCGCCCGACCGACGCCGAGTCGCTGCTCGACGTGCTCGCCGGCAAGCCTGAGACGGTGCACTCGTGAAGATCGTGACGAGCCGCGCGGATCTCAAAGCCGCACGTGACCAGGCTGAAGGCCGGGTCGGCGTCGTGATGACCATGGGCGCGCTCCACGAGGGGCACGCCACCCTGCTGCGGGAGGCCCGCAAGAACGCGGACTTCCTCGTCGCGACGATCTTCGTGAACCCCCTGCAGTTCGGGCCGAACGAGGACTTCCAGCGCTACCCCCGGACGCTCGAGGCGGATCTGGGGATCTGCCGGGCCGAGGGCGTCGACCTGGTCTTCGCCCCGACGCCCGAGGTGATGTACCCCGAGGGTGAACCGTCGGTCCGGATCGACCCGGGTCCGCTCGGCACCGAACTGGAAGGCGCCGTACGCCCCGGCCACTTCGCCGGCGTGCTGACCGTCGTCAGCAAGCTCCTGCACCTCACCGGGGCCGGGGTGGCGTTCTTCGGGGAGAAGGACTACCAGCAGCTCACCCTGATCAAGGCGATGGTGAAGGCGCTGGACCTCGACGTCGAGATCGTCGGGGTGCCGACCGTACGCGAGCCGGACGGGCTGGCGATGTCCAGCCGCAACCGATACCTCTCCGCCGACGAGCGGACGCTGGCGCTGGCCCTGAACCGAGCGCTGCGAGCGGGGGCTCAAGCCGCGCACTCCGGTGCCGACGTGCTCGCCGCCGCCCATCGCGAACTCGGCCTCGTGCAGGCCGACTACTTGGAGCTCCGAGCCCCCGATCTCGGCCCGGCTCCGGAATCCGGCGAGGCGCGGCTGCTGGTGGCAGCCCGCGTCGGGACCACTCGCCTGATCGACAACACGCACGTTTACCTGGGAAGTGACCGATGATCCGCACGATGCTCAAGTCCAAGATCCACCGGGCCACGGTGACGCAGGCCGACCTGCACTACGTCGGCTCGGTCACGGTGGACTCCGAGCTGATGGCCGCGGCCGACCTGCTGCCCGGCGAGAAGGTCGCGATCGTCGACGTCACCAACGGCGCTCGCCTCGAGACCTACGTGATCGAGGGCGCTCCCGGCTCCGGCGTGATCGGCATCAACGGCGCGGCGGCGCATCTGGTGCACCCAGGTGACCTGGTCATCATGATCGCGTACGCACAGATGGACGACGCCGAGGCGCGCACCTATCAGCCGCGGGTGGTCCATGTCGACGCCGACAACAAGATCATCGAGCTTGGAGCGGATCCCGCCGAGGCCGTGCCCGGGATGGTCGGCGACCTGGTGAGCGGTCGGGCCTGACGCCCAGGGGCGCGCATCCGGTCGGCGCGCGCGTTCGGTCGGCGCGCACGCCATCCGGTCGGCGCGCACGCCATCCGGTCGGCGCGCGTTATCCGGGATAACGCGGCCTCGCCGCGCGAAATAAGCACGTTATCCCGGGACAACGCCCCAAGCCGCGCGCAGCCCCCGAAAGATCACAGTCCGGCTTCGAGATAGGAAAGGGCCTCGTCGACCAGCTCGGCGAGGCCCTGCCCCGGATCGGCGATCCATGTCTCGAAGACGGCGAGGATCGCGCCCATCATGGCGCCGGTCGTCGCGCGTACGCGGGGATGAGCGGCCGGAAGTCCCAGGTGCTCGCCGATGAGGTCGTCGAACAGGTGCTGGGTGTTGAGCCAGTTGTCCCAGACTCGGGCCTTCACCTGGGGCGTCGTGAACATCAGGGCGGTGCGTTCGCGAATGGCGTCGAGCTCGTGTTGCGGCAGCTCGCCGAAGGTGCTGTGGATGACCTCCCGGATGCGGCGGATCGGCGTACCGGTGGCGGGCAGTTCGTGCCATCGTTCGACGAACATCGGGTCGTACTCGTCCTGGATGATCACGTCTTCCTTGGTCGGGAAGTACCGGAAGAAGGTCGCGGGCGAGACTTCGGCCGCCGCCGCGATCTGATCCACCGTCGTGGCGTCGTAGCCCTGCTCCCGGATCAGCCGCATGGCCGCCTCCTGGAGCGCCTTGCGGGTCCGCGCCTTCTTTCGTTCGCGCAGACCCAGGGACGCGTACGGGTCAGACCTCGAGTCGGGCATGGGTCGATTCTGCGACAGATACTGGCGCCGCCGTGGATCGGCCGGGCAGGAACACTGCCGAGAGCACTGCTCCGAGCAGCACGACTGCGCCGCTCGCAGCCAGGACCGCCGCCATGCCGTCGAGGAAGGCGGGGACGGGGTCGAGGTTCGGCACGCGTACGGCCGCGAGGACGGACTCCGAAGCGGCCGAGGCGACCGCCGGGGGCAGCCCCGAGGTGTCCAGCCGGGCCGTGTACACCGCCGAGAGCAGGCTGCCCAGAGCGGCTACTCCCAGCGCACCGCCGACCTGCCGCATCGCCTGCACCGCGCCCGACCCCACCCCGCTCTTGCCCTCCGGCAGGCTGGCCAGCACCGCGTCCATCGCCGACGGCATGCACAGGCCGAGCCCGAAGCCGAGCACCGTCAGCCACCCCGCCGTCCAGGCGTACCCGTCGTCCGCCCTGGTCAGCGCGCCGAGACCGAGCGCCACCGCCGACACCGCCAGGCCCGCCGCGACGATCACTCGCGCGCCGAGCCTCGCCGCCAAGCGCGTCCCGAGCCGCGCGGCCACGATCAGGCCCGCGATCATCGGCAACAACCGCACACCCACGCCGAGCGCGTCCTGTCGCAGGGCCGCCGCGAGATACTGCGGCAGCACGAACAGCACGCCCATCATCGCGAAACTCGCGGCCGTCGCGGCCAGTGAGCCCCACAGGAAGTTCCGGTCCGCGAACAGCTTGCGGTCGATCAAGGGGTACGCCGTCCGCCCGAGCCGAATCCAGAAGCCCCCGAGGACCACCAGGCCGACGGCGATCCACGGCAACGCCGAGGCCCAGCCGTCGACGGGCGCGAGGATGACGCCGTAGACGAAGGAGCCGAGGCCGGCCACGGAGAGCACTGCTCCGAGCAGGTCCACTCTTCGGGCCTGAGGATCGCGGGATTCCGGCAGGAGAACAACGGCTGCGAGCACGGCGACGACCACGATCGGGATGTTGATCAGGAAAATCGAGCCCCACTGGAAGTGGTCGAGCAGATAACCGCCGAGCACCGGCCCGATCGGTACGCCGAGAGCGACGGCGATCGACCAGGTGGCGATCGCTTTGGGCTGCTCCGCGCGATCGAAGACGACCGGCAGGACCGACATGGTCAGCGGCATGATCAACGCTGCACCGAGGCCCATCACCGCCCGGGCGGCCACCAGCTGCGGCACGGAGTCGGCGTACGCGGCGACGGCGGAGGCCGCCCCGAACAGCAGCAGGCCGGAGATGAGCCAGCGCTTGCGGCCGTGCCGGTCGCCGAGCAGCCCGGCCGGGAGCAGAGCCACTGCGAAGACCACGATGTAGGAATCGAGGATCCACTGAAGATCATCGGTTCCGGCACCGAGATCGCCGGCGAGGGTGGGCAGCGCCACGTTGAGCACGGTGCCGTCGAGGCCGATGACCAGCACAGACAGCGCCAGAACCGCCAGAATCCACCAACGCGACCGGCGTACGGAAGTGAGAGTAACCATGTTTTGAGAGTAACTCTCAAAAGTGAGTGTCTGTCAAGGCAACACGAACCCGAGTCATGTCGTAAGCTCCCCGCACTCCGGCAGGTGCGGCCGGACGCACGGGGACCTTGGGGAGTGACGAGATGCGGCGTTGGATCACGGCCGTGGTGCTGGCGGGTGCGACCGTCCTGGGCCTGGCCGGCTGCGGGCTGCCGGCCGGAGTGGACGGAAACCTGACGAATCAGTGGGCGGCGATGCCGGCGGCCGAGGGCTTCACGCCGAGCGCCGGAACCTGCCATCTGTCGTACGCGACGACGGCGTACCGGCAGAGCTACCAACCACAGTCCTGCGACGACGCGCACATGACCGAGACCGTCTACGTCGGCACCGCCGACGGCCTCGCCGAGCCGCCGAAGTCCGGCACGGCCGACTACGGCAAGCTGATCCAGAGTTGCGAGGCCAAGGTCAACGAGTTCGTGGGCGGCGACTGGCACGACGGGCGGCTCTGGTTCGGGCTCACCTTCCCAGGCCTGCAGACCTGGCAGGGCGGTGCGCACTGGTATCGGTGCGAGCTGCTCACCCTGGACCAGGTCCTCGGCGAGGAGACCCAGCACACCGGATCGCTGAAGGGTGAGCTGGCCAAGCCGGGTTCGACAGTCCGCCTCGGCTGCTTCAGCTACACCAGCGGCAAGGCGGTCACCCCGGTGGCCTGCACGAAGAAGCACAACGCGGAGTACGTGGGCTCGGTCGCGATGCCGAGCTTCGCCGCCGTGAAGGATCGCGCCAAGGTGATCAAGGTCTGCCAGCAGCGGATCGCGGCATACGTGGGGATGAAGTACAGCAGCGACCTGAAGTACCGCACCGGCCTCTTCTGGGACCCCATGACGGAGTCCGAGTACGCCGCCGGCGACCACAAGATCCGCTGTTTCGCCTGGTTCTCGCCGGACACCAAGACCAAGTCGATCAAGGGTGCCGGCGCGAAGGCACTCCCCATCCACTACGCGTAGAACGGGCAGTCAGTGACCGCGCTTACGTTTCCGTAGTGGAAACGCCCGGGGAACGGTTGACTGTCCTTATGTCCGATGAGAATGCGCGTGGGTGGGTGGGTGGGGGGCTTCCCACGAGGTTGCCCGCTCCCGCGCCCGGCTGGTCCGAGTCGACCGACGTCGTCGTGATCGGGTCGGGCGTCGCCGGGCTGACCACCGCCCTGCATCTGCGCGAGGCCGGCCTGCACGTCACCGTCGTGACCAAGGTCAACATTGACGACGGGTCGACGCGCTGGGCTCAGGGCGGGATCGCCGCGGTCCTCGACCCGTTCGACACGCCGGCCGCCCATGCCGAGGACACCCTCGTCGCCGGGGTCGGCCTGTGCGACCCCGCCGCAGTGGACGTCCTGGTCACCGAGGGACCCGACCGCGTACGCGAACTGATCCGCTGGGGTACGCAGTTCGACCGGAATCCCGACGGTTCGCTGATGCTGACCCGCGAGGGCGGCCACCACGCGAACCGGATCGTCCACGCCGGCGGGGATGCGACCGGGGCGGAGGTCCAGCGAGCGCTGCACACGGCGGTGCACCGCGATCCCTGGATCCGCCTCGTCGAGCACGCCCTGGTGCTGGACCTCCTCCGCGACGCCGACGGCCGGGCCTGCGGCATCACCCTGCACGTGCTCGGCGAGGGCCGCCCCGACGGCGTCGGCGCCATCCACGCCCGCGCGGTCGTGCTCGCGACCGGCGGCATGGGTCAGATCTTCGCGGCTACCACCAACCCGACCGTGTCCACCGGGGACGGTGTCGCGCTCGCGCTGCGGGCCGGGGCGGTGGTGACCGATCTCGAGTTCGTCCAGTTCCACCCGACCGCGCTCTACCTGCGCAGCAGCGGCTCAGCCCAGCAGCCGCTGGTCTCCGAGGCGCTGCGGGGCGAGGGGGCGTACCTGGTCGACGGGGACGGCAAGCGGTTCATGGTCGGCCAGCACGAACTGGCCGAACTCGCTCCGCGTGACGTCGTCGCCAAGGGGATTCACCGGCAGCTGCTGGCGAACGGGGCCGAGCACGTCTACCTCGACGCCCGGCACGTCGAGCGGGTGACCGAACGCTTTCCGACGATCACGGCGTACTGCCGGGCCGCCGGCCTCGACCCGGCGCAGGACCTGATCCCGGTCGCGCCGGCCGCCCACTACGCCAGCGGCGGTGTGCGGACCGACCTGCACGGGCGCACCTCCATCCCGGGCCTGTACGCCTGTGGCGAGGTCGCCTGCACCGGCGTGCACGGCGCGAACCGGCTCGCCTCGAACTCCCTGCTGGAGGGGCTGGTCTTCAGCCGCCGAATCGCCGCCCACATCGCGGCCGACAAGCCGGACTTCGCCGAGCCGGTCGACGCGGTCGAAGTCCCCGGGGGAGAGCCGCCGTCGCCGGAGGGTGAGGCGACTTGGCGGGCCAACCTCCAGACCACCATGAGCCGGGGAGCGGGCGTCCTGCGTACCGCGGCGGGGTTGGCCGAGGCCCAGGCGATGCTGGCCGAACTCGCCGCGCGTACGCCCCGGCGCGGCACCGAGGGCTGGGAGCTGACGAACCTGCTGACGGTGGCATCCGCCCTGGTCCGGGCGGCGTCGCTGCGCGAAGAGACGCGTGGCTGCCACTGGCGAGAAGATCATCCCCAGGCCGAGGAGAGCTGGCGGGGTCACCTGCTGGCCCGGCTGGCCGACGGCGGCGTCACCGACGATTGGGAGCTCATGCCATGAGGGAACAGACCGCCCGCGCCCTGCGCGCCGAGGGCATGGACCCCGGTGAGGTCCAGCGGATCGTCCAGACAGCGCTGCTGGAGGATCTCGGTCCGGCCTGGACGGACGTCACCAGCTTCGCCACCATCCCCGCCGACCAGACCGACGTCGGCGACATCGTCGCCCGCGCCTCCGGCGTCATCGCCGGTCTCCACGTCGCGACTGCGGTCTTCGAGGAGGTGGAATCACTTGTAGTCGAAGACTCGGGCGGTGTGCGTACAAGCGTGGAATTGATCGCGCGAGACGGCGCGCGAGTGACCCGGGACGACGTGCTGATCACTGTGAGTGGTCCCACCCGGGTGCTGTTGATGGCCGAGCGGACCGCGCTGAACCTGTTGTGCCGGATGTCCGGAATCGCGACCCACACGCGGGCCTGGGCCGACGAGCTGGCCGGGACCACCGCGACCGTGCTCGACACCCGCAAGACCACACCTGGCCTGCGGGTCCTCGAGAAATACGCGGTCCGCGCGGGCGGCGGCACGAACAAGCGCATGGGCCTCTACGACGTCGCGATGATCAAGGACAACCACAAGCTCGCGGCGGGCTCGGTCACCGCGGCCTATCAGCGGGTACGCGAGACGTTCCCGGACGTGCTCGTGCAGGTGGAGGTCACGACGCTGGCCGAGGCGGTCGAGGCGACCGAAGCCGGAGCCGGCTTCCTGCTGCTGGACAACATGGCGCCGGACCTGCTGCGGCAGGTCGTGGCGGCGGTGGGCGACCGGGTGGAGCTGGAGGCGACCGGCGGCCTGACCCT
Organism: Hamadaea sp.; assembly: GCF_013362815.1. Taxonomy (GTDB): domain Bacteria; phylum Actinomycetota; class Actinomycetes; order Mycobacteriales; family Micromonosporaceae; genus Hamadaea. The sequence goes on along the minus strand of NZ_JABFVK010000001.1, from coordinate 19,408 downwards.
GGAGGTCGCCCGCAAGTACGCCGAGACCGGCGTCGACTACCTCAGCGTGGGGGGACTGACCCACTCGTCCCCTATCGTGGACATCGCGTTGGATCTGCGACCTCGGGGCTGACCTTGCTGCTGTGTATCGACATCGGTAACACGAATACGGTGCTCGCCACCTTCGAGGGCGACAAGATCGTCCACTCCTGGCGGGTGAAGACCGACGCCCGCAACACCGCCGACGAGCTCGGCCTGATGTTCCGCGGACTGCTGGCCGGGGACAACGTCGAGATCACCGGGGTGGCCGCCTGCTCGACCGTCCCGGCCGCGCTGCGCTCGCTGCGGACGATGCTGACCCGCTACTACGGCGGCCTCCCGACGGTCATCGTCGAGCCCGGCGTGAAGACCGGCGTCCAGCTGGCCATCGACAACCCCAAAGAGGTCGGCAGCGACCGGGTGGTCAACACGCTGGCCGCCCACACGCTGTACGGCGGGCCGGCCATCGTCGTCGACTTCGGCACCTCGACGAACTTCGACGCGGTGAGCGCCCGCGGGGAGTTCCTGGGCGGCGTACTCGCGCCCGGGATCGAGATCTCGGTCGAGGCGCTCGCCGCCCGGGCCGCCCAGCTGCGCAAGGTCGAGCTGATCAAGCCGCCCAAGGTCATCGGCAAGAACACCGTGGAATGCCTCCAGTCGGGGGTGGTCTACGGCTTCGCCGGGCAGGTCGACGGAATCGTCGAGCGCATGATCGAAGAGCTCGGGCCGGTGACGGCGGTCATCGCGACCGGCGGCCTGGCCCCGGTGGTCGTGGGCGAATGCCGGACGATCACGCATCACGAACCCATGATCACCCTGATCGGCCTCCGGATGATCTTCGACCGCAACCTTTAGCGCTTCCGCACTTTCCGCCCGCCGCTTTCCCACCCATGGCTTTCCGCCCCCGGCTTTTTTCGCCCGCGGCTTTCCCCCGGCTTTGTTGGCGCGATCATGAACTTATGGTCGTGCTCGACCGGCGTGTCGTGTCCCGATCGCCATGATCGTTCCCCTGCGCAGGTGATCGACGGGACCGGGGCGTACGCCCTCCCAAAGTCAGGTCAATTGCTTGGCCAGGGCATTCGCCGTCGAGTGCACTGCCTTATTGGTTCCTTTTCCCGAGCGGCCTCGGCGATTCCCGCCCAGTGAAATCCGCCCGGCCGAAGCGGCACCCGGCGCGGCGGTCGGCGTACGCGGTCGTCCGATTCGAATGCGCGCCCGCCCCGCTGCGATCGGTGAATGGCGAGTGTCCAACCGTCGCCGCACGGCTTTCCACCGCTCGAATGGGCGGTCCGCGTACGCCTCTCAACGCTGGATCGGCTGCCAGATCCGTGTTGACCAGGTCAGCGAACTACGAGCGAGCGGACGAATACCAAGGGCGACGAGGCGCTGTCGAATCGTTCGATCCGGATCGCATTCGCCGGTCGACTTCCAAGGCTCGTGAAAATCACGAAACGACAGCAGGCCTTGGCCATTTCCGACGCAATATCGCTATGCTGCTCCCAACGTACATTGGACACGGGATTCCCTGTGATGGAGGCAAAGCAATGGCGAGGCAGCAGATCGTCGTCTACAAGGATGATCTGGACGGGACCGAAGAGGGCGTGCGGCCGGTGAAGTTCGGCCTGGACGGCTCCAGCTATGAGATCGACCTCGGACCCTCCAACTACGCGAAGCTGAAGGAGATCCTCTCGCCGTACATCGAGGCGGGGACCAAGGTCAGCGGGCGCGCCCCGGCCGGGCGGGTGGCTCCGGCGCGCCGGGCGGCGGCGGCTGCCGAGCAGAAGGAGTTCAACGCGCGCGTACGGGAGTGGGCGGCGAAGAACGGTCAGAAGGTCAAGCCGCGCGGGCGGGTTCCGGAGAAGATCATCGACGCGTACCACAAGGCGGGCGGCAAGTAGACCGAGCTCTCGGTGCGGGCGACGCGCGCGAAGTAGCTGCGAATTTCGCTGTCCGCGTAGAAGGGTGCGGGCGCGGAACACCGCAGTGTTGAGTGAGGTTGGCTCATACGTCGGTGGCAACGGCGGCCGGCGGGGGTAATACCCCTGTCCAGGCCGCTTTGTCATAGACGCAAAGTGACCAACCGGATACACAACGGTGACCGGACCGACGGCACGCGCACCCCAGCGGTGTCGGCGGTCAGCGATAGAGTGATGAGAAAGCCGCGGAGCGCGGTAAACGTGAGGAGCTCGGAGATGTTTGAGCGGTTCACCGACCGAGCGCGTCGGGTGGTGGTTCTGGCCCAGGAAGAGGCCAGGATGCTCAACCACAACTACATCGGAACCGAGCACATCCTGCTCGGCCTGATCCACGAGGGCGAGGGCGTCGCGGCCAAGGCGCTGGAGAGTCTCGGCATCTCGCTGGAGGGTGTCCGCCAGCAGGTGGAGGAGATCATCGGCCAGGGCCAGCAGGCCCCGAGCGGCCACATCCCCTTCACCCCCCGCGCCAAGAAGGTGCTCGAGCTGAGCCTGCGGGAGGCGTTGCAGCTCGGCCACAACTACATCGGCACGGAGCACATCCTGCTCGGGCTGATCCGCGAGGGCGAGGGCGTCGCCGCCCAGGTCCTCGTGAAGCTCGGCGCCGACCTCAATCGGGTCCGCCAGCAGGTCATCCAGCTGCTCTCGGGCTACCAGGGCAAGGAGCCGGCCGCGGCCGGAACCAGCGCGACCGGCGAGACCGCGCCGTCGACGAGCTTGGTGCTCGACCAGTTCGGTCGCAACCTGACCCAGTCGGCACGGGAGGGCAAGCTCGACCCCGTGATCGGCCGGGAGAAGGAGATCGAGCGGGTCATGCAGGTGCTGTCCCGCCGGACGAAGAACAACCCCGTGCTCATCGGCGAGCCCGGCGTCGGCAAGACGACCGTGGTCGAGGGTCTGGCGCAGAAGATCGTCAAGGGCGAGGTTCCGGAGACGCTCAAGGACAAGCAGCTCTACACGCTGGACCTGGGCGCCCTGGTGGCCGGCTCCCGCTACCGCGGTGACTTCGAAGAGCGCCTGAAGAAGGTCCTCAAGGAGATCCGTACGCGCGGCGACATCATCTTGTTCATCGACGAGATCCACACGCTGGTCGGCGCGGGTGCGGCCGAAGGCGCGATCGACGCGGCGAGCATTCTCAAGCCGATGCTGGCCCGAGGTGAGCTGCAGACCATCGGTGCGACCACGCTGGACGAGTACCGCAAGCACCTGGAGAAGGATGCGGCGCTCGAGCGGCGCTTCCAGCCGATCCAGGTCGGCGAGCCGTCGGTGGCCCACACCATCGAGATGCTGAAGGGTCTGCGGGACCGCTATGAGGCGCATCACCGGGTGACGATCACCGATGCGGCGTTGGTGGCGGCGGCGAACCTGGCCGATCGGTACATCTCCGACCGGTATCTGCCGGACAAGGCGATCGACCTGATCGACGAGGCCGGGGCGCGGATGCGGATCCGCCGGATGACCGCTCCGCCGGACCTGCGCGACTTCGACGAGAAGATCGCCCAGGTACGCCGGGACAAGGAGTCCGCGATCGACGCGCAGGACTTCGAGCGGGCCGCGCAGCTGCGGGACTCCGAGAAGCAGCTGCTGCAGCAGAAGGCGCAGCGGGAGAAGGAGTGGAAGGCCGGTGACCTCGACGTCGTCAGCGAGGTCGACGACGAGCAGATCGCCGAGGTGCTGGCGAACTGGACCGGTATCCCGGTGTACAAGCTGACCGAGGAGGAGACCTCCCGGCTGCTGCGGATGGAAGACGAGCTGCACAAGCGGGTCGTCGGCCAGATCGACGCGGTCAAGGCGGTGTCCAAGGCGATCCGGCGTACGCGGGCGGGGCTGAAGGACCCGAAGCGTCCGTCTGGTTCGTTCATCTTCGCCGGTCCGTCGGGTATCGGTAAGACCGAGCTTTCCAAGGCCCTCGCTGAGTTCCTGTTCGGGTCCGAGGACGCGTTGATCCAGCTGGACATGTCGGAGTTCCACGATCGGTACACGGTGTCGCGGCTGGTCGGTGCCCCGCCCGGGTATGTCGGTTATGACGAGGGTGGTCAGCTGACGGAGAAGGTGCGGCGGCGGCCGTTCTCGGTGGTGCTGTTCGACGAGATCGAGAAGGCGCACCCGGATGTGTTCAACACCCTGTTGCAGATCCTGGAAGACGGCCGGTTGACCGATGGTCAGGGCCGGATCGTGGACTTCAAGAACACGGTGATCATCTTGACCACCAACTTGGGCACGCGGGATGTGGCCAAGGCGGTGTCGCTGGGGTTCGCGGCCAGCAATGATCTGGACTCGAACTACGAGCGGATGAAGCAGAAGGTCAACGACGAGCTGAAGAACCACTTCCGGCCGGAGTTCTTGAACCGGATCGATGACACGATCGTGTTCCACCAGCTCAGTGAGGACAACATCCTCGAGATCGTGGACATCATGATCACGCGGATCGAGGCTCAGCTGCGTAACAAGGACATGAGCCTGGAGTTGACGGCGAACGCGAAGCGGTGGCTGGCCAAGAAGGGCTGGGACCCGGTGATGGGTGCCCGTCCGTTGCGGCGGACCATTCAGCGTGAGATCGAGGACTCGCTGTCGGAGCGGATCTTGTTCAACGAGCTGAAGTCCGGGCAGAAGGTCGTCGTCGACTGCGAAGGCGACCCGACCGACATCGAGAACTCCAAGCTGGTGTTCCGTGGCTCGGTCCGGGAGACCCCGGCGGACGCGGAGGTCGAGGCGACTCCGGTCGCGGCGGCTCCGACCGAGTCGGCGGCCTGACAGATCGCACGAAAAGGGCGGACCTTCGGGTCCGCCCTTTTCGCATGCCTCGGGGGTCCGCCCCAGCGGTCCGCCCCAGCGGTCCGCCCCAGCGGCGTTGCCGGCGTCCAGTGGCGTTGCCGGCGTCCAGCGTGGTTGATCTTGGCGAGAAACGGTTGCCAGAGCGACCTTAACTCGCCAAGATCAACCACGGGCGGTCAGCCGGAGCAGGCTCCGGCGCAGGAACCGTCGACGTACTGCTCGAGCAGGGCCGGCTGCACCCCGGACTGCTTCATCCGGGTGAGCACGGCCAGGAAGTCGTCCGGGTACGCCGGCCGGAAGTGCATCAGCACGATGTGTCCGGGTTGGATGGTGTGGTTGCTGGTCTGGTACCGCACCTTGCCCTTGTCGACCGTCTCGGTCCAGTAGAAGACCACTTTCTGCCCGCATTCGCGGGCGATCCGCAACGTCGTGTCGTCGTAGTTGCCGTACGGCGGGCGGAACAGCGTCGGTCGGCGGCCGAAGAGCTGCCCGAGCCGGTCGGCGGCGTCGCAGATCTCGTGATGCTGGAAGTCGTACGACTTCCCCCTCAGCGACGTGTGCGTGATCGTGTGGTTCTCGATGACCGCACCGGCGGCCTGGAGCGCCTTGAAGTAGTCCGTGTGGCCCTCGACGTACTGGAGGGTCAGGAACAGCGTGATGCGTACGCCGGACGCCTTGAGCAGCGACAACGCCATCGGATGCCGGGTCGCGCCGTCATCGATGGTCAGGAAGGCCACCTTCTGCGTCGTCGGCACCTTGAACCACAACGGCGAACTCGTGCCCGCGTCGACGTTGATCGCGTTCGGCGGCGGCAGCGGGCCGAACTTCGGCAGCTGACTCTTGTACCAGGCCAGATCCTTCACGAGGGTCGGCGAGGGACTCGGCGCCTTGGTCGGCGAGGACGACGGCTTCCCCGTCGGGCTGTCCGACGGCGAGGCCTCGTCACTCGGCTCCAGCGTCGGCTCGTCGCCGGCCGGGGCCGACGTCGCGGGCGGCGCGAAGGTGGGCTGCTTCGACGGGCCGCTGCCGCAGGCCGCCACCACGGCGGTCAGCACCGCCAGCGACGCGGCGAGGCCCAGCCGGAGGCTGACGTGCGACAAAGGACGGTTGATGCCGGGGGTCACGGGCGAAGCGTAAGCTCGAAGCGAGCTGAGCGCCACCAATCACTCGCCGACATTCACCGCCGATCGGTGCGACGTCTCGCCCGCGAGCGCGAATCGGCCGGGTCCCGTCCGGGTCACCAGACCGTCGGCGAGCAGGCTGGCCAACGCCCGATCACGCTGTTCCGGCAGATGCCAGAGGGTCTCGATCCGGTCGGCCGTCACCGGGCTACTGCTCGCCCGCAGCTCAGCCATGATCAACCCACGCACCTGGCGGTCGGTGCCCGCGTACCCCTGCGGTTTGCGGGTGGGTCCGCTGCTCGCCGGCCGGCCCGCGGCCAGCCAGGCACACGAGCTGGTCAGTGGGCAGTCCGGGCAGTTCTGGTTACGGGCCGTGCAGATCACTGCGCCCAGCTCCATGTACGCCGCACTGACGCGGGCGGCGACCGTGGGTTCAGCCGGCAGCAACCCCTCGACCAGCGCGAGATCGGCGGGGGTGGTCGCGGGCCCGGGCTCGGCCGCACCGCTGACCGCGCGGGCGACCAGCCGCCGGACGTTCACGTCGACGACCGGATGCCGCTGCTCGTACGCGAAGGCGGCGACCGCCCGGGCCGTGTAGTCCCCGATGCCGGGCAGCGCCAGCAGCTGATCCAGGCGGGACGGTACTTCGCCGTCGTGGCGCTCGACGATGGCCTGGGCACACGCGTGCAGCCGCATCGCGCGGCGAGGGTAGCCGAGCCGGCCCCAGGCGCGGATCGCGTCGGCGGCTGTGTCCGCCGCGAGATGCGCCGGGGTGGGCCAGCGGCGTACCCACTCGGTCCAGACGGGCAGCACTCGGCTGACCGGCGTCTGCTGGAGCATGACCTCGCTGACGAGGATGGGCCAGCCACCGACGCCGGGTACGCGCCACGGCAGGTCGCGCGCGTTGCGCTCGAACCAGTCCAGAGCGACGTCAGCGATCGGCATGTCACCACCCTACGTGCCGTCTCGGAGACTGGACGGAGCACAATGCACCGATGAGCGAACTCGCCGTCACCGTGCTCGGGCACGACCGTCCGGGCATCGTCGCCGACGTCACCGGGGTCCTCGCAACGCTCGGGGCGAACCTCACCGACTCCACGATGACGCGGCTGCGCGGCCATTTCGCGATGACCCTGATCTGCGCCGGAGAGTTGTCCGCCGCAGAGGTGGAAGACGCGCTGCGCCCCTTGACCGCCGACGGCCGGTTGACGGTCGGCGTACGCGATGTCGGGGCGGACGAGGAGAGCCCGGCGGCCGGTGTTCCCCACCTCGTCCACGTGCACGGAGCGGACCGGCTGGGCATCGTGGCGGCCGTGACGCGGGTGCTGGCCGAGGCCGGGGGCAACGTCACCGACCTCTCGACCCGCCTGGTCGGGCCGCTGTACGTCCTGGTCGCCGAGGTCGAGCTCGCCAAGGACAGCACCGAGGAGGTGGCGGCCCGGCTGGCCGAGGTCAGCGAGAGTCTCGGCGTCGAGGTGACCCTGCGCCGGGCCGAGGCGGATCTGCTGTGAGCTCCGCCAACGAGCTGGCCCGAGCCGAGTCGCTCGGGATCGAGGGCGTAGTCCGCCCGGTGCTGACCGCACCCCATCCGGTGCTGGCGGAGCCGGGTGAGCTCGTCGACCCGACCGATCCTGAGATCGTGCGGCTGGCCGCCGACCTGTTCGCCACCATGCGGGTCTCCCCTGGTTGCGTCGGGCTGGCCGCCGCTCAGGTGGGCGTCGGCGTCCGGCTGTTCGTCGTGGACGTCACCGGGCATCCGAAGAGCAACACCGTGCACGGTGCGTACGCCCTGGCCAACGCCGAGATCGTAGAGGCCAGCCGGTGGCGGCCGGGCCGGGAGGGCTGCATGTCGGTTCCCGACCTGACCGGCGACGTCAAACGGGCCGGCCGGATCGTCGTCGTGGGGGAGTCGCCGGGAACCGGTGCGAAGATCACGCTCACGACCGACGCGTTCGAGGCTCGCGCACTCCAGCACGAGATCGACCACTGTGCCGGTCGGCTGTTCCTCGACCGGGTCAGCGGGGCGCACGCCCTCTATCAGCGCAAGGTCTACTTATGACTGAGGGACGTCCGGTGGTGTGTCGGCGCTTTGCGGAGGAGCGCCCTGGCACTAGCGTGTGGGCATTATGAGACTCACGGTGGGTCCGCTGCCGGCCGCTGTCTATTGGCGTCGGCGCGCGGTAGTGCTCGGGGGCGTGCTGGTCATGGCACTCCTCGTCTCATACGCATGCACGTCGGGGCCGAAGACCTCGGCGTCGGGCAATCCGAACCCGACGAAGAGCGCGAGCGTCACCGCGACCGGGAACAACGTCCCCGCCAACGTGGTCTCGCCGACGACGAGCCCGTCCCCGTCGAGCCAGCCGAGCGCGTCGACGGCTGCCACGGACGAGGCGACCGATCCGCGCGAATGTACGGACGCCGAGCTCAAGGTCACCGCCAAGCCGGTGCAGACGACCGTCAACCGAGGCGCCAGCCTGCTGATCTACCTGCTGATCAAGAACGTGTCCAATCGGACCTGCACCCGCAACATCGGCCCGGACCTGCAGGAACTCCGCGTGGTTCAGGGCGCGGAGAAGGTCTGGTCCTCCGACGACTGCGATCCGCCGCGGGGCAACAACGTGCATACCTTCCAGCAGGGGCTCGAGGTCTCGTTCAACATCGAGTGGAACGGCAAACTCAGCACCTCGTGCAGCACGACGGTGAAGCGTACGCCCACCGGCCCCGCCCCTGATCCGGGCAAGTATCAGGTCGTCGGCCGGGTCGGCACGAAGCTGAGCGACGGGGTCACCCTCACCATCAAGTGAGGCGTCAGACGTAGCGCTCCAGGATGGACGCCTCCGCGAGGCGGGACAGCCCTTCGCGTACGCCCCGGGCCCGCGCGTCGCCCACGCCGTCGACCGCCTGCAGATCCTCGACCGTCGCCCCCAGGAGCCGTTGCAGGCTGCCGAAATGGTCCACGAGGCGGTCGACGACCGCACCCGGCAGCCGGGGGACCTTGGCGAGCAGCCGGAAGCCACGCGGGCTCACCGCCGCGTCGAGCGCCTCGGTGGAGGCCGGGTAACCCATCGCCCGGGCGACGGCGACGAGATCGATCAGTTCGGTGGCGGTGAGCATGTCCAGCTCGACCAGCGCCTCATCGGCCGTACGTGCCTTGCGGCCGGTCGGCAGGTAGTCGCGGATCACCAGGGTGCGGTCGGCGTCGACACCCGCCATCAGCTCGTCGAGCTGCAGCGACAGCAGCCGGCCGTCGGTGCCCAGTTCCACCACGTAACCCGCGATCTCGTCGGAGATCCGGCGCACCATCTCGAGGCGCTGCACGACCGCCAACGCGTCGCGTACCGTCACCAGATCTTCGATCTCCAGCGCGGACAGCGTGCCGCTGACCTCGTCGAGCCGCAGCTTGTAGCGCTCGAGCGTGGCCAGGGCCTGGTTGGCCCGGGAGAGGATCGCGGCCGAGTCGTCGAGGACATGGCGAGTGCTGTTGATGTAGAGGCCGATGATGCGCATGGACTGGCTGACCGAGATGACCGGGAAGCCGGTCTGCTTGGCCACCCGCTCGGCCGTGCGGTGCCGGGTGCCGGACTCCTCCGAGGGGATCGAGGGATCGGGCATCAGGTGAACCGCGGCCCGGAGGATGCGGGTGCCGTCGGTGGACAGTACGACGGCACCGTCCATCTTGCACAGCTCGCGGAGCCGCGTCGCGGAGAACTCCACGTCGAGGGGGAAGCCACCGGTGCAGATCGATTCGACCGTCTTGTCGTGGCCGAGCACGATCAGCGCACCCGTCCGCCCCCGCAGGATGCGTTCGAGGCTGTCGCGCAGCGGAGTGCCCGGAGCCATCCGGGCGAGAGTGGCCCGCAGCGGGTCGCCACCCATGGCGTTCCAGCTCGGTTCGCGTTCGCTCGGCACGGCCACAGTCTACGGCGTTCGCTCGGCGGCCAGCAGGGCCGACATCTTGAGGGCTTCCGGCAGATCGCCGACCTCGTGGACCTTCAGCCCGGCCGGGGCGCTGCCCTTGGCGGGTGCGCAGCCCACGGGCACGAGGGCCACGGTGAAGCCCAGGCGGGCGGCCTCGGCGAGCCGTTGCGAGACGTTGCCGATCCGGCGGATCTCCCCGGTCAGGCCCACCTCGCCGACCGCCACGAGGTTCGGGACAGTGGCGAGGTTCACCTTCGCTGAAGCTATGGCGAGCGCCATGGCGAGGTCGACCGACGGCTCGGTGACCTTGATGCCGCCGACCGTGGAGGCGAACACTTCGCGCTCGTGCAGGCCCTTGCCGGGGCCGCGGCGCTCCAGCACGGCGAGCAGCATGGCGAGCCGGGCCGAGTCCAGTCCGGAGACGGTCCGCCGGGGCGAGCCGTTGGCCGGAGTCGCGCCGATGAGCGCCTGGACCTCGGTGACCAGGGCGCGCCGGCCCTCCATGACGACGGTGCAGCAGGTGCCGGGAACCGGCTCGGCGTGCCGGGTCATGAACAGCCCGGACGGATCGGGCAGCGAGGCGATGCCCGTCTCGTGCATCTCGAAGCAGCCGACCTCGTCGACGCTGCCGAAGCGGTTCTTGAGCCCGCGGATGAGCCGGAGCGAGGAGTGCTTGTCCCCCTCGAACTGCAACACCACGTCGACCAGATGCTCCAGTACGCGCGGCCCGGCGACGTTGCCGTCCTTGGTGACGTGGCCCACCAGGATCGTGGCGATGCCCCGCTCCTTCGCGGTCGCGATCAGCGCCGCGGTCACCGCTCGCACCTGGGTGACCCCACCCGGTACGCCTTCGGAGCTGGGCGAGGAGAAGGTCTGGACACTGTCGACGATGAGCAGGCCGGGCCGGACCGCGTCGACGTGCCCGAGGAGCGCCGCGAGATCGGTCTCCGCCGCCAGATAGAGCCGCTCGTGCAGGGTCTGCATCCGCTCGGCGCGCAGCCGGACTTGGCTGACCGATTCCTCGCCGCTGACCACGAGGGAGTTGCTGCCCGAGTGCACGGCCCACTGCTGAGCGACGTCGAGGAGCAGGGTGGACTTGCCGACGCCCGGTTCCCCGGCGAGCAGCACGACGCCGCCCGGCACCAACCCGCCGCCCAGTACGCGATCGAGCTCGCTGACGCGGGTGCGAACGGCTCGGGCCGGAACCGGGCTGATCTCGGCGATCGGGCGGGCCGGCTCGCCGGGCATGCGGGGCGCGATCTGCCGCAGCGCCATCGGAGCCGCCGCGGCAGGAGCGGACTCGACTACCGAGCCCCATTCGCCGCACTCCGGGCAACGGCCCACCCACTTCGGGGGCTGGTAGCCGCAGGCGTCACAGAGGAACGCGGGCCGGGCCGCCTTCGCCGGGGCCTTGGTCGGTCGGGTCACGTCGAGAACCGTAGCGTCCCCTTACGACAAACGCGGGCAGGCTGACCGCACTCCTGGCGGCTCAGCCGAGAGCTTCCCCGGCGAATTGGCCTGCCCGCGTTTCGCGACTGTCTGTTACTCGTGCTCCTGCTTGACCTCGGGAGACGTCCGGGGCTGCGGCGAGAGCGGGTTCGACAGTGGAACCCGGCAGATCGCCTGGTTGTCGGCGAAGACGCAGGACTCGCGCGGGCGAAGCTCCGGGTTGGTCTCCGGTGCCGGAGACGCCGGAGCCTGGGTGAGCTGGAGGTTCGAGCCGACCGTGAACTGGAAGTTGACGCTGCGTACCAGGTCGCCCGGTTTGAGCGCCTCGGTCAGGCCCTGAAGCGTGAGCGCCTGGCCTTCGCCCTGGCCGAAGGAGAGGTAGCTGCCGGACGGGATGGTGAAGGTGGCCGGTCCGCTCGCCGCGGCGCTGCTCTCCGAGGGACTCGGTGTCGCCGTGGCGCTGGGGCTCGCCGAGCCGGAGACCTTCGCGCTGGGGCTGGCCGAGCCGGTGGCCGAGGGCGAGGCCGACGGGGACTTGCTCGGCTGGGCGGACGCGCCCGCGCTGCCGACGGTCACCGACGACGCCGCACCCGGCGCGGTCACGGCGACCTTCAGCGGCTGGGGCGTGTCGTTGAAGATGCCCACCTGGAGCTGGGCCGAGCCGCCCTTGGCGTACCCCTTGTTGGTGTCGTAGACGACGGCGAGGTCGCGGAGCGAGATGCTGCCACCCTGCTGCGTCGGGTCGGTGCTGGTCACGGTGAACGACTGGTTCACGCCAGGCACCGCGGGCGCCATGTACGCCGTCTGCGTGATCTGTCCGGCGCTGCACGCGCCCAGGGCGGTGGTCGCCGCGGCCAGGGCGGCGAGCGCGATGACCCGGCCCGTGCTCTTCACGCGCGTCACGTCGGTCCTCCTCAGACCCAGGAAGTCTGTGCGCTCCGGCGGCACCGGCGTGGGCCGGCTGGCGGGCGCATTCCTTCGACAGACTAGTTGGCGGAGATCGGCTCCCTTCGCCGACCCGCCCATCCGGCGGCGCTGGCTTAGAGGAGTGCGAATACGGCGAGGCCAGTGAGGATGGCACCGCCGGCGCGGGCGCGGGACGCGCCGAGCCGCTGCGGCAGACCGCGTACGCCGGTCGCGTCGTCCATGGCCAGATCCGGGACTGCGTTGAGCAGATGCGCCGCCCCGCCGAAGCAGGCCGCGGCGACCACCAAGTGCCCCGGCGGGGAAGCCGGGACGGCCGCGATGATGAACGTCGGTATCGCCGCGAACGAGACCAGGTAGGGCACGATCGAGAACACGGTGCCCTTGAGTGGCCAGTTGTAGAGCTGGGCGCTGACCAGCCCGGCGACGGCCGCGCCGGCGGCCAGCGGCCGAGTCGCGACGACGGCGAGCGTGATCATGGCGAGCGAAGCCAGCAAAGCTGCGGTCGCCACCCAGGGCCGGCCCTGGGGCCATTCGAGGGCCAGGGGCTTGTCGGCTCGGCGTACCGCCCGGTCCCGGTCGGCGTCGATCGCGTCGTTCGCCCAGCCCACGGCCAGCTGACTCGTCCCGATCACTCCGGCGACGAGGAACACTCCGGAGGTGTGGTGGCCGACGGCGTACGCGATGAGACCACTCAGGATGGTGACCGCCGCGACCGGAGCGGGATGGCAGCACCGCAGCAGCGCCGACGCGCGCCGGACGGCACTCCCCCGGCTCACGAGGCGCTCGGGCGGGGGCTGACCGGCGTACCGGTAGAACTGGTCGGGACGGTCGAGAAGCTGGGCGCGCCCGAGCCGGTGGAGACGACCGTGGCGGTCGCCGTCACGATCGTGCGCTCGGTCGGCGGGATGCTGGTGGACGGCATCGGCGTGGGGTTGTCCCGGGGCGACATCACTCCGCTCCAGGTGACCGCGATGAGACCGACCAGGGTGATCAGCACGGCGATGGCCAGGATCAGCAGGGGGAGCAGCGCGGACGGCTCGTCGGGGTCGTCGATCTGCTCCGGCAGGCGCAGGCGGCGACGCCAGACTCGCATCCGCTCGGCCCGGCGGGCCCGGCGAGCGGCACGGCGCAGCTCGCGGCGGACGATCTCGGCCTCTTCATCGAGTTCTGCCGGATCGTCCGGGATCACGACCTCGCCCCATTCGGGCGGAAGGTCGGGAAGCCCGTTCCCCAGCGTGCCCATCGCCCCGGACTCCTCCTGCATGGTGGCTTTCAGTGTGCCGCTGCGGGACGCGGAGCGCCAGACGTTCTTTGCGTCGACGTTTGGGACTTTCGGTCAACTACCCGGCACTCTCCGTCACCAACGGCTCCTCTGGCATCCTTGGGATACCCACCTAAACCGGTCGTCATGCCCCTTCTCCGCTGATCCCGCAAGCCGGAGTGCTCACTATTACAGGCGCTGTGAGCTGCGCTAACGGTGAGACGCAGGGTGGGACATCGGTGCGGAGCCGTGTTACCCTAGACACAGCGAAAGGGGTTTCGTACCTATGGTTTTCAGTGTCGGCGAGACCGTTGTCTACCCCCACCACGGGGCCGCACTCATCGAGGCTATCGAGACTCGCATCATCAAGGGTGAGGAAAAGCAGTACCTCGTCCTTCGTGTCGCTCAAGGCGATCTGACGGTGCGTGTCCCCGCTGAGAACGCCGAGATCGTCGGCGTGCGCGAAGTCGTCGGAGAAGAGGGCCTTACCAAGGTCTTCGATGTCCTGCGAGCTCCGCACACCGAGGAGCCGACCAACTGGTCGCGGCGTTACAAGGCGAACCTGGAGAAGCTGGCCTCCGGCAATCCCCTCAAGGTCGCCGAGGTCGTGCGAGACCTCTGGCGGCGCGAGCGCGAGCGTGGTCTCTCGGCTGGAGAGAAGCGCATGCTTGCGAAGGCTCGCGACATCCTCGTCGGCGAGGTGGCCCTCGCCGAGCGGAGCACCAAGGACGAGGCCGAGGTTCTGCTCGACAAGGTGCTGCACGAGGCATAACACCCCCGTGATCGAGAATCTCGTTGACCGCGGCATCGCCACACCTCGTGGTGATGCCGCGGTTCTTGTGCCCGCCGCGGGCGCCGGGGTCCGGCTCGGCGGCGAGGTCCCCAAGGCTCTCCGTGAGCTACGCGGGGAGTCGCTGCTCGCCCACGCGGTCAAGCGCGCCGCGGCCGCGCCGTCGGTCGGGCTGATCGTCGTCGCCGCTCCCCCACAGCTTCTCCGCGAAGTCCGGGAGCTGCTGGCCGGGGTCGACGCCGAGGTCCTCGTGGTGGCCGGCGGGGCCAGCCGACAGGAATCGGTCGCGCAAGCGCTGGCAGTGGTCCCCGACGGGATCGAGATCGTGCTCGTGCACGACGCCGCCCGGTCGCTCACTCCACCGGAGCTGGTCGAGTCGGTCATCACGGCCGTACGCGCCGGCCACGGAGCGGTCATCCCGGTACTGCCGGTCGTCGACACGATCAAGCGTGTCGGCCCGTCCGACGACGTCGTCGCCACCGTCGACCGCAGTGAGCTGCGAGCCGTCCAGACTCCGCAGGGTTTCCGCCGTGAGGTGCTGGTCAAGGCCCACGCCGAGGCGGGCGGTGAGCATACCGACGATGCCGGGATGGTGGAGCGACTCGGCCTGCCGGTGCACTGCGTACCGGGGTCGGAGTCGGCCCTCAAGATCACTCGCCCGGTCGACCTGATCATCGCCGAAGCCCTGTTGGCGGCCGCCGGGGAGGAGATCCGGTGAGAGTCGGCATCGGCACCGACATCCACGCCTTCGGCGAAGACCGCGAGTGCTGGGTCGCCGGGCTGCTCTGGCCGGGCGAGCGCGGACTTGACGGTCACTCCGACGGCGACGTCGCCGCCCATGCGGCCTGCAACGCGCTGTTCACCGCAGCCGGGCTCGGCGATCTCGGCGCGAACTTCGGCGTCGACCGGCCTGAGTTCCGGGGCGCCTCCGGCGTCACCTTGCTCGCCGAAGCCGCGCGGCTGGTGCGGGCGGCCGGTTTCGAGATCGGCAACGTATCCGTCCAGGTCGTAGGGGTCGCGCCGCGGATCGGCAAGCGCCGAGCGGAGGCGGAGAAGGTGCTGTCCGAAGCGGCCGGTGCGCCGATTACGCTCTCCGGCGCCACCACTGACGGACTCGGCTTCACCGGACGTGGCGAGGGGTTGGCCGCCGTCGCGGTTGCGCTCCTGACTTCTGCGCCCCTTACGCCTTCCGTCGGCACCGGGCTCGGCTGGCCGCGCTAGCGCGCCCGCTCTTGCGCGCGGTCGGGCGCTCGGGTCCGGCACTCGGGTCTGGTACCCGGATCTGGCGCGGGGGTCTGGCACCCGGTCCGGGCGCGTTATCCGGGATAAAGTCCCTTCCGCCGCGCCGTATAGCGCGTTATCCCCGGAAAACGCGTGCGCCGTCCCAGCGCTCCCTCCGCGCCTTGCCCGATAACGCGTGCGCGTCCCCGGAAAACGCGTGCGTGCGCCCCCCGCGCGGAGCTACCCCGCGCCGTCCGGCCGAGCCGGACCGGTACGCCGAGCCCAGGTCCACGCGTACGCGCTGTCCTCACAGGAGAGCCCGGCATCGCAGAGGTCGAGCGGCCGGAAGGTGTCCACCATGACGGCCAACTCGTCGAAGTAGTCCGCGCCGATCGCACGTTCGGGCGCGCCGGGCTGGGGCCCGTGAGTGAACCCGGACGGGTGCAACGAGATGGAGCCCTGCTCGATGCCGGAGCCGCGCCGAGCCTCGTAGTTCCCGCCGGTGTAGAAGAGCATCTCGTCGGAGTCCACGTTGTGGTGGTTGTACGGCACCGGGATGGCCAGCGGGTGGTAGTCGACTTTGCGCGGGACGAACGAGCAGATCACGAAGTTCGGTCCTTGGAACGTCTGGTGGACGGGCGGCGGCTGGTGGATGCGGCCGGTGATCGGTTCGAAGTCGTGGATGGAGAAGGCCCACGGGTAGAGGTGGCCGTCCCATCCGACGACGTCGAACGGGTGATTGGCGTACGTGAACTTCGTCCAACCGCGCCGATGCTGGACCAGCACTTCGACGTCGGTGCCCTCGACGAACAGCGGCGAAGACGGCCCTCGGACGTCACGTTCGCAGTACGGCGAGTGCTCGAGGAACTGACCGCGGACGGAGAGGTACCGCTTCGGGGGGCCGATGTGGCCGGTCGCCTCGATGGCGAGGATGCGTACCGGCGTGCCGATCGGGACCACCCGGTAGATCACCGAGGTGGGGATGATGACGTAGTCACCCTCGCCCGCTTCGAGCAGCCCGAACGAGGTCTCGAAGACGGCCCGCCCGGCTTCGATGTAGAGGCACTCGTCGCCGACCGCGTTGCGGTACAGCGGGGACGGGGTGTCGGCGACCACGTAGGAAATGCGTACGTCGTCGTTGGCGAGCAGGTGCTGCCGGCCGGTGACCGCGTCCGCGCCGCCGACCTCCAGTTTGTGCGTCTGCAGGTGGCGAGGCTTGAGCGGCCGATTCGGCACGCGGCTCCACCCGGGCGGGTCGTACGCCTCCGCCGCGACGATGGCCGTCGGAAGGTACTGGTGGTAGAGGAGCGACGAGTCGGAGGAGAAGCCCTCCTGACCCATGAGCTCCTCGGCGTAGAGGCTGCCGTCCGGTTGGCGGAACTGGGTGTGCCGCTTACGCGGGATCTCCCCGACGCTCCGGTAGTACGGCATCGTGACCTCCCAAGATTGCCCGCTGTGCATACTCGATCGTCCGATTATCGGACAGACTTGTCCGCTCCGCAAAGCATCCGCTAGATTGCCTGATCATGTCAACGGCGGCGAGCGCACCGGTCCCACCGCTCCTGAAGCGGCTGCTGGATGATGCCGCCGTGTTCCCGCCGGGCAACGCGACCTTGCCGCAGGCGTTCGCCGGGCATCGAGAGCACCGCTCCGCCTGGTACGCCGAGCTCGTCGGCGTCCTCCTCCTGCCGGCCTCCGGGGTGAAGGAAGCCGCCGCGCAACTGCGACCGGACGAGCAGATCGCGATCGGCGTCATCGGTGACCAGCCGCTCCCCCAGCTGTCGGCGACCCTGACGGGGATCGATCCCAGGATGCCGGTCCAGCAGGTCGAGGCGGCCGTCGGCAAGCGTGGTGAGGACCCGCTGCCGGGGCTGAGAGCGCTGCTCACCCTGCTCGCCGACCATGCCCTGCCCGGCTACGCCGAGATCCCCCTGACTTGGGGACTGCTTGGCGCGCTCGACGTCGTGGCCGAGGCTCGCGCCGCCGGTCAATCGATCGCGGCCAAGTTCCGCACGGGAGGCCTGGCCGCCGAACTGTTCCCCACTCCCATGGAACTCGCCGCGGTCATCTGCGCCTGCCGGGACCGCGCGCTGCCGTTCAAGCTCACCGCCGGGCTCCATCACGCCGTGCGGCATACCGATCCGGAGACCGGCTTCGTGCATCACGGCTTCCTCAACGTGCTGGCCGGGGCCTGTGCGGCCGCCGAAGGCGCCGAGGTCGCGGATGTCGCGGCAGTGATCGGCACAACTCAGCCGTTGACCTTGATGGAGGCGGCGCGTACCCGCCGTCAGACCGAGCGCCCGCTGTGGGTCGGCTACGGCACCTGTTCGATCGCCGAGCCGCTGGAAGACCTGGTCCAGCTCGGTTTGTTCGGTTAGTCACCCGGGAGGGTCAGTGCTCGACCATCTGCCTTACGGCGTCTTCCTGCGGGCCGGCGAGACCCGGTGCGCGGCTCGCTGGGGCGACCACCTGATCGATCTCCACGCCGCGGAGACGCGCGGGTCGATCTCCGCCGGCGCCGCGCTGCTCGCGCCCAACCTCCAGAACTTCCTGGCCGCGGGTCCAGATGTCTGGCAACGGGTACGCCGAGAGCTGCTGGACTTGGTGAGCAGTCCTGCGCTCGCAGAACTCCTGGTCCCGTTGAGCGAAGTAGAACTGGTGCTGCCGTTCGAGGTCGCCGACTACGTCGACTTCTACTCCTCCGAACATCACGCCTCGAACGTCGGGCAGATCTTCCGCCCGGGCCAGCCGCCGGTCCTGCCGAACTGGCGGCACCTGCCGATCGGCTATCACGGTCGGGCCGGCACCGTGGTGGTGTCGGGGACGGAGATAACGCGGCCGTCGGGTCTGCTCTCCCCCGGTGTCGCCGGGCCCTGTCGCCGCCTGGACATCGAGGCCGAAGTCGGCTTCGTCGTGGGTACGCCCTCCGCGCTCGGCCGACCGGTGCCGCCCGGTGACTTCGCGCAGCATGTCTTCGGAGTGGTGCTGGTCAACGACTGGTCGGCCCGGGACATCCAGGCGTTCGAGTACCAACCCTTGGGACCGTTCCTGGGCAAATCCTTTGCGACGTCTGTGTCGGCCTGGATCACGCCGCTCGCCGCCTTGGACGACGCCTGGGTCGCCGCACCGACACAGGATCCCGCGGTGGTGGAGCATCTCGCGGACTCCCCGCACCTCGGGCTCGACCTCCGGATGACGGTCACCTGGAACGGGGTGGAGGTCAGCCGGCCGCCGTTCGCCTCGATGTACTGGACTCCGGCCCAGCAGTTGGCCCATCTCACGAGCAACGGCGCCAGTCTGCGTACGGGGGACTTGTTCGCCTCGGGAACGGTGTCGGGTCCGGAGCGCGATCAGGTCGGCTCGTTCCTCGAACTCACCTGGGGCGGGGCCGAACCCGTAGAGATTCGGGGGGAGAAGCGGACCTTCCTGGAGGACGGCGATGAGGTCCTGATCAGCGCGTACGCCCCCGGCCCGAACGGCTCGCGGGTAGATCTCGGATCGGTAGCGGGAAAGATTCGCGATAATTGATTTGCGGTCCCTGCGGGGTCTGCGTAATGTTCTCTCTGCCAGCGCGGAACGGACAAACGATGCGGAAACACTCGGATCGGAAGGCCGGAGCGAGGCAGGCTACAACCGGGCGGTGCGGGGTTGACTTCGCGAATCTGACCGGCTAAAGTAGTCAAGCCAGCAAGGAGCGGCGGAGCTTGCCTCCGAGCCAAGTTTGCTGGATCCCCCTGGAAACAAAGCATCACGATTCGTGGTGTGCGTCTCTATGGGAATCGGGCGAGGCGGGTTGACACCGCGAACTCGACCGCGTAAGTTAGACGAGTTGCCCCAAACCGGGTCCCACAATGTGGGACTAAGGTTCGGTGTGTGCTTGTTCTTTGAGAACTCAACAGGGTGCTTGTAAAGCCAGTGCCAAAGTAGCGGATCTCGCTTTCGAGTGAGGTCAGCA
>NZ_JABFVK010000071.1 GCF_013362815.1 Hamadaea sp. | reverse complement strand
CCAACTCCACGATCGTCGCCCGCGCCGCCGCCGCCGGATCCGCCAAAACATGATCGGCCACCCGCCGCAACGCCCCCGTGAACTCCGGCAGCTGCGCACGGATGCGCGTGAGCAGGCTGTCAGCTTCGCCGTCGGCGCTCCGGGCCGCGGGTACGGCGGTGGCCGACACGGGCTGTCCCGTGCTGACCGTCACCTCGCCATCCATGAGCGGCATTCCCCTTCGGCTCGAAGCCCAACTAATACGCAGGAGTGTTTACTGTTGTTGGTAAAAGTTCTTACTACAACCGCTACCTTGTCAAGTAGTTAAGGAAAGTTTTCCAACCCGTTATCTAGTCGACGCCGGGCTGAGCCTGGCCGATCATGCCACAGTGACACTGGCCACGACCACGTCTACCAGCGCAAACGCGCGAGAGCAAGGTCACTTCCGTCGATCGGCCGGTGAATCGGGACGCCCTGCGGTCCGTTTTGGTAATCCGGCGAAATCGGACAGCGGTTTGGTAAGAATATCGCCCATGAAAACGGCGTCCGATCCATACAAATCGTATGAACCGGACGCCGAGAGTGTTCAGGACGATGATCAGGATTGGGTCGGGAACCCCAGATTCACCCCGCCGTGGGATCGAGGGTGCTGGGTCACCTGCCGAGTCCGACTCTGGTCGGCCCGGCGTGATCCGGCACTCTCGACTGGGTCGAGCCATCGGCTGGTGACCACCTTGCCGCGCGTGAAGAAGTGGACGCCTTCCGCGCCGTGCGCGTGGGTGTCGCCGAACAGCGACGCCTTCCACCCGCCGAACGAGTAGTACGCCATGGGCACCGGGATCGGCACGTTGACGCCGATCATCCCGACCTCGACCTCGTGCTGGTACCGCCGGGCGGCCCCACCGTCGTTGGTGAAGATCGCCGTGCCGTTTCCGTAGCGGCCGGCGTTGACCAGAGCGACCGCCTCCTCGTACGTCCGGACCCGGACGATCGAGAGAACCGGTCCGAAGATCTCGTCCGTGTAGACGGACATCTCCGGCCGCACGTCGTCGAAGAGGGTGGGGCCGAGCCAGAACCCACCCCGCTCGCCGTCCGGCTCGACCGAGCGGCCGTCGACGACGAGGCTCGCCCCTTCGCGTACGCCGGCCTCGACGTAACCGGCGACCTTGTCGCGGTGCTCCCGGGTCACCAGCGGGCCCATGTCGCAGCCGCGACGGCCGTCGCCCGTGCGGATCTGCGCCATCCGCTCGGCGATCTTCCCGGTCAGCTCGTCGGCCACCGGATCGACCGCCACGACGACCGAGACGGCCATGCACCGTTCGCCGGCCGAGCCGAACCCGGCGCTGACCGCCGCGTCGGCGGCCAGATCGAGGTCGGCGTCGGGCAGCACCACCATGTGGTTCTTGGCCCCGCCGAGCGCCTGTACGCGCTTTCCGTTGGCCGTGCCGCGCTCGTAGACGTACCGGGCGATCGGAGTCGAGCCGACGAACGACACCGACTTCACCTCCGGGTGATCGAGCAGCGCGTCGACCGCCTCCTTGTCACCGTGCACGACGTTGAGGACGCCGTCCGGCAGACCGGCCTCGCTGAACCACGCCGCCAGCAGCGTGGACGCCGTCGGGTCCTTCTCCGACGGCTTCAGGACGACCGAGTTGCCCGCGGCGATCGCGATCGGGACGAACCACAACGGCACCATCGCCGGGAAGTTGAAGGGCGAGATCACGGCGGCCACGCCCAGCGGCTGGCGGATCGAGTACGAATCCACTCCGGTCGAGACGTTCTCGCTGAAGCCGCCCTTCAGGGCGGTCGGGATGCCACAGGCGTACTCGATGACCTCGAGGCCGCGTTGCACCTCGCCGGCGGCGTCGGACAAGACCTTGCCGTGCTCGGCGGTTATGGCGGCGGCGAGCTCGTCGCGGCGCTCGTGGACGATCTGACGCACGGCGAACATGACCGCGGTGCGTCTGGCGAGCGAGGCGTCGCGCCAGGCGGGGAAGGCCTCGGCCGCGGCCGCGACCACCGTGCCGACGTCCGCCGCGGAGGCGAAGTCGACGTGTCCCGTGACCTCGCCGGTGGCCGGGTCGTAGAGGTCGCCCCGGCGGGCCGCGCCGGCCGGACGCTCCCACGGCTTGCCCGCGACGTAATGCTTCACATGCTTCACTGCGCTGCTCCCACGGTCTCGACGGCGTGCGCCAGGATGCCCAGGCCTTCCTTGGCCTCGGCCTCGGTGAGCGTCATCGGCGGTCCCATCCGGATGACGTTGCCGTAGAGGCCGCCCTTGCCGACCAGCAGCCCGGCGGCCTTGCACTCCTCCACCACACGCAGCGCGGCGCCGGGCGACGGCGTGAGCGATCCGGCTTCGACGAATTCGACCGCCAGCATCAAGCCCCGGCCGCGGACGTCGGCCACGATCGGCGACGTGGCCGCGATGTCCCGCAAGCCGCGGTGCAGCACATCGCCGACGCGAGCGCAGTTGCCCTGGAGGTCGTGGTCGAGGATGAAGTCGAGGACGGCCGCGCCGGCCGCGCTGGAGATCGGGTTGCCCCCGAACGTGTTGAACGACGTGGCGGTCAGGCAGTCCATGACCTCCGCTCGCGCGACCACACCGCCGAGGGCGTACCCGTTGCCGATGCCCTTGGCGAAGGTCAGCATGTCGGGCACGGCGTCGTGGGCCTGATAACCCCAGAAGTGCGCCCCCGTACGCCCCCAGCCGGTCTGCACCTCGTCGGAGACCCAGAGGATGCCGTACTCGTCGAGCACCTCCTTGAACGCGCCGAACAGGCCGTCGGGCGGGGCGACGAAGCCACCGACGCCCTGGATCGGCTCGGCGATCAGGCAGGCGACGTCGCCGCTGGTCGTGGTGGCGAGCACCTCGCGCAGGTCCTCGACGGCACGGGCGATGTAGTCCGCGTCGGAGAGCCCGGCGAACACGCCGCGCAACCGGTCGCCGGAGTGCAGGTAGCTCACGTTCACCGGGGTGAGCGACGAAGCGGCCCAGCCACGGTTGCCGGTGACGCCGAGCGCGCCGAAGCTGCGCCCATGGTACGAGTTGCGTACGGCGAGGATCTGGTTGCTGCGCCGGAACTGGGTGGCCAGCAGCAACGCCGTCTCGTTCGCCTCGGTCCCCGAGTTGGCGAGGAACACCTTCGCGTCCGGTATGCCGGAGACCCGGGCGATCTTCTCAGCCAGTTCGACCTGTTTGCGGATCAGGTACAGGGTCGACGAGTGCGCGACGCCGGTGCCGATCTGGGTGCGTACGGCGTCGGAGATCTCCGCGACGTCATAGCCGATCGACGTGGTCAGTACGCCACCGAAGAAGTCGAGATAGGTACGCCCACTCGCGTCGGTCACCCGGCAGCCTTCGCCGGAGACGAGTTCGATCGGTTCGGCGTACAACGGCGATATCCAGGCCGGCAGGACGGCCCGGTGCCGGGCGAGCAGGTCGTCGGTAGTCATGCCCCACGGTCCCACCGGGTCTGGTCGAAGGCAACGAACAGGCTGTCAGCCGGTCTCGGTGAAAAATGACACAGCGACGGGCGGACAAAAGGTGGTGGTAACCCGTTCGCCCCGGCCCGGCGGGTGTGGCTAGGGTCGAACGGTGATCGAGATCCGGCGTACCACCCTTGACGACTGGCAGACCTGGAAAGCGCTGCGGCTCAACGCGTTGCGGCTTGCGCCCACGGCGTACGGCGAGACTTATGCGAACGCGGTGAACGCCGACGAGCACTACTGGCGGCGCTGGTGGCTCGATCGCGGCGACGACGCCCTCCGCAGCATCGGCTACGTGGACGGCGTACCAGCTGGTCAGGTCGCTTGTGCCGAGGTACCGGAGTTCACCGAGCCGCTGATCCTCGCGATGTGGGTCGAGGAGGACCGGCGTGGTTCCGGGGTCGCCGGAGCCCTCGTCTCCGACACCCTCGACTGGGCCCGGGAGAAGGGCTTTCCGCGAATCCGCCTCGGCGTCACCGAGGGCAACGAGCCCGCGCGCAAGCTCTACCTGCGCCACGGTTTCACCTCGCTCGACGAGTTCGAGCCGCTGCACTCGCGCCCTGAGTTGCAGATCGAATGGATGGCCCGCGACCTGTAGCTATTCGGAGCGGATGGCCTCCCAGGCCAGCAACGCGACGTGCAGCGACAGGCAGGCGGGGACCGAGTCGAGGTCGACGCCGAGGACCCGGCCGATCCGGGCCAGCCGCTCGTAGAACGCCGGCCGGGACAGGTGCGCGGCGGCGGCCGCGATCGACTTGTTGCGCCCGGATTCGAGGTAGACCCGCAGCGTGGGCAGCAGCGGGTCCCTCGGGTGCTTCGCGTCGTACGCGAGCAGCGCGCCGAGCTGCCGTTCCACGAAGGTCTGCAAGCGCGGCTCGTCGCGGAGCAGGTGCAGCAACCCGGCCAGACCGACGTTCGGCAGCCGCAGCACGGGCACGGAGCTGGGTGTGTCGTGGCGGGCGGCGTCGGCCACCTGACGAGCCTCGACGAGCGAACGCCGTGCCTCCCGCAGACTGTCCACACCGGACCCCGCCGCGATGAGGACCTCCTCCCGGCCCTTCCGGAGAGCCGCGGCGAACCGGGTCAGCGCAACGTCCTCGTCCGTGCCGGACTTGACCGCCAGCAACGCTCCGACGACGTAGCCGTCGAGGGCGCTGGTCAGCCCGGCCAGCTTCGCCTCGCGTACGGCCTGGGTCGTCGCGTCGGCGAGATCTCGCAGCCGGGCCTGGGCCGCCGTCACCTCCGTCTCGGCGGTCAACGGGCGGACCACCACGCCGACCAGTCGTCTCCGGTCGAGCGGTACGCCTAACGCCCGAGCCCGCAGCGCCACCTCGTCCACGGGCAGGCTGTGATCGAGCAGCGCGGCGAGCAGTGTGCCGTGGAGCTGCCGTTCCAGCCCTTCCTCGTCGCGCCGGATCAACCGGCCCAGCGCGAGCGTCGAGGCGGCCCGTTCCAGCAGGATCGTCAGCCGGGTGGGCGGCGGCCCGTCGGCCGGCCAGCGCAGCAGCAGCCGGCCCCAGTCCTGCCCGCGCGCGCCGACCGTCGTCACCAGCCAGCCCGCGTCGCCGTCGTATCCGGTTCGGCCGGTCACGCGTACCTGGCGGGAGTGCTGCTCCCAGCCGTCGAGCAGGGGTTCGGCCCGGCCACCGGCCGCGTCGAAGGCGAGCACCTTGCGGCCGAGGTTCTCCAGGACGACCGGGCAGCCCGACAACTGGGCCGCCTGATGGACCACCTCGGCCGGTTCGGCCCCTTCGACGCTCAGCTCGGTGAACCGCTGGTGGATCTCCTCCGTCGCCCGCAGCTCGGTCAGCTGAGCGTCCACGATCCGGGCGTGCACCGCCTCGGTGATCTGCACGAACGGGGTCGGCCGCCGCAGTTCGACCAGCGGCAGCCCGAGCTTCTCCGCCGCCACCGCCATGACTCGGGGCACGGTCGACGGATATCGGCGGCCGAGTTCGACCACGAGCCCGGACACTCCGACCTCCGCCAGCTCGCGGATGAACGCCCGAATCCCGTCGTCGTCCGCCGGCAGGCCGATCCCAGTGGTCAGCACCAGTTCCCCGCCTCGGAGCAGACTGGCGATGTCGGGCACCTCCGAGGAGTGCACCCAGCGTACGGCCCGGTCCAGCTGCTCGGCTCCGGCGACCACGCGTGGCGACCCGACCTGCATCGCGTCGAGCGCGACGACCTCGCGTACAGTCGGGTATCCGGGAGCCGTCATGCGATCACCGTCCTGCGGCCGGCGACCGCATGACCAAGACTGAGCTGGCCGATGCCCGGCCTGCGGCCGATCATGGTCGAGTCAGCTCCCAGCAGGCGACGGCGGTCGCGGCGGCGACGTTGAGCGAATCGACACCACGGTGCATCGGGATGACGACCCGGACGTCGCTCGACTTCAACGCCTCGGCGGTGAGCCCCGGGCCTTCGGCCCCCATCAGCAGAGCCGGTCTCGTCCGCTGCTCGGCGGTCAGCTCGTGCAGCGACACCGCGTCCGGCGCGGGGGTCATCGCCAACACCGTGAACCCGGCCGTACGCAGCACCTCCAGACCTTCCGGCCAGGGATCGAGCGTGGCGTACGGGATGGCGAAGACCTCGCCCATGCTGACCCGCACGCTGCGCCGGTAGAGCGGGTCGGCGCAGGTGGGTGAAAGCAGGACGGCGTCCAGGCCGAGCGCGGCCACACCGCGGAAGATCGCGCCGATGTTGGTGTGGTTGTTGATGTCTTCCAGGACGACCACCCGCCGGGCCTGCGCCAGCACTTCGGCGACGCTCGGCAGCGGTTTGCGGTGGAAGCTGGCCAGGACGCCGCGGTGCACGTTGAAGCCGGTGATCTGCTGGAGCAGCGCGGCGTCAGCGCCGTAGACCGCTGCCTCCCCGAGCCCGCCTCGGGCCAGATCGGCGAGCTGACCGGCCCGCTTCGCCTCGACGAGTACGCTCCGGGGCCGGTACCCGGCGGCCAGCGCCCGGCGCAGGACCAGCTCCCCCTCGGCGATGAACAGCCCGTTCGGCGGCTCCCAGCGCGTACGCAGCTCCAGGTCGGTCAGCGCCCGGTAGTCGGCGATGCGTTCGTCGGCCGGGTCGGTGATCAGCTCCACGCCGCCATTGTGCCCGGTACGCGCGGAGCGCGGGCCCGCCGTGGCAGACCCGCGCTCCGTTCGCGTCGGCGCCGGATCAGGGTTCCGGGTCGAATCTTGACCCGAATACGACCGAGAACCCTGATCCAGCGCCCGAATCCAGACCTACGCCTTGGGCGGGGTCTCCCCCGACGCCGCCTCGCCGGCCGCCTTGGCCTCGCCCTCGATCTTGGCGACCTCGTCCGCCGCCTTCTGCGCCGCCTCGACGACCTCGGTCGTGTCGACGGTGCTCACCGGACGGGCCGGGCGCTCCGACGCCGGCACGGGCGGGTGCAGGCCGCCGAAGGCGTTGCTGATGCCTTCGAGGGCCCGGCTCAGCTCGGCCGGGACGATCCAGAGCTTGTTGGAGGCGCCCTGGGCGATCTGCGGCAGCGCCTGCAGATACTGGTACGCCATGACGGTGCTGTCCATGTCGGCGGCGTGGATGGCGCTCACGACCGTTTCGATGGCCTTCGCCTGACCGGCCGCCTGCAGGATGCGCGCCTGCCGATCACCGTCGGCCCGGAGGACGGCCGCCTGCTTGTCACCTTCGGCGGTGAGGATCTGCGACTGCTTGACGCCCTCGGCGGTCAGGATGGCCGCCCGGCGGTCCCGCTCGGCCCGCATCTGCTTCTCCATCGAGTCGCGGATGCTGGGCGGCGGCTCGATCGCCTTGATCTCGACCCGGGTCACCTTGACGCCCCAGCGGCCGGTGGTCTCGTCGAGGACGACCGACAGGTGCCGGTTGACCTCCTCACGGCTGGTCAGCGCGCGCTCGAGGTCCATGGAGCCGATGACGTTACGCAGCGTCGTGACGGTCAGCTGCTCGATCGCCTGGAGGAAGTTGGCGATCTCGTAGGTCGCCTTCACCGGGTCGACGACCTTGAAGTAGAG
>NZ_JABFVK010000092.1 GCF_013362815.1 Hamadaea sp. | reverse complement strand
CTCGCGGACACCTTCGACTCGATGCTCGACCGCCTCGACCGCGCCTTCGACGGCCAGCGCCGCTTCGTCGGCAACGCCTCCCACGAGCTGAAAACGCCGCTAGCCATCAATCGCACGCTGATCGAAGTCGCGATGGGCCGCCCGGACGCTCCCCCCGAACTCCTCCAACTCGGTCAAACCCTCCTGGAAGTCAACGCCCGCCACGAACGTCTCATCGACGGCCTGCTGATGCTCGCCCGCTCCGAGCACACCCTCACCGTCGTCGAACCGGTCGACCTCGCGGAGATCATCGGGCACCACCTCGACACCATCTCCGACCTGCAGGTCTCGACCGACCTCGCGCCCACTCCGGTCCTCGGCGACCCGGTCCTGCTCGAACGGCTCGTGCTCAACCTGGTCCAGAACGCCGCCCGCTACAACACCCCGGGCGGCAGCATCCGCGCCTCAGTCTCGGTCGCGTCGTCCCAGGCCACCCTGGCGATCGCCAACACCGGGCCGGTGCTCGCGGCGTACGAGATCCCCGCGCTCTTCGAACCCTTCCGCCGCCTGGGCGCCGATCGCGTCGGCTCAGCCCGCGGCACCGGTCTCGGCCTGTCCATCGTCCGCTCCATCGCCCACGCCCACGGCGGCGACGTCCAGGCCGCGCCCCGCCCGGCCGCCGAGGGTGGTGGCCTGGTCGTCTCGGTCACGCTTCCTTCCTCATCAACTGGTACGCACACCGCCCCGTAGCGCCCACCCATTTCCGCTGCAGATCACGGTTACGCAGGCTTCCCCGCGCACATTTAGCCTGCGCAACCGTGATCCGCAGGTTTCGTCGAGCTGTCACAATCCGCAGGGTGAAATGGATGCTGCTCGCGCTCGCCGCCTGGATCGCCCTGGCTACGGCGTACTTCCTGGCCTTCCCCATCACGGCCGCCACGGATGACTGGGGCTCGCTGGCGATCGTCGCAGTCTGCTGGATCGGCGCGGTCACGGCGACGGTGATGGCATCGGTTCGGTGGATCACCCGGCGGGCCTATGCGCAGGCGGCGGCCGTCGCGGTTCTCTCCATCGCAGCTGCGGTCGGGATATGGCGCGCCGACTGGCCGACGATGTACATCGACTCTCAGTTCAGCCTCCACCGCGCTGCGCTCCATGACCTCGCGACGGCGTACGCGGCCGGCGAGGTGGCTTCGAGCGAGCGCCTGCCACTGACGATCAGGTACCTCTCCCGCGACGGCCGAGCTCATCTCCAGCACGGTCCGGACGTGCTCTATCTCCCCATGTGGGAGAACTGGCGCGGCGAGGCTGGTGCCGGCATGGCGTACCTGGGCGAGCATCCGCCGGCCGACGTGCTGGTCGTCACCGCTCCCGGCGGCCTGGGCAAGCCGGTGCGCTACCTCGGCGACGGCTGGTGGTGGGTGGCGGGCGACTGACCGCGTGACTTCCTTGATCCAGTGAGCCGGAAACGTCGCTGGAGCGTCCTGACGACGTTTCCGGCTCACTGGATCAAGAAATGCGACCAGAAAATGAGACCAGACGCAGAACGAGGACCAGCTTGGATGGGGCTGGTCCTCGTTCTGGTACTGCTCAACCGAGCGGAGGATACGAGATTCGAACTCGTGAGGGTTTTATCCCAACACGCTTTCCAAGCGTGCGCCCTAGGCCTCTAGGCGAATCCTCCGTGGAGAAGGATACATAAGGCCCGGCGTTCGTCCCACCCGGGTTACCAGGTACAGTGGTCAAGCCCCTCGCGTGGCGTTACCTCGTGAACCTCCCCAGGGCCGGAAGGCAGCAAGGATAAGCGAGCTCTGGCGGGTACGCGGGGGGCCCTTTTTGTCTCCGCCGACCACCTTACGCAGCCGTGACGCTGCTCACGGCGTACCCGTCGCTGGAAATGGAAACGGCTCGCGCCGAGACGCGAGCCGTGACCCGAAGCGGTGGCGGCGGGATTTGAACCCGCGGAGGGCTTGCACCCTCACACGCTTTCGAGGCGTGCTCCTTAGGCCACTCGGACACACCACCGCGCGCTACCTTACACGACCTCCAGGCCCCCGGTCACATGGGTAACCGCCGCCCGGCGAACCGGTCAACGTGCGAAGATCGGGACCATGAGCACGCACATCGGAGCAAAGCCCGGCGAGATCGCCGAGCGGGTTCTCATGCCGGGTGACCCGCTGCGCGCGAAGTGGATCGCGGAGACCTTCCTCGAGGACGCGAAGTGCTACTCGACGGTCCGCAACATGTTCGGGTTCACCGGGAAGTATCGGGGCGTCGACGTCTCGATCCAGGGCTCCGGTATGGGCATGCCCTCGGCGTCGATCTATGCCCACGAGCTGATCAACGAGTACGGCGTGAAGACGCTGATCCGGGTCGGCTCCTGTGGGGCGCTGTCGGAGTCGCTGAACCTGCGGGATGTGATCGCCGCCAACGGGTCGGCGACCGACTCGAACATGAACCGGGTGCGGTTCGACGGCCTGGTGGATTATGCGCCGGTGGCCGACTTCGGGCTCCTGCGCAAGGCGGTCGAGGTCGCCGAGTCGCGCGGCATCGAGATGCACGTCGGCCCGGTGCTCGCGGCGGACGCGTTCTACACGGATCGCCCGGACCTCTACGACAAGCTCGCGGATTACGGCGTGCTCGCGGTGGAGATGGAGTCGGCCGCGCTGTACACGATCGCGGCTCGCTTCCGGGCCCGCGCGCTGACCATTCTCACGGTCAGCGACCACATCAAGCGCGGTGAGGCGACCACGTCCCAGGAGCGCGAGCAGACCTTCTCCCAGATGGTCGAGGTCGCGCTCGACACGGCTATCGCCTGACGAGCGGCTCCACCAACGCCAGTCCCTCCTCGGTCCACGGCACTGGTACGCCGGCTGCGAAGTCCATCTTGACCATGACTCGGCGGCCTTCGGCGTACACGGTGGTGTGGTCCGGGGAGAGGAAACGGAAGCCGTAGACCGCACTGCTCCGGCCGAGCTTGTCGATCCAGAAGTGCACGTCGACCGGGCCGGTGCCGCGGATCGGCACGTTGTAGGTGATCGCGAACTCGCGTACGCCGACGACCATGTCCTCGTTGCTGGGGCGTCCGTTGGCGAACGTGTAGCCGTGCTCGCTGAACCAGTTCGACACCGCTCGTTCCAGCAGGAGCGCGTACCGGGAGTTGTGGACGACGGCGGACGGGTCGAGGTCGTCGAAGTGGACCACGACCTGGCGGATCACGCCGGCGTACTGCAGGGTCTCGGTCATCATTCCTCCGGAAGCAGGGTCGGATCGGTGGTCAGCGCGCGGAGCCGGGTGAGGACCGCCGTACGCGCGTGAGCAGTGCTCACGGAGAGCAGCCGGGTATGCAGCATCGCTGCGACGCCGGCCGCGTCGATCTCGAAGGCGAGCTGGTAAACGTCTAGATCAGCGGGAAGTTCGCCCAGCTCGACCGCCTCGCGGACAAGCCGGTGCAGCAGGGTCAGCCATTCGCCGAGCACTTCACCGAGCCGGTCCGGCACAACTCCGGTACGCCCGGTGTGCTCGAACTCGGCGACGGCGAAGAAGCAGCCGCCCGGCAGTACGCCGTCGGCGTAGAACCGCAGCCTGGCCTCGTGGACTGCGAAGACTCGGCGTACGCCCCGGGGCTCTTTGAGTGCGGGAGCCACCACGAGGTCGGCCCACATCTTCCGAGCGTGGTCGATCGCGGCGAGCTGCAGCTCTTCCTTGGAGCGCCAGTGCGCGAACAGGCCCGACTTGCTGACGCCGAGCCGCTCGGCGAGCTGGCCCAGGGACAGGCCGGCCAGGCCGGACTCGGTGGCCAACGCGACTGCGGCGTCCAGGACGGCTGTTCTGGTCCGGTCGCCTCGGACGAATCGGCCGTCCGTCTTCGTACTCACCGTGTCAGAGTATCTGTACGACCGGTCGGTCGTAAAGTTTGATGTGGTGCAGCGCACCCTGCCCCCTCGCGGGCACCCCGCCCCTCGCGGTTCCCGGGCCCTACGCGGGATCCCCGCCCTTCGCGGTTCCCGGGCCCTTCGCGGGATCCGGGCCCTTCGCGGGATCCCGGGATAACGCGCTTATCCACGCGCGAATAGCCGCGTTATCCGGCATAACGCGATGATCAAGAAGCCCAACGCGATGATCAAGAAGCAGCAAGCGGAGCGCGCGTCAGGAGCGGAAGAACTCGCGAAGAAGAGCACCGCACTCGTCGGCGAGCACGCCGGCGTACACCTCGGGGCGGTGGTTGAGCCGACGGTCGCGAAGGACGTCCCAAAGCGACCCGACGGCGCCGGTCTTGGGCTCCCAGGCCCCGAAGACGACGGTCCCGAGGCGGGCGAGCGTGATCGCGCCGGCGCACATCGTGCACGGTTCGAGGGTGACGACGAGCGTGCAGCCGACGAGGTGGGAAGTGCCGAGTCGCGCGGCGGCCCGTCGGATGGCGACGATCTCGGCATGCGCCGTCGGATCGAGGCCGGCTTCGCGCTCGTTGTGGCCGATGGCGACCTCGACGCCCGCCGGGTCGAGCAGAACCGCGCCGACCGGCACATCCCCTTGGCCGGAGGCGGTACGCGCGACGTCCAAGGCGCGCCGCATCCATTGGGCGTGCCGCTCGGCGAGCGCGGTCACACCTCGCGCAGCTCTTCGATCTCGTCGGCGCAGCCGATGACCTGGCAGATCTCGGCGGTGACGTCGGCCGGCATGAGCCCGTCGGTGGCGCACAGCTCCAGCAGGTGATGCGCGGAGACCCCGAGATCGGCAAGCAGGTCGGCGTCACCGATCGGGTTGACCGTCGGGTCGGCGGCCGGGCGCTCCTCCTCCTCGGTCTCCTCGGCGTCGTCGGCGAAGTCCTCGGTGTCCGTCGGCTCCAGCGCGGGCTCGATCGTCCCCCCGACGGTCAGGTCGCCCAGCAGGAGCTTGCCCAGGCGGGACTCGTCGACAAAGGCCGAGTCGGAGCCGAAGACCCGCAGGTCCTCGCCCTCGTCGAGGCGGAGGACGGCCAGGTAGGAGTCGTCGGACTCCACGAAGAGCAGCGAGACGGACGCGGTGAGGTCGACGTCGCGCAGTCGATCGGCGACATCCTCGACGTCGGCGGCGTCGCTCAGGTCGAGTTCAGTGGCGGTCCACCCGGAGCGGCCCCGGACCACCGCGGCGGCAAAGTGCGACACGATCGTCTTCCTTGAAGGTCAACTTCAGTCCCCGCGACATCGGGGCCTTGTGTGACAGTATCCGGTGACCTCGGCGTTTAGCGGAGGCCACGAGTCAACCGGCGAGTCTGCGCCGCAAAGCGATGAGATCACGCAGTTGGTCGCCGCGAGCACGTCGAGGGGCCACGCGTACGCGCACCGACTTGGCGTCGGCGAGCTCGGTCAGGAGCTGTAGTCGCCGGCGCCGCCGTTCCGGGTCAAGCCGTTGCAGCGTCCACACGAAGCTGAGACTGCCCGCACCGACGTCGCACGTCAAGCCCACTATTGCCACGGTACGGCTACCGACCGTCACCACAACGGCCACGTCCCCGTCTGCGCCCATGTGACGGCCAGAGCGAGCGCCGTACTCGACCATCCGATGGCTAGTGCCACTGCGATTCCGGCCGCCACTCCCCGATCGCCGTGGCGGCACAACGCCAACGCGGCGAGCCACGCGGCCGCCCCGGCGACGAGCATCCACAAGGCGTACCCGGCCAGGTCGACGGCGAGCGCGCCGAAGCCGGCGAGCCACGCACCCGCCCCGGCCAGCCCGGCGAGCACTGCCGGTACGCGTACCGGAAAGGGCTCGCGCATAGTCGGTCTCATGTCCGGTTAACGGGCCCGATCCCGCACGGTGTCGGCCGTCGGCGCTCGCTCTTTCTCGCACCAGATCACGGATGAGCAGGCCAAAGCGGCCCATGATCACATGCATACCCGTGATCTGCAGCTAAGAGGAGCGCTAAGCGGGGCGAACGGCCGTCACCGTACGCCGGTCAGCCGCCACGTCGATGATCCACCCACCGACGCCGCCCAGCCGCCGAAGCACGTCAGCGCGGGCGGGCAGCTCGGTCGAGTCCCCGGCTAGGGCGGGCCAGTGCGACCGCGCCTCGTGTCCCGGCCGCAGCCAGGGTTTCAGCGATCGCTCGGGATCCGGGCGACCCAGCAGATTCAGCGCCTTCTCGAGGTCGGCGAGCAGCGAGTCCAACGCTGCTGCGACCGGTACGGCGTTGCCGCCCGTCAGCTCGGCGGTCAGCTCGGGCCGGGTGACGGCGACTCGCGTACCGTCGCGGAAGGAGCCGGCGGCGAGCGTCGAGCTGAGCGGATCGTCGGCGATGCTCGCCGCGAGTGCGCTGGCCACCAGGTGCGGAAGGTGGCTCACCCGGGCCACCGACCGATCGTGGTCGGCTGCGGTGGTCGGCACTACGCGGGCACCCAGCGAGGTGACCAGGGCGGCGAGGTGCAGCCAGTCCGGCAGCGAAGTCTCCTCTTCCAGGCACAGCACCCAGGCACACTGCGTGAACAGGTACGGATCGGCCGCGTCGAATCCGGTCTGATCCCGGCCGACCATCGGATGCCCGCCGACGAACCCGGCCAACGGGGTGGCTGCCCGGCGCATACGTTCCTCGACCAGGTCGCGTACGGGTTCCTTGACGCTGGTGACGTCGGTGATCAGTCCGGTGAACCCGGCGTCGACCAACTCGTCCAGCACGCCGGCCACCGCAGTCAGCGGCACGGCCAGCACGACCAGTTCGGACGGCTTCCCGGCCTCCCCGACCGAGGCCGCGATCTGCCACCGCTGGTTCGCCGACGCCTTCGCGGCCGCCGTCCGCGCCGTTGCGCGTACCGCCGGATCTGCGTCGTAACCGAGCACCCGGTGGCCGGCTGCGGCGAGGGCGCGCAGCAGAGATCCGCCGAGGAGACCGAGACCGACGACCGCGATGTTCACGACGGAAGCGTGCCACAGCCTAGTGGCCGTCTGCTGCCTGCCTCGTTGTATCCGATATGTCACGAGTTGTTCGCACTCTGACCGCCGCCCTTCTCGCCGCCCTGATCCCCGGCGTCGCCCACGCAGATGTGCGAGCCTCGCCCGAGTCGACCGTGACCTTCGACGGGACCATCCAAGCGGTGGCTTATCTGGGCGATCGGTTGTATCTGGGCGGCGATTTCACGCACGCGATCGATACCGCGGGAAAGTTGGTGGCGCGGTCGCGGCTGGCCGCGATCGACGCGCGGACCGGCAAGCTGCTCGACTGGAATCCGATCGCGGACGGTCGCATCCGCGCGATCGCCGCCACTGACCGCGGCGTCTACGTCGGCGGTGATTTCGGCTCGATCAACGGCCTGACCCGCGACAATCTCGCGCAGCTCGACCCGGTGACCGGCGCGCCGACCGGCTTCCGGCACTCGATCTACGGCCATCCGCACGCGATCGCGGTCGGCGGCAACCGGCTGTACATCGGCGGCACCATCACCCAGGTCGACGGCGTCGCGCGCAGCCGGCTCGCCGCGTTCGACCTGACCACCGGCTCGCTCGATCCACAGTGGAAGCCAGCCGCTCAGGACTCGGTCAACGCGATCCTGGTCGGCACCGATCGGATCCTGCTCGGCGGCGCGTTCATGCAGGTCAACGGGCTCAAGAACACCGCGCGCATCGCGGTGGTCGATCCGCGCACCGGTGCCGTCAGGCCCACGTTCCGAAGCACCATAGGGTACGCCGTGAGCAGCCTGTCGATGACGGGCAGCGTCCTTTACGCGGCCGTCGCGGGCAAGGGCGGCCGGGCGATGGCGCTCGACGCGACGACCGGGGCGACGAAGTGGACCGTCACTGCCGACGGCGACGTGCAATCGGTGGTACGCGTCAACGACACGATCATCATGGGCGGCCACTTCGACCGCATCTGCAAATCCGCAGCGGTCGGCGACAAGGGTGCCTGTCAGGAGGGATCGTCCGACCGCGTGAAGCTGGCCGCGCTGGACCCGTCTGGCCGGCTGCTGCCCTGGATCGCCGACGCGAACGGCGTCATGGGCGTGGAGACCATGGCCGCCAGTACGCGGCTCGGCAAGGTCGCCGCGGGTGGGTCCTTCACTCAGATCAACGGGGCTCAGCAGCGCCGCTTCGCCCAGTTCCGCCTCTAGGTCGCCGCGCATTTCGGCGCTGGATCACGGATCTCGGTCGAATCTTGCCCCAAGATTCGACCCGGAACCCTGATCCAGCGCCAAGCGCTAGAACTTGGGGAGGAGCGCGGAGAGCGCGCTCACCACGAACGGCGTGAGGATGACGAGCCCGGAGCGCAGGTCGCCGAAGGTCGTCTGATCGAGGCCGAGCAGCTTCTCGAGCTTGCCGAGATCCTCGGCCGCACCGACGAGCTCAGCCTGCGGCACGCCGTCCAGCGTGAAGTTGCGCTGCACATACGTGCTGGCTCGGCGGCGCAACGTCGTCGCGGCGGGGACGTACATGATGCCGACGACGAACGAGCCGATCGCTCCCGCGAAGATGACCACGATCGGGTCCTGTTTGTCGCCGAACTCCACCGCCGCCCGGTTGACCGCCATCACCAGCAGCACGATCACGCCGAGTTCGCTCAGCATCCGCGAAACCGTACGCCGCAACCAGAGCAGCGTCCCCAATTGGTGGCCGACCGATCCGGGCAGCTTGCGCCGGGTCAGCAGCTGCACCGCCGTCAACGTCGCCGCCAAGGGCAACGCTCCGACGATCGCGATGAGCGAGAGCGCCCAGCCCCGCGGCGTGACCGCCGACGAGATCACCGGCGTGAGCCGCATCAGCCCGACGGCGATCGCCACCACCAGGATCAGCATCGGCAGGACCCGCCAGAACGAGATCGGCCGGATGCGTACGACCTCACGCCAGCGGGAGATCCCGAAGCCGAAGCCTTCGCCGGCCGCCGCGCCCATCAGCGCGCCGATCAGAACGTAGATGACCCATCGCTGCATTTCCTGGGAGTCGTCGGGATTGTGCGGGCTGCTCGCCGCGATCGCACCGGCGAGCACCGCGCCGATCAGCAACGCCACCAGCCGGAAGTCGCCGATGGCCCGGGTCTCGTACTCCTCGACGTCCTCGGGCTGCCGGCCCTCGGGCGCATGCTCGATCGTGATCGTCTCGGCGGTCATCGCGGCCGGACCCCTTCGAGGATTTCCAGCAGGACGTCGCGGCTCTGCTTGTGCAGCAGGTCGCTGGTCCAGCCCTCCTTCAACTCCAGCTTCTCCCCGTTGCGCATCAGCAAGGTCGCCTTCAACGGCACCTTCTTGTCGATGGTGGCCACCGCGATCTCCTCGAACGGGACGAAGGTGTACCGCTTGGCGAGCTCCGGCACCGGGGCCGACCGCAGCGCGGCCGCCATGCGGTAGTTGCCCTCGTTGCTGTCGCCGCCACCGGGGATGAGGATCAGGCCGTTGTCGAGGATCAGCATGTCGCAGTCGGTCTTGCCGACCTTGGTGTTGCCGATGCCGCCGATGACCTCGGCCTTCTTGGCGGTCGCCACCGCTTCGACGACCCGGGCCTGGTCGACCGCGATGCCGAGCTGAGCCAGGTGCGCCCGCGCCTGACCGACCGTACGCGCATCGGCTGCCAACTTCGCCAGCTCCTCGAAGTCGACCGGCTGACCGTTCGGCCCGGCCAGCTGCGCGCGCTGAGTCCACGAGTGGGTCCAGCGAACTTGCCCGCTTCGCAACGCGGCGAGCGTCAGCAGCGGCTCGATCACCTGAGGGAGCTTGCCGACGGGGTCGGCCTCGGCGGGGAAGAAGCCTTGGGCCAGTTCGCGACCCCGACCGGCTTCGACGGCGTACAGGACGTCGGCCAGGCTGACGTTCCGGACGTTCAGCACCCGCGCCGCCTGCCGGAACACGTCGTCACAAGTGTCCTGCAACTGCGCCGTGTTGGAGGCCTGCGTGATCTCCGACCAGTCGCCGCTCAGCTTGCGGTCGCCGAGGTTCACCGCGACCGTCTGCACCTGCTCGCCGAGCTGGTCCAACGCCGGGATCAAGGCACCGGCAAGGCGGGTGTCCTCCATCAACGTCACCGGCGGCAGCTGGCGTACCCGGGCGACTCGTTCGCCGATCGGCGGGTGGGTGTCCCACACCGACTTCTTCTCCGGCGGCGGCGCTTTGCGCAGCTCGGCCAGCTCTTCGCGACGCGCCTGCGTCATGTCGTGGAAGCCGCGGAACATGTCGCGCGGCAGGAAACCCGCCTGTGCGGCCGGTCCGATGTACCGATTGAAGTAGAACGCCCAGGCCGCGTCGATCACCGGCAGCTCGGCCAGCGCGGAGGCGGCGGCGTGCGTACCGGCGACCCGGACCGCGATCAGGTCGGCCTCGCGCTCTTGCGCCCGCGACGCGGCGTTGTCGACCAGCAGATAGATCCGGCCGTACGCCTGGAAGGGCAGTCCCATCAGGCTGCCGCTGAGGTGGTCGAGCGCGCCGCCGATGGCGAGACGGCCCCGGAAGGCGACCGCACCCAACCGGGTGTGATTGTTGGAGTAGTGACCGAGTTCATGGCCGATGACCGCCCGGAACTGGCTGACGTTCAGCGTCACCAGCAGCGGCATGCCGATGTATAGGTACCGCTTGCCACCGATCAACCCGAGCAGCTGCGAGTTCTCGGAAACCGCCGCGTTGACCTCGTGCACGACCCGGATCTCGTCCGGCGCACGGGTGCCGGCCGCGTCGGCGAGACGGCGTACCTCGGCCCAGAGTTCCGGCGCGCGATGTGGATCGATGGCGACCCCTTCGGCGGGCGGGGCCTTGTAGAACAACGCCCGCTTGGCGCCGACCACGATCGCACCGCCGAAGCCCAGTACCGCGAGGAGCATGAGCTTGACCCCGTAGTGACTGTGGCCCAGGGCCCAGATTCCGACGCCCACTCCGGCCACCAAGAGGGCCAGGGCGAAGATGAAGAAACCGGCGAGCATCACCAGGCTGGCCAGGGCTCGCAGACGTGCGATCACGGCACCTCCCCCAAGTCGTGTCGACACGTGCGCCGCTGCACAGTACGCCGTTCGGCGCGTGCAAACAATGCCCGTCTGGGAGGCTGGACCGGTGAACCCGCTCCGGAACGCCCTGCGCGGCGACTGCCACATCCACACCGACTGGTCCGACGGCGGAGCGTCGCTGGCCGAGATGGTTCAGGGCGCGGCCGAACAGGGCCACGACTACGTCGTCGTCACCGATCACTCGCCCCGGCTCACCATCGCGAACGGGCTGACTGCCGCACGCCTACGCCGTCAGCTCGCCGAGATCTCGGAGATCAACGCGGCGCTGGCCGGGACGGGCCTGCGAGTCCTCACCGGCATCGAGGTGGACATCCTCGCCGACGGCAGCCTGGATCAGGACCCCGAACTGCTGGCCGAGCTGGACGTCGTGGTCGGGTCCGTCCACAGCGGACTCCGGGATGACCGGAAAGTGATGACCCGGCGGATGGTCACCGCCCTGACGGACCCGAATCTCGACATTCTCGGCCACTGCACCGGCCGCAAACTGCGGGTCAAGACGGACGCCGCGCACGCCGCGTCCCGGTGGCGCCCGCCGAGCGAGTTCGACGCCGACGCCGTCTTCGCCGCCGCCGTCCGGCACGACAAGGCGATCGAGATCAACTGCCGGCCGGATCGCCGAGATCCGCCGAGCGACCTGCTCAAGCGGGCCGTCGGGGTGGATGGCCTCCGGTTTGCGATCGACACCGACGCGCACGCCGTGGAGCAGCTCGGCTGGCAGGAACTGGGCTGCGAACGAGCGCAGACCGCCGGGCTGACCGCGGATCGCGTGGTCAACGCGATGGACGCCGACGATCTCCTCGACTGGTGCGCCTCACACGCGCACTGAGTCCCGGCTCCGGTCATCGGCGGGCAGGGCCACGGGCGTACGCCGGGGCAATCGGATCAGGCCCTGGGCGATGGCCACGCCGGTGAGCACTACCAGCGCGCCGACCGGCAGGTTCCAGGTCAGCGATTCGCCGAGTAGGACGATGCCGAGCGTCGTTGCGACGAGCGGCACGAGATAGGTCACGAAGGCCGCGGTCGACGCTCCGGCGTTGGTGATCACCCGCATGTTCAAGGCGAACGCGACACCGCTGCCGAAGACGCCCAGTGCCAGCATCGACCCGATCGCCTTCATCGACAGCTCGCCCGGAGTGGGCGGGGCACCCGCCGACAGCAGCGCGGCCGGCACGATCGCGAGGGCGGCGACGATGCTCTGTCCGGCCGCGATGGAGATCCCGGCGACGCCGCGTCCGGTCGTGAAGCGCTTGATGTACGGGATGGAGATGCCGTAGCAGAACGCCGCCAAGGCACACATGAGCTGGCCGGTCAGATCCGCCCCACCGCTGTGCCAGAAGCCCAGCACGACCAGTACGCCGACGAACCCCAGCGCCAGCCCGAGCGCTGAGCGTACGCGGAACTTCTCGGTGCGGAAGACGAACACCGCGAACGGCAGCACCCACAGCGCGGTGGTGGCGTTCCAGATCCCGGCGACCAGGCTCGGCACCCGCTCTTCGCCGAGCGGGAACAACGTGAACGGCACGGCGACGCCGATCACACCGGGCACGATCAGGTGAAGCCACATCTTCGGATCGCGCGGCAGCCGCTCCTTGAGGACCAGCATGATCACGATCAGGGTGAGCGCGCCGAGCACGATCCGGATCGCCCCGACCCAGATCGCGGGCATCTCGAGGACGCCGTATTTGATGAAGACGAAGCTCGCGCCCCAGATCAGGACGTTCGCCGCGAAAGCGGGCAGCCAGGCGGCGGAGCTGCCCTTGTCAGGAGTGAGAGGCGCGGTCACTCCTGACACGATGCCAGATTCACCCGCCTGGAGTCGCGCGGAATTCAGACGCCGTGGCGCTAATTACTGCCTGCGTACTGTCAGCTCGGTCCGCTAGGTTCGACCCCATGGGACGGATTGACGACATCGCCAACCAGTACGTGGACGAGTGGGCCCCACTCAGCCCGATCGGCGCCACGTACGTGGGCATCACCGGATTCGACGACAAACTCGACGACCTCTCCCCCGAGGGCTTCGCCGCACAGGCCGACCTGACCCGGCGCACCGTGGCCGCGCTGAACGCCGCTGAGCCCGACGGCGACGGCGAGTTCGTGGCGCGCGAGGCGATGCTCGAACGCCTGAACCTCTCCCTGGCCCGCTATGAGGCCGGCGAGGAGGAGAGCGAGATCAACGTGATCTCGTCCGCCATCCACGGCGTACGACAGGTATTCGACCTGATGCCGACGGAGGGCGAGGAGGCCGCGGCGAACATCGCCGCCCGGATGGAGCTCATTCCGGCCGCGGTCGAGCAGTACCAGCGGACGGTCCTGAAGGCGGCCGCCGAAGGCCACGTCTCCGCACGCCAGCAGATCATCGAGGTCGCCAAGCAGTGCGACATCTGGACCGACCCGGCCGGCGACGACTTCTATCACGGTCTGGCCCGCCGGTTGAACGCGAGCGGCGCGCTGGCCGACCGGCTCGCCACAGCTGCCGCCGCCGCGACCGCCGCGACCTCGTCGTTCGGGGAGTTCCTCCGGACCGAGCTGGCACCCAAGGGCCGTGAGAAGCAGGCCGCCGGACGCGAGCGGTACGCCCTCGCCTCGCAGTACTTCCTGGGCGCGAAGGTCGACCTCGACGAGACGTACGCCTGGGGCTTCGAGGAGCTGCACCGCCTGGAGACGGAGATGCGCGCCGTGTCGGCCGAGATCGCCGGCCCGGGTTCGTCGATCGACGACGCCGTCGCCAAGCTCGACGACGACCCGAAGTACCGCATCGACGGCAAGGAAGCCTTCCGCGAGTGGATGCAGAACCTTGCCGAGCGGGCAATCGCCGACCTGAACGGTACGCATTTCGACATCCCGGAGCCGATCCAGCGGATCGAGGCCTGCCTCGCCCCGACCTCCGACGGCGGCATCTACTACACCGGCCCGAGCGAGGACTTCAGTCGTCCCGGCCGCATGTGGTGGGCCGTGCCCCAGGGCATCGACTCGTTCTCCACCTGGCGTGAGGTCACGACCGTCTACCACGAGGGCGTACCCGGCCACCACCTGCAGGTCGCGCAGACGCAGTACCGGTCGGAGCTGCTCAACCGCTGGCAGCGCCTGCTGTGCTGGTGCTCCGGGCACGGCGAGGGCTGGGCGCTCTACTCCGAGCGGCTGATGGACGACCTCGGTTACCTCGCCGATCCGGCGGACAAGCTCGGCATGCTCGACGGCCAGGCGTTCCGGGCGGCCCGGGTGATCGTCGACATCGGCATGCACCTGGAGCTCGAGATCCCGAAGGACAACCCGTTCGGCTTCCACCCGGGTGAGCGCTGGACGCCCGAGCTGGGCTGGGAGTTCATGCGGGCGCACTGCCGGGTGCCCGACGAGAACCTGCGCTTCGAGCTCAACCGGTACCTGGGCTGGCCCGGGCAGGCGCCGTCGTACAAGGTCGGCGAGCGGATCTGGCTGCAGGCCCGGGATGACGCCAAGCGGCGCAAGGGCGCCGACTTCGACCTCAAGACGTTCCACCGGGACGCGCTCAACCTGGGCGCACTCGGCCTCGACCCGCTCCAGAAGGCGCTCGCCCGCCTCTGACGGCGTACGCGTGAAGGGCGGGCACTCCATCGAGTGCCCGCCCTTCGTACGCCGGGGAAGCTCTTGGCTGAGCCGCCAGGAGTGCGGTCAGTCTGCGGATCAGACGGGCTTGGTGACGAGCTGTGGCTTCGCCGTGAGCACGTCCGAGTTGACCCAGACCAGGTCGATCTGCGGATCCGTGAAGATGATCGGGATCAGCGGCGGGATCGGGATGTCCGGCGGATGCGTCGGCGAGTAGTCCACCGGCAGGAGACCGAACAGCTTGGCCTGGAATCGGCTGGTGTAGAAGACGACGTTCTGCCGCACGGTCAGCTGGTCGGTCACGAAGTCGACCGCCGGTGACTTGCCCCGGGCGTACGTGTGCAGGTTGAAGTCGTCGGTGACGGAGCTGTCCATGGTGAACTTCAGCACCTGGATCGTGCCGTCCGCAGTCGGCAGGTCCACGATGCCCTGGAACGCCAGGTTGACCATGGTCACCTTGGAGCCGGTGAGCAGCCCCGGCTTGCCGGTCACGTCGACCTGACCGGCCGCGGCCGTCAGCCGCTTCGCGGGCGGGACCGTCGACGCCGAGGGCGACGGCGACTGCCCGCACGGCGTGGACGTACGCCGGCTGGTCGGCTTGGTGGCGGTCGGCTTCGGCGACGAGGGAGCTCCCGTCGTCGCGGCCGCCTTCGGGGCGGTGCTGGACTCCGACGGAGTCGGCGACGGGCTGTCCGGCGTCAGCAGGTCGATCAAGCCGCCGACGATCTGCCCGAGCACGTTGGTGGACGGCGACTCGGACGGCGACGGCTTGGCCGATGGGCTCGCGGACGCCGTAGGCGACGGAGCCGCCGGCGAAGTGCTCGCCGACGGCTTCGGAGACCGAGTGGTGGACCGGGAGACAGTGGGGCACGGTGCCCCGTACGCCGCCGTCGACGACTTCACCGCGACTACGCCGATGGTTCCGATCAGCAGCGGCACCATCGAGATGGCGAGCAGCTTGCCGCGGGCGGCTCCGTCGAAGCGACCCCGGGCCGGGTCGGGCTCACCGAGATCCGGTTCGCCCGCCCTGCCGGTAGCCGTGTGCTCGCCGGTCGCCGCGTGCTCGGTCGTGTCGTCGTACGCCGCATGCCGCGGGTTGTGCTCGTCATCCGCATCCGCGGGATCCGAGCCGTCCGCGGAGTCCGAGCC
This sequence comes from Hamadaea sp., assembly GCF_013362815.1. GTDB lineage: Bacteria > Actinomycetota > Actinomycetes > Mycobacteriales > Micromonosporaceae > Hamadaea. The sequence continues at coordinate 12,910 of NZ_JABFVK010000092.1, read as the reverse complement.
GTCCGCCGCCGTGTCCGAGTCGTCGTCCGAGCGGGGTTCGCCGGAGTAGAGGACCGGACTGGGGTCGTTCGGGGTCCACGAGAAGATCAGCGCACCGGCAGTCATCCCGAGCAAGGTGCCCAGGATCCAGCCGCCGAAGTTCACGCCGATCAGCGCGTACACCGAGATGAACGCGGTGATGATCCCGTAGAACGCTCGCTGGGCCGGGGTGAACCAGGCCAGGAATCCCGCGAGGATCAGCATCAAGGGAATCAGGTACGCCTGAAAGCCCTCGACGCCCACCTTGAGCACGATGTCGCCGATGGACGTCTGCGTCGAGGCGTACACCTCGATGCCGGCCAGGATCGCCAGCAGTCCACCCCAGTACGGCCGAGCTCGCCGCCAGGTCCGGTACTTCTCCCAGAAGTTAGGCTTCTCCGCTCGGTCGGCCGTCTTGAACAGCTCCTCAGCGGCCGGAGTCCGCTCCGGAGGGGTGAATTCCATGGGGTTGTGCCTCCATGCAACGCGGGTGGCCATCGCACCGGCCGCCCGGGGGTCGGGCGGCCGGCGGACGGTCACACCTGGGGCGCGGTCAGTCCAGGGCCGAGTCGGCGAAGCACTCGTAGCCGGTGAGGTCCACCTTCATCGACAGGCCGGTGAGGGTGAACGTGCCCGCGTTGGTGCTGTACGCGCGCTGCTTGAGGTTGTGGATCTCGACCTTGTCGGCCTCCTGGCCGAACGCGCCGGTCTGCCCGTGGCTGCTGAAGCCGTCCTTGGACAGGGCCGAGGCGTCGGTGCCGATGTCGATGTTCGTGAACTTGGCGTCACCGGCGAGGGCGTCCATGCCGATGAGCAGGTTCTCGGCGCTGGCCGGCGTACCACCGCGGCCGGCCCGGATGACCAGCGACAGGTGGCCGGGGATGACCACGACCGACTGGCAGAGGTTGTACAGCTCGGCCGACTTGATGCCCGACGCGGCCACCGGGATCTGCGTGCCGTCCTTCTTGACCGCGACGCTCCCGTACTGCGTGAAGCCGGTCCCGTTGAGCTGGTCGGCGCTGATCTTGAAGCTCTGGCCGGAGACGTTGAGCGCGACGGGCACCTTGCCCTGCGCCACACCGGTCATCAGGCCACCGGCGACGACGGCCGCCGGGATCACGACGGCAGCGAACCGCCGCCACCTGGTGCGACCCTGCACCAGGTTGCCGTTCGAGTCCTTCACTGGGGGTCCTCCTCGAAGCTTTTGCCCGCCGTACGCCGTCGACGCGGTCGGCTCTGCGGTAGCCGAGAGGGAGCGTGGATTGGGCAACGGACGGCCTTGTTGTGTCACGCATGTTTCCGCTCCGCGAGATGCGTCACAAGCCCTCTAGCTACTCACCGGTAACCGTGAATTCACCGCCCAGCCCGATCAAGTGACTCTCCGTTAATGAAGGCGACTTTCGGATTCGGATGCGGGCGATATTTCCGGACAGACCTTGAAGAGATCACTACGTTCAGTCAAGATCGCGCGTTCCGTAACATTTTGATAACGCGACAAGGCATCGGACGCTTGGAGGATGCCGATCCGGACCCGCGTACGGCAAACCCGATGCTTCCGTCCAGAACCCTTCACCTGGTCGCTCAGGCCGAACGTGATAAGTGTCTATCGATGAACTGATTCGACGTAGTAATACTTCTCGACTACGTTGAGCGGCTTTTGGTAGTTGATGGAACCCCAGTGACAGTGATCTACTACTCAGGCGAGCCTGTCAGGGAGAAGAAGATGACCGCCAAGTACGTCAAGCTTGCGGACACGATCCGTGATCAGATCAAGTCCGGTGAGCTGCGCCCCGGGGACAAGCTGCCGTCGATCTCGCAACTCCGGGAGGAATACGGCATCAGCTACGGCTCCGTTCGCGGCGCGATGCTCGTCCTCAAGGCCGAGGGCTTGATCGAGGGACGCCAGGGAGAAGCCGTCTACGTGAAGGACCGCGAGGCTGCCTGACGTCGGACCGGCCGAACGGCGTACGACGCGAACTGAAGACCAGAACGAGATCGGCCCCCATCCCGTTGGGATGGGGGCCGTTGTTGCGCGCCCGAAGGGACTCGAACCCCTAACCTTCTGATCCGTAGTCAGATGCTCTATCCGTTGAGCTACGGGCGCTTGGCGCCCGCTCAGTCTACACAAGGTCCACCGAGCGGACTAATCGGGTTTCCCCGGTCACATCGAACACGAGGTCCGAGGTGATCGGCGAGCGGAGGCTCGGGGATTTGAACCCCGGATGGGCGTTAAACCCAAACCGCATTAGCAGTGCGGCGCCATAGACCGGACTAGGCGAAGCCTCCAACGGCGACCGGTGAGATCGTCGCCGGACGAGAATACCCTGCCCCGCCGAGGGAGAGCAAAGCGACTATCCGGCGAGGTTCGCCGGGCCCGTCGGCGGCGCCCCCACCGGGTCGGGCGTCTCCCCTATTGTGAGCGCCACACGGGGAACTCAGCAGGCGCTCAGCCTGCCCCCGACCCGTCCCTTTCTCTCCCCTCGAGGAAGCATGAGCAGATCTCGTCTGCGTCGGATCGGATCCATTGCCCTCGCCACCGCGATCGCAGTCCTCGGTCTCACGCCACCGGCCCACGCGGCCACCCCCGGCACCATCGCCGGGACCCTCACCTACCACGGCGCGCCGGTAGCCAATGCCTCGGTCTACGTGTCTCCGGAGGACACGGATTCCTTCGGTAGCAGCTCCACCGACGCCGCCGGTCGTTACTCGATCGGCGACCTGGCACCCGGGCACTACAAGGTCGTCTTCCAGGCCGCCGGGCATCCCATGCAGTACGCGTACGGCAAGGCCGACGACACGACCGCCACGCTGATCGCGGTGACCACCGGCGCCACGACGACAGTCAACGACGCCCTCGTCGACCCCGGAACCATCAGTGGGGTACTGACGGACAGCCACGGCGGCCCCGTGGCCTACGCATCGGTCTCCGCATACAGCCCTACTGGGGGCAACGCATACGCCATGACCGCGTCCGACGGCTCCTACGCCATCGCGGTCTTCCCGGGCAGCTACAAGGTTGCCTTCAACGTCGGCTCGATCGAGCAGTACGCCCACGGCAAGACCTATTCGGATGCCGACGTCTTCACCGTGGCCGCCAACCAGGTCGTCACGGTCAACGAGACTCTGGTCGCCGCCGGATCGATCGCCGGGCACGTGACTCGTTTCGATGGTTCTCCCGCCGCGAACGTCCAGGTGGAGGCCGCCTACGCCGACGGCGGCAGTGGACCGTTCACCACCACGGACGACTCCGGCGCTTACCGGCTCGATTTTCTGAAGACCGGGGCGTACAAGATGGTCTTCTCCCTGGAGTCAGGGGCGACACAGGCCGCGCCGGACCAGCGTTCGCTCAGCACGGCGCAGACCTTCACCGTCACCGACGGCGCCGCGATCACTGTCGACGAGAGTCTCCTGCCGACCGGCTCGATCAAGGGCCGGTTCACCAGCCAGGCCGGAGCGGGGATCGACGGCGTCTCCGTCCAGGTGACCTCGGGCTTCGACCGGGAGTGGGGGCTGTACGCGACCACGGACTCCAATGGTTACTACGCCATCGACGACGTCTTCGTCGACTCCGGTTATCGCGTCGGCTTCTCCCACTGGGATCAGCACATCGAGCAGTGGGCGACGAGCAAGCTCACCGTCGAGCAGGCGGACCAGTTCGCGGTCACCGCTGGTGCGATCACCACAGTGGACGACAAGAAGCTGCCCACGGGCTCGATCAAGCTGACCGTGAAGGACTCGATCTCCGGCGCGGTGGTCAATTCCTTCTACGCCAACGTCGGTCCAGTCAACGGCGAAGCGACCACGGGATCGCTCATCCTCGACGACGTGGCGGCCGGCTCACGGACGCTCGAAGTTTCGGCCGATGGCTATGTCTACAAGGAGACGCCGGTGACGGTGGTCGCCGGACAGGAGACCGCGATCACGGTGACCTTGGTGCCCACGGCCAAGATCAAGGTCAAGGTCGTGGACGGGGTTACCGGCGCGGGGCTGCAGGGCTTCATCGTTCTGCTCCTGCGGCCCGGCCACTTCGTCATGCCTGACGGCATCGGCGAGCGCACCGCCGCCGACGGCAGCCTGACAGTCGACGTTCAACAAGGCGGGCAGTACCACCTCTTCGTGTTCCCCAAGAGCGGCAGCGGGTACGGAGCTCAATGGGTCGGTCGGGCCGGCGGCACCGGCACCGAGCCGACGGCGCAGACGTTCACGTTGAGCAACGGCACGACTCTCGCCGGGCCGACGATCAAGATGGACAAGGCTGGCGTCATCACCGGCAAGGTCACCAGCACGACCGGGAAGCCGATCAAGAACGGCACCGTCACCATGGCCCCGCAGTCCTACCACTCGGGTGGTGGGCTGGGCGCGGTCGAGGTGGCCGCCGACGGTACGTACAAGATGGACTTCTTGGGCCCGTACACCTGGCCGCTGCTGTTCACGGCCGGTGATCACGCCTTCCAGTGGAGCGACGGCACCGCCGATCGCTATCACAACCCGTCGGGCCCGCTGCCCCGTCGTACGACGTCGGGCTCCGGCGGCACGACGACCGTCACACCGGTACAGCCACCGGCGACTACCGCTCCTGGCCTTCCTCGGAAGACCACCACCGCCGACGCGACGGCCACATCGACGTCCAGCCTTTCGACGATGGCCAGGCCGACGTCCACGGTGACGACGACCGCGACGGGTTCGCTGCCCCGGCGTACGCCGTTGTTCCCCGGGGTGAAGGTCGTGTCCGGCCAGACCACCGTCTTCAACTACACGATGAAGACAGGTGTCTCGGTGAAGACGAGCGTGGCGGGCTTGTCCGAGGGTGGCTTCATCGACGTCTACAACGCGGTCACCGGTGACATCGTCGGGATCGCTTGGGCGGACGATCTGTCCGTGGGCACCGCCGATCTGCTGATCCCAGGCGCTCGCGTGCGGTTCTACGCGAACGCCGGCACCACCGAAACCAGCGGATGGTGTGGCGGTGGGGACTACACGCACGCGGCCACCTACACCGTGACTAGTGCGCCGACCCAGGCGTTCGCCTGCGTCGTCCACTGAACCTCGTAAACCGTTGGGGCCGGGCGGATTCCGCCCGGCCCCTCGTGCGTTCGCAGGGACCCGAAACTGTCTTACGCATCCACTATGGTGAGCGGCAAACGGGGAGTTCATCGGGCATTGTGTTGGCCCACCCCGACCCGTCCCTTTCTCACCCCTTGGGGAAGCATGAGCAGATCACTCCTGCGCGGGCTCGGAGCCATGACCGCCGCGATCGTCGCCGCCGTCGCTCTCGGCAGTCCCGCGTACGCCGAAGACACGGGAACCATCAGCGGGACGATCACCGACGCCGGTGGTGTCGTGGTCGAGGGCGCGATAGTCGGCGTCGAGTCCACTGACGAGTCCTACAGCGGCTACGCCGCAACCGATGCCGCCGGTCACTACTCGGTGAGCGGCATACCCGCCGGTGCGTCCTACCGCGTGTGGACGAGAGCCGGCGGGCACCCGCAGCAGTACGCGCACGGCAAGATCAGCGCCGATCAGGCCGACTTGTTCCCGGTCACAGCCGGTGGCGTGACGACGGTCGACGAGGCGTTCCTCGCCGTCGGCCGAATCCAAGGCAAGTTCGTCGACGCGGCCGGAGTCGGCATCGGCAACGTCGGCGTCGAGGCATCCAACGACACCGGCGCGACATCCAGCGTCACCGGATTCGACGGTTCCTACTCGATCGACGTGTTGGCGGGCACCTACCGGGTGTCTTTCTGGCGCAACGGACTTGCGCAGTGGGCCTACGGGACCTACAACGTGGCGGAGGCGACGTTGTTCACCGTCGGCCAGGGCGCGACGGTCACGGTCGACGACACCGCGCTCCCGAGCGGGTCGATCGCGGGCACAGTGACGTACGCCGACGGCAGTCCAGCCGCGGACGTGTCCGTCGACCTCAACGGTGGCCCGTCCTACGGGTACACCCAGACCGACGCGTCCGGGGCATACCGGATCGACGGCCTGGCTCCCGGTGGTTATCTCGTCTCCGTGCGGTTGCCGTCGGGCGCGACGGAATGGGTGCCCGGCAAGCTCTCTCAGGATGAGGGTACGAAGTTCACGGTCGTCGGCGATGCGGTGACCACTGTGAATGAGCGGCTGCCTGGAATCGGGCGGCTCGCCGGGCACTTCACCGCTGCCGACGGCAGCCCCATGGGTGGACTTTCGGTGTCAGCCGCCGACGTGAACGGCTGGAGCTTGGCCTACGGGACGACGTCGGACGACGGCACCTACGCGATCGACCAGGTCTTCGTCGGCGACTATCGGGTCGCCTTCGAAAGCTGGGAGACCGGGTTCCAGCAGTGGGCATACGGCAAGACCAACCCGGCCGATGCCGATGTGATCACCGTGACGGCCGGGCAGACCACGACCGTGGACGACTCTCGGCTACCGGCCGGAACGGTGCGGATCACCGCCAAGGACGCCTCGACCGGTACACCGCTTTCGCAGTTCGAGGCTTATCTGAACGACGGATTCAAGGGTGCGGGCACTAGCACCGGTGAGCTGGTCATGTCAGACGTGCCGACCGGCACCTATCAGGTCACGGTCACCGCCGAGGGCTACATCTTCAGCCCGAAGGCCGCCACGGTGACCGTCACGGCCGGTCAGCAGGCCGAGGTGAGCGTCACGCTGCGGCCGATGGCCAAGATCAGCACCACTGTCGTCGATCGGGCCACGGGACAGCCGGTCGCCGATGTCTGCGTCTTCCCGGAGACCAAGCTCAATTTCGTGATCACCGACGGCTGTGTCCGCAGCGGCAACGACGGCAAGGTCGACGCCTATGTCAACCCCGGCGAATACGAGCTGTTCGCGTTGCCGCCCAGAGGTTCGGCGTATGGGGCACAGTGGGTCGGCCCCAACGGCGGCACCGGCGTCCAGACCGACGCCGCGATACTCACGGCGACGGAGGGGCAGGCCGTCGCGGCTCCGGCGATCAAGCTGGACCGGGCCGGCACGATCACCGGCACGGTCACCAGCTCGACCGGGGCGGTCCAGACGCAAGGTTACGTCGGCATCGTCCAGCCCGACTTCGGGTCGGGAGCGGACATCCGGTACACGCCGATCAGTTCCAACGGTGTCTACACGGTGGACTACCTTGGCCCGTACAAGTGGCCGCTGTACTTCACCGCCGCGGGTCACGCGAACCAGTGGAGCGGTGGCACCGGTAACCGGCGGCTGGCCGATCTGGTCAAGGTCCGGCCCGGCCAGACCACGACGTACGACTACCGGCTGAAGCAGGGCACCAAGGTCACCATCACCTGGTCCGGCACCGGAGGCGGTCGATTCCTGGCGCGTAACGCCGTGACGGGCGACATCGTCGGCATCCGGGACGGATCGTCCGGTACGCCGGTCATCGCCGAGCTCTTCGTCATCGGGCCGCAGCGGGTGAAGCTGCAGTGCTACTGCGGTGCTGAGGCCAGCCCGCTCTGGCACGGCGGCACGGACTTCGCGACCGCGGACGTCGTCATCATCCCGGATCCAGGCCCGTACGCCATCGAGTTCCGGCAAGGCTGAGTGAAGACGGGGCCGGACCAGATGTCGCCCGGCCCCGTCTCTTAGTAGTCGGCGAACGCGTCGTACTTGACGCGCATCGGCGGCACCTGAAGCTCGTTGACCGCCCGCAGCGTCGCGCGGATCATCGCGGGCGAGCCCGACAGGTAGAAGTCGTGGTCCTGCCACGGACCGTAGCGCCGCACCACCTCGCTGAGCAGTCCCTCCTCGCCACCCCAGCCGGAGTCGTGCGAGCAGACCGGCATCAGCGACAGCCAGGGGAAGACGCTGGCCAGCCGCTGCAAGTCGGGGAGGTCGTAGAGGTCGTCCCGATCCCGCGCGCCGTAGAAGACGTGCACCCAGCGGGTTCGGTTGAAGGTCGCGAGCTCCTCGATGATCGCCTTGATCGGTGCGAGCCCGGTGCCCCCGGCGATCAACACGATGTCGCGCTGCGACCGCCGGTCGACCGCCATCGTTCCCATGGGAGCCGCCAGGCGCAGCATGTCGCCGGGCTGCGTACGCCGAACCAGCGCACCCGAGACCCAGCCCGCCCCCAGCGCGCGTACGTGGAAGTCCATGGTGCCGTCGGCTCGAGGAGCGTTGGCGATGGAATACGTCCGCCACACCCGCGGCTGGTACTTCGGGCATTCCACGCTGACGTACTGCCCGGGACGGAACTCCAGGTGTTGCAAGGGGCGTACGCGCAGCAAGCCGATGTCGCGTCCGCGCCGTTCGTGGTGGATGACTTCGGCGTGCACGAAAGCGGGGTTGGTGTCGGCCTCGGCACCGGCGAGCATCTTGCGGGCGATCACGTCGTACGCGTCTCGCCAGGCCTGGTCGTACTCGGGAGTCCAATCGCCTCGGCCGAAGGTGCGCAACGCTTCCAGCAGCGCAGCGCCGACCACTTCGTACTGCTCCGGGACGACTTGGAACTTGCGGTGGTCGCGGCCGAGAGACCGCAGGTACTCGTCGAATCGTTCGGGATCGTCGACGGTCTGGATCGCGCTGACGATCGCGCCCAGCAGCCGTGCGCGCTGGACGTCCATGGTGACCGGAAAGAGGTCTCTGACTTCGGGACGACCTAGGAAAATACGGGCGTAGAAGTAGCCGGCCAACTTGTCCTGCTCCTCTTCGACGAGGGTCCAGGACTCCTTCAACAGCCGTTGCAGGTCGGACACGTAACGACTCTCGCGACAATCAGTGACGGCAAGTCGCACAACTTGTGCGATAGTGCGGTGCGTGAAGAACGTCGCGGTACGCCGTCGCAACGAATTGCTGCTGGTCCTTGGCTTGTCACTTGGACAATCGGCGATTTATTCGTTGGTGTCGCTGATCGCCAAGCTGACCCGGCCCGGTCCGCTGTCCAGTCAGACGTCCGCCCTGAACGTCTCCCGCTCACCTCGGCCGTACTTCGACCTCACCTATCAGCTGCTCGACATCTTCTTCGCACTAGTGGTGGTCGGTCTCGCGTACCACTTGCTGAACCGGGACCCGGGACGGCCGAGACTGGTCCTCGGCCTGGATCTGAAACGGCCCTGGTTCGACCTGGGCGGCGGCGCGGCGCTGGCCGCAGTGATCGGGATCCCGGGCCTCGGCCTCTACTTTGGAGCGCGGGCGCTGGGCCTGAACACCGAGGTGAGCGCGTCGGGGCTGCCTAGCCTCTGGTGGACGGTGCCGGTGCTGATCCTCTCGGCCGTGCAGAACGCGGTGCTCGAGGAGGTGATCGTCGTGGGTTACCTGGTCACGCGGCTGCGCCAACTGCATTGGACGGTGCCGGCGGTGGTCGCCGCAAGCGCGCTGTTGCGCGGTTCCTACCACCTGTACCAAGGTTTCGGCGGTTTCATCGGCAACGCGATCATGGGCGTCGTCTTCGCACTCGTCTATCTGAAATGGCGACGCGTAGGGCCGTTGATCGTCGCGCACACGCTGCTGGACGTCGTGGCGTTCGTCGGCTACGACGCCTTCTGCTCCAACGGCTGCTGATCGTAGACCCACGGCCCCGAGCTGTAGTCGGCCAGCGGGATGAGCGGTGCCTCGGTCGGCATGCGATCCACGTAGAGCCGTCCGGCCAGATGGTCGACCTCGTGCCCGACCAGCCGCGCCAACCCACGCTCGAATGTGCTGACCACACGGCCGCCGTCGAACCGCTGATGCTCGATGACGATCCGCAGCGGCCGCCGGACCCAGCCACGGAAGTCGAAATAGGACAGACAGCCCTCGGGCTGCTCGTCGGCCTCCGTCGACTCCTCCACGATGACCGGGTTGAGCAGCACGAACGGCTCGCCCCGGCCGGGCTGGCGAATGACCGCGGCCGCCGCGTCCACGCCGAGCTGCGGCGCGGCCAGGCCCATGCCCTTGTTGAACGGGTGCAGCCGGCCGATCTCCTCCAGCGCCACCGTGAGGTCCGCGACGATCAGCCGCGCCTGCTCCTCCTCGTCCGGCAGCTCCAGGCGGCGGGCCCGCGCACGCAAGGGATGACGCCCGTTCGCGGCCGCGCGTAACTGGCCCGCCTTCGGCTCCCGCTCTGCGGGCGGCGGCCACTGCACGACGCCCACGGAGGCGAGCCTCGGCGCAAGCGGCTGCCCCTCGGCCGCCCCGGGCAGGTGCAAGGCCGGGGGCGCCGACGACACGGCGCGGAATCGCCACTGCAGCCGGAATCGCGCGTTCAGGCTGGGGTTGTCGGTGGTCCAGGTGAAGATCGCCCGGTCACCCTCCGTCTGCTTTTCGATGAGGGTACGCAGCGGGGTCTCCTCGGCAGACATAGAGGTCTCGACGCCCCACACTTGTGGGTCGAGTGCCTGCGGAAGGTCGATACGCACGGTCATCCGCCGGGTGGGCAGGCGTACCGCGCGCTGGAACCAGCTGCCCCACTTCTCCTCGCCGACGCGGTAGCTGTAGGTCACCGCAGTCCGTTCGCCCGGATACAGCGGGAAGCGGCCGTCCTCGTTCTCGAAGAGCAGCCAGATCTCCTTGAAGGCGTCACGATCCTGCTTCACGCGCCAGTGCATCCGCTCATACGCCGAACCGTCGCCGCACGAAGCCTGTAGTTCGAGTTCGCCCAGTTCGAGCGGATGCTCTCGGTGATGCCGGTTGGACCGCTGAGGGTCACCCGGGAAGCGGTCGACCGCGACGCGGATGAGATAGCGGCTGACCGGGTCGACCCCGGCGTTGTAGAGCGATCGGCGGACGGTCGTCACGTACTGGCCGTCGCGATAGGAGAGCAGCGCCTCCTCGTGCTCGACGACGAGCCCCGTCCCTGGTGGAAGCCACTGCGGCGGGATCGGCGAGTCGCGGGCGATCAGCGTGGCCGACCGGCCGTGCCGGGCCTCTTCGTACTCCTGAAACCGCTGCCAGAGGGCACCGGCCGTGGCCAGCACCGCCTCGGCGCGCCGGGCGAAGTCCTCCGTCGGGCGATGCCGCCGTCCCTCGATGTGGCTGACGTAGGACGGGTCGAAACCCATGAGCCCGGCCAGCTGCTTCTTGGACATGCCGCGGTCCATCCGCCAGCGAGCGAGCTCGCTTGCAAACGCTTCCGCCGCACGGTCGGCCCCCGACGTCGCCATCGCCACCCTCCGCTCCGCGCGGGACCGGCCGGTTCGCGGTGGCTCGCGCGCGTGAGGATTCCAGTCTCAGGCGCACGACTATCGATGTGCTGATCGTGATGAATACCCGACAAGTGGCTTGACAAAGGGCGAACTAATCTCCGAGAACAGTGCGTTACAACCCGGATATCCGGGCACACTGAGGTAAGAAAGAGCACCCCGGTCTGGTAAGCCTAGCCTAATGGGGTTACGCTGGCCCGGTTGCTCTCCGTGAGGGCAGTCCCGACGAGTGGCCGGAAGGGTGGCTGGGATGACGGCAGGGGTGCTCGCGCCGCCACGGCGTACGCCCGTGGCCTGGGCTCCTGCCGCGAACGCGCTCGCCGTGATGGATGCCGCGAAGGCGATCCACCTCGGTGTCACCCCCAGCTCCGGCTGGGTGCGAACCGCCGAGCTGAGTCAGCCGGCCGGGCTCGACCTGATGCTGCGGGCGGCCGCCCGACGCTGGCAGGCGACCCCGCACGCCGCCGCGACCCTCGCCTGGAAGAGCTACAGCTACTGGGCCAGCCTGCCGACCGTGCTGAGCTGGGCAGCAGCGCGACGCGTACCGCTGTTGTCGGCGGAGACGACGTACGCACAGTTCCACGACGAGGCGCCCTTCCTCACCATCGGCATCGGCCGCGTTCCGTTCGCCGTTCTGCCGACTGACGCGCTGGCCGGAACCCCGGGCACGATCGTCGTCGGCGATGAGGGCGAACTGCTGGGCGTGCTGCGAAGGTCGCTTCTCGATCGGCACCTGTATCCGCTGCTCGACGCCATCCGCACCGAAGTCCGCGTCGGCCGGCGTACGCTGCTCGGCTCGGTCGCCTCCGGCATCGCGTACGGGATGATCCGGGCCAGCGACGCGCTCCCCGGGTCCACCCACGAGTCGCTCCTACGCCTGCTCGCGGCGCTGGACCTCGACGACCTCGTCGACATCTGCTCCGGCGACTCCGGCCTGTCCGTGCAGCGCAAGACCTGCTGTCTGGCGTTCACCCTGGACCAGCCGAAGATCTGCAGCGGCTGCTGCATCCGCCCCTGACCCGCTCTTCCCCACCCCTTTCCGCGCGATCATGAACTGTCGGGCGTGATCGGCCGGCGTGTCGTGTCCCGAGCGCCCTGATCAATTCCGCGAGCAGGTGATCAACTTCCAATGCCGCCGGGCTACGGGAGGTCGCGACGCATCGCCGTACGCGGCCACTTGTCGAGCTTCATCGTGGCCTCCCGAGCCCGGATCGCCCGAAGACCCGGAGTCAGCTCGTCTTCGCTCAGCAGCCGGAAACCCTGCCGCTGGTAGTAAGGCGCGTTCCAAGGCACCTCGACGAACGTAGTCAGCGTCAACGCGGGCCGACCTTCGTCGAGGGCGCACTGAGCAGCCGCCGAAAGCAGCGCCCCGCCAATCCCCTGCCGCCCGTGTGACGGCCGGACGGACACCTGCTCGACATGCAGGCAATCGTCTACCAGCAGCGCGGTCAGATAGCCCACGATCTTGTCGTCCACGACGGCGACCCAGACATGTCCGGCCGCCTGATGCTCCATCAGGACGGACAACGGAGCGCCTTCGTCTCCGGCGATCTCTTCCATGCCGTGGTCGGCGAACAGCCTCCCGGCCTCGACTTCGATCTCCGAGAGAACGGGTAGATCATTCACGCTTGCCAGCCGGATCTCCATGCCGGCAGCGTAGCGGGGTCGGCAACCGCGAGAGCAGCCAGAGAGGCGGAGGGTCAGGGATTCGAACCCTGGAAGACATCGCTGCCTTAGCGGTTTTCAAGACCGCCGCCCTCGGCCACTAGGCGAACCCT
>NZ_JABFVK010000111.1 GCF_013362815.1 Hamadaea sp. | reverse complement strand
GGCGGAGGGTCAGGGATTCGAACCCTGGAAGACATCGCTGCCTTAGCGGTTTTCAAGACCGCCGCCCTCGGCCACTAGGCGAACCCTCCCGGCCCGCCGTGACGGGCTCGCACCGTAGCCTACAGGCATGCGTGCGATGTCCGGCGACCTCGTCTGGCGCGAGGTGCCCGATCCGGAGCCCGGCCCGGGTGAGGTGCTCGTCAAGGTGGCTGCGACCGCGGTCAATCGAGCCGACCTGTTGCAGGTGCAGGGGTTGTATCCGCCGCCGCCGGGTGCGCCGGCGTACCTCGGGTTGGAGTGTTCCGGGACGCTTGCGGGCGGGACCGAGGTCTGCGCGCTGCTCGCCGGGGGTGGCTACGCCGAGTTCGTCGCCGTGCCGGAAGGTCAGATCCTCCCCAAGCCGCGGGGGCTGAGTCTCATCGAGGCGGCGACGCTGCCCGAGGTCGCGTGCACGGTCTGGTCGAATCTCACGATGGTCGGCCGCCTCGCTCCGGGCGAGACCGTGCTCATCCACGGCGGCGGCAGCGGGATCGGCACGTTCGCCATTCAGTATGCGAAGGCGCTCGGGGCTCGCGTGATCGCCACAGCCCGGCGGGAAAAGCATGAGAAGCTCCGCGAACTGGGCGCGGACGAACTCCTCGACTATCGCGAGGACGACTTCAGTCGCGTACAAGCGGATGTGGTTTTGGACATCATCGGTGGCGCGTACCTGGGGAAGAACGTCACGGCCTTGACCACCGGTGGCCGGCTCGTGATCATCGGCCTGCAGGGCGGGCGCCGCGCGGAACTGGACCTCGGCGCGCTGGTCAGCAAGCGACTGACGGTCGCGGGCACCACGCTTCGGTCTCGGCCCGTGGTGGAGAAGGCCGCGATAGTTTCAGCGGTACGCCGAGAGGTGTGGCCGATGCTCGAAGACGGGCGTATCCGTCCTGTGGTGGACATGACGTTCCCGGTCGAGGAGGCGGCGAAGGCGCACGAGCGGGTCGCCGCCAACGCTCACCTGGGGAAAGTCGTACTAGCGGTCAGCGCCCCTTAGGCACCGGGCGGAAGCGCTCGCGCATGAGGATGAGCAGCGCCTCGACGCCGTCCATGGCGGTGATCTTCTTGCCCTCTTCCCGGGTGCGCGCGTGGTAACTGATCGGCACCTCGTACGGGCGCAGGCGGCGGCGCAGCAGCTTGCCGGTGACCTCCGCCTCCATGCCGAAGCCCTTGGACTTGATCGCCAGGGAGCGGTAGAGGTCGAGCGGCATGAGCTTGTAGCAGGTCTCAAGATCGCCGATGTAGCTGTTGTACAGGATGTTGGCGAACAAGGTGACACCCTTGTTGCCCATCACGTACCAGAAGGAGAAGGCGGCGTGACCGCCGAAGCTCCGATTTCCGTAGACGATCCGGGCCTTGCCGTCCAGCACGGGTTCGAGCAGGCGCGGGATGTCCTTCGGATCGTACTCCAGGTCGGCGTCGAGGATCACCATGTAGTCGCCGTCGGCGGCGTCGACCGCGGTCTTGATCGCCGCGCCCTTGCCCTTGTTGCGCTCATGGCTGATCGGCCGCAGCCGGCTGTCCTCCCAGCCGTGGAGGATCTCCGCGGTCCGGTCGGAGCTGCCGTCGTTGACCACGACCAGTTCGACGTCACACGGGTACTCGACGGCGAGCGCCTGCTTCAGCGCTTCCGGCAGCCGTTCTTCCTCGTTGTAGACCGGCATCAGAATGGACAACTTCATGGCGGCAGAACTCCAGCCTCACCCGACAGATCGGGGACAGCGTAGCGGGTGACCGCTGACTGGCGCGCGATCGCGGTGCTGCGTGGTCCGCAGCACCGCCGAGAATACTTCATCCGGTGACGAACGACTATTTCTGTGCCGGAATGAGGATGAAGCGCGCGATCGCGTCGTCTCCTTGCCGGGCGCCGGCCACCCCGATGGTCTGACCGACCTTGACCTCGGAGGGCTGCACCGCTTTCCGCTTCTCGACCACGCGCAGCTGATCGCCGAGCGACCAGGTCAGCGTGTAGCCGTCGGACGACTTCACCGTCACATGGTCGGCGGTCAGCTCGGTGATCACTCCCTTCTGGACGAGGACGGTGATCGTCGTGCCGTCCTTCTTCTGCACGACCGCCTCGCCGTGGAGTGTGTTCTTCGCCAGCAGTACGCGTACCGCCCGGCGCTTGCGCCAATCCCGCTTGCCCGCCGGTGACGTGGTGGCGGTGGATGAGGGAGCGGCCACGGCGGCCGCGAACCCCGGTTCGGCCGCGGCGACGGCGGCAGGGTCGAAGCCCAGCGCGACCAGAGCCTCACCCTCCGGAGTGAACTCGGCGGCGGCCTGACCCGCCGCCCCGGTGACGTCGGCGGGGCCGCAGGCGGTCGCGCCGCCGAGCAGAGCCGCCCCCAGCAGCATCGAAACAAGAAGCTTTCGCATGTCCGTATGCTGCGCCGGCTCTGCTGCCGGCCGATCAGTTCCAGGTACGAACCAGGTAAGCGGTGTCCGGTGCATCTTGCACTCGTTGGAACTTCCGTGGACGTGTTCTCCAGAACGTTTCTGCCCGCGACGGCGGAGGCCGGCTTGCCGATGGCAACGGTCACCCGCCACATGCACGTGATGCGCCGGTGCGTCGAACCCGACGACGGCGCGGTCCTGGTCACCCGATGCACGCGCCCGGAGCGGCCCCTCGGCCGGGAGTACCTGCTCGTCCTCACCTATCGGCGGCTCGTCGTGACGCAGGAGACGCGTCTGCTGCGTCAGATGCGTCTGCACCTCAACACCGAGCTGCGCCATCTCAGCAACGTCGTCTGGCACCCCGACCAGCGGCTCGGCGCGGTCGAGTTCGCGGCCACCGCGATCGACGGCGTACGCGAACGGTTCCTCATCAAAGTCGGCCATCCGAAACACGTCTGGCACCTCGACGCGCTGCTGAGTCACATCTTCAAGCCGCGTACGCTCGCCACCCAGCGCACCGTCGCCACCGAGCCGCCCCGGCTGGTCAGCCCGCTCGGCGCCTACTGAAACCGTGCTGATCTGACCTCCGCCTTACCTGCTTCGTACAAAGTCTGTACAAGATAGGGCGGTGACCGACAAGGGACTGATCCTCGTCGTGGAGGATGAGCCGGCCATCTCCGATCTGGTCCGGCTCTACCTCCAGCGGGACGGCTTCGGCGTACACGTCGAACGCGACGGCCCGGCCGGACTGGCGGCCGCCCGTCGGCTGCGCCCGGTCGCGTGCGTACTCGACATCGCGTTGCCAGGCTTCGACGGCACCGAGATCTGCCGCCGCCTCCGGGCCGACGACGACTGGACGCCCGTCGTCTTCCTCACCGCCCGCGACGACGAGGTCGACCGGATCGTCGGGCTGGAACTGGGTGCCGACGACTATCTGACCAAGCCGTTCAGCCCACGGGAGTTGGTCGCCCGGCTCCGGGCGGTCCTCAGGCGCAGCGGTGGACGGCCGGAACCCGATCGCAGCCGCGCGGTGGCCGGCGTACGCCTCGATCCGGTCACGCGGACGGTCACCGCGAGCGGCCGGGAGCTCTCGCTCACCGCGACCGAGTTCGACCTGCTGGCCCATCTGATGCAGCGGCCGGGCCGGGTGTTCACCCGGGAGGAGCTGCTCAGCGCGGTCTGGGGGTACGCCGCCCACGGCGGAACCCGCACGGTCGACGTCCACGTCGCCCAGGTACGCGCGAAGCTCGGCGACGACGCGTCCGTCATCCGAACCGTCCGCGGCGTGGGGTACGCATGCGCGACGAGCTGACCCGCCCGCTCCAGATGATCACGCCGCCCCGAAGTCGTCGCGTGAGCCTGGTGGCGAAAGCGGCGGCCGCCGGTGCTGCGGTCGCCCTGATATCGGTGCTGGTCACAGCACTGGTGGCGATCCCGATCGCCGTACGCGTCTCGGACACCCGGGCTCGCCAGGTGCTCGCCGAAGAGGCGCAGCTCGTGACCGAGGTGCTCCGCAACCGCATCGACCGCGGGCGTACGGCCGACGAGGAGCGCCTGGCGACGACGCTGCGCAAACGCGACGTCGAGATCTATCTGATCCGCAACGGCGTCAGCGACCGGGCCGGGTTGCCGGAGTCGGTCGTCCGGCAGATAAGTCAGGGGCATCCGGTCAGCCGCCGGATGGCCATCGCGGGAAGATTGTCGCTGGTCGAAGGCCGCCCGATCGCCGACGGCGACGGTGTCGTGCTGACCGCCCCGGCCGCCACCGGCACCGCCTGGGCCGTCCTCAAGGGACTCTGGCTGCCGCTCGGCGCCGGCCTGCTCGCCGGAGTGCTGGCCGGAGTACTGCTGGCTCGGCGGCTGACGCGTCCACTGCGGAACGCCGCTGTCGCCGCGGCGCGCATTCGGGCCGGGGATCACGCGGTACGCGTACCGGTCGAGGATCCGCCGGAGGTCGCCGATCTGGCCTCGGCCCTGAACGAGCTGGCCGGAGCGCTCGCCGTCTCCGAGGCTCGGCAGCGCGAGTTCCTGCTGTCCATCTCCCACGAGCTGAAGACGCCGCTCACCACCTTGCGCGGGTACGCCGAAGCGCTCGCGGACGGGGTGGTCCAGGAGAGTGAGACGGCACCCGTCGGCCGCACGATGATCGGCGAGGCAGATCATCTGGCTCGGCTCATCGATGATCTGCTGGCCCTGGCTCGCCTGGACGCGGTGGATTTCCCTCTTCAGGTCGCTGTCGTGGATCTCGTTCCGGTTGTCCGGGCGGTGCAAGACGCTTGGCAGCCCCGGTGCACTGCCCACGGCGTACCCCTGAGGGTGCAGGTGCCTGACGGCCCGCTGATGGTGACGACGGACGCGGGCCGCCTCCGGCAGGTGATCGACGGCCTGCTGGAGAACGCGCTGCGGGTGGTACCGCCCGGCAAGCCGATCGTGGTCGAGCTGACCGCGGAGCTCAAGGGCGCGATCATCCAGGTCCGCGACGGCGGACCGGGCTTCACCGACGACGATCTGGCCGTCGCTTTCGAGCGCGGCGCGCTCCACCAGCGATATCAAGGGGTACGCAAAGTGGGCAGCGGTTTGGGGCTCGCGTTGGCGGCCGGACTGGTACGCCGTCTGGGCGGAACGGTCAGCGCCGGGCACGCGCCCGAGGGCGGAGCGGCGCTGACCGTGACGATCCCTAGGTGATGGAGAGGCTCCTGAGCAGCGCTATCACCACTATGGCGACGAACATGACGCCCAGCGCACCGTATTGGATGAGCGCGCGATTCTTCTGCGGCGCATAGGCAAGTGGGAGCGCCGCGATCGCGCCGGTGGCGAGACCGCCCAGGTGACCGGGGATGGAGATCCCGGAGATCGTGAAGGTGAAGACGACGTTGATCACGATCAGGACGAGCAGTTGCGAGGCGTCGCGGCCCACCTTGCGCAAGAGGATGAACAAGGCGGCGAACAGGCCGAAGATCGCGCCGGACGCCCCGACCGTGAGGTTCGGGCCGGTGAACAGATAGACCGCGAGGCTGCCGCCGAGGCCGGCGACCAGGTAGAGGGCCAGGAAACGCAGCGGGCCGAGCGCCTGCTCGATCACCCGGCCGACGACCCACAGCGCCCACATGTTCAGCGCCAGGTGCAGCAGACCCGCATGCAGGAAGATGCTGGTCAGGAAGCGGTATGACTCGCCTTGGGCGATCACGTCATAGGCGCATCGAGCTGTGCTGCCGTCGTCGAAATGGCACAGACCCGCCTGCGAGCCGATCATGCCGCCCCAGTCGCTCAGCGAGTCGCCGCCACCGAGCAGACCGCCCCAGCCGCCCCCGAAGAGGCTTCCCGTGCCACTCATCAGCAGCCCGATGATCATCATCGCGACGTTGATCGCGATGAGGCCCTTCGTGACGTAGCCGTGGGCGCCGGCGCGGGCGTCGCCACCGAAGGCGGTGACCGCCGCGCGCTGGTTTCGGCTGCCTTCGCGTACGCATTCCGGACATTGGTGGCCGACGGATGCCGGAATCATGCAGTCGGGGCAGATCGGACGGCCACACCGGGAGCAGGACAGATACGTCTCACGGGAGGGGTGACGGTAACAGACCGGAACCTGGCCGACAGAAGTCATGCCGACCAGGCTACGTCAGCTTGCCGTGAAGCCGGTGGGCACGAGTCCCACCGGCATTTGCATATCTGCGCGTCAGCTGCGGCGTACGCCGTTCTTCGACGGCGACGGCGTGTCCGTGAGGTCGTTGGCCATCGCCCGAGTCTCCTCGGCGGCGTTGCGGCCCATGCTGCCGACCTTGTCACCGGCGCTCTTCATCTTGTCGCCGACCTTGTCCGACGCCTTCTCCATGCTGTCGGACGCCTTACCGAGGGCGTTGGAGGTCGACTCCATCGCGGTGTCGAGGGCCTGCGACGGGTCGTACTCCTCCCAGGTGGATCGACGACGACGGCGCATCACCAACGCGGCGGCGGCGCCTACGGCGACCCCGGCGGCGAGCAGGCCGACGGCCAACCCGATCCGCTTCTGCTTCATCCGCTCCTCCCTCTTGGCCAGCTTCGCGAGCTTGGCCTTCTCTTTGAGGGCCGCCTCGGTCGCCTCCCGGGCTCCTTCCCGAGCGGCCGCCACCAGCGGCGAGAACGTGCTCACCGTAGTGTCCCACCCCGACGACGCTAGGCCGCGGACACGCCCGGCGGCGGGCGTGACCATCGAACGCATGGCGTGGGCGCGCGGCCCGATCGCCGATCCCATGCCGCCGGCCGCGTGTGAGGCGGCCTGCACCATGTGATCCCAGCCGGTGCCGAACTCCTCCTTGGCCAGTTGGCCACGCGTCTTCGGAGTCCCCCCGAAACCGAACAAAACCCCCACCTCCAATGGTGTCCCCTCAAACATCCTGCCCCTTCCGAGCAGGTCGCACCACCGGAACGCGCGATCCGCCCGTCCGCACCCGCAAACGAAGTGGGAGGATCGGGGACGGTAATGAACACCTCGCCGGAACCACGCGCCGCCCGGTGCGGGCACGGCGAGCCAGACGACGGGAGCAAGCACGTGGCTGACGCCCGCTACGCAATCCTGCACACCAGCCTCGGGCCGATCCGCCTGGAGCTTTACGGCAACCACGCCCCGAAGACGGTCCGCAACTTCGTCGAGCTGGCCGAAGGCACTCGCGAATACACCGACCCGAACACCGGTGAGCCCGGCAACGGCCCGTACTACGAGGGCACGCCGTTCCACCGCGTGATCGAGGGCTTCATGATCCAGACCGGCGACCCGACCGGCACCGGCCGCGGCGGCCCGGGCTACACCTTCGACGACGAGTTCCACCCGGAGCTGCAGTTCGACAAGCCGTACCTGCTGGCCATGGCCAACGCCGGTCCGAAGACGAACGGCTCGCAGTTCTTCATCACCGTGGGCCCGACCCCGTGGCTGAACTTCAAGCACACCATCTTCGGCAAGGTCGCCGACGCGGCCTCGGAGCAGGTCGTCATGCAGATCGCGAC
Organism: Hamadaea sp.; assembly: GCF_013362815.1. GTDB lineage: Bacteria > Actinomycetota > Actinomycetes > Mycobacteriales > Micromonosporaceae > Hamadaea. The sequence goes on along the minus strand of NZ_JABFVK010000111.1, from coordinate 183 downwards.
GACCGCGACGGACCGGTCCGACCGGCCCACCACGCCGATCGTCATCGAGAAGATCGACATCGAGCGCTGACGGCTTCGCCTGAGCGCTGGACGCTTTGAGCGCTGGACGCTTTGAGCGCTGGACGCTTTGAGCGCTGGACGCTTTGAGCGCTGGACGCTTTGAGCGCTGGACGCTTTGAGCGC
>NZ_JABFVK010000060.1 GCF_013362815.1 Hamadaea sp. | reverse complement strand
ACTTTGATCGATCCGCAGGCCCGGTTCACCGTCGATCCGGCCGCGCTCGCCAGCCTCAGCGCCAACACCCCGTACGCGGGGATGGAGCTGCCCGGCAAGGTGATCGCGACCTTCCTGCGGGGTAAGCGCACCGCTCTCGACGGGAAGGCAGCAGCATGAGTGAAGCCATTCTGGTACTTGAGGATGGCCGGACCTTCCGTGGCGAGGCGTTCGGCGCCGTCGGGGAGACCTTCGGCGAGGCCGTGTTCAGCACGGCGATGACCGGTTACCAGGAGACGCTGACCGACCCGTCGTACCACCGCCAGGTCGTCGTGCAGACCGCGCCGCACATCGGCAACACCGGCGTAAACGATGAGGACGACGAATCCGACCGCATCTGGGTCGCCGGTTACGTCGTGCGGGACCCGTCTCGGGAGGCGTCGAACTGGCGCTCCACCGGCGAGCTGGAGGACCGGCTCAAGGCGGAGGGGATCGTCGGCATCGCCGGAATCGACACCCGGGCGCTGACCAGGCACCTGCGCGACCGCGGCGCGATGCGGGTCGGCGTGTCCAGTGTGGACCTCGACGCCGACTCACTGCTGACGAAGGTACGCAGCAGCCCGCAGATGGTCGGGGCAGATCTCTCGAACGAAGTCAGCACCCGTCAGGCGTACCAGGTGGACGCCGAAGGCGAGCGGCTCTTCACCGTCGCGGCGCTGGACCTGGGCATCAAGCGCAACGTGGCGCGGCGCTTGGCCGCGCGCGGCGTGACCACCCACATCCTGCCGGCGACCTCGTCACTGGAGGACCTGCTGGCGGTGCAGCCGGACGCGGTGTTCTTCTCGCCGGGGCCGGGCGATCCCGCGACCGCCGACCACCCCGTGGCCCTGGCCCAGGAGGTCATGCGCCGCCGGATTCCGCTGTTCGGCATCTGCTTCGGCAGCCAGATCCTCGGCCGCGCGCTCGGCTTCGGCACCTACAAGCTGGGGTACGGCCACCGGGGCGTCAACCAGCCGGTGATGGATCGCACCACCGGCAAGGTCGAGGTGACCAGCCACAACCATGGCTTTGCGGTCGACGCGCCGCTGGATCGGGTGGTGGACACCGAGTTCGGCCGGGTCGAGGTATCTCATGTCTGCCTGAACGACAACGTGGTCGAGGGGCTGCGGGCGCTGGACGTGCCCGCCTTCACCGTCCAGTACCACCCCGAAGCGGCGGCCGGCACGCATGACGCCGACTACTTGTTCGACCGCTTCAAGCAGCTGATCGAAGGGGCCAACTGATGCCGAAGCGCGAAGACCTGAAGCACATCCTGGTCATCGGCTCCGGTCCGATCGTCATCGGCCAGGCCTGCGAGTTCGACTACTCCGGTACGCAGGCCTGCCGCGTCCTGCGGGCGGAGGGCATCCGCGTCTCGCTGGTGAACTCGAACCCCGCGACGATCATGACCGACCCCGAGTTCGCGGACGCGACCTACGTCGAGCCCATCACGCCGGACTTCGTCGCGAAGGTGATCGAGCGGGAGCGCCCGGACGCGATCCTGCCGACGCTGGGCGGGCAGACCGCGCTGAACACGGCGGTGGCCCTGCACGAGGCGGGCGTGCTGGAGAAGTACAAGGTAGAGCTGATCGGGGCGAACATCGACGCCATCCGGCGCGGTGAGGACCGCCAGCTGTTCAAGGAGATCGTGGCGCGAGCGGGCGGCGACGTCCCGCGTTCGCGGGTCTGCCATTCGATGGACGAAGTCCGCGAGACCGCCGCCGACTTGGGTCTGCCGGTGGTCATCCGGCCGAGCTTCACCATGGGCGGCCTCGGCTCGGGCATGGCGCACAGCGACGAGGACCTCGAGCGCATCGCCGGGAGCGGGCTGACCGCTTCCCCGGTGCACGAGGTCCTCATCGAGGAGAGCGTGCTCGGCTGGAAGGAGTTCGAGCTGGAGCTGATGCGCGACAAGCACGACAACGTCGTGGTCGTCTGCTCCATCGAGAACCTCGACCCGATGGGCGTCCACACCGGAGACTCGGTGACGGTGGCCCCAGCGATGACGCTCACCGACCGTGAGTACCAGGTCATGCGGGATCTCGGCATCGCGGTGCTGCGGGAAGTCGGCGTGGACACCGGCGGCTGCAACATCCAGTTCGCGATCAATCCCGAGAACGGCCGGATCGTCGTCATCGAGATGAACCCGCGAGTGTCGCGGTCGTCGGCGCTGGCGTCGAAGGCGACCGGCTTCCCGATCGCGAAGATCGCGGCGAAGCTGGCCATCGGCTACACCCTCGACGAGATCCCCAACGACATCACCCTTCAGACCCCGGCCGCGTTCGAGCCCTCGCTGGACTACGTGGTCGTGAAGATCCCGCGGTTCGCCTTCGAGAAGTTCCCCGGGGCCGACCCCGAGCTCACCACCACGATGAAGTCCGTCGGCGAGGCGATGAGCCTGGGCCGCAACTTCACCGAGGCGCTCGGCAAGGCGATGCGGTCCATGGAGACCAAGCAGGCGGGCTTCTGGACCGTCAAGGATCAGTTCGCCACGGCGGAGGAAGCGCTGGCGGCGCTGAAGATCCCACACGACGGGCGGCTCTACACGATCGAGGCGGCGCTGCGCCTGGGCGCGACGATCGAGCAGGCCCACGAGGCCAGCGGGGGAGTGGACCCGTGGTTCCTCACGCAGATCGCATCGCTGATCAAGCTGCGGGAAGAGGTGGAGAGCGCGGCGGTGCTGGACGAGGCCCTGCTGCGGCGGGCCAAGCGCGCCGGGTTGTCCGACCGGCAGCTGGCCGCCCTGCGTCCGGAGCTTGCCGGCGAGGACGGCGTACGCACGCTGCGTCACCGGCTCGGGCTGCGCCCCGTCTACAAGACGGTGGACACCTGTGCGGCCGAGTTCGCGGCGAAGACGCCGTACCACTACTCAAGCTATGACGAGGAGACGGAGGTCGCCCCGAGCGACCGCCCGAAGGTGCTCATCCTCGGCTCCGGGCCGAACCGGATCGGCCAGGGCATCGAGTTCGACTACTCGTGCGTGCACGCCGTCATGGCGCTGCGCCAGGCCGGGTTCGAGACCGTCATGGTCAACTGCAACCCGGAGACGGTCTCGACCGACTACGACACCGCCGACCGCCTCTACTTCGAGCCGCTGACCTTCGAGGATGTCCTGGAGGTCTGGCACGCCGAGAACACCTCGGGAACCGCCGAGGGCGGGCCCGGCGTCGTCGGTGTGATCGTGCAGCTCGGCGGGCAGACGCCGCTCGGCCTGGCCAAGCGGCTCAAGGCGGCCGGCGTACCGATCGTCGGGACCAGTCCCGAGTCGATCCACCTCGCCGAGGAGCGGGGCGCGTTCGGTGCGGTGCTGGCCCGGGCGGGCCTGCGCGCTCCCGCGCACGGCACCGCGACGTCCTTCGAGGACGCCAAGAAGATCGCCGACGAGGTGGGCTACCCCGTCCTGGTGCGGCCGTCGTACGTGCTCGGCGGGCGCGGCATGGAGATCGTCTACGACGACGACACGCTGCGGGACTACATCGGCCGGGCGACCGACATCTCGCCGGAGCACCCGGTGCTGGTGGACCGGTTCCTCGACGACGCCATCGAGATCGACGTGGACGCGCTCTGCGACGCCGACGGCGAGGTCTACATCGGCGGCGTCATGGAGCACATCGAAGAGGCCGGCATCCACAGTGGTGACTCCTCGTGCGCGTTGCCGCCGATCACGCTGGGCGCCTCGCACCTGAAGGTCGTCCGCGACTTCACCGAGAAGATCGCCCGCGGGGTCGGCGTACGGGGGCTGCTCAACGTGCAGTACGCCCTCAAGGACGACGCCCTCTACGTGCTCGAGGCCAACCCGCGCGCGTCGCGTACGGTGCCGTTCGTCTCCAAGGCGACGGCGGTCCCGCTGGCCAAGGCGGCCGCCCGGATCATGCTCGGCGCGACCATCGCCGACCTGCGGGCCGAGGGCATGCTCCAGGCCACCGGTGATGGCGGTCAGCTGCCCGAGCACGCCCCGATCGCGGTCAAGGAGGCGGTGCTGCCGTTCAAGCGGTTCCGCACCCCGGCCGGCAAGGGCGTCGACTCGCTGCTCGGCCCGGAGATGAAGTCCACCGGCGAGGTCATGGGCATCGACACCGCCTTCGGCCAGGCGTTCGCGAAGTCGCAGGCCGCGGCGTACGGGTCGCTGCCGACCACCGGCAAGATCTTCGTCAGCGTCGCCAACCGCGACAAGCGCGCCATGATCTTCCCGGTCAAGCGGCTGGCCGACCTCGGCTTTGAGATCATCGCGACCGAGGGCACCGGCGAGGTGCTGCGGCGGCACGGCATCAGCTGCGAGGTGGTCGGCAAGCACTACGCCGGCGACCAGCGCGACGCCCTCTCGCTCATCGGCGCGGGCGAGGTCAAGCTCGTGATCAACACTCCGCAAGGCTCGGGGGCCAGCGCGCGGTCCGACGGCTACGAGATCCGGTCGGCCGCGGTCGCGGCCGACATTCCGTGCATCACGACGGTTCCCGGGGCCGCGGCGGCGGTGATGGGCATCGAGGCGCTCATCGCCGGAGACATGAGGGTACGCCCACTGCAGGAGCTGCATCTGTCACTTCGTCCGGAGTTGGGAGCCGAGCTGTGAGCTTCTTCGAGTCGTTCGTACGCCCGGCGCTGTTCCGGATCGGCGGAGGCGACGCCGAGGCGGCCCATGAGGCGACCCTCCACCGGCTGGCCGGCATGACCGGGCGGCACCGGGTGCTGGAGTCGCTGCGCCGCCGGTATGCGGTCGCCGCGCCGACCCGGGTGTTCGGGGTGGACTTCCCGAACCCGGTCGGCCTGGCCGCCGGGATGGACAAGAACGGGGTCGCGCTGCCGGCCTGGCCGGCCCTGGGCTTCGGGTTCGTCGAGGTCGGCACGGTGACGGCGAAGGCGCAGCCGGGCAACGACAAGCCCCGGCTGTTCCGGGGGCAAGACAGCGAAGCCGTCGTCAACCGGATGGGCTTCAACAACGAAGGCGCGATGGCGCTGGCCGGGCGGCTGACGGCGTTGCTGGGCGAGCCCGCCCGTCGGCCGAACGTCCCGGACACCCCGGCGACCCTGATCCGCACCCGTACGCCGGGCGACCTGCCCGCCCTGGCCGGTCCGCTGGGGCTGCGCGCCCCGCTCGGCATCAGCCTGGGCAAGTCGAAGATCACGCCACTGGAGGAGGCGGTCGACGACTACGTCTACAGCCTCCAGCTGCTGCGGGCGTACGCCGATTATCTGGCGGTCAACGTGTCGTCGCCGAACACGCCGGGTTTGCGGGAACTGCAGGACAAGGGGCATCTGGACGAGCTCCTGACCGCCCTCGTACGCGAGGCGCAGGGCACGCCGGTGCTGGTGAAGATCGCGCCCGACCTGAGCGACACCGCGATCGGCGAGGTCTTGCAGGTCTGCGCCGATCGGGGAGTCGCCGGGCTGATCGCGACGAACACGACGCTGGGCCGGGACGGGCTCGCCCCGGCCGACGCCCGGCTGGCGGCGGAGACGGGCGGGCTGTCCGGCAAGCCGCTGACCGAGCGGGCCCGCAAGGTGGTGTCCTTCGTGCATACCGAGACCGGCGGCAAGCTGCCGATCATCGGGGTGGGCGGGGTCATGTCGGCCGACGACGCGACCCGGCTCTTCGACGCCGGGGCCAGCCTGGTCCAGCTCTACACCGGCTTCATCTTCCACGGTCCGGGCCTGGTCCGGGCGGTCGCAACGGCGGCTCATGGACGCTGAGGCCCTCCTCCGGCTGGACCGCCGGCACGTCTGGCATCCGTACAGCTCCGTCCCAGGGCGGGTGGAGCCGCTCGTCGTGCGGTCGGCGTCGGGCGTACGCCTGACCCTGGCCGACGGCCGTGAGCTGGTGGACGGCATGTCGAGCTGGTGGTCGGCGATCCACGGCTACCGGCACCCGGTGCTGGACGCCGCCCTGGCCGAGCAGGCGGGCCGGATGAGCCATGTGATGTTCGGCGGGCTCACCCACGAACCCGCCGTACGCCTGGCACAGACCCTCGTCGAGATCACGCCGCCGGGGCTGGAGCACGTGTTCCTCGCCGACTCCGGCTCGATCAGCGTCGAGGTCGGCATCAAGATGGCGTTGCAGTACTGGCGGTCGCTGGGCCATCCGGCCAAACGCCGTCTGCTGACCTGGCGCGGGGGCTACCACGGCGACACGTTCCACCCGATGAGCGTCTGCGACCCCGAGGGCGGTATGCACAGCCTCTGGGGCGACGTGCTGCCCCGGCAGGTGTTCGCCGGCCTGCCCCCGGAGACGTTCGAGCAGTCCTACGTGCACGAGCTACGGTCCGCCCTGATCGCATCGGCCGACGAGGTCGCGGCGATCATCGTCGAACCGCTGGTCCAGGGGGCCGGCGGGATGCGGTGGCACCATCCGGCGTACCTGCGGGTGCTGCGGGAGCTGGCCGACGAGTTCGGGGTGCTGCTCATCTTCGACGAGATCGCGACCGGCTTCGGGCGTACCGGCCGGTTGTTCGCCGCCGACCACGCGGACGTGACCCCGGACATCATGTGCGTGGGCAAGGCGCTCACCGGCGGCTACCTGACGCTGGCGGCCGCTTTGTGTACGCCGGAGGTGGCCGAGGGAATCTCCCGTGGGGAGGTGCCGGTGCTGGCACACGGGCCCACCTTCATGGGCAATCCGCTCGCCTGCGCCGTCGCGAACGCCTCGCTGGGTCTGCTGCTGTCGGCCGACTGGTCCGCCGAGGTACGCCGTGTCTCCGCAGCTCTGGAGGCCGGCCTGGCCGGTGCCCGGGACCTGCCCGGCGTACGCGACGTGCGGGTGCTCGGGGCCATCGGGGTGATCCAGTTGGATCACGACGTTGCGATGGTTCCGGCGACGGCGGCTGCCGTGGCGAACGGCGTGTGGCTGCGTCCCTTCCGCGATCTGATCTACACCATGCCGCCGTACGTGACCTCCGACGCGGACCTCGCGCTGGTCACCGGTGCGATGACGGCCGCTGCGGCGGCTTCTCATTCAGCCTTCGCACAGCAATCGTTCTGACTTTGTCCTGATTTTGCCGTGATTTCCTCGTGATTCGGAGCGCACCTGATGGAACCTTTCGGCTCTCGTCTGCACCAAGCCCTGGCCAAGCGCGGCCCGCTGTGCGTCGGCATCGATCCCCATGCTTCGCTGCTGGCCGCGTGGGGCCTGAGTGACGACGTGAACGGTCTCGAACGGTTCACCCAAACGGTGGTAGAGGCCCTGGCCGAACGGGTGGCTGTCTTTAAACCGCAGGCTGCTTTCTTCGAGCGGTTCGGCTCGCGTGGCATGGCCATTCTTGAGTCAACTATCCGACAGTTGAGGGATGCCGGAGCCCTTGTCTTGCTGGACGCGAAACGCGGTGATATCGGTTCGACGATGGCCGCGTACGCCGACGCGTACTTGAATCCATCGAGTCCAATCTATGTAGATGCGATCACCGTCAGCCCGTTCCTCGGATTCGGATCGCTGCGCCCGGCGCTCGACTCGGCCGCCTTGCACGGTGGTGGGGTATTCGTCCTGGCCCTTACATCGAACCCCGAAGGATCGCAGGTCCAGCAGGCCCGGACGGCCGATGGGCGTACCGTCGCTCAGCTGATGCTGGACGAGATTTCGCAGGTCAACGCGGGTGCGCAGCCGCTGGGCAGCATCGGCGCGGTGGTCGGGGCGACGGTCGGGCGGACCGGCGCGGACCTGTCGCGGACCAACGGCCCGTTCCTCGTTCCGGGGCTCGGCGCACAGGGTGGCGACCCCGCCGGACTCCGCGAAATCTTCGGCGACTCCATCGACGCCGTCCTTCCCTCGTACTCCCGTGAGGTACTCGCGGCCGGTCCGACGGTGAAAGGGCTGATCGACGCTACTGAGCGGTCGCTCAGCGCCTGCCGCAGCGTGTTGCACGGGTGACCCGTGACGCCACTCACGGCGTAACCATTTTGTGATCATGCGTGGTGACGTTGCCGAAAGCGGCTCTGACCGCTAGTTTTCCCCGCGACTGGAAACCACAGGCGTCACCGTAGGTGACACGTGACCCAGGCACAGGCAAAACGTCGTCCGTCCCACCCGGGGCGGACGTGCAGACCAACGAACGAGCGGTGGGTCGACCCCTCGACCGCCGCGTGGGACCTGAGGAGAACTGGTGCCGCTCCCCACACTGAGCCCCGAGCAGCGCGCTGCCGCGCTCGAGAAGGCCGCTGAGATTCGCAAGGCCCGGGCCGAGCTGAAGGAACAGCTCAAGAAGGGTCAGACCACGCTGGACGCGGTGCTCAGCCGCGCTGAGGCCGACGACGTCGTCGGCAAGCTGAAGGTGTCGGCGGTGCTGCAGTCGCTGCCCGGCATCGGCAAGATCCGCGCCACGCAGATCATGGAGAAGCTGAAGATCGCCGACTCCCGCCGTCTGCGCGGTCTCGGTGAGCAGCAGCGCAAGGCTCTGCTCGCCGAGTTCTCCGGCAACTGAGCACAGTGAGACCCAAGGCCGCCGCCCGTTCGCGGGCGGCGGCCTTGTGCGTGCCCGGCGGCCGTCCAGCCGGCGAAGCTGTGATCTGTGACGTGATCTGTGCCGGGGTAACGCGACAAGATCAGTAGCGTTGGGTAGAAAGGGACTCAACGACGCTGCCCGTTCAGCCATCTGGCGAGGAGAAGAAGTGACCGACGTATCCCGACCGCCGGCCCGCCTCACCGTGCTGTCCGGCCCGTCCGGGGTCGGCAAGGACAGCGTGATCGAGTGGATCAAGCCACGCGCCCCGTGGGTGTGGTTCTCCGTCTCGGCGACCACCCGGAAGATGCGCGACGGCGAGGTCGACGGCATCCACTACCACTTCGTGAACCGGGCCCAGTTCCGCCATCTGGAGGCGTCCGGGCAGCTGCTGGAGTGGGCCGAGTTCGCGGGCAACCTCTACGGCACGCCGCGCGCGGGCGTCGAGGCCCGGCTCGACCAGGGCATCCCGGTGCTCCTGAAGATCGACATCCAGGGCGCGCGCCAGGTCCGGGCGGTCATGCCCGAGGCTCAGCTCGTCTTCCTGGCCCCGCCGAGCGTCGAGGAACTGCACCGGCGGCTCCGCGGCCGGGGCACCGAGGACGAGGAGACGATCCGCCGCCGGCTGCTGCACGCCGACGAGGAGCTCGCTTCGCAGAAGGAGTTCGACGTCACCGTCGTCAACGACTCGGTCGAACGCGCTGCCGACGAGTTGCTAGGATTACTCGGTTCACGACAGCTCGCGCCGATCCGGGCGCACGGCTGACAAATCAGACAGTTTTTCTAGGGACGTGAAAGTGGCCGCAACCGTCGCCAACCCAGAGGGCATCACCAACCCGCCCATCGACGAGCTGCTGGAGAAGACCACCTCGAAGTACGCGCTGGTCATCTTCGCGGCGAAGCGCGCCCGGCAGATCAACGCGTACTACTCGCAGCTCGGCGAGGGCCTGCTGGAGTACGTCGGCCCGCTGGTGGAGACCACCCCGCAGGAGAAGGCGCTGTCCATCGCCATGCGCGAGATCAACGCCGGCCTCCTCGTCGCCGAGCCGACCGGCGAGACCGCCTGATCCGGCGGACCGCAATCCGGCAGAACAGAGCCCGACGGTGAGCAGGGTCGTCCTCGGCGTCAGCGGCGGCATCGCCGCGTACAAGGCGTGTGAGCTGCTGCGCCTGCTCACCGAGTCGGGTCACGAAGTCCGGGTCGTGCCGACCGAGGCCGCTCTGCGGTTCGTCGGCTCGCCGACCTGGGAGGCTCTGTCCGGCCACCCGGTCGCGACCGGAGTCTTCACCGACGTCCCCGAGGTGCCGCACGTGCGGCTCGGGCAGACGGCCGATCTCGTGCTGGTCGCCCCGGCGACCGCCGATCTGCTCGCGAAGGCGGCCCACGGGCTCGCCGACGACCTGCTGACGTCCACATTGCTCACCGCCCGCTGCCCGGTCGTGTTCGCGCCGGCCATGCATACGGAGATGTGGGAGCACCCGGCCACCGCCGACAACGTCGCGACGCTGCGACGCCGTGGGGCGATCGTGATCGAGCCCGCCGTCGGCCGTCTCACCGGCGCCGACTCCGGCAAGGGCCGGCTGCCCGACCCGGCCGAGATCTTCGCCGTCGCGCGGCGGGTGCTCGCGGGGCGTACCGGGGCCGACCTGGCCGGACGGCACGTCGTGGTCACCGCGGGCGGCACCCGGGAACCGCTCGACCCGGTCCGCTTCCTCGGCAACCGTTCGTCCGGCAAGCAGGGGTACGCGTTCGCCACGGCCGCCGTCGCCCGCGGCGCGAAGGTCACGCTGATCGCGGCCAACGTGGCGCTGCCGACCCCGGCCGGGGTGGAGCTGGTCCGGGTGGGCAGCACCGCCGAGTTGCGCGATGCCGTGCTCGCGGCGTCCGGGATCGCCGACGCGATGGTGTTCGCCGCCGCGCCTGCCGACTTCCGTCCCGCTCAGTACGCGGAACAGAAGATCAAGAAGGCGGCCGACGGTTCGGCGCCCACCCTGGAGCTGGTCACCAACCCCGACATCGCCGCCGAGGCGGGTGCGGCGAAGCGGCCCGGCCAGGTGCTGGTGGCGTTCGCCGCGGAGACGAACGACGCGTTGGACAACGGCGCGGCCAAGCTCGTCAAGAAGCGGGCCGACCTCATCGTGGTCAACGAGGTCGGCGCGGACAAGGTCTTCGGGGCGGACGACAACGACGTCGTCGTGCTCGGGGCGGACGGATCCACGACAGCGCTCGGGCGGCGTCCCAAGGAGGATGTCGCCGACGCCGTCTGGGACCTCGTCCTGACCCGCTGGTCTGCGAAGACGGACGGATGAAGTCCGAATTGTGAACACTCGGCCGGTCGGCTGATTCGCGTACGCGCTGGTTGACTAGACTGCCGCGATAACTTGCATTCGTTGAACACCTTGCCGTAGGCAAGCGGACCGTTGAGGGAGCACTGTGGCACGCCGTCTCTTCACCTCCGAATCGGTCACGGAGGGTCACCCCGACAAGATCGCCGACCAGATCAGCGATGGCATCCTCGACGCGCTGCTGACGCAGGACCCGCGGAGCCGGGTCGCCGTCGAAACCCTGATCACGACGGGCCAGGTGCACGTCGCGGGTGAGGTGACTACCAAGGCGTACGCCGACATTCCGACGATCGTGCGCGAGACCATCCTGGGCATCGGCTACGACTCCTCGAAGAAGGGCTTCGACGGCGCGTCCTGCGGCGTCAGCGTCTCGATCGGGTCGCAGTCGCCGGACATCGCGCAGGGCGTCGACTCGGCGCTGGAGCAGCGTGAGGGCGGCCACGATCTGCTGGACTCGCAGGGCGCCGGCGACCAGGGCATGATGTTCGGCTTCGCCTGCTCGGAGACGCCCGAGCTGATGCCGCTGCCGATCGCGCTCGCCCACCGGCTCGCCCGGCGGCTCGCGGCGGCCCGCAAGGACGGGGTGATCCCGTACCTGCGCCCGGACGGCAAGACTCAGGTCACCATCGAGTACGACGGGCTCAAGCCGGTCCGGCTGCACACCGTCGTCGTGTCCTCGCAGCACGCCCCGGACATCTCGCTCGAGTCGCTGCTGACTCCAGACGTCCGCGAGCACGTCATCGCGCCGGAGCTCGACAGCCTGGGCCTGGACACCGAGGGCTACCGCCTGCTGGTCAACCCGACCGGCCGCTTCGAGATCGGCGGCCCGATGGGCGACGCCGGCCTCACCGGCCGGAAGATCATCGTCGACACCTACGGCGGCTACGCCCGCCACGGCGGCGGCGCGTTCTCCGGCAAGGACCCGTCCAAGGTGGACCGTTCGGCGGCGTACGCGATGCGCTGGGTCGCCAAGAACGTCGTGGCGGCCGGGCTGGCCGAGCGGTGCGAGGTGCAGGTGGCGTACGCCATCGGCAAGGCGCACCCGGTGAGCCTGTTCGTCGAGACGTTCGGCACCGAGGTCGTCCCGGTCGACCGGATCGAGAAGGCCCTCAACGAGGTCTTCGACCTGCGTCCGGCCGCCATCATCCGCGACCTGGAGCTGCTGCGCCCGATCTACCAGCAGACCGCGGCGTACGGTCACTTCGGCCGCGAGCTGCCCGAGCTGAGCTGGGAGCGGACCGACCGGGTCGCCGACCTGAAGTCCGCGGCGGGGGCGTGACCTCCTTCGTCGTAGCCACCTGGTAAACCAGGTGTCGTGACGAGCAAGACCAAACGCAGCGACCGGCAGCCCGCCGAAGGGTTGCCGGTCGCTCGCGTCTGCGTCGACGTGCCGCTGCCGCACCTCGACCGGCCGTTCGACTATCTGGTCCCGGCCGACCTCGACGCGTCGGCACAACCGGGGACCCGGGTCAAGGTCCGGTTCTCCGGCCAGCTCGTCGACGGCTGGCTGCTCGACCGGGTCGAGCACACCGAACTGGACCGGAAGCTCGCGTACCTGGAGAAGGTGGTCTCGCCGGAGCCGGTGCTGCGCCCGGAGATCGTCCAGCTCGCCCGGGACATCGCCGATCGGTACGCGGGCAGCCTGATCGACGTCCTCCGGCTGGCGGTGCCGCCCCGGCATGCCGCCGCCGAGAAAGCGCCGCCCAAGACCCCTTCGCCGCCGGTGAAGGCCGAGATCTCGCGGGGCTGGGGCCACTACACCGCCGGGCAGGCGTTCCTCCGGGCGCTGGCCGACGGCAAGTCGCCGCGCGCCGTCTGGTCGGCGTTGCCCGGTGAGCGCTGGCCCGACCGGATCGCCGCCGCGGTGGCCGACACGCTGGCCGGCGGCCGGGGCGCGGTGGTGATCGTCGCCGACTATCGGGACTTGGATCGGCTCGACGCCGCGCTGACGGCGGCCCTCGGTGGGAACGACCGGCACGTGGCCCTGTCGGCGGCGCTGGGACCGGCCGAACGGTACAAACGCTTCCTGCGCGCGAGCCGGGGCGAAGTTCAGGTGGTCATCGGGACCCGGGCGGCCGCCTTCGCCCCCGTACGCGACCTGGGCCTGGTCGTCATCTGGGACGACGGCGACGACCTGCACGCCGAACCCCGGTCGCCTTATCCGCACGCGCGCCAGGTGCTGCTGAGCCGGGCGCAGCTGTCCGGCTGTGCCGCCCTCGTCGGCGGCTTCGCGCGTACGGCGGAGGGGCAGTTGCTCGTCGAGACCGGATGGGCGAAGGAGATCACCCCGTCGCGGGAGACGTTGCGGGTGCTGTCACCCCGGATCGTCACCGCCGACGACCGTCAGCTGGCCCGGGACCCGGGCGCGGTCGCCGCCCGGCTGCCGAGCGTGGCCTGGGAGGCCGCCCGCGAGGCCATGCGGGCCGGCGCGCCGGTGCTGATCCAGGTGCCCCGGCGCGGTTATGTGCCCTCCGTGGCCTGCCAGGAGTGCCGCGAACGGGCCCGCTGCTCCCGCTGCTCCGGCCCGCTGGCCCTGCCGGGCAACGCCGGTCCGCCGGTGTGCCGCTGGTGCGCCCGCCCGGCCGCCGACTACACCTGCCCTCGCTGCGGCGCGCGACGGCTACGCGCTGCGGTGACGGGCGTCCGGCGTACGGCGGAGGAGATCGGCCGGGCGTTCCCCGACATCCCCGTACGCACCTCCGGCGGCGAGTCGGTGCTGGCGACCGTTCCGGCGGAGGCGTCGCTGGTCCTCGCCACACCCGGGGCCGAACCGGTGGTGGACGGACCCGGCTACGGCGCGGTGCTGCTGCTGGACACCTGGGCGCTGCTGACCAGAGCCGACCTACGGGCCGCCGAGGAGGCGTTACGGCGCTGGATGGCAGCGGCCGCGCTCGCCGTCCCGGCCGGCAAGGGCGGCAAAGTCGTCGTGGTGGCCGACGGCTCGTTGGTGCCCGTCCAGGCGTTGCTGCGCTGGGACGCCGCCTGGCTCGCCGAACGAGAACTCGCCGATCGGCGCGCGCTCGGGTTCCCGCCCGCCGCCCGGATGGCGTCGCTGACCGGAGCACCGCCCGCCGTCGCCGAGCTCACCGAGACGGCCGATCTGCCGCCCGGCACCGAACAGCTGGGTCCGCTGGAGATCGGGGAGGGCTCCGAGCGCCTGCTGCTGCGCGTACGCCGATCGGAGGCGGCCGCGCTGGCCCATGCGCTGCACGCTGCCGCGGGAACGCGGAGCGCCCGGAAGTCGGCCGACCCCGTCCGGGTTCAGCTCGATCCGCTGGAACTTCTCTGACGCTGTCGCCCCGGTGTCGCCCGGTCGAGGTCGGCTGGCCGACATCGGCGCGCCCCCAATTGCCGCACGCTGAGCGGACGCCGGTGACGAAGGCGGGTGGGTGAGAGGAGCCGGCCGTGGCCGAGGGCATTCCGGTCTGGGAGACGGCGTGGAGCGTACGCGAATTCGCGCCGGACGAGGTCATCGAGGAGGTCTCCTGTCAGCCGGTCGACAGCCTGAACGACGGGCTGAACTGGCAGGGCAACCGGATACCCACGGATGAGGACTTCGAGATCGCGGCCATCGGGCGCGGGGTGCCCGGCGACGGCGGCCCCGACGACGTGGACGAGGACCCCGAGGCCCCGGCGGGAGAGGCGGCCGAGACCGATGCCCCGGCGTGACGCGTACATGAAGCGGCCGCACGGGGTGAGTCTCGATCGCGCGCAGGAGAACGGCTGGGGATCCGGGTGGCCGCACTGTCAGACGAGCAAGATCGTCGAGGTCCGGGCCGGCGGAGTGAAGGTCAACGTACGCCGGGAGCTCGCAGAACTCGTGGCATTGCTGCTCAACGCGACGGTGGCGATGCACCACTACCGGCTCAAGGCGCACGACACGGGCGGATACAACTGCCGCAGCATCCGCAACAGCGACAAGCCAAGCAATCACTCGTGGGGGCTGGCGGTCGATCTGAACTGGAACGACAACCCGTTCCAGAAGCCGTTCAAGTCGAATCTGCCGGTCGGCGTCATTCCGATGTGGTGGAACTGCGGGTTCTACTGGGGCGGCTGGTATTCCACCAAGCCCGACCCGATGCACTTCGAGTACGTCTTCACCCCGGCCGACGTCCCGCGTCACCTGCGTAAGGCAAAGGAGCTCATCATGTCGTTCCGCGACGACGGCGACGCCCGCGTGCTCATGTGGCGGATCGAGGGCCTGCTCGCCATGCGGGAGACCATCGACAACCATGCGACCAACCCGAACGAGCCGAACAAGCTCGGCATGGCGGTCAACGCGATCGCGGCGGACGCGCGGAGGGCGGCTGACTCCGCCCGGGCGGCTCAGGCCGCGGCCGAAGCGGCCAAGGCGGCGGTGCTCGACCCCGCCGCGTTGGAGACGCTCCTCGAGCGCGTCGTACGCCGGGTCCTCGCCGAGCAGCCGCCCGCCCCACCGGCCTGATCTGCAGGAAGAACGCAGATCAGGCGCGGCGCAAAACCGCCAGGAACATGGCGTCCGTGCCGTGCCGGTGCGGCCACAGCTGCACAGTAGGCCCGCCTCCGAGTCCGGGCATCGCGGGAAGCAACGGCCGGGCGTCGACGAAGTCCATCGTGGACGGTGAGCGGCGAGCCGCCTCGACCACGCTGACCTGCGTCTCGACGACGTGCGGCGAACACGTCACGTACGCCACCAAGCCGCCGGGCCGGACGGCGCGGAAGGCCGCCCCGAGCAGTTCCCGCTGGAGCCGGGTCAACGGCGGCAGGTCGGACGGCTGACGACGCCAGCGCGACTCGGGCCGTCGCCGCAGGGAGCCGAGCCCGGTGCAGGGCGCGTCCACCAGTACGCGGTCGAAGCCCTCCTCCGGCAGCGCGGCATCGCGGCCGACTTCCCGGCCGTCGGTGCAGACCACGTCGACGGGCAGACCGCGTACGGCGAGCTCGACGAGGCGAGCCCGATGCGGCTGCACCTCGACGGCGGTCAGCCGTGCGCCTCGTTCGGCGGCCAGCGCGCCCAGCAGCCCGGCCTTGCCACCGGGTCCGGCGCACAGGTCGAGCCAGCGCTCGTCCGAGCCGTCCAGCTCCGCGTTGACCAGCGCCGCCGCGACAAGCTGCGAACCCTCGTCCTGCACGTGAGCCCGGCCGTCGCGGATCGCGGCGAGATCGCCGGGCGCGCCGCCGGACAGGTAGACCGCGTACGGCGAGAAGGCTCCGGGCGCGCCGTCGACCTCGTCGGCCAGGTCCACGGCGTCGGCCAGACCCGGTCGGGCGCACAGGTGCACCGGCGGCCGCTCGTTGTCTTCCGCCAGCAGTAGCGCGGTCTCGGCCAGGTCGCCGCCGAGCGCCTCGCTGAACGCGCGGACGATCCACTCCGGATGGCTCCAGGCCGCGGCCAGGTGGGCGATCGGGTCGTCGCCCGCGGGCGGCGCGACGACGCCGATCCACTCGTCGAAGGTCCGCTCGCTGACCCGGCGCAGCACCGCGTTCGCGAAGCCGATCGCACCCGGCGCGACCTCTCGCACCAGCTCCACCGTCTCGCCGACGGCCGCGTGCGGGGGCACTCGCGTCTGCAGAATCTGGTACGCACCCAGCCGCAACGCGTCGCGGGCGGGCGGATCGATGCGGTCGACGTCGCGACCGGCCGCCTCGGTGAGAATGAGGTCGATGGTGCCCTGACCCCGGAGCGTGCCGTAGGTGATCTCGGTGGCGAAGGCGGCGTCGCGTCCCATCAGCCCCCGATCCCGCAGGATCTGCGGCAGGACGATGTTCGCGTACGCACCGTCGCGGTGCACGGCCAGCAGCGCCTCGTAGGCGGCCACCCGGGCCGGGTCGATGGTGCTGCGGCGGCCGCCCCGCCGGTCGGAGGTCGCGCGCATCAGCCGAGCCTTTCCTGAGCCGTGACGTGCAGACCTCGGGCCCAGTCGGCGGCTCGCATGGCCTTCTTCCCGGCCGCGCGCACCTCCCCGAGGATCACCGGGTCGGTGGCGGTGCCGGCGAGCACCCGGTTCTTCTCCACGAGCAGATCGCCGGGCTCCAGCCGGGGACCACCGGGCAGCGGTGTGACCGGGCCGAGCTTCAGCCGCTCCGCACGGTGCAGAGTCCAGGCTCCCGGGTTGGGCGTGGCCGCCCGGATCCGCCGGTCGACGGCGAACGCCGGTTCGGTCCAGTGCACTTGAGCGTCCTCCACAGTGATCTTCGGGGCTACGGTGATGCCGTCCATCGGCTGCGGCACCGGAGTGACCGCGCCGGCCTCGATCGCGTCGAGCACGCTCACGAGCAGGCCGGCCCCGTCCACGGCAAGCCGTCCCAGCAGGTCGCCCGCGGTGTCGGTGAGCCGGATCTTCTCGGCCATGGTGCCGAACACGGGGCCGGTGTCGAGCCCCGCCTCCAGCTGGAACACCGATGCGCCGGTGATCTCGTCGCCGTGCCAGATCGCGTGCTGCACCGGAGCCGCGCCCCGCCAGGCGGGCAGCAGCGAGAAGTGCAGGTTGACCCAGCCGAACCGGGGGATCTGCAACGCAGCGGGCGGCACGAGCGCGCCGTACGCCACGACCGGCACACAGTCCGGTGCGAGGTCGGCGAGGCGGGCGAGGAACTCGGGGTCCTTCGGCCGTTCCGGGGTCAGCACCTCGATCCCGTGCTCGTCGGCCCAGGCTGCGGCAGGGGAGCGGACCACCCGGCGACCGCGTCCGGCGGGCGCATCGGGGCGGGTCACGACGGCTACCAGCTCGTGGTCCGAGGCGGCGATCGCGTCCAGGGACGGCAGGGCGACTTCGGGCGTACCGGCGAAGACGAGACGCATCAGCTCAGCCCCTTCAGCGCCCGAGCCCGAACGGGCTGGGACCGGTCTGCGGAAAGGCGCTGTGCGGGCTGACCTTGATCCGGGTGTTGGCCGGGTCGTACCAGTCGGCCCGGCGGATCTCCTTCAGCGCCTTCTTGCGCTCCTCGGTCTCGAGCCGATCGATGAAGATCACGCCGTCGAGATGATCGGTCTCGTGCTGTACGCAGCGCGCCATCAAGCCGGTTCCGACGATCTGGACCGGGTCGCCGTACTCGTTGAAGCCCTTGGCCACGACGTTCTGCCGCCGCTTGGTGTCGAAGTAGAGGCCGGGCAGCGAAAGGCAGCCCTCCTGGCCGTCCTGCTCCTCGGCGTCGGGGAACTCCAGCACCGGGTTGATCAGGTGCCCGACGACATCGTCGACGTCGAAGGTGAACACCCGCAGCCCGACGCCGATCTGCGGGGCGGCCAGCCCGGCTCCGCCGTTCTTCCGCATCGTCTCCACGAGGTCGGCGACGAGCCGCCGCAGCTCGGAGTCGAAGTCGGTGACCGGGTCTGCCGGCGTACGCAGAACCGGGTCGCCGAAGTAGCGGATGGGCTGGACGGTCACGTCGGAGGTCTCCTTTGACGGTGCGGCAGGTGATGTTCAGTCTACGGACTCCCGGGATGTCCGATGGACGACTGCGCGGCCATGCCGTCGAGGCTTACAGTTTGCGGGGAGATGGAGGTTTACATGACTTTTGTACAGATCGTCGAATACGAGACCGACCGCGCAGACGAGATCGCGGCCCTCATGGGCAAGCGTCGCGACGATGCCATGGCTTCCGGTGAACGGCCGCCGTTCACCCAACTGCTGGTCACTCAGGATCGGGACAACCCGAAGCGCTACCTGAGCATCATCGAGTTCCCGTCGTACGACGAGGCGATGGCCAACAGCGGCCGGCCCGAGACCGATGCGATGGCCAAGGAGCTGACCGCCCTGTGCACGCGCGGCCCGATCTATCACAACCTCGAGGTGATCGACCGCGCCTGAATCCGCGCGCGAGACCGCGCCGACTAGGCTGAGCGCGTGACGCCGATCATCGCGCCCAGCCTGCTCGCCGCCGACTTCTCCCGGCTGGCCGAGGCCGCCCAGGCCGTCCACTCCGACGCCGACTGGCTGCACGTCGACGTCATGGACTACCACTTCGTCCCGAACCTGACGATCGGGCTGCCGGTCGTGCAGAGTCTCCGGGCGGCGACAGACAAGCCGCTGGACTGCCATCTCATGATCGAGGCGCCGGACCGCTGGGCCGTCGGGTACGCCGAAGCCGGCGCGTACAACGTGAGCTTTCACGTGGAGGCGGCAGCCGATCCGATCGCGTTGGCCAAGAACCTGCGGGCGGCCGGCTCGAAGGCGGGGCTGGCGGTCGACCGGGACACCCCCATCGAGCCTTACCTGGAGCTGCTCCCGCACTTCGACACGCTCCTGATCATGACGATCAAGGCCGGCTTCGGCGGCCAGAAGTTCCTGCCGGAGACCCTCGACAAGGTACGCACCGCGCGCCGCCATGCCGACGCCGCGGGCCTGGAGATCCGGTTCGAGGTGGACGGTGGGATCGCCGCCGACACGATCGAGCAGGCCGCCGCGGCCGGTGCGGACGCGTTCGTCGCCGGGACCGCGGTGTTCGGCGCGGCCGACCCGGCGGAGGCCTGCCGCCGCCTGCGCGCCCTGGTCGACTAGTCGACCCCGGCCGTCGAAGCCGACCCGGCCGTCGAAGCCGGCACCGTCGGCCGGCCGAAAGAGCGCATCGTCAGCTGAGTCGCCTGACCCGATCTGCCGGATGCGAATCAGCCGGAAAGCGAAGAATTTCGACGCGGATCACCGATCCGCTCGCGCGCTGCCGAAGTAGACTTCGATCACGCCAGTTGGTGCGCGCGGGATAGCATGCACCACAATGGACAGTGGGGTCGGCTTGGGTTTCCCGGGACACGGCGGCGACGCCGAGGTCATCCTGGTCGTGGACGACGACCGCGACATCGTGCGGTTCGTCGAGGTGAACCTGCGCCTGCACGGTTTCGAGGTCATGACCGCCCATGACGGGGAACAAGCCCTGGCGGTGATCGAGCAGCGGCGGCCCGATCTGGTGATTGTGGACCTGATGATGCCCACTTTGGACGGCATCGGGCTGACCCGGCGGCTGCGGGCCGATCCGCTGATGGCGGCGCTGCCCATCATCATGCTGACCGCCCGGGCGATGACCGCCGACAAGGTGCTCGGCCTGTCCGCCGGGGCCGACGACTATCTGGTCAAGCCGTTCGACACCCTGGAACTGGTCGCCCGGGTCCGCTCGACCCTGCGGCGCAACCAGGAGTACCGCGAGGTGTCCCCGCTGACCGGGCTGCCCGGCAACACCCGCATCCTCCGCGAGGTCTCCGACCGGGTGCAGAGCGGCTGCGACTACGCCGTCTGCTACATCGACGTCGACCGGTTCAAGACGGTCAACGACGCGTACGGGTTCGGCCGGGGCGACGAGTTCATCACCGCGCTCGCCCGATCGCTGCACCGGGCGGTGGCCGAGGCCGGTCTGCCCCCGGTGTTCCTCGGCCACGTCGGCGGCGACGACTTCGTCCTCGTGCTCACCCCCGAACAGGTACGCCCCGTGACCACCCGATCGGTGGAACTGTTCGAGGCCGCGGCGGACGATCTCTACGAGCCGGAGGCGGCCGCTCGCGGCTATCTGGAGCTGACCGATCGCCGGGGCAACGTGAAGCGGGCCGCCCTGGTCACGCTCTCGGTCGGGGTGGCGCTGTCGACCGCCCGCCCGTTCGGCGATCCGCGCGAGGTGATCGCGGCGGCGTCGGAGATGAAGACGGTGGCCAAGTCCCAGCCGGGCTCGTTCGTGGCGATCGACCGGCGCCGGATGGACGACGAGCCCGAGGGCGGCGGCTTCGGCGACTACAGCACGCCGCCGCACGGCATACCGCTGCCCCGGACACCCGCCGAGTACGGCGCTGAGCTGTGATCAACGTATCCCGGGCAGCCCGGGGCTGACCCCGGTCGACGGCCTGCGGGAAGATGTGCCCATGACGGAGGCCACACCCGCCGAGCACGCCGCGATGGCCCGGGCGATCGAACTCGCCGCCCGCGGTCTCGGCACGACCAGCCCCAACCCCGTGGTGGGCTGCGTGATCCTGGACAGCTCGGGGGAGGTGGCCGGCGAGGGGTTCCACGCGTACGCCGGGGGCCCGCACGCCGAGATCGTGGCGCTCGCCCAGGCCGGGGAGCGAGCCAAGGGCGGCACGGCGGTCGTGACCCTGGAGCCGTGCAACCACACGGGGCGGACCGGCCCGTGCAGTCAGGCCCTGATCCGGGCCGGAGTCGCGCGCGTGGTGATCGCGGTCCTCGACCCGACCGACGCCGCCAAGGGTGGTGCGGAGACCCTCCGGGAATCCGGCGTGCAGGTCGTGTCCGGCGTACGCGAAGCCGAGGCGACCCGGGGCAACGTCATGTGGCTGTCCTCCGTGCGCCGTAAGCGCCCGTACCTCATCTGGAAGTTCGCCTCCACAGTGGACGGCAGGTCGGCGGCCGAGGACGGCACCAGCATGTGGATCACCTCCGAGGCGTCCCGGATGGACGTGCACGCGCTCCGGGGCACCGTCGACGCGATCATCGTCGGCGTCGGCACGGTCATCGCCGACGACTCACGACTGACCGCTCGCAATCTCCGGGATGGCAGTCTCGCCATCCGCCAACCCCTTCGCGTCGTCGTGGACTCCGTCGGGCGTACCCCTGAAAGCGCGAAGGTCAGGGACGGCGCGGCCGCGACCTGGATCGCGACCTCCGCCGAGGTCGGCGCGGACGGTGACGGGCGGGTGGACCTGGTGGCGCTGATGAGCCGGATGTATGAGCGAGGCGTGCGCAGCGCGTTGCTGGAGGGTGGGCCCACGCTGGCCGGGGCGTTCCTCGCGGCCGGGCTCGTCGACAAGATCATCGGGTACGTGGCGCCCAAGCTCCTGGGCGCGGGCCCGGCTGCGTTGATGGGCGCCGGTGTGAAGACCATCACCGAGGCGATCGAACTCGATGTCACCGACGTTGACCGGGTTGGACCGGATCTCCGGATCACCGCCGTGCCGAAGAGGGAGAATTAGGCGTGTTCACCGGCATTGTCGAGGAGCTGGGCGAGGTCGTCGAGCTCACCTGGAAGGGCGAGGGCGCGCGGCTGGCGATCAAGGGTCCGGTGGTGACCGCGGACGCGGGCCACGGCGACTCGATCGCGGTCAACGGCGTCTGCCTGACCGTTGTGGAGAACCTGGGCGAGGTCTTCACCACCGAGGTGATGAAGGAGTCCTTCGACCGAAGCTCGCTCGGCGGGCTCAAGGTCGGCGACCGGGTCAACCTGGAACGGGCCGTGAAGGTCTCCGACCGGCTGGGCGGGCACATCGTGCAGGGGCACGTCGACGGCGTCGCGACGATCACCGAGCGCGTCCCCGGCGACCTGTGGGAGACCGTGCGGTTCACTCTTCCGGAGGATCTTTCCCGGTACGTGGTGGAGAAGGGCTCGATCACGGTCGACGGAATCTCGCTCACTGTGACCGAGATCTCCGAAGTTGCGTTCGCCGTGAGCCTGATCCCCACCACACTAGAGGTGACGACCTTGGGTCGCAAGGGCGTGGGTGACCAGGTCAACCTAGAGGTCGACGTGATCGCCAAGTACGTCGAGAAGCTCGTGAGCACGGGCGCCACCGGAGGGAACCGGGCATGACGTTGTCCTCGATCGAGACCGCGATCGCCGAGATCAAGGCGGGCCGGGCCGTCGTCGTCGTGGACGACGAGGACCGTGAGAACGAGGGCGACCTGATCTTCGCCGCCGAACTGGCCACGCCCGAGCTGATGGCCTTCACCGTCCGCTACACCTCCGGCTACATCTGCGCCCCGATCCTGGAGGCCGACGCCGACCGGCTGGACCTGCCGCCGCAGTGGCACACCAACCAGGACCGGCGGGGGACGGCGTACACGGTCACCGTCGACGCTCGCGAAGGCGTCAGCACCGGCATCTCCGCCGCCGACCGGGCGCACACGATCCGGCTGCTCGCCGACCCCATGACCCGGCCCAGTGACCTGTCCCGGCCCGGGCACGTGGTGCCGCTGCGGGCCAAGTCCGGCGGTGTGCTGCGCCGCCCCGGGCACACCGAGGCCGCCATCGACCTCGCCACCCTCGCCGGGCTGCGCCCGGCCGGCGTGCTCTGCGAGCTGATCAACGACGACGGCACGATGATGCGGCTGCCCGAGCTGACCGCGTTCGCCGCCGAACACGGGCTGGCGCTGATCTCCATCGCCGACCTCATCGAGTATCGGCGGCGTACCGAACGGCTGGTCGAGCGGATCGCCGGAGCTCGTCTGCCCACCGAGTTCGGCGAGTTCACCGCCGTCGGCTACCGGGCCACCAACGACAACGCCGAGCACATCGCGCTCGTCTTCGGCGAGCTCGGCGACGGCCAGGACATCCTGGTCCGGGTGCACTCCGAGTGCCTGACGGGCGACGTGTTCGCCTCGTTGCGCTGCGACTGCGGCCCGCAGCTGCACGCCGCGCTCCAGCGGGTCGCCGAGGAGGGCCGCGGCGTCGTGCTCTACATGCGCGGGCACGAGGGACGCGGGATCGGGCTGCTGCACAAGCTTCAGGCGTACCAGTTGCAGGACGGCGGACGAGACACTGTGGACGCCAACCTGGACCTCGGGCTGCCGGCCGACGCCCGCGACTACGGCACCGGCGCGCAGATCCTCTACGACCTCGGCGTACGCACGATGCGCCTGCTCACCAACAACCCGGCCAAGCGCGCCGGGCTCGAAGGCTACGGGCTGTCCATCGTCGGCCGGGAGCCGCTGCCGGTCCGCCCGCACCCGGAGAACCTGCGCTACCTGCAGACCAAGCGGGACCGCATGGGTCACCTGATCGACCTCGAACCGCCGACTGAAGGAGTCGCCTGATGGCCGGATTCGGCGCGCCGGACGACAGTGCGGTGGACGCGCACGGGCTGACGCTCGGCATCGTCGCGACTCGCTGGAACGGCGAGCTGGTCGACCAGATGCTCACGCGCGCGCTGGCGGCCGCCAAGGCCAGCGGCGTCGACGACGTGGAGGTGCACCGGGTCGCCGGCTCGGTGGAGATCCCGGTGGTCGCGCAGGCGCTGGCCGCCCGCAAGGACGCCGTGGTCGCGCTGGGCGTCGTCATCCGCGGCGACACCCCGCATTTCGACTACGTCTGCCGCTCGGTCACCGACGGGCTGACCCGGATCGCGCTCGACGAGCACACCCCGGTCGGCCAGGGCGTGCTCACGGTCAACACGATCGAGCAGGCGCGCGACCGGGCCGGGCTGCCGGCCGCCGACGGCTTCCCCGGCTCGGCCGAGGACAAGGGCTGGGCGGCCACCGTCGCCGCCCTCGACGCCGCCGTCACGCTGCGCTCCCTCCGCTGACCGCTTTCGCGCCGCCGCTTTCGCGTTGCCCGCCGCCGCTTTCGCGTTGATCATGAACCTAGGGTCCGGTTCGTCGGCGTGTCGGCACCCTCAAGCTCATGATCAACCGCGCGTTGTCCTAGATACGTCACTGGCGTCCGGTCCGCCGGCGGCGTTCACTAGAGGCATGCGCCGCGTCGTCGCATCGCTCGCCGCCCTGGCCCTCGCCGGGTGCACGCCCACGCCGGCACCCTCGCCCTCCGCGTCACCGCCTGCCCAGTCGACCGGTCCGTCGGCCTCACCCGCCACGGCTTCACTTGCGGTCTACTACACGCTTTCCGACAGGGGTACGCCGAAACTAGTGCGCGAATTCCACCGGTTGGCCGGCGCAGTCGACACGCCCGCCGGGAAGACCACGGCGGCGGTGGCGGAGATGCTGCGCCCGACCGCGTTCGATCCGGACTACAAGACGCTGTGGCCGGCGGGCGTACGCGTCCTCGGCAGTTCGGTCAGCGGCGACGAGGTGACGGTGGACCTCACCGGAGTCTCCGGCTCCGGCGGTCTCGGCGCGGAAGCCGAAGGTCAGGCGGTTCAGCAGCTCGTCTGGACGGCCACCGCGACCTCCGGGGCGTCGCGCGTACGGGTCCATGTGGACGGAGCCGCGGTGGAGACGCTGTTCGGCCACGTCTCCGTCAAAGACCCGGTACGCCGCGCGGCGGCGCTCGACACCCTCCACCGCGTCTGGGTCATCGCGCCGCAGCACGGCGAGACCGTCGGTCAGGACGTGACCGTGCACCTGGCCGGGATCGTCTTCGAGAACACGCTGAACTACGAGATCCTGCAGAACGGCAAAGTCGTCCGGCATGAGGTCGTCACGATGGACCCCGGAAGCCCGGCGATGGGGGAGAAGACGCTGACGGTGCGGTTGTCGCCGGGCACGTACGTGGTTCAGGCCTACGAGATCTCGATGGCCGACAGCAGTCGTCAGCACGTCGACAACCACACCTTCACCGTCGCTTAGAGATCGACTCCGGTCCCGACCGGGATCCGCGAGTACGCGGTCTGTCCCTTCAGATCCATCCACCGGTCGAACCCGGCGAAGCCGATGTCCTCCGAGAGCATCCGGTCGTGGATCGGGTGCGCCCGCTTCGGCGCGACCGCCCGGACGAAGTCCAGTGCCTCCCGCAGCTTGAGCCACGGCGCGGACGCCGGAACCAGCAGTACGCCGACCTCCGCCTCCGGCACGAACAGCGAGTCGCCCGGGTGGTAGAGCGCGCCCGCCGTGGTCCCGACGAGATACCCGACGTTGGCGCAGCCCGGCAGGCCCTCGTAGATCTCGGCGTGCTCGCCGCCGACGACCTGCACGTCGAACCCGGCCGCGGTGAAGGAATCGCCGGCCTGCACCGTCGTCACCGCGTCGCCCATCTTCTCCCGCAGCTCACCCGCGATGAGCTCCGGCGCGAAGACGCGGACGTCCTGCTGGGTCAGCCGCTCGGCGTCCACGTGATCGAAGTGCTCATGGGTGAGGAGTACGTCGGTGACCCCCTCGAAGACCTCCGGCTCGGACCACACGCCGGGGTCGATCAGCAGCGTCCGGTCGCCGTCGTGCAGGCGTACGCAGGCGTGCGTGAACTTGATCAACTGCATGGTGTCGAGCGTACGCCGTTCTCGCTCCGTGGAACCGGTCACGTCCTGGGTCGCGCCGCGGCCCCGGTCGGGCAGAATTGCGGGCGTGAAGACGTTCGAGGAGCTCTTCGAGGAGCTGCGGGCGAAGGTCGCCGCCGGTGACCCCGCGTCCGGGACGGTCAAGGCCGTCCGCGGTGGGGTGCACTCGGTCGGCAAGAAGGTGGTCGAGGAGGCCGCCGAGGCGTGGATGGCCGCCGAGCATGAGGGGCCCGACCGCGCCGCCGAGGAGATCTCGCAGCTGCTCTACCAGGCTCAGGTGCTGATGCTCGCGACCGGGATCGAGCTGAAGGACGTCTACCGACATCTCTAGATCGAAGGTTCGCCGTCCGGAGTAGACATCGATCTTAGGGAATAGAAAATGCTTCGCATCGCCGTGCCCAACAAGGGCACCCTGTCCAAGCCCGCCATCGAGATGCTGCGCGAGGCGGGCTATCGCCAGCGCTCCGACGACCGCGATCTGGCCTGCCTGGACACCGACAACGACGTCGAGTTCTTCTATCTGCGCCCGCGCGACATCGCGACCTACGTCGGCTCGGGCGACCTCGACCTGGGCATCACGGGGCAGGATCTCCTCGTCGACGGGGGCACCCCGGTCGAGCAGCTGCTGGAGCTCGGCTTCGCCGGGGCAACCTTCCGATTCGCCGCCCCCGCCGGAGCCGGCGCCGACCTGTCGTCGCTCGACTCGTCCTCGCTCGACGGCAAGCGAATCGCGACGGCGTACCCGGGACTGGTCGAGCGCTACCTCGACGAGCGCGACATCAAGGCGCGGGTCGTCGAACTCGACGGCGCGGTGGAAAACGCCGTACGCCTCGGGGTCGCCGACCTCATCGCGGACGTGGTCGCCACCGGCGCCACTCTCCGGCAGGCCGGTCTCGTCCCGATCGGCGACCCGATCATGGTCTCCGAGGCCGCGCTGATCCACCGGATCGGCGACGACCCCGGCCAGCCGCAGGTCGCCCAGCTCCTTCGCCGGCTCCAAGGCGTCCTGGTCGCGCGCCGGTACGTCATGCTCGCCTACGACTGCCGGGCCGACCGGCTCGACGAGGCCGTGGCGCTGACCCCCGGCATCGAGTCGCCGACGGTGAGCCCGTTGCACCGGGAAGGCTGGGTCGCCGTGCAGGCGATGGTCCAGCGCGCCGAGATGCACCGGATCATGGATGAGCTGTACGAGATCGGCGCGCGGGCCATCCTGGTGACCGACATCCACGCCTGCCGCCTCTAACACGCGCCGCGTCCGCCAGCCTGTCGATCATGCCCACACGGGATCGATCATGGGCTGGCGTACGCGACACGCCGGGCGATCATGCCCGAAAGTTCATGATCGCGCAGAAAGCGCCCACGGGCGGGGCGAGCGGCGCAGAAAGGGCCGGGCCGGGTCAGGCGGCGGGTTTCTGGGCCGCACCCATCAGCTGGCTCATGAGCTGCTGAAGGTCGGACGCCTGCGGCAGCTGCCCGTCCGGCGTGGCCGAGTTGACCAGCTGCGGCAGGACTTCGGCCAGGTCGTGCGCGGCCACTTCGGGCGAGACGCCGGCCGAGGCCGCCGCCGCGTCGATGTTGTCCTGGCCGAGCGCCTGGGCCATCTGGTTGCCGGTGACCGGGGAGTTCTGCCCGGTGCCGATCCAGGAATCGGCCTGCTGGCCGAGGCCGCCCTGACTGAGTTGTTCCAGCAGACCGTTGAGCTGCCCGCCCTGCTGTCCGCCCATCTTGCCCATGAGGCTGCTGAGCAGCTGGCGTACGGTCGGGTCGTTGAGCAGCTTCATGATCTGGTTCACATCGATAGCCATGCGCATATTATTGGCAAAAGCCGCATTCCCCGCGCCGGCTTCCGGCAAACCGCCCCGCGCGGGCGTACGCCGTGCTAAATGGCAGGATGGACGCCGTGGCAGCAACGGAGACGGTGATCATCGACATCCGGCCCAAGCGCGTACGCGTCGTAGCCTGGATCGCGGCGGCGGCGATCCTGGCGGTCTTCGCGGCGGTGGCGACCGCGCTGACCGGCTCGACCGGCGAGGGCAACGCAGTGTTCCGCCCGGGTGACCAGGCCGCCATGATCGGCCTCGGCGTCTGCGCCGCGTTGGGTGCGCTCGCCTTCGCCCGGCCCCGGGTGTGGGGCACCGAGCAGGGCATCCGCGTACGCAACGTGTTCGGCACCTACGACCTGCCGTGGAACGTGGTCCGGTCGGTCCGGTTCGAGCACGGCCACCCGTGGGCGCAGCTGGAGCTGCAGGACGACGACACGCTGTCGGTGCTGGCGATCCAGGCGGTCGACAAGGAGCACGCCGTCGCCGCGATCCGGGGTCTGCGCAGCCTTCATGCGGCCCACGTCACCGCACACGGTGGTACGCCCGATTCGCGGGCGTGAGCGCCGCCTGGTAAAGTTACCCAGTCGACCTTGCCGAGGCTGCCTTCACCATGTGGTGATCGGAGCATCGGCCACAAAGCGGAGCGCCTGCTCCCACCCGGTCACCTTGAGTGCATCGGGTCCGGTCACCGGCCTCGCGCCAGCGCCTCCGGGCGGTGTGCCGCCGAAGGCCCGGGTCGTGCGCCTGACGGCGTGCGTGGACCGGTCGAGCAGGCCCTGGCATACGCCGGGGCCTTCTGCTTTGGGCCACCGGGACACGCGTGAGCGGTTTCGGCGACCACAAAGACACGGTCCACGCCTTCGCACCTGCGAGGGAGCGGACGCCGAAGGTCGGCACGGACACTAGTTGGAGGAGGCCACATCAGCGTCGAGCCACGCGTCAACGATCAGATCAGGGCACGTGAGGTCCGTCTGGTCGGCCCTGAGGGTGAGCAGGTCGGCATCGTTCCGATCGAGCGCGCCCTGCAGTTGGCCGCCGACGTCGATCTGGATCTGGTCGAGGTCGCGCCGATGGCCCGCCCGCCCGTCTGCAAGCTCATGGACTTCGGCAAGTTCAAGTACGAGAGCGCGCTCAAGGCGAGGGAAGCCCGG
>NZ_JABFVK010000069.1 GCF_013362815.1 Hamadaea sp. | reverse complement strand
CAGGGCATGGCATCCGCCGTCACCCGGACGAGTACGCCGGCATTGCGGCCGGGGTCGGGGTCCACGCCGACGACGGGCTGCCCGGAGAGGTACTTCGCGACGTTGGCGACCAGTCCGTCCTGGCCGACTGCGACGACGACGTCCTCCGGGCTGAACAGGAAACGCGAAAGGTCGGCCCGATCGACCGCGCCGCGTCGCCAGTCGGCCGGGATGGCGGCGCTCACCTCGGTCAGCGCAGCGTCGAGCGCGTCGTGGCGCGCCTGCACCTCGTCCAGGCTGCGGCCGCGTTGGCGCAGGAAGTAGCCCGCTGCGCCACGCGTACCGTGCCGATCGAGGAGCTCGTCCAGCTCGCTGCGCCGGGAGACGACGACTACCCGGGGCGCGAGCGTGCCGTACGTCATCGGCTTTCCGCGCCGCCCGAGAGCTTGGCGAGCAGCTGAGTCAAGACGTCCGGCGTGATGGTGAGCGACTGGATGTCGGGCAGCTGCCCGGCGAACTCCTTCAGCGTCAACGATTGCAGTACGCCGGGCGGCAAGTCGCGATAGGCGTTCACCCGGGCGGCCTCCTTCTCCGCCTCGGCCAGCCCCACGACGCGTACGCCGTTGGCCCGTGCTTCGGCCAGCAGCTTCTCCTGCTCGGCCTGGGCCGTCGCCGCCACCCGCTCCCGTTCCGCCGCGCCCTGGGCGGCAGCGAGCTGAGCGGCCGCGTCGAGTTCGGCCTGCCGACGGGAGTTGGCCCCGTGCTGCTCCACGAGCTGCTGTTCCCGGCGGGCCAGCTCGATCTTGTTCTGCAGCTCGTTCTCGGCGATCGCACGCTCCTGCTCGACCGCTTGCGCGCGGCGGGCGTACGTGGCGCGGTCGGCCTCGGCCTGGACGGTTTCCCGCGTCGGCGTCTGGAGTGCCCGTTCGAGCTCCGGCTCCGGGCGGATGGCGACTACTCGGGCGCTCACGACGGCCACGCCGAGGTCGGCGAGCCGGGGGTCGTCGGCGAGCGCGGCCGACACCGCCTCGCGTACGGGGGAGATCCCGGCGGTCAGCGCCTCGGCCAGCGGCAACCGGGCGAGCAGGTCGAGCGCGGGCTGCTGGGCCAGTTCGGCCAGCAGCGTCGCGACCTGGTCGAGCGGCCGGGAACTGGCCTGGCCCGTCCGCGGGTTGATCGAGAAGTCGAGGCGGGACGCGGCCACCGCGGGAGTTTCCACCCGGTAGGTGACCGTCGCCTGGACGGTGATGTCGGTGAAGTCGGCTGTCCGCGCGTGGAACAGCAGGGGCAGCTCCCGGTCGTCGACCGGCACCTCGCTGAGGACCGCGGTGAGCGGGCGGTACCAGAACGACAGTCCGACGCCTTCCCGCTTCACCTTGCCCTTGGCGTGGTGGCGGACCCAGTTGGTCGGGGTGCTGCGCAGGTGCCGCAGAAAGAACCTGCGCGAGATGTCGGCCATGACTTCCCTTCCGGGACGACTTGGGATGAGGGGGTGCGCGCAGTGATGCTACTGAGCCGCCGCACGCTCCAGACGGCTGCGGCGGATCCGCATTCCGACTGTGGAGATCGGCCAAGCGCTGATCCAGAAGTAGGTCGCCCAGTCCGGGTTGAGGAAGGCGATCGGAATCGACAGGCCGAATGCGATGAGCAGCGCCGACGCGCCGAAGACCATGTTGCCGGGAGCCGTCGTGGGCGCGTCGTCGTTCCAGAGGCGCTGGCTGGTCGCCGTCCGCGCCATCAGGATCCAGACGACGGCCCACAGCACCATGACACAGGCGTAGAAGATCGGCCCGGCCGGATAGTCGCCCAACCCGGTCAGCACCTTGGTGGCGAACGGCATGAGGACGATCGCGAACAAGCCGACGATATTGAGCCAGATCATGCCGTAGGTCAACCGCGCGATCTGCTGGAACATCCGGTGGTGGTTGAACCACAGCGTCGCGATCACGGCGAAGCTGATCAGGAACGCCACGTAGTCCGAGCTCTCCTCCCCGAGCTGGTGGACCCAGTCCTCACCGCTCGGCACGGGCAGCTCGATGGCCAGCAGGGTCAGGGCGATGGCGATGACGGCGTCGGAGAAGAAGATGACGCGTTCCAGGCCATGGCCGGACTCGGGAGCAATCTTGGGGCGTTCGGTCACGGCGCCATTCTGGCGTACGCCACCGACAGGTGCGGCCCCCAGGTAGGTCCCAGGGGCCGCGTTGAGAACGGAACCTAGGCGACGCTCACCGCGGACCAGGCGGCCGCGACCGTGGCGTACTCGGTCGAACCGGCGCCGTAGAGGTCGGCGGCGGCGGACAGGGTCGCCGTGCGCGCGCCGCTGTACGCCGTGCGCGAGGTCATGTACACGGTCAGCGCTCGGTACCAGATCGCTCCGGCCTTGGCGTTGCCGATGCCGCTGATCGTCGCGCCGTTGCAGGTCGGGCTGGTGCCCCACGAGGAGGTGCCGCTGCCGACGGCCAGCAGGTAGAAGAAGTGGTTCGCGACACCCGACGAGTAGTGCACGTCGAGCCGCTTGACCGAGCTGGACCAGCAGTCGGCGGACGAACCGTCCTTGGACGGCTTGTCCATGTACCGCAGCGGTACGCCGGTGGTCCGCAGCTCCTCGCCGATGAGGTAGTCACCGGGGTCGTTGGCGTTGCCGGCGTAGAACTCCACCAGGGTGCCGAAGATGTCGCTGGTGGCCTCGTTGAGGCCACCGGACTCGCCGCTGTACCGCAGGCCCGCGGTGTTGCTCGTGACGCCGTGGCTCATCTCGTGCCCGGCCACGTCGAGCGAGGTCAGCGGGGTCCAGCCGGTCCCGCCGTCACCGTAGGTCATGCAGAAGCAGGAGTCGCTCCAGAACGCGTTCGTGTAGCCGCTGCTGTAGTGCACCCGGCTGTACGCGGCGACTCCGTCGTTGCGAATGCCGGTGCGGCCGAACGTGTTCTTGTAGTAGTCCCAAGTCATCGCCGCGCCGTAGTGGGCGTCGACCGCCGTGGAGTTGCGGTCGCTCAGCGTGCCGTTGCCGAAGACGTTGCTGGTCGAGGTGACCAACGTGCCGGTGCCCGACGTGCCGCCGAACAGGTCGTACGTCTTGTGCCCGCCCCGGGCGGAGTCGTTGAGCTGGTAGGTGCCGCCGCTGAGCACGGTGCCGACCGCGACGTCACCGTTGTGGAAGCCGTGACCCACGCCGTCGGTCTGGATCGCGTCCCACGAGTCGCGTACCGCGCCCGTCTTCGCGTCGACCAGCACGTGCAGTTCGCTGGGCGTCTTGTCGGCGGCGACCCCGCTCGCGACGACCTCGTACGCCAACGCGGTGTCGGCTCCGTCGGCGTCGACGACGAGCTGCGTACCGTCGACCCGGTATGACGCCGCCTTCGAAGCGCCGACGGCGGCGGCCGAGGCCTGGGCGGCCGACAGCGATGGCGTGGTGGACAGGGTCAGGCCACCGCGCAACGAGTGGCTGGCTCCCTTCCAGGAGTTGCCCTTGCCCAGGTGGACGACGGTGTCGCCACCCAGGACCGGGAGGCCCTGGTAGTACCGGTTGACGCGAACGTGCTCGGTGCCGTCGGCGTCGGTCTGCACGTTCCGCAGCGTGAACGACTGCCCGGCGCTGAACGCACCGGCGGCCGCGTGACTCTTCAGCTGGGCGACGGCCCGGCCGAACGGACTTGGGGCGGTAGGAGCGGCGATCGCCACCGGCGAAGTGGCGGCGAACAGCGCCACTCCGGCGACCGCGGCACCCAAGACGGGGGTGATCCGGCGGATGGACAAGGTTTCCTCCCTTGGTCAGGCGGACCGGGCCTGAGTTGTCTCGACACGGTCCGTCCGGGTTAGTCGTCGATGGGCCGGTAGGCCAGGACGGCTGAACAGAAGGATGCTCATATCGCGCAGGTTTGTAAATATGGCAATGAAAGAATTACTCTCCGTCACCTTCGCCGGGTTCCCGACAATCGGCGGCCTTCCGCAGTGTCGGTGCCGGGCATTAGGCTCGCCGCGCTGAGTAAGGCTGACGAAGACAGACGACAGAAGGCTGGTTGGCGACGATGGCCGTGGTACGGCGTACCGGCACGATTCCGCAGCAGGCTCCCGCGAAGGACGCCGCGCCGCAACAGATCCAGACGCCCGCCGACGCCGAGACGGCGGCGGTCCCGACGATGCCGGCGCACCTCTGGGCCTTCGGAGTCGGCTTGGCGCTGGTCGGTGGCGGCCTGCTCGCCGCCTGGGTGATCTGGTCGAACGGTCAGGTGAACACCTTCCGTGCCACCAGTGAGGGGTCCATCTTCGCCGGACTGGTGGTGGTCACCGCCGCCGTGGAGCGCGTACTGGAGCCGTTCACCCGATGGATGCCGGGCCGAGTCGCGCAACATCGTTACGACTGGGCGATGGCCGCGATGGAGAACGGCGCGGGCACCACCGCCGCTGCCGCCAAGGCCAAGGCCGACCTGGAGCAGGCCAAGGCGGACAAGGGCATCATCGCCTGGGGCCTCGCCACCGGCGTCGCCACGATCATGTCGGCCAGCGGCGGTTTCTACCTCCTGCACATGCTTGCGGAGAACCCGCAGTGGGACGCCGTTCCAGTGTGGATCGACTCGCTCATCACCGGCCTGATCGTGGGCAGCGGGACCAAGCCGCTGCACGACGTGATCAGCCGCGTCCAGCAGACCAAGGAGAAGGCGCAGCTCTCCTGAATCTCGGAAGGTCAGGCTAGACCTTGCGATTGCCGCGGAGCCAGCCCTTCCGCATCGGCGCGATGTCGGGTCCGCCCAACGACAGGGACTCGGAGATGACGGGGACCTCCCGGGTGACCTCGTCATACGCCGGCGCCGCTGGGCGTACCGCTGGATGGTCACGAGTGCGTTGCGCGGGCAGCGAGAGGGTCGCGGACGACGCCACCGCGGCGCTGGCTGAGGCGTGGAAAGGGCAGCGCGCCAGGTCCTTGGCGTTCTCGTCGAGATAGAAGTTGGGGCGCTGGTCGGCCTCGGCGTAGTAGCGGTGGAACACGGGCGTGACGCCGCCGGACAGCGGCGGCACGATCCACGACCAGTCGGCCGGGACCGCACGCCCGGCCTTCTCCTCCTTCGCGATGTGGGTGAGGAAATGCCGCGACTCCGTGTGATGGTCGGCGATCTTCACCCCGGCCCGCTCGAAGGACCACAACACCGCGCGATTCAGCTCCACCAGCGCACGATCGCGCCAGAGGCTGGACTCGCGGGTCGTGTCGAGGCCGAGCCGAGCCGCGACGATGGGCAGCTGGTCGTAGCGGTCGGCGTCGGCGAGGTTGCGCGCGCCGATCTCGGTGCCCATGTACCAGCCGGAGAAGGGCGCGAGCGGGTAGTGGACCCCGCCGATCGTCAGCCGCATGTTGCTGATCGCCGGCACGGCGTGCCAGCGCAGGCCCAGCTCGGCGAACCAGGGCAGCTCGGGATGGCTGAGCGGCACCTCCAGCACTGCGTACTCCGGCAGTTCGAACAAACGCGGCTCCTGGCCCGGCTCCTGCAGCACCAGCGGCAGGATGTCGAACGCGCTGTGCTTGCCCTTCCAGCCGAGCTCGGTGACCGCTTCGGTGAAGTCGGCGTACAGGGGATCGCCGATGCCGTCCCGATAGCCCGCGTAGCGGATGAGCTGCTCGTTCCACAGTAGAGTCCGCGGGCGGCCGGGCACCGCCTGCGGGAAGATCGAGATGACCGGCCGCAGGCGGCCGCGGTTCTTGCCCTTGCCTGCGGCCATCTCCAGGTGCTGGACGAGGTGCTCGGCGGTGGCGTCCACGCCGCTCACCCCGCGCAGATCGCGGACGACCAGGCTGTTCCAGTAGAGCCGGCCGATGCACCGGCTGGAGTTGCGCCAGGCCATCCGGGCTCCGTGGATCAGCTCCGCCCGCGTGTGCGCGTACGTGCCCAGGGCGTCGATCTGTTCGCGTACCTGCTCGACGCGGGCGGCCACAAGACGCGTGTCCAGGCCGAGCTTGGGTTGCTCGGCGTACAACCGCCGCAGGAAGTCTTCGGCCTCGTCCGGATCCGTTGGCTCGTTGTGGAACTGAGTGAGGGGGGCGTCGCGATAACCGGGGACCGGGGTCATCCGGTCATTTAAGGGTTACGATGCGTTGTCCTTGGCGGACAACTTGTGCGACTGATGCGTCCCGATTACCGCCGTTGCGAGGAGTACCTGCGCTAACGCGTAGGTGACCATCACCCAGATGTCCGGGCCCGGCAGATCGTGATCGGCCAGCCCGACCGCGATCAGGGTGTCGGACAAGACGAAGAACGCCCCGCCCAGTCCCGCGCGCAGGCCCAGGCGCGCGGAGGTCGCTCCCGTCGTGAAAAGCAGCAGCGAGTACGCCGCCACCGGGACCTGCAACGCGCCGAGATCGGGCCACAACCAGGCGATCAAACCGGCCCAGAGCAGCACATAGACGGGGACCACCCCGAGCCGGCGACGCCCGTGCCGGACGAAGTACGCGATGTAGCAGACGTGGGCGGCACCGAAGAACCCCATGCCGACGAGGAAGAGGAGGTCGGGCTCGGCGAACTGCAACGCCACGTCGCCCGCCGCCGACAACAGCAGGGCGGCGACCACGAGGCGCGGCCCCTTCCGCAGCCCGACGTAGAGCGCCAGCAGCGGCATGAGCAGCGGTTTGGTGGCCCATTCGGCCCAGGTCACGTCGAAGGCGGAGACTACGATGTGCGTCACCGCGAGGACGGCGTACACGACGAGGATCACTTGCCGGCTCCCTCGGACTCGGCCGGCGCCGACGGCTGCCAGCCCGGTCCGGCTTCGGGTTGCGGCTGCCAGCCCGGCCCGGCGAACAGCCGCCCGAGGCGCTCTCGCCAGGTACGCGCTGCCCGCAGATCCCGCCCGATCGCGGCGTACTCGTGGAAGGCGACTCGCAGCGGGTTGTAGGTCTCGATGTTCTTGGTCAGCCCGTACACCGGTCGTTCGGTCTCCGGGGCGAACGAGCCGAACAGCCGGTCCCAGACGATCAGGATGCCGCCGAAGTTGCGGTCGAGATAGCCACCCTGCGAAGCGTGGTGTACGCGATGATGCGACGGCGTGTTGAGCACGAACTCGAACGGCCGCGGCAGCTTGTCGATGCGCTCGGTGTGAATCCAGAACTGATAAACGAGGTTGACGGAGCTGCAGAAGGCGAGCACTGCCGGATGTACGCCGAGCGCGATCATCGGCAGATAGAACAGCCAGCTCGTGAATCCGGTCCACGGCTGCCGCAACGCGGTCGACAGGTTGAAGCGGCGGCTCGAATGGTGCACGACGTGCGACGCCCACAGTACGCGGATCACGTGGTGACTGCGGTGCGACCAGTAGTAGAAGAAGTCCTGGGCCAGCAGGCACACCAGAATCCACTGCCAGGAGACGGGCACCTCGAGCGGGGTCAGCAGATGGATCGCCGAGTACGCCAACGCCGGGACGATGCCCCAGAGCAGGTCGAAACCGAGACTGCCCAATCCCATGGACAGGCTGGCGGCGGTGTCCTTGGCGGCGTACCCGAGTTCGTCGTCGTCCGGATGCAGCCGGTACGAGATCGCTTCGAGCAGGGTCAGCAGGATGAACGCCGGGACGGACCAGAGCACGACGTCGGGCAGGTCGGGGACGGGCATGCGCGGATACTAGTGAGCAACTCTCGCGTTAGGAAGAGCCGCTCGGGGCTACAACCCCACCGAACTTCCGCTGATCATGAAGCGGTCAAGAGGAGAGGGCACCGTGCTCGACGCAGGTCGCCGACCACCCCGTCGGCACGACCTGCACCTTCATCCGCCGGCCGCACTGGGTGCAGTAGCGCGGCGGCTCCAACTCCAGCGCCGCCGCGCAGTCGACATGGGCCGGCTCGGTGGAAAGGGCGCGGCCGCACCTCCCGCAGAAACCGCTCATAGGGTCGCCGACAGCGCCTTGACCGGCATCTTCAGCTCGGCGAGCAGCTCCAGGTCCTGCGTCGCCGGGCGGCCCAGCGTCGTCAGGTAGTTGCCGACGATGACGGCGTTCACGCCGCCGAGCAGGCCGTCGCGCGTACCCAGGTCGCCCAGGGTGATCTCGCGGCCGCCCGCGTACCGGATGATCGTCCTCGGCATCGCGAGCCGGAAGGCGGCGATGGCGCGCAAGGCGTCCTTGGGGTCGAGGACCGGCTGGTCTTCCAGGGGTGTGCCCGGGCGCGGGTTGAGGAAGTTTAGCGGGACCTCGTGCGGGTCGAGCTCGGCGAGCTGGACCGCGAACTCCGCGCGTTGTTCGACGGTTTCGCCGAGGCCGAGGATGCCGCCGCAGCAGACCTCCATGCCGGAGTCGCGGACCATTTTGAGGGTGCCCCAGCGCTCTTCCCACGAGTGCGTGGTGACCACGTTCGGGAAGTACGTCCGGCAGGTCTCCAGGTTGTGGTTGTAGCGGTGGACGCCCATCTCCACCAGCTCGTCCACCTGCTCCTGGGTGAGCATGCCCAGGCTGGCCGCGACGTTGATGTCGACCGCTTCCTTGATCGCCTGCACGCCTTCGCGCATCTGCGCCATCAACCGGGCGTCGGGGCCGCGGACGGCCGCGACGATGCAGAACTCCGTCGCACCGGTGGCCGCGGTCTGCTTGGCCGCCTCGACCAGCGACGGGATGTCCAGCCAGACGGCCCGGACCGGGGAGGAGAAAAGCCCCGACTGGGAACAGAAGTGGCAGTCTTCCGGGCAGCCGCCCGTCTTCAGCGAGACGATGCCTTCGACCTCGACCTCCGGGCCGCACCAGCGCATGCGCACCTCGTGCGCGAGCTGCAGGGCGTCGGCGATGCGCTCGTCCGGCAGCCGCAGGATCTCCAGGACTGCGACCTCGTCGAGGCCGACGCCTCGATCGAGAACCTGCGCACGGGCGAACTCGAGGATGTCGGTCATGGCCGTACCCTACAAGGTGCCTTAACCATCGCTCACCTGGAAGGGGACCCGGGAAGTGTCCGACTGGCTGGCCACCCTGGCGCGCAAGGCCGAGCTGCGCGACAAGGCCGGTCTGCGGCGTGATCTCCGTCCCCGTCCGGCCGCCGATCCCGTGGTGGATCTCGCGGGCAACGACTACCTCGGGCTCTCCCGTCACCCGGAAGTGATCGCCGCGGCTGGTGCGGCGCTGGGTGCGTACGGTCTCGGCGCGACGGGTTCACGGCTTGTCCGGGGCACCACCGATCTGCACGCCGAGTTGGAAAAACAGCTGGCCGCGTGGATCGGCACGCCCGAAGTCCTCGTGTACTCGTCCGGTTATCTGGCGAATCTCGGCATCGTCCGGGCGCTCGTCACGCCGCAGACGACTCTGGTCGCCGACGAGCACGTGCACGCCAGCCTCATCGACGGGGGCCGGCTGTCCGGTGCGCGTACCGTGACGTATCGCCACGGCGATCCCGCTCACCTGGCCGAAGTGCTGCGCGACACCAAACGCGCCGTCGTCCTCACCGAGTCCGTCTTCTCCGTCGACGGCGACCTCGCCCCGCTCCGCGACCTGCACAAGGTCGCGCGGGAGCACGGCGCGCTGCTGCTCGTCGACGACGCGCACGGTCTCGGGGTGGTCGAGGACTCGACCGCCGGGCTCGCGGGGGAGGACGACGTGGTGATCACCGCCACGCTGTCCAAGGCTCTCGGTGGCGCGGGTGGTCTGGTCGCCGGACCGTCCGCGCTGGTCCGGCATCTGATCGACACCGGGCGCACGTTCATCTTCGACACCGCGCTTCCGCCGGCGGTCACGGCCGGGGTCCTCGCCGCCACCAGGATCGCGGTCACCTCGCCCGAGTTGCGGGTCGAGCTCCGTTCGCGCAGCTTGTACGCACACAGCAGGCTGGCCGACGCCGGTTTGCGCGTACGCCTGCCAGCTGGTGGCGTCGTCTCCGTGGAAGCACCGTCCGCAGAGCAGGCGGCGAGCTGGGCCTCCGCGTGCCGGCGTTCCGGGGTGGCGGTAGGGTGCTTCCGGCCACCGTCCACACCGGACCATGTGTCCCGGCTGCGCCTGACGGTCAACGTCGGAGTGCCCCGGGCGGCCTTCGAGCAAGCGCTGGAGAAAGTCGTAGAGGCAGCACCATGACCACCCCCTTGACCGGACCCCTCACCGGCGCCGTCATCGTCACCGGGACGGACACCGGCGTCGGCAAGACCGTCGTCACCGCCGCGATCGCCGCCTGCGCGACGGCGAGCGGACTGCGGGTGGCGGTCGTCAAACCGGGCCAGACCGGCGTCGATCCCGCGTACGGCGAGGTCTCCGACGAGGAGGTGGTGCGGCACTTGGCGGCTCCGGCCACCACCCGGACGCTGGCGTCGTACCCCGATCCGCTCGCTCCGCTCGCGGCGGCCCGGGTGGCGCAGCTGACCCCGCTCGACCTCTACACCGTGGTCGACGAGGTCAAACGGCAGGCGGCCGAGCACGACCTGGTCCTCGTCGAGGGCGCGGGCGGGCTGCTGGTCCCGATGGGCCCGCGGATCGCCGACATCCCCGGCGGCGGAGCTTGGACGGTCGCCGACCTCGCCGTGAGCCTGGGCGCTCCGGCCATCGTGGTCGCCCGGGCCGGACTGGGGACGCTGAACCACACGGCGCTGACGTTGGAGGCGCTCGACCGCCGGGGCGTGGCCGGCTTGGTGGTGCTCGGCGCCTGGCCGTCGGAGCCGGAGCTGGTCCATCTGACCAACCTCGACGATCTGCCCGGTGACCTGCATGGATTGCTCCCGGACGGGGCCGGCTCCATGGAACCGGGAGTGTTCCGGCGCAGTGCGCCGGGTTGGTTCACCGAGACGCTCTACGGCAGTTGCGACGACCCTCGGCTGCTCGCTGAGGACGATTACTGATCTTTTCTAATCGCCTCATCCAGTCGGGGCGTTTGCCGTAATTTGCCTGGTATGTGGCATTGGTTCAAGGAGTCGATGCAAGCTCATCCCGAGCTTGCCATCTTCCTGACCCTTGCCCTGGGTTTCACGATCGGCCGGCTGAAGATCAAGAGTGTCACCCTCGGCTCGGTCACCGGTACGCTGCTCGCCGGTGTGCTGGTCGGTCAGCTGGACATCCAGATCCCCGACCTGGTCAAGACGGTGGCCTTCATCGGCTTCCTGTTCGCCCTGGGCTACCGGGTCGGGCCGCAGTTCTTCGCCGCCTTGAAGAAGGACGGCATCCCGCAGCTCGTGATCGCGGTCGTCGGTTGTGTCTTCGGTCTGATCATCGCCTTCGCCATGGCGAAGATCATGGGATACGGACCGGGCTGGGGCGCCGGTCTGCTGGCGGGCGGACTGACCCAGTCGGCGGTGATCGGTGTCGCCACCGACGCGATCAACGGATCGTCGAGCATCCCCGACGACCAGAAGCAGACCTTCGTCAACCAGATCCCGGTCGGGTACGCCGTCTGCTACCTCTTCGGCACCGCGGCCGCGGCGTACTTCCTGTCGCAGTTGGCACCGCGGATGCTGGGCACGAAGGACCTGGTCGCCGAGTGTGCCGAGCTGGAGAAGAAGCTCGGGACGTTCAAGGACCCCGACAGCCAGCCGGCGTACCGGCAGGTGGTCCGCCGGACCTACCGGGTCTCGGAGGGCTCGGAGCTGGACGGCAGCACCGTTCAGGCGGAGGAGGAGCTGGCGCGCAGCCGGGGGCGCCGGATCTACCTCCAGCGCTATCGGCGGGGTGATCAACTGGCGTTCACCACGCCGGACACGGTGCTGCGAGCGGGTGACGTCGTCACGGTGACGGCGAACCACAGCGACTTCATTCACGGCGAGATGAACGCGGTGGGCACCGAGGTCGACGACACCGAACTGCTCGGCTACGACGTCGAGACGCTCTCGGTCGTCCTGCTGAACAAGAAGTTCGAGGGGCGTACGCTCGCCCAACTCGCCCAGGAGGACGAGGCGCGCAACCTCTTCGTGAAGAAGATCGTGCGGGCCGGCGTCGAGATCCCGTTCGGCCTGACGACCGTGCTGCACAAGGGCGACGAGATCGCCATCGAGGGCCCGAAGGAACTGGTCGAGAAGGCGGTGCCCGCGATCGGCAAGCCGAACCGGACCAGCGACGAGACCGACTATTCCTACATCGGCCTCGGCATCTTCCTCGGTGGCCTCATCGGTATTCCGACGGTGGCCATCGCGGGAGCGAACATCGGTCTCACCACCAGCGGCGGCGCGCTCATCATGGGCCTCATCTTCGGCTGGCTGCGGTCCCGCAACCCGTCCTTCGGCCGGTTCCCACCGGCCGCGGAGTGGCTGATGGACACCGGTGGCCTGTGCATGTTCGTGGGCATCGTCGGCATCCAGTCCGGGCCGGATTTCATCTCCGGCGTCAAGAGCGAGGGCCTGGGCCTGCTCTTCGCCGGGCTGGTGGTGACGCTGCTGCCGATGTTCCTGACCCTGTTCCTCGGCAAGTGGATCTACAAATGGCCCACCGCCACGAATCTGGGCTCGACCGCCGGAACGTTCACGACGACGGCGTCGATCGGGGCGGTGTGCGACGCGGCCAAGAGCCGGGTGCCGGTCCTCGGCTACACCGTCCCGTACGCGATCGGCAACACCTTGCTCACCATCTGGGGCACGGTCATCGTCGCCCTGTTGTCCTAAGTAGATACATCACGCGGGGGGAAGAGGAATGGCTACGTCGAGAGCCGAACAGAAGCGACTGGAGTCGCTCAGTCCGTTCGAGCTGAAGAACTCGCTGATCGAGCTCGCGAACGAGAACGTGAAGCTCGAAGCGGTCACGATGCTCAACGCGGGCCGGGGCAACCCGAACTGGATCGCGACCGAGCCCCGGGAGGCGTTCTTCCTCCTCGGCCGGTTCGGCATCGAAGAGTCCCGGCGTGACTGGGACGAGTGGGACGGCGTCGGCGGCATGCCGGCCAAGTCCGGGATCGCCCAGCGTTACAAGGCCTTCCTGCAGTCCAACCGGAACGAGCCCGGGGCGTCGCTCCTCCAGCGCAGCTTCGACTATGGCGTCAAGAAGCTGAAGTTCGACCCCGACGCGTACGCCTGGGAGCTGGCCGACGGAGTGATCGGCGATCACTATCCGGAGCCGGACCGGATGCTGACCCACATGGAGAAGGTCGTCCACGCGTACCTCGTCAAGGCGATGTGCGGCGGGAAGGCGCCCAAGCAGCCCTTCGACCTGTACGCCGTCGAGGGCGGGACGGCGGCGATGTGCTACCTGTTCGACTCGGCGCTGATCAACGGGATGCTGAACAAGGGCGACACGATCGCGATCATGACGCCGATCTTCACCCCGTACCTGGAGATCCCGCATCTGGAGCGCTACCAGTTCAACGTCGTCGAGCTGAAGGCGTCCCGATTCGACTCCGAGGGCTTCCACACCTGGCAGTACGACCCGAGTGAGCTGGACAAGCTGGCCGACCCGAAGGTCAAGGCGCTGTTCATGGTGAACCCGTCGAACCCGCCGTCGGTCGCGCTCTCCCAGGAGTCCCGTGAGCACATCAAGCGGATCACGGAAACCTCGAACCCGGGCCTGACGATCATCACCGACGACGTGTACGGCACCTTCGTCGACGGCTTCGAGTCGCTGATGTCGACGGTTCCCAAGAACACCATCGGGGTGTACTCGTTCAGCAAGTACTTCGGCTGCACCGGCTGGCGGCTCGGGGTCATCGCGGTCAACCGGGACAACATCTTCGAGGGCAAGCTGGCCAAGCTGCCGGCCAAGCGCAAGGCGCAGCTGAACGAGCGCTACTCGTCGATCACGCTGGAGCCGGAGAAGCTCAAGTTCATCGACCGCATCGTGGCCGACTCCCGGCAGGTGGCGCTGAACCACACCGCCGGGCTGTCGCTGCCGCAGCAGATTCAGATGGGTCTGTTCGCGCTCTTCGACCTCCTCGACGAGCAGGGCGCGTATCAGGAGGTCTGCCAGACGATCATCGCCCGGCGGCTGCACGCCCTGGTCAAGGGCATGGGAGTGAAGCTGCCGAAGGATCCGAACGCGGCGCACTACTACATCGAGCTGGACTTGATGAACTACGCCGAGCGCTATATCAGCCCTGAGTTCGCGACCTGGTTGGGGAAGAACTTCGAGCCGGTGGACCCGGTGTTCCGGCTGGCCGAGAAGGGCTCGGTCGTCCTGCTCAACGGCGGCGGCTTCGACGGACCCGAATGGAGCGTACGCGTCAGCCTGGCGAACCTCCGGTATGAGTCCTATCAGGACATCGGGAAGTGGCTCCGGGAGATCATGGAGGGCTACTACGCCGAGTTCCAGAAGGTGACCGGCGGCAAGACCGCAGCCAAGGCGGCCTCGAAGAAGGCGGCTCCCGCGAAGAAAGCGGTCGCGAAGGCGCCGGCGAAGAAGGCCGCCACCGCTACCGCGAAGAAGGCTCCCGCCAAGAAGGCGACGGCTAAGAAGACGACGGCCGGGAAGGCCACGGCCCGGGCCGGGTCGAAGCGGTGAAGGACTGGCTGACCGATCTCTTCAAGTCGGTCGACGGGCTGGTGCTCTTCGTCTGCCTGGCGCTCGGCTTCGCGATCGGAAAGATCAAGTTCTGGAAGATCTCGCTCGGCGGCGTCGCCGGTACGCTGATCGTCGCGATCTTCGTCGGCATGCTCGGCGTGACCCTCAACAGCCAGGTGAAGAACATCGCGTTCGCCATGTTCATCTTCACCCTCGGCTACATGAGCGGCCCGTCCTTCTTCGCCAGCCTCAACCGGGCCAGCCTGAAGTACGGCATCTTCACGCTCATCGAGGTGGTCACCATCTTGGTGGTCGTCGCGCTGGCGACCGTCATCCTCGGGCTGGACCAGGGCACCGCCGCCGGGCTGCTGGCCGGTGGTGCGACCGAATCGGCGGTGGTCGGTACCGCCACCGACGCCATCGGCAAACTCGACCTACCCGCTGATCAGATCAAGGTTCTGCAGGCCAACGTCGGTACGGCGTACTCGATCTCATACATCATGGGCCTGATCACGATCGTGCTGCTGACCAGCCAGATCGCCCCGGCGCTGATGCGGATCAACCTCCGCGACGAGGCCGAGAAGCTCTGGAAGAAACTGGGCGGCGGTTCGGACGAGGAGGGCGCGACCCCGGCGTTGCCGGACGTCGTGGGCCGGGCGCACGAGGTGACGATGGCGGCCGGGCAGACCGTGAGCCAAGTCGAGAACGTCCTCGGCACGGGTGTCGCGATCGAGCGCATCCAGCGGCAGGGTGAGTCGGTCGCGGTGCAGCCCGACACCCGGCTCACCTCCGGTGACCTCGTGTTGTTCAACGGCCGCCGGGAGAGCCTGCTGGACGCGGACCGGATCATCGGCCCGGAACGGGCCAGCGTGACCGGGTTCAACGTCGACCTCGACGTCCAGGAGGCGATCCTGACGGCGAAGGGTTACGGCGGCAAGACCCTGGGCGAGCTGCGCGAGTCGATCCCGACGGGCGAGCGCCACGGCGTCTTCCTCACCGGCATCACCCGGATGGACCACAACCTGCCGGTCCAGAACGGCACCCAGATCAACAGCGGTGACACGCTCAAGTTCACCGGCATGAAGAGCGACCTGAACAAGTTCGTCCCGCGCGTCGGCTTCAAGATCGATCCGGGCGTGAAGATGGACATCGTCTTCATCTCGATCGGCATCATCCTGGGCATGCTCATCGGCAAGATCGAGGTGCCGCTCGGCGACATCCCGCTCTCGCTCGGCACCGGCGGCGGCTGTCTGCTCTCCGGTCTGCTGTTCGGCTGGCTGCGGGCGAAGAACCCGAAGCACGGGCAGTACCACCCGGCGGCGGCCCAGGTCGTCAAGGACCTCGGCCTGGCCACCT
Source organism: Hamadaea sp. (assembly GCF_013362815.1). GTDB lineage: Bacteria > Actinomycetota > Actinomycetes > Mycobacteriales > Micromonosporaceae > Hamadaea. Next base: position 70,806 of record NZ_JABFVK010000069.1, on the reverse strand, counting down.
TCATCTGCGCGGTGGGCCTGTCCTCGGGGCCGGAGGCGATCGACCTGATCAAGAAGTTCGGGTTCGCGCTGCCGATCTCCGGCATCCTGGTCACCCTGATCCCGGCCTCGATCTCGCTGTTCGTGGCCTGGAAGATCATGAAACTGCCCGCGCCGCTCACCCTGGGCGCGGTCGCTGGCCAGCAGTGTTCGACACCGGCGGCCACAGCGGTCCAGCAGGCGGCGGGCAACGCCACGCCCTTGATGAGCTACACCATCGTGTACGCCTTGTCGAACGTGGTGCTGCCGTTGATGGGTCCGATCGTGGTGGCCATGACGGGAGCGCTCAACTAACACCAGCAGTACGGAATGCGGGAGGCGACTGAGGGTCGCCTCCCGCTTCGCATAGTGATAGCGTCCCCGCGGATCTCGTTCGGGGGAGGACGTCCATGCGGCGAATCTGGATACCGGCGGTCAGCGCAGTGATTTGCGCGGTCGCGCTGGTGGGCTGCAAGCCGGCGGCACACGACGATGTCGCCGAAGGCCCGAGCGGAGCCGGCCCGAGCGCGGTCGACTCCAGCCAGTCGCAGCAGTCTCCGGTCGCCAAGCTCGCTCTCTCGGGGGAGAACTCGCCGACTCCCGCGGCGATCACCCGGCCGACGGGGACGGCCGTACCGCTGCCTCGGCGCAGCCCGACCAGGGTCTTCACCAATTCGCTGCCGGCCCGGACCGATCGCACCAACGTGCCGATCATCGTCGCCGACCAGACTCCGGTGACCGGTGCAGGCACCTTCGCCATCGCGACCGGTAACACCGGTGTCGTCGGTAACGGCGAGACCCTGGTGAAGTACCAGGTGGAAGTCGAGCAGGGCATCAACTGGGGCCGGGTCGCGCCGTGGACGGCGGCTGGTTTCGCCACCGCCGTAGACGGCATCCTCGGCAACGAGCGCGGCTGGATCGCCTCGGCGGCGCACCCGGTCACCGACCCGGCCGAGGGCATGAGCAACGAGTCCTGGTCCTTCCAGCGGGTCAGCGACGGGACTTACGGCGTACGTATCCGGCTCGCGACGCCCACCACTGTGGACAAGCTCTGCGGCTCGGCCGGGGTGGACACCGAGGGCGTGTACTCCTGCCGGTACGGCAAGAACATCCTGATCAACCTGCGCCGCTGGCTGTACGGCGCGGACGGCTTCACCGACATGCCGGCGTACCGGCAGATGGTGATCAGTCATGAGACCGGGCACTTCCTCGGGTTCAGTCACATGCTCTGCCCGGGTGCCGGTCAGCTCGCCCCGGTGATGCAGACCCAGACGATCGCCCTGAACGGCTGCCTGCCCAACCCGTACCCGTTCACTGAGGACGGACGTTTCGTGATGGGACCGTGGGCGCCGTCATGATCGGCGGCCGCTCCCGGTGATCTGGAACGTGTCCGGCATCCGGAAACTGAGGTTGTCGGGGCACCACGGCGCTCGGACGACCTCGGCGTACCGGAGCAGCCCGGCGGCTTCGGCGACCACGACGGCTGCCTCCATTCTGGACAGTTGAGCGCCGACGCAGCGATGCGCGCCCGCCCCGAAGGCTAGATGCCGCCGCGACCCCCGTTGGCCGGGCACGAAGTCGTGCGGTTCGGCGGTGATCGAGGGGTCTCGGCCGGCCTCGGCCAGCCACAACAGGATCGACGCCCCGGCCGGCACCTCGACGCCGCCGAGCGTCGCGGCGCGGGTGGCGACCCGCCGCCAGGTGGTGATCGGCGGGACGAGCCGCAGACCCTCCTCGACCACGTCGTCGACCCGCATCGAGCCGCGGGCGAGCCCGGCCAGCACCGCCGGTTCGGTCGTCAGCCGATGCAACAGCAGCGTCAGGAACTGTGACGTCGTCTCCTGCCCCGCGACGAGCAGGAAGAACAGCGCTCCTACGACGAGATCGGGGTCGCCGAGCGTGCGGAGCTCGGCGATCATGCCCTCGCCCTGCTCGGCATGCTTGCGCAGGACGGCGTGGTAATGCCCGACGATCTCGGCGAGGGCCAGCTGGCGGTCGAGATCCACGGGGGCCCAGAAGAGTTCGAGCGCTGCCCGGGAGAACTCCTTCACCACGCGTACGTCGTCGTCGGGGAGGTCGACGAGCCGGGCGAGTGCCAGCAACGGCAAGTCCGAGGTGAGGTCGGCGTACAGGTCGACGGGTTCACCCGACCGCAGCCGGATGGCCAGCGACGCAACCCGCCGCCGCACGATCCCGGTCAGCCAGGGTTGGAGGGCGGCCACCCGATGCGGGTGCAGCGCCTTCTCCACCAGTCCTCGGATCGCCGGATGGGACGGGGTGCCGTTGTTGGCGAGCGTCGGCGGCAGGCGGAACCCGTGCCCGGCCAGTACGCGTAGAGCCGCGACCGGAATCGGCGTCACCGCGTCGAGGGCGTTGTGGGGAGCGAAGGTCTCCGGATCGGCGAGCACTTGCCGCACAAGGGTGTGCGAGGAGACCAGAACGTGGCTGTCCCGGATCGCGACGGGGGAGTCCGCCGATGCTTCCCAGGTCCGAAACAGCACGTCACCGAGAGTATCTGGGGGGCGGGCATTGACAGCCGGAGGGCCGAACGGGTCTACTGACTCGCCAGTCAGTAAGCGCCACCGGCCGTGGTTGATCACGCGGTTGAGGGGTGCGCCACGCCGTCGATGGGGACCATAGGTTCATGATCAACTCTCAGTTGCCGGTGGAGCTCGTGGCGTTGACCGACGAGCAGCGTGACCTGCTCGATCTGTGCCGGGAGTTCGGCGCGCGCGAGATACGGCCGGTGGCCCGGGAGGTCGACGAGGCCGACACGGAGACCCCGTGGGACGTATGGCGAAAGGCCGCTGAGGCGGGGATCACCGACTTCATGCTGCCCACGGCGTACGGCGGAGGCGGTGCGACCGACGTCTTCACGCAGTGCCTCGTCCAAGAGGAGCTGGGCGCGGCCGACGCCGCCCTCGGCAACCTGCTGACCTCGAACGGGTTCTTCGCCGACCCGGTGCTCGAACTGGGCACCGAGGACCAGAAGGAGCGCTGGCTGCGGCCGCTGACCGGCCCGAACCCGCCGATGACGGCGCTGGCGGTGACCGAACCCGGCGTCGGCTCCGACTCCGCCGCGATCACCACCCGCGCCGAGCGTACGACCGGGGGCTATCGGCTGACCGGGCAGAAGGCCTGGATCTCCAACGGCGGAGTCGCCGAGTACTACGTGATCTTCGCCACCGTCGACGCGGCGAAGCGGGCCAAGGGCGTCACGGCGTTTCTCGTCACGAAGGATCGGCTCAGCTTCGGGCAGCCCATGAAGAAGATGGGGCAGCGAGCGATCATCAACACCGAGATCTTCCTCGACGACGTCTTCGTCCCTGAAGAAGATCGGCTCGGGGCGGAGGGCCAAGGCTTTCAGGGCTTGATGCGTACCTTCGAGATCTCGCGCACCGTGCTCGCGGCGTCGGCCACCGGCCTCGCCCGCGCCTGCCTCGACCTGGCCACGAGCTATGCGCGAGAACGCGTTCAGTTCGGCAAGCCGATCATCGAACACCAGGCCGTCGCCTTCCGGCTCGCCGACATGGCAACCAAGATCGAGGCGTCGCGGCTGCTCACTTGGCGGGCCGCGCGACGCCTCGACGCCGGGCTGCCCTGCGCCACCGAGTCCGCCATGGCGAAGCTGACCGCCAGCGAGACGGCCATGTTCTGCTCGTGGGCGGCCGTGCAGACGCTCGGCGGCTGGGGGTACTCGCGCGAGTACCTGGCCGAGAAGTGGATGCGCGACGCCAAGCTGGAGGAGATCGAGGAAGGCACCTCTGACATCCAGCGAATGATCATTGCCAGGTCGCTGCGGTGAACCCCCTTTTCGAACCCGATTCGATCGCCGTCTTCGGCGCCTCGGACAAGCCCGGCTCGTGGGGCCGTCAGCTGGCCGAAGGCGCTCTCCGGTCCGGTGTGGACGTTCAGCTGATCAACCTGCGGCCCGGGCAGCTGAAGACCATCGCGTTCACCGCGGCACCCGAGCGGCCGGTCGATCTCGCGGTGATCGCGGTGCCCGCTCCCGCCTTCCCGGCCGCGGTCGACACCGCTTTGGCCGCAGGCGCGCGGTCCGTCGTCGGGATCACCGCCGGCCTCGCCCCGTCCGTCGCGCTTCAGATCGCCCAAGTGGTACGCGATCAAGGTGCGGTCTTGCTCGGTCCCAATTGTCTGGGCGTCTACGACTCGCTGAGCGGCCTGAGTCTGCTGTGGGGTGAGCTGCCGGCCGGTGACGTCGCGCTCTTCTCGCAGAGCGGCAATCTCGCGCTGGAACTCGGTGCGATCGCGCGGCGTACGGGGTTGGGGTTCCGGCGGTTCGCGTCGCTGGGCGACGCGGCCGGACTCCGGGCGGTCGACCTGCTACCCCAGCACGGGGATGCCCGCGCGATCGCGCTCTACCTCGAAGACCTCAGCGACGGCCGGGCGCTCGTCGAACAAGCGGCGGCGATCGTCGACAGTGGAATCCCGGTGACCCTGCTGGCGGCGGGCCGGTCGGCGGTCGGGGCGGCCGCCGCGCGTACGCACACCGGTGCGCTCGCCGGAGATCACGCCGTACTGGCGGCTGCTTGCCGGGACGCGGGCATCCGCCTTGTGCGTACGCCGACCGAGCTGATCGAGGCGTGCCGCGTCGTCCCCCGCGTACGCGGTCGCCGGTTGGGCATCGTCGGCGACGGCGGCGGGCACGGCATCCTCGCGGCCGACCTGGCGATCGCGGCCGGACTGTCGGTGCCACGGCCGCCGGTGGACCTGGCCGGGGCGGGCGAGCGCGACCTGTCGGCGTACGCCGAAGCCGTCCGGAACCTGGCCGCCACTGGCGACGTCGACTGCGTGCTGCTCACGGGCTACTTCGGCGGCTACAGCGCCGACGACCCCGCGATGGCGGCGGCCGAACTCGAGGTGGCGTCCGTGATCGGTGCCTCCGGCGGCGATGTCCCCGTGGTGGCACACAGCTTCGCCGGGTTCCCGCCCACCGGACCGTCGGCGAGCGTACGCCGATTGACCGCGGCGGGCGTCCCGGTCTGGCCGGCCGTCGAGCATGCGATCGAAGCGGTCGCGCACGCGACGACTCCGCGGCAGGGCATGCCGGAGCTGCCGTCGACAGTGGATGAAGCGCCGTCGGGTGACTGGTATTTCGCGGGACGGGCGCTGCTGCCCGAGGTCGCCTTCGCCGCGGCCGAACGCGTACGCGACGCCGACGAGGCGGTCGCCGCCGCCGAGCGGATCGGATATCCGGTGGTGCTCAAGGTGTTGGGCCGGGCGCACAAGTCCGACGACGGCGGAGTCGTCCTCGGACTGCGAACCGCGGCCGAGGTGACCGCCGCGTTCGGCCGCGTTCCGGCCAGTCCGGCGTACGCCGTCGAACGGGAGCACGATCTCGCCGAGGGGATCGAGGTGCTGGTCGGCGCCCGGCGGGACCCCGGCTTCGGCCCGGTCGTCGTGGTGGGCGCGGGCGGTCTGCTCACGGAGGTACTGGGCGACTCCGTCGTCGCGTTGGCTCCCGTCGATGCGTACCGGGCCGAGGAGATGCTGCGCGACCTGCGGATCTTTCCGCTGCTAGCCGGACATCGCGGTCGGCCGGCGGTCGACGTGACTGCGTTGACCAGGGTGATCGTGGCGGTCTCCGAGGCCGTCTGCCGAACGGCCGGACTCGCGGCATTGGAACTCAACCCGGTACTCGTCACGCCGGACGGGGCTGTGGCGCTCGACTGTCATGGAGAAAATGTTTCATGACTCATACCCTGAGCCAGCCCGGCGCGGTGTGGATGACCGGCGGCGAAACGCTGGTCGCGAGCCTGGCCGCGCACAAAGTGGACACTGTCTTCGGCATACCCGGCACGCATAACCTGGAGATCTACCGGCATCTCGCGGCGGCGAAGATCCGGCACGTAACCACCCGGCACGAACAGGGGGCCGGCTACGCCGCCGACGGGTACGCCCGGACGTCAGGCCGGCCCGGGGTGGCTCTCGTCACGACCGGCCCGGCGCTGCTCAACATCACGGCGGCCTTGGCTCAGGCGTACTCCGACTCGGTTCCGGTGCTCGCCGTCTCACCGGGTATGCCGGTGCGCCATCCGCAGCGGGGAACCGGTCTGCTGCACGAGATGCGTGATCAGCGGGCCGCCCTGGCCAACATCGTGCGCTACTCGCATCGGGTGAGCAGTCACGCCGAACTGACCGAGGCGGTCGCCCAGATCTTCGCCGACTTCGCCGCCGAACGACCCCGGCCGGTGCACCTGGAGATCCCGCTCGACCTGCTGACCGAGAGCGCCGAGGTATGCCTCGCCCCGCCGTTGCGCGTAGCCCGCCGCCGCGCCGAGGAGGCGCAGATCATCCGGGCGGCGACGTTGCTGAACGGCGCCCGGCGGCCCGGCATCCTGGCCGGGGGTGGTGCCCGGGGCGCAGCCGCCCAGGTCGTCGCGATCGCCGAACTGCTCAGCTGTGGTGTGCTGACCACGGCCAACGGCAAGGGGATCATCCCGGAGACCCATCCGTTGAGCCTCGGTGCCGCCGCGCACCTGCCTGCCGCCGGTGAGTGGCTGGCCGACCGGGACGTCCTGCTGGCCATCGGCACGGAGATGGCGCCCAGCGACTTCTGGTACGAACCGCCGGCCCCGCGCGGTGACGTCATCCGGATCGACCTCGACCCCACCCAACTGCTCATCAACGCGCGCCCGGCGCTGCCGATCTGCGGCGACGCCACGGCCGCCCTCGAAGAACTCCTCCCGCTCCTGAAGCCCGAACACGAGATCGCCGAGGAGACCGCTGCTTTCGGCGTACAAGCGAAGATTCGTGCTCAAGCGCGCGCGGAGGGTGCGCGATGGACGGCCTGGATGGACGCGTTGGCCGCGGCTTTGCCCAAGCGCGCGCTGGTGCTCGCGGACAACGCGATGGCCGGGTATTACGGCGCGCTGGGCAACCTGCCGGTGCACGAGCCCGGCGCGTTCGGCTTTCCCACCGGCTTCGGAACGCTCGGGTACGCGCTGCCGGCGGCGATCGGCGCGAAGGTGGCGCGCCCGCGACGGCCGGTCGTGGCGTTGTGCGGCGACGGCGGCCTGATGTTCAGCTGCCAGGAGCTCGCGACGGCCGCCGCCGAGGGAATCGCCCTGCCGATCGTCGTCTTCGTCAACGGCGGATACGGCGAGATCCGGGCCGAGATGCGCGCGGCGTCGATCGACCCGGTCGGCGTCGACCTGCCGGTGCCGGACCTGATCGCGCTGGCGACCGCGCTCGGCGGCGCGGGATTCGCCGTACGCACCCCGGATGAGCTGCGCAGCCTGGTCAAGGCGAGCCTGGAGCACCCCGGGCCGACCCTGCTCGTGGTGGAGGAAGAGGTTCCGTAAGTGTCCTATCTGGAAGTCACCTGGACCGACGAGGTCACCGGCTGCCGCGGTTACCTGGTGGTGGATGCGCTGCGGCAAGGCGCGTCGAGCGGTGGCCTGCGCATGCGCGCGGGCTGCACCCTCGACGAGGTGCGCGACCTGGCCCGGGGGATGACCCTGAAGGAAGCCGTCGTCCGCGTGCCTGGCGACCGCTACCAGCCGTTCGGCGGCGGCAAAGGCGGCATCGACTGCTCGCCGCACCACCCCGACGCGCGGGGCGTGTTGCGCCGCTACCTCCAGGCGATGCGCCCGCTGCTGGAGACGATCTGGTCCACCGGCGAAGACCTCGGCGTACGCCAAGACGTGCTGGACGAACTGGCGGGCGAGATCGGGCTGCGCTCCACCATCGAGGCCGCCCTGCGGCGGCTGCCTGACCCGGAAGCCGGACTCGCCCAGGTCAAAGCCGGGTTCGCCGTCGACGTCGACGGGATCAGCCTGGCCGACCTCGTCGGCGGGTACGGCGTGGCGACCTGTGCGCTCACCGCTCTCGGCGTTTCCGCAGCCGGTTCGCGTGCGGTGATTCAAGGCTTCGGCTCGATGGGCGGGGCGACCGCTCGCTACCTCGCCCGGGCCGGCGTACGCGTCGTCGGGATCGCCGACGCCGACGGGCTCGTCGTGAACCCCTCGGGTCTCGACGTCGAGAACCTGCTGCGCCACCGGGACGGCTTCGGCCGGATCGACCGGTCCCGTCTTGCCCCCGGCGACGTCGTCTCGTCTTCCTCGTGGCTCGACCTCCCCTGCGACATCCTCGTGCCCGCCGCCGTCTCGTACGCCCTCACCGCCGAGAACGCTGCGGACGTGCGAGCCCGGTTGGTGGTGGAGGCGGCCAACGTCGCTACCACTCCTGACGCCGAGGCCTTGTTGCACGCGCGCGGAGTCGTGGTGGTTCCCGACTTTGTGGCGAACGTCGCAACCAACGCCTGGTGGTGGTGGACGCTTTTCGGCGACATCTCGCCGACCGCTGAGGCGGCGTACGCCAAGATCTCCTCCGTGCTCGGTTCGCTCACGCTCGCTACGCTCGCTCGCGCTTCGGCTGACGCGACGACGCTCCGTGTCGCCGCTACCGCGCTCGCGCGCGCCGCTGTGGACGGCGTTGAGTAGCGCCGCGCGGCGCGCTGGGTGCGCTCATGATCAGCGGAAGTTTTGTGGGGTTATAGCCCCGCGAAACTTCCGCTGATCATGGCGGTCGGCGGGCGCGCCCTGATCATGAACGGTGCGCGGCGGGGGTGAACGGTTCACCGGTAAGGTCGCGGGAGCGTACCGACCGCACTGTGGGACGTAGGCACGAGCGCTCCCGAGCGGGAATGGATCACGTAGCGTACGCGTTGTGCGCTTTGTACGTGTGCGGACCGTGAAAGGCTGACGACTGTGCGAGACCCGCAGGAACTGTTCGAGCTGGCGCCAGAGCTGACCGGCCCGGCGGCGGCCGATCTCGGGCGGCCGGTGTTGCTGCACGCCCTGAGCGGGTTCATCGACGCGGGTGGTGCCGGTCGGCTGGCTCGCGAGCACCTGCTGGAGGTCTTGCAGCCGGCGTTGCCGGATCGGCCGGTGATCGCCTCCTTCGACGTCGACCAGTTGCTCGACTACCGGGCTCGTCGCCCGCTGATGGACTTCGCGGCCGACCACTGGGAGTCCTACGACGATCCGCGGCTGGAGCTGCACGCTCTGCGCGATCATGACGGCACCCCGTTTCTGCTGCTCACCGGCCCGGAGCCGGACATGCAGTGGGAGCGGTTCATCGCCGCGCTGACGTTGCTCATCCAGCGGCTCAACGTCCGCGTCACGGTCGGCATCCACGCCATTCCCATGTCGGTTCCGCATACGCGACCGGCGGGGGCCACGGCCCACGGCACGCGCGCCGAGCTGATCGCGGGTTACGAGCCTTGGATCGATCGGGTACGCGTACCGGCGAGTGTGACGAATCTGCTGGAGTTCCGGCTGGGCCAGAACGGGATGGACGCCATCGGGTTCGCCGCGCATGTGCCGCACTACCTCGCCGAGGGGGAGTATCCGCCGGCGGCTGAGCTGCTGCTGAGTTCGGTCTCCCGGGCGACCGGGTTGCTGCTGCCCGCCGACGAACTTCGGGAAGCCGGCGACCGCGTACGCGCCGAGATCGAACGTCAGCTGGAAAGCAACACTCAGGCGGCGGCGGTCGTGAAGGCGTTGGAGGAGCAGTACGACGCGTTCACCCGGGGCCGGGACGCCAGTCTGCTGACCGAGCCGGTGCCCTTGCCGACCGCCGACGAGCTCGGCGCGGAGCTGGAGAAGTTCCTGGCCGAGCATTCGCGGCGAGACCAGGGCGAATAGTTCACCCGCATTTAGGCGTTCGAGGGCGGTTTTCCTGGCGGAGGACCGCCCTCAGCGCTATCCTTCATCTCCCCTGCTCGCAGAAAGGCCCCCTGAGCAGGCGAGATTCGAAGGGAGGGCGGGATGAGCCGACTCCATCTGTTCGACATGGACGGCACGCTGATCCGCGACTCCTCGGCCAACATCGAGCTGGCCAAGGTCATCGGCAAGGTGGACGAGTTTCGATCGCTCGACGGCAAGTTCGCGACCGGCGTGGTGGACTCCGCCGAGTACGCGCGGCAGGCGTACACGATGTGGTCGGCCTTGACGGAGGACGTGGTGGCCGACGCCTTCGCGCGGGCGCCTTGGCTCGCGGGCATCCGTGAGGTCTGGACCGAGATCACCGAGCGTGGCGAGCACTGTGCTGTCATATCTTTGTCGCCGAGCTTCTTCGTCCGCCGGTTGAGCGCCTGGGGTGTCCACGAGGTACGCGCGGCGGTCTTCCCCGACGTGCCGTTCCCAATCGGAACCACGCTCGACGTATGCGGTGTGCTGAGCCCGCAGTCGAAGGTGACGATCGCCGACGAACTGGCCGCCCGCTACGGCCTGACCAGGGAAGACTGCGTGGCGTATGGGGATTCCAAATCGGACAGTGCATTGTTCGCAGCGGTGCCGGTCCGAGTAGCCGTAAACGGCGACCACCATGTGCGGACACTCGCAACGCACATCTATGCCGGGGGAGATCTGCGGGAGGCGTACGCCCTCGTACGGTAACCGGAACCCTACTGTCGGCTAATACTTTTCGATGAAGTGCTATTCCTATTTTCGGATATCCGGATTAGTTTGCATGTCGGCTCTCCGATCGAGAGGCGTACCCCCGCGCTCGACACCGGCTCATCCGAACGGTGGCGGGCGACTCCCCTACCGGAGGTGGACATGCGCAGAATCGTCGTGGGGTTGCTCGGCTTGTCGCTGGCATCCGGACTCGGCACCACGCTGAGTTCGGCGGCACTGGCGGCGCCCAAGCCGACGACCCCCGTCAGCACGGAGGCGACCGGTGATGCGGCACCGGGCGTCGACGAGCTACCCAACCCCTTGGAGGACAAGCGAAGGGAGCTGCGCGAGCAAGGCATCACCGCCGTTCTGAACGGCGAACGGAAGGCTGAGCAGCGTGGTGCGAGCACGGTCGTCAAGGTCGGACAGACGGCCGGCGACTCCCGCAGCGCCTTCTCGGGGCGGGGTAAGAAAGACCAGTACGTGGAGCTGTCGCGGGAGACGACCGACCGGGTCTTCGTGATCCTGGCCGAGTTCGGCAACACGCGGCATCCGAACTACCCCGACCAGGACACCGACGCCAACACGCAGGGTCCGGCAACGTTCGAGGGTCCGCTGGTCAACTCGATCCCGGCACCGAACCGCGCGGCCGACAACTCGACCGTGTGGCAGCCCGACTACAACCGGGATCACTACCAGGAGATGTACTTCGGCACCGGCAAGGGTGTCGAGTCGCTCAAGACCTACTACGAGACCCAGTCCTCCGGGCGGTACAGCGTGGACGGCACCGTCACCGACTGGGTCAAGGTCCCGTACAACGAGGCGCGCTACGGCCGGTCCAACGGCTACCCGTGCGCCGGCAACGTCTGCTCGAACACGTGGGCGCTGATCAAGGACGCGGCCAACCAGTGGTACGCCGACCAGAAGGCCCTCGGCCGTACCGATGCCGAGATCACGGCCGAACTGGCGACGTTCGACAAGTGGGACCGCTATGACTTCGACGGCGACGGCAACTTCAACGAGCCCGACGGGTACATGGACCACTTCCAGATCGTCCACGCCGGCGGCGACCAGGCCGACGGCGACCCGCAGCAGGGCGAGGACGCCATCTGGAGCCACCGCTGGTACGCGTACAACAATCTCGTCGGGTCGCAGGGCCCGGCCGGGAACCTCCTCGGTGGCACCCAGGTCGGCACCTCCGGCCTGTGGATCGGCGACTACACGATCCAGCCGGAGAACGGTGGCCGGAGCGTGTTCTTCCACGAGTTCGGTCACGACCTCGGTCTGCCGGACGACTACAACATCACGTACGGCGGCGACAACAACAACGAGCACTGGACGCTCATGGCGCAGAGCCGACTCGGCGCCAAGGGCGAGCAGTTCATCGGCGACCGCGCCGGCGACCTCGGAGCCTGGAACAAGCTGCAGCTCGGCTGGCTGGACTACGAGACGCTGGTGGCGGGAGCGGGAGTCGGCGGGAACCGCACGCTGACGCTCGGCCCGCAGGAGTACAACACGAACAATCCGCAAGCGGTCGTGGTCGTGCTTCCGAAGAAGGAAGTAGTCACCGCACTGGGCGCTCCGGCCGCTGGTTCCAAGCAGTGGTGGAGTGGTTCCGGCGACGACTACGCGGCCTCCCTGGCCCGGCAGGTGACTCTGCCGAGCGGCACGGCCTCGCTGTCCTTCCAGGCCCGGTACGACATCGAAGACTGCGGGCCGGACGCGTGTGACTACGCGTACGTCGAAGTCGACGACGGCTCCGGCTGGACGGCCATCCCCGGCAGCATCGCCGACGCGGCCGAGGGCAACGGCATCGACGGCACCCAGGCGACGTGGACCAACGCGACGTTCGACCTGTCGGCGTACGCCGGCAAGACGGTCTCGCTGCGAATCCGCTACGCCACGGACGGCGCGGCGGCCGGCAACGACCCGGCGGTGCCGAACGGCATCTTCGTGGACGAGCTCGCCATCACGGCGAACGGTTCGGCGATCGTGAGCGACGGTGCGGAGAACGGCGACAACGGCTGGACCGTGGCGGGCTTCTCCGCCGTCGGGACGTCCATCTCGGCGTTCTACGACAACTACTACATCGCCGGGCATCGGTCTTACGTCTCCTACGACAAGTACCTCAAGACCGGGCCGTACTACTTCGGCTATCTGAACACGTTGCCGGACAAGGTCGACCACTACGCGTACCAGCAGGGTCTGCTCATCTCCTACTGGGACACGTCGTACGCCGACAACGACACGTTCGCCCACCCCGGCTCCGGCCGGAACCTGTACATCGACGCCCACCCGGTTCCCCTGTACAACCTCAACGGGGTTCCGTGGCGGTCGCGGGTGCAGGTCTACGACGCGCCGTTCAGCAAGACCCGGGCCGACTCGTTCACGCTGCACATCAATGGCGTGCCGAACTACATCCGGGGCCAGGCGGCGCAGCCGCTGTTCGACGACACCAAGACCTACTGGTACGCCGAACTGCCGAACCACGGCGTCATCCTGCCGGCGGCGGGGGTCAAGATCCGCGTGCTCGACGAGAGCGGCACGTCGATCAAGATCCGCGTCACCTCCTGACGCTTCCGTCGTCACCAGACGGCGCCCGGGCTTGCCCCCGGGCGCCGTTCTCGTTGCACCGCCTGAATCTGTGACGGCGCACACAGCTGTCACATCCGCTCCTTCGCACCCGTCAGACCAACGACGAACCAATGTGAAGGAGAAGAACAATGCAGGCTCGGATGACCAACCCCGTCTCCGTCGTCCCCGGCGCACTGAAGGCCGTGTACGCGTTGAGCCAGTCGGTTCAGGCCACCGGCGTACCCGGTGCCGTGCTGGAGCTGGTGCACCTGCGGGCCAGCCAGATCAACGGCTGCGGATTCTGCGTCGATTACGGCGTGAAGACCGCCAAGAAGGCCGGCGAGACCGATGAGCGCCTCCACGCGGTCGCCGCCTGGCGCGAGATGCCCTACTTCACCGACGCCGAACGGGCCGCCCTGGCGCTGAGCGAGTCGATGACGCGCCTCGCCGACCGGGCCGACGCCGTGCCGGACGACGTGTGGGAGGCGGCTGCGAAGCACTACGACGAGCAGCAGCTCGCCGCGCTGGTGCTGTGGGTCGCCACCACCAATTTCTACAACCGGGTCAACGTGACGACTCGGCAGCCCGCGGGCTCCCAGACCTGGTGACTCCCGCTCTTCTCGGTGCTGGATCACGGATCTCGGTCATATTCCGCTCAAGATTCGACCCAGATCCGTGATCCGGCTCGCCGGGTCAGGAGTTGAGGGCGAGGGCGAGCGGATACACCGCCGCCGCTCCGGCCTGACGCAGTTCCCGGGCCACGAGCGTCGCGGTCCAGCCGCTGTCGACGACGTCGTCGACCAGCAGAATCGGACCATCGACTGTGGACAGCGCGGAAGCGAGGTCCGCGCCGATCTCGATCGTGCCGTGGACGAGACGCAGCCGCTGCGCGCTGTTGCCGCCCGCCTTCGGCGACAACGGCCCGAGCGGGGTGGTCAGTCCGAGCAGCGGCAGCCGGCCGATCTCGGCGATCCGGGTGGCCGCCGACGTCACGAGCTGGGGGCGTCGGCGCGAGCCGATGCCGACCACGCCGGCTGGGCGTACCGGCCAGGGATCGTCGCCCTTGGCCCAGTCTTTGAGCACCTCCACGAGCGCTTTCAGGACGTCGTCCGGCACCGGTCCGTCCCCGGCTTCCAGGAGCGACCGCAGTCGAGGCCCCCAACCCAGGTCGGACAGCCGCCCGATGGCCCGCCCCGCCGACGCCTGCTCGTCGGGCGGCACCCGGCCGGACAGGTCGAGCCCGACGGCGGACAGCCCGGTCGGCCACTGACGGCGCGGTTCGATCGTCACACCCGGACGATGCAGGTACGCCGTCGCCGCCGCCAGCGCCTCGTCGCTGACCGCCGACGGCAGGAAGTCCCCGGCACACGTGTCGCAGCGGCCACACGGCGTCGACTCGGGATCGTCCAGCTGCTGCCGCAGGAAATGCATCCGGCAGTCCGAAGTGGAGGCGTACGCGAGCATGGCGCGTTGTTCGGACTCCCGGGCGTCGGCGACGCGCCCGAGCCGGGTGGTGTCGTAGGTCCAGCGTTCGCCGGTCGCACACCACCCACCGCGTACGCGGCGGACCGCGCCGTCGACGTCGAGCACCTTGAGCATCATCTCCAGCCGCGTACGCCGAAGGTCGACGAGCGGTTCGATCGCCTGGGTCGACAGCGGCCGGCCGGCCTGATCGAGGACGTCGAGCACTCGGCGTACCTGGTCCTCGGGTGGGAAGGCGAGCGAGGCGAAGTATCGCCAGATCGCAGTGTCCTCCCGGCCGGGCAGGAGCACGACGTCGGCGGATTCCACCGCCCGTCCCGCCCGGCCGACCTGCTGGTAGTACGCGATCGGCGAGGCGGGCGCGCCCAGGTGCACGACGAATCCGAGATCGGGCTTGTCGAAACCCATGCCCAGCGCCGACGTCGCGACGAGCGCCTTCACCTTGTTGTCGAGGAGATCCTGCTCGGCCTGACGGCGTTCGCCGTCTTCCGCCTGTCCGGTGTAGACGGCGGCGGCGTACCCGCGAGAGCGGAGGAACTCGGCGGTCTCGCCGGCTCCGGCGACGGTCAGCGTGTAGATGATGCCCGATCCCGGCAGGCCGTCGAGATGGTCGGCGAGCCAGCCCAGCCGATGCGCCGCCGACGGCAACGACAGCACGGAGAGCCGCAGGGAGTCCCGGCCGAGCGGTCCGCGTAGGACGAGGACATCCGTGCCGAGCTGCTCGGCCACGTCCGCGGACACCCGGCCGTTCGCCGTGGCGGTCGTCGCCAGCACGGGAACCCCGCCGGGCAACTCGCCGAGCAGCGTACGCAGTCGCCGGTAGTCGGGCCGGAAGTCGTGGCCCCAGTCGGAGACGCAGTGTGCCTCGTCGATGACGAGCAGACCGGCCGTGGCGGCGAGCTTCGGCAGGACGGTGTCGCGGAAGTCGGGGTTGTTCAGCCGTTCCGGGCTGATCAGCAGGACGTCGACCGCACCCGCCCGGATCTCGTCGGTGATCTGGTCCCATTCCTCCAGGTTGGCGGAGTTGATGGTACGCGCCCGGATGCCCGCGCGTTCGGCTGCGGCGACCTGGTTACGCATCAGCGCCAGTAGCGGCGACACGATGACGGTCGGCCCGCTGCCTGCCCGCCGAAGCAGTGCGGTGGCGATGAAGTAGACGGCCGACTTGCCCCACCCGGTGCGCTGTACGCAGAGCACCCGCCGGCGGCGTACGACGAGAGCCTCGATCGCCGTCCACTGATCTTCCCGCAACGTCGGCGCGCTGCTGCCGCCGGGGCCGACCAGCTCACGCAGGACCGATTCAGCCTGATCACGCAGCTCCACGCCACAGACACTACAGGCGGACCCTCCGAACGGCGGTTGCCCGCCGCTGTGGATCGATGAAATCGTTTGCGCCGTGACCTTGATCCTCACCGGGCCCGGTCAGACCGCGGTGCACCGGCCGACCGAGTTCACCCTGGACGGGGTGCGTCACTCTGACGGGGAAGTGCGTCACGCATATCCCCAGATGGGCGAGGAAGAGCCGATCCTGACCGTGACCGGCCCGGCCGGACTGACCACGGCGGTGCCGGCGTTTCCCGACGGGGCCGGCTGGCGTGTGCGCTTCGCGCCGCCGCTGCCTGGTCACTGGCAGGTGGTGGCCAGTCACGGAGTGGAGTTGAGTCCGCCGCTCGGTCTGGACGTCGACCCGGATCCGGCGGCCCGCGGGGCGATTCACCCACAAGACAGGGCATTTCGCTACGAGTCTGGTGAGCCGTTCCTGCCGCTCGGCGCGGACCTGGGGCCGCTCGCCGACGCGCCGCGCCGTCTCGCGGAGCTGGCCGCGGCGGGTGCGACCGTGACCCGCCTGGCCGCCGAACCGCCGGGCAAGCCGGCCCGGCTGCTGGACGAGGTGCTCGATCTGGCTGTCGAGCGCGGCATTGCGGTGATCATGACCTTGCCCGCGACCGACTGGACGCTGCACGCGGGCGCGCGCTGGGCCGCGCACCCGGCACTGTTCGCCTGGTCATCGATGAGTCTGGAGTGGACAGAGGCGCTTCGCGCGGTCGACCCCTACGGTCACCCGATCGTCGGCGCCGACTTCGAGATCGGCCCGGGCCTCGGTGACCTGCCGGTGGTGTACGAAGGCGACCGCTCGCCGTGGGCGACGATCTTCTCCGGGTTCGCCGGT
Source organism: Hamadaea sp. (assembly GCF_013362815.1). Taxonomy (GTDB): domain Bacteria; phylum Actinomycetota; class Actinomycetes; order Mycobacteriales; family Micromonosporaceae; genus Hamadaea. Next base: position 54,139 of record NZ_JABFVK010000069.1, on the reverse strand, counting down.
CACCTCGGTGACCTGCGGTTCAACGGTCTGAGCAGGTTTCTCGCGGGGGAGTGCCTCGGGTCGTTCACGCCGGTCGCGGCCGGCCCCGCCCTCGCGCTCACCTCGCCGAACCGCGCGCTGCTCTGGCTTCCCTCCACTTCGGAGGGTTCCGTGGCGCTCGGTGGTTTCACGCCGGGCGCGTACACCGCCACCTGGTGCGCGGCGGCCGACGGGTCCGCGCTGCGGCAGAACACGGTGGTCACGACCGACGGCACGATCCGGCTCGCGCTTCCTCCGCTTTCGGCGGACACGGCGGTACGCCTGACGCGAACCGTCCCGGCTCAGCGTCAGTCCTCGCCCAAATAGCGATCGACCGTGGCGATCTTCGCGTCGAGTGCTCCGTTCACGCCGTCGCGCCAGTCGAGCTTGAGGACGAGACCGGTACGCGGAGAGCGGGCGTGCACCGCCTCGGTGGCAGCCTTCACGACGGCCATCACCTCGTCCCAGGTCTCGCCTTCGATCGTGGTGAACATGGCATCGGTGCGGTTCGGCAGACCGGACGCGCGGACGACGCGTACGGCCTCGGCGACGATCTCTCCGACGTCCTCGCCGGTGCCGACCGGGGAAACACTGAACGCGACCAGAACGGACATGATCACGAGGCTATCATCGGGGCGTGAAAGCGCAGGTGGCGGACGTGTGGGTGGTCGCCGGGCCGCCCGGGGCCGGTAAGTCGACGGTCGCGGATCTCCTGCTGGAGCGGCTCGATCCGGTGCCGGCGCTGCTCGACAAGGACACCCTGTACGGCGATTTCGTCGCCGCGACGCTGGCGGCGTACGGGCGGCCCGAGGGCGAACGCGAGGGGCCCTGGTACGACGAGCACATCAAGAGCCACGAGTACGCCGGGCTCACCGCCACGGCGCGGGAAGTGCGCTCGCACGGCTGCCCGGTGCTGCTGTCGGGGCCGTTCAGTGGCCAGATCCACGACCCGGGCCGATGGAGCGCCTGGGTCGGCGCGCTCGGCGGTCCCCGCGTACGCCTCGTCTGGGTGCACACCGATCCGGTGACACTGCGGGGCCGGATCGAATCCCGGGGACTCGCGCGGGACGGAGCCAAGCTCGCGGACTACGCGGCGTATGTGGCCCGGATCCGGCCCGACCAGGCGCCGGGTGTGCCGCACGAACGGGTCGACAATCGAGGCGACCGGGCGGCGCTCGCCCAGCAAGTCGCGGAAATTCTGGGCCGCTGACGAGCGGGCTTCGGCCCGCGTTTCCCGGCAGTACGATGTGGGCGCTTTCCGTTCCCGGCCTGGGGAGGTCGCGTATGTCCACACCCGATGAATCGCCTGTTCCGCCGCAGCTCCGGCCGCCGGAAGGCGACTGGTCGCGACCGGTGCAGCCGCCTGGTTCGGCACCGCCCGGGCCGTACCTCAGCGACGACGACTGGGGTCCGAGGGCGCCCGGTGGACCGCCGCCCGGCCCGTTCATCACTGATGAACCTTGGTCGATGAGCCCGCCGGGTGGGCCGCCGCCCGGCCCGTTCGTCACGGATGAGCCGTGGTCGATGAGCCCGCCCGGTGGGCCGCCACCCGGACCGTTCATGACGGACGGTGGTCGGATCGCAGTTCCCGGTCCCCGGACCGAATACCACGAGCCGTTCTTCACGCGGTTGTTCCGCCGCCTCCGAGGTCGCTCGTGAGCGACATCGTCAAGGGAGTCCTGAGCGGCGGCTGGGGGCTCGTGGTCGGCTGGATTCTGCCCGCCGCCGTCAACGTGCTCCTTGCGGTCTGGTTGCTGCCGGGGGTCGCCGGTCTGCCGCGCCTCGGTGACATCGCCGACGACGCCACGCGTACCGGGCTGGTGGCGCTGGCCGTCGCGATTCTCGGCGGACTGCTGCTCGCTGCGGTCCAGACGCCGTTGTTCCGGATACTCGAGGGCTACCTCGGCTGGCCACGCCCGCTCGTCGCAGCCGGACGCCGTCGCATGTTGCGCCGCAAGCATCTGCTCGCCGACCGGCTCGACGCGGCCCGGCTGGCCGACGCGGAAGCCGACGGCACCCTCGACGAGGCGGGGGCGGCCGCGCTCGCCGCCATGCGAGCCCACCCGCTGGTGGGCCGGCACGTCGCGGCCGACGCCCGGCGTGGGTCCGTCCAGCGTGGACTGATGCACGAACGGTTGCGCCGCTTCCCCGTCGACGACGGCCAAGTCGTGGCGACCCGGCTCGGCAACGCGATCCGGCGGCTGGAGGAGTACGGCTACGACCGCTACCGCCTCGACTCTCAGGTCTTCTGGTACGAGCTGACCGCGGTGGTCCCGGAGCGTACGGCCAAGCAGGTGGATCAGGCGCGGACCACTGTGGACTTCTTCGTGAGCCTGCTCTTCGGGCACCTCATCGTGGCGGCCGTCGCCGTCGGTGCGGTGTTGAGCGGGACGGTGACCGGCTCCGTCCAGTTGTGGATCTCCGTCGCGGCCCTGCTCCTGCTGTCGGTCGGCTGGTATCGGGCCGCCGTCGTCACCACCGACGACTGGGCCGCAGCGGTACGCGCGATGGTGAACGTCGGCCGCGTCCCGTTGGCGGAAGCGCTGGGCCTGCGGCTGCCGGAGGGGCTGTCCGAGGAACGTACGATGTGGACACTCAGCTCGCAGTTGACCCGATTGGCGTACGACGAGCGCGCCGAACAGCTCGACAAATACCGGAACGCCGAGGCTGGATCACGGATCTCGGTCGAATCTTGAAGCTGACTGCACTCCTGGCGGCTCGCCCAAGAGGCTCCCCGGCGAGATTCGGCCCAGATCCCTGATCCAGCCCCAACAGAGCCCGACTCAGCCGAGCGGCGGCAGCGGGCAGTGGAGCAGTGAGCACACTGTCCGTAGCAACTCGCCTTCGGCCACGGTGACCGTGCCGTCCGACGCGATCACCGCGACGATGGCCTGAACCAGCCGGGACTTGTCGTCCGGGACGAGGCCGTCGAGCGAAGCCCAGACCGATTCGAGTTCGACGATGCCGCGCGGGGGAGCGACGTACTCGGCCTGCTTGCCGGGCAGCAGGACGGCGACTCCGGCGTCGAACGCGCTCTGCGCCCGCGTCGAGCTGACCGCACCGGCCTGAGCGAGGACGGCGAGCAGGATCAGCGCGGCGTCGGTCGTGTTCGCGAGCGTACGCGACGGCTCCCGCCAGCCGGACTTCGGCGACATCGACTCCTGGAGCTGGTCGAGCAGCAGCCGGGACAGGCAGTACTCGAAGACCGTGATCCGGCCGTCGGCGTGGATGAGGGCGAACACCGCGCCGAGGATGGCCTGCTGATCCGCCGTCGCCAGCGAACGCAACGCCGGGAAGGCGATCTCGGCCAACGGCAGCCGGTGCGCCGGGGCGAGCGTACTCAGCTCGTTCGCCTCGGCCAGGGCGGCGTCGGCGATCCGGAGTCCGACCTTCTCCTGCAACGTCCGGTACTGGGCGTCCCGAGCCGACGCGTCCTCCGCCATCAGGAGTCCCAGCGTCAACGGCGCGACCGTACGCGGATCGCGCGCCCGGCTCAGCACGTCCGCCGGGATCTCGCCGAGCAGCGCTCCGGCCCGTTCGTAGGACTCACTGGTCGGCGCGGCGACCTGGGTGACCACTACGGACGGCTGGACGGCCGCCTTCGGAGGGGTCTTCGGCGCGACCGGAGCCGGTGGGGCGAACCCGAGCGCGATGTCCTCCTGCTGCCCGTCCGGCGGCTGCTGCGCCCACTGCTGGGCCAGGCGGTCCAGCTCGGCCGGGTCGAACTCCGGCTCCAGCACCTTGATCCGATCCGCCAGCGGCGGGTGGGTCGCGAACAGCGAGGTGAGCCGGCGGCCGGAGCCGAACAGCATGTGCCCGACTTCTTCCTCACGCGGGTTACGGATCTGCGACCCGGTGGGCAGCCCGGCGATCTTCTTCAGCGCGCCCGCGATACCCGAGGTCTGCCGGGTGAACTGCACCGCCGAGGCGTCGGCGAGGTACTCCCGTTGCCGGGACACCGAGGCCTGGATGAGGCGTCCGGCGAAGACGCCGATGAGGCCGGCGAACACCATGGCCAGCCCGATCAGCGGCAACGGATTGCCCCCGGACTTCTCGCCGTCCTTGGATCGGTTGTTCCCGCTGCCTGCGAAGAAGCCCCAGCGCAACAGCTCCCGGCCGATGACGGTGAGGAAGAGGATCCCGAACAGCAGGCCGATCAGCCGGATGTTGAGCCGCATGTCGCCGTTGAGGACGTGGCTGAACTCGTGCGCGATGACGCCTTGCAGCTCGTCGCGGTTGAGCCGATCCAGCGACCCCTGCGTGACCGCGACGGCCGCGTCCGTCGGCGACCAACCGGCGGCGAAGGCGTTGATGCCCTGCTCCTGGGGCAGCACATACACCTGCGGCACCGGTACGCCGGACGCGATGGCGATCTCCTCGACGACGTTGCGCAGCCTCCGGAGCTGGGGATCGGTCGTGTCCTGCGGGACGAGGACGCCGCCCAGTTCGATGGCGACCTTCCCGCCGCCGCCGCGCAGGCTCACCGTCCGGAACAGGCTGGCCAGCCCGATCGACAGGCCGGTGACGGCCGCGGCGAGGACGGCCAGGCCGACGATCGTCGTGGGGTCTTCATCCCAAGCGCCGAACGCCGTGATCACCGCCAGCGAGACGGTGACGATGATGCCGATCACGGCGACGACGAACAGCACGACCAGGCGCGCCGACATGCGGCGTACCTGTTGCTGGCGGCCGAAGAAGTCCATCCGAGGGGTCCGCGGCGAGGTCAGAACTGGACCTTGGGCGCCTGCCGCTGCTGCGGGTCCTCGATCTCCAGCAGGGCGGCCGGGGTGAAGCCGCCGATGCCGGCGACCAGGTTGGCCGGGAAGACCTCACGCTTGTTGTTGTAGGCCATGACGGAGTCGTTGTAGGCCTGCCGGGCGAACGCGACCCGGTTCTCCGTGCTCGTCAGCTCCTCGGAGAGCTGCATCATGTTCTGGTTGGCCTTCAGGTCCGGATAGGCCTCGGCGACCGCGAACAGCCGGCCCAGCGCCTGGGTCAGCATGCCCTCGGCCCCGCCCAGCTCCTGCATCGCGGCCGGGTCGCCCGGCTTGCCGGTGGCGGCGGACTGCGCCGCGACAGCCCGGGTCCGTGCCGCCGTGACGGCTTCGAGGGTCTCCCGCTCGTGCTTGATGTACCCCTTGGCCGTCTCCACCAGGTTGGGGATCAGGTCATGCCGCCGGGTCAGTTGCACGTCGATCTGGGCGAAGGCGTTCTTGTACGCGTTGCGCGCGCGGACGAGCCCGTTGTAGACGGAGACTCCCCACCCGCCGACGACCAGGACCAGCAGAAGCACGCAGATGATGCCGATAACCCATTCCATGGGCCCAGCCTAAGCAATGGTGTCGAGTTCGCGGCGCATCCTGATCAGCATTGAGTCGTTGGTCGTGGTGCCGCCGTCCGAGCGACCGCCCTCGAGGCCGCCCGGTGCTCCCCGCCGAGGCACGCGAGCAGGCGCATAATACGCTGAGTGACTGTCGGGTGAGGCTCCTTCGTCTTCGGAGTTCCAGGTGGCGCACCAAGATTTGCTCAATGAAGAGTGGATGCGACGGCAGGCCGCCTTCCTCGCCGCTGCCGGTGGACGGGGTCCCTTCGACCTGGCCGACGGAACGATGGTGGTCGTCCCGTCACTGACACTTCCCACGGACGAGCTGAAGGACGTCCTCGGTATCCAGTACTACGAAGAGCGGCTGCTCTTCCTGTTACTGACGCTCCGGGAGCCCGGCGTACGGCTCGTCTTCCTGTCCAGTACGGACATCGATCCCGAGATCCTCGATTACTATCTGCGCTTCCTGCCTGATCCGGCCGACGCGCGGCGGCGACTCGTGCTTTCGCCGCTGCACGACGCCCGGCAGATTCCGCTGACCACCAAGACCCTCCAGCATCCGGAGGTGATCGACGGGATCCGGGAGCTTGTAGCCCACGACCCCCGGGTGTATCTGCTTCCGTTCAACGTGACCCCGCAAGAGGAAGAGCTCGGCGCACGACTTGGCGTCCCCATCTACGGCACCGCCTCCGCGACGGCGTACCTCGGTGGCAAGAGCGGCGGCCGGATAGCAGCTCGGGCGGCGGGCGTTCCCGTCGTCGAAGGGGTGGAGAACGTGCATACCGCCGACGACGTCCAGAAGGCGTTCGCGGCGCTCGGCGCGCAGACGCCGGATCGGGCGGTGCTCAAACTCAACGATTCCTTCAGCGGCATGGGGAACGCGATCGTGCGCGCAAGGCCGGGCGGCGACGACGTGAAAATCGCCTCCGGGCTCTGGGCGGCGCTCCCCGACGGTGTGAGGTCCTGGGAGGACTACGCGCGTCGGCTGCGTGAGCGCGGCGGTGTGGTCGAACGGATGGTGCCGGGCCCGATCGACTCGCCTTCAGTGCAACTACTGATCAAGCCCGGCCGGGAGCCGGAGGTGGTGTCGACACACGACCAGATTCTGGGCGGCCTCGAAAGTCAGGTCTACGTCGGCTGCGAGTTCCCGGCCCGGCCGGCGTACCGGGACGCGATCGTCGAGCACGCACGCCGGATCGCGGCCGTCCTCGCCGAGCGGGGTGTCGTCGGCCACTTCGGGATCGACTTCCTTGTCTCGCACACCGAGCGACAGATCTACTTCGGAGAGATCAACCTCCGGCTCGGCGGAACCACGCATCCCTTCGGTCTGGCGCGTCTACTGACCGGTGCGGCGTACGACCAGCGCCGTGGGGTCCTGGTCGACGCGCAGGGTGCCGATTTCTACTACGTCGCCTCCGACAATGTTCAGGGGGATCGGCTCGTGGGCCGGCCACCGGCCGCCGTCCTCAAGGTCTTGAGCGCCGCAGGGCTGCTGTACGACCGCGCCCGGCGATCCGGCGTCACCCTGCATCAGATGGGTAGCCTTGCCCAGTCCGGGAAGCTCGGGCTCTGTTCCATCGCGGAATCGCCAAAGGAGGCGAGGATTGGGTTCCAAAACGCTGTCGGCGAGCTCCTGCGAGACGACTCCTGATGTCAGCGGGATCGTCCGCCGGTACTACGAGCTGGTCGACGCGAAGGACTTCGCGGCGATGTCGAGACTGTTCGCCGACGAGGTGATCTACCATCGCCCCGGCTATGCCCCGATGCGAGGTCTTTCTCAGGTCTTGGCATTCTATGAGCAAATCCGCGTGATCGAGTCGGGTCGGCACGAATTGCACACCGTGGTGACCGACGGCTCCACAGTGGCCGTCACGGGCACCTTTGAAGGCCGCGTCAAAGGCGGTCGGCGGGTCACCCAGGCGTTCGCCGACTTCTTCGAGGTGGAGAACGGCCAAATTGTCACGCGCAGCACGTATTTCGACGCGCCCGCGCTGTGATCCGACGCTGATTACGATCGGTACGCAGGCTCCGACAGAGCGCTTCCGTGAGACATCTGCAAGCCTTATGATGCGGTTGGCACGGGGCGGCTCTCCACGCTGATTGTCCATATGCGACTTGTCGGCCCGTCCTTCTGCGAGCACCGATTCGAAGTCAGCGCTGGGAAGGACACTCGTGGAAATCGTCGGCGGGCTCGCCCTCAACCTGCTGGCATCCGTCATCTTCACAGTCTCCGGCTTCGTCGGCGGGCGGGCGTACGCCACCTTCCGCCGCCGACGCGCACTCGGCCATGTGCGAGCCCTCGTCGGCAGCGGCAAGCGGATCACCGTCGTCTTCCCGGCGAGCACATTGCCGGGGCCGGAGGGGACGCCGGTCAACGCGATCCGGATGTCCCTCGCCGAAGGTGCGGCGATCGCCCGCATCGGTCAGCTCTGCCGGGATGCCAAGCCCGACACCGACATGTATCTGGTGCATCCGAACGACCACCACCCCAACCGGGGGTCGTTCGTCATGGTAGGCGACCCGGCGATGTCCGTCTTCGCGAAGCGATGGCTGGCGACGAATTTCCCGCATTTGCGCATCTCGCCGGAGAACCGCCGGGTCGACTACGACGGCACTCGGTGGGAGACCAATGTCGTCGAAGGTGTGGTCCGGCGCGACTTCGGGTTCATCGCGATCGGCCGGACCGAGACGGGTCAGCGTTTCGCCCTCCTCTGGGGAGCGAGCGAACTCGGCACGAACATCGCGGCGCGCGCGTACGGTGACTTGCATCGCCAGCTGAGCCGGGAACGGTATGAGAAGGCCGTTCGGGGGCAGAGTTGGCTGTACGTGGCGCGCGGCGACGTCGACGGGTACGGCGTGCGTACCGATGACGTCGGTAACGTCATGATCGTCGCGATCTATCCCGGGCAGAACTAGCCGGCGACGGCCGGTACAAGTCCGAGATCATAAGTGGCGTCGTTATCGGCTTTGCGGTGGCCGCGTACGGCGATCGACCCGTCCTGGTCCGCGTCGGAGTCGATCGTCCTCGACGTCCCGGCGCGCTTGACCGTCGGCGTCAGTCCCGCCGGGGGATTGCAGACCACGTGGTACGCGGTGTCGGCCGGCACGGCGAAGGCGTACTGGCCCTGGTCGTCCGTCGTCGTGACGGCGACCGCCTCCCGATAACCCGAGCGCAGCTCACAGCGTACGCCGACCGCCGGGTCCTCATCGGGCTGTTGCACGCCGTCGGGGCGCTCGTCCAGCCAGACTCGGCCGCCGATCAGCACCGGATTCGGGGTGCCCGGTGGCAGGTCGTCCGGGTCGACGACGCCGAGGACGACGTGCGCGTCGTGCCCGCCGCGGACGTCCACGAAGGCCACCCATTCCGCTCCATTGACGGCGGCCGGGCGGATGTACACCAGCGGCGGGTCGGGCCGTCGCGCCTCCAGCCGATAGCGGCCGCCGGCCAAGTCGGCGAAGGCGGGGGCGAAACCGGTGTGGCCCAAGGAGTCCGTCTCGGTGGACAGGCTTCGCCCGGCCGCGTCGGTCAGGGTGATCGGGATGTCGCCTTGCGGCTTGTCGACGCCGGGGGTGTAGACGCCGTCGAAGTCCACGTCCTTGACGACGAGGACGTCGACAGCGCCGTCGCCGGGTCCGGCGGTGGCCGGAGTCACCACGCCGACGATGACAGCCGCCGCGACCAGCGCGAATAGTTTCACGCCGAGCTCAACGACTGTGGTTTCGGCAGGTGATCATCGCGCCGGATCACCCCGGTTCGCCGTCGTTCAGGCGATCATGGCGCAGAGGTCCTTCTCGGTGCCCTGCGCGGAGGTGATGGTCCGGCCCCAGGGCGCGAGTTCCGCGGTGTAGCGCCCGGTCAGCAGGTAAAGACCAGGAGCGTGGTTGTTGGCCCGATCCGGCCGGAAGCCGACCGCGACCGGTCCGGACCAGTCCCACGTCTGGCTGCCGTCGGCGTGGTAGGTCACGATGTGCCCGTGCCCACTGGCGTTGACCGTGGTGGACGCGCCGGTGTCCAGGTTGGTCACCTCGACCGTCAGCGGCCCGACGTACTCCTCCTGCAGTTCGGGTTCGGTGGCGACGACCCGGCCGCGTACGCCGTCGATCGGTTCGGCGATCCGGATCGGGAAGGCGCACAGCGCGCCGCCGGGGATCTCGGCGGGCTCACTGGGCGTCGGGAACCAGCCCGAATCGCCGTAGGGGCTCTCGGGCTGCCCGGCGGCGGTGGCCGGGCTGACGGCGGCCGCCACGCCGACGGCGGTGAGCAGGGCGGTGGTGGCGAGTGCTCGGATAAGACGCACGGGGGTGTCTCCTCACGATCGGGCTAACCAGTTACCCTCTCTTAACTGGTTAGCCCACCCGTGAGGTTGTCATAGATCACCGACAGCTCGGCGCGGTTGTCCGGGTTGCTGAGCAGCGAGTCGCAGTCCGCCCATTGGCCGACGCTGCCCATGCCGTACGGCAGTTTTCGCAGCCCTTCGTCGGTGACCTCGGCGAGCAGCGAGAACGGGACCTGCTCGTCGATCGTCCACTGAGGGCGATCGTAGAAACGAGCGGCGGCCGTCTCCGGACCCGGGCGTCCGTAGTCCCGTTGGACCTTCAGCAGCAGCTCGGCGGCGTCGAGGACGGCTCGTTCCCGGTCGCGCCAGTCATCGGCGGTCAGCAGCGTGTTCAACGCCGGCGCGAGCTCGTCACGGGCGGGCAGTCTGGCTTCACGCCATTTGGCGTACGGGGCCCATTTGCGGTGGACCAGATAGGAAAGCTCCATCAGGTCACCGGCGAGGGCCGACGAGATGATCCGGGACTGGAGCGGCTGACCTCGTTGGGCGGTACGCCCGATGAACGACATCCGCATCCCGATCCGGATCCAGGAGGTGGCCAGCACGAACCGGTCCACCTGGTCGGGATACCACCGCAGCGACTCGCGCAGCGGAGCCAGTTCCCCGGTCGTGTCGGTGAAGACGGGACCGGCGGTGACTTCGAGGACGCCCTGCCCCGTGACGGTCAGCCAGCCCTTCGTGGTCAGCGGCGTACGCGCACCGAGCCGGCTGCGGGCGAAGTCGGCGACGGTAGCGACCTCGACCTGGTGGGACTCGGACTGGTTCCAGGTCACCGGGAAGCGCACCGGATGCCCCGCGTACGCCTCCGGCAGTTCCTGTTCGAGAAACGCGCGCACGGCCTCGACCCGATCTTGTTCGGCAGCGGGCAGCAGGAGGGTCAGCCGGCAGCCCCAGTCGTGATCGCGGCTGGTCTCGTCGTCGAGGCCCAGCACGTCCGACCCCGAACCCAGCCGGGCGGTGGCGTACGGCAGGTCGGGGAAATGCTGCCTGAGCAGCGGCTCGACGACGTCGGCGGCGAACGAGCGGGAGAGGTCGATGCCCTTCATGATCGCCAGCAAACCGGAAATACCCGCCGACCCGCAACGCAATTGCGCGTTCCATGCGTCTTCCTCACGGACGATCACAAGATCCGTCATGAGGAGGGACTCACATGAGCGGCCGCAGGTCGATCATCAGACAGCACAGTCCTAGTCATGCGAGCGCCGGCCGCAGGTCGGTGATCGCATGACTGCTTCGATGAGCCGTCGGACCGCGCTGGGATTCGGTAGCGTCGCAGCTGCGACCACCGTGCTCGGCATCGCCGATCCCGCCGCAGCTCAGGAGGCCCCGTCCGTGTCCGCCCAGGCCACCCCGGAACAGGCCGCCGCCGCGATCGGCCTGGTCTACAAGGCCGCCACGAAGACCGCGGGCGGCACCTGGAACTCCAAGGTCAGCGTCGAGGGCGCCACCGGGCCGATCAGCGCCGTCGACGAGGGCGTCGACGACACTGTCGAGGCGTACAGCGTCAACAAGATCCCCGTCGCCATCGCGGTGCTGGACAAGGTGGACCGCGGGCTGCTCGCGCTCGACCAGCGCATCGAGGTCACGTCCGCCATCGTCATCCCCGGCGGCGACGGCATCTTCAGCCTCGACGGGGCCTACCCCAGCTCGGTCACCCTGGGTCACGCGCTCACCGCGTTGCTCACGGTCTCCGACGACACGGCGGTACGCCTTTGTGGCTTGGTCGCACCGGCCCTGGAGATCAATCAGATCCTGGTCGCCAAGGGCTTCCCGCGTACGCAGGTGCAGCCGGTCGCCAACCCGAACCGGTTCTTCCTCGGCACCACCACGCCGACCGAGATGCACAACCTGCTTCGGGCGCTGGTCCGGGGCGACCTGCTCAGCCCGGCTTCCACGGCGTACCTGCTGGGGCTGCTGCGGTCGCCGATCGCCTTCACCGACGGCGTACGCCGGGAGATGTCCTCGGACGAGCGGGCCCGCATCGCGACCAAGGCCGGCTGGTACGAGGACGGCCGCAACGAGGCCGGGATCATCTTCGACACCGCGGGCGCGCCCCTGCTCACGTACGCCTTCTTCGCGCGTGGTCAGGCGCACCCGGAGGACTTCGGGGCGACCCACCCCGCGGTGCAGGCGCGGGCCTTGATGGGCCGGGCGTTCCTGAGCATCCTGGCCCGGTTGAGCGGGACGGCCGAGGCCGCGCGGCTGACGGCGCGGACCTATCGGCCGTCCAACGGCGGCTGACGCTCTCTTTTTGGCGCTGGATCAGGGTTCGCGGTCGAATCTTGAGGCAAGATTCGACACGGATCCCTGATCCAGCGCTGCCGAGTCAGGTGACGATCAGGACGGCCACGCTCGCCGCCAGTACGGCGGCGGCCGTGGCCGCTCCCGTCAGGACGAACTTGCGCCAGTCGATGGCGACACCCCGGTTGCGGCAGTGCTCGGCCCAGATCAGCGTGGCCAGCGACGCCCACGGGGTGATCAGCGGGCCGACGTTGGTGCCGATGAGCAGGCCGAGAAGCTGCGTGTGGTTGGCCTCGGGGACGGCGAGTTCACCGGCGGCGTAGCTCGGCAGGTTGTTCAGGATGTTGGAGAAGGCTCCGCCGCTGATCGCCGCTCGCCAGGTGCCGCTCGCGCCGGGGTCGGAGCCGATGAGCGAGGTCATGACCGAGTGCAGGCCGTGCGCGTCGACCGTGCCGACCACGAGGAACAGGCCGGCGACGAAGACGACCAGCCGCCACGGGATGAGGCTCCAGCGCAGGTGGTGCCGGCCCCACTTGGCGAACGCGGCGACCAGGACACCGGCGCAGACCGGCGTCATGTACTCCAGTGGCACGTCCATCAGCAGCCCGACGATGAAGACCGCGCAGCATACGGACGCGACCCAGAACAGCGGCCGGTTGGCGGCCCGGTGCGCTGCGGGCGGCGTGTAACGCGGGGGGTTGCGCCGCCAATAGAAGATCCAGAGAGCGCCCGCGACCACGACGAGCGCGGCGAGTTGCGGCAGCGCCATCCGCTCGGCGAACGCGACCGGGCTGAGCTTCACCCGACCGGCGGCGAGGAGATTGGTGAGGTTGGAGACCGGCAGCAGCAGGCTCGCGGTGTTGGCCAGCCACACCGTCGTCATCGCGAGCGGCAGCGGCGCGACCCCGGCGCGTACCGCCGTCGCCAGCATGACCGGCGTGAGCAGGACGGCCGTGGTGTCCAGGTTGAGGAACATCGTGGTCAGCGCGGCGAACACCAGGCACAGCCAGAACAACGCGACGTTGCTGCCCCGGGCGGCGATCGTGACCCGGGTGGCGATGACGTCGAAGACCTCCGCCTCGGCCGTCAGCTCCGCCAGGATCACCACGGAGAACAGGAAGATCAGGATCGGCAGGATGCGCTTGAGCGTCTCGCCGGCGGCGGCTGCCGGCAGCAACCCGGTCGCGGCGGCCAGTACGCCCGCGATCAGCAGGGCAATCGCGATCCAGTCCATGACGCTGAGCCGGCCCAGCAGCCGGCGGCCACTCAGGGGTGCCGCCGTCGTGGAGGCAGAGAGGTCTTCGTCCACTAGTGCCACCTCACGGCGCCGTCGCGTGCTCGTCTTCACCCTTCGCCCACTTCGATCGAGCCGGAAGTGACACCGGGATGGGTCATGAACCGGACACCCGAACAGGAACGCCGCATGATATCCACGTAGTGCCTTCGACAAGTGCGATGGAAGTGCCTTGCCAGAAAGTACAACAAGACCGCAACGGCGAACGGGGGACGACCGCGTGGCGGAACTGACCAGGCTCGGTGGCGCCGTCGAGAACATGACGTTCCTTCGGCTCGACGGGCAGCTGATCGTCGCAGCCAGCCGCAGCCAAGGCGTCGAACTGCGTACCGCGCCCGACAACGAGGTCATCCGGACGTTCGCGACGGGGATCGCGGCGCACTCGGTGGCCCGGCTGCCGGGGCGCGACGGCGTACCGGATCGGCTCGTGGTCGGCGGAGCCGACGGCGTCGTGCGGCTCTTCGACCTGGCCACCGGCCGGCAGGCCGCCGAGCAACGGGTCGGCGAAGGGGCGGTGCAGGACGTCGCGGTCGGCGTGCTGGCGGACGGCACCCAGGTGGTCGGGGCGATCCACGACGACGGAGTGGTCCTGTGGATGCCGGGCTCGGCCGAGGTGACCCCGCTGCCGGATTCGGCTGGTGGGGGCGAGGTGCGCCCGTTCAAGATCTGCGCCTATCGGGCACTCGGCTCGCAGTGGCTGGCTTGTGCGTACAACGACAACTCGATGGCCACCTGGGATCTGCACGACCTCGACCGCGGCCGGGTTTCGCGGCAGTCTCGCGTCCACGGTGGTCAGATCTGGTCGCTGATCGCCGTCGACGAGCCGGCTTCGGGCTACGTCGTGGCCAGCGGCAGTGCCGACGGCACGGTCAAGCTCTGGATCGCCGACCGGGAAGCCGGTCTGCGCGCGGGCCGGACGCTGCTGGAGGCGTCGACGGTACGCCGCCTGCGGTTCGTCCGGGACGCGGAGACTCCGTTGCTCGTCTCGGCTTCCGCGAGCGGCGCGGTGTCGTTGTGGCGGTTCGACGGGTCGACCGACCGGCCGCTCCGGGAGATCACCCGGCACCTCGGCGAGGTCTGGGCGCTGGCCTGCGCCACCACGCCCGACGGCGGCGTCGTGATCGCCTCCGGCGACATGCACGGCCGGGTCGAGATGACTCCGTTGCAGACCGAGCTGATCAGCGACGTCACCGGGCGGGACTTGTTCGCCGCGCCCGGCACGACCTGGGTCGCGGTCAGCGGGGTCACGGCGAACGGCCAGTACGTCGCGTGCGCGGGCGTGGATCAGACGGTCCACGTCCTCGATCCCGACACCGAGCTGCCGTCGGGCGGCTTCGACCCCATGTCCACCGCCCGGCAGCCGTTGGCGTTGAAGGCCCACGTCAGCACCGTCCGCTCGCTGACCTCGGCCGGCACGGCGCTGAATCCGCACCTGATCAGCGGTGGGGCCGATCGGCGGGTGTTCGACTGGGACCCGGTCTCCGGCGCGCTACGGTCCGAACTCCCGATGGGACACCAGGGCGAGATCTGGGCGCTGGCCCCGTTCCGTCTGCGCGGAGCGCAGTACGTCGCCAGCGGCAGCGCCGACGGTTCCGTCCGGGTCTGCGGACTGTCCGAAGGGGACACCGCGGAAGTGCTGGTCAGCGACTGTGGGGCGGTGAACGCGCTCGTCGCCGTCCCGAACGCCGACGATGCACTTCTCACGATCGCATCCACCCGGGGCGTACGGGTCGTCGCAGTGCAGAGCCCGGAGACCGTCGCGGTTGTCTCTACTCACCAGGTCTCCGCCGCCTGCCCGCTCGACGACGGCTCCCGGCATCAGGTCGTCATCGCCCGGCCCGACGGCGACACCTGCGTGATCGAGTACATCGACCCCGTCGCGCGTACCGTGGCCACCGGATTCCGGTACACCCTCAGCAGCGCGCAGGTCTCGGCGTTGGCGGCCGCCCGGATCGGCCAGGAGATGCTGATCTTCGGCGGGTTCGACGACGGCCGGGTGATGGTCTGGCAGACCGACGGCACCCCGGTCGGCAAGCCGGTCCGGTTCGGCACGTCGACCGTGCGGGCGCTCGGCGTCGTCGAGATCGCGCCGCCGGAAGGCCGCGGCTCCAGCGTCACGCGTCCGGCGCTGTTCGCCGCGGACGACAACGGCCGCGTACGCCTCTGGCCGATCGCCACCGGCAGTCTCCTGCGCTCGGGCGGCTCGATCGGATCCGCCGTACGCCCGGCCTCCATCCTGCTCCAGGATCAGCCGACCGACCTCGACAAACTGTCCCGTGACGGGCTGATCGACACGATCCACTCGGTGCTGATGTCGCCGAGCACCAAACCGCCCGTCGTCGTGGGCATCCACGCGCCGTGGGGTCAGGGCAAGTCGAGCGTGCTCCGGCAGCTGCGCTCCAAAGTGGACCCCGCTGGGGCGGCCGCCGCCGACGCGAAGACCGCGGTCGAAAGCACCCATGAGCTGGTCGCCCGGCCGACGGCGGAGCCGCTGAAGGGGCTGTTCGCCGCCCGGCGTACGCGCTGGCAAGGCGGCGTTGTGCGTACCAGATTGACTAGAGCCTGGGCCTGGCGGCAGATAGCCCGGCCCACGGAAAGCGACCCGCGACTGGAGTACGAGATGCGGCCGCGGGCCGGCGCCGACGATCGGGCCGCGATCACCGTGTGGTTCAACCCGTGGATGTACGAGAAGCCGGACCAGGTCTGGGCCGGTTTGACCCGGGAGATCCTGACGTCGATCACGGACCGGTTGCCCCCGGCGCAGCGTGAGCGGTTGTGGTTCGACCTGAATCTGCGGCGGACCGATCCGGCCGCGATGCGCAAGCGCATCCTCGCGAGCTACATCCCGCGGACGCTGGTCGGCATGTTGATCGGGCTCGCCGTTGCGGTGATCGTGATCATGGGTGTCGTCGCGGTCGGCGTCGCGGCCTGGAACAACACCGATTTCAACGCGCTGCTCGGCTCGGGTGCGGTCATCGGCATCACCGCCGCCTGGATCATCGGCAACCTGGCGTTCTCCAGCTTCAAACAGGTACGCGGCTGGATCTCGCCCGGCGTGCTGACTCGTCCGGCGGCTGAAGGCGTCGCGACGACCGACAGCGGCGATCGCGACTGGAAAGCCGCCCGCGATCCGCTGGAGAACAGCCAACGCGGCTACCTCTACATGCTGCAGCACGACGTACGCGAAGTCGTCGCGCTCGCGACCGCGCACTCGCCGGTGATCATCATGGTCGACGACTTGGACCGGTGCAGTCCGGCGATCGTGTCGGACACCATCGAGGCGGTCAACCTGTTCCTGAACAAGGCGTTCGGCGACTGCCTGTTCGTCATCGCGCTCGATCCGGCGACCGTCGCGGCGCAGCTGGAGACGGTCTACGAATCACTGCGGCGGCGGGCGCATGACGACCCCGCCACGTTCGGGCACCTGCAGCACACCGGGTGGCGGTTCATGGAGAAGATCCTCGACCTGCCGATCCGGCTTCCTCGCGTACGCGATCAGGCGATGGCCTCGTATCTCGACGCGCTGCTCGACACGTCTTCCGCTCCGGCTGCGGCTTCAGTTCCTCAGCAGCGGGTCTCCGGCGCAGTTGTCGAAGCGCGCGCGGCCGGGGTTGCCGCCGACCCCCTCGGGCTCGCCGCGCCATTCGCCTCCCTCGACCCGTCGGCACCCGCCGACACGGCCAGCGGCGCCCAGCTCGCCGAGGATCTGGAGCGCCTGCCACCGGTTCGGCTCGCTCTGCGTACGGCGGTGCTGAACCTGCCGCAGCGCAATCCCCGGCAGACCAAGGCCTTCCTCAACCTGTGGCGCTTCTACATGGTGCTCGACTACCTCACCGGCCATCTGAGCAGCAGCATCTCGGCGGTCGAGCGGCACAGCATCGAGATGGCCCGGTTCGTCGAGCTGATGGTGCGCTGGCCCTGGCTGCTCGACACGCTCGGTGCCCTCCGGGGCGAGGAAAGCACTTCGGCCCGGACGACGCTGGCCGAACTCCTCGACTCGGCCGGCGACGAGGACCGGTGGAAGCAGGCGGCCTCGTCCGCCGGACTCGATCCCGAAGATCCCACCGTCGGGGGCCTGCGCCGGCTGTTCGACCGGCCGGGAACCGATCGCGAGGTGTTCGCCTCGATCGCGGTGCGATATCTCTGACCCTGATCGGTGTTCGAGCGGCTCACACCTGGGTACACCGGGCTCATGGAACGCGGGAGCAGCAAACACGGCCCCCAGTTGGACGAGCAGATGGCCCGCGAGACACAGGGCCTGACGCAAGGCGGCGGCGCGGGCGCGCGCAGCGAGGAGTGGCGTGAAGCCGAACCGCCGGCCGATGGCGAGCCCGAACCCGGCTGGGCCCCCGAAGGTGGCATAGACCTCGCAGAAGGCGACGAAACCGACGCCGATCGCCGGGATTGGCGCGCCAGGATCGGGTCCTACCTGCACAAGAGCGATTTCCCGGCGAACCGGGACGACGTCGTGGCCGCCGCTCAGGCGGAGAACGCGCCGGACGACGTGCTCACCGCTTTGCAGAAGCTGCCCGCCGACGGCCGGTACGCCAACGCCCGCGAGTTGTGGGGCGCTCTGGGGCTTCGCATCGACGAACGCTTCTGACCTTTACCTGCAGATCACGGTTACGCATGCCAAATCCGACCGGGAAGCATGCGTAACCGTGATCTGCAGGCCAAATGGGGTCAGACGGTGGCGGGCTCGGGCTCGGCGTCAGCCGTGGGCGAGGAGCTGAAGGCGTCGGCCGCCGCCCGACCGGCCCGCCGAAGGGCGGTCCAGGCGAGGAAGCCGACCGGGATGATCAGCCAGCAGGAGAGCACCCGGTAGCCGAGCACGGTCGCCGCCGCCGGAGCACTGGCGGCCCCCGCCCCGACGAGTCCGGCGAGCAGGCCCGTCTCGATCACGCCGATGCCGCCCGGGGTCAACGGGATCTGCCGGACGATCTGCACGCCCAGGTAGGTCGCCGCGATGGCGCTGATCGACAGGCTCACATCGAACGACCGCGCGACGGCGAAGAGGCAGACGAGGTCGGCGAACCAGTTCACCACTGCGAAGAACAGCGCGAGCAGCCAGTTCCGGGGCGCGACGTCGTGCGCTGAGCGTACGAGGCGGGCGATGCGGCTGTCGGAGACCGGGTTCCAGCGCCGCCAGAGCACCACGACCAGGGCGGTCAGCCCGATCAAGGTGGCTGCGCCGACGCACACGCTGATCAGACCCGCGATCGTGCCGCCGATCAGGTAGAGCACGCCCAGCCCGACGAAGGACATCACGCCGGACAAGATCATGACGGCGGTCGCGACCGGCTTGCTCGCTCCCTTCGCCCGGAACTGCTGGAAGGCGAAGGCAGCGGAGACGGCCGACCCGGCGGGCAGGCTGATGGCGATGGCCGAGCGGCTCAGCGTCAGGGCCATCGACTGGGGGAGCGTCATGCGTACGCCGAACGCCCCGAGCAGCCGCCGTTGCTGGCGGGCGAAGTTGGCCAGCGACCAGATCTGGGCGAACGTCGCGAGGGCGAACCAGCGGAGGTCTACCGATCGGGCGGCCACGAGGACGTCGGCGGGGTGCGGAAGCCGCTCGCGCAGCAGGTAGAAGACGATTGCGGCTGTGACGGAGTACGCCGTCCACCGCAGCCATTTGCGCGAAGGACGGGCCGCCGCGATCGCAGCCTCGCTCACACCGAAAAGCGTGCTCCCGGCCCGGCCCGGTCCGCAAGATCGGATGACGGAGGACACATCCGCTGGCAGACTGAGCACGTGTCCCGACCGCGCGGGGGATGCCTGACAGGAGGAGCACCGATGTCCGACCAGGCCGACAAGCGCCGGCATCTGACCGATGACCAGATCCTCAAGCACATCAACGACCTCGAGACCGAGGAGCGCGAACTGCGCGCGAAGGTCGGCTCGGGTCAGCTGAACCCGGAGTCCGAACAGGTCCGGCTGGCCGCGATCGAGGTGGAGCTGGACCAGTTCTGGGACCTGCTCCGGCAACGGCGCGCGAAGTCGGCGGCCCACCAGAACCCGGACGACGCCGAGGCCCGCTCGGCGGCGCAGGTCGAGGGCTACCTGGGCTGAGCGGTTACCGCCGGACCTGCAGAGAGCCCAGCAGTTCGGCGGTCGCCTGAGTCACGGCTTCGACCGCCCGGTCGAACGCCTCGGCGTTGTGCGCGGCGGGCGCTCGGAACCCGGAGATCTTGCGGACGTATTGCAGGGCGGCGGCCCGGATGTCCTCCTCGGTGACCAGTTCCTGGTACGGCGGGCGCAGCGTCTTGATGCTTCGGCACATGGCCCGATTATGGCGCGGACCACCGACATCAGCTGCCCCGTCGGCCGTACCGAAGGCCGGGTCCCGGTGTGTGGGGAACTCTGCGATCATGGACGCGGAAAGCGCTGTCCTCTCAGCAGGGAGTTCCCATGCCCGAGCCCGCGATCATCCCCCGGCCCGCCCATGCCGTCTTTCCGCCCGGCATACTGCCGTTGACCGAATCGGCCCAGGTCACCGCGCCACCGGCGATCGCCGAGCTCGTCCGCGAGGTGTTGCCCGGTGTCTCCGGCACGTTCGGTCTGATCGAGGCGGCTGAGCTGGGCCCGGAGGGCTACCGGCTGCGGATCGACGGCGACGGGGTCGAGGCGCTCGCCCCGACCGAGACCGGCCTGCGCTGGGCCGTGTCCACGCTGCGTCAGCTGGCCGGTCCCGGCGGACTCCCGTACGCCGAGATCACCGACGTCCCGAGGCTGCCCTGGCGGGGTGCTCTGCTGGACGTCGCCCGCTGGTGCCATCCGATCGAGTTCGTGCGCGAATTCGTCGACCTGCTGGCCTTGCACAAGTTGAACACGCTGCACCTGCACCTGACCGATGACCAGGGCTGGCGCTTCGAGGTACGCAAGTACCCCCGCCTGACCGAGGTCGGCGCGCACCGGACGGAGTCCAACGCGGGGCATGCCCGCGACGGGAAGTTCGACGGGACTCCGCACGGCGGCTACTACACGCAGGCGGAGCTGCGGGACCTCGTCGCGTACGCGGAGCGCCGGGGCGTACGCGTCATGCCGGAGATCGACCTGCCCGGTCACATGCAGGCCGCCATTTCGGCGTACCCCTGGCTGGGCAATGACCCCGCACGACAGCTCCCGGTGCGTACCGCCTGGGGTATCTCGAAGCATGTCCTCAACACCGACGACGCGACGCTGGCCTTCGCCCGCGACGTGCTGGACGAGGTCGTGGCGGTCTTTCCGTTCGAGTACGTGCATCTCGGCGGGGACGAGGTGCCGCTCGACGAGTGGGCGGCGAGCGAGGCCGCGCAGAAGCGGGTCGCGAACGAGGGCCTCGGGGGCACGGCGGAGCTGCTGGGCTGGTGGATCAAGCAGATGGGTGACCACCTGGCCGCCCACGGCCGCAAGATCGCGGCCTGGGACGAGCTGGTCGAGGCCGCGCCGCCGAAGGACGCGCTGATCTTCGCCTGGCGCGGAGCTGAGCGCGTCACCGCTGCCCTGGACGCCGGGCACGAGGTCGTCGCGGTGCCGCAGGAATTCGTCTACCTCGATCACTACGAGACGCAGTCGCCCGACGAACCGCAGGGCATCGGCGGTCACACCCCGCTCGAGCGCGTCTACGGCTTCGAGCCCGTGCCCACCGGCGCCGCGGGCCGCGTCCTGGGCACGCAAGGCATGCTGTGGAGCGAATACACCCCCACGCCCGCGCTCGTGCAGTTTCGGGCCTTCCCGCGGCTCGCGGCCGTCGCCGAGGTGGCCTGGTCCGCGGATCGCGATCCGGCCGACTTCCAATGGCGTCTCGACGCCCATCTGGTACGCCTGGAGCAGCGCGGCGTCACCGTCAACCGCCTCGGCCTCCCCCCGTTCTCGCCGATCATGAACTATCGGGCGTGATCGACCGGCGTGTCGTGCGCCCAGCTCCCTGATCGACTCCGCGACTCCCTGATCAACTGCCGGGCGATAGTGCTCGACGGCGAAGTGAATCTCGGGCGCGGGGATGGATCGGCCGGGTTAATCTCGATTCATGGGGTATCGGCTGGTCGCCGAGGCGACCATGGTCGTGCACTTCGGACTGCTCGTCTTCCTGGTGGTGGGCGGCTTTCTCGCCTGGCGCTGGCCATGGGTCATCTGGCCGCACCTGGCCATGGCGACCTGGGGGCTTACCAGCACGGTGTTCGGCTGGCACTGTCCGCTCACCGCGCTGGAGGACTGGGCGCGGCAAGGAGCCGGCGAAGCCGGCCTGAGCCGAGGCTTCATCGACACCTACCTGACCGGGGTGGTCTATCCCGCCCGGTACACCACCCTCATCCAGGTCACCGTCGGCGTGATCGTGGCGATCTCCTGGTTCGGCTTCGTCCTGCGCCGTCGTCGCCTGCACCGGGAGAAGACGCTGACGACGACCTGATCGGCGTACGCCGCCGAGTTGATCGGCGAGCCGTCGGCGGGTCCGCTGATACGCTGACGACGTGAGCGCGGACGACGCCGTACCGTGGACTGGAGCCCAGCTCAGACAGCATCTCGGGCAGCTGGGTGTGCGGTCTGGGCAGACGGTTCTCCTGCATTCGTCACTTCGGGCGATGGGCTACGTCTGTGGCGGAGCGACCGCGGTCGTCCAAGCCTTTCTCGATGTTCTCGACGAAGCGGGGACCCTCGTCGTACCGGCCCAGAATCTCGACTACATCGACCCTTCTCGGTGGCCACATCGGAAGGTCAGCCAGGAATTTTGGGACGTGATTCGTGACGAGTTGCCGGGCTTCGATCCGGCACTGACGCCGAGCCTGGGCATGGGAGCGATCGCAGAACGCGTTCGGACCTGGCCCGGCGCGGTTCGGTCGAATCATCCGAACACCTCCTTCGCGGCAGTGGGGCCTGATGCACACAAGTTGCTGGATCATCACGACCTGACGTCGCCGCTCGGCGATGGCTCACCGCTGGCGAGGATGGAGTCGATCGGCGGCCTGGTGGTTCTGTTGGGCGTCGGCTTCGATCGGTGTACCACGTTTCACCTGCCCGAATCCCGGCTCCCCGACCTTCCGACGCAGACCTTCAGCGCCCCGATGGCGACTCCGGAGGGCCGTCGCCGAGTCACCTACGAAGCTGTGCGGCTGAACGCGGGAGACTTCGCCGAATTGGGGGCCGATTTCGAACGGCATACCGATTCGGTGGCGCTCGGCAGCGTGGGCGCAGCGACGACCCGTATGTTCACAATGGAGGCTGCGATCGGGTTCGCCGCCAAATGGCTGGAAGCTAATCGTCCACCGGCCCGGCGCTGACCGGGCTGGACGGCACCGAGCCGCTCCGACGGATGGAAGCGACCTTCTTGGCGGTGACGCTCGGCAGACGATCCATGAAGGGAAATATGCGCTCGTGAGTGTCGCCGTTGGCGTCTAGGAAGATCATCTGGACGTCGATCTGCGCGAAGCGAGCGAGTGCTTCCGGCCGGAACCAGGCGACCATCGAGCCTTGCGAGTAGTGCGGAACCGGTGAGAACGGCGCGCCCTCCGCGTACCACCGGACGAAGTAGTCCTCGCCGTCGACGAGGCCACTGCGCTCGAAGACATGGTTGAGTTCGGCCGGCCTCAACCACTCCGTCGACATGGCCGCCGGATCGACGCCGTAGGGCCGGATCGCGTACGCGAAGCGTTTGACGACGGCATATCCCGGTCCGGCGTTGTAGGTCCAGAAGCGCCATCTCGGGCTGTCCGGATCGAACTGGCCGCCCTCATCGTCGATCGCGAGTCCGATGGCGGGCCGGTTGGCCGACGCCCACTGAAGGCGGGCGAAGTACAACCCGGCAGCAGCCCCGAGCAGTGCGGCCGAAGTGGGGGTGTCGAGTACCGCCAGCCGTAGGGGCCACGAGGTCAGGGCGGCGGGTGAGACGTTCTGCCGCACTATGTCCCACAGCAAGTTCGCCGCGAGCAACACGATGAAGCCGATGGGCACGGTGACGAACAGGACCGACCGCGCGACGATGCGCTGCGTGCCGAAGGTCTCGTCACGTGCTGTCGAGGGTCCGGTCACCGGCGCTCCCCGGGTGAGTCACTGATCGACCATTATAACTGTCGTACGCCTGGCCTACGGTGCTCATGTGGGAATGTATGGCGAATGGATCCGGCTGACTCCGGCCGAACTGGAGCGCGCGCAAGAGGACCTGGATTGGGCCCACCGATACGCCTCGGACCGGTCGAAGGTCGAGAGCGACCAGGGTGAGGAGCTGCCGGTGGCGCAGCGACGGTCGTTCGGCAGTGACAAGACGTGGCACGCGTTGATGTTCTTGCTCGGCCGGCGGGACTTTCCGATCGACATCGTCACCGGCGAATGGTTCTTCACGGAGGACACCGACGACGAGTCGCAGTACTGGGGCTATTCGCCGCCGGGCTTCCTGTTGCCCGACGAAGTGCGGCGGGCGTCGGAGGCGTTGGAGGAGCTGACCGCTGAGGACCTTATCCGCGGGGTGGATCAGGCCGAGCTCGCGGCGGCGGAGATCTACCCCAGTGTCTGGGGGAGCCCGGGCGAGCTTGAATGGGCGGTCAGCTTCTTCCCCGACGTCAAGGCGTACTTCGCGGCGGCGGCGAGTTCCGGCGACGCGATCGTCTGCTGGATCTCGTGATCGCTTGATGACTGTGGGTGGTAAGGCGATCACCCACAGTGGAGTGTGGCCGGGAGCGTAAACGATCGTGGTATGGGGACGATTCGGGCTCGAACGGGCGAGCCCGATCGGCCGATCGCGTCAGCAGGAAACTCCCAGTTCAAAGCCATAGCTCAATCAGGTGATGTCGATAAGGTCGGCCGGATCGACCGGCCCAGCGGAAATGCCGGACATGACCGAAAAATCAGCGTCGCCCGACGCGTCACCAGGCGCGAAGATAGACCTGCCACAGTGTGACGCAGGTCACCCCTAGGGGGTTTGCGGTCGAGTTTTCCCTGCTTAAGGTCGACCAATGCGCCCCCAGCATGACGACCATGACGGTCGACCCAGCCCTCGTACGCAGACCCCCAAGCCCGATCTGTGGACCGACACGCAGACGTTCTTTCTCGAGCGTATTCGCGAAGATCGTCCGGAGGGCGAGACCGGCCGCCACCGGTTGGCGAAATCGGCGAAGCCGGCCGGGAAGACGCCGGATGCCAAGCGGGCAACCGAGACGGCGGAACGGTTTCTGACCCCGGCCGGTCCGCTGACCCCCGGCGTCGGCCCGGTACGCGCATTGCACAGCTCGGCGAAGGCGGGGCGCGTCGTCGCCCTGGGACTGATCGCACTACTCGGCGTCTCCGTCGCCGCCAGCGAGCGGGGCAACCCGACGCAGCTGGACAACGCGTCGCAGCAGGTCGCCGACCGCAACACGATCGCCGAGGCGGCCGACCGGTCCGCGCCCCGGGTGACAGCGTCGGTGAGCCCGACGCCGAGCGTCAGCGCGACGCCCTCTCCGTCGCCGACCGTGAAGAAGGTCGTGACCTCGGTCAAGCCGGTCGCCGGACTCGACCAGAAGCAGATGAACAACGCTCTCACGATCGTCAAGACCGGCCAGAAACTGGGTGTCTCGCAGCGGGGTCTGCTCGTCGGCATCATGACCGCGATGCAGGAGAGCGACCTCTACAACCAGGCCAGCTCGGCGGTGCCGGAGTCGTTCGACTACGCACATGAGGGCAGCTCGGTGGACTACGACTCCTGTGGCCTGTTCCAGCAGCGTACGAGCATGGGCTGGGGCACGGTCAAGCAGATCATGAACCCGACGTACTCCTCGACGAAGTTCTTCCAATCGCTGCTCAGGGTGTCCGGCTGGCAGAACATGGAGCTCACGCTCGCCGCCCAGGCGGTTCAGGGTTCGGCTTACCCCTACGCGTACGCGAAGCACGAGACGACGGCGCGGAAGGTGCTCACGGCGATCCTCGCCGCCCTGTAGCCTCCAGCGGTGATCCACACGACGAAAGCCGGGCGGCCGGCGTACGTGGTCAACGTCGAGGTAGTGCCCCATCGGGACGGCCGCTGGCTGCTCATCCGCCGGGGGAACGAGGGACATGCCGCGGGCACCCTCGCCGGGCCGGGCGGCAAGGTCGAGGACGACGGCTTCGTACCGGGCATTCTGGAGGCGACCGGTCGCCGCGAGGTGCTCGAGGAGATCGGACTCGACCTCGACGGCGTACCGATGGCGTACGTGGGCAACTCGCTGTTCGTCAGCGACGACGGCGACACCGTCGTCAACGTCGTGTTCACCGCCGAAGTGCCACCGGGAGTCGAGCCGTACGCCGCGTCGCCGGACGAGGTCGCCGAGATCCTCTGGCTGACGACCGAGGAAGCGGTTGCGCATCCCGCCTGCCCGCTCTGGACCCGGCGGACTCTGTTGCAGGCGGCTGTCACCCTGCCGAAGTAGGACGAAGGTACGCTCACCTGCGTGTTCATCCTGCTGCCGCCCTCGGAGGGAAAGGCCGACGCCGGCTCCGGCGCGCCCGTCGACCTCGATTCGCTGTTCCTGCCGCAATTGCGCCGGCCTCGGGAACGCGTACTGAAGGCGCTGGTCAAACTGTGTTCGGCGAAGAGCAAGGCCGGCCAGGCCAAGGCGCTGGCGACGCTCGGGCTCAGCGAGGGTCAGCGCGACGAGGTGGTACGCGACGCCGGTCTCCTCACCGCAGCGACGTTGCCGGCGCGGGAGGTCTACACCGGCGTGCTCTACGACAACCTCGATCTGGCGAGCCTGCCGCCGGAGGTCGACACGGCGAAGATCCTGGTGTCGTCCGGGCTGTGGGGCGTCGTCCGGCTCGACGACGAGATCCCGCCCTACCGCTGCTCGATCGGGGTGAGTCTGCCGCCGTTGGGTGGGCTCACGGCGTACTGGAAGAAAGCCTTGAATCCGGCGCTGAACCGCGAGATCGGCCACGAGCTGGTGCTGGACCTGCGGTCCGGCGCTTACGCGGCGACCTGGACCGCCCACGGCGTCGTGCCGGTACGCGTGCTGCAGGAGCGGGACGGCAAGCGCACGGTGGTAAGCCACTTCAACAAGGCGACCAAGGGCCGGTTGGTACGCGACCTGCTGCTGTCCGGGGCGCAGCCGACGACGCCGGACGAGTTGCTGGGAACGTTGCGGGACTTGAAGTACACCGCCGAGCCGACGCCGAAGGGGTTCGACATTATCGTCCACGAGTTGTGAATCGTTAAGGATTGACTAACAGCGATCTTATCGTCATGATTACGACAAGTGTCGATGGCCATCGCACGCTCCCAGGAATACCCCCAGTCCTGAAAGGAGTAGCCCATGGCCGGGATTTACGGCGAGGTCTCGTGGTTCTGCTGCGGCAGTTCCTGGGGACCCTGCGGCTCGGCGGGGCACGGCGCCTGCGGCACCTGTAACTCAGGCAGCCGCCAGCACGCCTGGCCGAACACGTCCGACGCCTGTCACTCGATCACGAACCCGGAAGCCTGCGGCGAGAGCCTCAGCCGCCGTACCTGCGGGTTCAAGCACTACACCACCAACCGCTGCACGGGTCAAAAGGTCGGCACCACCATCGCCGACTGCGGCCCGCAGACCGACCTGTTCTGCGGCGAGCGCACCTGCTGTGGATCGGTCTGCGGCTCCAACCGGCTGATCGACCTGACGCCCGCGGCGTTCAGTGCCATCTCCAGCCTTTCCTACGGGTTGCGGCCCGCGTACATCGACATCGTGTAGGGGAGGACTGAGATGGCTCTCAACATGGACCGCCGGTCCCTGCTCACCTCGGCCGTGCTCGGCAGTGCCACGCTCGTCGGCGCTACCGCGCTCGGTTCGCTCGCCCCCGAGGCGGCGTTCGCCAAGAGCGACGACGTCGAACCGGGCGCGCCCGACCCGAACTTCGCCGAAGGCCGGGTCACCGGCATCAATGAGGGAATGCTGCTGGTGGCCGGCTCGGACGGCACCCTGTGGCGCATCCGGGTCACGAACGCGTCCAGCATCTGGAAACTGCACCCGACCAGCCTCGACAAGGTCGCGGTGGGTGACGGTCTCTACGCCCGGGGCGTACGTCTCGGCGACGGCACGCTCGCCGCCGACGCGATCTGGGTCAACATCGTGAACCTCCAGGTCCACATCGCGGCGCTGGCTCCGAAGAAGATCCACTTCGACCATCGGGGCAAGCGCATCATCGGGCACGTCGTGCCCGGCGTCACGGCCGCCTCCTACAACAGCACCCCGGCCATCGCCGACATGACGATGGTCCAGGTAGGACGGCACGCTCAGGTGATCGGGGCGTGGCTCCCCGACACAAACGAGATCGAGATCGCCACCCTCTACACCTCCACCATCGAGCACAACCACTAACTGGTATGCACAAGGCAGTCCGGCGCGGGTGCGGCCGCCCGGCTGCCCGGTTCCCGTGGGGAGAAAGTGATGCTTGCCTGGATCGGATCGGTGCAACCTCTCCTGCTCGGCGCGGTCCTGCTGTGGTCCGCGCAAGCCAAGCTCTTCAGTCGGTACGCGGCCGCGCACGCCCGGCGTACGGCGCTCGCCCCGCTGCTCGGCGAGGATCGGGCGGTGCTCGCCTATCGCACGCTCGCCGGAGTCGAAGCGGTGCTGGGCGCGGCTCTCGTCCTGCCCGGACTCGTACGCCTGGAGGCGGTCGCCGCCACCGCCCTGAGCACTGGTTTCCTCGGCTATCTCGCGTACGCGAAGATCAAGGACCCCAAGGCGTCCTGCGGTTGCCTGAGCGCGCAGCCCATCCCGATCAACGGCCGCAGCTTCGGCCGGGCCGGGTTGATGCTGGCCGGATCGGTGCTGGCGCTGGTTTCCGGAGCAGCCTGGCCCGGTGCGTTCGCGGCGCATCCGGTCGCCGGGGTCGCCCTGCTGCTGGCCGAGTTCGCCGCGATCGTCGTCTTCTCGCCGGAGTTCGACGAGCACTGGCTGATGCCGCTGCGCCGCCTGTACGCCCGCCTGTCCCATCCGCTCGCCTCGCCAGGCGCGTTCGACGTCCCGCTGGAGTCGACCGTGGACCAACTCCACAAGAGCAGCGCGTGGCGAGACCTGGCCCGCAGCGTCACCTCGGACGTCCGCGAGCACTGGGACGAGGCGGACTGGCGAGTGCTGGTCTACTCCGCCCGGTACGCCGGAGCGACCGCGTCGGCGGTGTTCGCCGTCCCGCGTCTGCGCTACGACCCGCAGGCGGTCCGGGCCGCCATCGTCGACGAGAACGGTGGGACGTTGGCCGCCGTCGAGTCGCACGCGCAACCCGAGTACGCCGTCTAGCCGTTACCTGCAGATCAGGGTTATGCAGCCTTCCGCGCGAGCGGGAAGCCTGCATAACCCTGATCTGCATCCGACGAGAACTTTTGATCAGTTGAGCAAAAGTTTTGATGGGCACGCCAAAACTATGGACACGACTGGGGAAAGCTCGTAACGTGTGCGCCACACAACGCACATGCGAGCGTCGATGCGTCCATAGAGGAGAGACGGCATGCATGTCAGGCTCCTGCGGCTCCTGCGCGACGAAGGCCCGTTGTCCCGGGCCGAGTTGGCCGCCCGGCTGGACGTTCCCCGGCCGCGCCTGCTCGCCGAGCTGGATCGGCTGGTCGGGGCCGGTCAGGTCACCGAGGCCGGACCGGCGCAGTCCCGGGGCGGACGGCGGTCCACTCTCGTCGAGCTGAACCCCTCGATCCGGTACGCCGGAGTCGACCTCGGCGCGACCTCGATCGACGTCGAGATCACCGACGGACGGCTGGAACCGGTGGCGGCGTACAGCGAACCGGCGGACATCCGCTCCGGGCCGAAGGCGATCCTCCACCGCGTCAACGAGTTGCTGGCCAAGGCGAGAGCCGACGGAAGTTACACCCACCTCGACGGCATCGGCATCGGCGTACCGGGGCCGGTCAGCTTCCGTGACGGCATCCCGGTGTCGCCGCCGATAATGCCCGGCTGGGACCGCTATCCTGTGCGCGAGCTGCTCACCCGTGAGCATGGTTGCCCGGCGGTGGTGGACAACGACGTCAACATCATGGCCGTCGGCGAACGCCACGGCGGCGTCGCGCACTCGGTCGACAACTTCCTGTTCGTCAAGATCGGCACCGGCATCGGGTGCGGGATCTATCTGAACGGCGAGGTCTACCGGGGTTCTGACGGCTGTGCCGGGGACATCGGCCACATCCAGGTGGACTCGGCCGGGCCGGTGTGCACCTGCGGAAACCACGGTTGCCTGGAAGCGGTGTTCAGCGGCAGTGCCCTGGCTCGGGAGGCGACCGCCGCGGCTCGCTCCGGGGCTTCGCCCGCGCTCGCCGAGCGGCTCGCCGCGAACGGGAGTGTGACGGCGGTGGACGTCGCGGCCGGAGCAGCCGAGGGCGACGTCGTATGCATGCAGCTGATCCGGGACGGCGGCCGCCGCGTCGGCGCGGTGCTGGCGAGCCTGGTGAGCTTCGTCAACCCGTCGCTGATCGTCATCGGCGGTGGGCTCGCCCAGCTCGGGCACGTGATGCTGGCCGAGATCCGCAGTGTCGTCTACAAACGCTCGCTCCCGCTCGCCACCGGCAATCTGCCACTCGTGCTGTCCGAGCTGGGCAGCCGGGCCGGCGTCGCCGGGGCCGCGCTGCTGGCCAGCGAGATCGCCTTCGAGCAGGCGTCATGAGCGAGACGGTGCTGGAGCTGGACGGGGTGGTGAAGGAGTTCCCCGGCGTACGGGCGCTCGACGGTGTCCATCTTCAGGTTCGGGCGGGTGAGGTGCACTGCCTCCTCGGTCAGAACGGTGCGGGCAAGTCCACCCTCATCAAGGTGCTCGCCGGGGTGCACAAGCCCGACGCCGGCACGGTCACCTGGCAGGGCAGCCCGGTCAGCTTCGCCAATCCGCAGGCCGCCATGAAGGCCGGGATCGCGACGATCTACCAGGAACTCGATCTCGTCGACCATCTTTCTGTCGCCGAGAACGTCTTCCTCGGACAGGAACCCAGCCGGTTCGGCTTCGTCCACCGGCGGACCGCAGCCAGCCGCACGCGCACTGTCCTACAACGACTCGGCCATCCGGAGATCCCCGTCCATCGGCTGGTGGAGGCGTTGCCCTCAGCGGGCAAGCAGATCGTCAGCATGGCGCGGGCGCTCTCGCACGAGGCGAAGCTGATCATCATGGACGAGCCCAGTGCGGTCCTCGCCCACGACGAAGTCGCGAACCTCTTCCGCATCATCCGCGAGCTCACGGCCGAGGGCATCGCGGTCGTCTACATCTCCCACCGGCTCGAGGAGATCCGCGAGATCGGCGACCGGGTCACCGTCCTCAAGGACGGCCGGACGTCCGCGGTGGACCTGCCCGCGCGTACGACGCCGACTCGGGACCTCGTCAGCAAGATGACCGGCCGGTCCATCGAGTACGTCTTCCCGCCCCGCGAGGGCACCCCCGGCGAAGTGCTGCTTCAGGTCAGTGGGTTGTCTCGCGCTCAGGAGTTCCATGACGTCTCTTTTACGGTACGCACAGGGGAGATCGTCGGTATCGCCGGTCTAGTGGGCAGCGGACGAAGTGAGCTGCTCGAGACGGTTTACGGTGCGCGTACCCCTGAGTCTGGAACGGTGAGCTTCGCGGGCCGGAACCTGCCCGCGGGAAGCGTCGCCGCCGCTGTCCGGGCGGGATTGGGGTTGGCCCCCGAGGAGCGCAAGAGCCAGGCGTTGCTGCTGGCCGAGCCGGTCTACCGCAACATCACCTTGACCACGTTCGGCCGGTACGCCCACGGCGGCTTCACCGACGCGGGCCGGGAGCAGGCGGAGGCGAGCCGGATCGCGGACGCGTTGGAGCTGCGCCCCCGCGACGTACGCCGACCGGCCGGCACGCTGTCCGGCGGCAACCAGCAGAAGGTCGTCGTCGGGCGCTGGCTGCTCGGCGACACCCGCCTGTTGCTGCTGGACGAGCCGACTCGCGGCGTCGACGTCGGCGCGCGGGCGGAGCTGTATCAGGTGATCCGTGATCTCGCGCGCCGCGGCGTCGGCGTGCTGCTGGTCTCCAGCGAGGTGCCGGAGGTGCTCGGTCTGGCCGACCGGGTGCTCGTGATGCGCGAGGGCCGCCTGATCAAGCAGGCGCCCGCCGGCGAACTGACCGAGGACGACGTCCTCGACCTGGTGATGGCGGGCTCACTGAGCCCCACTTCGTCCTAAGGAGCTTGTGCGGTGACGGCTCAAACGTCCGTTGTGGAGCGTGGCGGCTGGTGGCGGACGATCCCCACCGAGTCGCTGTGGCGCAACCTCGGCCTGGTCGGGGTGCTGGTCGTGCTGTTCGTGATCGGCGCGATCATCCGGCCCGACCTGTACGGCGACTCCGACTGGGTCGTCAACAACATGCTGGTGATCCTGCAGCAGGCGGCCGCCATCGGTGTGGTCACCGTCGGGGTCACCTTCGTGATCATCGGCGGCGGCATCGACCTGTCGGTCGGCGCGCTGATCGCGCTCGCCGGAGTCTGGTCGACGACCTTGGCGACGCAGTCCTACGGCGCGGGCGGCATGATCTTCGCCGCCATCGCGGTCGGCACCATCGCCGGCGCCCTCAACGGCCTGCTCATCGCGTACGGGCGACTCGTGCCGTTCATTGCGACCCTCGCGATGCTGGTCGCCGCCCGGGGACTGGCCGCCCAGATCTCGGGCAAGCAGACCCAGGTGTCGGGCAACCAGTTCATCAACGGGATCGCGACCACCCGGGTCGCCGGCATCCCGATGCTCGTCATCATCCTGGCCGTCGCCGCGGCGCTCGGCTGGGTGCTGCTCAACCGCACCACGTTCGGGCGGCGTACGGTCGCGATCGGCAGCAACGCCGAGGCCGCCCGTTTGGCCGGGATCAACGTCCGGCGGCACACCCTGCTCCTGTACGCCCTCTCCGGGCTGTGCTGCGGCATCGGTGCGATCATGCTCACCTCGCTGGCCACCTCCGCCCAGGCAGCCGCGGCCGAACTCTACGAACTCGACGCCATCGCCGCCGCGATCATCGGAGGCACGTTGCTCTCCGGCGGGCGCGGGACGATCGTCGGCTCGATGTTCGGCGTGATCGTCTTCTCGGCGATCACCAACCTCTTCGCCATCGCCAACCTGCCCACCGAGGTCCAGAACATGGTCAAGGGCGGCATCATCGTGCTGGCCGTGCTGATTCAGCAGATCCGGTTCCGCTCGCTGACCGCTCTCTTCCGCAAACCCTGATCCTTCTCCGATCGGCTGTCGTCATTCCGTGGCGACGGCTGGGTTCCTCGCACCCTTTTTCCGTCCAATCCGGAGGTTGTCATGCGCATGAACCACCCGTCCCGCCGCAGCCTGCTGTTCGGCGGCGCGGCCCTCGGCGCGGGCGCGGTCCTCGCCGCGTGCACGAGCAACGAGTCGAACAACCCCACCACGGCGCAGACCAAGGGCGCCGACGCGAGCAACGCCAACACCGCCGCCGGTAAGGCGGTCACCATCGGGTTCTCCGCTCCGGCCGCCGACCACGGCTGGATCGCCGCCATCACGAGCAACGCCAAGGCGCAGGCTTCGGCGTACTCGGACGTGACCTTCAAGCAGGTCGAGGCGGGCAAGGACGCGGCCGCCCAGCGGGCCGCGCTCGACACCCTGATCGCGGAGAAGCCCGACGTCATCGTCCTGCTGCCGCACGACGGCAAGGAGCTGAACGCGTTCGGGCTCAAGGCGATGGAGGCCGGCATCCCGGTGGTCAACCTGGACCGGGCGTTCCCCGACGCGCTGGCGTACCGGCTGCAGATCAAGGGCGACAACTACGGCATGGGCGTGGCCGCCGGGCACTACATCGGCAAGGCGATGAAGGCGAAGAACATCGCGAGCCCGGTGATCGGCGAGATCGCCGGCATGGACGAGCTGGAGCTGACCCAGGAACGCAGCAAGGGTTTCGCCGACGCGTTGAAGACCTACGGCTTCAAGGTGGCCAACCGGCGAGCCGCCCGGTTCACCGCCGACAGCGGCCAGAAGGAGGCCCAGAACCTCCTGCAGGCGCTGCCGAAGCTGGACGCGCTGTGGAACCACGACGACGACCAGGGCATCGGCGTCCTCGCCGCGATCACCGCGGCTAGTCGGAGCGAGTTCCTCATGGTCGGCGGCGCCGGGTCGAAGAAGGCGATCGAGGACATCGCGGCCGACAAGTCCGTGCTCAAGGCGACGGTCACCTACAGCCCCTCGATGGCGTCGTCGGCGATCTCGCTGGCCCGGCTGATCGCCCAGGGACGGGGGATGGCGGATCTCGTCGAACTGCAGGTTCCGAAGGAGATCATCCTCTCCTCCGAGACGATCACGAAGGAGAACGCGAGCACGTACCTGAAGCTCGGGTTCTGACGTTCATCGCTTTCGGCGGGAGGTTTGCTCAGTGTCCACGACAGACAGCGGGGAACTGCGGGTCGGCATGGTCGGGTACGCGTTCATGGGCGCAGCGCACTCACAGGCGTGGCGTACCGTGAATCGGGCCTTCGAGCTGCCCCTGCGAGTGCGGATGTCGGCGATCTGCGGCCGGGACGCGGCCAACGTCGCCGCCGCCGCCGACCGCCTCGGCTGGCAGTCCGCGATGACGGACTGGCGGGAGCTGGTCGCCCGGGACGACATCGACGTGATCGACGTCTGTACGCCGGGGGACAGCCACGCCGAGATCACCCTCGCCGCGCTGGCCGCCGGTAAGCACGTCCTGTGCGAGAAGCCGCTGGCCAACACGGTCGAGGAGGCCACCGCCATGGCCACCGCCGCGGCCTTCGCGCGCGGGTCCGGCGTACGCACCCTGTGCGGGTTCAATTACCGCCGGGTGCCCGCCGTCGCCCTCATGCGGCAGCTGATCGCGCAAGGCCGGCTCGGCGCGATCCGGCACGTGCGGGCGGCGTACCTGCAGGACTGGATCGTCGATCCGCAGTTCCCGCTGGTCTGGCGGTTGCAACGGGACCGGGCCGGCTCCGGCGCGCTGGGCGACATCGGCGCGCACATCGTCGATCTGACCCAGTACGTCACCGGACAGCTCGTCACCGGGGTCAGCGCGCTAACCGAGACGTTCGTCCGGGAGCGGCCGATGCCGTCCGTCTCTAGTGGACTCGCGGC
This sequence comes from Hamadaea sp., assembly GCF_013362815.1. Classification (GTDB taxonomy): domain Bacteria; phylum Actinomycetota; class Actinomycetes; order Mycobacteriales; family Micromonosporaceae; genus Hamadaea. The sequence goes on along the minus strand of NZ_JABFVK010000069.1, from coordinate 19,951 downwards.
CTCCGGCAACGGGCCGGAGCTGGGCCGGGTGACGGTGGACGACGCGGCGTTGTTCACCGCCCGGCTCGACGGGGGAGCAGTCGCCACGTATGAGGCCACCCGCTTCGCCACCGGCCGGAAGAACGCGCTGCGGGTCGAGGTCAACGGCGCCCTCGGCTCGCTCGCGTTCGACCTGGAACGGCTCAACGAGCTGGAGTTCTACGACGCCACTCGGCCCGGGCCGGAACAGGGATTCAGCCGGATCCTCGTGACCGAGCCCGAGCATCCCTACCTGGCCGCCTGGTGGCCGCCTGGGCACATCATCGGCTACGAGCACTCCTTCACCCATCAGATGCGCGACTTCGTGCAGGCCATCGCCGACGGCACCGACCCGGCACCGTCCTTCGAGGACGCCCTGCAGGTGCAACAGGTGCTCGACGCGGTCCTGCGCTCGGCCGCCAACGACTCCGCCTGGACCAAGGTCGACTCCGCCCTGGCCGCTTCGGCGGCTCCGCTGTAACTCGCCGGGTCGCTTCGGCGGCCCGGCACGAGCGCTGGATCAGGGTTCTCGGTCGAATCTTGCCCCAAGATTCGACCCGGATCGCTGATCCAGCGCTGCCGACCCGCCTGCGAGCGGCGAGCGTCCAGCCGCTCGCAGGCCCTACCCCCGTAAACGGCGCGGCGGCGCGCGCCTGGCTTCCCCCGAGTCAGGAAGGCACCCACATGAACCGCTCCACTCTCCCCGCGACGTTAGTGCTCGCCGCTGGACTCCTCCTCGTGCCGTTGGCCGCCAGTCCCGCCGCGGCGCATACCGTTATCAATGCCGCCGACTATCAGCAGGTCGAGATGGCCCGCGGCGTAGCCGAGATGGGCGAGCCGATGTCGCTCGCGGTGCTGCCCGACACGTCGGTTCTGCATACGGCGCGCGACGGCAAGCTGCGCCGGACCGACGCGGCCGGAACGACCACCGTGATCGGCACGCTGCCCGTCTACTCCCACGACGAGGAAGGGCTGCAAGGCGTCGGCGTCGACCCGAACTTCGCGGCGAACCGGGCGATCTTCCTCTATTACGCACCACCGCTGTCCACTCCGGCGGGCGACGCTCCGGCGACCGGCACCGACTTCTCCGCCTGGCAGGGCGTCAACCGGCTGTCCCGGTTCACCCTGAACGCGGACTGGACGCTCAACCTGGCCAGCGAGAAGGTCGTCCTGTCGATCCCCGCCGAGCGGGGCATCTGCTGCCACGTCGGCGGCGACATCGACTTCGACGCGACCGGGAACCTCTATCTGACCACCGGCGACGACAGCAACCCGTTCTCCTCCGCCGGGTACGCCCCGATCGACGAGCGCACCGACCGGAATCCGGCGTACGACGCGCAGCGTACGGCGGCGAACACCAATGACCTTCGCGGCAAGTTGTTGCGGATCAAGGTGGCCGACGACGGCACTTACACGGTCCCCACCGGCAACCTGTTCGCCCCCGGTACGGCGAAGACCCGCCCGGAGATCTACGCGATGGGCTTCCGCAACCCGTTCCGGATGAGCGTCGACAAGGCGACCGGCACCGTCTACCTCGGCGAGTACGGCCCCGACGCGGGGAGCACCGATCCCAACCGGGGCCCGGCCGGGCAAGTGGAGTTCAACCGGATCACGTCGCCCGGCAACTACGGCTGGCCGTACTGCACCGGCACGAACACGACGACCGAGACCTACAACGAGTGGAATTTCGCCACCGACACCACGGGACCGAAGTACGCGTGCTCCACCGGGCCGACGAACAACTCCTTCCGCAACACCGGGCTCACGACGCTGCCCGCCGCCCGCCCGGCCTGGATCCGCTACGGCGGCGACGCCGGTTCGCCACCGGAGTTCGGCACCGGTTCGGAGTCGCCGATGGGCGGGCCGGTCTACCGGTACAACGCGGCCTCGACGTCGGCGGTCAAGTTCCCCGCCGAGCTGGACGGCCACTTCTTCGCCGGCGAGTTCGGCCGCGGCTGGATCAAGGCGATCGACGTCAACACCGACGGCTCGCCCGGCGCGATCGCCGACTTCCCATGGACCGGCAAACAGGTGATGGACCTGGCCTTCGGCCCGAACGGCGCGCTCTACGTCCTGGACTACGGGACCGGTTACTTCAACGGCGACGCCAACTCGGCGCTCTACCGGATCGAGTACATCGCCGGAGCCGACCGGGCTCCGATCGCCAAGGCCTCGGCCGACAAGACCTCCGGGCTCGCGCCCCTCACGGTCGCGTTCTCCGCCGCCGGGTCGGCCGATCCGGAAGGCGGAGCGCTCACCTACAGCTGGGCCTTCGGCGACGGAACCACGTCGACCGCGGCCAACCCCAGCAAGACCTACTCGAGCAACGGCCAATTCAGTGCGACATTGACGGTACGCGACCCGGCCGGTAACACGGGGACCTCCAGTGTCATCGTCACGGTCGGCAACACTGCGCCGAGCGTACGCGTGCTGCTGCCGGCCGACGGCGCGCTCTTCTCCTTCGGTGACACGGTGCCCTATCAGGTCACGGTCAGCGATCCGGAGGACGGCGCGATCGACTGCGGCCGGGTGAAACTGACCTACGTGCTCGGCCACGACAACCACGGCCACGCCATCACGTCGCAGCTCGGCTGTTCCGGGTCGATCAGCGTACCGGTGGACGGGGAGCACGACGACGCCGCGAACATCTTCGGGGTCTTCGACGCGGAGTACACCGACAACGGCGCGAACGGCCAGCCCGCCCTGACCACGCACGCACAGAACATCGCGCAGCCGAGGCATCGGCAGGCCGAGCACTACACGACCGCCTCGGGGATCAACCAGTTCAGCAAGACGGCCGCCGAAGGGGGCAAGACCGTCGGTGACATCAACAACGGAGACTGGATCGCGTTCGACCCGTACGCCGTTGGCAACGCCTCGTCGTTCGTCGCGCGTACCTCGTCGGCGGGGGTCGGCGGCACCCTGCAACTGCGGGTCGGCTCCCCGACGGGACAACTGATCGGGCAGGCGAGCGTACCGGTGACCGGGGCCTGGGACTCGTTCACCACGGTCAGCGGTGCGATCACCACCCCACCGTCCGGTACGCAACGGCTCTACCTGGTCTTCGCCGGTGGCACCGGAGCGCTGTTCGACCTCGACTCGTTCACGTTCGTGACGAACAACGCGGCGGCGGCCGAAGGTGAGAGTTACACGTCGCAGTCGGGCGTCGGGATCGCCACGCATACGCCGGCGACCGGGGGTAAGACGCTCGGCTACATCGAGAACGGGGACTGGGCGGCGTACGCCGGGATCAGCACGGCCGGCGCAGTGGGCTTCTCGGCTCGGATCTCGTCGAACGGGGCCGGCGGCACGATCCAGATCCGCTCCGGCTCCCCGACCGGTACGCAGCTGGGCTCGGTTGCAGTACCCGTCACCGGCGGCTGGGAGACCTTCCAGACGGTGTCGACGACCCTCACCGCGTCGGCCACCGGCCCGTTGTACCTGGTCTTCACCGGGGGTAGCGGTGCGCTCTTCGACGTCGACAACTTCACGCTCAACCGGCTCGGCAGTGGCGCAGCCGGCGCGGTCGTCGGGCTGGCGGGCAAGTGTATGGATGTCGCCGGGGCGAACACCGCCGACGGCACCCACGTCCAGCTCTACACCTGCAACGGGACCAACGCTCAACGGTGGTCCCCGGTCGGTCAGACCTGGCGATCGCTGGGTAAGTGCCTGGACGTGTCCGGTGGCAACACCGCCAACGGCACGGCGGTGCAGCTGTGGACCTGTAACGGCACCGGCGCACAGAACTGGGTCGCTCAGGCCGACGGAACGCTGCGCAACCCGCAGTCGGGGCGGTGCCTCGACGTCCCCGGAAGCTCGACCGCCGACGCCACGCAGTTGACCATCTACGACTGCGGGGCCGGCGCCAACCAGAAGTGGACGCTGCCATGAGAATCCTGAGGAACGTTCTCTGGTCGGTCGCGCTCGCGTCGACCATGGTCGCCGGAGCCGAAACCGCTGCCTGTGCCGCTGACACGGCGTACGACGTGCTGGTGTTCAGCAAGACGGCGGGCTTCCGGCACGACTCCATCGCGGTCGGCATCCAGACCATCCGCGACCTGGGTGCGGCGAACAACTTCACCGTGACCGCGACGGAGGACGCCGCCGCATTCACCGCGAGCAATCTGGCCCAGTACGAGGCAGTGGTCTTCCTCAACACGACCGGCGACGTGCTCGACGACGCGCAGCAGACGGCGTTCGAGGCGTACATCCGGGGCGGGGGCGGGTATGTCGGCGTGCACGCCGCAGCAGACACCGAGTACGGCTGGCCGTTCTACGGCGAGTTGGTGGGCGCGTGGTTCGCCTCGCACCCCGCGATCCAGCAGGCCACGATCAAGGTCGAGGATCGCGCCCACGCGGCCACCGCCGGGCTCAGCCCTACCTGGGTCCGCACCGACGAGTGGTACAACTACCAGACCAACCCGCGTTCGACCGCGCACGTCCTGGCCAGCCTGGACGAGTCCAGCTACACCGGCGGGAGCATGGGCGGCGACCATCCCCACACCTGGTGCAAGACCGTCGGGAGTGGACGATCGTTCTACACCGGCAGCGGGCATACGCAGGCCGCGTACTCCGAGGCCGGGTTCCGGGCGCTCCTGCTCGGTGGCATCCGGTACGCCGCCCGCCGGGTCAACGCCGACTGCCGTCCGGAGACCGGATACACCACGCTCTACAACGGCTCCACGACCGGCTGGTCGCAGGCCGGGCCGGGCGGCTTCACGAACTCCGACGCGACGCTGAGCTCCTACGACGGCATGGGCCTGTTCTGGTACTCCGCGCAGCAGTTCACCGACTACTCGCTCAAGCTCGACTGGCGGCTCGCCGGCGACGGCAACTCCGGGGTGTTCATCGGCTTCCCGGCGTCGGCGGACCCCTGGTCGGCGGTGAACAACGGCTACGAGATCCAGATCGACGCGACCGACAGCGCCGATCGCACGACCGGGGCGGTCTACGGATTCCAGTCGGCCGACGTGGCCGCCCGGGACGCCGCACTGAACCCGCCGGGGAGCTGGAACACCTTCGAGATCACGGTCGCCGGTGAGCGGCTGCAGGTGTTCCTCAACGGGGTGAAGGTCAACGACTTCACCAACACCGACCCGGCTCGGTCGCTGGCCGGGTACATCGGGTTGCAGAACCACGGCACCGGCGACGACGTCTCCTTCCGCAACGTCCGGATCAAACCGGCCGGGGTGGACCGCACGGTTCAGGCCGAGGCGTTCAGCAGCGCGTCGGGAGTCTCGGCGTACACGAAGAGCGGAGCGCACAACGGGCAGACGCTCGGCTACGTCGACCCGGGCGACTGGGCGGCGTACGCCGGACTCGACCTCACCGGGGTGACCAGGTTCAAGGCGCGGGTGGTCTCCGGGGGTCCCGGCGGCACGATTCAGATCCGCGCCGGTTCGGCCACCGGAACGGTGCTCGGCTCGGTGGCCGTCCCGAACACGGGTGGGTGGACGACCTTCGCCGAGGTCAGCACGCAGCTTTCCGGCGTACCCAATGGAGTGCAGATCTTGTATCTGACCTTCACCGGCAGCGGCAGCGGGCTGTTCGATGTGGACGACTTCACGCTGGCTCGCGCACTCGGCAGCGGTGCGATCATCGGGCCGGGTGGCAAATGCCTGGACGTGAACGGCGCGGGCACCGCGGACGGCACGAAGATCCAGCTCTGGACCTGCAACGGTTCCGGCGCGCAGCTGTGGTCGCCGGTGGGGCAGACCTGGCGGGCGCTGGGCAAGTGCCTGGACGTCTCGGGCGGCGGCACCGCCGACGGGACCAAGGCGCAGCTGTGGACGTGCAACGGGACCGGCGCGCAGAACTGGAGTCCCCAGACCGACGGCAGCCTGCGCAACCCGCAGTCGGGCAAATGCCTGGACGCGGCGGGTGGCGCGACCGCCGACGGCACGCAGGCCCAGATCTGGACCTGTAGCGGTGGGGCCGCCCAGCGGTGGAACCTGCCGTGAGAGACGGCTCGGCGTCCGCCGTGGCGGTGCGGACGGCGAGTTGATGAGCCGGGGTGGCCGACGCCGACGGGCACCCCGGCACCACCGAGACAACGAGAGGGAATCGAGATGACCAGGCCGATCACACTTTTCACCGGTCAGTGGGCCGACCTTCCGTTCGAGGAGGTCTGCCGGCTGGCCTCGGAATGGGGCTACGACGGGTTGGAGATCGCCTGCTGGGGCGACCATTTCGAGGTCGACAAGGCGCTGGCCGACGACTCGTACGTCGCCCGCAAACGCGAGACGCTGGCCAAGTACAACCTCAACGTCTGGACGATCTCGAATCACCTCGTCGGCCAGGCGGTCTGCGACCACCCGATCGACGAACGGCACAAGGCGATCCTGCCCGCCCGCATCTGGGGCGACGGCGAAGCGGAGGGCGTACGCCGCCGGGCGGCCGAGGAGATGAAGGACACCGCTCGGGCCGCGGCCAAGCTCGGCGTGTCCACAGTGGTGGGATTCACCGGCTCGGCCATCTGGCATACGGTCGCGATGTTCCCTCCCGTCCCGCCGTCGATGATCGACAACGGGTACGCCGACTTCGCCGAGCGGTGGAACCCGATCCTCGACGTCTTCGACGAGGTGGGCGTACGGTTCGCGCACGAGGTGCATCCGAGCGAGATCGCCTACGACTACTGGACCACGAAGCGGACCCTGGAAGCGATCGGCCACCGGCCGGCCTTCGGGCTGAACTGGGATCCGTCCCACATGGTGTGGCAGGACATCGACCCGGTGAACTTCATCCTCGACTTCGCCGACCGCATCTACCACGTGGACTGCAAGGACACCAAGGTACGCGTCGGCGACGGCCGGCGCGGGCGGTTGTCGTCCCATCTGGGCTGGGCGGATCTGCGGCGCGGCTGGGACTTCGTGTCGACCGGCCACGGCGACGTGCCGTGGGAGGACTGCTTCCGGGCGCTCAACACGATCGGGTACGCCGGCCCCATCTCGGTCGAGTGGGAGGACGCCGGAATGGACCGGCTCGTCGGGGCGGCCGAGGCGGTCGGCTTCGTCCGGCGGCTCGCGTTCGACGCGCCGTCGGCGGCCTTCGACGCGGCGTTCAGTTCGGACTCGCCGTGATCCGGCCGGGCGCGACGCTTCGGTTGGACGCGTGATATTTCCGGTTTGACGGGTCTCAATGGCGTGATGTGTCAAGTTTTTGAATGCCATGTGACATAACGGCAAACCCTTCGGAGGATGCGGCAGCCCCCGGCGTGAGCGGAGTCTCAAGAGGTCACTCCGGGGGAGGTCGTCATCTGAAATGCGTACAACCAGCGGCGTCACCCGGCTCGAGCGGGAGCCGGCCCAGCACGGCCGCCGCAGCCCGTTGCGGTCGATCCGCATTCGCCTCCTGCTGCCCATCGGCGTGGCCACGATCGGCATGACGGTGCTGGGCGTCCTCCAGAGTGGATCGGCGCTGACCACGGCGCAGGAGGGCGAACGGGCCCGGACGCTGGCCTGGGGGCTGACCGCGACGGTGAAGCTCAACCACCAGGTCGAGCAGGAGATCGCCGAGACCGCGGATCTGTTGCTGCGCGGCGGAAAGACCGGGCAGCAACTGCTGACGGCGCAGCAGGCGCGTACCGACGCGGCGGTCGAGAACTACGACCAGGCGGCTGCGGCGGTGGCGAAGCTCGCGCCGGACATGGCCGCCGCCGTCGCCGCGGCTCGCGGTGAACTCGCGAAGCTGCCGCTGGTCCGGGACGCCGCGATGCATCCCGAGAACGAAGACGATGACCAGGCGTTGTTCGACTCCAGCCACTCCGGCTCCCCCGACGACGGTACGCCGGAGGCGGCCTACGACGACCTCACGCACGCCCTGGTCACCGTGGCGGAAACAATTTCAGCCGAGCCGATGGCCCCGGCGCTGGCCGAGAACGCCCGGATCGTGGCCACCCTGAGCGCGGCCGAGCATCGGGCCGCCGAGGAGCGCAGTCTTCTGCGTGAGGTGTTCGGCCGGGGCCGGTTCCAGCCGGGCGAGCTGGCCGAACTCGCGGAGTTGCGCGGCTCGGAGTCCGACCGGATCGCCCAGCTGAGCAGCGTCGCCTCGACCACCACCCGCGAGCGGTACGCCACCACCGTGCAGGGCCCGGATGTGGAACAGGCCGCCCGCCTGGTCGAGGGCGCGCTGCGGTACGAGAGCCAGCCGGAAGCGCTGAAGGTCGACCCGGACACCTGGTACATCGCGCAGACCAACGCGATGCGGAAGGTCTACCTCTTCCAGCTCGACGTCATCTCGATGCTGGAGCAGGACGCGGCCGTGCTGGAGGCCGACTCGCGCAACGAGGCGACCACGATCACCGGTGTCACGGCCGGTCTGGTCGCGATGAGCCTGGGAGCCGCGGTCGCCCTGGCCGTCCAGACCAGCCGCCGGTTGCGGAAACTGCGTGCGGGCGCCCACCAGGTCACCAGCACCGAACTGCCGGAGGCGATCGCCGAGGTCAGCCTCGCGCCGAGCCCGCAAACCGTCCGCGACGTCGAACACGCCTCGCAGGAACGCGTCACCGCGTGGCTGGCTCCCGGTTCGGACGAGATCGGCGAGCTGAGCACGGCGTTGTCGGGGTTGCACCGGCAGGCGCTGCGACTCGCCGCCGACCAGGCGCTGTTGCGGATGGACGTGGCCCGGATCTTCGTGGCGCTATCCCGGCGCGGTCAGACCCTCGTTCAGCGGCAGTTGCAGTTGCTCGACGAATTCGAGAAGGCGGAGACCGATCCCGATACGCTCGGCCGCCTCTTCCAGCTCGACCATCTCGCCGCCCGGATGCGCCGCAACGAAGAGAATCTGCTGGTGCTGGCCGGAGCCGAACCCGGCCGGGCGTTCGTGGAACCCGAGTCGCTGGCCGACGTCGTGATGGCCGCTGCTGCGGAGATCGAGCAGTACTCCCGGATCGACACGAGCTCGATCGCCGAAATCTGGATCGACGCGACCGCGGTCGGCGACCTCGTGCACCTCCTGGCCGAGCTGCTCGAGAACGCCGTGGTCTTCTCGCCGCCCGGTAGCAAGGTGCAGGTCTCTACACATAGGACTGTCGACGAGCTGACCATCACCGTCTACGACCACGGCATCGGCATCGGCCCGGAACAGCTCGCCGAGCTGAACGAGCAGCTGCGCCGCCCGGTCGTGCTGACCGGTGAGCTCGTCAGCCGGATGGGGCTGCTCGTCGTCGCCCGCCTCGCGCAGCGGCTGCGCGTACAGGTCGAGCTGCGCAGCGCTCCGTCCGCCGGCACGGTGGCCCTCGTCCAGCTGCCCAACCGGATGCTGTTGCCCGCCCACGCCGTGATGCCGCGCATACGGCCCGATTCCGGCCCACCCAATACGTCTGACACGCCTAGTTCGCCGGCTCCGAGCCTCAATGGTTCCGCCGGAATCGTCCGGGGACGCGCCACGGTCGTCGCGGCGGCGGCGACCGGCGTGATCGACCCCGACCTGGCCCGGGCTCGCCTGTCCAGCCTGGCCTCCGGCCTCGCCGCCGCCCAGCGGCACGCCCCACCACCGGTGTGAGCGCCGGTGTGAGCCGGTGGTGTGAGCCGCCGGTTGGAGCACACCCGTCAAGAAAGAGAACAGCATGTCCCTCGATATGACCACCGGCACCGACCCGGCCAGCCTCGACTGGCTGCTGACCGCCTTCGCGCGGCGCGTGCCCGACATCGTTTACGCCCTCGCGGTCTCGGTCGACGGCCTCGCCCTCGCCGCCACCGAGGGCCTGCCGCTCGACGAGGCCGACCGCCTCGCCGCCATCACCAGCGGCCTGGTCAGCCTCACGATGGGCGCGTCCACCGTGCTCACCACCGGCCGCGTACGCCAGACGGTCGTGGACATGGACGGCGGCGTACTGCTGATCATGGCGGTCGGGGACCGGGCGCACCTCGCCGTGCTCGCCGCACCCGGCTGCGACCTCGGCCAGACCGGTTACGAGACCGCCCTGCTGGCGCAGCGAGTCGCGGTGGCGCTCGAGCCGGGCGCCCGGGTGCCGGGCCAGTTGTGAGGGCACGCCGGGCGGCCGCCGCCTTCCTCTCGCTCCTGGTCGGGACGCTGGTCGCGGCGACCGGCTGTGCGCAGCCGCAACTGGACGCCCGGCTCCAGCTCTGGAAGCACGGCCGGCTCACCGTGGGCACCGGCCCGACCAACGGCGTCTTCAACCAGCTCGGTAGCGGGTACGCCGACGTCGTGAACCGGCACCTGACCGGGTTCGAGGCGGTCGCCATGCCGACCAACGGCGCCTCGGAGAACCTGCAACGGCTGGTCCGCGGCGACATCGACGTGGGCTTCACGTTCGCCGACGTCGCCGGGGACGCCGTGGCGGGCAAGGGCTCCTTCGCCGGTTCGCCGGTGGAGGTACGCGCGCTGGCCCGGCTGTTCACGGCGTACACGCATGTCGTGGTGCGTTCGGACGCCGGGATCCGGTCGCTCGCCGATCTCGAGGGCAAGCGGGTGGCGACCGGCCCGGCTGGTTCGGGCACCGAGATCATGGCTTTGCGGGTGCTGACGGCGGCGGGTCTCGACCCCGACAAGGACGTGCGGCGGGTCACCGCCTCGCTCAGTCAGATGACCAGCGCCTTCGCCGCCCGGCAGCTCGACGCGTTCTTCTACACCGCCGGTCTGCCGGTGGTCGGCATCACCGCCCTGTTCGCCAAGCTGCCCGGCCAGGTCGCCTTCCTGCGGGCCGACGCCGTGCTCCCCGCGCTGGAGAAGGCGTACCCGGGGGTCTACACCGCGGCGAGCATCCCGCAGAGTGCGTACGGGTTGGCGGCGGACGTGCCGACCGTGGCGGTCCCTGCGCTGTTGGTGGTATCCCCGTCGATGCCGGTCGAGGTGGCGTACGAGCTGACTAGGCTGCTCTTCGAGCACCAGGACGAGCTCGCCGCGGTGCATCCCGAGGGGAAGAACATCGATCGCGGGGTCGCCGCGAAAACCGATCCGGTGCTGTTGCATCCGGGTGCTCGCGGTTACTACGGCGTGTGAGGTACGGTTGATCCATGCATCAGCAGCAGCAGAGCACGACGACGCCGGGTTTCCCGGCGACCTTCTGTTGACCTGCTGACATTTCAGTCAACCGAACGGCTCCGGGCTAGTCCCGGAGCCGTTTCGCGCTCTTCGGACCGGCCTTGGGCATACCCCTAGGGAGGAAGAGCGATGAACGATCACCGCAAGCTGGGCCGTGAGCTGGAGCTGTTTCACTCGGACCCGCTGGTGGGCGCGGGCCTGCCGATCTGGCTGCCGGCCGGCGCGGCCGCGCGTCACGCGGTCGAGGAGTACATCCGCGAGGAGGAACGCCTCGCCGGATACCAGCACGTCTACTCGCCGCCGATGGCCAAGCACGAGATGTACGTGCGCTCGGGGCATGTCGCGAAGTTCGCCGACGACATGTTCCCGCCGATGGCCTCTTCGCCCGAGGAGGAGGCGCTCGTCTTGAGGCCGAGCATGTGCCCGCACCATGCGATGGTGTTCGGCGCGCGCGGCCGGTCCTATCGGGAGCTGCCGCTGCGCATCGCGGAGTTGGGCGGGCAGTACCGAGCCGAACGGTCCGGCGTCCTGTCGGGTCTGTCCCGGGTACGCGCGATCTCGCTCAACGACGCGCACGTGTTCTGCCGCGTGGATCAGGTGGGCGCGGAGGTCGCCGCGATGCTCGCCTTGATCAAGCGGGCGCACGCCGCACTGGGCTTCGCCGTGGACTCCTATCGGCTGTCCCTGCGGGGTGAGAAGTTCCTCGGCGAGCCCTCGGTGTGGGACGAGGCGGAGGGGATGCTGCGCGACGCGCTGATCGCGGAGGGCGTCTCGTTCTTCGAGGCACCGGGGGAAGCGGCGTTCTACGGCCCGAAGATCGACCTGCAGATCCGCGACGTGCAGGGCCGGGAGTTGTCGCTGGCGACCATTCAGGTGGACTTCGCGCAGCCCGAGCGATTCGATCTGGCCTATGTGGACAGCGAAGGCGTGAAGCAGCGGCCGGTCATGGTGCACCGCAGCATCATCGGCAGCCTGGAGCGGCTGTTCGCCCACCTCATCGAGGTGCATCAGGGCGCTTTTCCCGCCTGGTACGCCCCGGTGCAGCTGGCCGTCGTACCGATCGGAGCGGACCAGCGCGACGCCGCCTGGGCTCTGCACTCGCAGGCTTCGATCGCCGGACTCCGAGTGGAGGTGCTGGAGGAAGGCTCATTGTCGTTGCGCGTACGCGAAGCCGCCCAACGGAAGATCCCGTATGCCGCCGTCATCGGGGCACGGGAGGCGGCAGCGGGTGCGGTCGCGCTGCGTCTGCGGGACGGGCGGTCGCTCGATCCTCAGCCGGTGGGGGAGGCGCTGGACCTCATTCGGTCCGTCGTCGCCGCTCGCTCGGTTGCACTCCTGTAATTACCACCAGATCACGGATATCCATGTGATCATGGAGCTTCGTAGCATGGATATCCGTGATCTGGTCCCAGAAAACTAGCCGGCGAGGACGCAGGAAGCCTCCGCCACCTCGGCCACGACGACCAGGTCGTCCGGTACGCCGGTAGCCGGGTCGATGCGCCCCGCCGTGACGGTGCCGGAGTACTGGTTGGCGACGTAGAAGAAGTCGCCGATGACGGCGAAGTGCCGAGGCCAACGGCCGCCGGCAGGCACGTCGATGACGGGGGTGAGCCCGTCCGGGGTGACCTCGAAGACGGTGACGCAGTCCGCGCCTCGATTGCCGACGTAGACGAACCGGCCGTCCGCCGAGCATTCGATGTGACTCGGGTAGTTGCGTTCGGCGGGCAGCTCGGCAGTGGCGGCGATCTTGCCGGTCAGGGTGAGCCCATCGCCTTGCGGCCGATAGATCAGCACGCTGGAGTCCAGCTCGGCCGAGACGTAGACGATGCCTGTCGTGGGATGGATGGCGACGTGGCGGGGGCCGCTTCCAGCCTCGGCCGGGATCGTGCGGACGGGGAGGATCGCGCCGTCCGGGCTGAGTGCGTACTCGTGGATCTGATCGGTGCCGAGATCGGTGACGTAGAACGAACCCCCCGACGGCCGGTACGCGATCATGTGCGCGTGCGGGCCCTCCTGCCGTTCGGCATCGGGCCCCGAGCCGCCGTGCTCGACGAGGTCGCGCCGCTCACCGAGGGAGCCGTCGGCTTCGATCGGGTGGACGCTGACCGAGCCGGTGCCGTAGTTCGCCGTGACGAGGAACCGCCCGGTCGGGTCGACCACCAGATGACAGGGGTCGGTGCCACCGGTCCACTGCTGGCCGAGCGAGGTGAGCAGGCCGTGATCCGAGCGGGCGAACGCCTCGACGCCACCGGTCGACTCGCTGACCGCGTACAGGTTCGCCCTCGCGGCGTCCCAGGCGAGGAAGGAAGGATCGACGGCGGTCGTGGGAGGGTGTGCCTCCGTGAGCACGCCGGTCGATGGGTCCTGCTCATAGCAGCGGATGCCGCCCCCGGTCGAGGTGTACGCGCCCACGTAGATCAGCATTCGGTCAGCGTACCGGTTGATCATCGGAGCCAGAGTGGGGTCGCTGCTTTGTTCGGTACTTTTATTGACAACAATATTTAGTAAAGAATAGCGTTCTTTCTATGTCCCGAATCCTCCTTCGCGGTGCTCTGGCCCTGAGCGCCGCACTCACCCTCGCCGCCGGACTGGCGGCCGCACCGGCAGCGCCGCCGGCCGCGGCCGCGATCGGCGGGCTCACCTGGTCCGACGAATTCACCGGCGCGGCCGGCACTGCGCCCAGCTCCGCCCGATGGGCGTACGACGTCGGCGGCTCCGGCTGGGGCAACAACGAGCTGGAGTACTACACGACCAGCACGAGCAACGCCGCGCTCGACGGCAACGGCAACCTCGTGATCACCGCCCGGGCGGGCAACCCGTCCGGCTACAGCTGCTGGTACGGCAGTTGTCAGTACACCTCGGCCCGCCTGAAGACGCAGGGCAAGTTCACCCAGGCGTACGGGCGCTTCGAGGCGCGCATGAAGATCCCGCGTGGGCAGGGACTGTGGCCCGCGTTCTGGATGCTCGGCGACAACATCGGCAGCGTCGGCTGGCCCAACAGCGGCGAGATCGACATCATGGAGAACGTCGGCTTCGAACCGTCCACAGTGCACGGAACGATCCACGGCCCGGGGTACTCCGGCTGCTGCGGTCTCGGTGGTGCGTACACGTTGCCCGGCGGGCAGTCCTTCGCCGACGGCTTCCACACCTTCGCCGTCGATTGGGAACCCGGGGCCGTGACCTGGTACGTCGACGGCATTCAGTACTCCCGGCACACGTCGGCCGAGACCAACGGCAATCCGTGGGTCTTCGACCACCCGTTCTTCCTGATCATGAACGTCGCAGTCGGCGGCAACTGGCCCGGTTCGCCGAACGCCTCGACGGTCTTCCCGCAGACCATGACGATCGACTATGTCCGGGCGTACTCGTGGACCTCGGGCGGCACCCACGTCGGCCCGATCACCGGGTACGGCGGCAAGTGCGTCGATGTCGCCTCGGCGGGAACGGCCAATGGTACGAAGATCCAGCTGTGGACGTGCAACGGCACGAACGCTCAGCAGTGGACCGTCGGCACCGACGGGACCATCCGGGCGTTGGGCAAATGCCTGGACGTCTCCGGCGGCGGAACCGCCGACGGGACCAAGGTCCAGCTTTGGGACTGCAATGGAACCGGGGCGCAGAAATGGACCTACACGTCCGGGCACGACCTGGTGAATCCACAGTCCAACAAGTGCCTCGACGCCACCGGGGTCAGCTCGGCGGACGGCACTCCGCTGCAGATCTGGACCTGTGGCGGCGGCGCCAACCAGAAGTGGACCCTCCCGTGACCCCCGCTCAGCGTTGATCGCTCCGGTCGGCGTGTCGCCGCCCCATCCATCGTGATCAACCCGGGAGACGGTGTTGATCACGGCGTTGGGGGCGGCGACACGCCGCAAACGGGGACCTTGGGTTCATGATCAACGCGGTGGGATGCGAACGCGGGGACCGCGTACCAGTGCTGCTTGAGCAGCCGCAGCGGGCCGCAAGCCGCCGTCGGCGAGCAGACGGGCGACCGGAAGCGTCGCGGCCCCGAGCGCGACGGCGTCCGGGCCGAGCTCGCACAGGGTGATGGTGGTCTGGGCGAAGGGCAGCTTGAGGGCGTGTTTCGCGGCCGCCGCGCGGATCTCGGGCAGCCAGCGGCCGCCGAGCGCGGTGCCGGCCCAGCCGCCGAGCACGATCCGCTCGGGGTTGAACAGATTGATCAACGTCGCGATGCCTGCGCCCAGGTAACCGACGGTCTGGTTGAGCACCTCGCTTGCGGTCGGTGACGAATCGGCGGCGGCGATCAGCGCGCCGATCGCGGACTCCTCGTCGATTCCGGGCGCGCTCCGCCCGTTCGCGTCGCGATAGCGGTCCAGAATGCCCTCGGCCCCGACATACGCCTCCAGGCAGCCGAGCGCGCCGCACCGGCACCGACGCCCGCCGTAGACCAGCGTCGTGTGGCCCCACTCGCCCGCGCTGCTGCGCGAACCGCGGTAGCTCGCGCCGTCGGCCACGACTGCCGCACCGACACCCGACCCGACCAGCGCGATCACCGCGTGTTGGGTGCCGCGCCCCGCGCCGAACCACATCTCCGCCTGGCCCAAGGTCTTCGCGCCGTTGTCGATGTGGACGGGAATCTGCGTGCCCGCGCGCAGCATAGTTCCAATTGGTACGCCGTCCGCCCACCCGAGATGCTGAGCGTGGACGAGGCCCTCCTCGCCGGAGTCGACGACCCCGGGAAAGGCGACGCCGACTCCGAGCACTGTGGACTGATCGACCCCGGCCTGTGCACAGACGGCGGTGATCCCCTCGAGGATGTGCGCGACCGTGACCTTGGGTTCGAGTTGGTTGGGCTCGATCGGGTAGTCGGCCTTGGCCAGTGCCGCCATCGACATGTCGAAGAGCTCCACGGTCACCCGGGTCTCGCCGACGTCCACCCCGATGACGTGGCCGAAGCTGGGCGCGACCCGAAGCAGCACCCGCGGGCGGCCGCCGTCGGACTCGACCGAGCCGGCCTCTTCGACCAGGCCTTCCTCGATGAACTCGGCGACCAGCGTGCTCACGCTCGCCGGTGACAGCGAGGTGAGCTGGGTCAGCTCGTGCCGGCTCAGCGGACCGTCCAGGTAGATCTTCGAGAGCAGGACTGCCCTGTTCGACCGGCGCATGTCTCGCACCGTCGCCCGTCTCGCCACCATCTGTCGCAACCTACCTCTGCGTTCGAGCAACGTCTCAGCATGCCTCAGGCCTCGATTTTATGATATGAAATAAGTCTCAAAGTAGAGGCGTGTAGATGTCTCGGTGTCACCTCGCCCTGAGACCTCGCACGTGTGGCGCCCGCTTCATCGGCCGCTGCCTTCGGACCGTTGAAGCGGGCGCCCTTTCGTGTTGATCATGAACCTATGGTCCCCGTTTGCGGCGTGTCGCCGCCCCTTTGGTCATGATCACATGACCGTGGGCCATGATCAGCGGAAGATTCGCGGTGCCATGACCCCACATTTTCTCCGTTGATCTCCGCCAAGGACGTCAGATCATCTGGGCGCGATCCGCCAACCCGAGGGTCAGGGGAGCGTCCACTTCTGGTTGGCGGTGCCGCCACACGTCCAGATCTGCAGCGGGGTGCCGTCGGCCGAACTCGGCCCGGTGGCGTCGAGGCACTTGTTGGCCTGCGGGTTCACCAGGTCGTTCGCTGCGGTGTAGGTCCATTGCTGAGCGCCGGAGCCGTTGCAGTCCCAGATCTGGACCTTGGTGCCGTTCGCGGTCCCGCCGCCGGAGACGTCCAGACACTTGCCCAACGCCCGGATGGTGCCGTCGGTCCCCACAGTCCATTGCTGAGCGCTCGTGCCGTTGCAGGCGTACAGCTGCACCTGGGTGCCGTTCGCCGAGTTGGCCGCCGCCACGTCCACGCACTTGCCGCCGTATCCGGTGATCTGACCGACGCGGGAACCGCCGCCGGACTGCGTACCGGACCAGGTGAAGGTGGCCGACGTCTTGGTGGGCAGACTGTAGGTGAACGACTGGCCGCCCCAATTGACCTTGAGCGACTGCGTGCTCCCGGTGTTGTTGTACGCGATGAGAGCCTTGCTGCCGTCCGGGTTCTTCCAGGCGACGTTGGGCACCGAGGAATTCGCGGTCGAGTCGATCCGGACGGCTCCCGGGCGTACGAATTTCGTCAGGTGGCCCATCGTGTAGTACTCGATCGTGTAGTCGACCTGCCCGCTGCGGGAGTCTCCGTTGTGGACGGTGATCAGGCCGGTGCAGGTACCGCAACCGCCCGAGTGCGGCCCGTGGTTCTGGTCGACCGCCAGGCTCCACTTCACCCAGGACCGGTCCCAGTTCCGGGTGTAGTCGATGAGGTTGAGCATGTCCTCGGTCTGCTGATTGGCGATCCAGGTGCCGCCCGAGTGCTCGGTCATGTACGCGTTGACGCCCGGATACTGGTTGTGGACCGTCGTCTGGAGGTTGACGTCGCCGCCGTAACCGTGCCAGGCGATGCCGCCGAACAGCGAGTCACCGCGTACGGCGGAGTCGGCGAGCGGCACCGAGCCCAGGTCGTTGTAGTTGCCCCAGTTGTAGTCCAGCACCAGCGTCTTCGTCGTCAGCCCGGCGGCCCGCAGGGCCGGCCACAGGTTCGTCTTCATGAAGTACTGCAGGCCGCTGCCGTTCCAGTTCATCGAGGCGTACGTGGTGCCCGCGCCGCAACAGGTCGGCTCGTTCTGCACCGAGATGTAGTCGACATGGATGCCCTGCGACTCGTACGCCTGCAGCGTCTTGACGAAGTACTGCGCGTACATCGAGTAGTACTGCGACATCAGCCAGCCCTGGTCGATGAAGTTGTTGTTGTCCTTCATCCAGGCCGGTGCGCTCCACGGGACCATCATCAGCTTGACGCCGTTGGGGTTGAGCTGCCGCGCCTGCTTGGTCAGCGGCACGACGTCGGCCAGATCGTGGTTGATCGAGAAGTCGTTGAGGTCGCAGCACGTGTCGTCGTACGAGTAGTTGTAGCGGGCGAGGTCGGAGGCGCCCATCGGATTGCGCAGGAAGCTGACCCCGATGCCGTCGGTGGGGGAGAACAGCTTGCGCATCACTTCGTCGCGCGTCGCGGTGCTGAGGACGCCCCCGTCGAGCAGGTACGCCGCGGTGTCGGTGAACGACGCGCCCGCGCCCTCGAACTGCTGGTAGGTCACGTTCTCGTTGACGGTGACGGTCTGGTTGCCGGATGGGCTGCTCGCCGCGAACGCCACCGGCGTCTGCTGCTGGAGTCCCCGGGTCACCGTGCGGCCGCCGGAGTCGGAGGTCGTGGTGAGCCAGACGTTCACGGTCTCGCCGGCGGCTTGAGCCGGGACCGGTCCGAGTAACCCGGCGACGAGGGCCAGCGCCGCGAGCGCAGCCAACCGGGGAGTACGTCGAGACATGGATGTGCCTTTCTGCGGGGGAATCGGCGGTGACGGCCTTCGCCGTCCCGCGCAGCAGGCACGACGCACCTCGCAGGGAACCCGCAGCTCACGGGCCCGTCACCCGGCTTCCATCACGATGCCCTGCCCGACATCCATCGATGGAGCCTTCTGTGAGCGGAACTGTAAACACGGTGTTTCGAAGAAGTCAACGCTTGACACCGCGAGCGATCGGGCCTTAAATCGCATCACGAAATAAGCCCGGAGAGCGCTCTCACTCGCTCCTCCAGCTCTCCGGGTCTCCCTTGCAGAGTTCCTCTTGAACGCGCCCGTGAAGGGGTGGAGTTGATGCGCAACCTGCACAAAATCGGTGCCGCGGCGATGTCGGTGGCACTGCTCGCCGGAGTCGCCGCATGTGGCGACGACGGCGGTAACTCGGGCGGCGGCGGCAAGGTCAAGCTCGTCGTCGCGACGTTCGGCGAGTTCGGGTACAAGGACCTCTACGCCGAGTACATGAAGGCGCACCCGGACATCGAGATCACCGAGCGGGTCACCAAGGCCGAAGACCACCACAAGAACCTCGCGGCCCACCTGGCCACCGGACAGGGCGCGGCCGACATCGAGGCGATCGAAGAGGGCTGGATCGGCCAGTTCAAGGCCACCCCCGACAAGTTCGTGAACCTCAACGACCTGGGCGCGAGCGAGATCAAGTCGCAGTGGCCGGACTGGAAGTGGCAGACCTCGGTCGGCAAGAACGGCGCACAGATCGGCCTCGGCACCGACGTCGGCGGTCTGGCCATGTGCTACCGGACCGACCTGTTCGCCAAGGCGGGCCTGCCGACCGACCGGGACCAGGTCTCGGCGCTGTGGAAGGACTGGGACGGCTACATCTCCGCCGGCAAGAAGTACGCCGCGGCGAAGGTGCCCAACTCCGCCTTCATGGACGGCCCGACCGTCATGTACCGCTCGGTGCTCGGCCAGTTCGACCAGGGCCTCTATGACAACCAGGACAACGTGATCGTCGAGTCCAACCCGTCGGTGCGCGCTGCGTTCGACAAGACGGTCGAGGCGATCAACGCGGGTCTGTCGGCGAAGATCGCCGCCTGGTCGGCCGACTGGAACGCCGGATTCCAGAAGGGACGGTTCGCGACCATCGCCTGCCCGTCCTGGATGATGGCGTACATCCAGGAGCAGGCCAAGGATGCGGCCGGCAAGTGGGACATCGCGAAGATCCCCGGCGGCGGCGGCAACTGGGGCGGCTCCTTCCTGACCCTGCCGAAGCAGGGCAAGCACCAGAAGGAGGCGTACGAGCTCGCGAAGTGGCTGACCAGCCCGGAGCAGCAGGCCAAGGTGTTCCGCAAGGCGGGCAACTTCCCGTCGACGGTCACCCTGTACCAGGACCCGGTCATCACCGACTTCAAGAACCCGTTCTTCAACAACGCGCCCGTCGGCAAGATCTTCTCCGAGTCGATCACGACGATGAAGGCGCAGTACCTCGGGCCGAAGGCCGGTGACATCAACACCGCCATCCAGAACGGCCTGACCCGTGTGGAGCAGGGCAAGCAGACGCCCGACGC